>NZ_JBHULK010000030.1:0-500 GCF_042684345.1 Gelatiniphilus marinus | reverse complement strand
TAAGTATTAAGACGCATCTTAATACTTTGTACTTCTATCTTTGTACTCTCTAGTGGAGAATATCGGAGTCGAACCGATGACCTCCTGCGTGCAAGGCAGGCGCTCTAGCCAGCTGAGCTAATCCCCCGTGTTTAAGTGAACAGTCTTTAGTTAAAAGTTAACAGTAACTAATCGCTGCAACGTTAACTGGGTTGCTCTACTTCTAAAATTTCCTTTTTTTTAATGAACGTTTCTTTTAAAAACAATCCTATCGATTTCCTTTAAAAGATACCCACCTTCGTGGGCATACTCAGCACTTAAGTGCTTCGTAGTCTAAGGCAGACTCCCTTCGACTACGCTCAGGGTAAACTTCTCGTCTGTCTTTCGACAACCCTGTAGTCTCAGGCAGACTCGAACTGCCGACCTCTACATTATCAGTGTAGCGCTCTAACCAGCTGAGCTATGAGACTGTTTTCTTGAGATACTAGATGTTTAGACACTAGAATCTAGACTTTAATGTC
>NZ_JBHULK010000029.1:0-503 GCF_042684345.1 Gelatiniphilus marinus | reverse complement strand
CCCACCCTTTCAGTACGTCCTACGGACGTATCGTTCGCAATATCATTGTACCTAAAAAGGTACAATGAGTAAAGCTCACTAAAAGGGTTTGGCAAGCTCTATATTTGCTAGCCAAATACCTACGTATTTGGTGCAAATAACCGCTTTTCAAAGGGGCGCAAGCTCCCCCTTGAATCCCCCTCAAAACCCACGCTCCACAATACAAAAAAGGCTAGCAAATGCTAGCCACTTTTTGTAAAGTTTCCCTTGTTTCACCTTCGGTGAAATTATTGTTTTGTAATATCAAACAACTATTCATCAATCAGCTTTAAAAAATTCAATTGGTTTAGCTGTCCCTTCTGTCCCATCATTCGTTGTCAAAATAAATACGAGCTTTTTTGGAGAATCCAAACTAAAAGTGTAATCTAATTGTTTTTTATTAGAGCGCAGTGTTAGTAAATTATTTGTTGCTTTGTAAATGAAAACTTGTTCATTTATATTTAAATTTTTATCAATGATTTGAA
>NZ_JBHULK010000028.1:0-515 GCF_042684345.1 Gelatiniphilus marinus | reverse complement strand
CAAGCAGCCTATGCTTTTCTTAAACGGTTAGTGAAGCAGTTTGATGAACCGAAGGTTGTAGTCACAGATAAAGCCCCCTCTATTACAAGTGCCTTTAAGAAACTAAAAGAATACGGCTTTTATCAAGGGACAGAACATCGTACCATTAAATACCTGAGTAATTTGATTGAACAAGACCATCGTCCAGTAAAGAGACGCAATAAATTCTATCGAAGTTTACGCACTGCCTCTACCACGATTAAAGGCATGGAAGCCATTCGAGGATTATATAAGAAAACCCGAAAAGAAGGCACTCTCTTCGGGTTTTCGGTCTGTACTGAAATCAAGGTATTATTGGGAATCCCAGCTTAAATCATAGATACCGTAAGGGATTTTATTCTTTATTTAAAACTTTGCAACAGAACCCTTCAAACCCACTGTTTTCCATAATGGAACGCAAAAATCTACGGTTTTGCGCTTCATTGCTCGTAATTCCTTTTGCCTCATGATGAGAGCGCTCATCCATAAAATCAAAT
>NZ_JBHULK010000027.1:0-697 GCF_042684345.1 Gelatiniphilus marinus | reverse complement strand
CAACGGTTTTGTATAACCGTCAGTTACGGATTTAAAGTTAATAATTTTCGGTTAAGCAATGACGTTAGCAATTCCGAGTGGATTCGGACGTAGTCGAATCCGCCGTAATTGCGGTTATACATTGTTGGGCACTGGCTTTTTTTATTCACGATTAAATACTTGGTTGTAATATTCGTTCAATAATCCTTTTCCGCTATGTTTAGTTTTTAAAATCAGTTTTGATTCAGCACAAGCGTTTTTATATAAACTCTGTTCTTTCTCATTCAGACTCTTTGAACCCAAATAAACCATTTTATAAATCGGATTAGATTGTTCCAATTCAAACGCCCTTTTTAGCATTTCTTTCCCTTTGATTTCCAACTCTTCGTAGTCGCCAAATTCGTAAGGGAAAATGGAAATTGCATATCCAACAATAAAATTAAATTCAGCTAATTCCGAGTATTTTTTCAGTCCAATTTTTAATTCGGATTCCAATTCGGTTCGTAAGTCAATATCTTTTTTAAAAAGTCCGTTCACATCTTCAAGCATAGACCACAAAAAGAAGAAATAATATTTCCACGTTTCAAAATCCGAGTTGTTTTCCGAAATCAGGTTTTGATATTCAGAATATGCTTCATTATATTTTTCGGCAGATTCTAATTCAAATATTTGTTCCAGATTTTGATTCATTCGTGATTTTTTCAGCTTGTTGCCAACG
>NZ_JBHULK010000026.1:0-748 GCF_042684345.1 Gelatiniphilus marinus | reverse complement strand
AGGAAAATCAGAAGCAATGAATTATACACGTTGTTGTGCCTAGTTTTTTATATTCAGTTTTATTTTTTGTCCGTCTTTCAAATCCTTCATCTGAAACCCTAAATCTCCGCTAAAAGCAATTAATTCCGCAAAACTAATTTTTCCGAGATTCGATTTTTCATATTCTCCGCCAATAACAGCCGACATTTTCAGACAATATTTTTCGTTTTCTTTTAATTCTCCAAGTTCCGATTTCGCAATATTCACAAGGTTTGTCATCTCCCAATCTTCTATAAATTCAGAGTCAGATGAGATTTTATTAAATTCCGATTCTGATTCCGCAATTTTCCCACAACTAATTTCTTCGGGACAAATCCTCCAATATTCGTTTTTGTCGGTTTTGAAAATCACGTTTCCAAATTCATTCGTTCGAACTATTTCGGTCGCGTTAAACCCTTTCCAATTCCAAGCTTTGTTTATTTCAGTAATTATTTTTTCCATTTAAAAACTACTAATTATGATTGCAACAAGTATTATTAGAAGATAAAATAGTATTCCAGCAATTCTTGCTTTTTCGGCTTGTTCAACTTTTTTTTCAAATCCAAACTTTTTATAACGTTCAAATTCAATTTGGTTGGCACTTTTTGGATTTAAACGCCAATTGGGATTAACTGGAACGAAGAAAAAGGCTAGCCATTCTCCTTTTGTTAAAGGTATGGTTTTACGTTTCTCTATGTTTTCTAATTCTAGGCTCAAGTTTTCGTTAAAT
>NZ_JBHULK010000025.1:0-1002 GCF_042684345.1 Gelatiniphilus marinus | reverse complement strand
TTGCATGTCCGTAAACTGCCCTAAAGTCAAATATATTTCGTATATTTAATTGATATTAAAAGAGTTATCTATGAATATATTTAGTTTTGGAGTTCATTTTACAGATGAAGCGAGCTGTCGATTGCATTTTAAGTCCGAGCGTGATAAGATTGGTGTGATTTGCAATCGTTGCCAAGGTACAGACCACTATTGGTTACAAAATAAATGGAGTTATGAGTGCAAATCTTGCAGATCCAGACAATCTTTACGAAGTGGAACCATTATGGAAAGTTCCAAGTTGTCATTTTTGATTTGGTATAAGACAATGTTTCTTTTAAGCACGACCAAAAAAGGGTTTTCGTCCAAAGAAATACAACGTCAATTAGATTTAAAACGTTATGAGCCTGTATGGGCAATGGTCCATAAATTACGCAAGGCCATGGGAGAGCGAGATGACAGATATACTCTAGAGGGCATGATAGAAATGGACGAAGGCTACTTTACTATAGAAGCTTCAGGACTGGCAGATAAAACACAAAAAGCAGGCCGGGGCAGTAAGACAAAATCAAATGTTATGATTATGGCAGAAAGCACCGTGCTTGAGGATATAGAAACGGGAAAGGTAGACAGGCAATGTCGCTATTTTAAAGCTAAAGTTTTGGATGGCCATAAGGCTGATGGAACAGATAAAACCTTTGAAAACGCCATTGATGATGAGCAGACCATTGTATTTACCGACAATAGTACCTCGTATATCAATATCGCTGATTATGTAGAGATACACATGAGTGAAAAATCAAACGAGCAAACCACTAAAGAAACTTTAAAATGGGTACATATAGCTATTAGCAATGCTAAACGGAATTTTGTAGGAACCTATCACAAAATCAAGAAAAAGTACCTGCAACTTTACCTCAATGAGTTTGTTTATAAGCTTAATCGAAGATATTTTGGCGAACGAATCTTTGATAGGCTCGTTATTGCTAGCATTACAGCTAATGGACATTAAACGGATATACAAAA
>NZ_JBHULK010000024.1:0-1136 GCF_042684345.1 Gelatiniphilus marinus | reverse complement strand
CCTGCACTACGGCGTGAAAACGCCGCAGAACAGGCAGCTATACGCCATTTTGCAAAGTGAAAACGTTTCACTACTTTTCACTTTGCAAAACAGCGCATAGCTGCGCGGGACGTTCTACGCAATTTGAGACAAATATTTTACATATTAACAATCTTGATGCTTACACTAAATGTTGAAGCACAAAATGATATTTCTAAATACGTCGGAAAATATGGAGATTGGATGCCCAATGGAAAAGCATTAATAACCGAATTGGAATTAAAAGCGGACGGAACTTTTCGATTGCGAACAACTGATTATGTTTACCCACAAACCTTTAAAGATTATACAAACGAAGGAAAATGGATTTTAAAAGATGGAGAAGTTATTCTAAATCCAGATTTACAAAGGCGAGAGCCAACTGTGAATATAATCGAAAAGCAAATCGGACTTAAAGACTCAATTGAAATTAAAGTCAATCATTATATTGAACTTTACGAAAATCAAAACTTGATTGAAAACCAAAAATCGGAATTTGAATTACTAACTCTGTACTTTAACAAAAGGAGAAAATACAAGCATTTAACAAGAGAATGGCTAAAAGAAGGAAGTTGCGCTTGGGCACCTCGTATCCGAAACAGAGTGAATTTAGACTCAACAAATACTTTCAGAATAGCAAAAAAAGACATTGAGAAAATCGGAATTTACACTTATGGATTCACAGATTTCATAGAACTCAAAACTGAAAACAAAAATTCTGACTATTACGAAATAGATGTTGTTGTTCCTATCGATAAAGAAAGAATGCCGAGAAATAAGAAAGTAATCATAAAAGGAAATAGAGCTTATTTTTACGAAATTAAAGGAAAAGTGAAAAAGTCGCTGAACAATTTATGGAAAAAAACTGCGTAGAACAACGTGTATAATTCATTGCTTGTACTCGCCTACTTACGAAAATCCTCGCGGATTTTCTATTCGGTTTGTATTTGCTAAATTAGTTGCTAGAAACACGCAACGAAATCATACACGTACACGTTCGGCGGCATTTAGCCCTATCGGGCACATACCGCCGAACGTCCCGCGCAGCTGCGCTGCCTGCACTACGGCGTGAAAACGCCGCAGAACAGGCAGCTATACGCCATTTTGCAAAGTGAAAA
>NZ_JBHULK010000023.1:0-1226 GCF_042684345.1 Gelatiniphilus marinus | reverse complement strand
ACGTATTCCAAGGTCAAATCCTAACGAAATATAGTTTTTTTATGCGGCATGTTGTTGGAGAACAACATATGGCGTTCCTCTTTTAACTACTGCAAATGCTCTTGCTATTAGTTTATTTCTAACATTATTTACGGCAATCATTTTATCTTTTCCTTCGGCTAACTTTTTCTTATAATATAAACGTAATTCACTGTCGTGCTGAATTGCAGATACACTTGCCATACTCAACAGGCTTTTCATTTTTCTATCGCCTAAATAATGACATTGTTTCCTACGGTGAATACTGGTTCCCGAACGATGCTCAAAGGGCGCTGTACCGCAGTAACTTGAAAAGGCCCGCCAATTATCAAAGCGCGTAAAGTTTCCCGTATGATAAATCAATTGGCTAGCTACAACTAAACCAACACCTTTGAGACTGGTCAGTAATTCATAGTTCTTTTCCATAGAGGTGTCTGCTGACAGAATCTCTTTTATCCTGGTTTCTATTGTTCTCACTTGCTTTTCCAAGTAATCAATGCTCCGTTTTAAGCTTATACAACCAGCGTCTGTTGTTGGACTTGACAAAAGCACCTTTATCTCTTTCAACGTTCCTTTCAAACCTGCATTATTGCGCACCAATTGATCTCGTAAAGCTAGCAATCTACCTAACTCCAAATGAGAAGAGCTTTTAACTGTACTTGGCGCCAATTCTTCTCGGTACAACCAAGCATAACGTGCTATTAGGCATGCATCCAATCGATCTGTTTTCTCTTTTACAACTCCTGATGATCGTTTAATTTTTAATGGACTCTCCTCTACGTAAACCATGTTTTGGCTAGACATGTAAAGAGCTAACTTTAAGGAATAATAACCCGTATTCTCAAAACAATAAAAAACATCAGCTCCTTTTACAGTTTTAAAAACCCATTTTACAAGGCTTTTGTAACCACTAATATCATTGATAAACTCTTTGTGTGCTTGACTGTGATAACAGTAAGCATCTATTGTTTTTTTTGAGACATCAATTCCTACTACTTCTTCGTAATTTTTCATATTTTTACAATTAGAGTTAATAAATATGTTGCAAAAACTACTTCCTTTATCGGGATCTTATAAGCCTGGTATTCCAAATGGTTCTTTGCAACTCTATAGAAAGAGAGGACTCGTACGTGTCATGGATCTGTAATTCTAAAACACGTTATAGTTCTCCTCTTTTTCTATATAAAGTTATTTATTACAAACTAAAG
>NZ_JBHULK010000022.1:0-1303 GCF_042684345.1 Gelatiniphilus marinus | reverse complement strand
TGTCTAGTCCTGAAATATGGCTACAGGTTAAAATTGATTTTACGCTGTTAATTTATATACCATATTTGGTGTTTTATAGTCTAAAGATAAATGTAATCTTATTTCGTTGTATAGATTAATTGCATTTTTTGTTGCTCTCTTTGCGTGTTGCAGGCTATCAAATGTCTGGTCGAGATAGAATTCATCTTTTAAGATGCCATTTACACGTTCTGCCATTGCATTTTCGTAGCAATGATTTTCTTCAGTCATACTAATGTCGATGTTGTTTCTCTTTAAGATTTGAGTGTAAACGTTACTACAATACTGTATGCCTCTATCTGAATGATGTATAAGCCCATTAATATTTTTAGATTGATATAAAGCCTTATTTAAAGCTCTGACACAGCCTTTAAGTTCTAGGCTATTGCTAACGTCGTATCCAATGATTTTACGGCTGTGCATATCTGTAATTAGCGCTAAGTAGCAAAAGCCTTTTATAGTTCTAATGTAAGTAATATCACTAACCCAGACTTGGTTTGATTTAGTCACTTCGATGTGTTTAATGATATTTTTATACTTGTAGAACCTGTGTAATGAGTTAGTGGTTCTTGAGCTGTATTTCTTTCTAAGTGTAAGCATATTGTGTTTTCTAAGGATATTGAATAAGGTATCTCTACCTATTTTTAAATGGGTATTAGTAAACTCTTGTTTTAATGCTTTGGTAAGTTTTCTAACACCTTCTCTAGGAAGGGATTTGCGTCTATTCTTGACTATTGTAACCACTTTTTTCTCTATCTCTAAACGTTTATCTTCTCTACGTTTGTATTTGTAGTACGCATCACGTTTAAGTCCGAAACCAGCAGTTATAGTAGTTAGAGAAGCAAATCCCTTTGACTTTTCTCTGGCCTTGATTAAGGCTTGATACTTAGCTTTTTTTTTAGCTCCAGAACAGATTTATATCCTAACTGTTCTGCTGCAACCTCAAGGTATGAATCATCAATAAGCGCATCCATATCTTTTTTCAAGAGTAGTTTTTTGAGCTGTTCAATCTCTTTTTGAAGTTGTTTAATACGTGTAATCTCGTCTTTAGTTTTCACGGTTACTCTGGTGTTCATTAGGTCTTTACGGTTGTACTTCTTAATCCACTCATTGATAGTGGTTGGTGCAATACCATAAGCTTTACCTAGTTGATACTTGTTTAATTTTCCTGCGGTAAGTTCGTCTAAAATTTTGAGTTTAAAAGATTCGGAATACCGTCTAATTACTTTGTCATTTTTGTACATAATGTTTAAAATTATGTAGCCTTTATTCAGGACGGGTCAAA
>NZ_JBHULK010000021.1:0-1335 GCF_042684345.1 Gelatiniphilus marinus | reverse complement strand
GGTAGTATCTCACAAAGTGTGTAAAGTTTAAAAATATCGAGGGTTGCAACCCTCGATATTTTTTTATTAATTTAAATTTTATACACGATGAACAAAGACGATTTATTAAACGACGACTTTTTAAAACAGTTTAAAACAGGAGAAGAACTAACCTCTTTTCTAAAGTCCATTCAAAAACGAGGCATTGAAAAGATGCTGGAAGGCGAGCTGGATGCTCATTTAGATTACAGCAGACACGAACAATCGCCCAATCCGAACTCACGCAACGGTTATGCTTCCAAAAAGGTAAAAACCGCTTTAGGTGAAAGTATCATTCAAGTACCTAGGGACAGGGAAGCCTCCTTTAACCCCATGCTTGTCCCTAAGCGAACCAATATGGTCGATGGCATAGAAAACGTAATTATCAGTCTATACGCCAAAGGTATGAGTAATTCTGATATCGAAGAACAAATCCGAGAGGTCTACGGTTTTGATGTATCAACATCCACCATATCACGCATCACAGATAAAGTTACCAACGATATTGTGGCTTGGCAGAACCGCCCCCTAGAACCTGTATATTTAATAACCTGGATGGATGGCATCGTTTTCAAGGTACGAGAAAACTCCAAAGTCATCAACAAAACCATGTACATTGCCGTAGGGCTTCGTAGAGACGGCAAAAAGGAAGTCTTGGGGCTTTGGTTGGGCAAGAACGAATCGGCAGCCTTCTGGATGAGCGTCTTGACCGATATGAAAGCCAGAGGCGTTCAAGATTTGCTTATTACCGCCACCGATAACCTTAATGGCTTTACCGACACCATTAAAAACGTGTTCCCTGAATCCAAGACTCAAATATGTGTGGTACACCAAATTAGGAATGCTTGTCGCTATGTGGTCTGGAAGGATAAAAAGGAGTTTACAAAAGACATGAAAAACATCTACGATGCACCTACCAAAAGCGCCGCTAAGGCCGCCCTGGAGGACTTTGCTGAAAAATGGGAACACAAGTATTCTTATGCCATCAAAAGTTGGAGGGATAACTGGGAAGAGCTTACTGCTTTTTATGAGTTTCCGGTTGAAATCAGAAAAATCATTTACACTACAAACCTTATTGAAAATCTCAATGGAAAAATTAGGAAATACACCAAAAACAAGCTCTCATTCCCAACCGATGAAGCTGTAATGAAATCCACATTTTTAGCATTAAGGGAGGCTACCAAGAAATGGTCAATGCCTATTAGGAATTGGGGCATTATTTTAAACCAATTTTTAACTATATTTGAAAAAAGGGTTCAACTTTAAGAAAGTCAAACCCTCGATAAATTAAGTTTACACACTTAATGGGATAGTGTC
>NZ_JBHULK010000020.1:0-1716 GCF_042684345.1 Gelatiniphilus marinus | reverse complement strand
TAGAAATAAACTAATAGCAAGAGCATTTGCAGTAGTTAAAAGAGGAACGCCATATGTTGTTCTCCAACAACATGCCGCATAAAAAAACTATATTTCGTTAGGATTTGACCTTGGAATACGTGTTATGGCTAGTTACGTTGGCAAGCACTAAGTTAGTAAATAGAAAACGAACCAGAGGAAAATCCGTAGGATTTTCCGAGTACGCATAGAACAAGTAATTAGCTATACACGTTGTTGTACGTAGGTTTTTTATTCTGTTGCGTTATGTTTAATCATATAATCCAATTCTGCCTGATATTTTTTCCGCCAATCATTTCCGTTTCTTTTATTCAGATACTTTTCAATTTGAGTATTATAGGCTTTAATTCCGCGAATTTGTGGACCAGAAAATGTGCATCCATAAAAATGTTCATAAAATCCATATTTTTCATTTAACGATAATACTGGAACTCCATAATTCTCAAATGGCAGACCAACCGTAACATATCTAGGTGTGTCTCCAATAATATCAATTTTAGCAGTCAAATAATTAAACCTTGTGAAAAAGCCAAATTGCCAGAAAACTATTCCTGTAAATATAATTCCGATTCCAATTTTTATTTTTTTTCTCCGCGTCATTAATAGTTTTCAGTTACAAATTCCATTTTGTTAGATTCCATTAAATAATTGTAAGTTCCGTTAACTAATTCTGCTTTGTTGATTTCAAAGTCAGAATCTTTCGTTCTATAAACCTTTACTCGTTCTCCATTTCCTTTTTCAGCCCAATCATAAAGGTCTTTTTTAATTGTATTTTGATTATCCCAAACATATACATTTCCCCAAGATTTTTCTATAATTCCGAATTCATTGAAATTAGAAGTTTGTCCTAAATCGCCAGAATATTTACATCGAAATATTATATCTCCATCTTTAACTTTTTGATTAAAATAAACTAAATCTCCATATCTGTCTTCTTCACTCATTAAGTAAAGTCCAAATATTATAAAGCCGAATACTGTAACAATTGTCACAGCTAAAATTGTTTTGATTTTACTGTTCATTCTTAACTTACGTACAACGGTTTCGTATAACCTTCAGTGGTGAGGCAAATAAGCCTGAACCAATTCAGATTAAGCCAAATGTAATAAAAAATTTTGGACGTTTGAGTTTATTCTAAATCTCACCATTGAGGATATACGTTGTTATGCACTCATGAGGCACGCACAGCTTATAACGAAACCCATATCGTCAAAGTTTATCAGTTCCAGCTGGTCACGTCAACTAACCATGACGAAGATAAATTCATTAATTCTCATTGTACTAAAAATTGTTATTTATTTCTATTTGGACAACACAGAGTTTTGTCATTTAGAGTGTTGTTTTTCATAGTCAGTTTGTCAGAATGCTGTTCATCTGCGTCAATTTATTCAGCGTACTGTGATTCAGAGTTTTGTAATTCAGTGTTAGTTGGTCAGAGTGCTTTGTGTCAACGTCAGTTTATTCAGCGTGCTGCTTTTCGGATTCAGTTTCAGAGTTAGGAGGTTTTTAATCAAAATAAATAATTTCACTAAAATTAATCACCTGAAATTCAGCTATTCAGCCGAATTTGTGCATAACGTCCCGCGCAGCTATGCGCTGTTTTGCAAAGTGAAAAGTAGTGAAACGTTTTCACTTTGCAAAATGGCGTATAGCTGCCTGTTCTGCGGCGTTTTCACGCCGTAGTGCAGGCAGCGCAGC
>NZ_JBHULK010000019.1:0-1767 GCF_042684345.1 Gelatiniphilus marinus | reverse complement strand
GTCAATGCCTATTAGGAATTGGGGCATTATTTTAAACCAATTTTTAACTATATTTGAAAAAAGGGTTCAACTTTAAGAAAGTCAAACCCTCGATAAATTAAGTTTACACACTTAATGGGATAGTGTCTAAAAAAGCGAGCTACCTTTTGTTAAGTAGCTCGCTTTTTTTGATTAATAATTTTTGACCACATTACCTATGTACAGTAACTTTTAACGGTCCACAAGTATTCTGTGTACTTCGGTATGTTTTTCTGTTATTACCTTTAAATAATACATGCCATTTTTTAAGTTGGGAATGTTTAAAGTATAATTCTTTTTATTGGTTAGGTCTTTTTTTGATTTTAATTGTACGCCCTTATCGTTAAACAGCAAAAATTCAACTTCGTAATTGGCATTAAAAGCTTTTGTTTCGTTATTACCCTTCTTTAAAATAGTAAGCTCTGTAGATGTTATTGGGTTTGGTACTACTTTAAAATAGCCACCAAAGCAATAATCGTCTTTCTTAAAATACTTAGTATGTACGCTGTTGCCACAAGCTCCAACATAATCTACATCTATGGCGTAAGTATTACCATAATTCATGTTATTGGGCGTAAAGGCAATTTCGTAAACACCATAAGAATACGATGTCCAACCACTTGGTATCGTGGTATAATTTATACTGTTAACGTTGTTTGAATCCATATTGATTACATATTCTTCGCCATTACAAACTATATAAGGGTCGGAATAAGTACCACTACCGCTTAAATTGTTGTAATAGCTATCACGTACAAAAACATCGTTTGAAGAAATAATTGGCTCTCCAATCCATAATTCTTGAATTACCAAAGTAGGATCTTGACAAACAAAATCAACTGACGCAGTTAAGTTTACACTTCCAAAGTTCAAGCCTTCAATAGTTATGGTAGTAGTACCTTGACCAGAAACAATTCTAGCATTAGAATTACTCAACGACCAAGTTATATTTGCCTCATTAGGCACGTTCAAAGTATAAGCATCCGAATTATTAACGCAAATATTATTATTACCAAGTATTGATGAAATATAATCAAACTCAAATAGGCATGCTGAGTTTTCAGAAATAAAGTTGTTAATTTGATTTTGAGAAAAAGCAGAAAATACAATATTAGCAATATTTCCTCCCTGACACATCACAGTACGTTGAAGATCTGTACCTCCGCAGAAAGAGTTGGGGTCTCCGTTTGGATGAACGGCCCCTAAGTTATGTCCAATTTCGTGAGCTACCGTATAAGAATTACTTTCGTCAACATCCACAGTAAAACTATTTGCATTAGCATCAACACAGACATTACCGATGCCTGAAGTTCTGCCTAATAAACCCCCTAAGTCTTTACCAGTAAACATATGTGTCAAATCTCTTTTTACGTTTCCAAATGTAGTTTGCCATGTATTACCTATCTCACTATTAATAGTTGAACCTGAGGTAGACACATAAGGATCATTGATTGTTGTCCATACATTTTGATGTACTATAACTATTTCCAAATCAAATGTAGTCGCATAAATACCTTCAATATTATTAAATTCAGCTAAAATTCTATCATTAGAATCACCTCCATATTCTTGAAAATACTCAAAATCCGCATCTGTTGCTACTTCTAATATCATACAGTTAGTTTGACCCGTCCTGAATAAAGGCTACATAATTTTAAACATTATGTACAAAAATGACAAAGTAATTAGACGGTATTCCGAATCTTTTAAACTCAAAATTTTAGACGAACTTACCGCAGGAAAATTAAA
>NZ_JBHULK010000018.1:0-1949 GCF_042684345.1 Gelatiniphilus marinus | reverse complement strand
CTGCGCTGCCTGCACTACGGCGTGAAAACGCCGCAGAACAGGCAGCTATACGCCATTTTGCAAAGTGAAAACGTTTCACTACTTTTCACTTTGCAAAACAGCGCATAGCTGCGCGGGACGTTACCTACAATTTAAACGAACAGACGAACAAAAATGAAAAAACTACTTCTGACATTATTTATTGCGATTTCAATAATGACAAATGCGATTTCCCAAAACACGGCTGAATTGGATAAAAAAGCTGGATTTATGGACATAAAAATTGGAAATTCGATTTCAAGTCTTGCGGAAAAAGTAAAAAAAGACGAAAAAGAGCAAAATATGTATTTAATACAAAATGTATCAGAATACGAAATTGAAAACCACAAAATTGACAAAATTATAATTTTAGTTTCTAAAGACGGAAAAGAAACTATTGAACATTTTACGCTAATGTTTGTGGATAAAATAGATGAATTAGTCAGAATTGCACGTGACAAAGGAGCGAGTATGGAAAGACGTCAAAATGCACTCAAAGAAGCGGAAAGATTAACTGAAAAAGGTCCTGAATTTGATTATTATAGAAAACTATTTGGAGAAGCTTTTGGAGAACCGACATCAAAAGAAAACGGAATTGAAAAGTGGACTGGAAAAAAAATAAGATTGATGTGTACTAATTCTGGCGGAGTTGGTTTATGTAACTTTTCGACAGTTCTTTCCGAAGAACAAATTGACCAAATTAAAACCGAAAAAGGAAAAAAAGCTTCAAGTAAATTCTGATAAAAAACTGTAGGTAACAACGTGTATAATTAATGGCTAGTTCTCGACTACTTACGAAAATCCTCGCGGATTTTCTATTCGGTTTTTATTTGCTAACTTTAGTGCTTAAAACACGCCACTAATCATACACAAAACCGTTGTGCTTCATTATCTGAATTCCCAAATTCATATATTATCCTACCTTTAAAGAAACTAACCACCAATGATAAAATTCTTCAGAAAAATTCGACAAAACTTACTTTCAGAAGGAAAAAATAGAAAGTATTTTAAATATGCAATAGGAGAAATTATCCTTGTTGTAATTGGAATTTTAATTGCTCTTCAGATTAATAATTGGAATGAAAAACGAAAACTAAAGGACGCAGAAATAAAGCTACTTCAAAATTTTGAAACCAGCATTGAAAGTGATATTGAAAGCTTTGAATATTACATCGAAGAGTATAGAACTATCCATAATTCGATAAAGCTTCTCAAAGCCCATATGGACACCAACTTATCTTATAATGATTCTTTAAATTTTCATTTTTTGAATTCTACTGCTTATTGGTCACCAAGGATTGATCAAGGAGTATTCTCTACATTGAGTTCAAACGATTTAAATCTCATTTCAAATGACAGTCTGAAAAAAGAGATAGTTTCTTTTTATACATTTGCCAAAACCAATTTTGATATGAAAATATCAAAGTACTCAAACATTATAGACAATGCCAGTTATAATCTTTTCAACACTCGCTTTGATGGATTGTGGAATGTTGCCAATAGAGCAATGATTCCAAACGATTATGATTCTCTTAAAATAGATAAAGAATATATTTATTTTATCAATAGTTTAAATCAACAAATATTTTGGCTTGTAGAAGATCCATTAAATCAAGCAGAAAAAAAAGCAAAAACTTTGATTGAATTAATAGATAAAGAATTAAAAGTTCTTAAAAAATAACGAAAGCACAACAACGTGTATAATTAATTACTGCTGATTTCCCTATCGGAAAATCCCTTGAAATTAATTAACTTAGCAACTAGCGGAAAATGACTCACGTCTTTTTCCGTAACTAATCATAACACGTATTCCAAGGTCAAATCCTAACGAAATATAGTTTTTTTATGCGGCATGTTGTTGGAGAACAACATATGGCGTTCCTCTTTTAACTACTGCAAATGCTCTTGCTATTAGTTTATTTCTAACATTA
>NZ_JBHULK010000017.1:0-2312 GCF_042684345.1 Gelatiniphilus marinus | reverse complement strand
TTTTGGATTTAAACGCCAATTGGGATTAACTGGAACGAAGAAAAAGGCTAGCCATTCTCCTTTTGTTAAAGGTATGGTTTTACGTTTCTCTATGTTTTCTAATTCTAGGCTCAAGTTTTCGTTAAATTAGGCACAACGGTCTCGGCTATGAGTAGTTGCGTGATTTAGCGGTTAACTTTGCAATTACACACCAAACTGAAAATCCGCGAGGATTTTCAGAAGTAGGCGAGAACAAGCAATTATTTATAGCCATTGTTACCCACAGTATTTTTTATTCGTTAATTAACTTATTTATTTCAGATTTTAAATGATTTACAAAAATGTACTTATCAGTTTCTAATCTACCATCATATCTTAATTTTCCATTTTTTAGTATTAATAAATGAGGGTAAGCATAAATTCCTAAATTCTCAACTTCTTTTATTGAGGTTGCATAAAAAGTTGGAAACTTGTAATTAAGCTCATCTACTAATTTTACGACTTTGCTAAATTCATCTCTTTTTAACGGAACGTTTATTGAATAAAATTCAACGTTAGGATTATCCTTAAATTCTAAATAATATTTTTCTAAATCAGGAAACTTTTTAAAACAAATTCCGCAAGATGTTGTCCAAAAATCGAGAACAATAATTTTTGATTTATCTAACTCGATACTTTCTTTATTCTTGTTTATTAATGATATTCCATCAAACGCTTCATTCTTATGCGCTCCAATATTATTTTGTAAAACGAATAAATTCGGAAATAAAATTATTCCAACAAACGCGAATAAAAAAAACGAAAATATAATTATCAATATAGATTTTCGATTAGAAAACAACCAGCCTAAATAAACGCTAATAGGAACAAAAATTAAATACATTAATGTTCTTGAAAAACTAGCAAAAAATGATGTTATAAAGAAAATTAGAAAAATTGGAAGAATGATTGTTAATCCTAATTTCAAATGTTCTTTTTTTCCTGTTTTATTAAATAAAAGGAAAGACAATACAAAAATTGATGGTAATGTTAATGAAATCATCCAGCTATGATTTCCGACAAAAATTACTCCAAAAATTGAGTAGATAATTATCGGTGAAATGGCAATTAATAAATAGAGTAGGACTTTTTTCATATTGTGGGTAACGGGTTTGTATAACCAAAGTTGTGTTTTGGTTTTGCAATTTTTCGTTTGTTAAATATATTAATTTTAAGGTTTAGAATTATTCTATTTTACTAAATGAAACAATTTTGGTTATACAGTGTTAGCGGTAGTTTTAAATTCGTATTTTTTTTGTTTTTCCGTTTTTTGTTACAATGGCAACTCCTTGATCAAATTTCATAGTATCATATTCGCAAGGAATGATTGTTTCTCCATCTAGATTCATCAAACCACGTTTATTACCTTTTAAAGTTAAAACATAATTATCTTCAATTTCAAACGTATTATATTCGCAAGGAATGATTGTTTCTCCATCTAGATTCATCAAACCACGTTTATTACCTTTTAGGGTTAAAACATAATTATCTTCAATTTCAAACATATCATATTCGCAAGGAACAATTACCTTTCCGTCTATAGTCATCAAACCTTGCTTATTATTTTTTGTAACAAATACGTAATTATCTGCGATTTTAAATTCATCAAAAATCTTTGAGAAATCAACTTTTTCGTTTTGACTTTCTAATGCAACTTTCTGTTTTTTATTTGTAGGTTTAGATTGTGCTTCAGTACGGAATATGTTAAAACCCATTAATGTTAAAATTAAAACGAAAGTTGATAAGATTGAGATTTTTTTCATTGTATTTGTTTTTAAGTTAAAGATGTCTTTTAAATGCCATAGAATAGTACGGTTTTTCAAATTTGAATTTTCAAAAAAATCAACTTCTAAAAATTCCGAAATCATTTTGACAGTAGAACTTCTTGGCTTAACAACACCGGATTCAATCCTTTGAATGGTGCGTATTGTTATGTTACATTTCTCTGCAACTTCAGCTTGCGTTAACCCTTTAGATTTTCTTATTCTAATTAATTCCTTTCCAAAATTTAGTGTATCCATTTTAATTGAAATTTTCAGTAAAATTATCTTAAATCGTAAAACTTACCTAAAATTAGTAGTGTTTTATTGGCGACATTTACACGACATTTGATTTTTCTTGTTATTCAGTCATATTTCTTGATGTGAAAATGTTTATTCTAATTACCGCTAACGTCCCGCGCAGCTATGCGCTGTTTTGCAAAGTGAAAAGTAGTGAAACGTTTTCACTTTGCAAAATGGCGTATAGCTGCCTGTTCTGCGGCGTTTTCACGCCGTAGTGCAGGCAGCGCAGCT
>NZ_JBHULK010000016.1:2710-6086 GCF_042684345.1 Gelatiniphilus marinus | reverse complement strand
CTCCAAAAAAGGCAACGACCTACTCTCCCACAAATGCAGTACCATCGGCGCTAACGGGCTTAACTTCTCTGTTCGGAATGGTAAGAGGTGAGCCCCGTCGCTATAACCACCTTAAGCTTTAGTCCCGCACTTGATGCGGGATCTCTTTCTATAAAAGAAAGATAAATATCTTAACATATTGAAATAAAGAACATGACACAATAATTATTTTTGTACTTACTAAAAAAACAGGCGTACAATAAGCCTATGGGTTATTAGTACTACTCGGCTATGACATTGCTGCCTTTACACCTGTAGCCTATCAACGTGGTAATCTCCCACGACCCTTTAAAGAAATCTCATCTTGTGGTGGGTTTCGCGCTTATATGCTTTCAGCGCTTATCCCTTCCCAACGTAGCTACCCTGCAATGCCGCTGGCGCGACAACAGGTACACCAGAGGTTGGTCCAACTCGGTCCTCTCGTACTAGAGTCAGATCCACTCAAATTTCTAACGCCCACTGTAGATAGAGACCGAACTGTCTCACGACGTTCTGAACCCAGCTCGCGTGCCACTTTAATGGGCGAACAGCCCAACCCTTGGGACCTTCTCCAGCCCCAGGATGTGACGAGCCGACATCGAGGTGCCAAACCCCCCCGTCGATATGAGCTCTTGGGGGAGATCAGCCTGTTATCCCCGGCGTACCTTTTATCCTTTGAGCGATGGCCCTTCCATGCGGAACCACCGGATCACTATGCTCTTGTTTCCAACCTGATCGACTTGTAGGTCTCTCAGTCAAGCACCCTTATGCCATTGCACTCTGCGCACGGTTACCAAGCGTGCTGAGGGTACCTTTAGAAGCCTCCGTTACTCTTTTGGAGGCGACCACCCCAGTCAAACTACCCACCAAGCACTGTCCCTTCAATGAAGGTTAGACTCTAGACAAGCAAAGGGTGGTATTTCAACAATGACTCCACGACGCCTGGCGACGCCGCTTCGAAGTCTCCCACCTATCCTACACATTACTTATCCAAAACCAATACTAAGCTATAGTAAAGGTGCACGGGGTCTTTTCGTCCCACAGCGGGTAAACGGCATCTTCACCGTTACTACAATTTCACCGAGCTCATGGCTGAGACAGTGTCCAGATCGTTGCACCATTCGTGCAGGTCGGAACTTACCCGACAAGGAATTTCGCTACCTTAGGACCGTTATAGTTACGGCCGCCGTTTACTGGGGCTTCATTTGAATGCTTCGCCGAGGCTAACATCTCCACTTAACCTTCCAGCACCGGGCAGGTGTCAGGCCATATACGTCATCTTTCGATTTAGCATAGCCCTGTGTTTTTGATAAACAGTCGCCTGGACTCTTTCACTGCGGCCCATCCAAAGATGGGCGACGCTTCTCCCGAAGTTACGCGTCTATTTTGCCTAGTTCCTTAGCCATGAATCTCTCGAGCTCCTTAGAATTCTCATCCCAACTACCTGTGTCGGTTTAGGGTACGGGCTGCTTCACTCGCTTTTCTTGGAAGTCGCTTCTCTGGATTATCACCTTGGCCGAAGCCTCAGTGTACTATCGCGGTATTACTACTCGCTTCAACGTGCTATTCCGTCAGCACGCACCAAATATACGCCTCCGTCACTTTTATCGTGAGCAGGTACAGGAATATTGACCTGTTGTCCATCCACTACCCCTTTCGGGTTCGCGTTAGGTCCCGACTAACCCTCAGCTGATTAGCATAGCTGAGGAAACCTTAGTCTTTCGGAGTGCGGGTTTCTCGCCCGCATTATCGTTACTTATGCCTACATTTTCTTTTGTAGCTTCTCCAGCATGCCTCACAGCACACCTTCGACGACACTACAATGCTCCCCTACCACTTTTTCAAGTCCATAGCTTCGGTAATATGTTTATGCCCGATTATTATCCATGCCGAACCGCTCGACTAGTGAGCTGTTACGCACTCTTTAAATGAATGGCTGCTTCCAAGCCAACATCCTAGCTGTCAAAGCAGTTCAACCGCGTTTATTCAACTTAACATATATTTGGGGACCTTAGCTGATGGTCTGGGTTCTTTCCCTCTCGGACATGGACCTTAGCACCCATGCCCTCACTGCTGATCAACATTTTATAGCATTCGGAGTTTGTCAGGAATTGGTAGGCGGTGAAGCCCCCGCATCCAATCAGTAGCTCTACCTCTATAAAACTATAAATCAACGCTGCACCTAAATGCATTTCGGGGAGTACGAGCTATTTCCGAGTTTGATTGGCCTTTCACCCCTACCCACAGGTCATCCGAAGACTTTTCAACGTCAACCGGTTCGGGCCTCCACAGTGTGTTACCACTGCTTCACCCTGCCCATGGGTAGATCACACGGTTTCGCGTCTACCACTACTAACTAAAGCGCCCTGTTCAGACTCGCTTTCGCTACGGATCCGCACCTGAAGTGCTTAACCTTGCTAGCAACGGTAACTCGTAGGCTCATTATGCAAAAGGCACGCCGTTACAGAATAAATTCCGCTCCGACCGCTTGTAAGCGTATGGTTTCAGGTTCTGTTTCACTCCCTTATTCAGGGTTCTTTTCACCTTTCCCTCACGGTACTAGTTCACTATCGGTCTCTCAGGAGTATTTAGCCTTATCGGATGGTCCCGACTGTTTCATACAGGATTACTCGTGTCCCGCACTACTCAGGATACCACTATCTAGCTACGCTTTACTTATACCGGGCTATCACCGTCTATGGCCTGTCTTTCCAAACAGTTCTAATTCATTGTAATTCGAATGTCGTGGTCCTACAACCCCAACAATGCCGTAACATTATTGGTTTGGGCTAATCCGCGTTCGCTCGCCACTACTAACGGAATCACTTTTGTTTTCTTCTCCTCCGGGTACTTAGATGTTTCAGTTCTCCGGGTTTGCTCCTCTTGCGAGGTGACATATCTTCAATATGCCGGGTTGCCCCATTCGGATATCTACGGATCAAGTCTTGTGTGCAGATCCCCGTAGCTTTTCGCAGCTTATCACGTCCTTCTTCGCCTCTGAGAGCCTAGGCATTCCCCATACGCCCTTATTTAGCTTATTGTACTTTTTGCTTTTTTAATGAGTTATTTTCAATTTACTATTGCAAATTGAAAATTGATTAATTAGATATCGCTCGCGTGATTCTAATTAACCTGAATTATTATTAAATATTAGATTAAATCTATATATTTTTCATGTATCTTTTTTCAATATGTCAATGAACGTTTAAAAGTATTAAGATGTTAATATTAAGTATTAAGACGCATCTTAATACTTTGTACTTCTATCTTTGTACTCTCTAGTGGAGAATATCGGAGTCGAACCGATGACCTCCTGCGTGCAAGGCAGGCGCTCTAGCCAGCTGAGCTAATCCCCCGT
>NZ_JBHULK010000016.1:0-2614 GCF_042684345.1 Gelatiniphilus marinus | reverse complement strand
TTTGTAGTCTCAGGCAGACTCGAACTGCCGACCTCTACATTATCAGTGTAGCGCTCTAACCAGCTGAGCTATGAGACTGTTTTCTTGAGATACTAGATGTTTAGACACTAGAATCTAGACTTTAATGTCTAGGCTCTTGGCTCTAGAATCTAATCTCTATATTTTTAAATTAACAGCAATGAGAATAAACTATTTTTCATATTAGTTTTTTTACTTCCTCTTAGTCGTCTTTCTCTAGAAAGGAGGTGTTCCAGCCGCACCTTCCGGTACGGCTACCTTGTTACGACTTAGCCCTAGTTACCGATTTTACCCTAGGCCGCTCCTTGCGGCGACGGACTTCAGGCACTCCCAGCTTCCATGGCTTGACGGGCGGTGTGTACAAGGCCCGGGAACGTATTCACCGCATCATGGCTGATATGCGATTACTAGCGATTCCAGCTTCACGGAGTCGAGTTGCAGACTCCGATCCGAACTGTGATAGGGTTTATAGATTCGCTCCTTCTCGCGAAGTGGCTGCTCTCTGTCCCTACCATTGTAGCACGTGTGTAGCCCAGGACGTAAGGGCCGTGATGATTTGACGTCATCCCCACCTTCCTCACGGTTTGCACCGGCAGTCTTGCTAGAGTTCCCATCTTTACATGCTGGCAACTAACAACAGGGGTTGCGCTCGTTATAGGACTTAACCTGACACCTCACGGCACGAGCTGACGACAACCATGCAGCACCTTGTAGATTGCCCGAAGGAAAGTCTGTCTCTAGACCTGTCAATCTACATTTAAGCCCTGGTAAGGTTCCTCGCGTATCATCGAATTAAACCACATGCTCCACCGCTTGTGCGGGCCCCCGTCAATTCCTTTGAGTTTCATTCTTGCGAACGTACTCCCCAGGTGGGATACTTATCACTTTCGCTTAGCCACCCAGACCGAAGTCCGGACAGCTAGTATCCATCGTTTACGGCGTGGACTACCAGGGTATCTAATCCTGTTCGCTACCCACGCTTTCGTCCATCAGTGTCAATATGTTATTAGTAATCTGCCTTCGCAATTGGTATTCCATGTGATATCTATGCATTTCACCGCTACACCACATATTCTAACTACTTCATAACAATTCAAGATAACCAGTATCAAGGGCAATTTTACGGTTGAGCCGCAAACTTTCACCCCTGACTTAATCATCCACCTACGGACCCTTTAAACCCAATGATTCCGGATAACGCTTGGATCCTCCGTATTACCGCGGCTGCTGGCACGGAGTTAGCCGATCCTTATTCTTACGGTACCGTCAAGCCGCTACACGTAGCGGTGTTTCTTCCCGTATAAAAGCAGTTTACAACCCATAGGGCAGTCTTCCTGCACGCGGCATGGCTGGATCAGGGTTGCCCCCATTGTCCAATATTCCTCACTGCTGCCTCCCGTAGGAGTCTGGTCCGTGTCTCAGTACCAGTGTGGGGGATCCCCCTCTCAGGGCCCCTACCTATCGTCGCCATGGGGTGCCGTTACCACTCCATCTAGCTAATAGGACGCATAGCCATCTCTTACCGATAAATCTTTAATACAACTGCCATGAAACAAATGTATGCTATGGAGCATTAGTCAGGATTTCTCCTGGTTATTCTCCTGTAAGAGGTAGGTTCTATACGCGTTACTCACCCGTGCGCCGGTCGCCGACAGAGTGCAAGCACTCTTCGCTGCCCCTCGACTTGCATGTGTTAGGCCTGCCGCTAGCGTTCATCCTGAGCCAGGATCAAACTCTTCATCGTTAAATTTTATGTGCTGCCCTTATTTTATAAAAACAACATCTCTTAACAACCAATAGGAATTTCTAGTACTCAAAATGGTCTATTCTCTTTGTGTGTCCCTACCGTTTCCAGTAAGGATTTTACGCTGTCAATTCAATATGTTTATGAACTTTTTTGTCTTTGCCGAACTTGTTCCCTCGTTTAGCGGGTGCAAATATAAAACCTTTTTTTTTATCCCACAATGGTTGTTTGGTTTTTTTTAAAAGTTTTTTTTCTTGTCGAATCAAACTTGGAAAACAAACACCTTTTTGATGAACTTAGCCTTGACAACTGTCGTTGTTTTAGCGGCTGCAAACTTACAACCTTTTTGTTTACCCGCAAGTGTTTTTTGTTTTTTTTTGAAGTTTTTTTCCTCCTTGTAAAAAACCGAACAAACAACCTTGTATATGAACTTTTTGCCCTAACGATATGTACCGTTTTTAGCGGCTGCAAACTTACTACCTATTTTTAATTATGCAATGGTTTTTTTGGACTTTTTTTGGACTTTTTTTTAAACGGCTTATTACGTGGCGGTTAGGTAACGCTGTTTTTGCACGAGCCCCCCCATGATGCTTGCCGTGGGGCCCGGTGACGGCATTTTTTTGGCCGCCTATCGACCATGGCCCGAGGCAAGCGGTGGCCCAAATTGCCGGGGACAGCGCAGTAATGCCACGGGGTGCGCCCGGGCGGGCAAAGACCCAGCGCCGGAGCCAGGGGCCTTGGCGGATGCTAAGGGCCCTGGCGCAAAGGCGCGTTAGGGATTGAAGTGGATAGCCCGAAGCGCAGCGAGGACTTGAAACGGAAAGCCCGACCCGAAGGGGAACGCCCAAAAAA
>NZ_JBHULK010000015.1:0-6988 GCF_042684345.1 Gelatiniphilus marinus | reverse complement strand
GCTGCCTGTTCTGCGGCGTTTTCACGCCGTAGTGCAGGCAGCGCAGCTGCGCGGGACGTTCGGCGGTATGTGCCCGATAGGGCTAAATGCCGCCGAACGGTCTCGGCTATGAGTAGTTGCGTGGTTTGGCACTTAACTTTGCAAGTACACACCAAACTGAAAATCCGCGAGGATTTTCAGAAGTAGGCGAGAACAAGCAATTACTTATAGCCATTGTTGTAAACAGTTTTTATTCGGTTATATGTTTCGCAATATCTTCAGGCCAAACAACAAATTGACCATATTGTCCATTCTTCTCAATTCCGCCTGTTTCTTTTCCACGTTTGGTCGTTATCCAATCGTCTTCTTTTTTATACATCAGTTTATTGTCGGTAAACCATTTATTAACTTTTCGACTACTTAATCCAGTCAAATTTGATAATTCTTTAGTTGTCAATAATTTAGATTTTGAATAGTCTTTATTCTCTTGAACTTTTTTTATTGTGCTTTCAGTTTTCTTTTCTATTTCTTTATCAACTTTTTTTACGGAAACTCTTATTTCCTCGCTAATCGTTAATAATCTTTGGACTTCTGCGTAAATGTCATTGTATAAATCCTCATCTTTTTCTTTTGTAACGTGAATTCCCATTTCGTCATTATTCTGCTGTGAAAAAGAATATAAATTCATTGAGGTTACTATCGCTTCATTTTCGTTCAGATAGCATTTTGCGTGAAGTGAATTACAAAGACTTGTCCTAATTCCGATTTGACTTTCAAGCCAATTGCTTTCTTCTACTTGTAATTTATTCTCTCGGTAAATTATTCGGATGTCTCTTTTTTGAATGTTCAGATTTTCCAAATGGTCTTTTACCCTTTTGTGAAATTGAAGATATGGACTAATTAAAATCAGTCGGTCTTTTGTGGTTTTAATTAATTCTTCTAAATGATATGAAACACCTGTCGTGTTTAAAAATTTTGCCATTTTCTATTTCAGTTTCTTGGTTTTCGTAAATTGTTTACAACGTCCCGCGCAGCTATGCGCTGTTTTGCAAAGTGAAAAGTAGTGAAACGTTTTCACTTTGCAAAATGGCGTATAGCTGCCTGTTCTGCGGCGTTTTCACGCCGTAGTGCAGGCAGCGCAGCTGCGCGGGACGTTCGGCGGTATGTGCCCGATAGGGCTAAATGCCGCCGAACGTGTTTGTATATGGTTTGTTGCGTGGTTTAGCACGTAATTTAGCAAATAAAAACCGAATAGAAAATCCGCGAGGATTTTCGTAAGTAGGCTAGAACTAGCAATAAATTATATACGGTGTTGCCAACCGTTATTTATTCCGTATTCTTTCAGAACGTTTTTCCATTTCGTTTCTACATTTTGAGGTATTAAAATACTTTCCTCATTCGCTATTTTTTGTCCTTTTTCTTTGTTAAATGATAGGAAATTAAAACTTCCTTGTATGTAATAGTCATTATCTTTTATTATCAATTTTCTGTGTGTTCCTGTCATTTTATAGTTTCCTTGTTCTTCAAAATGAGTTGGTAAATGTATTAAATGGAAATTCTTTTGGTATTTGCTTTTTAGATTTCGCAGTTTTTCAATTGTTCCGTAATGATGTTCATCATTACTTTCAATTCCATACAATATGATAACATCTACACTTCTTTGTAATGCTTTTTCAATACTATTTATATATTTTAAAGTAGCACGTTTTACCCAAGGACTTTCTATTAGTATTCTAGATTTAGCTGTCTTTAATGCTTCTGCAAATTTTTCTTGCGTTTCCCAAACTGAAAGTGTTTGTGTTTCGGTTATCTTTTTCTCGTTTTCAGTTACTTTAAACTCTTCTAAAAGTTCATTGTTATTTTCTTCTTGAATTTTCGCAAAACTTGTTCTGTCGGAAGTTGTAAATTGATATAAAATACTTGGATATTTTTCAGATAGAGATTTTGAAAGGCGTTTTTCTTTTGAAACATCCTTATCTGTATTTCTAACTTCAATATATGGCTCTAATTCACTTTCTTTTTCTTTTATTGGAATATATTCGATTAAATAATAATCGTGATTTTCCTTTTTATCAAACTTAATATTTGACTTGTCGTAATCAACTAAATATGCTTTTCCATTATTCTCTCTTTTATAAATGTCAGAAAGTTGTTCGTTTTTATTTTTAAGCAATTCAGGATTTTTGATTGAATAATCTATCTCTGGATTTAATCTGTTTTCAATGTTTTTATCGCTAAATAATCTGAAATTCTTTTGAATCGCTTGATTTGATATTGCATCAATTAAAAATTCAAATTCTTCTTCTTCAAGAATTTTTAAAATACCATTATCTTTTACAAATTCTTCTCCTTGTTCGGTTACTAACCAAATACCTGAAGCAAAATCTACAAAGCCTCTTTCACGCAAAAAGTATAATTCTCTTAATATGAAGTCTTCTTTGTTAAGACCTAGAAATTTAATTATTTGCTCTTCTTTATTATAACCTGCTTTTATTGTTCTTAAAAAAACAGAATACACTTGTTGTATTGATTTTTCAGGCAATTTATTTACAGTTGCGTTAACACGAACTCGTCTATATGGATAAGCAAATTGGATAATTTCATTTATCTTATAATTGCTTGGACATTGTTTGTCTAACTTTTTATGTATTTCTTGTATGTCCATTAAAATATTTGTTCTACGTTTTTAACAATCCAATCTTTCTTCAATTCACTTAAATATTTTTGTAATGCTGGTTTTTGATTTGTGTTTTCCAAATCTTTTGGTGGTTTAGCACTTAATATACTATCTAAATTACCAACAATAATTATTAGTTTTTTTTGCCTTGATAAAGCAACATTTATACGATTTGCATTAGATAAAAATCCTAATGTTTGTTGCTGACTTCTTACTAAATCAAAAATGATAATATCCTTTTCTAAACCTTGAAATTTATCTACAACAGAAATAACTACATTATTAGATTTTACATTTTTTAGTTTACGATAATCAACTTTATTTCTAACAACTTTTCTTATTTCTCTTACTTGTGCAGAATAACCTGTGATAACACCAATTGTATAGTTCTTTACTTTTTCAAACTTATCTAATTGATTTAGAAGTTCAGGTATTAATTCAGCACTTAATTTATTTCTTGACGAACCATTTCCATCAATTTCACTTTTATATGAATTACCAATATCAAGAAAGACAATTGAACTATCAATTTTTAAATCAAGATTATGTTCTTTATCTTGTGGTCGTTCAACTGGTTTTATCGATTCATCTCCAAAAGGTTCATAAAAGCATTTTGAAGTTAGTAAAACTTGGTCTTTAGAACTTCTTCTACATTCTTCTAACTGACTTTTAAAGTCGTCATCAATTTTTGTTATTACTTGCTCAAATAAACTTGGTCTATTAAAATAATCATCCCAACTATCAAATTCATCTGTGTCAGTTTTAAACTTTTCTCTTAACCATTTTTCAACTTCACGATTTGCAGTTAGCATTGGTCGTAATTGTCTATGGTCGCCAACAAGGATTAATTTTTCGGCTAAAACTGTTGGTATTAATGCTTCTGCTGTGGTTGCTTTTCCACTTTCGTCCATTATTACATAGTCAAACTCAAAATTATATTTTTGATATTTTTTTGACGCAATATGATTAGTTGTTGCTCCAATTACTCTAATGCTATCTATTAATTTTTGATTTATATTGCTATTCTCATCTAACGAACTAATTGATGCTAACCAATCTTTAAATATTTGTTGTTTTAAAAAATATTCTACAAAATTTACTTTTACATAACTATTGATTGAAGTTATAAATTCTGTTTCAGAAGTTAAAGATTTTTCTAAACCTTTAAACGTATTGAAACGTTCTAACATTTTTTCTATTTGTTGCCTTTTTACTTTCCATTGTTTATTGGAAGAAAGGATTTCAAAAATTGGTAATAGAATAATATTCTCTTTTTCTAATGCCTTTTTGAATTGCTCTTTATATGGTTTCCAATTGGCTTTAGTTTTTTTTCTTACTTCTTCTTTCCAACCCTCAATTTTTCTGTCTAAAGTATGTTTTTGCAAACTTGATTTTGGTTTTCTAATACCACTTAATCGAACAATTGGAATCTCTTTTTCCAATAGATTATCTAACACGTTATCAACTGCATCATTTGTTTGAGAAGTGATTAAAATTTTAGCATCAGGATTTTTATTTAAAATTTGAAAAACAATTTCTGTGATTACAGTTGTTTTTCCTGTTCCTGGTGGACCTTGAATAATTGTTAAAGGTTCTCTATGAATTGCATTTAGTATTGCTTTTTGTTGATTAAAACTATATACAAAGTCATTTCCTTTTTCGTCTGTTTGATAAACATTTGTTAGTTCTTGAAATTCAAGATATTTGCCTTGTAAATCAGTAGGATTAAAAACGTAATGTATTAAATCTCTATTTTGAACTTCATTATATTCTACTTTTCGTATTGCTTCTAATTGTCTTTTCTTTTCCTCTTCTTGTTTACTGATATTTTCAAATATGTAACCATTTTTGGGAATTTTTTCAAAATCTAATCGTTCACAATCCTTAAATTTTAGAACTCTTGTTTTTGTGTTGAAATCATAAGCAACTCCCGAAAATTTCATTGGGTCTTTCATTTGTTTTTTATCAGCAGTTTCACTTACGATAAATTCAAAATCTTCTGGACTTGGTGGAGTTGCTTTGTCAATATGAGAAAAGATTAAACCATTTTTACTGTATTTCTCATTATCTTGAATTTTAAATGAAATTTCATAATTTCCTTTTTTTTCAAAACCTACAAAACGTAATCTTAATGAGTTTTTTTCTAAAACTTGTATTTCTTTGGTTAGTAAATCTTTAAAGAATTTCAATTCTTTAGTAATCTCTCTTTTTCCTTTTCTATATTCGCTTTCGTTCTGTTTTTCTTTTTGTATTTTCTTAAAAAAAGGTGTTAAGTTAAAACGTTCGTTATAAACATTTTGAGAAGTAAACATAATTGGCAAGCCTAATTCTTTTCCATATCTCAAAGTATTAGAATGTTCTCTCTCTTTATTTTCTTTTCTTTCTCCATTTAGGATTTCTAAACCATTTTCGGATATTTTCCAAATACAATGAATATAGAAATTTTTAGTTGAGATATTTAATAGGATATTTTCTCCTCTGCTTGGACTTACGTCAAATTTCGGTTTGAAATCTGAATTATTTAAATCTTCTATAACTTCTGGTATTGCATTTATAGAAACCGAGTTTTTACTGTCAAAAGAAATTTCACTTGTGATTTTCGATAATTTCTCTAAAAAAGAAACATAATTTATTCTATTTATTGGTAATTGCTCACAAGTTTTGTCAGTCAATTTCTGGACTTCTTCAAATTCGTTAATTTCATTTTTTGAAAAATACCATTCAATAACTTTACCAATAGAATAAATGTCAGATTGATATGGAAATCCCTTTGGGATTTTTCTATCCCATTTTTCAGGTGACGCAAATTCTTTTGCGAAAATCTCTAATTCTTGTGATTGGCTTAATGTTGCAGAAATATCTGAAACTCCAAAATCAATTAAGTAAAAATCAAAGTTTTCATCTACAAGTATATTAGCAGGTGTTATATCTCCGTGAGCAAGTTTATGTTTCTGTTGCAATTGCTGTAAGCAATTTGCAATTTGTTCAATCCCTTTTAAAAAATGTGTTGGTTTAATTTCAAAAATGTTTTCTTCTAAAGAAGTTGCGTTTTTGTTTTCAAATATGATGCAATAAGCACTTTGGTTTTCGTCCCATTCGTATTCTATAATTTTCGGAAGAGAAGAGTGGACTGCTTTTTTTAAGTGTCTTAATTTGTTGTAAAGAATTTTACTTGGTTGTGAGTTTTTTTCAATTCCTTTTATCCATTTGGCAAAATAAATTTCTTCACTTTCATCTGTTACTTTTGCGGTTGATGAATAACCTCTGTTTTGGATTTCTCCGTATAGTTGGTATTTGTCTAAAATCATTCAATAATATTCAGTTTTTCAATTCGAGCACGATTTTTCTTTAATGGTTGGCAACGTTCTAGGCTATGAGTAGTTGCGTGTTTTGGCACGGACTTTTGCAAGTACACGCCAAGTTGGAAATTCCGCAGAAATTTCTAAAATAGGCGAGAACAAGCAATTACTTATAGCCATTGTTAGGCAAAGTTAAAATCCTTATTGTTTATCAGTTTTTCAAGTTCATTCTTTTTATCTCGTTAGATTCTGATATTATCCAATTATTACAAACAAATTTTCCTTTCACAATCGTATCATTTTTAATCAATCCAAAACCTCTTGGTAATCTTAATTCAAAATCTCCAAAAACATTTGATGCAATCGAATAATCAAAAGTGGAAACATTTATATTATATTTATCAATGAATATTGAATCAAAATCAACTCCATTATATTCATTTTCAGATGATTTTGAATATAAATTTATCGATTGAACCAAACTATCTTTAAACACTAATGTCAAAAATTTAAATTGTCCTTTTAATTCTCTATTCAAATCTAAACTAAAGACTTTTAGGAGTCTACTCTTTTTTCTAGATTCAATTGACATTGTGTCCAATTCTCGTTGAGTTGGGATAACCGTTTTAAGTTGAATTTTTATACGATTATTCTTTTTATCTTTTTCACAATTACATACTGAAATTATGCTATCACTATCTTTTGAATTTGATAATACAATTAAATCAAAAGCATTCTTTTTAATTAGTGTCGAATCAATTTTTAATCTATTCTCAAATAAATCTTTAGAGATTATTTTTAATTTTTTTTCGTTTCTTTCCACATTAACTTTTTCATCATTCCTACAACTAATTAGAAAAATAACTAAAAATATTATCTGGAAGTACTTTTTCATAAATTTTGCCTAACGTGTTCCTTTAGTTTGTAATAAATAACTTTATATAGAAAAAGAGGAGAACTATAACGTGTTTTAGAATTACAGATCCATGACACGTACGAGTCCTCTCTTTCTATAGAGTTGCAAAGAACCATT
>NZ_JBHULK010000014.1:0-9525 GCF_042684345.1 Gelatiniphilus marinus | reverse complement strand
TTTAATTTTCCTGCGGTAAGTTCGTCTAAAATTTTGAGTTTAAAAGATTCGGAATACCGTCTAATTACTTTGTCATTTTTGTACATAATGTTTAAAATTATGTAGCCTTTATTCAGGACGGGTCAAAATGGTTGGCAACGTTTATGTGTAAGAATAGTTGCGGCGACAAACACCTAAAATAATAAACATTGACCGAACCTTTGGGAAATCCGCAGGATTTTCCAAGTAGGCGAGAACGAAGCAATTATTTTTACACGGTGTTGGCAAATCGTTTTTTATTTCCGTTCAAACCTTAAGATAGGTCCATCTACATATGAAGTACTTAAAGTCATTATTCCATTTGTTAAATCATAAGTCCATTTTGTAGAATTTATATTTACAATTAGAGTTTTTGACTCTCCTGCACTTGGAGCTCCGCTTAAATAATCTTTTCCGAAAAAATAGTCATATTCTCCATTTGGATAGCCAATATCTTCTCCTCCAGTAACCAATAAAATTCCGTTTGGTCGAAAATTATAAATAATATTTTCATTTGGATAATCAATTTGTGGATTTGAATTAAAGTCCATAGTTGATACTCCTATTAATTTCCATTTTCCATTAATTTGGTCATTAATAGAATCATCATTTGAGCAATTTATCAGTGTTGCAATTGTCAATATTAGAATTAGGATTTTTTTCATAACAGTTTTTTTATTAGATGAAAATTTTATGCGTTGCGTTGAAATGTTTGCCAACGTCCCGCGCAGCTATGCGCTGTTTTGCAAAGTGAAAAGTAGTGAAACGTTTTCACTTTGCAAAATGGCGTATAGCTGCCTGTTCTGCGGCGTTTTCACGCCGTAGTGCAGGCAGCGCAGCTGCGCGGGACGTTCGGCGGTATGTGCCCGATAGGGCTAAATGCCGCCGAACGGTTAGTATATGAAAAGTAGGCGATTAAGAAGCACTAAACTTTCGGTTAAGCTTAAAGTTTGATACGAGCCAAAAGCCTTGATTTCACTGATATTTCGCCTATTTTTTATATACATTGTTATGCCTTCGCCTTTTTATTCGGTTAACCAATTTAGTGCTTCTTTGGTAATTCCATTATACCAATCTACTTCGTTTTCTGTTGAGTTTGCTAATTCATTTGAACGCTCAAAAAAACGTTGAACGTGTCTTGGTTCTGGGACGTAACTTGCATTGTACGAGTCCTCAACCATTTTTATGAAAATGCTTAACGGTAAAGGAACAATCGTTGAAGTTCCGCCATAGTATTGTATGTTCATTTTATGCAAAGCGTAAAAATGTGCTATACAAGAGTCATTAATATTTGGTGCAATAAATAAACAATATGCTGGTTTTTCAGTTTCTTTCTTAAATTTTGCAAGGTGTCTTGTAACTGGTTCGCCTTCCGTTTCATATTGTCTTTGACCACCTTGCATAGTTACTTCAACTGTTAATCCAAAGTCATCATAATCGCAAACAATATCCGCCATATTACCTTGTGCGGTGGACATTGGATTACCAAAGTCATCAAATTTTAGATTTGCTTTTATATTTCCACCGTCCAACATTGTCATTGCACGCCAAGTATTCCATTCCAACATTAATGGGTTGTCGTAAAGCGAATTGGTAATTATTTGGTCAAATGTTGTGCTGATTTCTTCAAATTGGCGGTAGTCTTTTATCGCTGAAACTTGGTCAGTAAGTATTTGTTCTCTTCTGTTGTCTAACTCGTCTGCAAATATATTTTTAAGGTCTTGTAAAGTAGCTGTCGCTGAAATTTCAAGTAACGGAAATTCAGAGCGTATTTTTTGTTCGAGCAACTTTCTATTATCTGTTAATAGGGTTGGAATTAAAGGATTGCCAAGATAAGTAACATACTGTCTTTCATTATCAACTAAAATAGGGTCTCTATCTGTATTTTGAAGAAAGAAATCAACCTCTTCCGACTTTTCGGGAACGATTGAAAGAGATTTGCCATAATGAGATATATTTACCAAACCTGTCGCTCTCAAGTATCGCACACAAGCATCTGCATAGTCACGCATATTACTTGCTTTTGTCTTAATAAATTTTGATATGGAAGCATCATTTGTTTGCCGTGTCTTGGTATTTCCTGAATTTATATCTGCTTCATAAATTTCTCTAATTTCATTATCTAAATATTCCGCTCGGAATTTTTTATAATTACCAACATACTCGGCTTTTGCAATCCTGAATTGGTTTATCTTTTCAACTATTGTGTCAAATTCTCTATAGTCCACTAACTGCAAACCAAAAATTCTTAACTCGTCAAATTTCAATGAGCCAAAGTGTCTAACAAGTCGAAATAATTCAAGATAAGGTTTAACCCAAAATTCAGCCGAACTTTCTGTTGGCTTATGAAAAGGTGAAGGAACTTGAAATTTAAGCAGTTGTCTTAAAAATATTTCTTCTTTACGTTTTGAGTTTATTAGTTCTTCGCCTGCAAGTGTTAGTTGTATTTTAGGCGATAGGGTAACAAATCCGAGAGCTTTTGGTGCTCTGTTTATTCTGTCTCTTGCACTAAATGAAGGGTCTTTCGCACCTTCTCCATTAAAGAAGTTCTCTTCTTTTAGTAGTTCCATAAAGGCAAGTTGGGTCTCTTTATTCCATTTCTGACCTGCAAAATGAGCGTTCAACAACTCAATTTCAGGAATCATTTTAGAAGGTGTTCTTGGGGAAGTTGTAACAAATATTACTTTACTGTTTATTGACGCCATAAAATATTAAAATGCTAATTCTTTTTGAAATGAAAGTTCAGGAAAACGTTTGTTTGCTTCATTACCATAGTTTGAAATTAAAATATGCTTTGCTTCAGATTTAAATCTATTTCTAATGTTTACAGCATAAGATTTGCCATACTCGTCAACAATCAAATCTTCATATAATTTCTCGGTTAAAGGTGTTCTTCCGATAACCATTAATGCTTTGCATTTTAATTCACGAAATTTGTCGGCTAAAACAGAATGATTTTTTTCGTTAAATCCATCTTTATGTTCTACGTTACCATAGTCTGAAAACACACAATCGTAAGGTGGGTCTAAAAACATAAAATCGTCTTCTTTTGCCATTTCAAAAATTTTAGAGTAATCAAGATTATATATTTCCGTATTTGAAAGTAACTTGTTGTGTGCTTTTGTAACCAAAGAAGTGTTCAGGTTTTTATAGCGACCATAAGGGACATTAAATTCCCCTTTTGAGTTGTATCTTATCATACCTGAATAGGCAGTTTTGTTTATGAAGAAATAAAGCAATGCTTCCGAATATTTTTTATCTGTTAAATCATTGAACATTTCTCTTATTTCGTAATACAGAGGTTCGTTTTCGTCATTTACTCGTTTGTCTGGTGTCTTGCTTTTGAGTTCTTCAAACTTTTTGCGATTTATCGCATAAAGTTTTTCAATTTCGGTTAGTTCAGTTTTAAGAACTTCAAAATTGTCTTTCACACCTAAATAAAATGAAATTAGTTTTGAGTTAATGTCATTGATAATTGCTTTTTTAGGCTCTAAATGAAAAAACAAAGCACCACCACCAAAAAAGGGTTCAATATATTTTCCGCTAAACTTTGGAATATGTTTAATCAAATGAGGGATTTCTTTTGATTTTCCTCCTCTGTATTTTACAAGTGGTTTCATAATTTGGCGGTTTTTCGTTTGTATTCTACAATGTTCTCTGCAACTACGCTTAATATTTGCGTTGCTTCATCCTCTTCGGCTATAATATCATAAACTTTGTCTGCCGACCATAAACGAATTAACTCTTTTGAGTCCACTTCAAGCAATTTTGCAAGAACTGGTAATTGCTCTCTTTTTGCTCGTCTGTCGCCCTTTTCAATCTTACAGTAGGTTGCCGTGTCTATCTGCAAGGCAGAAGCCAACTGTCGTTGAGGGATTTGTTTGTCCTCTCGAAGTGTCTTTATTTTATTTCCGAAAATTGTTGACATAATTAAGTCTTGACATTATTTGGCAAATATAGTTTTATTTCCACTAAATCATTGTTCTTTGCACGATTTTTTTTAGGTGAGGCATAACGGTCTTGTATATGAAACGTAGTGCAGAAAATAGGCAGTTTCGTTTCGGTTAAGCACAAGCCGAATTTTTAAATTTTTCTAATTATCTTTCTTTTATCAATTAGCCAAATTTAAAAATTTGGCGACCTCGCAAATATGCCCTAAATTTCGTGTTAGCAACGACTCGCACTATGTTTTATATACGTTGTTGTGCTTAGTACTTTTACATTATCGGTTTCCGCATTGACGTTTTTCCGTTAGATGCTTTTCCTGTTTTATGGCAATATTTTTCAGGAAAATCCTCATTCCCATATTCATTCCAAATTTTCCAAGATTCTCTATTCATTGGTTGTTTTGGATTGAATTTTATCTTTTTTCCAGAACGAATACAAAATCCGTGTTCAGTTTTTTGTTCAATTTCTCGTTCAGGTCTGATGTCAGCTTTTGAGCCTAATTCCAATTCTTCAGGGAAATCATTCAGTCGTTTGTTTTCAGATTTCTTCTTTTTTGTAAATCCGTAAAACTTATCGGTTGAGTCAAATAGAATATCAGATTTTATGTAGTTTTTACCTAAGTTGATAATCATTTTTTTGGTCTCATAAACAGGTCTTTTTATAAAGACAACTTCGCTGTTTTCAGCAATTTCCATACATTCATTCCACGCATCGTTATCAGCAGATTGTTTAAATCTATCTAAAATACTTTGCTGTGAATAAACTCCAAACTCAATATTATTCTTAAATGAATAATCGTAAAGATTTATTGATGTTATAACTCCTTGCTTTTCATTTCCGTAATATTTTGCGTGTAAGTTCGGAACGTAAATTATACTAACATTCAAAAACTTTTTGAAATAGTCAAAATCTGCTTTACTCATACTTTTTCGGACAGCTTTTTCATTCTTTCCGAAAACTAAAGTCAAATGTATTTTTGGGTTGTTTTCGTGTTTGTCAAAAAGCTCTTTAAAATAGTCATCAAGCTTTATAAAAGGTGAAACAATAAGTAATCTACTTTCAGTTTCCCATATAGTATTGTAAATGGCATCTTCTAATTCTTTGCCAGTAATAAATTTACTCATTTATCGTAAAGTTTGTTTTTTTTGGTATTAAGCACAACGTCCCGCGCAGCTATGCGCTGTTTTGCAAAGTGAAAAGTAGTGAAACGTTTTCACTTTGCAAAATGGCGTATAGCTGCCTGTTCTGCGGCGTTTTCACGCCGTAGTGCAGGCAGCGCAGCTGCGCGGGACGTTCGGCGGTATGTGCCCGATAGGGCTAAATGCCGCCGAACGGTCTCGGCTATGAGTAGTTGCGTGGTTTAGCGATTAATTTAGCAAGTACGCACTTAACTGAAAATCCGCGAGGATTTTCAGAAGTAGGTGAGAACAAGCAATTACTTATAGCCATTGTTGTGCGTAGTTATTATTTCCCAATTTGTTTTAAAATCCATTTCATTAATTCCTTTTTGCCTACGGAAATCCAAGTTCCGTCCACATTTTTTTTGTCAGATTTACTGTCTTTTGGGTATATAACTTTCAATTCAGATTTGTTGTTGCCTGCGAGTTTTAATTCCGCAATCAGTCCAACCATATCTGGTCCGTTATTGTCAAAAGGTGTCTTTCTTTTTTCTTTAAGCCAATATTCAATCGCTACTTGCATATAAGCTCTAACAGCTAAATCTTTGTAGTATTTTATATGGCGACTTTCCTCGTCAAAATAGCTGTAAGAAGAAAAGTCGAGATAGTTTTCCAAGTTTGTTTTAGGCGTTCCATTGAGATGTTGCTCTAGCAAATATGTAGTTAATGTTCCTTCCCAAACAGAACCTTCGTTATAATTAATTCTAATATCTCTTGCTCCCTCGTTGTATTGTCTTACCCAATCGAGTGCCGAATCGCAAATAACCAATCCGATTAGATTAAGTTTGAAATCAGTCTTGATTTTTTCGACATATTCCACGTATTTCATTGCTCTATGTCCTGACAAACCAGTTCCAATTAGAAATACATTGTTATTTGACAAATTATGTTCTTTAAAGGCTGTTTTGATTATTTGGTGAGCAGTTTGGCTCGAATTATCTGTGAAATAAAAGTCCAACGGGATTTCTGTTGAAACGGACAAAACTGCAAATCCATTTTTGTTAGCCTGCTTATAAATCAGTTTTGCACTCTTATTTTTTTTATCAAATTCAGAACCCTCCAAAAAGATAAGTGTTCCAATAATTTTGTCTTTCTTGGGTATTGAAAGTGTGTAACCTTTTTGGATGTATTTTAAAAAATCTTTTTCCCCTTTCCCAATTCTTATGCTGTCATTTTTTTCGGGTTCATATTCTTGAATGAGTTTTTGGGCGAAAGTGTTATTGCAGAAAATAGACAGCAAAGTCAAAAGTGAAAATGTTCTGAAAAATTTGTTCATATTTTCGAGGTTCTAATTACGCACAACGTCCCGCGCAGCTATGCGCTGTTTTGCAAAGTGAAAAGTAGTGAAACGTTTTCACTTTGCAAAATGGCGTATAGCTGCCTGTTCTGCGGCGTTTTCACGCCGTAGTGCAGGCAGCGCAGCTGCGCGGGACGTTCGGCGGTATGTGCCCGATAGGGCTAAATGCCGCCGAACGGTCTTGTATATGGCTCGTAGCGTACAAATTAGCGATAACTTTTCAGTTAAGCACGAGCCGAATTTTTTAATTTTCTTATTACCTTTTTTTATCAATAAGCCAAATTAAAAAATTTGGCGGACTTGCAAATATGCCTTAACTTCGTTTAAGCAACTAATTAGCTATGAGCTATATACGTTGTTATGCCACGTTTTTTATTGCGGTGGATTTATCAGATTTTGTATAAAAGTCAATGCGTAACCTACAATTAAACCCAATAAAAATGTAAAAGTTGAACCGTCAATTTTACCTTCGTAAGTCAGCCAACCAGCACTACCAACAATCATTAAAATAATTAACGATGCGAATAAAGACATTTTTGTGTTAAAGCCTAAAGTTGTCTTTTTTATTTCAAGCCATTTGTCAGCAGTATTTTTAATCAGAGAAATCAAATTATCCGCATTGTCAGATAAAACGTGAATAGGATTACTTCGCTGTTTTAGTTCGTTTTCAAGATATTGAATTCTATTTGCTTGCTGATAAATAAAATCAGCTCTTTCTTCTTTGCTTAATTCCTCAACTATTACTGGTTTTTTTTCTTGAACCTTATCAGTTTTTTCCGAGTCACTTTTCTTTTTTTTATCTGCCATATTACATTGAAGTTAAAAATCCATCTATTAATTGGTTCAGTTGAGTGGTAATAGTTTCTATTGTAATCGCTTTTGAAACTTCTTTAATAGATTTGAGTGTTTCTTTGACTATACTTTTTTTGGGTTTTGGTGATTTGCTTTGCGAAATCAAGGTTTCATTTTCTGCAACTAATTCTTCTTTTAAATCACTTTCTTCAAGTTTAGATATAACATTTTGTAGTTCGCTAATAATTTGTTTTAAATCCGAAAGTTCTTTATTGTCAAAATGATTGTTTTGAGTTGAATGAGTTGTTCCTTGTTGTATCGAGGAATTGTTCATATTCTCGATGTTTATGACATTAATCGGCATAAAATGTTCTGTTGGCTTATTTGGATATTCGTATGCATCTTCTATTTCTTTTATACCGTAATGAGTAATTGCTATACCTCCACCTAAAGCTCTCGGAACAAGTAAATCCTCGCCTTGTAGATATTCCACGATATTAGAAGTAGTTTCTCTGTCGTATTCAAGTTCCTGTCCTAATTCCCACATATTTACCATATAGGACTCACTTCCGTTCGTCTCTTTATATAGCTTTTCTAAAAATTCAAATCTCTGTTTTTTCTTTTGTTCTATCATTTTTTGTCAAATGTGGCATAACGTCCCGCGCAGCTATGCGCTGTTTTGCAAAGTGAAAAGTAGTGAAACGTTTTCACTTTGCAAAATGGCGTATAGCTGCCTGTTCTGCGGCGTTTTCACGCCGTAGTGCAGGCAGCGCAGCTGCGCGGGACGTTCGGCGGTATGTGCCCGATAGGGCTAAATGCCGCCGAACGTTGTTGTATATGGCTCGTAGCGTGTAAATTAGCGATTATTTTCGGATTAAGCACAAGCCAGATTTTTAAATTTTACTATTTATCTTTTTTTATTGGAAAGTCGTCAAATTTAAAAATTTGGCGACTTTCCAAATATACCTTAACTTCGATTTAGCAACTAATTAGCTATGAGCTATATACGTTGTTAGCTGTAGTGCTTTAGCTCAATTTTTCTAGGTTTCCTCGACTTCTACATCTAAACGCAAAAGGTCGATTAAGTTTTGTTTTATTTTTTATTTCAGGCCATCGTTTTACTAATTGCTCTACCATTTCCCAAAATGAATATCCATCTGAAGGTGGCTTAAAAAATACTACTCCTAAACCGTGCTTTTTGTATAGCTCGTTTTGATGTCTTGTTGTTTGAATTCTTAAATCTTGAGTTATAACTACCGCTTTTTGCTTTCCTGCAATAGGAATCCAATGTTCGTCCAAAGCACCTTTTCCAAATTCTTGTTTTATAGACAGGACTTCTACTTTGTATTTTTCTTTTTGGTTTAAATGCTTTTGAAAAACATCTAAACCGTTAGCTAATTGAGGTGCGAAATTTTCGTCAATGTAAATTTTTGTCATTAAGCTGCGGTTTTACAATAATCAATCGCATCATTGACTTGCTTTAAAGTAATATCGTATGAAGATGCTATAAATTTTTTCGATTCTTTCTTTTTATAAAGATTATAAATTGTCTCTGGAAATAAATTTGTTCCTTGTATGGTAGGTTGACCGAATTGATGTTTTGGGTCAACGATGACAGAATTTTTCTTACCTAAAGGATATAGTCTTGTCGCAAGACTATTGTTGTCAAATTCCAACTTGTGCATAAAGTTTTTAATAAACTTTAAATTCAATTGCTTTGTTGAATCAAGGTCAATTATTTCATCGTTATTCATTTCAAATACGATTTTCTTTCCAAAGCAATTTATTCCGTCCAATATTTCAGATTTCGCAAAAGGGAAAGGCGTATTGAAAATTTGAGAAAGCTCTTTGTGTGCCTTTAAAATTCCTTGGGTTGAAACTCCAGATTCTTTAAGCTGATAAAAAATATAAAATTCAACAAGAGTATGGAAGCTAACAGCTTTACTTTTACCAACAGTCCAAGAATATTTTTCGCTGAATTCTTTCGCAAATCTTTTGTCCCAGTACTCATTTAAAAGACGCTGGACTTTATGATAGTCCAAATTCAAAATTCGAGCTAAATCCGGTAGCGTATAAATTCCAGTTCCTATTTCAGCTTTATTTTCGAATTTCATTTAGTTTTTTTATAATTTTCAAAGGTAGCAAAATGTTTTTTTGCATTACAGCTAACGTCCCGCGCAGCTATGCGCTGTTTTGCAAAGTGAAAAGTAGTGAAACGTTTTCACTTTGCAAAATGGCGTATAGCTGCCTGTTCTGCGGCGTTTTCACGCCGTAGTGCAGGCAGCGCAGCTG
>NZ_JBHULK010000013.1:0-16643 GCF_042684345.1 Gelatiniphilus marinus | reverse complement strand
GTCAATGCCTATTAGGAATTGGGGCATTATTTTAAACCAATTTTTAACTATATTTGAAAAAAGGGTTCAACTTTAAGAAAGTCAAACCCTCGATAAATTAAGTTTACACACTTAATGGGATAGTGTCGGGTAAAGATTTTTCTTAACTAATTCATCAAGTTCTTCTGGGTTAAAAGGTTTTGTAAGATAATCTTGAGCTCCAAGTCTGTAACATTTTATACGCTCTTTACTTTCAGATTTACCAGATAACATAATAACAGGTGTATGCTTTGTAAAACCGCGTTTACGGAGTTTGGTTAAAAACTCATAACCATCCATTTGAGGCATTTGAATATCGCTTATTATAAGGTCTGGAATATTATCTTCTAACCATAATGAGGCTTCAAATCCGTCTCTAATAGTAGTAACATCGTAATTTTCGGAAAGGAAATTTTCAAGTAGCAGACAAATACTTAGCTCGTCATCTACAACTAATATTTTTTTCTTCATTGTTTCAAATAATTTAAGTTCACTTCTGGGGGTCTAATAATATTTACCAAAAACAATTCTAATAGTTTAAAATTATTTTAATGTGCCTATTTAAAGTTTAACCTTTATTCTGGCCTGTTACCAATTATTTACTCTTAAAATAGAGTAAGTTAAGCTTGTTTAATTACTATATTGTATTTTTAAAAAAATCGATGGTTTTAATTAAACCACTATCTAACTTTACTTTAGGCGACCAGTTTAATTCTTTTTTAGCCAATGTAATATCTGGTTTTCTCATTAATGGATCATCTGAAGGGGATGGTTTGTAAACTATTTTAGATTTTGAACCAGTAAGTTTTATTACCTTTTCTGCGAGTTCTAAAATTGTAAACTCATCTGGGTTACCTGTATTAACCGGCCCAATAAATTCGTTAGGTGTTGCCATCATTTTTATCATGGCCTCAACCAAATCATCTACATATTGGAAACTTCGTGTTTGATCTCCTTTTCCGTAAACAGTAATGTCTTGATTTTGTAATGCTTGAACAATAAAATTTGAAACCACTCGCCCATCGTTTGGATGCATTCTTGGGCCGTAAGTGTTAAAAATTCTAATAATTTTAATCTTAACATTGTTTTGTTTGTTGTAATCTATAAATAATGTTTCTGCTGCTCTTTTCCCTTCATCGTAGCAAGAACGTTCTCCAATGGGGTTTACGTTGCCCCAATAAGATTCTGGCTGTGGGTGCACCAATGGATTACCATAAACCTCGCTTGTTGATGCCTGTAATATTTTTGCATTGATTCGTTTTGCCAACCCTAGCATGTTTATGGCTCCCATTACCGAGGTTTTCATGGTTTTAATGGGGTTGTATTGGTAGTGTATTGGTGATGCTGGACAGGCTAAGTTGTAAATTTCGTCTGCTTCTATAAAAAAAGGCGTGGTTACATCGTGGCGAATTAATTCAAAATAAGGGTTGCTTAGCAAATGGACAACGTTTTGTTTTTGTCCTGTAAAAAAATTATCTAAACAATATACTTCGTTGCCTTCGTTTAATAAGCGTTCGCATAAATGCGACCCAACAAAACCAGCGCCTCCGGTAACAAGAACTTTTTTTCGTATCATATTAGGGTTTAAATTAGTTGGTTGGTTTATGGTTTTAATTAGCTTATTGGAGCTAGTTTGTTAATATTGGCAGAGGTCTTAATTCCAACACAGAAATAGTCGAATCCTAGTTCTTTCATTTCTTCTTTGTCATAAATATTCCTACCGTCAAAAATTGCTGGTTTATTTAACAGTTTAGCAACAATCTTAAATTTTGGTATTTTAAATTCTGGCCATTCGGTTAATATGGCTAAACAATCTGCGTCTATTAATGCTTCGTATTGATCTTCGTAATAAGATATGGTATCTCCAAAATGATGCTTTGCTTCGTTTATGGCAATAGGGTCGTATGCTTTTACTAGAGCACCAGCTTCTAATAGTTTTTCAACTATTTTTAAGGATGGGGCTTCGCGCATATCATCGGTTTGGGGTTTAAATGAAAGCCCCCAGAGCACAACTGTTTTACCTTTAATATCGTTATTAAAATACTGCATTATTTTGTTATACAGTAATAGTTTTTGCTCATTATTAACGGCTTCTACTGCTTTTAGTACGCGTAAATCATAATTGTATTCACTGGCTGTTCTAATTATGGCTTGTACATCTTTTGGGAAACAAGAACCACCGTAACCTATGCCAGGATAAATAAATTTGTTGCCAATTCGAGAATCAGACCCAATACCTTTTCTAACCTTATTGATGTCTGCTCCAACAATTTCGCAAAGATTGGCGATGTCGTTTATAAAACTAATTTTAGTGGCAAGCATGGAGTTTGCAGCATATTTAGTCATTTCTGCCGATACTATATCCATAAAGATAACAGGATGCCCGTTAAGCGTAAATGGCTTGTATAGGGTTTTCATTAATTCTTCGGCTCGTGGGCTTTCTAAGCCTATTACAATTCTGTCTGGTTTTAAGAAATCGTTGATTGCAGCGCCTTCTTTAAGAAATTCTGGATTCGAGGCAACATCAAAATCTACTTTTACTTGCCTTTTATCCAACTCTTCTTGAACGGCGTTTTTAACTTTAATTGAGGTTCCTACGGGTACTGTACTTTTGGTTACTATAAGGGTATAATCGTCTATGTGCTTTCCGCAATCGCGTGCAACGGCTAAAACATATTTTAAGTCTGCACTCCCATCTTCATCTGGTGGCGTGCCTACAGAAATAAAAACAGCCTCCGACTCTTTAACGGCACTGGCTAGATTAGTTGTAAAACTTAAACGCCCTTTTTGCATGTTTCGCAATATCATGGCCTCTAGTCCTGGTTCGTAAATTGGAACAATGCCTTTATTGAGGTTGTTAATTTTATTTTGGTCTATATCGACACAAACAACTTCTATTCCAACTTCTGAAAAACAAGCACCTGTTACCAAACCAACATATCCACTTCCAACGATTGTAATTTTCATGATAATAAATAATTTTAGATTATACTTTGCATGTTAAGGAACACTATTTTTAGTCGCTATTAGGCAATATATTGAATAACGTGATAGGGCTCTTAAAATTAATTTTCAAATATAGTAATGTTTTCCATACAAACATCGATTAAGTGTTAAAAAACACGATGAAATATTTATTTTTATCATTTTAACACTAAAACCCTCTATAATCTGCATATTATTCTTAATATTTTAAATTATAGTTTACTAGTTTTTTAGAACAAAATATTAATACTGGAATTTATTGACATAAAAGAACACCAATAGTGTTTTTTTAAAAGGTTTTCTAGCAGTTTAAAAACAAAAAAGCCAAATTGTTTTTGTTTTTTTAGTTTAAAATTGGACGATTGCTTTGTTTTAATGTGCCTATTTTTTTACAAAAATCAAATTTAACAAGTAGTATGGCTAAATTACGGCCTTTTATTTAAACGTTTTGAAGATAAGCAGTTATGTTATTTAAAATAGACTTGAATGGTTTTTGGAGCGATATATCGCCCTGTGCTAAACTGTTTTCGTATTCTACTGCAATTTCATAACTTTTTTCAAGCCCCAAAATACTAATTTTGTGTTTAAGTTTATGAACGCTTTGTGCGGTTAAATTATAATCTTTGTTTTTTAAATTTGTTAAGTACATTTGCTCTTCTTCTGGAAACTCTTTTTTTATGATATTCAAGATTTTTTCTTCAAATGCCTTGTCTCCTCTGGACATACTCTGAATGTAATTTAAGTTTGGCTTTTCCATGTGGTTCTTTTTTAATGTAAAATAAAATGTTGTTCCCTTGCCAACGGCAGATTTTAACCAAATCTCGCCTCCAAAAATAGCAACAATTTTTTTAACTATTGGCAAGCCCATACCAACAGCTTCAAGATTGGTATTCAATTTTTGAAATGTTTTAAATATTTTTTCAAAATAAACCTCCTTTATTCCTTTACCGTTATCGGTAATGAAAAATTGCCAATAATCGTCTTTGTTTTTAAATCCAATTTCTATGATGCCTTGGTCTTTGTCGTTATACCTTATGGCATTTTTTATTAAATGTTTAAAAAGCTGCTGCAAACGGTACGTATCTGCTTTTACAGTGGGCAAATTAGCTTGCACGTTTATTTTAATATGATCTGGAACAGCAATACTGTTTAAAATATCTTTAATTAGAATATTTAAATTAACATTATAAAACTCTAATTTATTTTTAGTGATTGTTGAGTATTCTAGGATGCCGCTAATGAGCAAATCCATTTTTTTTACATTGTTTCTTATTAATTTTAAGTTGTTTTTTGCGTTATCATCAAAAACATCTCCGTAGTCTTCTTTTAGGCAGGTTGTTAGATATTGTATGCTTCGTAAAGAAGATCTTAAATCGTGAGACACAATATGGCCGTAATCGCTTAATTCTTCGTTTTGGTAAGCTAATTGGTTTAATAAGGTTTCTTTTTGTTTGTTTAGCTGTACAATTTCTTTGGCTTGATTATCGATTACATCAACCAATTGTAAGCCATCTAAATTGGTATTTGCCGTTGTTTTGTTTTCTGGTATTTGCCGGATTTTAAGAGTTTCAAATACACCTTTTAACTTTTTTAAAACCTCTTCTTGCTTTCTTGCTTCTTTTCTTAAATGCGTGGTTACCCTAAACAACTCTTCTGAAAATAAACCCATAGCCTCTTTTTGCTTGGCGAGTTGCTCGTCAAAATTGTTATAGGATTCGCCTACGGCTTTTAAAAACTGCTCTAAATTTTTATTAGTGGCAAAATCATTGCTTAAATGTTCTTGTATTTGTTTTTTAAGTAATGAATTCATTAATTGTTTAATAGAGTTGCGGTTAGGGTTTAATTTTATGCTCGTGCCAAATATTACCGATTTTGGTTTTTTGTATTTATAATAGTTACTGTTTTTTAAGCGTAAAATAGAAGGTTGTACCTATATTTGGTTCGCTTTCTAACCAAATTTTACCCTCGTGCAATTCTACGATTTTTTTTACTATCGATAATCCAATACCGGTTGAATCTTCGCTTTTGTTTAACGTATTGAAAATCCTGAATATTTTATGGTGGAATTTTTTTTCGATCCCTATGCCGTTATCTTTAATGCAGAATTTATAGTGCGTACTTAATTCTTTAACATTGATATCTATGATACCTACTTCTTTATCAATAAATTTTACAGCGTTGCTTATTAGATTTTGAAATAGTTGCTGAAGCTTTGTTTTGTTCCCTTTTATTATAGGCAATTTGCTTAAAACGTTTACGCTAATATGCTCTGGGATAAATAGCATTTGTATTAAATCTGTAACTACAGTATTAATGTTTACATCGCTTTTTTCTATTTCTTCTGAGCCTATGCTGGAATACTCAAGAATATCTGTTATGAGTTGTTCCATTTTTTCTACTGTAGATTCTATCAAGCTGAAATTTTGAATACTTGCATTGTCTAGTTTTCCTTTATTATCTTCTTTTAACCAACTTACCAATGCACTTACGCTTCGTAAAGGCGATTTTAAATCGTGAGACACAATATGGGCATATTCTTGAAGCTCTTCGTTTCTCTTTTCTAATTTTAGTAGCAGATTTTCTTTTTGATTTTGTAATTTCTTTATTTCAGTAATATCATAATACACACCTATAGAACCTGTAATGTTACCCTCTAAATCATAATTAGGTGCACCACTTGCCATCCAATATCTAATTTCTCCTTGTTTATTTTTAATTCGCAGCTCGTAAGATTCGATTTTTCCTTTTTTGCGTTCTTCTAATTTTTTTTTGACTAAATCAAGGTCTTCTTTAATAGGTAGCAGGTTTTTACCTTTAATACCAACAAGCTCTTCTTCTTTGTAGCCGGTCATGCTAAGAAAACTATCATTTACCATCAAAATAACATTTTCTGTATCTACCTCAATTAAGCCTAAATTTATATTAGAAATAATGCTGTAATACTTTTGCTGTTCTATTTCCAAGCGTTTAAGGTAAGTGCGAATTAGGGTAATATCTTTAAAGGTCCATAAACTCCCTTTTGATTGGTTTGCTTGAGCAATTGGCAGGTAATTTAGTTCTAAAATTTTACCGTTTTTAAACTCAATAACTTCACTAAAAACCGTTTCTTTTTTTTGGCTAATACTTTGTATGTTATTTAAAAAAGCCTCTGGTTTTGTTAGTAAATGACTTTTTTGTTTAAATACTTCTATATTGCTTAAACCCTGTAATTCTTCGGGTGGCACGCCTAAACTAAATAATTCAGTGAACTTTTTATTGGATGAGATAATACGGTGGTTCTCGTCTTCAAGCAGTACGCCATTATCCAAATTATTTACAAGTGTAGATAAACGGTTTTTAGATTCTAACAATTGTTCTTCATTGGCTTTTTCTTGGGTAATATCTCTTACAATACCTTGGGCTGCGACAGGTTTCCCTTTATCGTAAATAATATTGGCATTAATTTGTATTAAAATATGCCGTTTTTTTCGTGTAATTATCTTAAGGGTAAAATTGGTTAGCTGGCCTTCTTTATATAATATTTGATAGGATTCTAAAACCCGGGTTGTTTCGCTGGGGTGCAAAATACTATTAAGGTTACAATCTTCTTTGGTGTTTTTAAAATCGAACATGGCAACCGCGGCTTCGTTCATTTTCATAATATTACCAGCAAGATCCATTATAATATAAGGTTCTACTATGCTTTCGAACACCCCTTGTAATTGGGTGTCTCTACTTAAAAATAATTCCTCTAACTCTTTGTTGGTTTTTTTTAGCTTTTGGTTGGCTTTAAGAAATTCGGCTGTTTTGGTTTCTAATTTTTTTTCGGCCTGTTTTCTTGCAGCTTTCTCTTTCTCTAAAGCTTGTTGTAATATTTCTATTTGCTCTTTACTCATTTATCATCAAGATTCATAAACTTTGCTTAAACCTCTTCTTTTTATTCTATAGATTTATTTTTTAAGCGGGTAATAACATATTAAAAACTAAAATTTTTCATATCGAACCTAATGCAAAGTAATGCATTGCACTATAGATTTGCAAATTAAAGTTAAATGCTTATGGTTAAAAAAAAACAAACAAACGGCTGATTTTATGTTATTTGGTTTTTACAACTTCAACTTAAATTGGTTATGAAATTATAAAGCATGTGCTTATCGGGCATTTTATTTGGAATGGTTGTCTTATTTATTAGGTTATGTAAAGTTACACTAAACAAATTGCTATTATTACTTTTACAAAGTAGTATAATTAGCTAAACCTATTTTAGACAATGCAAAGCCTTCTTTAATTAATTTAAATGTGATTGGTATTAACTAAGCTTGTTTATTATTTGTTGGTTAATTTAATCTAAACTTTAACCAATTAAAATATTATAATATAGCTGCCTTAGAGTTTAGTTGTCCTTAAATTTATTAACACTCCAATAAGACAATAATTTTTCGATTTTAGAGGCATATTCTTCATATTTTAATGGTTTTAATATGTAACCTGCTATTCCAATCTCGTAACAAGCCAGTAAATCTCTTGGATTGCTAGAGGTTGTAAGAATAATTGTAGGTATATATTTTAAGTCCTTATCATTTTTAAGTATTGTTAAAAACTCGATGCCATTTATTTTAGGCATATTTAAATCTAATAAAATAATATCTGGGAGGTTATCTTTATCTTCTAGAAGACCTAAAGCATCTTCGCCATTACTTGCTTCTATAATTTTATGAGGCAAAGAAAGTGATGAAATTACTCGGGTGAATTTCATTATTTCTATCATGTCATCTTCTATCAATAATATTTTTAGTGTTTTCATATTAAAAAAGCTACTATAAATGAATAAGTTAGGGTATTAAAAATAGTTTATTTTTTATGTTTATTGTATTTTTTTGGTTAAAGGCACCTTATACACAGACGAATAGACGAAAAGCTCTTTCAATAAGACCCATACTTAAAATGTTTAAAAAGCAAGCTTATCTTTACAATAAAAAATTTGATAGTTAAAACAAAATAACTGAAAAAACAGTAAGCTTGGTTACATTTTTTTATTCGACTAAAAAGGAAATGAGGGAATTTATTTTAGTTATCGCTATTAATAGGCTACAAACAACTCAATCCTATTAATATATTCTTAAATCATAAAAACATAAAAACCTGTAAATCATAACATTCACAGGTTTATGTTATAGATTGATACTATAATTTGTCGGGGTGGCAGGGTTAAATTAATCTTACAAACCACCTTTATTTACTACCGTTTTGCAATGCTTATCTATTTCTGCACACCTAATTGTAAACTAAAGTTAAAAAGAACTATTTAATAATTAAATTTGTTTGTCTTTATCGAAGTTAAAGATACAAATTTAATTTATGTTTGAAATTGTATAATTTTATATTTAAATCTTTGAAAGAATAATTTTAACCATATAAAGTTAATATTTTTTTCAAATCCTTTTTGTAGTTTATTATCATTTATAATAAAAAGCATTTAATTAGACATGAAACAACTAAGAGTATTTAATAGCAGTCCGTTAAAATTTGTCCTTTATTTTTGTAAACTTCAAGAGCGGAAAGATTGTTTCTAGAGCATATTTTTTCCAAAAGCAAAAACACACCATCACGCATAGTAATCAATCCGCATAGCATTATAGTTCCTCCACTTAGAAGTGTTTTTACTATATCTTTTTCGTCTCTAGCTATTATATCCTGAACATAACAATAAGGACTCTCTTCTTTGGAGAATACTACATCATAAGTTTGTAACGTCTTTTTCTGTAGCGCTTCTAAAATTTGAGCTTTATATAATTCTTCTGAAGTTTTAGTTCGTGTTCCCCAATACAAGTTTATAGTGGCCTTTGTTTTTTGATGAATCATACCTAAAAATGGAGCAATTCCTGTTCCGTTGGCTATTAAAATAACTTGTTTACTTTTTTTAGGAAAATGAAATGCTTTATTTTTTTGAATGGTTACTTTTAGTTCTTGATTAAGTTTTAAGTCATTTAAATAATTAGAGCAAACACCATGAGAGTGTTTTTTTATACTCATTAACAAATCTCCTTTAGAATTTTTACCAATGGAATATAAACGTTCTGAAGTTTCGTTGGGAGGTGTAACGCCTAACAAATCTCCAGGAAAAAATTTTCTTCTTGGTTTTTGTGACTTTAAAGTTAGCTTGAACGTCTCATCATAATCATCAATAATATTCTGTTTTTCAACAACCTTAAAAACAGTTTCCTTTTGCTTTTTAGAAGCTAATAATTTCGGAATTTCTAAGTTTAAATTTAAAGAAGTAGCCCATTCTAAAACCCAATTTCTGAACGTTTCATAATTCTGGTTATGAATTAATAACGGGTTTTTTTCGGGAACAGTAATCTGATTTTGTAAAACAACTTGATTTTGAATGCTTTTAGCAAATTCGCAAAATTTTGAATATGATAAAGAACCTAAACCAATAACGTGACATGTAAACGGATTGGAGATTTCAGTTTCTTGGAGTTTATTTAAAAACAAATTCGCATTATTTGGTGGCTCTCCATCTCCGTAAGTTGAAGTAATAATAATTAATTGTTTAATATTAGGATAACTTTTGTAGTTGTTTAAATCATCCAAAAACACTTTTTTACCAGCTTTTATTAACGACTGCTGCAATGTTTTTCCTAGTCTCTTTGTACCTCCATTTTCTGACCCTATTAAAATCACAAAATGAGCTTGATTAGCATTGTATTTATTTTTTGTTTTAGAACGCATGCGTTTAAACGCAATTATACTTCCTGAATACATAAAGTATAAAATAGCAAGCGAACTAATAAATAATACCAAAGACCAAATAATACTTCCTGCTCCTGTATGCAGGTTAAAACTTAACACACTTAATATTTTGGTGAAAGGATAATGTGTTGTTTGTACAATATCTCCGGTTTTTTGATGGATTGTAAGTTCTTTATCTTTGAGGTATAGTATAAAATAATCTTCTTCATCTGTAGAAAAAGGAAATTCTATTTTTTTAACATCATTTAATGTTGTGCTATTAAAAACAGGAAAATCAGAAAAAGGGATGGTTTGTTTAGAAACCGATTCTTGTTGTGTAACAATGGATTTAATTTCTGGTAATAACGAAAACCGTTCCATCGATAAATACGTTCCAGATAACGCTAAAATAATAATAGGAATTAATAACAATCTCCCTAAAGTAACGTGGTTATATTGTATCGACTTATCGTTTATAATCTTTGAACAAAACTTCCAGAAACCACCTTGCCGTTTAATAGCTAACAATAAACCTGTAATGGCAATTAAAAACAATAAAAAACAGCTAATTCCAACAAAAATTCTACCTGGTGTTTTTAAAAATAAGGAACGATGAAAATTGGTTAAAAACTCAAAAAAAGCACCTTTAGCTTTAATGTTGGCTATTTTATTTCCATTGAAAGGATTGATGTAAAATTGTCCATCAACATCATTTTCCATACTAAAAACACTTGCTTTTACAAAATAATTTTTATCTACTTCAACATCTAAAACTTCATCGTACTTGTTTTTTAAAGTATCTATTAATTGCGCTACAGAAATATCTTCTGCGTTTTCAATATAATGAGGTTGTAGCTTTTTCTGAATAGGTTCAAAAGCCAAAAAACACCCTGTAATGGAAGCTAAAAGTAAAAATAAGAAAGAAAATACAGTCAAGTAAAAATGACTGTACCTCCATATTTTGTTAAGCATGTTTTATTAATTTGGTATGATTCTAACGTAACGAATGTATCCTGTTCCTTCAAATTTGTTTTGAAGATTTTCATTCTCTAACAAAATTTCTAAATCTTTTTCAAAGTATTCTAGATGTTCTACAGCGGTTTCAAATCTTAATTTATTTCCTGCTTTAAAATCAGTTTCATCTAATTGAAAAGTAAAAATAGAACGTTCTCCTCCTGCAATAGTTGCTCCTGTTAGTGCATCTACTTGAGCGTCTTTAGATGTTTTAATAAACGACCACCATTTCTCTAAATCAGGATACCATTTTTCATCATCACCTAAAACATGTAAGGTTTTAATATAGTTATTGTCTTTGTCAACTACTGAAACTACAACATAAGCACCTTCTCCTTCATAGTTTATTAGCTGAACCATACATTTGTATTTTGATGTAAGTTGTTCATTGCTATTTATTGTTGAAAAAGCCATAAATGACAAGCATAGTATTCCAAGAATGAATTTATAAAATTTCATGTTAATTTAAATTTAGATTTATTTTAAAAAAGAAATGTCCGATCCGTTTAATAACTCATTTTCTTGAGCTAAGTCTAAAACACTTTCCTCAAAAGCTGTAAGTGATTTTTTGTTTGCCCCTTTGCTTATTAAAAATTGCAATAATTTTGTATCGGTAGATTTCATTGCAGCTAAATGTAAAGGTGTTAATCCATCACTGTTTGTTTTGTTAATATCTGCTCCTAAATCTAAGGCTGTTTCAATTAATTTCATATCTCCTTTAACGATAGCAATATGTAATGGAGGTTCAATTTTTGAAGCATTTTTAAATGATACACCAGCTGTAGTTAAAGCTTTTTGAAAAGTTTCAAAATTTTCACTATTTCTTCTATTATGAGCATTAAATAAGTAGTAAAATAAATTGTTTCCATCTTTATCTATAACATGTACATCAGCCCCATTATCTTTTAGAAAATTGAAAGTCTCTATACCTATACGCTGTGTAGCATATGTTATAGCAGATAAGCCATCATTGTTTTGTTGATTGATATTTTTGGTTAACGGAAGTAATTTTTCTAAAACTACAAGGTTATTTCCTTTAGCAGCATTTAAAAAAGGTGTATTTCCATCTTTATCTTTTTGATTGATATCAATTCCTTTTTGGATGAAAAAATTTATAATATTAACATCTTCTGTACTTGAAACAATATTATGTAATGCGTTTGCTCCATTATTGCTTGTTGCAGTCATATCTATTCCTAAAGTGTCAAAGTACTGAAAAACTGCTATAGGATTGCTACCACGTCTGCCTCCATGGCTTGCTGCAAGCATGAGGTTTTCTCCATCAGAATTTAATGTTTTATAGTCAAAACCTTCATTTACATATTTTTTAATCAAATCAATGTTACCTCTTTTAGCTGCATAAAATAGAAAGTTATTTCCTTTATTGTCTGTAGCATTAACATCTAATCCTTTTTCTATAAAATACTTAAAAATTTCTCCATCTTTACTATGTGAAGCTAATAATAAAATAGCATTGGCACCTGCACGGTTTGGTTGTTTTAAATCAAAACCATTATCTTCTATAAAATCATAAATACCAGTGTTTTCATGGCCAAAGTTTAAAGTATAGGTATACCAGTTCATACTATGACTATCTAGTACTTTTGTATCGGCGCCTTTATTTATTAACATTTTCATGATTTCTAAATCGCCTGTAGAACCTGCCCATAGTAAATAAGTTCTATCATGATTTGTTGTTTTATTAATATCATTCCCTTCAAAGGATAATAAAAACTCAACAGTTTCTATTGGCGCCTTTCCAAGAATAGCATAAGAAACCGCATCAAAGGATCTTTGATCTTTAGCAACTGGATCGTGTCCTTCTTTTATTTTTTGTTTCACAATAGCAACATTGGGTTGGGTTTCCCAAAAATCTCTGTTGTGAAATTCGTTGGTGTTTTGCTGTCTTTGTCCTCTTTGGCCGAAAATAAAAAATGGAACAACTAACAGTAGAAAAATGAGTGATTTTTTCATTATGTTTTTTTTAGGAAAGTCTCTTTCTGTGTATTTATGGAAAGAAAGAGACTTAGAATTACTTTTTTTTCTTATTTGGTTAGAAGCTTACAATAAAGTGACTTCCTTTTACATTCAAAAAAATTTGAGTTCCCATTTCTTAATGGGAAAATAAAGCAGACTATAATTAAGTAAATCTGTTTTAAATAGTATTTTTAGTACGCTCCTAAATAATAACTACCCGAAATAGTTTTTAATTTAGCACCTTTTGAAATTTGTTTTGTTTGAGTGTTGATAATATAAATATGACCTTCTTTACCAGCAGGAGTTAATGGCACATAAGCAGTATCTCCAACAAGACCAATATATTGGAATTGACGTAATGTAGAAGATAAGTCGGCATCAGTTTCAACATCTGTAGCTAATTTAACAGAATTAGATGGCGTATTTAAATCAATTAAGGCAACGTATCCTCCATCGGTATTAGCTAATGTGTATAAAACAACACCTATTCCATCTTTAACATATCTCCATGCTTTAATTGATGCACCAGTAACACCTATTGCAGTGTTTAAATTAAAATGATAGCTTTGGTCGTATTCATTATTACTACCAATACGTAGAATATCTGCACCAGATGTAGCTGTTGCTTGATAGATGTTTCCATCTGTACCAAGATATTGTGTCATAGTACGGTATGAATTGTTAACAGCTGTTGAATTGGTAGAAGTAATAACTTTAGGGTTTCTTAATGATGGATAATCTAAAATTAAAGTTTTTGTACCATCAATTTCACCGTAAGGCCATTTAGGGATGCCATTTTCATCTAAAGTAGGGGTTGCTGTAGTATCATATTTTCTTACTCTACACCCAATAAAAACTTTAGTTTTTGCAGCGTTTAGTATAGGTACATCTACACGTCCTACATTATAGCCAGCTAATCTCTCTTCATCTGTCCAAGGAAAATCAAATATGGCAGTGTTTGTAATTGCTGTATTCTCTAGGTCTAACACAGCTATTTTTAATTCACTATCACTGGCTACAAACTTAAAATTTGGAGCTTCTACTTCATATTCTACATCATAAGAGCTTGCATAAACACCAACACCAATACCTTCTGCTGCTTTCATCCAACGTGGTGCTGTTCCTAAAATTGCTGCTGTATTTAGTTCGTAACCAACTTCTTCAAAACCAAGCCCTTCTCCTACAGAGTATTTATTGAATACACCACCTTCTGTACCTGTGTATTGTATGTTGTATAAAAATTTACCATCTGCTGAACCTTGTACACGAGCAGTACGACTAGATTTTAAGGCAAAACCATTAACAAATGCGTCATTTTCTATTTTAAAAAGATCTACTTCATAATTTGGATCCGCAGCATTTTCTGGTGTTATAGCATAGGCAAGAGTACCTCCATTTCCTGGAGTTCCTTCATCATTAGGAAAAGACCCTGTTAATGTAATATAACGTGTATTATCTTCAGGTGGTGTTACCAGTTCTGGTTGGTCATCCTCACTACAGCTTGCAAAAGCAATAGCGATACTTAATAATCCTATTTTAATTAGATTTTTTTTCATGATATTAATTTATTTGATTTTATAATAATTTACTAATTGTGTAATTTAATTTGAAATAGATACCTCTACCTGGTTTTTGTATTTGAAAATTATCGTAGACTTTTGCATTAAACATGTTTTTTATATCTATACTAGCTACCCATTTTTGAGAAGGAAAGCGATAACTTATTCCGATATCATGTGGCATTTGACTGGGTGTTTTAGACCATTCTGGCTGCCCCCAAACCGTGTAATATGCGCCCACATACCCAATTGAATAGTAAGTATTAAGTATAGATTTTTTCTGAAACACATCATTAAATCTATACTGTAAATTGGCATTAACTGTAAAAAATGGTTCATTAGGCACTTGCATACCGTATAGAGAATGTGGTGCACCATTTTCATCTAGTTTTTGTTTAAATACATTGTTAAATTTTGAAAAATTTAAAGATGTATTGAGTCTATCGTTATAGATATATCTAATCTCTGCTTCAAAACCTTTAGATTGTGTTTGTTCAAGATTCATATATTGGGTTACTTGAATATCAGCTTCTTCTTCTGTTTCAATTTCTGACTCATCCACAGCTCGTTTGGTAATTTTATCAAAACCATTTCGCCAAAAAGCATTTGCATAAACCGATATTATGTGTTTGTCAAACGCTAAGTTCCCCGAGCGGAAACCTAAATTGTAATTGATATTTTTTTCGGGTATTAAATTTGGATTGGAGAGAATATTAATTTCGGGATTTCCAAATATTTGATTTTCAGAAGGAGATACAAATGAGTTTTCTGTAGAGGCAATGATATATAAATCTGGTATTACATTATAGGATAAAGTAGCTCCATAACCAAAATTAGAATCGGTTAAGAGAATCTCTGTTTTTTCTATGGAGTTGATACCATCTACACTAACAATATCAAATTCTTTTTGATTTGTACGATTATACGTGTATTTTCCAGAAAAATTCGTTTTTAACTTCTTATTAAAGGTTTCGGCTTCATAATTCATAGAAGTTATGTTTTGAGAAATAGTGCTAACTGTTGCAAATTCTCCACTGGTTGAATTCAATATATCTTGATCTTCTCTATCCGTTTTCTCGTATTTATGATTTAAAGATACACGATGACCATTAGCTATCATATAAGCTAAGTTTGAACGCATATTTGTAATTTTTCTATCAGTATTTTCAATTACTTTTTCGCCTTGTTGACCACCTAACAAGGTTTTTAACGGCACTCTTTTTCCAAACTCAATAACTTCTCGCTTGGTACCATCCCAGTTATATGCAACGCCAACAGTATCTTGTAAAAAAGTACTACGGTAACTTTTTGCGGCATTAACTTTTAACGATAAATCTTCTGTTAAAAAATGTTTCTTATTATAACTAAGTAAAAGTACATTAGCTTCCGTTTCACTAAATCTACCCACATAAGGTGTCGACATGGTTACACCATGTGGTATTTCTTTATAGGCACTAGATCCATTATAGCCAATAAAGAATTGGTCTGCCCATTTTTTGTCGGTAAATCAAACTTCAAAACGACCTCCTAATGATTTATAAGTGTTGTTAAAGCGTTTAGCATGGTAAGGTCTAATAATTTGCCCTAAGTGATTTACATAAGTTGTAGATCTACCCCAAGTTTCATAACTATTGTCTGTATATGTATAAAAAGTTGAACCTCTAAAAGCGAGCCCCGTTTTTTTTTCACGAAGGGTTATACTAATATCAGATTGAGAGGTATTAAACGACCCATAAGATGTAGCTATATTAGCATTGTTTTGAGATACATCTTTTTTTAATATCACATTGATGGCTCCACCTGCATAATCTCCTGTTAGGTAAGATGGTAAAACCCCTTTATAAACCTCTATTCGCTCAATCATTGAAGTTGGTATGTTATTAAGGTTGAAAGACTGACCGTAAGTAGAAATTTCTAAACCATCAAGAAATATTCCAATAGTACTGCCAGACATTCCATTAATATTGTATTCCACATTAGATCCTTTACCGCCAGATTGTCTTATACGTACACCAACAGATCTATCTAACAAATCATTAGTTGATATATTTCTTAAGGATGCTTCTTTAGTATCTATTATAGCAACTGCAAAACCGCCTTCTTCAATTTTTTTCTTTGCCGTTTTTCCTCGAACATATATTTCCTGTAAACCTTCCAGTTTTTCGGTTAAAGAAAAGTTTATTGTGTGTTTATTATTGTTTATAAAATTCACTTCTTTAGTTTCTGAAGTAAACCCCATATAAAAAGTTTTTGCATGTCCGTAAACTGCCCTAAAGTCAAATATATTTCGTATATTTAATTGATATTAAAAGAGTTATCTATGAATATATTTAGTTTTGGAGTTCATTTTACAGATGAAGCGAGCTGTCGATTGCA
>NZ_JBHULK010000012.1:0-20165 GCF_042684345.1 Gelatiniphilus marinus | reverse complement strand
AAAATGGCGTATAGCTGCCTGTTCTGCGGCGTTTTCACGCCGTAGTGCAGGCAGCGCAGCTGCGCGGGACGTTCGGCGGTATGTGCCCGATAGGGCTAAATGCCGCCGAACGGTTTTGTGTATGATTTCGTTGCGTGTTTGAGCGACTAATTTAGTAAAAATTACTGGCTTTAATTCAGCGCGAGGATTTTCCGAAAGGAAATTCATTATCTTTCTTTTATTTGTTATCTACCTATTAATCATTGTTTTATAGGGTTTTTGGTGTTCTTTTTTGTTGCCAAACTACCCTTTTTTGCTTATATTTGTTGCCGTATTGTTGCCCATACAACACTCATAAAACGCATAGTCTAACACAGTAAATATAAGGAAAATGAAAGTTACTTTACGCCAACGTAGAAAAGGGAAACGAATTAGTTTATATCTTGATTATTACGAAAACGGAAATCGTAAGTACGAGTACTTGAAATTATATTTAACGCCAGAACCCGACAAAGGGTCCTTAACTAAAGCACAGAAATTAGAAAACAAGAAAATCTTACAACTTGCTGAAAGCATCAGAGCCAAAAGACATTTAGAGGTACAGAATAATATTTATGGTTTTGAAAATAAAGAAAAGAAACAAGGAAATTTTTTCGTGTATTTAGAACAATGGATTGAAAGACGTTCAGAAAGTAAAGGTAATTTAGGTGTATGGAATAGCACACTAAAACATTTAAAAGATTATCACCCAACAGGTATTTCTATTGAAAGAATAGATGAAGAATGGGTAGAAGGTTTTAAAGAGTATTTAGACAAAAAAGCACTTTCCAGAAGTAAAAGACCATTAAGCCAAAACACAAAATCAGCATATTTTAAAAAACTTTTAGCGGTATTACGACAAGCTGTTAAAGAAAAGGTAATACAATACAATCCTGCTATTTCAGTTGAAAACTTTAAAGAAGAAGATACACATATGGAATTTTTAACTTTAGAAGAAGTTAGAAAGCTTTTTAGCACAGATAGCAAACATCCACAATTAAAAAATGCGTTTCTTTTCTCTTGTCTTACAGGTTTGCGTTGGTCGGATATTACAAAGCTACAATGGTCAGAAATCCAATATTCAGAAAGTTACGGGAATTTTATTAGATTTAAGCAAAAGAAAACCAAAGGAGCTGAAACCTTGCCAATTTCCGAACAAGCATTTGAATTGTTAGGAGAAAAAGGAGAACCAACTCAAAAAGTATTCGAGAATATTAATAACGTTCAGAGAAACTATGACCTATTAAAAGATTGGGTTGGAAATGCAGAAATTAAGAAGAATATCACGTTTCATTGTGCGCGACATTCATTTGCTACATTGCAGCTAACTTTAGGTACTGATATTTATACAGTATCAAAAATGTTAGGTCATAAGAACTTAAAAACAACTCAAATTTACGCTAAAGTAATTGACGACAAAAAGAAACAAGCAGCTTACAGAATAAACCTTAACCCAAATGGCTAAAGACCTATTTATCGACTTACTGTATGTGGAAAAGGTTACTGATGATAAAAGAACCGAAAACCAATTTAAAGAGCTTTTAAAAGGCTTTAAAAAGCAATACCTCAATACAACGCCTAAATATGAAATCGACTTCAAAAAGGCGTATTCTAACAAGCGTAAATACTATTTGAAGTTAATAGAAAACGAGTTTATCAAAAATTTTAATCAAATTAATGATGCACTTGAAATCAATACGACACCTGGTCATTTATCTTTCTTGTATGATAAAGAATACAACCGCATCAAAAACTACCTAAACCAAATTAGCAACTATATTTCGGATAATGATCTTGATGAAAGTTTGTCTTTAAAACCAATTCAAAACGATAAATCAGATGAAGCCTATATCATTTCATTTTTAAAGGCTAATGCAATGATGCTTTTTATGGAACTTCAAGACCGATTTTCTGAATTAAGTGATGCTGAAATTTATACAATAGAAGAACTGCACGAAGTATTTTTTAATGAAGAACCACCTCAAGAGTTAATTGTAAAATCCTATTCCGGTGCAGAAATAAAAACGGTCAGGAAACAAGTAAAACAAAGTTCAATTTTCAACGCTATACAAGGTGATTTTAGAGAGGAAAACAATGATGTCTTATCCTATAACGAACTTATTAATAAGATTAAACAAAGAGAATTTGCAAAATTAGAGGAGCTATTAAATGAAAAAGGCATTATAGATGATGAATATAACTTCATAAAGAATAGAGGTAATAAAATATTACTTGCAGCTTTTATGGTTAAGTTAACAGAAACTAAATATTTTAATGAAAGAATATTTTTTGACAGTAAACCATCTAAAAAAATAGAGCCTAAACACATTTATAAATTCTTTGCTTATCGGTATGGACCAAGTAGTAATGCAGGTAAAGAATACCGTAGATTTTTAGGTACTGAAAAAAGAGCCTATCAAAAATTAGTTGAAGCCAATTTTTGGCTTGACCAAATCAAATAAAACTTCACTTTTTAAAAGTGGTATTTTCTCTACTTAATACCAAATAGATAATACCAAAAACGGTGTAAATCATTGTTTTACAATGGTTTAATAATACCATTTTTTCTCTTTTCTGTTATACCAAACACCTTTTTCAATATTTGTTATGTCCTTGACAATCAAGGATGACTTTTGCGCAGAAGTCCATTTTTTAATTAAAATTTATAATAAGATGGACGTTAAAATAATTGAACGTTTAGAACGCATCGAAAAGTTGTTAGTAGAACAACAAACGTTGCAAAAGCAAGTATTGAATTTCAATGAAACTTGTCAGTATTTAGAACTATCACAATCGCACTTGTATAAACTTACAAGTACGGGAGCCATTCCACACTATAAACCGAATGGTAAAAAAATCTATTTCCAACGTCAGGAATTAGACCAATGGTTATTGCGTAACCGTATGGATTCCCAAGACGAAATCGAGCAACAGGCAGCTAATTACTTAATCAAAAAAGGAAGGATTTAGTTATGACTGAAATCATCGATTTACTCTTGGCACTCTCACAAGAGATTAAGGACTTAAAGGCACGTATCGAATTAATAAGAGCTACGAGAGCAGAACGCTTAAAAGATACGTGGATTGACAATCAGGACGTAATGCAAACGCTACATATTAGCCAACGGACATTGCAAACATTCCGTTCAAATGGTACGATTCCATATAGCAAGATACAAGGTAAATTTTATTACAAAGTATCTGATATAGAGGAACTATTACAAAGCAATTATTATAACCCAAATTTTAAATGCGATGGAAATAAGTAAAGAAAGCATCTTAAAGAAAACGCATTACGGGTTAAATATTTATGCTTATGTATTAAGGCAGTATTATCCTAAATCAACAGTCCTTTCCTTAAAAGGAAGGGACTGCGGGATAACCCGAAATCCTTTTAATGGTGGTAAATCAACATTACAAATTAATGTTGTTGAAAATAAGGCAATGCATTACGACATAGAATTAACCGATTTTAAAGGTGATGTATTCGATTTTGCATCCTATCATTTTAAAATCATTAATGAAGAAGAATTGTTACTAAAAATCAATGAGGTACTGCATCTAAATTTTGAAGTTAAAAAAGAAGATGAATTATCCTGGTTAGATGCACCTGATGATACTTGGTATGCTTACAGCAGTTTTTACAAAGCACCAATTAGAAATGTTTTTCCAACTGAAAAAGTAAGATTACACCAAATATTTGAGCGTATTACAAGCGATAAGTATAAAAGTATCACAGAGCAATTTAGAGCGATTAAAAACCCTAAAGAAGCACGGAAATTTAAAGCAAATCATTTTGATTATGTAACATTTTCAGGTGTGTTTTCTAAACGAAATGATGATAGCTTAATTGAGCATTCATCATTATTGACAATCGATTTTGACCATTTAGAAAATCTTGAAGAACTAAAACAACAATTATTAAACGATGAATATTTCGAAACCGAAATGTTGTTTACATCACCTTCAGGAGAAGGCTTAAAATGGATAATTAGAATCGATTTATCGAAAGTGTCACACAACGAATATTTTATTGCGGTGGCCAATTACATAAAACATACATATAACATAGAGGTTGACCAATCGGGTAAAGACATTTCCAGAGCGTGTTTTTTATCCCACGATCCATTGGCATACCTACATAAAAGACATCAAAAGCTATGACAAAAATATTCAACCCGAAAGATTGGTTAGCTGTTCCAGAGCAAAAAGAAGTACCTAAAAAACCAATCAACAACAAACCGACAACGGTTGTTGCAAATGATATTGAAACATATATCAACGCTTTAGAACAATCAGGTATCGATATTACTGATACTTATGAAAAGTGGCGTGATATTGGTTTTGCTATTTCAGAGGAATACGGTGAAGCTGGACGTGATTACTACCATAGAATTAGCAGAAATTATTCAGGTTACGACCATAAAGAATGCGACGAACAGTATAATAAATGCTTACAAGCAAAAGGACACGGTATAAGCATAGCAACCTTATACCACCATTTGCATCAAGTTGGTATTAAACCAAAACAGCAACAACAAGTTGTTGAAGTATCGCAACATCCAGAGGAAGAAAAACAACCATTGCCAACAATACCTACAACAGTTTACAACAACATCCCAACATTTTTTCAACAAGTAGTAAAACCATCAGACAGTAATGAAGAACGTGATATTTTGTTGTTGGGTGCATTAACAGCATTTAGTGCTTGTTTTCCTAAATTGTTTGGTGTGTACGACCAACGGAAAGTGTTTAGCAACTTGTATTTATTTGTTACTGCACCTGCTTCAGCAGGAAAAGGGAGATTAAACCAAATTAAAAATTTGGTAAATCCTGTTCACAAAGAAAAGCGCGAACAATCCAAAACCCTAAAACAACAGCATCAAGTTGAAATGGCTACTTATAATATGAATAAGGGCAAAAGTGAAACTATGGAAAAACCGAGTAAACCACCTGAAAGAATGCTGTTTATTCCGGCTAACAATAGTGTAACAGGTGTTTATCAATTAATATCGGATAATGAAGGTAGAGGGTTAATTTTTGAAACCGAAGGAGATACTTTAGCACAAGCTTTTAAAAGTGATTACGGTAATTATTCCGATGGTTTTCGTAAAGCATTCCACCACGAAACCATTAGTTACTATCGTAGAACGGACAGAGAGTATGTAGATATTGAAAGACCTTGTTTGTCAACGGTGTTGTCTGGTACACCAAAGCAGATTCAGGCATTGGTTCCAAGTGCTGAAAATGGCTTGTTTAGTCGTTTTATGTTTTATTATATGAATATCAAACCTACTTGGAAGAACGTTTTTCAAACTGATACAACCAATGGTTTAGATGAATATTACGACCAATTAGGAAAAGAATTTTTTGGGTTATACAAAACCCTAAAAAACAATCCTGATATTGAAGTAAGGCTAACAACCGAGCAACAACAAAAGTTTAATGTGTTTTTTGAGAAGCTTCAAACCAAATACCTCAATCTTCAACCCGATGACTATATAGCAACTGTTAGACGTTTGGGGTTAATAGCATTTAGAATTATAATGTTGTTTTCTGTATTTCGCATTATGGAAGATGGTGATGTAAACCAAGTAAGATATTGTGAGGATATAGATTTTGAAAATACATTGGAAATGATAAGCGTATTAGTAAAGCACAGTAGTAAGGTGTTTAACGATTTACCTATCGAACAAAAAGAAGTAAAAAGAGCCAATCGTAAAGAACGTTTTTTAGAAGCACTACCTTATCAATTTTCAAGACAAGATTACCTAAATATAGCCGACAAAAACAAGATTCCTCATAAAACAGCAGAAGGCTATATTACTAAATTTGTTGATGCTGGTCTAATACATAGGGAAGCACATAACAATTATACAAATCCCACAAAAGCACAATAAGGATTTTGAGGATTTTAAGGAAACGAGGATTTATAAAAATACTTTATATCCTCAAATCCTTAACTTCCTCATTTCCTGTTTATAATTGTTAATATCTTTTTGTTAGTTCTTATTTTCTTTTTCTTACATTAGACAAATATTGACAAGTCAAAATATCCCCAAAATGACGTTTGGAGAATACATCAGAGAAATACGAGAAGAAAAGCAATTATTATTAAGAGAAGTTGCTTCTCAAATGAATATTGATACGGCACTTTTAAGTAAAATTGAACGTGGTACTCGTATGGCTCGTAAAGAGCAAGCTGAAGCATTAGCCAAAGTATTAAAACAAAATAAAAATGAATTGCTTCAATTCTGGATGGCAGATAAAATTGTCTTTATGTTAAAAGATGAAAAGAACAGTACGGAAATCCTCAAAATTGTAGAACAAAAAATTAATAGATTGAGCAAGAAGTAGAATTAATAAACCCAAGTCTTATGAGTCAGGAACTATATTTTAATATCATAACATTTGATTTACCAGACAAACCAATAACTTTTTATTTAAGTAAAGAGAAAATTGGAAATGCGCAAAAGTTGTATAAAACAAAGTTTCCAACCAATATAGAAGATTTGTTTCCTGGTATAAAAGAAGAAAATCCTGATTTTATCTACACATCATTTATTTATGAAAAGGAAGGTTATTTGCCTTTAAAACTCAATCTAAAAGAACAACCAACCGACTTAATAAAGCATTACTATAATTGGCGAATCAAAAAATTCTTTAAAAGCATAAAAAAACTTGTTGGTCAAAACTTTGTGAATGATAATCAAATTTGGATAGGTAATAGATCATATCAAAATAAAAGTTTTGCACAGTATTATAAGTTTACTGTCAAAGTACAAATTAAAGAAGTTAGTGAATATGGTGAGTTAGTTATTTCTTATGATGGTATGGCTAAAGTGTTTAAAAAACCTATTTCTGAAATTATAAAACATACCTCAACAACAAATCTTAATAAAGTTGTATATAAAATGAGGTTATTAAAATATCATAAGGAAAAGGAATTTATTGATGATAACACAAAGGCTTTTGCCATTTTGAATAACGATTTACGAACAGCTTTTAATATTCAACCAGAACCAAAAGATGATTCCAATAAATATATAAGTTATAAACACAAAATCGATAAGTTTATTCAACATTTCATTTTAAGTGATGAATTTAAGAAAGTTATCCCTGTAAATAATGATGATTACCTGCCAGTAGAAATAAATCGCATTGGTGAAGTAACTGATGAAAGTAATGATTTATTGTTCCAAAATGGTGTTGGTAGAAATCCCAAAATAGATTTTAAGAACTTAAAACCTTTAAATCCTTGTCAGTTAGATAATGTGCATTTCTTCTTTATACATCATACAAGTTATGCTAAAGAAGTAGAAGCATTGCAAAAATTATTGGAAGATGGTACAAGTTGGTATAAAGGTTTAAACATTTATGCAGGTGTTTTAGCACATTTCGATAATGATGTCAATATAGTATTTGATGATTTAGAAAATCCATTACCTCAAATTTCACAAGGTATAAAAGACTTTAAATCAGACCCTAACATTAATTACGTTGCTATTTATTTAAGCCCTTTTAACAAGCACGAACCCAATCTTGAAAAAAAGTTAGTGTATTACAAGGTTAAAGAACAGCTTTTATATAAAAGAATTATATCTCAAGTAATAGAGTTTGATAGATTTAGAAGAAATCAACATAAGTTCATATACGATTTAACAAACATTTCATTAGCCTTATTAGCAAAATTAGATGGTACACCTTGGCAACTAAATGTCAAACCTAAAAATGAATTAGTTATTGGTGTGGGTGCATTTAAAAATACCGAAGAAAACATTCGATATGTAGCAAGTGCATTCAGTTTTAAAAATAATGGAAGGTTTAATGAATTTCATTATTTCAGTAAATCTGATGTTAAACAGTTAGGGGGTGCATTAAGTGATGCTATCTATCAATACGTACCAACAAACCAAATACCTGAAAAAATAGTTATTCACTTTTATAAGGATATGAAGGATGAGGAAATACAACCTGTTTTAGAAATGATGGATAAACTTAAATTGCCTTGTCCTTTATTTGTTTTAAATATCAATAAAACAAAATCTCAAGATATAATTGCTTTCGACCAAAATTGGAATGGTGAGCTAATACCTATGAGTGGTACTTTTATAAATATAGGCAGGAAAGATGAACACAAATATCTTTTATTTAATAATTTAAGGTATAAGACAACAGTTCAATACCCAAGTCATTCAAGTTACTCATTTCCAATAAAACTTAAAATATCAAGTCCTACACCAGAGGCTTTAAATGATAGTAAAATGATTAGAAAGCTAATAGAGCAAGTGTATCAATTTAGTAGGCTATATTGGAAATCCTTACGTCAACAAAATGTACCAATCACAATTAAATATCCTGAAATGGTAGCACAAATAGCACCGCGTTTTAATAATGGCGTTCCAGACGATGCTAAAGATGCGTTATGGTTTTTATAATTTACCAATCAATTTATTTGCACAACCATTGCATTCAATAATTTGTATATTTGTATAAGTTATATGAAAATATTTGTTTCCATATCAATGTCTATTTTATTCTTTTTTCAAGGGATAAGCATAGATATGGACTTTTGTGGTCCAATTAAAGAAATTTCAAACCTTATTACCCATTATCAAGACCATAAAGTTTATGGAGACTCTTTCCTTGATTATGTAGTTGAAGATTACATTGACAGCGATGCAAAAAATGAAGAGCATCATCACAACCCAGATAAGGAGAATACACCAGTCCATTCCCATAATCAATGCTGTCACCCTTTAGTTTTAATTATTGCTAACAATAATTTGGCTTTAACCAATCGACTAAAGTTTGAAGAGAAAAAACAATATAATTTACATAAAGTAAACTTCACTTCCAGATATTTGGAATCACTTTTCCAGCCACCTAAAGTATAGTTCAGTTTTTTAATGGATAGCTATATCCAATTTTGAGCCTAAAGGGTTCATTTCATTTCGTGTAATTCTATTTTCTTATATCAGAATTATTTCGAATAGTTTAACTGAATTAATACATTTTCTATGATTAATAAAATCATTGATTTTTCAATCAATAACAAATTCATTATTGGTTTGCTTACGCTTACCATTATTGGAGCAGGTATATGGAGTATGACCCAAGTACCCATCGATGCTGTTCCAGATATTACCAATAACCAAGTACAGGTTATTACACAAGCCCCAAATTTAGGTACAGAAGATATTGAACAAATTGTAACCTACCCAATTGAAGTCGCAATGAGCAACCTTCCAAATGTACAGGAAATTAGATCTATTTCTCGTTTTGGTTTATCGGTTGTTACTATTGTGTTCGACGATGATATGGGAACATATTTACCTCGACAATTAGTAGCAGAAAAACTAAACGAAGTTAAAGAACAAATTCCTGCAGGTTTTGGTGAACCATCAATGGGACCTATTTCAACTGGATTAGGAGAGATTTACCAGTATACATTAAAAGTAGCACCAGAGTTTAAAGACAAATATAGTATTGCAGACCTACGTTCTATGCAAGATTGGATTGTACAGCGACAAATGGCTATGGTAGAAGGTGTGGTTGAAGTAAATGCCATTGGTGGTAAAATTAAACAATACGAAGTGGCTGTTGATCCAAACGATTTAAACGCTATTGGTTTAACTATTACAGATGTATTTAATGCACTTGAAGCTAACAATCAAAATACAGGTGGTGCTTACATTGAAAAAAACCATCAAGCAAATTTTATTCGTGGAGAAGGCTTGGTGCGTAGTTTAGAAGACATTAAAAAAATAACAGTCAAAAACGTTAATAATATTCCAGTAACTATTGGTGATATTGCGACAGTTCAATTTGGTGCTGCAATTCGCTATGGTGCATTAACACAAGATGGAGAAGGTGAAGTTGTTGGTGGTTTAGTAATGATGCTTAAAGGCGCTAATTCCAATAATGTTATCAACAATGTAAAAGAACGAATGGCTCAAATAGAAAAGTCATTACCTGAAGGAATCATCATTCAGCCATTATTAGATCGAAGTAAATTAATTGGCGAAACAACATCTACAGTGTCAAACAACCTTGTTGAAGGAGCTTTAATTGTAATATTTGTACTTATTTTCTTATTAGGTAATTGGCGAGGTGGTTTAATAGTAGCTTCAACAATTCCATTATCATTATTATTTGCATTTATATTGATGAATGTATTTGATGTTTGGGCAAATTTAATGAGTTTGGGAGCTATTGATTTCGGGATTATTGTAGATGGTGCTGTAATTATTGTGGAGAGTACAGTATTCTTAATTACATCCCAAATATTAAAAAAGAAGAGTCTTACAGCAAAAGAACGTGACAAAGTAGCTTCTAATGCTTCTAAAAAGATGATGAATGCTGCATTTTTTGGTCAGCTCATTATTCTTATTGTTTTTCTTCCAATTTTGGCTTTACAAGGTATTGAGGGAAAAATGTTCAAACCAATGGCTATGACTTTCATTTTCGCTATGATTGGAGCGATGGTGCTTTGTCTTACCTACGTGCCAATGATGTCTGCACTAGTGTTAAGAGCTCCGAAAAACAATAAAAAATCTTATGGAGATAAATTTGTACAATGGGTAGAAGACAAATACCAACCTTTATTGGAAAGAGCATTACAAAAAGGAAAGTGGATTATAGGTAGTGCAGTTGTGCTATTCGCAATTGCAGTTTTTATGTTTACAAAAATGGGTGGTGAGTTCATTCCGCAGCTTGATGAAGGGGATATTGCATTTCACGCCATATTAAAACCAGGAAGTTCACTTACAGAAACCATTGAAACAACTACAAAAATAGAGCAAATTGTAAAAGCTAAATTTCCGGAAGTTGAAAAAATAGTTAGTCGTATTGGTGTAGCTGAAATTCCAACAGACCCAATGCCAATGGATTTAGCAGATGTTTTTGTAATTCTAAAGCCTAAAAGTGAGTGGACCACAACAACTTCAAAAGATGAATTGATAGAGATGATGAAAGAAGCTGTTGAAATAGTTCCAGGTGTTAATTATGAGTTTACCCAGCCTATTGAAATGCGTTTTAATGAATTACTTGAAGGTGTGCGTGAAGATATTGCCATAAAATTATATGGGGAAGACATTGACATCTTATCCCAAAAAGCCGAAGAAATATCTAAAATTATTGCAGGTACAGAAGGTATTGGTGATATGAAAGCGGAAGCCACAACAGGTTTACCACAAATGACTATTAATTACAATAGAAATAAATTAGCACAATACGGACTTCATATAAATACCTTAAATCAAACAGTACAATCAGCATTTGCAGGTGGTATAGCAGGTGTTATTTTTGAAGGTGAAAAACGTTTTGATTTAGTAGTTCGTTTAAATTCTCAAAACCGAAAAGATATTTCAGATGTCCAAAACTTGTACATCAACCTACCTTCGGGAACTCAAATTCCACTGCGTGAAATAGCTGATGTAAGTTATAAAGCAGGACCAATGCAAATTAGTAGAGATAACACAAACAGAAGAACTTATGTAGGTGTAAATGTTAGAGGTCGCGATGTAAAATCATTAGTAAATGAAATAAAATCAAAATTAGATGCACAATTAGAATTACCATCTGGTTATTTCATTCGTTATGGTGGTGCTTTTGAGAATTTGGAACGTGCAAGTAACCGATTACAAACGGTTGTACCTATTGCACTATTGCTAATATTTGTGTTAATTTATTTTGCATTGAAATCATTGCCACAAACTTTAATGATTTACATAGCTATTCCTATGGCAACCATTGGTGGTGTTGTAGCTTTATGGTTACGTGATATGCCATTTAGTATTTCAGCAGGTGTTGGTTTCATAGTACTATTTGGGGTTGCAGTTTTAAATGGATTGGTAATGGTTAGTGGTTTGAATGAATTAAAAGAAGAGGGTGTTACCAACCTTAAAGATAGAATTATTGAAGGTACAAAACGAAGAATCAGACCAATTATGCTAACAGCTTTTACAGATGTATTAGGCTTTTTGCCTATGGCGATTTCGGCATCTGCCGGAGCAGAAGTTCAACGCCCACTAGCAACTGTTGTTATTGGTGGTTTATTAACTTCTACATTACTAACCTTATTCGTTTTACCAATTTTATACCATTGGGTAGAAAACAAATCGTTTAAATTTATTCCGAATAAAAAGTTGGTTACAGCAACAGCAGTTTTGCTTTTAATGTTTGGTTTTTCTGAACAAAGTAATGCACAACAGATAAACAATACACTTCCTGAAATAACCTTAATGGATGCGGTAAAACTATCTAAAAGGAATTACCCATTGTTAAAGCAAAAACAGTTAGAAATCACAAAACAGGAACAATTAAAAGCTACTGCTTATGATTTAGGTACAACTGAAGTCTTTACAGGTGGTGAAGAAATTAATGGAGATGAAGGAGTCTACACAACCATTGGTATAGGTCAATCCGATATAAATATTTTTGGTATTGGTTCAAAGAGGAAGTTACAAAAACAACGAGTACAATTAGCACAAAAAGCTTATCAACTTTCTGTATTAGAATTAGAATTAGAAGTTAAAAAGGCCTGGTCAAAATGTTATCAAATGAAGAGAAACTATAACCTTTATATGGAATTGGATTCCATTTATTCCAATTTCGAACAAGCTGTTGCGTTAAATTATGAAGTAGAAGCGATTTCAAGATTAGAATATTCAGCAGCTAAAAACCAAGCTTTTCAAATTCAAAATAAAAAAATGCAAGCATATAGTGATTATCTAATCGCTCTACAGCAATTAAATTTATGGTTGGTTTCAGATGAAATTTTTACTGTTTCTGATGAATTTGATTCTGCAATAGATTTAAACATTGAAAAGTTCAATATTGAAAACCATCCGTTGTACAGTATGTCGCAGAACATTGTAAATGAAGCAGCAGCCAATTATAAAGTTGCAAAAGCTGATAATTTACCAAAATTCAATCTTCAAGGTGGTTTACAAAAAGTAGAAGGAATTTCTGGGTTTTACAGTTATCAAGCAGGTATTTCCATTCCGTTTTTGTCTGGTACTAACAAAGCACAAATTAGAAGTACCAAAATTGATAAAGAGATAGCCGAAGCCAATGTCCAATTCAAAAAGCAAGAAGTACAATCAAAATTTGTTCAGGCTAAAGAAAATTATATCAAATGGAAAAACTCTTGGGAATTTTACAAAAACCAGGTATTGCCATTAACAAAGGAGCAAAAAACAGGTGCTTTACTGGCGTACAAAGAAGGCGAAATAGATTACACTAGCTTCACACAATTAATAAAAGAAGCCATTCAATCCGAGCTAGATGCACAAACAGCTTTAATAAACTATTTAGAAAGCACATTTCAACTACAATATTTTAATCAATAAGAAAATGAAAAATAAATTATATAAAATCCTAACTATTATAGTCTTATCCATTACTGTTTTTGCTTGCGGAAACAAAGAAAGTCATAGTGACAATGATGGTCATTCACATAGTGAAAAACCAAAAAATGAAGAAGAACACGGTGAGAACGAAGAAGTAATGCTTTCGCAGCAGCAGTATAATGCATTAAAAATGAAGATTGACACACTTTCATTACGAAATATGAGTGGAAATGTAGAGGCTAATGGTACATTAGAAGTACCCCCACAAAACGAAGCAGCAATAACTTCAGTTATTGGTGCAAATGTAGTATCTATAAAAGTAATTGAAGGTGATAAAGTTAAAAAAGGCCAAGTTGTGGCCCATCTATCACACCCTAATATTATAAAACTACAGACTGATTATTTGAATGCTTTTAGCAATAGTAATTTTTTAAAGAAAAACTATGAGCGTCAACAAAAATTATATGATGCAGGTGTTGGTTCTGGTGCAAATTTTCAAAAAGCAGAAGCAGAGTATGAAGCATCAAAAGCTATGGTAAATGGATTGGAAGCTCAATTAAGAATATTAAATATCAATACAATATCAGTAAGAAATGGTACAATTGCACAAAGTATATCATTACGTAGTCCTATAGAAGGGTTTGTACAAAAGGTTGAGGTGAAAATTGGGCAATATGTAGAGCCGCAAACAGAATTATTCGAAATTGTTAATACGCTTCACGTTCACGCAGATTTGATGGTATTTGAAAAAGATGCGTATAAAGTGAAAAAAGGTCAAAAAGTAACATTTACTGTGCAGTCTATACCAGATACAGAACTTACAGCTGAAATCTTTTCAATAAGTAAAACATTTGAAGACAACCCAAAAGCGGTACACGTTCACGCTGAAATTGAAAATAAAGGAGATAACTTAATTCCTGGTATGTACATTCAAGGTAAAATTCAGGTAAATAAAACTAAAACAAAAGCATTACCTGAAAGTGCAATTATAAAAGATGGAGATAGGTTTTATGCATTTTCAGTAGAAAAAGAAAATGACCACTGGAGTTTTAAGCCTGTTGAAGTGCTTTTAGGTGCAAAAGATGGCAATTGGATTGCAGTTCAATTTACTGAAGAATTAGATAAAACCACAAAATTTGCTTATAATAATGCTTATTACCTGATTGCTGAAATGAAAAAAGGCGAAGCAGAACACGAACATTAAATAATGAAAACAATAGAGGAATTATTAGAATCTAAAAATATACGTGTTACAGCAATGCGATTACTTATCTATAAGTTTCTTGTAGAAAAGGATGTTGCTGTAACATTAAGTGATATCGAAAATGCTTTTGAAAAGTCAGATAGAACTACATTATACAGAACTATTAAAACATTTGAAGAAAAAGGAATCGTACATCAAATAGATGATGGTACAGGTATTACAAAGTATGCTTTATGCGAAAAGGGATGTAATTGTGATATAAAAACCGATTTGCACTTACATTTCCATTGTAACAATTGCAATGAAACCGTATGCTTAACAGAACATAAAATACCGCAGATTAAAGTACCTGATGGTTTTGTGTCAGAGAATGTAAATTTGGTGGTAAAAGGTATTTGCGATAAGTGTAGTGGCTAATTATTGCACTTCCATTGCACTTGCTATTAAAGTACATTTATCCAAAATTAGAGGATATGAAGTTTAATACTAAAATACCTAAACATCTAAAACAGGCGTATAACCAAGAATTAAAACAATACAGTTTCTGTTTAGAAAATAAGCAGTTTGGTAATGCTTGGTATCATTTAGAACGTAGTCATATAATAGGACAATCTTATCCTATAGAACATACCTATTCACATTGGCTTATGCTAAAGTTTGGATTTAGACAAAAAGATACGAAAGAAGTAATAGGTCAAATAATTAGGTTGCTTGTGGGTGGCTGGAAATCATTTATAAATCACGTTCCACTTGGTAATACTGGTGGAGCAAACGTGCCACCATTAAAACGAATGCCTATTCCCAATGACATTGAAAAATTATTAGATATTAAATGAAAAAAAAGAAAGTCAATTTAAGAGATTTAAAACCAAATTCAGAAGTGCAACACACGCATAATGATGGTCATAATCACGGTAATGGAAGTGCATTCAAAACCTACGTGCCTGCAATAATAAGTTTTACAATGCTTATCATTGGTATAGGTTTAGATTATTTTGATGTTTCATTCTTTAAGGATTGGATTCGTATTGCTTGGTATGGTATTGCATATCTTCCTGTAGGGTTTCCTGTTGTAAAAGAGGGTTGGATTAGTATTAAAAAAGGTGATGTTTTTACAGAGTTCTTTTTAATGTCTATAGCAACCATTGGTGCATTTGTTATTGGTGAATATCCCGAAGGTGTTGCAGTAATGCTATTTTATGCAGTAGGCGAATTATTTCAAAGTGCTGCTGTAAATCGTGCAAAAGGAAATATAAAAGCATTATTAGATGTTAGACCTAAAGAAGCCAATGTATTTCGTGAGGGAGATTATAAAAGTGTTTCGCCTGAAGTTGTCAATATTGGAGAGAAAATTCAAATTCGTGTAGGTGAAAAAATTCCATTGGATGGCATTTTATTATCCGAAAAAGCATCTTTAAATACAGCTGCGTTAACAGGAGAAAGCAAACCAGATTCCATTCAAAAAGAAGCAAAGGTTTACGCGGGTAGTATTAATTTGGAAAGCGTTATTGAAGTTGAGGTAACCAATAAGTTTGAAGACAGTTCTATTGCGAGAATATTAGACTTGGTTCAAAATGCAACAGCACGTAAATCTAAAACAGAATTATTCATCAGACAGTTTGCTCGTATCTACACACCAATTGTAGTGTTTTTAGCTATTGGTGTTACTTTTATACCTTACTTTTTTGTAGATGATTATGTGTTTAGAGATTGGTTATACAGAGCATTAATTTTCTTGGTAATATCTTGTCCTTGTGCGTTAGTGATTTCAATTCCATTAGGATATTTCGGTGGATTGGGAGCAGCTTCAAAAAATGGAATCTTATTTAAAGGTGCTTCATTTTTAGATGCAATGACCAAGATAAATACTTTGGTAATGGACAAAACAGGAACCGTAACTAAAGGTGTTTTTAAAATCAAAGAAGTAAAAGCAATTGATTGGAAAGAAACCGAATTTATGCAATATTTAATGGCGATGGAAGAACAATCCACGCATCCAATTGCTAAAGCAATTTTAGAGTATAAATCAGAAGGAGAAGATTTTGAAGCTCAAGACGTTTCTGAAATTGCAGGTAAAGGATTAAAAGGAATTGTAAATAGTAAAACAGTTTTAGTAGGTAATAAAGCATTAATGATTGCTAATAATATAGAAGTCCCAGCGGAAACGGAAAATATTGTAGAATCTATTGTATTAGTTGCAATAGATAACAAGTTTGCTGGTTATGTGGTAATAGCAGACGAATTAAAAGAAGATGCCAAAGAAACAATTGTCAAATTACAAAAAGTTGGTATCAAAAATATTATGATGCTTTCCGGTGACAAAGATTCCATTACTCAACAAGTCGCTAAAGAGTTGAACATCGAAAATGCAAAAGGTGATTTACTTCCAGAAGATAAGTTAAACGAAGTTGAAATATTAAAAAAGAATCCTGAAAATAAAGTAGCATTTATAGGGGATGGTATAAACGATGCGCCTGTTTTAGCAGCAAGTAACGTTGGAATTGCAATGGGTGGTTTGGGTAGTGATGTAGCTATTGAAACAGCAGACGTTATCATTCAAACCGACCAACCTTCAAAAGTAGTTAGAGCCATTAAAATAAGTCGTTCCACACGAAAAATTGTTTGGCAGAATATCATTTTAGCTTTTGGTGTTAAAGTCATTGTCTTAATTTTAGGAGCAGGTGGTTTAGCTACAATGTGGGAAGCAGTTTTTGCAGATGTAGGCGTAGCATTATTAGCAATTTTAAATGCAGTTAGATTACAACGAATGAGTTGGTAATTGTCCCCACAACCCAAAACCCAGTTTTTTCGTACCTCAAAATCCTCTGTCTTTTGTTTTGTTCCGCTATCCACCGCACTTGTAGTTTTTGGTTGCCAACCCTCACACAGCACATTGCTTATTTTATTTGCTATTATATTTTAAAAGTAGTACAATAAAAAAGCAAAGAGCTGTTGCCATCCCTCACACCAAAAACTACCCAAAGCTATGTTTACATAACGGGTAGTTATAATAGCAGCCGCTACACCCACCGCATCACCAAAGCTGTAGTTATAACGCCATTATGTAAAATAGCCGCTTTTCCCACGCGCACACCCGAACTTTCAATAAAAATCCGAACTAAACTGAAACAATAGCCATATGAAAATTTAGCTTAAAATGATGCATATTCGTTACCTCATTCAAGCTGCACAAAACCATCGTTAAGTCCAAGTATTCCTTACCTCAAGTCTTTGTTTGTTTCATTTCGTTAACAAATATAATAGTCCACTTTTCCCCACCACCCAAGTCAGCGGTTATAAAAAAATAGGTTCATAAAATATAGTAATACGCCATAGCATATTGCTTTTTCTCGTTCCTCAAAAAAACAAAAAGCTATTGCCTAAAAGTCCTGTATAAGTAGCTTGTTTAAATGCTGTTTTATCAAACAACTATTTAAAACGCTACCCATACAAACGCTTCATCCAACGCTCAAATTGGTAATAACCTATTTTTTTAAGAGTTTATGCCCCAAAAAGTGGAAATCAATTAACTAAAAATAAAACAAGATGATTACAAAAACAATTCAAATCACAGAAGTTACAGCAGATGAATTAGCAGATACGGTAGCAGATAAATTAATGCTTAAAATTGAAAACTACCTTAAAGAATTATCTAAAAAACAAAATGATGAAATCCTAACAAGACAAGAAGTAGCCGATTATTTAAGGATAAGTTTAGTAACAATACATTCCTGGAATAAACACGGCATTTTAAATCCAATTCGTATGGGCAACAGAATTTTTTACAAAAAACAAGACATATTAGATGTTTTGGAACAACAAAAAATAAATAAAAAAAGGTAGCAAATATATGTGGCTACCACAGCCAACGCGCAAGGCTATAAAGGTCACGCCCTACGGGTTTTGAAAAAAATCTCCACCCCAATATTATTTAAAAAAGAGGGTAGTATTTTTTCCAAAAACCTTGACAGCCTTATCCACGCCACAAGAACATACGGCTTTCTTTTTTTATTGTTTTTCTTTTAAAAAATTAATGGTGCGAAGCGTAGCGAAGCAATTTTAAATTGGATAGCTATGTCAACTTTTGAACTGAAAACACACCAAATCGGAAGAACCTACTCGCAACCTCATTTTTTTATTCTGAACAAAGGGCAAAACAGCGGAAAGCCTTTAATAAATCCCTGTCCTAATTGCTTTGTGGTAACTGTACCAACCGAAGAAGAAAAAAACACCCTTTATCATTTATCTATGATGCTACAAATAGGCGGTTTCTATGCATATCATCTAAAAGGTAGTGTTATTCCATTCATTTCAATAGATGATTGCAGAAATACGCTTAAAGATGGCTACACTTCATTACTAAATGAATCTAAAGAGTTGCAGAAGCATATTAGTATTGTGTCAGCTATTAGCAGAAAAGAAGCAGAATTGCAAAAAGTCATTTCAAAAATGGCAGATTTAAAGGTATCATATATTCAAAGTTTATTTTCTAATAAGCAAAATCGGGCAACAAAGGGCAACAAAAACCAAATCAATCTATTAGCATAGTATTTGCCATATATTACCTGTGTTGGTAAAAGACCGTACCAAGTCCGTACCAACTTCGAATATGTAGTAATTTTAAATTTTATATGTTATGGGTGTAATTTCACAAGGAATCCTGGGCGGTGTATCAGGAAAAGTAGGAAACGTAGTCGGTGCTTCTTGGAAAGGTATTGACTATTTGAGAATCAAACCCTCAAGCGTGGCAAATCCACGTACAGAGGGGCAAGTTAACCAAAGAAACAAGTTTACTGTTACTTTGGAGTATCTTCAACCGAATTTAGGCTTTATCCAAAAGGGATATAAGTCTTATGCGGTGCAAAAAACAGAGTTTAATGCTGCAATGTCTTATGTGTTGAATAATGCTATTACAGGAGCTGCACCAAACTTTACTGTAGATTATGCTTTAGCTTTATTAAGTAGAGGTAACTTATCAGGAGCATTAAACCCTGCAACAGATTTAGCAACTGCTGGACAAGTTGAGTTTACTTGGGATGATAACTCTGCTGAAGGTAATGCAAATGCAACCGATAAAGCAATGGTGTTAGTTTACAATCCAAGTAAAAAAGAATCAATGTATATTCTTGATGGTGCTGATAGAACTGTAGGATCACAAATCATTACAATTCCTAGCACCTATGCAGGTGATACTGTTGAGCTTTTTATGGCATTTACTACAGCAGATGGTAGTATCGTGTCAAACAGCGTTTATTTAGGCTCTGGAACAGCTAATTAACGGTTGATGTTTAAATAATAAAACCGTTCTACACGAACGGTTTTATTTTTATCCTTTAATAAGTTCCTAATTTTATCTATTATTTCTTTCCTTTGATTAGTTCTTATAATCAAATATTTGTTGCCTTATTGTTGCCTTTTTAATTAAAACCCCTTATAATTAAGGGTTTTTTAATTTCCGATTAGGAAAATCAGAAGCAATGAATTATACACGTTGTTGTGCCTAGTTTTTTATATTCAGTTTTATTTTTTGTCCGTCTTTCAAATCCTTCATCTGAAACCCTAAATCTCCGCTAAAAGCAATTAATTCC
>NZ_JBHULK010000011.1:0-22061 GCF_042684345.1 Gelatiniphilus marinus | reverse complement strand
CGAGTTGTTTTCCGAAATCAGGTTTTGATATTCAGAATATGCTTCATTATATTTTTCGGCAGATTCTAATTCAAATATTTGTTCCAGATTTTGATTCATTCGTGATTTTTTCAGCTTGTTGCCAACGGTTTTGTATAACCGTCAGTTACGGATTTAAAGTTAATAATTTTCGGTTAAGCAATGACGTTAGCAATTCCGAGTGGATTCGGACGTAGTCGAATCCGCCGTAATTGCGGTTATACATTGTTATATAGTATTAACTCTTATTTTCTTCAAAATTCTTCTAAAACCTTAATATACAAGGATTTTGTGTTTTTAAGTAAAGCAAATTAATGCAATAAAATACCTTAAAATGTTAGGTTTGTTGTACCTATTGTTGTACCTTGGTATTGGGTTGCATCCTTTTGCACACATTAATACCAGAGCTTTATGTCTTCAATAAAATTAATTTTAAGGGAAAATAAAATTGATAAAGCTGGTGAAGCACCACTTTATTTAAGAGTAATCAAAGACCGTAAAACTAAATTCATTTCATTGAGTTTAAAATTAAAACCCAATGAATGGGATGAAGATAAACAAAAAGTAAAAAAGAATCACAAAACCTCAACAAGGTTAAATGCATACATTTCCCAAAAAGTAGCAGATGCTAAAGGAGAAATTGCAGATTTAGAGCGGAGAAATAAATCAACTTCAGCCAGAAGAATAAAGGAAGCAATAAAGGGTAAACCCTTAATTAACTTTTTTGAATATTCATATGACAGATGTGAAAAGTTGAAAGATACCGTTACACTGTCTACATACAGGAGCTATAAAAATAACATTGAAAAATTTGAACGCTTTATAGGTCATCGAGAATTAATGTTTGATGATATAACAGCAACCACTTTAAAAGACTACGCAGCTTATTGCAGTTCCAAATTAGGAAACAATAACACAACTATCAATTATGCTTTCCGGATATTGAATTTAATGTTTAGAGAGGCCAAGAAAGAAGATTTAATATCAAATGAGTTAGTGCCTTTCACAAAGTTTAAAGTCAAGAAGAACAAGACTACAAAAAGGTATTTAAACGATGAGCAATTGGAAGCCTTTATGAATTTAGAAGTTCCTCAAAAACACAAAGCACAAGTTATAAAGGATATGTTTATCTTTTCTGTTTTTTCAGGTGGTTTAAGGTTTGGAGATGTTATAGAGATGCAATGGAAAAACTACGATAAGAAAAACCATAGAATTACAAAAACTATAAGAAAAACCAAAAGACAGCACAGCATTAGAATAGGTCAAAAAGCAGTGGATATATTAGGAAAATATACTACTGAAAACCAAAAGCAAAATGATGTCATTTTTCCTTTTGCTTCAGTAGATGAACAATATTTTAAGGATAAAGCTCACAGGAGTTTAATAACAAATAGAGCCATTTCGTTAAGCAATATGTATTTAAGTAAAATGGGAGAAGATTTAGAATTACCTTTTAACTTATCGTTTCATATTAGTAGACACACATTTGCAACAAGAGCTTTAAATAATGGTATGCGTATAGAACACGTTTCTAAACTTATGGACCATACCGATATTGGAATTACACAAGTGTATGCCAAAATAATAAGTAGTGAATTAGATAATGCTGTAGATAAATACATCAATTGATATGGGTGAATTTTCAAAAGTAGAATTGTTGATTATAGAGAAGTGCACAGAAGCAATAGGCAGCTTTATATATGCGCTAACATCAACTCAAAGAGATAAAGATAGATTGCTTTATTCATCTTGTTTAAATGATGATGAAAAGGAGGATTATACCAAAAGCGAGATTAAGAAAATGCAGAGAAAACTCTCAAAATGTAATCCAGATATAGCAGAGTTTATTCGTTGTTATTTAAGTCCAAGTGAGTTTGATTTATCAGGTGATACTTATGACCAGTACAGGGATAGATTAATTAAAAACTTTCTTATCACTGAATTTGAAGATGTTTTAGAAGTATTAACGTCTAAATTTAAAGATGGATCCGAAATAGAAAATGTTGATATTTTGTTTTGGGACGAAATAATTGAAGAAGGTCAATATGGCATTGATAATAAGTTTATGATGCATTTTGTGAAATTTATGGCATTAGCAGAAAGGTTATCAACTTTTAGGAGTATGTTAGAAATGATTGAGAAAGAAAAAAGCAAGCCTAATCTTGATAATATACTAAATAAAATGAAGGCACAATCAGAAGCATTGAAACCCAAAAAAATAGAAGATGAATTTAAAGCTATTCTAGATGGATTAAGGGATAATAATGTTTCGGATTTAAAATTATATACCATCATCAAAACTCAAACAGGCCTGGATAAAACAGCTTTAAACTATATGAAAGAGGAAATTTTGTGGTATTTATTTTCTATGAAAACTGCCCAAGAAGCTTTTTATACAAAAGAGCAATTAGACAGGGCTATTTTGGATATAAAATCAAAACATACCGAAGGAGAACTGATAAACTTGGGTTATCTAAAAACAACCAAAATGTTTTTAGATTATGAATATGCTGATCCAGAGGAACCTATTTATTGGAACAAAGAGAAGTTGTTATTCCCAGATGAATTTAAAACGATTGAAAGATTAATAGCAATAATTAATGACAATATAGGAGAGGAAAAAGAACAAGAAAAGGATTCAAAAGATAGTAAGTCTACCCAAAATTTAAGTGATATAACTAATCAGATAAATATCGACTACGCACTTAAATTAATGGAAGATTTATCAATAACATTAAATTACAAGTTCAATCTGTCTGAAAGAAAAAAAGGAGCTATCAGAGGTGTTATTGAGGCTTTAAAGGAGTCGTCTATTCTGCCTAATCAAAGTTTAACACTATTGTGTGATTTAGTGGCTAAAGAAATAGAATTGCAATTAAATTCTAAACTTGATGCTTCAAATACGTCAGAAGAGTATAAAAAGAAAGCATTAGAATACATAAAGCATAAGCCACTTCACTAAATTTCTTCAATTATAAGGGTTTTATAAGGTCGTCCTTATAAGTCCTTATCCAGAGCTTAATATTTGTTGCTGAAAATATTTAGTAACATTTTAATTCTTAAGCAAATGGAAGCGATTATATTATCCAAAAATCAGTATGAAGAACTTCTAAATAAAATTGATGAAGTAAAATCTTCACTTGAAGAAAAACAGAAAAACCCAAAAGACATTTTTGTAGACAACCAAGAGTTTTTGCAGCTAATGAATATTAGTAAGCGTACAGCTCAAACCTGGAGAGATGAAGGAGTGGTATCATTTTCTCAAATAGGTTCTAAAATCTATTATCGTATGAGCGATGTAGAGAAGCTTTTGGAAAAAAATTATCGTAAGGCATTCAAAAAATAAACTAAAGGGTGTTGTACGATACTATCAAAATAGTAAAGTCTTTAGATAAGATTCCTAAAGAAGCAGCAGCTAAAGTCAATGAGCCTTTTAGATGGAACAATTGTCTTTGGCTACCTCACTACAATAAACAAGGTGAAATAATTGCTTACTATTCTCATTTGAATAATTTAAAACTTTGGTTAAGAGGGTTTGAATTTACTATTATCAATAGTTTGCAAAAATTCTATTGTAATAATAATTACTCGCCTTTTACTTATTCTCAAGCAAAGGAGGCTATTTATTATTTAACAGCACACTTCGACTTCGATTTAAGCACTGCTATTGTCAAAAAGATAGCTGTCGGTACTGTCATCGATGCATTTCCAGAAGACACCTTTAAAACTTGGGAGCAATACAAAAGTATTAACCAATCACAGATGAGAAACAAAACAAAGGTCTATGGGGTTAATTTCAAAGCTACCAATTACAACATTAAAGGCTATGATAAAACCTATCAGGTAAAAGCTGAAAATGGTATCGAGCTGCCTAAAAGCGTTATCCGTTTTGAATGTGAAGCGTATGCTACCTATTATAACAAAAGAAAGAACAATATTCCTGTTCTTAAATTTATTGATTTAGCAGATAATAGTATTTTCTCTCAATTAGCATTAAACCTATTAGAAATTTACAGTAACATCAAAAAAAAGAGTTTGATTGATTATGGAGTTTTAAGTCCTGCACAATTAAAACTTTTAGCTGCTTACAGAAATCCAGAAATCTCATTAGGTTTAAAAAAGCACCATAGACATACTTACAAAAAAGAGCGTCAGCAGTATTTAAAATTAATAAAAGACTTACCAGAAACAAACAATGAAAAAGAGGTGTTTGAAAAGCTTAAAGCCCAAATTTTATTCTGTATCAATAACTAATTTTTTTCAAACTTGTAATATACCTGAAAAAAGGGGTAATAGGAAATGCTGAAAACCATAATGCTAAACCGAGATATATTTTTATTTTTATGCTTTTGAAATAAAATATCATAAATGGCTAACCAATCCAAACACATAGATACATACCTATCTCTATCAGAAAGCTTAAGATTCAAACTCTGGGCAGTAGTAGGAAAAGACCAAACCAAAAAAAATAACATTTCATCATATCTTGCCGAAAAAGGTTTTATAGAAGTCAATGTAGGGGCTGAATTAGCTGATTTATATGAAGAAATTGAAAAAGCAGACCAACCTATTCACGACATAGGCCAAAAGATAAAAGAATGGTTTTTATCTAAACCAGAAAAATTAATTCTAACAAATGCTAGTATTCTTTACGATAAGGCATTTATGAACATCTCTCCTGTTGGTGCTTTTAAATATAATGCTAGGAACAAACATTGTGTGTTATTCCTGGAAGATGAAAACCTCTTTAGTAATAGAATTTCGTATGGGCAAGTCGGTTCAGATGATTATTACGATAAGGACATTAATGATATTCTAATAACGAAGCTTGAAGACATTGAGGATAATTACAAAAGCATTGTTTCAGAAGGTCCTACAGACTATTCTAAAATAGAAAAGAAAGATTTAGATAAGAATGCTATAGGAAACCTATTCAATTACACGGTAATTAAGGATGTTGTTGATATAGATACCGACTTAAAAGAACCTGATTCTCAAGATGAGTTGATTTCAAGCTATATCATTGCAGAAGGTTTGGAACAACAAATCATAGACTTTTATGATAATCTACAGCAACCAAACCACAAAGCGGTAAAGATTATTGGTAATTATGGTAGTGGTAAATCGCACCTAATAGGTTTTTTGATAAGTACTATTGCACACCCAGAAAAGAGAAAGCTAATTAAGAATCTTAAGGTTAGAGATAAAGCTGAAAAAGTAAATCGAAATTTCTTTTCTGTTCAATTTGAATTACAACCAGTAAGGGTAGATTTAGCATATTTTTTCTTCAAAGAATTAGAGAAGCAAATCAAAAGGGACTATGGTATTGATATTCCAATCTATGAAGATGGTAAGACATTAAATTTAAAAGACCATTTAATTGCAATTATTGATAAACTAAAGGAAACAGATCCAACGAAAGGATTATTAGTAATTGTTGATGAGGTTTCTGATTTTATTCAGTCAAAAGAAAGTCACGAAATAAAACGTGATTTCCAATTCTTACGAGTTGTTGCTCAAGTCTGTCAAGCAAACGATATGCTTTTAGTAACTTCTATGCAGGAAGATATTTATTCTAGTCCTAAACTTAAAAATATAGCTGCTGATGAAGATAGAATCAGTCAACGTTTCCAAAACATAATTATTCGTCGCGAAGCGGTTAAACAAGTAATAGCTCAAAGAATTGTAGCTAAATCTTCCGAGCAAAAATTGGAGATTGAACAAAAGCTAAAGCCATATACAGAAAAAATTGAAGATGTAGGTAACAAGCAAGAAGAATATATAGAGCTATTTCCGTTCACGCCATTTTTGTTAGACTTATTTCACGAACTACCATATTTTGAAAAAAGAGGTATTATTCAATTTGCTCAAACCGAATTAAAATATGTCATAGGAAAACCATTTCCTTACTTCTTTACATTCGACCGTATTTATGACATTCTAGCAAATAACCCTAACAACAGAAATTTAGAAGGTGTTTACGACTTGGTTAAAGTAGTAAACATTGTAAAAGATAAGATTGTAGGTAATCTTGAAAGCAAGCTTCAAGAAAATGCAATAAAAATCATCAAAGGACTTGCTATTTACTCATTGTGGAGTAAAGGTGAAAATGGAGCAACAGCAAAAGAATTAGCGGAAAAGCTAATGATTATTCCAGAGAATAAAGCATTTGAAGCCTTTATGCAAGTGTCACTAATTGTTAAAAAGATTAGAGAGGCTACAGATGGGTTTTATCTAAAAATTGTACGTGATGAAGCCACGGGTAATGATTATTTTAAATTCGACCCAGCAATTGATGGTAAAGACCCTGAAGAACGTATCGATAATGAGATTACCGCTGTAGGTGGTGATGAAAGCAAACAAGAAGAAGTTTTATTTGAACAAATACAGGAAATATTAGATTTAACTAATTACAAAAATATTCCTAATGTTTTTGAAAGCGAAGCACCTTGGCTATCTGTGAAATCATTTAGAAAAGGGTTTGTAATCTTCCAGCGCAAAGGTCAAGAAGTAAGTAGCATTGAAGAAACAGATTATGTGATAAACTTCGTTTCTCCTTACAGTAAGCAAGCACCTGTTAAGTATGCTAAAAACCAAATAAACATAAAAATAGACTTTGGTAAGCAAGAAAATTTAGAGGTTATTAAGCGCATTGTAGCTATCAAGTCATTAAAAGATAAAAACATTTTAGTGGCTGCAATGAGTAAAAAGTTAGAAGATACGATTAACGGTTACAGAAACCCAGCAGGTGTTGTAGTTCCTGGTATTAAATTTAGAATTGCAAGATGGATAACAAGTCTGTCAGAAACAACACTTAACGGTGAAGCAATTTCTATAAAATCAATTTTAGGTAAAGAGTATAACAACCTGTCTGAAATTGTAACAGAACTTAAAGGGAAAGCTTTTGATAGTTGTTTTAACGAGCAATTCCCAGAACACCCTAAATATGCTGAAAACCTATCATCATCAAATATTACGCATACCTTATCAACTGTTTCAGATGAGGTAGTAAAAGGAAACTTTAGGGCAATGAGTTATAGGGCTAAAAACTTTATGACATCATTGAATCTTTTAAATGATAACGGTGACCCTGATGTATCAGCAAACAAGTTTACCCAAATGATTCTAAACACTGTAGAATCCAAGAATGGTAAAGTAGTAGATATTGAAAAAGAGTTGGTTGGTCAATTAGCACAAGCACCTTATGGTGTAGAGTCACAAATCACACACTTTTTATTGGTGGTGCTAACCACATTGGGCAAAACAGCTTTAAAAGCAAGAGGTGGTGATGAAATAGATATAACCAATATTAGGGAGAAGTTTAAAAACATAAGCCAATTTGAAAACATTGTTTATGTGATTAAAAAGGACGAACTATCCTATGACTTTGCACAAAATCTATTAAATGCATTAGGTTTAAATGGTGCTGCAATTCTAACTGAAAAAAGTCGTAATGAGGCATTTGTAGGTTACAAAAACAAAGTCAACGAAATTAATGCAGACAGGGCAGCTTTAGATACCTTAATATCAAAATTAGAAAACCGTTCGCAGTTACATTTAAACATTGACGACGTAAAAAATATGCGTCAAAAGGTTGAGGTGATAGATTGGGACGTGTTGGACATCACCAATCACGCCAAGTTTAATAGCATTTCTAAATTAGCACCACAATTAGGTGAGGTTTCAGAGGGCTTAACAATACTTTCAAATCTTAAAGATGCTATAGCAGAATATAACTCTACTATCCATAGCGGTATGAGTTATATGAAAGAAGCTATTGATATTGTTGAAGCAAATCAGCATTATAAAAAAGCTAAAGAAGTGTTGTCAACTTTACAACAGCATTATGATGAAACAAATAAGGTAGTTTCAGACTTTAATAAGTTTAGCCAATTACAGTATCGTTTTCCTTTGGTGGGTAAATTAGAGGCTTTTAAAAACACCTATGTAAAAGACTTCTATTATCCAGCCTTACAAAACACAATCGGTAATAAAGTACAATGGAACAAACTTGAAAAATTAAGCAGTAATTCCAAACTGAATGCAGCTAAACTATTGGCAGAATTAGACTGTAATGTAAATGCAAAAGTGTACGATAAACTTAAAGAATGGCAGGATTTAAGCGCGTTTAAAGCTTCAAATGTTGATGTGGAAGAGTTATATCAAAACCCATTTGATAACACCTCTATGTTTATGAAAATACCGAGAAACTACGGTAATATAAATGAAATGTTGAATAACATAGAAAAGGATATTGATACCATTTACAATGAGTATAGTAAAACCACAGTCGAAGAAGTTACTAAAAACAAGGGCCAATTAAAATTGGCCACATTATCAGCCAGTCAAAAAGAAACCATTAAAGAAATTATTGATAAACAAGAATTGCCAACTCATATAGACCACGCTTTAATACAAGCCATTAACAAATTGTTTGTAAACATTAAGGTAATAACACTTAACAAAGCAGAAGTAATTACATCTATTTTCGGTAATAACGATTTGGTAACGGTAAGACAAATGGAAAGTGCGTTTTATAACTTGATTGAGAAAATTAAAAAGGAAAACAAAGACGAAGAAATTAGAATTAAAATTGAAGAGTAAGCAGAATGGATTATAAAGAAGATTTAAGAAAGAAGTTACCAAAACTAAAACAAATAGAAGGTTTTCCTATTGGTGCAGACGATGATATTATCAATCTATCCAATCCACCATTCTATACAGCTTGTCCTAATCCATACATCAAAGAGTTTATAGAAAAAAATGGAACAGCTTACAATGAAGAGAGTGATGATTATCATAAAAAACCTTATGTAGGTGATGTTTCTGCTGGTAAAAACCATCCAATTTATAACGCTCATTCTTATCATACTAAAGTTCCTCACGAAGCCATAATGGAGTATATTAATCATTATACAAGTGAAGGAGATATTGTTTTTGATGGGTTTAGTGGTTCTGGTATGACTGGTGTTGCAGCACAACTTTTGAATAGAAATGTAATATTAAATGATTTATCCCCTTATGCAACTTTTATAAGTAACAATTACAATCATCCAGCAGATCCTTTTAAGTTTGAATCAACTGTTAAGAAGATATTATTAAAAGTAAAAGAAGAATACGGTTGGATGTATGAAACTTATGATTCCAATGGTAATAAAGGGGAAATAATGTCAACTATTTGGAGTGATGTATTAAGTTGTAAATTTTGTAGTTCAGAATATGTTTTTTACGATCTAGCTGTAAATGAAGATGATAGTTTGAATAATGATTATAATTGCCCTAATTGTAATGGTTTAATAAATAAAAAAGATAGTAAACCTATCTTGGAAAAAGTTATTGATGTTGATGGTGAATATATATATGTCAAGAAACAAATACCTGTTTTAATTGATTATAAATTAAAAGGAAAGCGTTATTCAAAGAAACCAAGTCAGGATGATTTAGAGGTAATATCTAGGATAGAAGATATAAATTACAAAAATTGGTTTCCTGTTTATAAAATGTTATTTAAAGGCAGTGAATGGGGTGATCTATATAGAAAAGGCTATCACAAAGGAGTTTCAAAAATTAATCATTTTTACTTTAAAAGAGCTATTGTAATTCTTTCTTCATTAAGAGAGATTCTTGACACAGAATCAGCATTTTTCTTCACTTCATTGTTGATAAATTCGTCTAAAATGAGTAGGTATGGAAAAAGAACTGGTAATGTGTCTGGTACTCTTTATGTTCCAACTTTAATAAAAGAGCTTAATATTTTTGAGTATGCAAAAAGAAAATTATCTGGAGCAAAAGGTTTTGTAAAACCTTTAAAGCATTTGGATAAAATAAGAAGAAATAATTGCGAGTGCATTATTTCAACTCAAAGCAGTAAGAATTTTATAAATATTCCAGAAAACTCTATCGATTATATTTTTGTTGATCCTCCTTTCGGTGATAATTTGCCTTATTCTGAATTAAGTTTCATACCTGAAGGATGGTTGAAAGTTTTTACTAACAATGTTTCGGAAACTATAATCAGTAAAACACAAGGAAAAGAACTTCGTGAGTTTGAGAATTTTATTTCCCAAAACTTTAAAGAATTTTTTAAAATACTTAAGCCAAACAGGTGGATTACTATAGAGTTCCATAACTCAAAATCTTCTGTATGGAATAGTATCCAAAATGCTATCCTAAAAGCAGGTTTTGTAATAGTCGATGTTTCTGTATTAGATAAAAAGCAAGGAAGTTTTAAGCAAGTTACATCAGCTGGTGCAGTTAAAAATGATTTAGTCATTTCTGCATTCAAACCATCAGAGAAGTTTGAACAGAAATTCTTGAGTAGTTCAGGTGAAAATTTAGAAATGGAGTTTATCGAACAGTTCCTATCGAAGTTAGATACAGCTCCCTCAATAGAAAGAACAGATAAAATGCTTTATAGTAAGTTTTTAGCATATTATATAAGTAAGGGGTTTGAAATTAATTTAGATTCAAATGTTTTCTATAGTTTATTGAATAAACACTTTGTTACTGAAGATGGGTATTGGTTTACTTCTAATCAAATTAACAGTTATATTGAATATAAAAAGAGACTTAAATTAGAAGGAATCGATGAAGTCCAGTCAGGCGCAATGATGCTTTTTGTATCTGATGAAAAATCAGCACTTTTATGGTTATTTAATTTTTTGAAAACTCCTAAAACTTTTTCTGATATACATACTGCTTTTACTCAAATAGCAAATATTCAAGGAGATTTGGTTCCAGAACTATTACAATTGCTTGAAGATAATTTTGTAAATGAAAATAATGTCTATCGTAGGTCTACTTCAGAAGAAGAACACAATAGTATAAATTCCAAAAGAGAAAAGGTCTTAATGCGAGAGTATGAAAGTTTATTATTAAGAGCCAAAAGTGAGCGTAAAAAAATAAAAGAAGTTCGTAAAGAAGCATTAGTGCACGGTTTTGAGCAATGTTATAAAGACAAACGTTTTAAAGATATTCTAACACTAGAAGAGCGTTTAGATAAAAAGATTATAGAAAACAGTTCAGAGCTTAACGATTTTGTGGAAGCTGCTAAAATAATGGTTGAAGGTATTAATTAATGTCTTGGCAACAACGTATCATAACAGCATTAAACTTATCAGAAAAATCACCAAAGATTATCTCTGATAGGTTAGGTGTGTTGTTTTCAAAACCATTCAAAACTTACCTAAATCAAAACTTCAAGCACGTAGTATTTTCAAATAAAAATGCACAAATGCTTACAGCTGCGAATAGCAGTGAGCAAGTCACGTTTATAACAACCAAAGAAAATATTCCACAGTTTTTAAAGTCAAGTTATGATTATAAAGAGTTTAATAATAGTCAATTACCGCTTAATGGAGATTTAACTTTACTAAAACAGTTTGATGCAAGTACTATTGTAATGGTTTTAGAATATGTGTATGCAAGTAATCCGCATATAGTACTTTCAAATTCAAATATAAATGAGATAGTAGCTAATGCTAAAAGCCATCATCAAAATAAAGAGTTAACAGAGCTTAAAGAAATAATTTGTAAAGAATTAGAGAAAGATAGTTCTATTACCAATACCTTAACAATTGCAGAGCATTGGGGGAAATTTATTTATCAATCATTTCTACAAAATCAGCAAAGTTTTATTGAAGATATTCCTCAAATAGATGAAGTTGCTAAACAATTAATAGATAACAAAACCTTTGAGCAAATTGGGTATGCTTCTACGGCTTCAAAACCGTTGTCTATAGATAAAATAATCCATCACATAAAAAGTAAAAAAGAGGATAAAATAGCCTTATTATGCTTTGACTGTATGGGTTTTGCAGAATGGCAGCTTTTAAAGGACTATCTATCAGATTTAGAACTAGACTATAAAGAGCACACCCTATTTACCTTGTTGCCTTCAGTAACATCTGTATGTAGAACTGCCATATTTCACGGTGCAACAAATGTCTATGATATTAAATATCCTGGTAGAAATGATGAAGCAAAGGCATTTACAGAGTTCTTTAACGACAAACAAACCAAGTATTTTGTGGAGGAAGACGAGATTAGTGATAATACCCTATTAGGGTATGAATACATAAGCGTATTATTCAATTTCTTTGATGACCTATGTCATAGTACCATTTTCCCAGCAAACGAAAATACAAAAGCCATCTACTTTAATAATTGTAAGCAGTATTTAGAGAAATCTAATGTCAAACAAATTATAAAGACATTACTTAAAAATGGTTTTCAAATATATATCTGTTCAGATCACGGTTCAGTAATAGCAAAAGGAAATGGAGAGCGCTTACAAAAGTATTTAATTGATGATTTTGCAAAGCGTGCAGTAATAATACCTGAAGAAGCATCAGAGTTAACCCAATTTGAAAAAATAAACATTCCTTTTGTTCACCAAAAGAAATTGGTAATTCCCGAAGGAAGAACAATGTTTTCACAAAAAGATAAAATAGAAATCAATCACGGCGGTATTAGTTTAGAAGAAATAGTAGTACCGTTTATTACAGTTACAAAATGATAGGATACGATAGACCATTAAAGGCAGAGTGGATATATAAATCTTTACAATTAGTAGAAGCAGGTAAAAATCCTAAAGAGTATTACGAAGCCTACGATAATATAGCAGTAGAATTAACAGGGAAAGATGGAAGACGTAAAACCAGAACGGTTTTATTTAGAACATTCATTTTTAACTTTCAGGAAAAAACTTCAATTATAGAAGAAAATATTTTAATGAAGTTGTGTAAAGAGAAAAGCTTTGAATATATGAAGCCTATACTACTTTCAAAATTTATCATAGATTATGAGATATTAAAACAGTTTTCTACTATTTACACAAAAGTATTTGATGATTCTCAAGAAATAAGTACAAAGGCAATTACAGCAAAAATGGTAGATGCTTTTGGAGATTCAGAAATAATTAAAAGGTCCACAAGAGCTTTCCTTAAAACACTACATTCATTTGGTATAGTCGAACCAATTAATAGTACAACCTATTCACAAATACCAAAAACAGAATTGACTATAGAACAAGTAAAAGATATATTCTTGTTATATGCCATTTCAAATCACACCAAACAAATAGATTTAAAGCATTTAGATAAGGCCTTATTTGCATATTATAAAACGCCATCACTGTCGGATGTAGCCAATAAATATCACGCAAGCGAATGGGAATACATCAGAGGTGCTGATAGAGAGTTGTTGATTTTAAACTAGTTTGTTATGAGCACAATTGATGAAGATAAAGAAGACGTATTAGTCGAAAATAATGCACAATTCATTTACCAGCACATACGTAGTTTAGAGAATGAAATAGATAAAAATGGTAGTAGATGGTTTTGGGAATTATTACAAAATGCCAAAGACGCTAAAGATGCAAATACCATTGAAGTTGCTTTAGATTATAATAATGGCAAAGTAGTTTTTAAACATACTGGTAAAGAATTTACAAGAAAAGAAATACTGCACCTAATTTATCACGGCTCAACAAAAAAAGGAGACCCTACCAAGACTGGAAAGTTTGGTACAGGTTTTATGACTACGCATCTACTTTCTAAAAAGGTTGATATTAAGGGTAAATTATTGGAAAAAGATAAATGTTTTGAGTTTACACTTGATAGAACAGGGAACAGCAGTGATGAACTTCGTGAAACATTAGAGGAATCCTATGATAACTTTAAGGACAATTCTGATTATCCTTTTAATCCTAATCAGGTTTACAATACACAATTCACATATACAATAAATCCAACACGCACCAATCTTGTAGAAAATGTTATAAATACATTAAAGTTAACCATACCATTTGTGCTCGCTTCAAGTGAGGAAATAGGTAAATTATTAATAACGAATAGAGAAGATAATTTCGATATTAATCGTCTTGGAGAAAATGAATTAAATCCAGAGACTTCTATTAAGGAGTATAAAATTAAAGTTCAGGATGAAAACATATCCATATTAAAACTGGAGAATGAAACAGTTATTGAATTTGAATACAATACAGAGGATGGCGAAAAAAGTGCTGAAGAAAACATTAAATTATCAGTTAACATTGAAGTAAACGATAAAAAAGTATTACGAATCAATAGAAAAACACCTTGTATATATTATGACTTCCCTCTAGTTACAACAGATTCATTTAAGTTTCCGGCAATCATTAATAGTTTATCATTTAGTCCTAAAACAGAAAGAGATGGGATTTATTTAAGTGTAGCTAATACTTATGATGTCAACAAGAATAAAGCCATTTTTAAGGAGGCTTTTGGCTTATATGTAGATTTACTTGATGGGCTGATAAACAATAATTTTTTAAATGTACATTTCCTTTGCGAATTAAAAAGTATTAACATCCCAGAAGTAGATAATGATTGGTACAACAAGCAATTAAAAAGCCTGATTGAAAAGTTTTTTGATAAGAGAGTTTTAATGAATAATGAAGACGATCCTATCATCCTGAAAGATGCTTTTATTCCAACAAATGTTTCTGAAGAGTTAAATGGTAAATACTGGTCTTTAATTCAAGAGTTATATCCTAACAAAGTAGTTAAACAAGAGATACATAAAGATTGGTTGAAAATACTTAAGTCCTGGGATGATTTTGAATTTGATAAGTTTAGTTTTGAATTAACTTTAAATGATGTAGCCAAAATAATAGAAAAGGAAATAACACTACAAAGTTTTACAAATTCCTTTTTTAATAATGATTATGACAAAGCCTACTCGTGGCTTAATGATTTTTACTCGATAATTAAACAGATTCAGCAACCGCATTTGTTTGAAAGTTATAGTATTATAGCTAACCAAAATGGAAATTTTGTTAAAAAGGAAGCGACTTTAAATACTGATGGAGGTATTGATAATAAGTTAAAAGATATTTTAGAACTTTTAGATGAGGATATAAGAAAGAATTTAATTGATGTAGAGCTTTCATTTCCCAACATAACAAAAAAGTCACAAGAGGAAGTTTTTGATAAAACACTTGCTAAAGTAATTGAAATTGAAAGCTATTTCACCGAGAAAGAATATGCAGCTTCAATGGATATGTTCAGTTGGTTATTAGCCAATTCTAAAATTGAAAAGCTTGAAAATTTTCCTGTATCCTATGCAAATCACATTGAAGGTAATAGGGATATTTATAGGTTGTCAAATAAGAATACAATTCTTGCACCAGTAGAAAATTGGGAAGAGATTTTTAGAGATTATAAAGAGTTGTTTAGTGATGATTTTATATTAAATAGTGATTACAAGGATATTATAAAAGATGTTATTGTAGAATTAGAAAAAAGTGGTTTTATATATGCTCAACCTTTATATTATGAAAAGCATAGTTTTAATCAAGATGACCTAAAAAAAGTAATTTCTAAAAAATTAGATGATGATTTTTGGGAACGAGAAGATGAAAATTCAACACTCGAAATTCCAGAGGTTCTTGTTTCAAAAATTCCTTTTTTCTATTCTGAAGATAAAGCTGTTCTTAATAACTCAAGAAAAGCAAATAAAAGAACTTCGCAATTATTGGAGTTTATTACAGAATGTATTTTAGTTAAGGACACAAAACTCTTTGAAGAAGTTCAAATTGAAATTTATGGACAGCCGGTAAGTATTTACCCATCAATATGGATAGCACGTTTAAAAAATAGACAATGGGTAAACATTGGCAAGGATAAGTCAGAAACAGCAACATCTTCTAATTTATCTGATTACTTCGAGAAGAGTCCACTTTTAAGTGAAAAACTTAAAGACGAAAAGACTGCAAAATTCTTGAATATTATAGGTGTCAGTGTTGGAGACTTAACAAAAAATATCTATGCTAAAACTGATGAAGAAAAATTTGAATGGGATAAGGCCTATACATCTATTTTATCTGCTGGTCATAACAACCAGGTAACACCTGAAGAAGTATTAGGGATTTTTAATGACCCAGCTTTAATAGAAGAAATAAAAAAGAAAAGGAAAGAGAAAACAATAGTTAAGAACAATAGGGATATTGGTTTAACTATTGAAGATATTTTTGAGCAAGTTATAGATGAAGAATTAAGTCAGTCCAATCTAAACATAAAAAAAGAGGTTGTAGGTAGAGATTTTGATATTGTTGAAGCTGTTGAAATAGAAAATGATTTTATTGATGAAAAGACAGGTTTTGAAAATATTTTGGTTGTTAATAATGATGCAAAGAGTTATGCTATAGAATTAAAATCTACAAGAACTGATTATATCAGGATGACAAAAGCACAAGGGCAATTGTCAACAAGTAAAAAGAACGAATTTGCATTATGTGTGTTTAGCCACAGTTTAGATTTTGAAAACTTTAGAGATGAAGAAGGAAATGTAAAAGAATCTATCAAAAATGAGATTAAATCAAATGTACGATTTGTAACTAATATTGGTGTGCTATTGACTGATGAGGTTAATAAAGTTAAAGAATTAGATAATCAAGTGGCAAAGACAAGAACAATTAATAATGATATAGATGTAGATATTGAGGAAGGTCAAATAAAATATAAAGTTAAAGAAGCTGTTTGGTCTAATGGAATACCGTTATCAGATTTTATTGATGAAATGAAAAAAGTATTTTAAAAAGAACTATGCAAAATATATTAGACGAACCTCAATTTGAAAATCACATACGTCAAGACATATTAATTCCAATTTTATCGGATAAAAAAGATTATAAACTCTATAATTTTAAAAAAGCCGTAGATGTGCTGATAGCTCAAAATGGTCATATTCCTAAATTATATTTTTTGGAAATTAAATATCATAAAAAAAGTAATGGTAGATTAGGCTTTGGTTCAGGTAAAGGCACAGGATTTCAACCAGAAATGCTAAAAGACAGGACAGATTATTTTGAAACTAATTTACGTTGGATATTAGGTAACATAGAAAGCGAACAATATTGGTTTGTAGATAATACTGTAATTCGTAATTATATTAGTGGTGGCGTTATAGGTGAAAAATATAATAATATTCAAGCTAAATTTTATAATGAAGTACCTGCTGTAGACAAAGATGAGCTTATGTTGCTCATATCAGAGTGGTTGTTTTCAGAATAAATGTTGCTAGTAATATAGTTCATCCTGAAAGACTTTATAAAGAACATAATAATCTAATTAATAGAGATTTTGGTATAAAATTTGTTTTTAAACAAATAAAATATATAATTTTGTACTATATTTAGAAACAATGGCAATAGCAATTAAATCTATACCTGTATTAAAAGATAAAGCAGCAGCTCACTTTACTACTAAAGTAGCTGAAAACTCTGCGAAGAGATCTTCTATTGACTTTTCTAAACAAACTTCTGTTGCTTCAAAGATTCTAGCTAAAGCTAAACTATAATCTTTTGCTTTGGGTTTTCTACTTGATAGTTGTACACTAAAACCCTATAATCAAGAAATTATTGATGGTTGTAAACCTTTTGATTGCGATCATCCTGATTTAAATGATTTTTTTAGTAATGATGTAGAAAATTATTCTTCTGAACTTTTAGGTAAAACTTATTGTTTTACTCTAGATGAAGACCCTTCTATAATAGTTTGTGCTTTTACTATATCTAATGATAGTATTAAAACTACTCATCTACCGAATGCTAGAAAAAAGAAAGTAATTAGAGAAATCCCTAGAGAAAAACATATGAGAAGCTATCCAGCTGTTCTTATAGGTCGTTTGGGTGTTCACAAAGATTATAGAAATATTGAAGGTGAAGAAGATAATACAGGCAAGCAATTAATGGATTTTATTAAATCTTGGTTTATTGATGGAGCTAATAAAACTGGATGTAGATTTATAGTTGTTGATTCATATAATGAACCAAGAGCATTAAGATATTATTCTAAAAATGGTTTTGAAAGTCTTTTTTCTACTGAAGAACAAGAAAAAGAATTTACAGGCTTACCTGATGAAGTGGAACTGTCAACAAGATTGATGTTCTTTGACTTAATAGTTTTAGCCCAAGAATAAGATATATATTCCCCACAAAACAAAACCCAGTTTTTTCGTTCCTCAAAATCCTCTGTCTTTTGTTTTGTTCCGCAATCCACCGCACTTGTAGTTTTTGGTTGCCAACCCTCACACAGCACATTGCTTATTTTATTTGAGGGTATATTTTAAAAAGTGGTACAATAAAAAAGCAAAGAGCTGTTGCCAACACATACACCAAAAACCACCCAAAGCTATGTTTACATAACAGGTAGTTATAATAGCAGCCGCTACATCCACCGCATCACCAAAGCTGTAGTTATAACGCCATTATGTAAAATAGCCGCTTTTCCCACGCTCACAACCGAACTTTCAATAAAAATCCGAATTAAATTGAAACACCAGCCATTTGAAATTTTAGACTAAAATGATGCATATTCGTTATCTCATTCAAGCTGCACAAAACCATCGTTAAGTCCAAGTATTCCTTACCTCAAGTCTTTGTTTGTTTCATTTCGTTAACAAATATTAAAGACCACTTTTCCCCACCACCCAAGTCAGCGGTTTTAAAAAAATAGGCTCATAAAATGTAGTAGTACGCCATAGCATATTGCTTTTTCTCGTACCTCAAAAAAACAACAAGCTATTGCCTAAAAGTCCTGTATAAGTAGCTTGTTTAAATGCTGTTTTATCAAACAACTATTTAAAACGCAACCCATACAAACGCTTCTTCCAAAGCTCCAATTGGTAATAACCTATTTTTTTAAGAGTTTATGCCCCCAAAAGTGGAAATCCATTAACTAAAAAGAAAACAAGATGATTACAAAAACAATTCAAATCACAGAAGTTACAGTAGATGAATTAGCAGATGCGGTAACAGATAAATTAATGTTTAAAATTGAAAATTACCTTAAAGAATTATCTAAAAAGCAAAATGATGAAATCCTAACAAGACAAGAAGTTGCCGATTATTTAAGGATAAGTTTAGTAACAATACATTCCTGGAATAAACACGGCATTTTAAACCCAATTCGTATGGGCAACAGAATCTTTTACAAAAAACAAGACATATTAGATGTTTTAGAACAACAGAAAATAAATAAAAAAAGATAGCAAAAATATGTGGCTACCATAGCCAACGCGCAAGCCTATCAAGGTCAAGCCCTACGGGTTTTGAAAAAAATCTCCACCCAAATATTATTTGCGCAAGAGGGTAGTATTTTTTCCAAAAACCTTGACAGCCTCATCCACGCCACAATAACATACGGCTTTCTTTTTTTATTGTTTTTCTTTTAAAAAATTAATGGTGCGAAGCGTAGCGAAGCAATTTTAAATTGGATAGCTATGTCAACTTTTGAACTGAAAACACACCAAATCGGAAAAACCTACTCGCAACCTCATTTTTTTATCCTGAACAAAGGGCAAAACAGCGGAAAGCCTTTAACAAATCCCTGCCCTAATTGCTTTGTGGTAACTGTACCAACCGAAGAAGAAAAAAACACCCTTTATCATTTATCTATGATGCTACAAATAGGCGGTTTCTATGCGTATTATTTAAGAGGTAGTGTTATTCCGTTCATTTCAATAGATGATTGTAGAAACACGCTTAAAGATGGTTTAAAATCTGCTCAAAACATTAACGACCAGATGCAAAAACACATTAAGGCGGTTGAGGTTATCAGTAAAAAGGAAAAGGAGCTACAAAATGTCATTGATAAAATGTCAGTTTTAAAGGTTGCATACATACGAAATTGTTTCAAAATAATGCAAAGTAAAGAAGCGTAATGCAAAGGCATCACATAGCCTTAAAACAGTAACAAAATGGCACTATTTTAGTTATATTAATAACAATGGATGGAGTTAAAATCCATATCAAGTCCGTACCAAGTCCGAATGAAGTTTAATTTTAATTTATATATGTTATGGGTGTTATCTCACAAGGAATCCTGGGCGGTGTATCAGGTAAAGTAGGAAACGTAGTTGGTGCATCTTGGAAAGGTATTGACTATTTAAGAATTAAGCCTTCAAGCGTGGCAAATCCACGTACAGAAGGGCAAGTTAATCAAAGGAACAAATTCACTGTTACTTTAGAGTATCTTCAACCGAATTTAGGTTTTATTCAAAAAGGGTATAAGGCCTATGCTGTTCAAAAAACGGAGTTTAATGCAGCAATGTCTTATGTGTTGAATAATGCTATTACTGGAATTGCTCCAAACTTTACTGTTGATTACTCTTTAGCTTTATTGAGTAGAGGTAATCTTTCAGGGGCATTAAACCCTTCAACAGACTTAACAACAGCAGGTCAAGTTACTTTTACTTGGGATGACAACTCTGCAGAAGGAAATGCTAATGCTACAGACAAAGCAATGGTATTGGTTTATAATCCAACAAAAAAAGAATCAATGTACATTGTTGATGGTGCAGATAGAACAGTAGGTTCTCAAGTAATTACATTGCCTAATACCTATTCTGGAGACACAGTAGAGCTTTTTATGGCCTTTATTACTGCTGATGGTAGTCAGGCATCAAATAGTGTGTATTTAGGCTCTGGTACGGCAACTTAATAGAGTTAAGTTTAGATACATATTACAAACCGCTTTTATTAATTTAGAAGCGGTTTTTTAATGCTTTTAGATCACTTCTTTTTATAGGGGTAAATGTTATACCTATGTTGTACCCTTTTTTAATTAACGACTCAAAACTCTTTATTTACAAGGATTTATTAAAGTAATTAATATAATACATTGTTGGGCACTGGCTTTTTTTATTTTCAGTTGATGTATTATTCCGTAAATCAGTCCAACTATTCCACCAAGATAGCTGAAATTATGCATTGTTCCAGCAGTCAAAAAACTTTTTCGGTCGGTTAAATCCGCTGGAAGATTCCAATTAGTATTTAAGTTTGAAATTATGAACTTGCCAACCAAAATTCCCACGATTCCAAGTCCGATTGCGATTAGTAAAGTCCGAATTGTTGCTCCGAACGCACTTTTCCACATTATTTTCGGTGTCGGTTGAATCATTCCGACTAATCCATTTACTAGTCCGATTAAAAGTCCGAACCACCAAGTAGATAAAAATCCAACAACACCAATTGTCATAATTACAGTATCTGGATAGGCAACAAATCCGAATTGTTCAAGTTTGAATTTCGTAAAGTATTCATTCGAGATTGAGTAAGAGATTTGATTGTGGAAAATTCCATAAATCGAAGCGAGAATTGTCGAGATAATTACAATTAGTATTAGAAGTCCAATTTTTTTCGCCATTCGATTTTTTCAGCTTGTGCCCAACGTACTCGGCTATGGTTTCGTTGCGTGAAAATCCGCAAGGATTTTCCGATTAAGAAACCAAGATAGCAAAAGTGCGAGGATTTTCGGCAGAAAATCCGAAGCAATGAACTATAGCCATTGTTGCCAACCGTTTTTTTATTATTCAGATTATTAATTTTTAAACTTAAAATACTATGAAAATCAAGTTTCCAAGACCCTCGATAATATTAATGGTTATTCAGCTTTTAACGCTTGCCATATTAATATTCCAATGTTTATAAAACCCAAAATAATATTAATTATGGTTTCTCTTTTATTTCTTTTCGCTACTTTCTTGTTCAGCTTGTTTGCCCGAATATTAGATTCCGCTAATTCAAATTCGAGGTCTTCTCGTTTTTCTTGCTTTTTTAAGTCAGCGTACAGTTTTTTAAATCCACCAAGATTTTTAAACTGCAATGTGTATTCGTTAGAACGAACATTTAACATATCCATCGCAGAAACACAATCACAAACTTTGTATTTATCAAGAACATATAAATATCGTTTAAATTCATTCACGGCATTTATAGTCGGGTCAATTTCAAAGCCTTTTTGCTCTTTAATAATTCCAGCTTCTACAAGGTCGTCTGGCGTTAAAACATATCGGACGATAACCTCATTAACGATCCAGTCTAATGGTTTAATATCTTCCTTTCTAAAGTCAATCATTGTGCGTTTTTCTCAAATGTCTAGTCCTGAAATATGGCTACAGGTTAAAATTGATTTTACGCTGTTAATTTATATACCATATTTGGTGTTTTATAGTCTAAAGATAAATGTAATCTTATTTCGTTGTATAGATTAATTGCATTT
>NZ_JBHULK010000010.1:0-27365 GCF_042684345.1 Gelatiniphilus marinus | reverse complement strand
CAGCTGCGCTGCCTGCACTACGGCGTGAAAACGCCGCAGAACAGGCAGCTATACGCCATTTTGCAAAGTGAAAACGTTTCACTACTTTTCACTTTGCAAAACAGCGCATAGCTGCGCGGGACGTTGGTGGTAATTTGGACACAGCTTCTAAAACAGAAAACAACAACTACTTCATGAACATAAAAGAACTACTGGAAAAGGCTGATGAATTGTATAATGAATCTATCTTGATTAATGAAAAAAATGACTCAAGCGAACTTGAAGAAAAGCTAAATTTAGCAATAAAATATTATGAAAAGTCTACTTATTTAGCTCCATTTGCTGCAATGTTATATTATAAAATAGCATTAGCATTTAAACTAAATAAAAATCAATTTAAATACTTTTTAAATGTCTGCATTAGCAAAAATATGGGATATAAAAATGCTATTGAATTATATAATAGAAATGAATTTCAAAAAGAAAACTCTCATTTTTTAAAAGAAAAATTCGTTTTTGTTATTGAGTTTGTTCATAGTAAAAATGAAATTGAGGAAATCTCATACTCAATGTTAAATAAAAAATTATACTTGTTAGATTCAATTGACACTAAAGTCAATAGAGTAAGCCTAAATAAAAACAATATTTTAATGAATGATAATGCCTTTAATTACGAATCTCTTTTTTGGTTTCTATTTTTAAGACTAACTATTTCGTCTAAAATAGTAACAAGTGATATAGCATTATTCCAAAAAGTCATCGACAATTTCAAAAATACTGAACTACTAAATTTATTTAACATCAAAGAAAAGTATTCAATAATAAATTTAGTAAATAGTCACTCAAATCAAAATTTTACAAACATAACACAAGCATATAACAATCTTTTTCCTAACAATGTATCACCTGAAAAGGGTTCTAATTACAAAATGCATTTAACGGTAGAATCTTTTCGAGAAATAGAAAAAAATCGTCTTTAATAATGAATAATTCAAATCTTGCAGAAATTTATAAAAACAGGATAAAAAGCTTACTTGATAAAGAGTATTATAATATTAATTCTATTGATGGCGTTGGATATTTTGGAAAAACTTATGAGGAATTAAAAAACTTAAAACCAACCGAAAAAGAAATTTTCGAGTTTAGAAAGTTAAAAGAGTTAAACTCAAATACCCAAGAATATAAAGACCTATATAGAAAACTTTCAATTTGGAGAATATTAGATTCATGTGTTGACAAAGAAAACAATTCAATAGCTGATTTAATTGATAAAATTAATCTTTTACAAAAACAGGAAGAAAATCAAAACAACCAAAAAAACAAATACGAATATTTACTTTTTTTTGATACAGAAACCACAGGGATTCCTAAAAATTGGAAAGCACCTATAACAGATTTAAACAATTGGCCAAGAATAGTTCAACTTGCCTATATATTAAGTGATAAAGATGGGAAAATTATTAATCAATCTGATTTTATAATAAAACCAGTTGATTTTAAAATTCCTGAAGAATCTTCTAATGTTCATGGTATTACTACTGACAAAGCTATTGAAGAAGGAATTCCTTTATCTTTGGCTCTACAAAGTTTTGACAACCTTGCAAAGCATTCAGGTGTTTTAGTTGCACATAACATTGAGTTTGATGAGAAAATTGTTAGAGCCGAATATTTAAGATGTAATATGACAGATTCACTTTCTAATATGAAAAGAATTTGTACAATGGAAGAATCAATTAACCTATGTGCATTGAAAGGTACTTATGGCTACAAATGGCCAAAATTGACAGAACTATATTTTAAACTATTTAACTCTGAATTAAAAGACTCACACAATGCTTCAAATGATGTAAAAGCTACTTTTGAATGTTATTGGGAATTAAAGAAAAGAAAAATAATATAAAAACTACCACCAACAATGGCTATAAGTAATTGCTTGTTCTCGCATACTTCTGAAAATCCTTGCGGATTTTCAGTTTGGTGTGTACTTGCAAAGTTAAGTGCTAAACCACGCAACTACTCATAGCCGAGACCGTTGGCAGTAATTAAAGCAAAAAAATAAAACTGGATTTATATGAGCAAAAGAGGAAGTCGAAACGCAACAAATTTTGCTGGTAAAAATTGGACAGTTGGTGGTAAATACAAAGGAAATAAATCCAAAACGAGCAAACACAAAGAAAAAAAACTCAAATTAAGAAAAGAACAATTTAATTTGATTTGTGCAAAATTTAATTTTAAAGTAACAACTGTTCACGATAAGATACTCTATGATTCCTTATTAAAAAAATACTCAAAATTACGAGCAATGAAAGGAAGTAGAATTGCCAAAAAGAGTATTGAAAATGTTGAATATTTTAAAACGTACTGTGACAAGAAAAAGGAAAAATTTGATATTGAAACATATTTTGAGAAAAAATTTAATCATACCAATTTTATAAAAAAATATCCTGAATTAAAATTTAAAGAAAATAACATTAAACGAGAAATCTCAAAAAATAAGATAAAGCAGAAGACTGCAAACAATACGATAAGTGAATTTATTTCACCTAATATATTATCGAAACTTAAAAAAGGAATGAAAAAATAACTACTGCCAATGTGTAATAAAAGGCAATTGCACTATGAAAAAACTAATACTGCATATTCCTCACTCAGGAAATAAAATACCAATAAAAGATGGTTACATTTTAGAAGACAAAGTTTTAGAAAATGAAATCTTCAAACTAACTGATTGGCATACTCAAGATTTATATTGTGTTAAAAATTGTGAAAGTATAATTTTTGAATATTCAAGAATTTTTTGCGATCCTGAAAGATTTTCTGATGATTTGCAAGAACCTATGGCAAAAGTAGGGATGGGAGTTTTATATGAAAAAACTGATGATGGAGAAACTATGAGAATTATCTCAAAAGAGTTAAGGCATAAAATATTAAATGAATACTATTTTAAGCATCATTCAAAATTAAATGATGCTGTGGAAAAGCAATTAAAACTAAATAATCGAGCATTAATTTTAGACTGTCATTCTTTTCCAAACATTCCAATGAAAAGAAGTCAACATAAAGTTGTCCCAAGACCTGATTATAATATTGGAACAGATAGATTTCATACACCAAAAAAATTAATAGATATTTCCGTAGACTTTTTTAAAAAAAGAAATTTCACACTTGGAATTGACTACCCATTTAGTGGTTCAATTGTGCCAATGGAATATTATCAAAAAAATAAAAAAGTTGAATCTATAATGCTTGAAATTAACAGAAAACTATACTTAAAAGAAGGAACAAATGAGAAATCGGAAAATTACGGAAAAACAAAAGAAGTAGTTCAAGAATATATTGAATTGTTAAAATCAGAATTTTAGTGTGGAAGTAACAAAAAAAACTATAAAATCATTTTCGGCAAAGGTCACATTCGGTCTTGAATTAGGCTATACAGGAGAATTACTTGAAAAGGCAAAAATCATAAAATACATTCAAAAAATTCAAAATGAATTAATTAAGAATAAAAATATATTTTTAAGCGTTTCAATATCTGAATGTAATATTGTTATGAGTGGTCAAGTTGAACCTCATTTATTATTAAGTTTTATAAATTATCCTAAATTCCCATTAAAAATTGAAGTTTTAAAATATGAAATTGAAGAATTAACAAGGAAATTAATGAGAGAATTTAAACAAAATAGAACTATTATTGAATATTTAGATGAAACTGTAATGTTTGAAAAAAATAAAAAAATTGACCCGAGAATAAAAAAATAACTACTGCCAACAATGTGTATAATTCATTGCTAGTTATAGCCCACTTACGAAAGTCCTTGCGGACTTTCTATCTGTGATTTATTTACTAACTTTAGTGCTTAAACACGCAACGAAATCATACACTAGACCGTTGGCAACAAGGCTAAGAGCGACACACATCAACCCCAGGAAAAAAGATTAAGTTTCGATTAATAAAAGGACTGGTCAAAAAAATAAGACCAGCCCTAAATAATAAAAAGTTAATCACGATTATCGCTGAACACCTAACTGGACTTTAGCACCGTTTATATGGACTTCATCCTGTGTTTCAACAGCAAAATAACCATAAGCCAAGGGTGCAGCCGCAGCTCGCTCAACGGCCTGCTCAAAAATCATATTCCATATTTTGCCACCTTGTTTTTCATACTCTGAAATTAAAGACTTGAGACTTTCTTCTCCGAAAACAGTGAGATGTCCTGAAAAATCTTGGGAAATATCACTGATTCGGGCTGTTGACCAGTCAATAATTCCACATACATTACCATCGGCATATGTTAGAATATGTCCTGCATACAAATCACCATGAATGAATTTTGTGAAGTTCGGCCACAGTGTATCATTATCCAACCACTTTTTGTAACGATTTTCTAAATCATTACTTATGCCCAGTTCGGATTTTACCAAGCGTAATCGTTCGGAAATCTCGCTTCTCAGACTTTCAGGTGTAGTAACTTCCAATCCATTCAGAACAACTTCTTCTTTCGGAATAGCATGGAGTTGCACCAAAATTTTAGCCAATGACTGAATGTAGTTTGGACTATCTTTATCCATATTCCAAGAAACCTCATAAGTTTCAGCATCATAAGTCAAAGCGGGTTTTCCATCCAATAATGGATACGCTACCAGCTCTTCGTTCGCAATTTTCCAATCTGGAACTTGCGCAGTGAGATGTTTGCAAACTAACTGTAGAATTAGTTTTTCCTTTGCAATCTGCTTACCCAAATCGGGTCTTCTGGGAATACGCAACAGCCATTGATTTTCATCTTTGTCTGTTGCAAAACCAACCTTGAAATCTATTCCCATTTCGTTGAATTTCATCTTGTCTGAAAGCATTAAACCATGTCTTTCTGCAAGTTTCTGAATGTCTGTATTTTTCATTTGTTTTATTTTTTTAAATTATTACCTAACTGCATAAGTTTCTCAGAGCCATACGAAAGCAACCCAATAACGATAGCCAAACATCCACTTATGATAAAAGTGATGTTTATACCTATATTTTCTGCAATCACGCCTGTGAACAATAAACCGATTATACTTGGCAATACCGCCAAACTGTAATAAAGAGAAAAGACTCGTCCCAGCATTTCAGGTTTTACTGTTATCTGGACAATAGCAGTAAAACATGCATAAAAAACAGATAAACCAATACCTCCAATTGCTGTTACCAGAACAAATCCAATGAACCATTCTTTTGGGAAAACTCCGCTAAGAAGGAATGTTAACCCCAATATGATATACATTGAATTAACCAATACAATCTTTGACATCCCAACTTTGAACAAGCCTAAAACAGCTCCACCAATCAGCATGCCTCCCCCCCAAACTATCTCAACAAGGCCCATTTCCCATTTTCCTCCTCCATAATGTCCTGTTGTCAGTAGTGGGAACATAATTGCAGCAGGCATGATGACAAAGGTGATAGCCATGGCATAAAGAAAAAGGTAACTTAAACCTCTATTTTTAGATACGATATGTAACCCATCTATAAATTCGGTTGATATTGTATGAACAGAAAATTTAGAACCTTTTATTGTCTGTGGTATTCTTACCATCATAAGCGAAGAAATTGCCAGTAATGCTCCAATCAAATCAAGATACAAAACATTTGAAATAGGCAATATGGCAATTGCCACTGTACCAAGTGCAGGACCACCAATACTACAAATCGAATGTAACATTTGATTAATACCAGCAACTCTTAGCAATTCTTTTTTAGGCACAATTAGCGGAGCCAAAGCTTGTAGAGCCGGTGAATGAAAGGCATTGCCAACCGAACGTAAACCTAACATGATATAAATCCATACAAGATTTACCGTTTCCTTGTTAAGGATAAATATCAAGACAATAGCACATACAGCAATGAAAGTATCAGAAAGAATCATGATACGTTTTCGATTAGTACGGTCTATATATACCCCTGCTAACGGGCCAATAATAGCTTGTGGCAATATTCCAGCTATACCTGCATATGCTAAAACCTCGGCGGATTGATACTCCAGACTAAGCCATATGACAATAGCAAATTGGACTGCATAACTTGTCAACATTGAAACAAATTGCCCAGCCCATATAAATATATAGGTGTTAAACCATTTTTGGTTCTCCATGAAATAAACTTGATTAAATTATACAACAATAAATGGATAGCACTGAGAAGAGCTATCTAAAAAAATGTGGGTATTTTGAGAATTACCCTATTATTTTATCCAAGGCTTTGCCATTTGTTGTATAATTTATTGGAAATAACCGCACAAAGGTAGGAAATATTTTTTTAAATTTGAAGAAATAAATAGTCTGAATTTGGATGTAAAAAAGCCCAGTTGCCAACAGCGTATATAATTAAGTGCGGTTTCGGTGCTGATAATCAGCATTATCTCCCGCATCAGCCTCGGTGCTTTTCGACAGGAAAGCATCCCGCAATCCGCACCTAATCATATACGCGGAACGTTGGGCACAAGGTTGAAAAAAAGCCAACCCTCGGCAGGCACATTTGGTTTTTTCCCTCCGCAACTCCCACCACATAAAAAAACCAAAAGAGCCTGCCCTGCCAACGCTGACACCAAATCAAACCAACTAAAACATCACGACTGACTTCCTCTCTTGGAAATTTATTTCCTCCAATTAACACTTCTTAACACTAAATAACACTCGTTAACTGTTTTTTGATTTTTATATGCTTTGTTTTGGATCATTATTAATCACTAATACTTTAACCTATGAGAAAATTAGTTTTTCTTTCAATGTTCGGACTAATGTCCGCTGGGGCGTTTGCCTCAAATGGAGAAGAAGCCCCAAAGCTTCCTGAAGCCAATGCAGAAACCATCGAAAACAGTGTGGAAACTGTAGAAGCCGAAACAGCGGAAAATGCTGTAAGGGCTGAAATCACAGTAAATTGTGAAGACGGTTCTTCATATACTGTTAGTTGTGGCAGTTGTAGTACTGCCCAATTGATTGGTATTGCTTGGGCTCTTTGTAGCTAAATTCATTTACCCGTCTCGGCTTTGCCGAGACGGGTTTTATTCAATTAAAAACAATTATAATACAATGAGATTTTTGATAATTTTATACTTTTTAGCTTCAATTTCAGTTTGTAATGCCCAAAGTCGGGGCATTGTTTATTATGGGCATATAGAAAGCCCCGGAAAAGGTGGTCCAGCAGGACTTGACTTTAACGCCTATTTAGTGTTCGACAAAGAAGCGTCTTACTACGTAACGGCCAAAGACTCGCTTGAAAATCAATCTGAATTGGAAAAACAGCAAACCAAAGAAGTAAATGGGAAAACCCAAGTCTATCTGGGCAAACACACTTTACCGCAAGGCAAACAAGTGTACTACAATAGACAAAAAGACAGCCTTTGGTGGAACAAAAAATATAAGGAACCCGTTTACGGTCGCGAAAAGAGAGAAAAAATAAACTGGAAACTGGAAGCTGAAACAAAAACTTTTGGCGGACTTATCTGCCATAAAGCCACAGGAGTTTTCAGGGGGAAAACTTACACGGCTTGGTACACAAAAAAAATACCCTTGCCCTACGGACCTTGGAAACTTCAAGGGCTTCCGGGGCTAATTCTTGAAGCTTATGACGAGAAAAAAGAAATGTACCTTTATTTTAAATCGGTTGAATATCCTACTCAGCAAAATTTATCAGTGGGGCCAATTGTTAAACCCAAAGAAGACAATAAATACAATTGGATTTCAATTGACGAATATAAAGAACTGCTTGAAAAAATAGTGGAAAAGAACAAAACCAAAGCCATATTGATTGCCAAACAAATGGGTGGCGATGTAACGGTAAATTCAGGTGGAATTGAAACACTTAGCGTAGAGTTATTTGAATAATTTCAAACTATTTTAATGGACAAAAACCCCATATAAAAGTGGAGTTTCATTTTTTACAGATATTTTTATGAAATCCATTCTGCCCCTTGTTTTTCTTTTTATATCGGTTGGCAATTATGCCCAAAATATTGTTGTTTCGGGCTTAACAACCGATAACCAATTTCAACCTATTGAAAGTGTTGTTGTAATGGCCAAAAACCAAGAAAATGAAGTTTTGGGCTATAGTTACAGTAACGAAAAAGGGTTTTATAAAATAGAATTTGAATCGGGCAATATGCAATCGTTTTTACTTGAAGTTTCAAGCTTGGGATATGCTACCATTGAAAGGGAAATCAACATTGATGACCAAACCACCTACAACATCAACTTTAAAATGGAAGAAAAGGCAGAATACCTAAGAGAAGTTGTTGTAGAAGCTCATCAAAAAATTAAAGTAAATGCCGACACAACTTTTATCAGGGTTTCGCAATACACCACCAAGACCGAGCAAACAGTTGAAGATGTGCTAAAACGCCTGCCCGGAATAGAAGTTTTGCCCGATGGCAGCATAAAAGCACACGGAAAACCCATTGAAAACCTTTTGGTTGAAGGTGAAAACATATTGGACAAAAACTATAAAATCCTTTCCAAAAATTTGGATGCAAGAACATTGGAAGAAGTTCAAATTTTGGACAACTACGAAGAAAACCCCATTTTCAAAAGTCTTTCCAATTCAGAAAAAGTAGCCATAAACCTAAAGTTGAAAAGCGATTTTAAAAACATTTGGTTTGGTAATGTTTCAGCGGGCTACGGACTTGAAAACCGTTATCAATCGGCATTGACTTTGGGCTTGTTGAAAAAGCGGATAAAATTGTTGGAATTCAGCAACATCAACAACACAGGTAACAAGGCGTCTAATTTGTTACAAAACGAAAATATTGTGATTGATTTATCGCAAATGTTTCAAAAAATAGAGAAAAAACCATTTTCAATTTTTTCAATAGACGAACAAGAAGAAAACGTTTTCAATTCCCGAAGTATTTTTAATACATCAATGCTTCATTCACTTGGGATGTCGTCAAAAGTAAACGACAAGTTGGCTGTTAGGGGTTCTGCAAACTTCATTTCAGACAAAACAGAGCAAGATTACCAAGCCATAACCCAATACAATACAGGAGAAAACAACACAACTTTTTCAGAAATAAGCAATTACGAAAACAAGAACAAGGTTGGCTCTACGGAATTGGAATTAAAATATGCGCCCAATGCCAAAAACTATATCGTAAATACGGCAACATACAACCGAAATCCGCATAATACAATCAATGGCATAATGTTGGGCAACATAGGTGTTTCGCAAGAAAACGATGCTTTTTCAGAAACGTTTTATAACCATTTGGAACATACGTACCTTTTAACGAACAACACCGCATTGTACAATTACTTGTATGTTGGTTATGGCGTTTCGCAGGAAAATGCCGAAATATCACATCCTTTGTTGAATGATTTGTTGGAAACGGAAAACACGGAGCCGTTTTTTCAGGATGTCAATAACAAGTTCAATTATTACGGTCTGCAAAGTACAATGCTGACCAAACGTAACAAATGGGAAAACCAACTGAAGTTTCACGCCCATTTTGAAAATGAAAATGCATCGAGCCGGCTTTTTACCGAAACTGAAAACAACTTTGACGGCTATATGAACAATTTGAAAATCGACAACAATTTTCTTTCGGTTTCCGAAGCGTTAAAGTTTAAACTGAAACAAAACAACTATGTAAAAGGAAGCCTTTCACTCACACAAAATTGGTTTAACAACGATGATTTTTTACTGAAAAACGTTTCTTTTACGTTTAGGCAAAAGCTAAAAAACATTGGGGTAATTAAGTTAAACTACAACTATAAAGAAGATTTGCCCAAAGCGCAAATGCTCTTATCTGATTTTGCTTTAAACTCATACCAAGATTTTGTAAGTGGCACAAATGAAATAACAAAGCTAAAAAACTCTATTTTCTCGTTTAACTACAGCTTGTACAACGATGTTAAAGGGTTTTCTATAAACAGCTCATTGCTTCACACCATTGCCCATTCGGGCTATGCCCCAAATGCTTACACTAACAGTAATTTTATTTTTAACGGTTTAATACCATACGCAGGTGGTGAAAACACGCTTGCCAATGCAAGCCTGACCAACTATTTCAGCAAGTTGAAAATAGCTACTAAATGGGAAACCGACCAAAGTTTTATCCAATCGCCCTTTTCGGTTAATGAATCGGAAGTTAGCAACCTTAAAAACTATTCGGGAAGCTATGCTTTTTCCGCAAGTTCGTACTTTAAAAAATGGTTTAATTTTTCTGGTGGTGTTTCGTATCGTTTTTCATCTTCAAAAGTGGAAGGGAATTTGAATTCTTTTGAAACCAAAAAGGCTTTCTTGGATTTCAATTTAAAAATCTCGGAAGCCTTAAAAGCTACCGTAAACAACGAATATTACATCCTGAACAACGAAAATTACGCTTTTTTAAATGCAACCATTAACTACGAGCCGAAGAAAAGCAGATGGTCTGGAACGCTTTATTTCAATAACCTTTTGAATGAAGAAGAATACCTTATTCAGCAAATCAATTCTTTTACGTCTTATGAAAAGCGTTTGAAACTGATGCCTGCTTATGTGCTTTTCAACATAAAATACAGGTTCTAAATTTATACAACCAATTTATAACCTACGCCCCTTACATTCAATATTTTAATGGTTGTGTCTTTTGACAATCGTTTTCTGAGCTTGCTGATAAACACGTCCATACTTCTGGCCGAATAAAAATCGCTGTTGCCCCACAATTGAGCCAAAACCACATTTCGGTCTATCGTGTCGTTTTTATGTTGGGCCAAGTACAACAACAACTGACTTTCCCTATTGGTAAGGGTTTCCTTTTTTTCTTCCTTGTATTGAAGGGTTTGGTTTTTGGGGTCGAACTTGTACTGGCCAATTAGAATATCGTTGTTTTTATTGGAAGTATTCCGGTTGCTCAACAAGTTTTTTATGCGCACAATAAGTTCTTCAATGCTAAAGGGTTTTTTCAGGTAATCGTTGCCACCGGTATTAAAGCCCGTAACCACATCCTGCGGTTGCGATTTTGCGGTAAGGAAAATAATGGGCGTTTCATCATCGTTTTTCCTGATTTGTTCAGCTAAGGTAAATCCGTCTTTTTTGGGCATCATAACATCAAGTACCAACACATCGGGGCGGTTGGTTTGGTACAATTGATAGGCTTCTTCACCATTATGGCAAAGTTGAACGGCAAAATCACGGGTTTCAAGGCTTTCTTTCAAGATTTGCCCAAGTGCGGTTTCGTCTTCTGCCAATAATATAGATGTTTTTTTATTCATTAGGTATTGAAATGGTAAATGTTGTGGCGTTGTTTTTTAAAGATATTTTGGCGGTGCCGAGATGTTTTTCCGCTATTTTTTTTACGTGGTACAGACCAATTCCCGAACCTTTGACATTATGGATATTACCTTGTGGCACGCGGTAAAATTTATCAAAAACCTTTGTCGCCTGTTCTTTCTTTAAGCTGTTTCCGCTGTCGGTTACAGAAATTGAAAAGACTACACTGTTTTCAATTGTAATTTCTATTTGGTTTCCACCATATTTTATGGCATTGTCCAACAAAGCACCAAACGCATTCCCGAGATGAAACGAGTCAATAAAAGCTTCTTTTTGAGAATTATCAGATAAATGCAAAGTGATGTTTTTTTCTGCGGAATTCAATTTATAATTTTCAACAATGGCAGTTGCCCATTCTTCTACATCGATAGTTTGCCTGTTAAGTGTCCAATTATTGGTGTCTAAAAGTGCCGTGTCCATAAGTTGGTCTACCATTTTGCCCAGTTTTTCCAGTTGTTGGTTGGAATAGTCTAAATATCGGTTGGTTTTTTCGGTGTCGTTGTTTGCATTAAAATTCCGAATGCTTTCCAATGCAGCCCCAATGGTAGAAATAGGCGTTTTGAACTCGTGGGTAATGTTGCTTATCAAATCGTCTTTTATTTCAGAAAGCTGTTTTTGTCGCTTCATTACCCAGAGCATATAAAACAGTGCAAATAGGATAGCAACCGTTAATAAAAGCGATAGGAAAATGCTCAACAAGCTTTTTTTAAGTATGGTTTTTACCGCATTGGGAAATTGTATTTCTATGCTTTCGCCTGTTTTTAAGTAAGTGGACTTTCCTTTTGCAGAAAAGTGTTTTGAAAATGAATTCCCTTTGTGCGCTGTTGCAAAAAGCGAGTCGTTTTTATAATAATTAAGCGTGTAGGGAATAGTGTACTCTTTTCTGTTCAATTCACCATCTAAAAGTGTTTTCAGTTTTTTAAAATCGATGAAATCTTTATTGACAGATATGTAGATGTCTTTTATTTCATCCAGTATTTTCAAGCTATCGGACAGTTCCTTTACATTTATTTCCTTGATGCTTTCAGGATGGATTTTATCGATAATTTTTTGACTGTCATTTCCCGTTATGATTATTTTCCCCGATTCGGTCAGAAGCTCTTTTTTAGCTTTAACAGAAATTGAACTTTCCTTTGCGAGTTCTACAAAATAATTATCAAGGGCAACATCTAACGCCTGCTGAATTTCACTTTTAAAGCCCGTACTGTTTTTTTGATATTCAGAATAACCCCAAAACAATTGCATTGCTATTGTGATGATAATAACAGCGGTCAATAAATAAGGGATTCTTCGATAGAGTTTTTCCATAAATCTGTCAAAGATAGTGAATTTCTAATTTTGGCAAAATGTACCTGAACACGCTAACAAATAAACTATGGAAACAAATTACCGCAAGCACATCCCGCTTTTCCCAACGCAAAAGCCAACGGCTTAAAAAGCGGGAAGAGCTTGCTCGTTTAGTGCTTTTAAAGAAAAATACGGCGGAATTGCCAAGCAGAACGCAGAAAACCCAGTGCCCAACAACGGCTATGAAAAATAGCTACAAAAGGATTAATCCAAAGTTTTTTGTACTTTTAAAACCAATAAAGCTACTCGGAAAGGTTTGCGTGTACTTGCACGCTACTTTTCATAGCCGCAACCCGTTCGGCGGCATTTAGCCCTATCGGGCACATACCGCCGAACGTCCCGCGCAGCTGCGCTGCCTGCACTACGGCGTGAAAACGCCGCAGAACAGGCAGCTATACGCCATTTTGCAAAGTGAAAACGTTTCACTACTTTTCACTTTGCAAAACAGCGCATAGCTGCGCGGGACGTTCTACGCAATTTGAACAAACAGACGAACATTAAAGAAAAACAGAATATGGAAAAATGGAATGAATTATGCTTTATACTATCCGAAAGTATTCCATCTAACGCATCCGAACAAGTTTTTGAACTAAAAGTAATCCAAGCATTTGAAAAATTAGGTTGGAGTCATTTTAAAAGAGAAATTTCAGTTCGTGAAAATATACAATTAGGAGCATCGAATAGAATTACGCCTGATATTATAATTAAATCTGACGACACAAATTTGTTTGTAATTGAAGTTAAAAATCCTTCTGCAGATTTAAAAAACCCAAGTTATCAAAACCAACTTTCGTCTTATATGAGAATGTTACGTCTGAATTTTGACATCTTAATCGGAAATGAAATCAAAATATTTGTTGACGGTTCTTTAGTAGATTCAAACCAATCCGAACTATTAGAAAGAATTTCATTTAAAAAAGACAATCCAAAAGGTTTAGAGTTTATAAATCTATTCCAAAAAGAAACTTTTAGTTACCAAAATATTGAGAAATACATCCAAGAAAAAATTGAGAGCATTAAAGAAAATCAAACTGTTGAAAATCTAAAAAACGAAATCACAACAACCGAATATTCTGAATATTTAAAAAACGAATTGAAAAACAAACTTTTAAGAGAACAAAGCGAAAGCGTAGTCGAGAAAGTTTTGGAGGATTTTAAGATTAAAATTTATGATTCAACACAAACAGAAATACAACAGACAATTTATGTTCAAAGCCCACAAAACGATTCGGACAATTACAACGGAACATCAAAAGAACTTGAATTAGCAAAAATCTATAAAAAAGTTCCTGTATGGTTTAATAAGCCAAATCAGAAAAACAGTCAGATATTAATAAATTATATGAAATTACGAGAACAGAAAACACCAGTCACGTTTTTTGAACTCGAAAAAGCTTGCGAGAGAATTAAAAACTTTAGGAGCAGTTACCAAGCAATGAAAACGATTAGCGAAAGGAATAATGCAAAAGTCTTTGACGAAGTTGGTCGAATTATCTCGCTTTGGGAACCAGGAAAAAGTTTTGTAGAAAAGGAATATGAAAAGTTTAAAAGAAGATACAGCGGATAAAAAACTGCGTAGAACACCGTGTATAATTAATGGCTAGTTCTCGCTTACTTACGAAAATCCTCGCGGATTTTCTATTCGGTTTTTATTTACTAAATTAGGTGCTTAAACACGCCACTAATCATACACAAAACCGTTGTAGCCAATGTAAACTAACAATGGACACAAAAGAAAACATAGAGAAATTAAAAAAACTAAATAGGCAGATTAACGAAATAATATCCGAATTAAAAAAAGACTGTCTGAACATAACAGTTAAGCAACATCCATCGGACAAAATTGAGTTATCTGTGTTTAAAAGAATCGTATGAGCCAAAAGAATCTACTTTTTGTAAGAATAACACAAGATGTATTAACCAATAGTGCTAATGGACTTTTCAGTTTTGTACAGCACTTTAATATAAATATTGTAGCAAAGGACATACAAACAGTAGATGAACTTAAAGAACTATTAAAAGGTAACAGATACGACTACATATATTTAGCAGGACACGGAGATGAGACTTGTTTTACAGATAATAAAGATTTTAATCTCTCTTGGAGCGACATTGGAAACCTTATTTGCGAAACCAACTGTCTAAATCCTGAAAGTATAATAATGTTATATTGTTGTAAAGGCGGAATGGGTTCAGTTGTATATACTTTAATGGGTATGTGTGATAATATAAAATATGTTTGTGGAGCTAAACAATCTGTAAGCAGTTTAGATTTAACAACAGCATTTACAATGTTCTTATATCACTATGAACACAGAAAAATAAACCCTGTAATAGCAGCACAAAAAGCATCGTTTGCAACTGACATCAGACTTGAATGTTATGACCGTGGAGATGTTGAAATGAACCCATTATTTCACCAATATTATTACTGTGAAGAGTGCGGAAAGCAAATAGATGAAATTGAATAAAACACTGGCTACAACAACGTATAACAAAAATAAGGGCTAATGGTTTTCGCCCAAAAAGTAAAACCTAAAAAATCACAACAGGTTAAAACCGAAAAGTAAGTTAAAAATTTCCCTTACTTTCGTTATACAAAACCGTTACCTGCAAGCTGAAACCAGCCGCATATTTTAGCACTTTCGGTTTTTGCCAACGCTAAATTCCAATGCTCGAAAAACCAAAAGAGCTAAAATTTCCCAACGCTCAAGCCACCCTTATCTGAATAAAATTATCTATATTTGACAAAATTGTCAAGGCAAAATATTCAAGAAGATGAAAGAAACATTTGGAGAGTACATTCACAAATTGCGAATCGAAAATAATTTGACATTAACAAAGCTTGCTGCTGCTTTGGACATAGACCAGTCAACACTTTCAAAAATTGAAAATCAAAAACGAAGCGTTTCGGAAGATATAATTCCAAAACTTGCTGATGTTTTTAATTTAGACGTTATACAACTTGAAAAAGAATTTTTAAGCGAAAAAATTGCTGAATTAATTTACCAAAAAGACAATACTGCTGACCTTTTAAGTCTTGCAAAGGAAAAAGCAGATTATTATAGAATAACAAAAGCAACACAAGGTTTATTACAATTTAACAAATGATAGGAACATCTTTATTTTCAAGTGCTGGAATTTCAGAAACTTATTTCAATGAAATAGGTGTTAATATTACAGTTGCAAATGAGCTTTTGAAAGAGCGAGCAAATTTATATCGTTCAGTCAATAAAGACTGTAATATGATAGCTGGCGATATTCAAAATGAAAAAATATTTAATCAAATTCTTGAATCATCATCTGATAATCTAGATTTTTTGATAGCATCACCACCTTGCCAAGGAATGAGTGTAGCTGGAAAAAACAGAAGTAAAAATCAAATGTTAACTGACGAAAGAAATTTTCTAGTTTTTAGAATAATCGAGTTTATTGAAAAAAAGAATCCGAATTATGTGTTAATTGAAAACGTACCAACTTTTTTCAAAATAGAGTTACCATTTCAAGGTCAGTTAATGAAAATAATTGACATTTTATCGCTTCTTTTTAAAGATAAATATCAAATAGAAGCAGAAGAATATGATGCACAACTATTTGGAGTACCACAAAGAAGAGTTCGTGCAATAATTAAAATGTATAAAAAGGGATTAAAATGGAATTCCCCAACAACTGAAAATATTATTACTGTAGAAGAAGCTATTGGACATCTTCCAAGTATTGAAGCAAATGAAAAGTCTAATTTAAAATGGCATTTTGCGAGAAAACATAATGAAAGACATATTACTTGGATGCAGAATACGCCAACTGGAAAAACAGCATTTGAGAACAAAATACATTTTCCTGTCAAAGAAAACGGAGATAGAATAAAAAGCTACAACACTACTTATCGCAGAATTAAATGGGACGAACCCGCACCAACAATCACAATGAGAAATGATGCAATCAGCTCACAATTAAATGTTCATCCAGGAAGAAAATTATCAAATGGATTGTATTCTGATGCAAGGGTCTTGACACCATTAGAACTAATGCTTTTATCTTCTTTACCTGCTGACTGGAATATTCCGAATGACACCAATGAGCTTTTAATAAGAAAATGTATTGGTGAGTGTATTCCACCTTTGTTAATAAAAAAAATTGTTGAACAGATTCATAATTAATAATGACATTAAGAATAGATAGCAAAAAGTGGATTTTATATCGCCACATAAGTGATTTTGAACTTTTATGTTCAGTTGCAGAGTTTTTAAAATCATTTTCTAAAACTGCAATATCGAAAGAAGAAAAAGCACGTCTAAATTTAAAACTACGTGAAGTAGGTTTATATAGTGAGAGAAATCCTGATATGCCTCTTGATGCAATAAATCATAAAATCAATCAACTGTCATATTATATGTTTGGATATCAAGCGAAAATTGATGGTGATGATAGGTTTTTATATAGTCCACTTGGAAACCTTTTCTTAAAACATATTGAGGATAAGGAAAAGTCTTCGAAAATATTCCTGACAATGTTATGGGCTGTTCAATACCAACATCCTCATAGTGGTACTAATAAAGATTTTCAATTATATCCTTTTCGATTAATTTTTAAGTTACTGTCCGATTCTAGATTAGAAAACAAACTTTTTGCTTTTGAAGTTGCATATATTGTGGTGTTTATCCAAGAAGTAACATCTGATATTTATGAAGAGTTAGTAAAAGAGATATTAGATTTAAGAAAATTATCCAACGAAGAATTAGCTGAAAAATTTCAGGAAGATAGACACGCTTATGTGAATTCAGCGTATGAGTGGGATTATTATGTGTCAACATTATTTTCAGGGGCAGGTGTTTTAGATAAAACACAAGGAGAATTAATTTGTAAACTTCAACACGGTACAACACAAACTTTTAGAAAAGTAACTAGAAATGTTGTAGAAATTCCAGCTCAATTAAAAGACCTAGTTAATAGTCTTGAAACAAATTACTCTTTTTTAGAAAAACCACTTTTACTAAATGACCCTGAAAGATTAAAAATAGATGTTATAAAAGAGATTTATAGTTTCTATCCAAGAATTTTACTTGATTCAATCGGAGAAGTTGAAAATGAATTAAAGTTTGAATTACTTAATCTTCCGAAATTAATTGAACAGTATTCAAATAATACAGATGGTGAAGAAGCCTACTTATTTGAAGATGCTCTGACAGATGGTTTTAATATGTTCTATAATGTAGATGCAGAAAAAATTGGAGGTGCAGGAAACACAGACATTGAGTGTCTTTATTTGACGAAAAAGAAAAAGTTTGCTGTTGATGCAAAATCAACGAAAAATAAATTGTCTGGAATAAATTCTGGCAGATTAGCTGGACATAGAGAAAAAATAGGTGGTCAATATACAATTGTAGTTGCACCACGATACGTGCCTGCTGTTTTGCAAGACATCAGAACTTCGCCAATAGTAATAATTAGAGCAAGTACATTTTCAGAATTTTTATATAACTGCATAGATAACGATATAAGAGAAATCGATTTTGAAGATTTCGATACAATAATCACAAATAATTTAGGAACCGATATTAGTAAAAGCATTTCAAATATGACTATAGAAAGGTTCGCAACAAAAAGATAAAAATAATTATGATATCAATTACAAGAGAGAACAATATGGATTTAATGTCAAGATATCCTGATAATTATTTTGATTTGGCAATTGTTGACCCACCTTATGGGATTTTAAACAAAACTAAAAGAGGTGGAGATAGAAAATTTAATATGAAAGAATATGCACAATGGGATGTAAAACCCAATGATGAATATTTTAATGAACTTTTCCGTGTTTCAAAAAACCAAATTATTTGGGGTGGTAATTATTTTGGACAATTGTGGTTAAGGAGTGAATACAATAAAGGTTATATAATTTGGGATAAAAAACAACCTGAATCACTTAACAATTTTGCAATGGCTGAAATGGCTTGGTCTTCATTAGATAGACCTGCTAAAATTTTTCACTATAGCGTTAGAAAAAATAGAAATAAAACTCATCCAACACAAAAGCCACTTGACCTTTATAATTGGCTACTTAAAATGTATGCTAAACAAGGAGACAAAATACTTGACACACATTTAGGTAGTGGAACAATTGCTATCGCTTGCTACAATGCAGGAATTAGTTTAACTGGTTGCGAAATAAGTGAGAATTATTTTGAGAAATCTTTAGAAAAAATTAAGGAACATTTACCAGATGTAAAAGTAGATACATCAATTCCAAGTGCTTATTCAATTCAGTTCCCGAATCAAGAAAAAGAATCTCACGAACTTAATGAAATATTGATTGAACAAAACAAGCAGTTAAGAATATTTAAAGAAACACAAGCAGAATATCTGACTGAAAAAGCCAACGCTTAAAGCCATACACATTTACAATTCGCTTCAGCCACTACACAAGCCAAAAATTGCAAAAGAGTATGTCTTTGCCAACGCTAGCAAGTTTGCGGAATGAAAAAGCCAGCAGGTAACAACGTGTATAAAACATAGCTATTACAGGTTTTTCGAGAGGTTTTTGCATATTTACAAAGTACGCCAAATTTTTAATTTTGTATATTTAGAAAAAGAAAGTTAAACATAAAAATTAAAAATTCGGCTCGTGCTAAATCTGAAAAGTTAGTGTCTTTTTATACGCTACGTTTCATACACAAGACCGTTGTGGTGCATTTGTGAAAAATATTAACTAATTAATTAAATTGCACTATAATTTTATATTTGTGCAAAAATGAAAGTTCAAGTGGTAGTAGCAATTATTTTAATAATTTTAGGAACTGGATTAACCGCTTACGGTGGTTATATTTTGTCCAATCATGGGACTAAAGAGTTAAAAACCCAACTCGCCAATCAAGCACATCCGATTCCTGATGTTCTTTATCTTGACTTAAATTTTAAATCAAAAGTCAATAAATACATAAATGATAGTATTCTAAATAACGCCTATGCAAAAACCAATGTACCAAATGGAGATGTAAAAGATATGGATAGTTTACACTTATCTATATTTTTTGATGAGGTTAATTTTAAAAATAATCCAATTGCAAAGAAGAATTACGACATTCAGCCTTCATTTATTGAAATGCTGAAAAAAATTAAAGTATTGGGCTATATATCATCCGCAAAAAACAGTTCGTCAATCCAATTCACAAAAAATGGCAACCTACTTTCTACTTCCACAAAAAATATAAACGAATATACCTCAATAGAAGTAAAAAATTTCAATAAAAAAACTGAAGAAATTAATTATTCCATAAGTGATTACCAAATGGGATTGACAGTAACCTCAAATGCTGAAAGCCTTTTGGATTTTGAAAATGGCAAAATCAAGATAAGTATTATCGCACCAAAAGAGATTGAAATTAATAATATTTCTGACATTATTATTAAAACAAAACGCTCAAAATACTTCAAAGTTGAAGATGTTAATATTAGTGAGCTAGGAGAGATTACAGGTAAACTAAAACGAGTAATTTTATAATGAAATCCATTTATATCTTGATATTTATATTAATTACTTGTATCTCTTGTAAGAATGAGTCAGAAGCGAACAGATTAAAGGCTGTTGAACTTGAGTTAAGAGAAAAAGAACTAAATCTCAAAGAGCGTGAATTAGAACTCAAGAACAAACAAAGTCAAGAGATTAAGATTGAGACTAAAAAACCCCTTAACAATTTATTTGAAGAGAATAAAGAATCTATATTTTTAATCGAAGCAAATAATAGTACAAATAACACTTCATCAATGGGAAGTGGGTTCTTCATAAGAGAAGATGGTTTGGGTGTTTCAAATTATCACGTTTTGGCAGATGCAGAAAATGCCATAATTTATACAAATAGAGGTAGTCGTTATATGATTTCTGAAATTGTCAATTATAACGAAGAATCTGATTACGTTGTTTTTAAAATTTCCAACAGTGCATCCAATAATTTTAGACCTGTTAAGTTCGCTAAATCAAATCCGAAAATTGGAGAAGATTGTTTTGCAATTGGTAATCCAAGAGGATTGACACAGACACTCTCAAAAGGTATAATTTCTGGTTATCGTGAAAACTATATTCAAACAACTGCACAAATAACACACGGAAGTAGTGGCGGAGCATTATTCAACAATGACGGAGAAGTTGTCGGAATAACCACTATGGGTTATAAGGATGCAGATTTAAATTTTGCACTTAATACAGTAAATTTTGATTTCTTTAAGACAAATAATATTATAGAGAAGCCAATTATACAAGAAAACACAAATTACGAAGAAATAGCTGTTTCAAAAATAAAGCAATATTTAATAGCCTTGGGTAATAATGATTTTGCTGAATTAGACAATCTATTTGCCCCAAAATTTACTCGTTTTTACAACAAATTTGATTTAAATAAATACGAAGCAATTACAGAACATAAAAAATATGCAGAAACCTATCCAAATCCCCAATCAAGTATTTTTTATAATTCAATTAAAACAAACCGAGATTATGACGGTTCTATAACTGTTAGTTTAAAAATATCTAATACAATAAAAAAAGCGAGTTGGAACAAAAGCCGAACATATGAGTTTGAAATGTTTGTTAGATTCAATAAAAATTTGCAAATAAATTCAGTCTTTACTAATATTATTAAATAAAACGGACTGAATAACGAAAAGTGAAATAAAAAACGACACCACAACACCGTATATAAAAAATAACTAGAGAAGTGCCAACTCTAAAATTTTGGCGTATTAAAAAACACAACGACAATCTGAACAGTAACAGCATTTTTACACGTTACTTTTCATATACAAAACCGTTGGCACCAATTTGAGAAATGAGAATACTATTTTTTTCAGCTTTTTTACTAATAATCATATTACTGATTAGATATTTCTCGTCCTCAAACTCAAAAATTGGCTTAAGATTTCTTTCGATTTTTGGAATTATAATCGGACTTTCAGCACTCGGAATGAATTCAATATTTGATAGCACATTTGGAGCATCAACACCAGTAACCTTGCGAATTGAAAACTTGACCAAAAAAGAACTAAAAATATACTCGATTGCGTTTTGGAACAACGCTTGGAGCGGAAAAGGGAATTATGTGACATATGGTGGTAGAATAAAATCAAATAAAAAAACAGAATTTGATTTTGAAAATGACGGAACGACTGAATTTTGGGTAGTCGGTAAAAACCAAGATAACGGAATTGAGTACCTAAATGTAATAACGGAATCAAAAGGCGAATTTGATATTGAGATATTAGACAATTCAAGGTTTGATGAACAGAAAGTTGATTTAGCACAACAATTGACATTCAAAACGGATAAAGCAACCCAAGGAACTCAATATTTGATTTGGATAAATGTAATTTTGACTGGAATACTGATTTTAACACTGATTAAAATAAAAACTGGTGCCAACAAAGTGTAAAAATAATAAGGGTTAAGTGCAAGCCCCAAAATTAGTACATGTTTACAAAATCCGCCAAATTTACAATTTGACGATTTAAAGAAGAAAAAATTAAAACGAAAATTGTAAATTTGGCTAAGTGCTAATCCGAAAAGTAAGTGCGTTTTAATCCCTTACTATTCTTACACAAACCGTTGCCCACAATTAAAAAAATCACGTATGAAAAGAAAAATTTTGCTATTTATTGGAATTGTAATTTTAATTGCCACAGTACGAAATTGTTTTTCGGACGACAAAAATAACGCTGACAATAAAAAAACTGAAACGCAAAATAATACGTTTGAAAAAGAAATTCGAACTGAAAAAACCGATACAATTATAGTTCAATTCACTAAAAGTAAAGACAGAATTTTAGCAATGAAAGAATTGGCTTATTTTGAAAATAAATTGCAAAACTCATTTTGGACTGAATTTCAACAAACGAATAAATACGGACGGAAATATGGTCCGAAAGAAATAGAATTTAGCCAAAATAAATTTGAGAATTTTGCCCAAAAACTAGGATTTACGGAAACTAAAAATGGGACTTTAATGGATTATGATGGAATGAAAAACGGATTTCATATTTATTTAGATAATAATGGAGCAGTTCCTTCATCTTCAGGTTGGGTTCAGAAATGGAAAATAAAAGTCCAAAAAGAAAAGTCAGATACAATATATAAATTGGAAAAAGATATTATATTGAATCCGAGATAATAACTGTGGGCAACAACGTGTATAATTAATGGCTAGTAATCGCCTACTTACGAAAATCCTCGCGGATTTTCTATTCGGTTTTTATTTGCTAAATTAGATGCTTAAATACGCCACTAATCATACACAAGACCGTTCGGCGGCATTTAGCCCTATCGGGCACATACCGCCGAACGTCCCGCGCAGCTGCGCTGCCTGCACTACGGCGTGAAAACGCCGCAGAACAGGCAGCTATACGCCATTTTGCAAAGTGAAAACGTTTCACTACTTTTCACTTTGCAAAACAGCGCATAGCTGCGCGGGACGTTAGGCACAAGCTGAAAAAAAAGGAACTTTTGTAACACCTTCGACTATTCTGTATCTAAACATAAAACCTTTTAATTATGCAGTTTCCTTTTAGTAAATCATATTCAGATACAGAACAACAAAACCTTGTTAAACAAGCTATAGATGGCAACAAAGAATCTTTAAATGAAATTATAAGTTATCATCAGCCATTTATCTATAATGTAGCTTGGAAAACGTGTCACAACCCTATTGATGCTCAAGACTTAACTCAAGAAGTACTTATCAAAGTTATTACCAAATTAGGGCAGTTCAACTTCAAAAGTAAATTTAGAACATGGTTGTATCGTATCGTGGTTAACGAATTTTTACAATCCAAAAGAAGAAAAAGCGAAAAACAATTTTCAGATTTTGATGACTATGGAGAACGTTTAGACCAAGTTCCAAATCCAGAATTAAGTATTGAAGAAGAAATTAGCTACCAAGAGTTATCTAAAGAAATGCAAGTTCAGTGCATGAGCGGAATGATTATGTGCTTAAATAGAGAACAACGTCTAATATTTATTTTAGGCGCAAGTTTTGGTATTGACCACACACTTGGAGCTGATATTTTTGGTGTAAGTCCTCAAAATTTTAGAATAAAGCTTCACAGAGCGCGTAAAGATTTGTTTAATTATATGAACAATAAGTGTGGTTTGGTAAACAAAGAAAATCCTTGTAGATGCCCTAAAAAAGCAAAAGCTTTGAAACAAATGGGTGTTTTAGATGAAGAAAAAATGCTATTCAACATCAAAACTAAAGTGAAAGTAAAAGACTTTGTAGAAAATAACCACGAAGAAGCTTTAGACGATTTTACGACAACTTACACTAAATTATTTCAAGAGCATCCAGTAAAAGATGATTTTGACAAAGATACTATCATTAAAGAGCTTATAAACAATGATAAACTTTCAAACTATTTCAAGATATAAATTAAGTTGAGATTTCAGTTTGAAAATGAAAAGGTTACTTCTGACGGAGGTAACCTTTTTTTGGTTTTGTAACACATTACAAATTCATGTATCAAAATAATAAATAATATAAAATTTATTAACATGGAATTTAAAAAAGAAATTACTATTAACAAGCCAATAGAAGCTGTTTGGGACATATTGGGAAATCAATTTGGTGATGCATACAAATGGGCATCAGGTTTAAATCATTCTAAAGCATTTAGCCCACCAGTGATTAAAGGGGCACCTTCAAATAATAGATCTTGCGAACTACCATCTGGGAAAATCAAAGAAGTTATTAGAAAATTTGATGCAAATAATCATATCCTCGAATACGAAGTCATTGAAGGCTTTCCCTTTTTTGTTGATTCTGCAATCAATAATTGGCAACTAACTTCAATAAGCTCAGAGATAACTAAAGTAGATATGCATCTTATAGTAAAGACTAAAGGTTTGGTAGGTAGTATTATGAATCCTATGATGAAAATGCAACTAAAAAAACAAATTGAGCATATTCCAAATGACTTGAAATACTATGTTGAAACAGGTAAACCAAGTCAAAACAAAGCAAAAGAAATTGAAAAGTTAGCTGACAAGGTTGCATGAGTTTTGTAACACATCAACAAGTTTGGTATCCAAATAATAAACAATTTAAAATATAAAACATGACAACAAAACAAATCGCTGAAAAATTGACCTCTCTTTTAAAAGAAGGAAAGTTTGATGAAGTTTATGATACTTTGTTTGACCAAGAGAAGGTAAAACACATTGAACCACAATCGCCTTACTTTCCTGATATTAAAGGTGTAAAAGCCATAAAAGAAAAAGATGAAATTATGAGAGGCAACATTGCTGAATTTCATTCTATGGAAGTTGGAGAAGCCATTACCAGTAAAGATTTTATTGCTTTACCCTACAAAGCGTCATTTACTTTAAAAGATGGAAATAAGGCAGAGTTAGATGAAATTATTCTCTATCAAGTAGAAAATGGAAAAATTATTCTAGAACAATTCTTTTACTAAAAAACAAATTAAAATGAAAAACACATTCAAATCTGTAGCTGTATTACTATTAATATCAATTGGTCTTAATGTTTCAGCACAAAGTATGGAGAAGAAATTCCGAACAGTTAAAGTAGAAATAAAAATAGATGCACCTGCTGAACGAGTTTGGGAGGCAATGGTCTTAGATTATGGTGAAATATCTAATTTTTCACCTTACATCTACACTTCAGAATATACTAATGGCTCTTTAAAAGGAGAAGTAGGTGCTGAACGTAAGTGTAACTTTAATGCTAAAGGTACACAATGGTCTAAAGAGCGTATTGCAGAAATTGACAAAGAAAATATGGTAATGCTTAACGTAGTTATTGACGGTGCAAAACTACCACTAAACTTTGACAATTCTCAAGCTTTTTACAGAGTGAAAGACAATGGTGATGGTACATCAACAGCTTCTTATGAATTTCAATTTAGAACTAAACCAGCATTTTTAGGCATCATTGCAAAGGGCGGTTTCAAAAAGCAAATGTCTGGAACTTTAGTTGGTCTAAAGCATTACATAGAAACAGGAGAACGTGTTACTGGAGGAACAGACAAATACAAAGAAATTAAAAAGAAATATCCGAAAGCAACAGTAATAAAAACATAAATAAAAATTTTAATTAACATCTAAAAATCAAAAACATGAAAAAAGTAACAATTTTATTTATCTTATTAATTTCTGCAACTACGATGTTGCAAGCTCAAACGCCATTAGTAACAGAGATTGAAAGTTCAGCAGATAAAGTTTGGGAGCAAATTCGAAAAATGGACAATATTGATGAGCTATCATCTTTTGTATCAAAAGTACAATGGAAAGGTCCAAAAGGTATTGGTGGCGAAAGAGTTTGTACTTCTGCAGACGGAAATGGTTATTTCAAGGAAAAGATAACAGGATTTGATGACAAAACCCGAACGTATTCGTATCAAGTAATAGAAGGCGTGCCAGCTAAAGACATGAACAATATGATTAAAGTAGTTGATTTAGGCTTTAACAAATCGATGATTGTTTGGACATCGAGCTATGAATTTATCGAGAATCCGAATATGACCAAAGAGCAATTTGATGGATTTATAACGAGTGCTCGAGTAGAAATGGTAGAAAACATAATTAAATTGGTGAAATAAAGCCAGTGCCTAACAACGTATATAAGCAATAGCGGTTTGAGTATCAACTTGAACCGCTATTTCATTTTATTAAAGTATATTGTAATCTGAAAATTAATAACGTTAAAATCCGCTACTGCTCATATACAATCACGTTCGGCGGCATTTAGCCCTATCGGGCACATACCGCCGAACGTCCCGCGCAGCTGCGCTGCCTGCACTACGGCGTGAAAACGCCGCAGAACAGGCAGCTATACGCCATTTTGCAAAGTGAAAACGTTTCACTACTTTTCACTTTGCAAAACAGCGCATAGCTGCGCGGGACGTTGGGCTTCATACAGAAAAAAAATCGAACTGAATCATATTTTTTGTACATTTGATTAAATAAAGAGATATTATAATGGATATTCGTACAACAAAACTTGAACTACTAAAAACAATTTTGGAAACTGAAAACAATGATTTTATCCAAAGAGTAGCTGACTTTGTAAAAAAAGAAAAAGTCGATTTTTGGGACGAACTGACTTCAACTGAACAATCTGAAATAAAACAAGGTATTGAGGAACTAGATAACGGAAAAAGAGTTTCTTACGAGTCATTCCTAAAGAAAATTTCTTAATGAAAGTATTCTTATCCGAACTTGCCGAATCAAAACTTCTCAAATTATCTGAATATTTACTCGAAGAGTGGAATTTAAAAACGCGTGACAAGTTTATTTCAAAACTGAACGATAAAATCAAACAAATATCAAAACAACCCGATAGTTGTCCAAAATCATCAGAATTTAAAAATCTATACAAATGTGTTGTTACAAAACAAACCACATTTTTCTACAGAATAATAGTTGAACGAAAAGAAATAGAAATAATTACAATTTTTGACACACGACAAAATCCTAATAAATTAAAGAAAGATATCGATTAAAAAGTACGAAAGCCCAACAACGTGTATAATTAATGGCTAGTACTCGCCTACTTACGAAAATCCTTGCGGATTTTCTATTCGGTTTTTATTTGCTAAATTAAGTGCTTAAAACACGCCACTAATCATACACAAAACCGTTCGGCGGCATTTAGCCCTATCGGGCACATACCGCCGAACGTCCCGCGCAGCTGCGCTGCCTGCACTACGGCGTGAAAACGCCGCAGAACAGGCAGCTATACGCCATTTTGCAAAGTGAAAA
>NZ_JBHULK010000009.1:0-42740 GCF_042684345.1 Gelatiniphilus marinus | reverse complement strand
GGTATTCCAAATGGTTCTTTGCAACTCTATAGAAAGAGAGGACTCGTACGTGTCATGGATCTGTAATTCTAAAACACGTTATAGTTCTCCTCTTTTTCTATATAAAGTTATTTATTACAAACTAAAGGAACACGTTGGCAACAAGCAAAACAAACATCGATGAAGAAATTAACATTTGGAATTTTAGCGTTATTAATATTTTCCTGTAAAGAACAGCCAAAAACGGAATTCTCAATAAACGGAAAAACAAAGGACGTTGAAAACGGAATGGTTATTTATTTAGTAAATGACGAGTTTAAAGATTCTACAGTAATAGAAAACAACACTTTTAAGTTTAAAACTAAATTGCCTTATTCGCCTATTCAAGCAGTTTTACGAACGAAAGATAATTTTGCGTATAGATTTCTATGGTTAGAGGAAAATTCTATGACATTTGACGCCTCAAATGGAAATTTTTTGACTGCTAATGTAACAGGTTCAGAATCGGAAAATTTAAGCCAAGATTTATACAGAGTTGCGGACACTTTGCCAAGAGATGAACGTTTAAAAATGGAAATGGAATTTGTTAAGAACAATCCAAACAGTATTATAAGTGCAAAAATGCTTGCCGTATATTCCACAACTTTCGGAAAAAAGAAAACGACTGAACTTTTTGAACAATTTTCAGAGCCAAATAAAAATTCTAAATACGGACAAAAAATTGCGAATTATATCAAATTAAATAAAGAGCCAAAAATTAGGAGAGCAATTTGCGGATTTTGAAATGGCAGACCAAAATGGGAATTCCCAAAAATTATCTGATATAAAAGGAAAAACTGTTCTTCTTGAATTTTGGTCCTCTTGGTGTGGTCCTTGCCGAAAAGAAAATCCAAATCTTGTAAAAACCTATGAGAAATTTAAACCAAAAGGATTTGAAATATTCGCAGTTTCTTTGGACGAGGACAAAAATAGTTGGCTAAAGGCAATCGAAAAAGACAATCTGAACTGGAAACACGTAAGTGACTTAAAAGGCGACGGAAACGAAGCGTCATTAATTTATGGAATCAATGGAATTCCTGACAATTTTTTAATTGCCGAAAATGGAGAAATAATTGGAAGAAATTTAAGAGGAGAAGAACTGAACCAAAAATTAACAGAAATACTGGAATAATGCCAGTTGCCAACACCGTATATAAGCTATGGCTTGGTCAGTCCCCTCTTGGAAAATCCTGCGGATTTTCCAAAGCCAGTTTTTATTTGGAGAGGTTCGTGCCAAGACACGCCACAGCTCATATACAAAAACGTTGGGAAACACTTACCAATCACACTCTGAAAAATGACGAAAAGCGAAATTGAAAAAGTAGTTGACGAATTAATTGTTAGACTTCCTATTGGAAAGGAGTTTCCTTTAGAATATGAACTTGCAATGTATTTTAATTCTATCTTATCAAATATAGATTTGAATAAAGACAAAACTAATATCGTTGAAGATGTTATGGATTTTATGATTGAGTGTGAATATATAAAATATCGTCCAAATGAGTTTACTGAAAGACTTGAGCCAAAAGGAATAGAAGCAAAAAGAATTGGAGGACATTTTAAATATTTGGAATCTTTGAAAAAGTCGGCTGAAAGAGAAAATAAGCAAGACAAAATACTTGACTTGGAATTAAAACTTAAAACTTTTGAATCCAAAATAGGGAGAAAATTAATGTATTTCACCATCATAATTAGTTTTTTGAGTTTTCTAATAACTGTTCTAACTCTTGAATTTTGGCAGACTGACGAAAGTAAGAATGAACGAAAAAACCGAGTAGAGAACCCATTATCGAACAAAAAAGAAGAAATACAAAAAGATACTTTAAACTAAATCTGAATTTCATAATATGTTGAATTTTTAAATTAATAATCTGAAAAAAAGCGATTTGCCAACACAATATATAATTTATTGCTGGCTACTTGCTTACTTGCGAAAATCCTCTCGGATTTTCTTTGTCTGTAATTATTTACTAAATTAGTTGCTAAATTCACGCAACAAACCATATATAAACACGTTCGGCGGCATTTAGCCCTATCGGGCACATACCGCCGAACGTCCCGCGAAGCAGCTGCGCGGGACGTTACCCACAAGCTAAAAACCAGCCGCACAAACAGCACATTTATTTTTTGCCAACGCTCAATTCCAACGCTTAAAAAAATAAAAGAGCTGTTTTTTGCCCAGCCACGGAAAAAAACTTTGGGCATTAAAATATTAATCGTAATATTGCAATGAATTAATAAATAAAATAATGGGATTAGCCAAAACCGAAATGTTTACCGACCAACAAAATGAAATTTCTCTTTTTGCGAAAGTATTTGGACATCCTGCAAGAGTAGCTATTTTACAACATTTGTTTAAAATGAACTCTTGTGTTTGCGGAGATTTGGTAAACGAAATTGGATTAGCACAACCAACAATCTCACAGCATTTGAAAGAACTAAAACATTTAGGTCTAATTAAAGGAAATGTAGAAGGAACCAGTGTTTGTTACTGTATTCACACAGAAAATTGGACAGCAATGAAAACTATAATGAATGAATTCCTAAATCAAGACTTAACAGAAAAACAAGATTGCTGTTAAAAAAATTTGAATTAATTAATCGTATAATCGCAATAAACAAATACAATTATGAAATTATCACAAGTAAAGTCAGTATTAAAAGAATTGGAAACAATTGGTTTTCAATTACCAAACGGAGAATTAGTCCCAAGCCACTTTCACGTAACAGAAGTTGGTAAAATCACAAAACATTTTATCGATTGTGGTGGAACTGTAAGAAACGAAGAAGTTGTAAACTTCCAACTTTGGAATGCAAACGACTACGACCATAGATTGCATCCTGAAAAACTCTTGAATATCATTGAACTTTCTGAAAAGGTTCTAAACATAGAAGATTTAGAAATTGAAGTAGAATATCAAGCAGATACGATTGGAAAATTCGGACTTGGATTTGACGGACATAATTTCTTGTTAACCAATAAACAAACCGACTGTTTAGCTAAAGACCAATGTGGCATTCCTGTTGAAAAACAAAAAGTAATAATAACTGAATTACAAACACAATCTACAAATAGCTGTGCTCCAGGTTCTGGATGTTGCTAAATGAATAAATCTTATAAAAATGATAACAACAAAACCAATTCTGTTTTCAGAAATAGAAAATGTAATTAAAGGATTAAATCCTCAAACAATTACAAGCGAGCGTAAAGAAGTTTTACAACCGCTAGTAGATTTTATTCAGTCAAAAGTTTCTGAAAACAAAGAAATCCGTATCAATTTCATTTGCACTCACAATTCAAGAAGAAGTCATTTATCGCAAGTTTGGGCTCAAACAATGGCAAACTATTTTAATATTAAAAACGTGTTTTGTTATTCAGGAGGTACAGAGGCAACAGCACTTTTTCCTATGGTTGCTGAAACATTGCAAAATTCGGGTTTTCAAATAAAACCCATTTCAAAAAAACGAAAACCCAATTTACAGCATTAAATATGCTGGCAATGAACATCCAATCATCGGGTTTTCAAAAAAGTTAGATGACGATTTCAACCCAAAATCTGAATTTGCAGCTATTATGACTTGCTCACAGGCTGATGGTGGTTGCCCTTTCATTGCAGGTGCAGAAAAACGTATTCCAATAACCTTTAAAGACCCAAAAGCATTTGATAACACACCACAACAAGCAGAAAAATACAAGGAAAGAAGTCTACAAATTGCTACTGAACTGTTTTACGTTTTTTCTCAAATAAATTCTTAAAAAAATGGCTTCAAAAAAATTAAGTTTTCTTGACAGAAATCTGACACTTTGGATATTTGTGGCAATGGCTTTTGGTGTTGGAATTGGATATTTTATTCCAACATTTCCAAACATTATCAACTCATTTAGTAGTGGAACAACCAATATTCCGATTGCAATCGGTTTGATTTTAATGATGTATCCACCTTTAGCAAAAGTTAACTATGCACTGTTACCAAAAGTATTTAGAAATACAAAAATCCTTTCTATTTCACTTGTTTTAAATTGGATAATTGGTCCTGTTTTAATGTTCATTTTGGCAATTACGTTTTTACGAGATTATCCAGAATATATGGTTGGACTCATTTTAATTGGTTTGGCTCGTTGTATTGCGATGGTTTTAGTGTGGAACGACCTAGCAGAAGGAAGTAGCGAATATGGAGCAGGTTTAGTAGCATTAAACAGTATTTTTCAAGTGTTTGCATACAGTTTTTATGCTTGGATATTTATTACTGTTCTTCCACCCTACTTTGGGTTTGAAGGAGCAATCGTAGATATTTCAATCGGTACAATTGCAGAAAGTGTAGCCATCTATTTAGGTATTCCGTTTGTAATGGGAATTTTGAGTAGATTGCTTTTGGTAAAAGTAAAAGGAGAGGAATGGTACACAAAAAAGTTCATTCCGACAATTTCGCCAATGACCTTAATTGCATTGTTATTTACAATTGTGGTAATGTTCTCATTAAAAGGAGAACTGATTGTAGAAATTCCAATGGACGTTGTAATTATTGCGATTCCATTACTTATTTATTTTACACTAATGTTCATCATTGGATTTTTCTTTACCAAAGCAACAGGAGCAGAATATGACAAAACAACTTCAGTAGCATTTACAGCAGCTGGAAATAATTTTGAATTAGCGATTGCTGTTGCTATTGCTGTTTTCGGACTTAATTCAGGACAGGCATTTGCAGGTGTGATTGGACCATTAGTGGAAGTTCCTGCATTGATTTTATTGGTTCGTGTTTCCTTTTGGTTGAGAAAAAAACATTACGGAAAAGCCAACGCTGAAAAACAAACTGAACGAAAAAAGCCAGTGGGTAACAACGTATATAAAAAATAGCGGTTTAGATGCAATTCTGAACCGCTTTTCCCTCTAATTAAGTATATTGCTATCTGAAAAGTTAGTGCTTAAAAATCCGCTACTTTTCATATACAAGAGAACCATTGGGTGCAATTAAAACAGAACGAAATTGAGTTACGGAAAATTTTTAGATGAAGTATGTGATCCACACTCAACAACGGCCAAAGTAATTGCTTGTTTTTATCTACTTTTGAAATTCCACAAGAATTTCAAACTTGGTGCGTAGTTGCAAAGCTAAGTGCTAGCCAATTTAACTAGCCTAACAGCAACACGGTGGCAATCAAAAACCAAAAATTAAATTTATTATCATGAAATTAAACGAATATTTAGCTAGCCGACTAAAAGAAATCTTTACTGAAGGAAAATGGGTTTTAGGCACAAATTTCAAAGAACAAATAATTGACCTCGATTGGAAACAAGCAACTCAAAAAATAGATGATTTTAACACTATTGCTGATTTGACTTTTCATATTGATTACTATATAGCTGGAGTTAAAAAAGTTCTTAAGGGAGGAACACTTGATATACGAGACAAATATAGCTTTGATTACCCAGCTGTAAAATCAGAACAAGAGTGGCAAAATTTAATCAATAAGTTTTGCCTTGACTCAGAAGAATTTATCGAACTTGTTGAAAAAATGTCAGACGAAAAAATATTGTCGGACTTTATAGATAAACAATATGGGACATATTACCGTAATATTGACGCAATGATTGAACACACTTATTATCATCTCGGACAAATTAAACTCATAAAAAAACAAATTAAATAAAACTGCCTACAACAAAAAGGATTTTAAAATTACTATCCCCCTATTAATTCAAACATCAACAAATTATAGTAATGTAAACCCTGAAAATTCTATCTGTAATTTATTTGCTAACTTTAGTGCATTAATCACATAACCAAGCATACAAACACATTATGCATGATGCAGAAAACCCTAAAACTACATGAAGGAATTTTGGAACGATAGGTACAAAACAAAAGATTTCGCATACGGAAAAAGCCCCAACGTATTTTTTAAAGACGCTCTCAACAAACTAAACCTTTCTGGTAAAATACTTTTACCTGCCGAAGGTGAAGGACGAAATGCCGTTTACGCCTCAAAAAACGGATTAGATGTTCTGGCTTTTGATATTAGCGAAGAAGCTAAAACCAAGGCAATGCAATTGGCGCACACCGAAGGCGTAAAAATTAATTATAGAGTTGGAGAACTAAGCCAACTAAACCTCAAAAAAAACAGTTTTGGTTCCCTTGCCCTTATTTATGCCCATTTCCCAGAAAAGGTAAAAGAAAAATTACACAAAGACTTGGCTGATTTAATTAAACCAAATGGTTATATAATTTTAGAAGGTTTTAGCATAAACAATCTCGAACTTCGAAAAAAAAATCCTAAAATTGGTGGCCCTGGAGATAAGGGAATGCTATTTTCTAAACAGGAAATAAAAGAAACCTTTAGGGATTTTGAAATTATCGAACTCGATGAAAAGCTTGTAGAATTAAGCGAAGGAAATTTTCACAATGGCTTAGCAAGCGTGATTCGGTTTATCGGAAAAAAAACAGCTTAAAACTTGGTCTAATCATGCTTTATTTGCACCATATGCTCACTAAACAGATAGCAAAACCATATACAAAACACCTTTACTGTAATTATAGACAACCATGTGGCAAATAAAAAATGTATCGAAAAATTAATTGCCCAGACCAAAAGAAATACTCTGAAAAACCATAAAAACGATGCTTTTTTTTACAATACAACAAAGAAATAAAAACAAAAACTTGTGTTTGGAAGTCGGCACATTTTTTAAGAGGGGCTTATCCTGTTTTTTATCTAATTTTTGATAAAAACGGAGAACTAAACGCAATAAAACAAAAAAACCTTATTACAAACTTCTTTACAAAATATCAACCGGTTATTTTTGCACTTGCTTTGGCTTTGTTATTTACTACAGAATTTAATTCTACCATTATTGGAATAATGAGATTTTATATAACAGTAGCTTGATTGCATTTACCAATGCTAAAAAGCAGAAAAGTACGAAACAAAAATTTTAACTAAGAAACCAAAAGAAGCTGTAAATAATATTTACCAAGCAAACAATTACATACTTACAAACAAAATTACAGCACAGTGCCAATTACATAAAAAAATGTACTGCTAAAATGCACCACCGCAAATACCGCCCAATACCCACAAATAATCGGCTCTGTTTTCAACAAAATCCCTTTCAGAAACATCAATAATCTTAACGTTAAAATCGGTTTGGGTTTTTAAAAATTCTAAATAGCCTGTGTTTATTTTTTCCAGGTAATCATTGCCTATATTTTGCTCGTAATCGCGTCCGCGTTTTTTAATGTTTTGTTGCAACCGTTCGGTGTTTTGGTATAAATACACATACAACTCGGGCTTTTTTAAATCTTTGTACATCAAATTAAAAAGCTTTCGGTAAAGCATAAACTCATCTTCTTCCAAAGTAATTTTCGCGAAAATAAGCGATTTAAACACATCGTAATCGCTCACGATAAAATCTTTAAACAAATCGAGCTGCGATAAATCGTCTGATATTTGCTGGTAGCGATCGGCCAAAAAACTCATCTCCAAAGTAAAGGCGTAACGCTGTGCATCTTCGTAAAATTTAGGCAAAAACGGATTATCTGCAAAACGTTCCAAAATAAGTTTCGCATTAAAATCGTGCGCCATTTTAGTGGCTAAACTGGTTTTTCCTGCGCCAATATTCCCCTCTATGGCAATGTAGTTGTATTTTGAAAAGTTAAATTGCTTGCTCGGGTTTTTCAACCAAATATTAATGGGCTCTAAAACCGACTCGTCTTCACATTCATCTAATAAAACCGATACTTCTTTATTTATTACGGGATGCTTTATTTTAGAAGCAATATCATTTAAAGGCAGCAAAACAAACCTGCGTTTTTCCATTTCGGGGTGTGGCACTTTCAAGGTTTTTGTGTCGATAACTTCGGTTTCGGCAAAAACAATATCCAAATCTATGGTTCGGGCTTCGTAGCCCGTTCCTTTTTTTGCCGTACGCCCCAAAGCGGTTTCGATGGCCAATAATTCCCGTAGCACATTTTGGGGCTGCATATCGGACTCCAAAACCAAACAACAATTCAAGAAATCTTCTACAAAAGCTTCGGTACAAAAACCAATAGCGGGCGATTTATAAACTTTGGAAATAAGTTTTACATGCCCGATTTTGGTATAAATAGCGTCAACGGCACTTTGCAAATTCTTCAATTTATCGCCTTTGTTACTGCCCAAAGCAATATAAAATGTAGTTGGTTTTTTCATTGAGAAAGCAAATTAACTAAAAGTAAATGGTTTACTTTATATTTACATTAATGATTTATTCACAATTATTAGCTCCCAATAAATCAAAATTTAAAACTATTAAATAAGTATATTGAATTAGACAAGTTCTCGATACAATGCTCCTGCGTCGCATCACTCGAACTGACAACAAATTATTTATTCACAATTTATATGACATTAAAAGACAAACTTGCGGCACAGCGTATTTACATGCTTTTAGGGGCGCTATTTATAACATCGTTGGTGGTTTCAAACTTGATTTTTCAAAAGTTTTTTTATTGGCACCCGTTGGACATTGAGGTTTTTGGGAGCAAACTTTTTATTGTCTCGGTTGGTATTTTACCCTATCCCATTACCTTTTTAATCACCGATTTAATTAGCGAGATTTACGGTAAAAAGCGGGCAAATCAAGTAGTGGTTACCGGTATTTTTGCCTCTTTGTTTTCGGTATTAATTGTTTATGTTGCCGATGTGGTACCCGCTTTTGCAGATTCGCCCATTAACGATTCTATTTTTACAAAAGTATTTGGCCGAACCATTTTAGCCGTTGGCGCCAGCATGACGGCCTATTTATTTGCGCAGTTTGTAGATATTCAAATTTATCATTTCTGGAAAAAACTAACCCGTGGCAAATACCTTTGGCTGCGCAACAATTTCTCGACGTGGTTATCGCAATTTGTCGATACCTTTTCGGTTGTTTTTCTATTGTGCTTTTTCGAGGTTTTGCCCTGGAGTCTTTTTAAAGGCTTATTGGTTAGCGGGTTTTTATTTAAGGTTTTTGTAGCCGCTTGCGACACGCCTTTTTTGTATTTGGGTGTTTATTTATTCAGAAAACGTTTTAATTTAAAGGTAAATGAAGAGATAGATTTGCTCTAAAAATTCTGAAAAAATTAACATATATAAAAAGTAAGTTTCATCTTTTAACATCATTTTTGCGTATCTATTTATAAGCGAAAAAAGTAAAGATTTCCGTTTTCACGGAAACAAAAAAAATATTTTTCTATGAAAAAATCTTTAAAAATTATTGGCATTACATTACTAATAATCATTGTACTTTTAATTGCAATTCCTTTTGCGTTTCAAGGCCAGATTAAAGACATGGTTAAGCAATTTATAAACGAGAACGTCAATGCCAAAGTAGAGTTTAGCGATGTTAGCCTAAGTTTCATCAGTAGCTTCCCGCAAGCCCATGTTAGCGTAAGCGATTTGGTTATTACCAATTTTGCGCCTTTTAAAGACGAAACCTTGGCCACGGCAAAAAACATAGCGTTTACCATGCCTATTAAAGAGCTGTTTAAAACGGCGAGCGAAGACCCTATAACCGTAAATTCCATTGATGCGGACGAAGTTTTATTAACCTTAAAAACAAATAAATTTGGCGATGTTAATTATGATATTGCCAAAGCAGACGAAAAAGCTTCAACCGAAACGCCATCAAGTAGTTTTTCCTTTAATCTTGAAGAGTACAGCATCAACAATAGTGCGTTAACGTATTTGGATGAAGCTTCAAATATGATCATCCACGTATCTGAAATAAACCATACCGGCAACGGTATTTTTTCCGCGGAAGCGTCAGAATTAAATACCAAAAGTGAAGCCAATTTGAGCATTACCATGGATAGCACCACCTATTTAAGCAACAACCCCGTAAAACTGGATGCTTTAATTGGGTTGGATTTAAACAACAGTATTTACACCTTTAAAGAAAACAAAGGTTTTATTAACGATTTGCCTTTGGAGTTTCAAGGTTTTGTGAAGCTGTTGGAAAACGGACAGGAGATCGATATCACTTTTAAAAACCCGGAATCTGATTTTAAAAATTTCTTGGCGGTTATTCCAAAAGCCTATTCCAAGAATATCGACGATGTTCAAACTACCGGCGATTTTAAAATAAGCGGCATTATAAAAGGCTTGAATTCGGATGAGACCATTCCTGGTTTTAACATTAATATCACATCAAACAACGCCTCGTTTAAATATCCCGATTTGCCAAAACGCGTGAGCAATATTTCCATAAACACATCAATAAAAAACACAACGGGCAATGCAGATGATACGTTTGTAGCCATTGAAAAACTAAATTTTAAAATTGATGACGATGTGTTTAAATCGTCGGCAACCTTAAAAAACATCACCAAAAACATGTTGGTTAACGCCAATATTGACGGCGTTTTAAATTTAGCCAACATTACCAAAGTGTATCCCATTGAATTGGATAATGCGTTGAGCGGTATTTTAAAAGGAAAAATCAACACGGCTTTTGATATGAAAGCCATTGAAACCAATGCTTACCAGCGCATTAAAAATAACGGTTTGGCCAGCATTACCGATTTTGTGTTTTCATCGGAAGATATTGTAAACCCCATTCATATTTCAAAAGCAGATCTGACCTTTAATCCGGGAACGGTTTCGTTAAATCATTTTAAAGCCAAAACGGGCGATAGCGATTTAAACGCTACCGGAACCATTAAAAATCTACTGGGTTTTTTATTGAGCGACAACACCTTGCAAGGGAATTTTAACGTGAATTCCAACGTATTTAAAGTGAGTGATTTTATGACTAAAAACAAAGCTTCCGCTGAAAACAAAACCTCATCGAAAACCGAATCTTTAAAAATCCCCGCCTTTTTAGATTGCACCATTAATGCCGATGCCAAAACCGTGGTTTACAATAATTTAAATTTAAAGGATGTAAAAGGCTCGCTGTTAATTAAAGACCAGCAAGCCACCTTAAAAAACATGACGTCTAGTATTTTTGATGGTGCGCTGTCTATTACCGGCGATGTGTCAACAAAAAGCGAAACACCTACTTTTAATTTCAGTTTGGGTGCCAATGGGTTCGATATTGCGCAATCGTTCGATAATTTGGAATTGCTTCAAAATTTAGCGCCAATTGCCAAAATATTAGCAGGGAAACTAAATACAAACATTAATCTTACTGGATATTTAGACAATGAGTTTTCGCCAGATTTAAGTAGTGTTTCTGGTAACGCTTTCGCAGAATTGTTAGCCACTCGAATTGGCGCAAACCAAAGTGAATTGATAACAAAACTTGAAGGCGCACTAAATTTTATAGACTTTGAAAAATTGGATTTAAAAGATTTAAAAACCAAACTGGAATTCGCCAATGGGCAGGTAAGCGTAAAACCATTTCAAATAAAATACGATGATATTGTAATTAACGTTTCGGGCTCCCACGGTTTCGATAAAACCCTAAATTACAGCGCTATTTTTAACGTACCCGCAAAATATTTAGGTAGTGAGATCAACCAGTTAATTGGAAGAATTAATACCGAAGAAGCTAAAAACATTGCTATTCCGGTTACGGCCAATATTGGGGGTAGTTATACAAATCCGACCATAAAAACCGATTTAACCAGTGGCATTAGCAACCTAACAAAGCAACTTATTGAGATTGAAAAACAAAAACTGCTAAACCAAGGCAAAAACAAGGTTAAAGACCTAATTGGCAATGTTATAGGCAACAATAAAACCAAAACCGACTCGCTTAAAAAAGAACAAAACAATACGGTTAAAAATGTATTGGGAGATATTATTGGAGGTAACAAAACTCCAACAGATTCTACAAAAACAAACACTACCAAGGCCGTTAAAAATATACTTGGCGGACTATTAGGCAACAAAAAAAACAAACAAGACACTATAAATTAGGATTTAACAATAAAATAACCCACCTTTGCATCCCTTTTTGGGGAATGCTAAAAAATAATACACTATATTTATGTTAAAAATTATTGTTAAAGACGGCGAAAACATCGAAAGAGCTCTAAAACGCTACAAGAGAAAGCACAGAAATATTAAAGTGATGCAGAATTTAAGAGACGGTCAGTTTTTTACAAAACCTTCTGTTAAAAGACGTCGCGAAATCCAAAAAGCGCAATACATACAATCTATTAGAGATAACGAAGAGATTTAGTCTTTTTTTTAACCCTATTAAAATAAACAAAAACCCTATTTCTGTAAACAGTAAATAGGGTTTTTAATTTACGGTAATACGCACCACCAAACCTTCGTTGGCACGAACATTAAAAACGGTATCGTCTTCAAAAATTAAATACTGACCTTTTATGCCTACCAAGTTTCCGGTGTATTGCTGTTGTTTAACAATATTGAGGCTTTTGGGCTTTACAGGATATTTGTAAACAGGAAATTCTATATTGGTTTCCGTATTATTTTCAATAAAATAGTCTTTAGCCTCATCAGGAATATATTGCTTCAATTGCTCGCGCCATTGCACTAAATCTTCATCTTCCACATCGTTTTTAAGCATTTTTCGCCAATTGGTTTTATCGGCCACATAATCTTTAAGGGCCACTTCGGTTATGCCTGCCAGATACCTATTGGGCACTTCTACAATTTCAATAGCTTCGTGCGCGCCTTGGTCTATCCAACGTGTTGGTATTTGCTGCTTTCTGGTAACGCCTACTTTTACATTGCTGGAATTTGCCAAATATACAATGTGCGGTTGCAGCTGTACTTTTTTTTCGAACGTTAAATCGCGGTCTTCTTTGTTTAAATGTGCGGTGCTTAACTCGGGGCGCATAATCCAATCTGCCGCTTGGGGCACTTCAAAAAAACATTGCCTATCAAACCCTTGCCTATAAATGGGTTTATTTAAACCACAGTTTAAACATTGATACTTAACAAACTCTATGGTAATACTTTTGTGCAACAACTGGTTCATGTTTAAAAATTCGTTTTCAAACACGAGATAGTATTCAACAGGTTGTAAAAACTCGGTTTCCATTTTCGTTAAAACACCTTGATAGGCCATTTGCTTAATATTTTTTAATGGTTGTTAAATGCAATAAAAATAGAATGACTTTCGGGAATTCGCATCAAAATTTCAAACATTTATTTAAAAAAACCAAATGTTAATTTTAGATACACAATTCATAAAAAAAGTCTTATTTTTAAGATTTTAAAGATAAAATAAATATGCCAATTCCTTTAGTAAATTCTATAGCATCTTGGTTTTTAAAAAAGCGGTTTCATCAAATCGAATTGTTTTTAAAATACCCCAACGAAGTACAAAACGAACTGCTTTTAAGTCTAATAAAAACGGCGAAAGACACAGAAATAGGTAAGCAATACGATTATGCATCTATTACCAATTACAGTACATATGCAGAGCGTGTTCCCATAAAAAACTACGAAGGTTGGCAAGATGTAATTGAGCGTTCGCGCCGTGGCGAAAACAATATTTTTTGGCCAAGTCCCATAAAATGGTTTGCAAAATCCAGCGGCACAACCAATGCCAAGAGCAAATTTATCCCGGTAAGTACAGAATCTTTAGAAGAGTGCCATTACGCTGCAGGGAAAGATCTATTATGCATGTACCTTAACAATAACGAAGATTCGCAATTATTTACCGGTAAGAGTTTACGCTTAGGCGGAAGCAAAGAATTGTACAAAGAAAACGGTACTGTTTTTGGCGATTTATCGGCTATTTTAATTGACAACATGCCCTTTTGGGCAGAGTTTAGCAGCACACCAAGCAACAAAGTATCGTTAATGAGCGATTGGGAATTTAAAATGCAAGCCATTGTTAATGAAACCATAAACGAAAACGTAACCAGTTTAGCCGGGGTACCTTCGTGGATGCTTGTACTTTTAAATACTGTTTTAGAAACCACAGAAAAACAGAGTTTATTTGATATTTGGCCAAATTTAGAAGTCTATTTTCACGGCGGGGTTAGCTTTACGCCTTATGTGGACCAATACAAAAAAATCCTGCCAAAAAACAACTTTAAATATTACGAGATTTATAATGCCTCAGAAGGTTTTTTTGCCATTCAAGACCAAAACAATTCAAAAGAATTATTATTGATGCTCGATTATGGCATTTTTTACGAGTTTATCCCTATGGATATTTACGGTTCTTCCAAAGAAAAAGCCATTCCGTTAAGCGAAGTAAAACTCAATCAAAACTATGCCGTTGTTATTACAACCAATGCCGGTTTGTGGCGCTACAAAATTGGCGATACCGTTAGGTTTACTTCGCTAAACCCATACAGAATAAAAGTTTCTGGCAGAACCAAACACCATATTAATGTATTTGGCGAAGAACTTATTATTGAAAATGCAGAAGACGCCCTAAAAAAAGTATGCAAACGTACCAAAGCCGAAATTGTAGATTATACAGCAGCTCCAATTTTTATGAAAGACAAAGAAAAAGGAGCTCACGAGTGGCTTATAGAGTTTAAAACACCGCCAAAAGACCTCAACTATTTTAACGAACTATTCGACAATGCATTAAAAGCATCAAACTCAGATTACGAAGCTAAGCGCTACAACAATTTAACACTTAACAAACCTAAAATTCATGTGGCAAGACCTCATTTGTTTTACGATTGGCTTAAGCAAAACAACAAATTAGGCGGCCAGCACAAAATACCCAGGCTCTCTAATACCCGAGATTATATGGACGACCTGCTGAGTTTAAATTCTTGATTATAATTCTTTTAAAAAAAAGTAAAAAACAATTTATCAACGAATTAAATGACAATTGGTCTAGTAAATTTTATTTTTGAAAGGGCTTTAGGCTTATTTTTAAATACTGACTTAATCCATAAATCCCTCACCAAAATGAAAACCAGATTATTCGTTGCTGTTTGTCTTGTTTCAGCTTTTTTATTTGGCCAGAATACGGCAAACGTTATTGCAAGCAACCTGAGCAGCCCAAGTAAGCCCGTTTTAACTTTTCCAAACACAATAAACCCTTCAAACGATATTGGCGCCAATGGTTTTGGCTTTGAGGTATTGGATGCCGGAGTAAACACCAAATACTCTGAAATTGGCACTGGTTTTTTTAGAAACAAACTCATTATGGTTTCGTCTAAAAAGTTAGGCGGATTGACAAAAATAGACTCTAATACAAACGAGGCCTTTAAAGATTTATTTTGCCTAGACATTAGTGATAACGGGGTTTTAAGCCGGCCTTTATTATTTTCAAGAATACTAAACACCAATGCCAGCGAAGACCAACTAACCTTTTCTCCAGACCAAAAAACCGTTTACTTTACCAGAAGCAGCAAACACAATTCGCTTGAATACAAACTATATAAAGCAACGCTAGAAGAAGGCTCTCACGGCAATTGGGTAAATGAAGAATTGTTAGCAATAAACAAAAACAATGTTTCTATCGAAACACCTTTTTTAAACCGTAAAGGCGACAGACTCTATTTCTCGTCGAACATGCCAGAATCTATTGGAGGCTACGACATATATGTTGCAAACGTTAATGCCGATGGCACATTGGGCACGCCTGTAAATTTAGGGCATGCAATAAACACTACCTCTGATGAAAAATACCCGTCGGTTTCTATTGATGGGAAGTACTTGTATTTTTCGTCTAAAGGGCATCAAAACTTTGGTGGTTATGATTTGTTTGTAAGTAGAATTCTTAGTGATTCGTTTAAAGCACCAAGAAACCTAGGAAATACCATAAATACAAGCTACGACGAAATCGCCTATTTTCTGGCTGCTAAAAACAAAGGTTACCTCTCGTCTAACAAGCCAAACGGCAAAGGCAGTTTTGATATTTATACGGCGGTTAACGATGAGATTATTCAATCCGTTAAAGGAAAAGTTATCGATTTAGAAACCCAAATAAAGCTCCCAAATACGCTGGTTATTTTAAAAGATGAAGACCAAACCGAAGTTGGTAGGCAACTTACAGACGCCTCTGGAGCCTTTAGTTTTAAAAACATTTCGCCTTTTGAGCGTTACACATTAAATACCCAAAAAGATGGTTTTAAAGACTACACTTTCGAGTTTTTGGCTAATAGAGCTTATAACACAACATACAACAAAGATTTAGAACTAAATACAACCGAACCTGTTATTGCGAAAGTTAATGACGAATTAAGAATAGTATTGGAAAACATTTATTTCGATTTTGCCAAATACAGCATTAAAGAAGAATCTACAATTGCTTTAAACAAAATTCTAAAAGTACTTAAGGCCAAACCCCATATTAAGTTAGCCATAAATGCACATACCGATATTAGGGGCAATACTGCATACAACCTTAGCCTATCAGACAAAAGAGCCGCATCTGCTGCAGCTTATTTAATTAATAAGGGGATTGCCAAAAACAGGCTAACATCAAAAGGTTTTGGCGAAACAAAACCACTAATTGACTGTAAAACAAAATCCTGCTCAGACGAAGAACACCAATCTAACCGACGCATCGAGTTTGTTATTTTAGACTAAAAAAACAGTCGTTTGGCATTGTTGCAAGTGTAAACCATTACACCTAAAACACAACAACCAAAATGCTATAAAGCTATTTTTGGGTTAAGCTAATGTAAAAAGTACGTCGAATTTGCTCGTCGTTAATAAACCAATCGCCATAATTTAAAGCTGTATATTCTTTGGTTATGGCAGTGTTTTCTGTAACTTCTTTTTGGGTTTTTCCTTTTTTAATTTCTTCCAAAACACGGGTTTTAATTGTTTTCAAGAGTGTTAGATAATCGGATAATTCTTTTTTATTGGAAAGGTTTAGGTGGCCCGGAATAACTTTAGTGTCGTCGTCAACAAGTAGTAAGGCCTGTTTAACGGCATCGATATAGCCATTTACGCTACCACCTGTAGATATATCAATAAACGGGTACTTGCCCTGAAAATAAGTATCTCCCATGTGCAGCACATTGCTTTTGGTAAAATAAATCATGGCATCGCCATCAGTATGTGCATTATCTACATGGAAAACCATAATGTCTTCACCATTCATATGAAACGTCATGTTTTCAGAAAACGAAACCAGCGGCAACTTTGTTGGAGAAGCAGATCTTTTTACATCGCGGTATTTATCAAATTGATCTACGCTCTTGCGCTTTCTTACATTATCGTGCGCCACAATAACAGCACCCTGGTTTTTAATGTTTTCGTTACCACCAACATGATCGTGGTGCCAATGGGTATTGATTAAAAATTTTATGGGCTTGTCGCTTATGCTTTTTATAGCATCCAAAATTTTAGGGGTTAATGGCGCAAACTGGCTATCTATCATAACAATACCATCATCCCCAACCGAGATGCCAATATTACCGCCTTGTCCAACCAGCATATAAATATTATCGGTAAGTTTATGGGTCTTTATTTCAACATTGTTGTTTTGGGCACAAGTAAAAAAAACAATTGAAAAGGCAAAAAACGAACAAATGACTTTAAGTGTTTTCATTTTTTTAATTTTTTTAAGTATTAGTAACAACATAAAAATACAAATTACCATGGTAGCAAAGACCTCTATTACCCAATAACTTTATGCGTCTTTAATTTTTAGACATAAAAAGCATTGCTATAATTAGCGCAATAAGGTATCTTTGCACTCGCGTTATAAAACGACCAAGTTGGGCAACTCTAAATCTTCAATAGCAACACATTCTTTAATTTCGGATTTTAAAGAAATCACTAAAATGCGATTAGCATTAAGCGTGGTGTTTTCTTCTGTTTCTGGGTATTTATTGGGTGCAGAAACCGTAGATTTTAAGACTTTAATTTTATTAGCCTTTGGAGGTTATTTTATGGTTGGTGCTTCAAACGCCTTTAATCAAATTATAGAAAAGGATTTAGATGTGCTAATGAACCGCACTAAAAACAGACCTATTCCCGCAGGCCGAATGGCAGTTAATACCGCGTTTATAATAGCCTCTATATTTACCTTATTAGGCATTATAATATTATATAGCATTAACAAGCAAACCGCTATGTTTGGTGCAATTTCTATATTTTTATACACCTGTGTTTATACACCTTTAAAAACCAAAACACCTTTAGCTGTATTTGTTGGCGCCATTCCTGGGGCTATTCCATTTATGTTGGGCTGGGTTGCTGCTACAGATAATTTTGGCATAGAACCTGGCACTTTATTTGCATTGCAGTTTTTTTGGCAATTCCCCCATTTTTGGGCCATTGGCTGGTTTTTATTTGATGACTACAAAAAAGGCGGTTTTGTGATGCTTCCCACTGGAAAACAAGACAAAGGCACTGCTGTACAAATCCTAATGTACACCATTTGGACCTTGATAGTTTCTGTAATTCCTGTGTTTGGATTTACTGGAAAATTAGAACTGTCTGTTGTGGCGGCGAGTATTGTTTTCCTTTTAGGATTATGGATGCTGTATTATGCCATTCGCTTATTTAAATTAATGACTGTTCAAGCGGCAAAACAATTAATGCTGGTTAGTGTATCTTATATTTCGCTAGTGCAAATTGTTTATGTAATCGATAAATTTATTAGATAACCATGGATTTAACTCAAGGAACTTTAGAGGAGAAAAAAAATAGAGCCAAAAAAATGATGCTCTGGTTTGGTATTGTATCACTTATTATGTCGTTTGCCGGTTGGACAAGTGCTTTTATAGTAAGCAGCTCCAGACCCGATTGGTTAAAGGATTTTATTTTGCCAAATGCTTTTATAACAAGTACGGCTGTTATTTTAATAAGCAGTTTAACTTTTATTCTGGCCAAAAGAGCCTTAAAAAAAGACCAACTGCAAGCCGTTACTTTGTGGCTATTGGCTACCTTGGTTTTAGGTATAGCATTTATTTTATTCCAGTTTATAGGTTTTCAGCAAATTATAGATTTAGGCTATAATTTTACAGGGCCAACCAGCAATGTAACGATGTCTTACATCTATTTGATTGCCATTGTACATATTTTACATGTTGCCGTGGGACTAATTTGTTTGTTGTTTGTAATTTATAATCATTTTAAACAAAAGTACCAAGCAGGCAATATGCTGGGTTTTGAGCTCGCTGCAACTTTTTGGCATTTTATAGATATACTGTGGGTGTATCTCTTTTTGTTTTTATATTTTGTTAGATAACACCTTTAAAGACAGTTTTTAATTAGCTGTTCTACAAGACCTTAACAGGTAGCGCGTTAGGGATTGAGGTATTGTTGGAGCTCGCCGCTTCCGATAGCTATCGGAAGCGGAAGCGACTACCGAAAGCCCGACCGAAGCAATTCCTGCAAGGGTTACCACACTGAGCGGAGCCGATAGTGTTAACCTTGCAGGAATTAAGCGCAGGGAACGCCCAAAAGATTTTTAAAGCAGTAAATTTTATTAGAAAAATAAATTGATTATTTTTGTTACACTAATAAACAACCAACACATATATGGGCACTACAGTTGCAAACACTGAAACAAATGAAAAAACTTGGGGCGGTGACAACCAACCTCTTAAAGCAAGCTACGGTAAGCTAATGATGTGGTTTTTTATCGCATCTGATGCTTTAACCTTTACAGGGTTTTTAGCGGCTTACGGGTTTTCGAGATTCAAATTCGCCGATATCTGGCCTATTGCAGACGATGTTTACACCCACGTTCCTTTTATACATGGCGATTACCCCATGATTTTTGTGGCGTTTATGACCTTTGTTCTAATCATGTCTTCTGTTACTATGGTACTTGCCGTAGATGCAGGCCATAAAATGGATAAAGCAAAAACAACCTTGTATATGTTCCTTACCGTTATTGGCGGTATTATATTTTTAAGTTCGCAAGCTTACGAATGGACCACATTTATAAAGGGCACTTATGGCGCTGTTGGAACCCATGGAGGAAACATTATACAGTTTGTTGATAACGACGGAAAACGCGTAGCCTTAAAAGATTTTGCCATTGCGCAACCCACTAATCGAGAACAGCATTTAAGGAAAAACGGCTTGTGGTACAGCGATGAAAAACCACTAACAAGTTTTACGCTTAACGAGGTTATAACAGGTTTTGAAGCCAACCCCAACCTATTGGTTAAAACAACATACTCTGACGAAAATGGACATAAAACCATTCTTTCTAGAGCGGCCTCGATAAATGAACTGAAAACCAAAGGCAAAAATGTTGTAGAAGGCGCCAACTTAATACAAAACGAGTACGGCCCAACGCTATTTGCAAACTACTTCTTTTTTATTACCGGATTTCATGGTTTTCACGTAACCGTTGGCGTTATACTTAACATTATTATATTTTTTAACGTGGTTTTGGGAACTTACGAACGTAGAGGAAGCTACGAAATGGTAGAAAAAGTAGGCCTTTATTGGCACTTTGTAGATTTAGTATGGGTGTTTGTATTTACATTCTTCTATTTGGTATAATTAATTCAGAATTTATTTTTCATTCCTTTAAACAAGCGAATCTAAAACACATAACATGGCACAAGCACACAAATTAGAAATATTTAGAGGCTTAATTAAGTTTAAAACCAACACTCAAAAAATTTGGGGCGTATTAATTTTATTATCTATTGTAACGGCTATTGAAGTTATATTGGGCATATACAAACCAGATGTTTTAATGGCAGAAGTAATGAACATGAAATTATTAAACTGGATATTCATTATTTTAACCATTGTAAAAGCCTATTACATTACCTGGGACTTTATGCACATGCGCGACGAAAGCAAAGGCTTAAGGCGTATGGTAGTCTGGACAGGCACCATTTTAATTTTATACATGACATTTATTTTATTGCAAGAAGGCGGCTATATTTTTGATGTTTTTAAAGAAGGCCTCTTGAAAAAAGATTTTTAATAACCCAGCACGATAATAATGTGTTAAAAGACAGTTTTAAGGTGGTTTTAAGAGCCACCTTTTTTATTTTTGCTAAACACCTTTTCAAGGTAAAATATAACGCAAACATTTAAATGGATTACAAGAAAATAAGCCGCTATACAGTATTAGGAGTTTTGTTCTTTCTTCCGGTAACGTTTTTATTGTTTTTGTACCCGGCAACACACAACTACCAACCGCTAGATGTTGTACACGAAAACGTAACCGATATACAAGGCCTCTTGCCCGATACCAATAATGCTGTCGCTTTAAAAAACCACATAACCGTTTTAGGGTTTTTAGGCCACAAACCCATGGAAAAGCTTATACCAAGCTCCAATTTAAAGGAATTGGTGTACGATAAGTTTAAGGGCTTTAAAAAGTTTCAAATCGTAATTGTCGCACCAAAAGGCACAGAGCAAGCCGTTAAAGAACTAAAAAGGGAAATAAGCACTTACGAAAATTTAAAATTTTGGCATTTTGTTTTTGGCGAACCAAATGATATACAACGGTTATTTTATAGTTTAAAACCTAAAATAAATCTCAATCAAGACCTATCAACAAACCACGTATTTATTATAGATAAAGACCTTAATCAACGCGGAAGGCTGGACGACAGAACAGAAAACGAAATAGAAAAAAACAAACCCATTTACAGTCTAAACGCTTACGATTGTATTGAGGTGGCCGAAATTAAAAATAAAATGAGCGACGATTTACGTATTTTATTTACAGAATACAGGCAAAAGCGTAAAGGTGAATTTAATTCTGAAACACGACGGGCAACCAATTTAAAGACCGAAACCAATTAAAACAGTTTTGTTACACCAAGCACGGCCCAAGTACAAAACTAAAAGTATAAAAATAAAGATTACCTCCTTACAGGAAATAAAATAAAAGTTGAAAATGAAAAAAACAAATTATTCGTATATCGGGATTTCCTTTATCATACTTGTTTTCGGAATCATTTTTATTCCAATAATAATAGACCGCATTTCTAATAACGATGTAACGCGTAACGAAAGCAGGAGCGACTTTGCAACCGATAGAAAAGTGTCGGGCACAGATTTAACATTCATAGAAATTAATGGCGAGCCCAAAAAAGTACCCGCATTTTCGTTTACAAACCAAAACGGAAAAACCATTACCCATAAAGACTACGAGGGTAAGGTATATATTATCGAATTTTTCTTTACAACCTGCCCAACCATTTGTCCACGCATGAACGCCAACCTTGTTCAAATTCAAAATACATTCAAAGATTTTAAAGATTTTGGTGTGGCATCATTCACAATAAACCCCGATTACGATACGCCAGAAATCCTTAACGCTTACGCGGAACATTACGGCGTAACCAACCCCAATTGGCATTTTTTAACCGGTAACAAAGACGCCATTTACAAATTGGCAAACCAAGGTTTTAATTTATATACCGGCGAAAACGCCGAAGTCGAGGGCGGTTTCGAACACTCGGGCAATTTTGCCTTAATCGATAAAAACGGATTTATAAGATCGAGAAAAGACCAATTCGGCAACCCCATAATTTATTACCGAGGCATTGTTTCTGAGGCCGAACAAGTAGATGAAGATGGCGTAAAAGAAGAAATTAGCGCACTAAAAGAAGATATTAAAAAATTGCTAAACGAATAAGTTTTAGTCATTCTGGACCAGTTTCAGAATCACATAATATGACATTGAAAAATGAATAATCAAGACCCTGTTTTAGACGATAAAAAATACAATAAATTAATTGTTGCATTATCTATAATTATCCCAATTGTAGTATTTGCATTGTTTAGTGTTAAAATACCAAATGTAGAACCCTTAAGCTTTTTGCCACCAATTTATGCAACCATAAACGGCTTAACATCGGTTATTTTAGTAATCGCTTTTATAGCCATTAAAAAGAAAAACAGGGTGCTTCACGAAAATTTAATGACAACTGCCATTTGGTGCTCTGCACTGTTTTTGCTTATGTACATAGCCTACCACATAACCAGCGACTCCACAAAATTTGGTGGCGAAGGTGCCATAAAATATGTATATTATTTTATTTTGCTAACCCATATTTTATTGTCCATTGTAGTCATCCCTTTCGTGCTGATTACCTATGTTAGGGCCATTACAAACAATTTCGAAAAGCATAAAAAAATAGCAAGAATAACATTTCCGCTTTGGCTTTATGTGGCGGTTTCGGGCGTTATTGTTTATATTATGATTTCGCCGTATTATTAATGAAACTCTAATTTATGAAGTACAGAAAAACTAACACAAATTAGTCAAGTTGAATTAACCTCAATAAGATCGGGGTCTTTTAAAACTTAATTATGGAACGTAAAACCATCTTTTTTCTCTTTTCTTGTTTTTTGTTTCTTAAAACAAACGCCCAATGCGCCATGTGTAGAGCTGTTTTAGAGACCGAAGAAGGGCAAACCGCGGCACAGGGTATTAACGATGGTATTGTTTACCTAATGGCTGTACCCTATATTTTAGTGTTTGCAGTAATCTTTTTAATTTACAAGAAATACAAGACGTTAAAAAAACAATAAAAACTTTTTTTAACAAATATTGTAACATTTCTTTGTATTATTGGTCTAACTGCAAAGCGCAGTGGCTTTAACCTTTGTCAATCAAAATAATTAATCATGTTAAAAATCAGTCAGCTTCACAAGTCTTATCCCATAGGCGATTCCAGTTTACATGTTTTAAAAGGCATAGACCTTAATGTAGAAGCCGGAGAAATGGTAGCCATAATGGGCTCTTCGGGCTCAGGAAAATCTACATTGTTGAATATTATTGGTATGTTGGATGAAGCTGATGAAGGCGAATATATATTGGATGGATTACCAATAAAAGACCTTACCGAAAAAAAAGCGGCCGTTTACAGGAATAAATTTTTAGGATTCATTTTTCAGTCCTTCAACCTTATAAATTACAAAAATGCCCTGGAAAACGTAGCACTTCCGTTATATTACCAAGGCATGAAACGCAAACAACGCCAAGAATTAGCCTTGTTTCATTTAGAAAAAGTAGGATTGGCAGATTGGGCACAACATTTGCCAAAAGAACTTTCCGGAGGCCAAAACCAACGTGTCGCCATTGCCAGGGCCTTGGCTGCAAACCCTAAATTATTATTGGCCGACGAACCCACAGGAGCTTTAGACACCACAACATCTTACGAGATTATGGCTTTCATCCAGCAGTTAAACGATGAAGGCAAAACCATTTTAATGGTAACACACGAAGAAGACATAGCCAACATGTGCAAGCGTATTGTAAGGTTGCGCGATGGTGTTATTATGGAAGACAAAAAAGTAAATCAGGTTAGAGCAGAACAATATGTTTGATTTAGACCTTTGGCGCGAAATATTTCAAAGTATCAATAAAAACAGAACCCGGAGTTTATTGTCTGGGTTTACAGTAGCGTTTGCCATTTTGTTATTTACCATTCTTTTTGGTATTGCAAACGGATTGAAAAACACATTTGCCGAAGCCTTTGTAGATGATGCCAATAACTCCATTTTTATCCGTTCGGGCAGAACCACAAAAGCACACAAAGGCCTGCAGGCAGGACGACGTATTCAATTTAAAAACGAAGACTTTAATTATGTAAAAGATGAATTTGGCAATAAAGTTGAATTTATTACAGCACGGATTTACAGAAACGCACAAGCTTCATTTAGGAACCAGCAGAACAGTTATAATTTAAGAGCCGTACATCCCGACCATCAATTTTTAGAAAAAACCAAAATAAAAGAAGGACGTTACATCAATCAAAACGATCTGCAAAACAGAACAAAAGTAGTTGTAATTGGCAGATTGGTTGAAGAAGATTTATTTTTAAAAACCACAGCTATTGGCAAATACATAAACCTAAACGGCATACAGTATAAAGTAGTGGGCGTTTTTACAGACGATGGCGGCGATAACGAAGAACGCATAATTTACATGCCCGTAACAACAGCACAACATTTATATGGCAACAACGATTACATCGATCAAATAAACCTAACCTATAACCCAGAGATGGATTATAACCAAGCATTGGCTTTTAGCACCCTATTAACAAGAAAACTTAAAGACCGCTTTTCTGTTGCAAGAAGCGACCAAAGAGCAGTGAGGGTGCGCAATATGGCAGAAGGCACAAAACAAGTCGATGCCATGACAGGCGGATTAACCGTAATTATTTTGGTTATTGGCTTTGGTACTTTAATTGCTGGCATTGTAGGTATAAGTAACATTATGATTTTTATTGTAAAAGAACGCACCAAAGAAATTGGCATACGTAAAGCTTTGGGCGCTTCGCCCAGATCTATAGTATCCATAATTTTATTGGAATCTATTTTAATTACAGCCATAGCCGGCTATGTAGGCTTGGTAATTGGCGTTGGTGTTTTAGAACTTGTTAAACCCTATTTGGTTGACTATTTTATAAAAGACCCAGGTGTAAGCAATAGCCTTGTAATAGGAGCAACCATTACATTAATAGTGGCAGGCGCAATTGCAGGGTATTTACCAGCAAAAAAAGCATCGAAAATAAAACCAATTGTAGCACTAAGAAACGATTAAATATGCTTAAATTTTTATTCGATAGAGATACGTGGCAAGAAGTTTTCGATAGCTTTAGCAAAAACAAACTAAGGTCCATACTTACCATGGTTGGCGTTTGGTGGGGCATTTTATTGTTAATAGGATTGTTGGGTTCTGCCAGAGGTTTAGAGAATTCTTTTAATAGATTGTTTGGCAGTTTTGCAACCAATAGCGTATTTGTTTGGGGGCAAAGTACCAGTAAACCCTTTAAAGGCTTTCAAGAAGGCAAAAGGGTACGATTAACTTTATCTGATGCCAAAAAAGTTGAAGAAAATGTTGAAGGTATTGAGTTTGTCGTCCCCAGAAATCAAAACCAAGCCCAAGTAGTTAGAAAATTCCTGTCAGGTAATTTTGGGGTTAATGGCGATTATCCGTTGTTGGATCAAGTCCAAAAGAAAAAACTAATCCACGGCAGGTTTATCAACCAGAACGATATAGATGACAATAAAAAAATAGCGGTGATTTCAGAAGAAATCTATAAACAGCTCTTTGAAAAAGACGAAAACGTTATTGGCGAATACATTCAAATCAACAGCATAAACTTTAAAGTTGTGGGCATGTTTGAAAACGGGAATGTTAATATGGGGCCAACATCCGATATTCATATCCCCTTCACCACCTTTCAGCAAATCTACAACCAAGGCGACCAAATTGGTTGGATGATGATTACCGGAAAACCAGAATTCGATATTAAACAAATAGAAAACGACGCCAAACTGTTACTAAAAAACCTAAACAGCATCCACCCCAACGATAAGCGTGCATTTGGCAGTTTTAACCTCGGCAAAGAATTTGCAAAAGTTACCGGTTTTTTAACGGGTATGCAGTTTTTAACATGGTTTGTGGGTATTGCCACTTTAATAGCCGGCGTGTTTGCCATTGGCAACATACTGCTCATTACAGTAAAAGAACGCACCAAAGAAATAGGTGTGCGGCGTGCCTTAGGTGCCACACCATTCGAGATTAAAAGGCAAATAGTGGTCGAGGCGGTGTTTTTAACCTTAGTAGCTGGCTTATTTGGAATAATATCTGGCGGATGGATTTTAATTTTATTAGACTACTTTTTTGGACAAGGCCCCGAGGCCACCATAGTAAACGCATCCGTGTCCATTGCAGTCGTGTTTATAGCACTAATAATATTAGTAATATTAGGGACTTTAATTGGCTTAATACCCGCATTTAAAGCCACCAGCATAAAACCCATTGAAGCATTAAGAGAAGAATAAACAATCTGAAAAATGAATAAAACAGTAAAAATTATTTTAGTACTAGTAGTTATTATACTATTAGCGTTCGTGTTGAAGTACTTTAAAGACGCCAACTCAAAATCCATTGAAGATTTTAAAGTGGAAGAACCTTTTTTCACATCCATAAACACCAAAGCGGTGGCAACAGGTAAACTAAATCCAGAAGAAGAGATTGAATTGAAACCTCAAATCTCCGGAATAGTAGATAAGATACTTGTTGAAGAAGGCGATATTGTTAAAAAAGGCGACTTGATAGCAAAAATTAGAGTCGTACCCAACGAGCAAAGTTTGGTAAGTGCAAAAAGTAGAATTTCATCATCTAAATTGTCTTTTGATAATGCCAAAACACTATATGATAGAAACAAAGCTCTTTTTGAAAAAGGCGTAATTTCCCAACAAGATTTCGAGAACAGTGCCCTCTCGTTTAACCAAGCCCAAGAATCGTTAAGGCAAGCACAAAACGATTATCAAATTATAAAACGCGGTTCTATTTCGGGCGGCAGTACTGCAAACACCAATATCGTAGCGCAAATACCGGGCACTATTTTAGAGATCCCGGTGCGCGAAGGCGATCAAGTTATTCAAAGCAACAACTTTAATGCCGGAACAACCATTGCTACCATTGCAGATATGAGCCTTATGATTTTTGAAGGGAAAGTTGATGAGGCCGAAGTTGGCAAACTACAAGAAGGTAAAAAAATTAAAGTATTGCTTGGTGCCATAAACGACAAAGAATTTCCTGCAACACTAACCTTTGTAGCGCCCAAAGGCCAAGAAGAAAACGGTGCCGTACAGTTTACCATAAAAGCCGATGTAGAAGTTGAACAAAGCACCAATATTAGAGCGGGTTACAGTGCCAATGCCGAAATCGATATTGAAGCCAAAGATAGCGTTTTGGCAATCCGGGAAGCCTTGCTGCAATACAACAGGATTACCGAAAAACCCTTTGTTGAAATATTAGACGGCGATAATAAATACAGAAAAGAAAATGTAACCCTTGGTTTATCCGATGGCATTAACGTTGAAATAACCGAAGGCGTAAAAGAAGGCGACAAAATTAAAGTTTGGAATAAAGCATCAAAAGATAACGAAGATGACAATGATTAATTTTAGTTTCTTAAATATGAAAAACTGTTTACTGGCCTGTGTGTTGCTAATTACTGCTTCATCATTTGCACAACAAAAAAAATGGACGTTGCAAGAATGTGTAGCCCATGCCCTAGAAAACAATATTTCGATAAAGCAAAGCGAAAACTCACTGCTTTTAAACGAACAGGACATTTTAGCAGCAAAAGGGCAGTTTTTACCATCGGTAAGCGCAAGCACTGGCCATAGCTTAGGCATAGGAACGCAACGAATTGATATTGGCGAAACTCAAGTAATTGTTGATAGAACTTCAAATAGCACCAGATTTGGTGTTGGTGCCAACCAAACTATTTTTAATGGATTTAGACTAACAAACCTGTACAAACAATCCAATTTAAATCTAGAAATAAGTAAATTAGAACTCAGTAAAATTAAAGACGATATTTCTTTAAACGTTGTTAATGCCTATTTAAACACACTTTTTAATAAAGAAAATTTAGAAACAGCAAAAGCGCAGTTCGATTTTAGCAAAAAACAACTTGAACAAGTGCAAAATTTGGTTGATGCCGGCGTACAACCTAAGGCTAATATATATGATGCCGAAGCCACATTAAGCAGAGACGAACAACAGGTTACAATAGCAGAAAACAACTATAATTTGGCGCTACTTACCTTATCGCAGTTACTACAAGTACCGTTTGATGGGTTTGAGGTAGAAATTATAAACATAGATACACCATCTGAAACTTTATTGTACAGCAATGTTACACCTGTTTTAAATTACGCCCTTAACAACAGAAGCGAAATAAAAATAGCAGAAAAAAATATTGAAAATGCAGCATTAAACACCCAAATATCTAAAAGTGGTTTTTTACCAAGTGTAACTTTAGGTTATGGCTTTAACACCAATGCTTTCTATTCTAATATTATAAAAAACGAAGCTGCCTTTTTAGATCAATTAAACAATCAAAAATCACATAGTTTCAACCTAAGTGTTAATATTCCAATTTTTTCAAGGTTTCAAAATAAAACGGCTGTTGCCAAATCTAAAATTCAACAAGCCAATAGCAAACTACGTTTAGACCAAGCAAAATTAGATTTAGAATCAAATATCCAACGCGCCTATACCGATGCTCAAGCGGCATTTAAAGCTTACGATGCAGCTCAAAAATCATTAGTATCGCAAGAGTTAGCTTTTAATAATTCAAAAGAACGTTACGACATAGGTAATATCACGGCATTCGATTTAGAACAAGCCAGAGTGCAATTTATAAATGCACAATCATCACTAATAAATGCTAAATACGATTTTGTTTTTAAAACCAAAGTGTTAGATTTTTACATGGGCAAATCTTTAATTGATTAAATTATTGATTACTTTATAATATAGACCTGTCAGGTTTTTATCCCGAAGCTTCGGGACTTGACAGGTCTTTCTTTTTTATTTATTCTTATTTTTGAATTTCAAAAAAGAACTTTATGAGTACACTTATACTAAATATAGAAACCGCAACAACCAATTGCTCGGTATCGCTTTCGCGAAATGGAGAAACCATTGTTTTAAAAGAAGATTACAACAATAACTATTCGCATGCCGAAAAACTCCACCTGTTTATAGATAAGGTTTTAAAAGAAGCCAACATCAATTCAAAACAATTAGATGCCATTGCCATTAGCAAAGGCCCAGGATCTTATACGGGTTTGCGCATTGGGGTTTCGGCAGCAAAAGGGCTTTGTTTTGCTCTGGACAAACCACTAATTTCTGTACCAACTTTACAGGCTTTAGCACATCAAGTTAAAACAGGCGATGGCGTAATTGTTGCCATGCTAGATGCCAGACGCATGGAAGTATATGCTGCTACTTTTGCTGCAAATTATATTCAAATTAGAGAAACCCAAGCCCAAATTTTGGATAATAACGCTTTCGCGGAATATTTAGAAACCCACAAAGTATCTTTTATTGGTAATGGTGTTGAAAAAACAAAGGCACTTGTTAATCATCCAAATGCTATTTTTATTGAAGACAAACTGCCTTCTTCAAACGAAATGAGTTTATTAGCTTATAACAAATACAAAAAAAACGACTTTGAAGATGTCGCTTATTTTGAACCTTATTATTTAAAAGATTTTGTGGCTTTAAAGCCGAAGTCTTCATCTTAAATTTAAAAAGACCTGTCTGGTTTTAAAAACCAGACAGGTCTGAAAATAATTTTTCGAGTTTGAAGTCTGCTCCTTTTTAGAATTGGCTTTAACCTTCTTTATGTATTTCAACTTGATGTGGGTAAGGAATTTCAATACCAGCTTTATCTAGTGCTTCTTTTACATCTTCGGTAATGCCAAAATAAACATCCCAATAATCATCGGCTGTACTCCATGGGCGCACCGCAAAATTAATGGAACTATCTGCCAACTCAGATACGTTAACCGTTGGTGCAGGATCTTTTAAAACCTTAGGATGCGAGGTTAAAACTTGCATTAAAACGGCTTTGGTCTTTTTAATATCAGAATCGTAACCAACACCAAAAGTTAAGTCAACTCTACGTGTGCCTTCGGTTGTGTAATTAATAATGTTACCGTTTGATAACGATCCATTCGGAATAATAATTTCCCTATTTGAAAGCCCTGTTAATTTTGTGGTAAAGATCTCAATTTCCTTTACAACACCAATTTCGCCTTGTGCCTCAATTAAATCGCCAATTTTAAACGGCTTAAAAATCATAATTAAAACACCACCAGCAAAATTACCCAACGAGCCTTGTAAGGCTAAACCAATGGCTAAACCTGCGGCCGCTAAAATGGCAGCAAACGATGTGGTTTCAACCCCAACGGTTCCTAAAACAACAACGATTAAAACAATTTTAAATATCCAACCTAAAAGATTTAATAAGAATTTTTGAAGACTCTCATCATATTCTCTTTTAGACATTAATTTTTTTGATGTCTTTAATATTTTTTTAATTAGCCACGAGCCAATAATCCAGATAAGAATGGCTCCTAAGATTTTTAACCCGTAGTCCATAGCTAACCTTAGCCACTTTTCTGTGTCGATGTTTTGTAAATCCATAATTTTTTTTATTGTTTTAGTTGAAAACCATTGTAATAAGCGCAACTATAGCAGGCATACTTTGCACATAAAACAATTTAATTTGCTTTGTAGAATAAGACCCATAAATACCTGCAAAAGTCACAAAAACTAAAAATAAAATAGCTGTATCTATGCTTTTTTGGATGATGGAATATACCAAACCAGCAGCTAAAAACCCATTGTACAAGCCTTGGTTAGCCGCCAACACTTTGGTTTCTTCGGCAAAACCCTTAGATTTTAACCCAAATGTTTTAATGCCTTTTGGGGTGGTCCATAAAAACATTTCCAATATTAAAAAACAGAGATGCTCTAAGGCTACGAAAGCTATTAAAAGGGTTGTTAAAAGTGTCATTCTTTTAAAAATTTTATAGCATCATTTACCTCGGTAACTGGGAGTTTACAGGCTTTATTTACGCATACATAAATATAGGTGCCATCTGGATTGTAGCGGTTTTCCAACAAAGGCATATTATTTTCAGATGTACTTGCAGCAATTAACTTATTGGGCAGATACGTTTTATTTAATTCTTCTATTTTTTGTTTAGCATCTGCGCCAACAATGGCAACCTCGTAATATGGTAGTGCATAATTAAGCATTAAATCGAACCAATTTGAATATCCAGAAGGATATTCCAACATTTCGGGTTTTACATTATTAAGCATACTTATTGCTGTTTTGCTGTAATGTTCGTTATCAAAATAATGCGATAGCTTAAACAGGTTTTTAGCCATTATGGAATTGCTGGCAGGAATTACATTATCGCGATATTCGATGCTTCGTGAAACTAACGATTCGTCTTCGTTTGAGGTAAAATAAAACATTTTGCTTTTTTCATCAAAAAAGTGATCGAAGGTATAGTTTACCAAATCTCTAGAAGTGGTTAACCAGGTTTCGTTTAAAGTGCTTTCGTAAAGTGTTAAAAAAGCATCTATGGCTGCCGAGTAATCTTCAAGATACCCGTTAATGGTGCTTTTTCCGTCTTTGTATGTATGGTTTAACCCGCCATCTTCACGTAACATATTGTTTATAATAAAGTTGGCGTTTTTTTCCGCGGAAGCGAGATAATCTTCATTACCAAATACCCGATAAGCATCTACATAACCTTTAAGCATTATGGCGTTCCAAGAGGTTAATGTTTTGTCGTCCAGCCTTGGTTTAGTGCGTTTATTACGTGCTTTTACAAGCTTGTTTTTCCATTCGCTTTTCTTTTTGTTTAAAGCGTCGAGTGATAGGTTGTGTTTTTTAATAACGGTTGCATCGTCGTCTTTTCTAATTAACACATAATTACCGTGTTCCCAAAAGCCGTAATTGTTTATGTTGTAATAATCAGAGAAAATTTTAAATGCGTCGCCCAAAACCGATTTAAGTTCGTCTTTGGTCCAAACATAAAATGCACCTTCTTCAATTTCGCCTTCTGGTGTTTTGCTGGAGGCGTCTAGCGAGGAGTAAAAGGCACCGTGGCCTGTTGTCATGTCGCGTTTAATAAACTCCAGCGTTTCGGTTACAACATCTTTATATAGTTTGTTTTTTGTTATTAGATACGCATCGGCATATAAACTTACCAATTGCCCATTATCATAAAGCATTTTTTCGAAGTGAGGCACATGCCATTTCGTATCGACCGAATACCTAGCAAAACCACCACCAATTTGATCGAAAACCCCACCGTAAGCAATTTTGGTTAAGGTTAGGTTTAAATGGTCTTGTAGCTTTTTATCGTTGGTTTGATAGGCGTATCTGAGCAAAAAATGATAATTATTGGGCATCATAAATTTTGGTGCTCTATTCATCCCTCCGTAATTATCATCAAAGTTTTTAGACCAATGGTTTAGTGCTTCGTCTATATAGTTTTTTTCAAAAACAGGGGCATCGGTATTCAAGGTAACCACATCTAGAGCTTTGATGCCTTGTTCTAATTTATCTGCGTATTCGTATAGTTTATCGGGTTTTTCAACATACAGTTTAGAGATTTGCTCCAGAGCATCCATCCATTGTTCTTTTTTAAAATACGTACCGCCCCAAACGGGTCTGCCATCGGGCAATGCAATAACGTTTAGTGGCCAGCCGCCACTGCCCGTCATGAGCTGTACGGCATTCATGTAAACTTGGTCCACATCTGGCCGTTCTTCTCTATCAACTTTTATATTTATGAAATTTTTATTCATAACCTGTGCCACCAAACTGTCTTTAAAACTTTCGTCCTCCATAACATGGCACCAATGGCAAGCTGCATAGCCTACACTAATTAGTATAAGTTTGTTTTCTTCTTTTGCTTGGGTTAGGGTTTTTGAATTCCACGGATTCCAGTTTACCGGATTGTGAGCGTGTTGTAGTAAATACGGGCTCGTTTCGTTTATAAGATTGTTTGTGTGTTTATGTTTCATGGTTTCGGCATTCGGTCCTTTACAGCTTATTAACACGATAAAAAACAGGGCTATTGTAGTGTACTTCATGGTGTCAAAGTTAGCGAAAATTGAGCATAAAAAAGCGTTCTATTTACGAACGCTTAAATTTTAAAATAAAGCCGATATTTTTAGTTGACTTCAAAAGTGATTTTTAAGTTTACCCTAAATTCTGTAACCTCGCCATCTTTAACAATGGCACTTTGGTCTTGAACATATACCGAACGGATATTGTTTACACTCTTTGAGGCGTGTTTTACTGCCTTTTTAGTGGCGTCTTCCCAACTTTTTTCTGAGTTCGACAAAATCTCGATTACTTTTAATACAGACATAATTTATTTTTTAAAGGTTATTGTTAACTCGCTGTTTTAAAGATACTTATTTTTTTTTAAACAGGGTAGTTAATCAGGGTGCCTTTAAAAAACCATCTATCCGTTTATGGCTTCAACGGTATTGACTTTTCCCGGAAGCATTTGTTTAAGCATATTTTCAATACCGCTTTTTAGCGTGTAAGTTGACGATGGGCAACCGCTGCATGCCCCTTGAAGCATAACACTTACGTTTTTGCTTTTAGCATCGTAAGAAATAAACTGAATATTGCCACCATCGCTCGCTACGGCTGGTTTTACATATTCCTCTAGAATGTTAACGATTTCTTTTGAAGTGTCGTCTAGGTTTTCAATCTGGCTATTGAGCTGGTTGTTGGATTTTTTTAAAGCATTGACAGCTTCGGGTAAAACAACTTCTTTTCCGTTTTCAATATAACTTCTAATAAACTCGCGCAGTTCGATATTGATGTCTTGCCACTCTGCCCTATCGTATTTGGTAATGGACACGTAATTCTGGTCAATAAAAACACTTTTAACATACGGAAAATGGAACAATTCTGTGGCCAATGGCGATAGTTTAGCATCGTCTATCGAGGTAAACTCAAAAAGTGCTGTTACTATTTTTTTATTAGCCACAAACTTCATTACCGATGGGTTTGGAGTGCTTTCGGCATAAACCGTTACGGGTACTTTTTTTGGGGCTTTGGCATCTTCAACTACAACGCCGCCATCGTTTAAATAGGTTTCAATTTGTTGGGCAACTTCGTTTTGTACATCTGGCCACTCTACAATATCATAACGCTCAATAGCTACAAAATTGCTAGACATGTAAACCTTTTTTACAAATGGCAAATGAAATAACTGTTGGGCCAGCGGGGATGGTTTTGCGTCGTCGATATTGTTAAATTCAAAACTTTGGTGTTTTGTTATAAACTGGTTGACCTCAAATTTTACTATGGCATTGTTTGCTGTTTCTTGCACAGAAACCTTGAAAGTGTTCATTTTAGCTAATTTTTTTACAAAAATACTAAAAGAAAACCAAGATATGCATATATTTGAGTTTTGTATTTTTATTTGTTAATGTAATTTATTGAAAATATAAACGTTTGTATTAAACCCCCAAAAAACCTACTTGGTAAAAAAGTTTATGAAATTGAAAAATATCATTATGGTTGCCATTGGCGTATTGCTAACGCACACCGCAGTTTCGCAAGAAGGTTTACCAATATATACAGATTATTTAACAGATAACTACTACCTTATCCATCCGTCTATGGCGGGTATTGCCAATTGCTCTAAGGTTAGGTTAACCTCGCGCCAGCAATGGTTTGGGCACGAAGATGCGCCTAGGCTTTCCACTTTAAGTTTAAACGGGCGAATTGGAGAAACCCCATCTGCAATTGGCGGTATTTTGTTTACCGATAAAAACGGATATCATTCGCAAACCGGGGCTTATGCAACCTACGCTCACCATCTTATGTTTTCTAGAAACGAAATCGACTTAAATATGCTTTCATTTGGCATTAGTGCGGGTTTTATTCAATATAAGCTAGACGAAACCACCTTTTTGTTTGATGGGCCAGATCCTATTATTGATGGTATTGTGCAAAACGAAACCAATTTTAACATCGATTTGGGCTTTTCGTACCACTTTTTAGATTATTATGCGCATGCCACAGTTAAAAACGTGTTGAAAAATGCCGGCGTTAACAACGATGTTGAAATTACCAGTAATTTAAGGCGTTATTTGCTTTCGGTTGGTGGTGTGTTTGGAAAATTAGGAAGCGATTGGAGCTACGAGCCTTCGGTAATGTTCCAGTATAAAGACGGCACCAAAGAAGCTGCAATAGATTTAAATGCTAAAGTTTATAAAAACATGGATTTTGGTAAAGTTTGGGGCGGCATATCGTACAGACAAAGTTTTGATGGTGCTGAGTATTTAATTAATTCCAATACGGTAAAAAGCCAAAGACTACAACAATTCACGCCTATTTTAGGCATTGACTACAAACAATTTATGTTTGCTTACACGTACACCTATCAAAATAACTCGGTGGTTTTTACCAATGGTGGGTTTCATCAATTAACCTTGGGCTTTAATTTTGCTTGCAAAAAGAAAAAGTACGAGTGTAGGTGCCCTGCGGTAAATTAAATTTTGAAGTAAAGTAATAACTGTCATTAACAGGGAGCCCTGTCCCGATAGCTATCGGGAGCTGTCTGGACGACGTGGCAATCTGTTTATTCTTATCGGCATATTTTAAGACAACAAGTTTGAATTTATAAGATTACTTCAGTCATACTTCCTTCGTAATGACGAGTTTTTTTTAATCCCAACTATATTTTTTTCTCTTGGCTTGTTCTTTTATGGCTTTGGTCATCGCATTTTCCAAGCCGTTTTTGGTGTCTTTTTTATGATTTGAAACATACAGTTTACGCTTGTTGTTCAAATCTTGGATTTGCTTTTGAATACGCTTTCGCTCAATACGTTTTTTGGCCACATAAGCTTTAATTTCAGCCTCCGATTTTCCTTTTAAAACCTCTGGCAATTGACTCGCTTTTAAATCATTGTATTTAAAATCTTCTTCGGCTTCGGCATCTACTAAATCCCAAGATTTGTTTTTATACAAATGCGAGCTTTTACTTACCGTTCTGCTTACTGCATTGGCTTTGCTGTACAAGCTAGCATTGGTATCTTGTTCGGCTTGAAGCGCCATTTTTTGACTTCCGGCTTGACCGTAAATCACATAGGTTTTATTCAATTTTTGGTTTAAAATTAAAATATCATCATCGTAAGGCGAGGCAATATGTACCGTGGCATTGTTTTGGTTTATCGCCATATAATCGCCATTGGTTAAACTTGCACCATCTTTCCAAGATATATTGATGCCTTGTCTGTAATCGCCACAAAAAATAGTATTAATAGTTACATCTTTTTCTTTCGCATTTGTTGAGGCGTCTTTATAATTGATTTTTCCTTGCGTGAAAGGTTCGTTTCCTGCGATAAAAATGAGCTTTAAATCGTCAGGATTTTTACCCCAATTTAATTGGTTTAATGAGGTTTGTATTACCTGTCCGCAATATTCTTCACCGCCATTTGTGGTTAACGAGAATAGCTCTTTTGAAATTTCGTCTAGGTCTTCGCTAAAGCTTAAAACCTGCCTAATATACCCTTCGTCGCCATTCAATCTGTCGTTGCCGTATTCGTACAAAGCAATTTGCAAATTGGGTTTATTGTTGCCGCATTTGGCGTACGATAACTCGTTTACAATATCCCAAAGTTGTGCTTTGGCTTGGTCTATCAATCCGTCCATGCTATTGCTGGTATCTAATAAAAGTGCCACCTTAATGTACTGTTTACTGGGTTTTTGTACTGTTATTTCTGCTTGAGCTAAATCTGTGTTTGTCTTTTTGTTGTTTGCATTGCAAGCTGTAAAACCAATTAGCGCCATGCCAAAAAGGAGTGTTTTAAAATAAGTTTTCATAATATTTTTCGTTTTTTTGATTTAATGATGCCCATGATGGACTTTTTGATAAGCGCAAAACTAAAAGCAACTTTCTTCTTAAAAAAAGACGAATGAGCGAGGCAGTATTTTAAATGAGTGAATGAAACTTATAAATGCGCAAACGTCCCTTTTTCATCTTAAAAAACAACGGTATTTTAAAACCCTCATTTTATTATAACAAAGAAAGTGCGTAAGTTTATCGATATTAAACTGCAAATGAATGTACTGGTAAAATATTTAATCTTTTTATACCTCGTTTTTAGCACGGGCTTTATGTTTGGGCAGCAACGCAACGATGCTGTAAACCAAGAAAAACGTTTTACGGTACGCGGTGCTGTAATTGAAAGCGACACTTATAAACCCATCCCCGATGTAAATATCGAGGTTAGCGGTGGCGCGTACACCACAACCGATGCTTTGGGCGAGTTTAGGATTGAAGCCAAAAAAGGCGACGAGCTTACCATTCGGCACAAAGATTTTGAAACCGTTTACTACACCATAAAAAGTAGCGAGCGCATTAAAGTTGAGGTACAACCCAATAAAATGGATGAATACAAAAGCAAACTTTTTAAATCGAGAGGAAGTGTCCAAATCTTTAAATCGCTTATCGATTCTGCCGAAGTGTATTTAAAAAAAGACGCCAAAAAGAGTATTCAGTTTATAGCAGATGCTTTAAAAAATAGCCGATCGGTAAAAGAAAATAGCGAAGCCTACGAGGTTTTGGGCGATGTGTATTTGTATTGGAAACAGTACGATTTGGCCGTTTCAAATTACCGAATAAGCATTCAAAATAGAGCAAATAATACCGTTAAAATTAAATTGGCAAAAGCCTATCAGCTTAATAAAAACTACCAGGAAAGTCTGGCTACTTACAACGATATCGATAAAACCGAACTCTCTAATTGGGAATTGGTAACACTTTATGAAGGCCTTGGCGATGTGCACCAAAACACCAAAACCTTTAATGCGGCAATTGATGCTTATACCGAGGGTTTAAACGTGGCAAAAAAGCATTTGATAAGCCCAAAGGTAACCGACTTAAATTCTAAAATAGCTCAGGTTTATGATGCCAAAGGGGAGTCTCAAAAAGCAAAGGGCTACTTTAACGAATCGTTAAAACTGGCTAAAACCCAAAACAAAAAAAGAGGCATTGAAGAGAAAATTAAAGTCGCCGATTTTCAGAATAATTTAAGCGATTATTCCAGCGAAATTGAATTGAGAAAACAAGCTTTAGAAGATATAAACGAAATAGAAACCGATTCGGTTTTCGATAACGAAAGCGCCTTAACACCACAAAAACAAAACTATAAAATTGGCAATGCCTATGCTTTGCAAAAGGATTTTGGGCAAGCCATTAGCTATCTTGAAAAAAGCATTGAAGAAGCCGACGACAAAGAAGATTTAATCGTCCAGAAAGATGCCACCAGAAAATTATCTGAAGTGTATCGCGATGCCGGCGAGTTCGATAAAGCATTGGTCGCCTACCAACAATACGTCGATTTGGTCGATAAGGTCTATTCTAAAAAAGAGCAGGAAATTTCGCAAGCCGCCCGATTCAGTAAAGACATCGTCAACAAGCAAAACCGGATTTTAAGTTTGGAGAGCGACAGGGCCTTGTCCGAAAGCAAATACCAACTTAATATCGAGCAGGCGCGCCGGCAAAAACTCATCATCTATTCTCTAATCGGTGGCGTAATATTGCTGTTGGTTACCGCGTTTTTAATGTTCAATTACATAAAACAACAGCGGTTGGCAAACAATTTGTTGGCATTAAAAACCCTGCGCAGCCAAATGAACCCGCACTTTATCTTTAACGCACTAAACTCGGTAAATAGTTTTATCGCTTCAAACGACGAGCGGACGGCAAACAAATATTTAACCGATTTTTCATTATTGATGCGCGCCGTTTTAGAGAATAGTGAAGAAGATTTTATTCCCTTGGAAAAAGAAATTGAGCTTTTGGAACTTTACACCAAATTAGAACATTTTAGGTTTAAAGATAAATTTGATTACAGCATTACAGTTGATGAAAATATAGATGTAAACGATTTTGTAATTCCCCCCATGCTGTTGCAACCTTATATTGAAAATGCGGTTTGGCACGGGCTGCGGTACAAAAAAACCAAAGGGCACTTAAACATTTCAATAGCCCAAACCAAGCCCGATGAAATTAAAATAACCATTACCGACGATGGCATTGGGCGCCAAAAATCGAAAGCCCTGAAAACCAAAAACCAGCAAAAGCAAAACTCAAAAGGCATGGGGAACATAAAAAAACGCGTATCCATTTTAAACGCCATGTACAAAGATAAAGTCGATGTTTCTGTTACCGATTTTCAAGATGAAGATGATACGGGAACTAAAGTAATTGTAACGCTTAAAAAGGATTAAAAAAGCCTCCCTAACCCTCCAAAGGAGGGAGCTTAAATTCGATCTTGATTACGAGTGACTAATAAATAATAGAAATAGAAAATAAGAAATGTCAACATGGAACTAACCGCAATCATAGTCGAACGATATAAATAAAGACAAATTGAAACGCTTTGTCATGCTGAGCTTGTCGAAGCGCAATCAATTTATACATAAATAAAAAAACATTATTTGATGAAAATTAAAATATTAGGATTTGTATATATTGCTTTATTGGTTTCTTGTCAAAATGAAATTATAGATAATCGTGAGGATTGGGTTAAAGAGATTGATAAAACTATTATGGCGTATGAAAAAACAGCCAAAATAGAATCAACAAAAACTTTAATGGAAAATGGAAATGAGACTTTCTTCAATTATTATGAAAAAGATTCTAATGGATTTCAGAAAATTAAAGGCCATTATGATGAAAATGCATTTGTTGATGCCGTTATTGAAATATATTTGGTGAACGACGAAATAGTTTTAGAAAAAATGGGTGGACTTTTCCCATTACTTTATAAAGGGCACAAGAAAGAAACCGACCCTTGTTGCGAATTATTTAATCGATTGATTTATTATAAAAATAGCTCGGAAGGAAAAGCATATATAAAACAATTAAAAATAATGAGTAGTAAGGATAAAGAAAAATATATAAATGATTTGAATTTACTGCCATTGGTTGAAGAAGAAAGATTTAACATTGCAAATGAATATTTAAGAACAAAAAATCAAATCAAAGAGTTGAAAAAAATAAAAAATAATTAGTGGCAAATTAAAAACATGAAACTAACCGCAATCATAGTCAAACGATATAAATAAAGACAAATTGAAACGCTTTGTCATGCTGAGCTTGTCGAAGCACGATTAATTAATGCATAAATAAGAATGAAATACTATTACGTTTATATTCTCCTTTGTTCAGACAGTACCTATTACACAGGAATGACTAATGATTTAGAACGAAGAATCAATCAACATAAATCAGGTTATAAAGCAGATGGTTATACATTTTCAAGACGACCAATTAAGCTAAAATGGTATTTACAATGCACAAACCCAAGTGAAGCCATTAAAATTGAAAAGCAAATTAAAGGTTGGTCTCAAAAAAAGAAAAAAGCATTAATTGATGAAAATTGGGACGATTTGATAGAGTTCTCAAAGAATTATTCAAAATTTGGGCAACCAGATAAACGAGATAAGTCTTCGACAAGCTCAGACTGACATTAAGTTTATCAATTGTCAATCTAATTAAAATAATAAAAAAACAGTATGAAACTAAGCTCAATCATAGTCGAAGACGAAGAAACCAGCAGAAAAATTCTAAAGAATTACCTCAAAAAATACTGCCCAAATGTTACGGTTTTGGGCGAAGCGGAAAATGTTGAAGAAGCCTTGGTATTAATTAGAAACAACGATTTAGATTTAGTGTTCCTCGATGTAGAAATGCCTTATGGCAATGCCTTTGATTTACTCGATAAAGTAGGCGACATCAATTTTGAAACCGTATTTGTAACCGCATACAATCATTACGCCATAGACGCATTAAACGCCCACGCCTCATATTATTTAATGAAACCCATTTCAATCGACGAGCTTATAAAAGCAGTCGATTATGTTACCGAAATAAAAACCAAAGAAGAGGCACTTCAAAACCAAGTATTAGTTCCAAAAACAAATACGGTAAATGGTAAAATCACAATTCCGCAGCAAAACGGTTTTGAGGTTATTAATACAGCCGATATTTTGTATTGTAAAGCCGACGATAATTACACCGAAATCTTCATAAACACCAATAAAAAGAAAGTAGTAAGTAAAACACTAAAATATTTTGAAGCTATTTTAAAGGATAGTGGTTTTGCTCGTGTTCACAAATCGTATGTAGTAAATGTAAACGAAGTTGTAAAATACATGAAAGGCAAAGGCGGAAGCGTATTACTTAGCAATGGCAAGGAAATTATGGTTTCTGCATCAAAAAAATCAAACTTATTGTCGTATTTCAAATAACCCTTTTTGTCATTACCGCAACATATGCTGAACTTGTTTCAGTAAGGCGGAAATCTCTTTTAAATATTATTACAGATCTCTTTCTGTTATTGTTTTTTCTTGCTTTGCTCGAAATCGTTTTGTTTTTAGTAAATTTAGTTCCAATTTATGAGATTCCCGTCTGCGCGGGAATTAAAAAACATTCTAACTCATGCCAATAATAAAACCAGTAAACGGAAAATCTCCACAAATACCAAACGATTGTTACATTGCCGAAAACGCTACCATTGTTGGCGATGTGGTAATGGGCAGCCAATGCAGCGTATGGTTTAGTGCCGTAATTCGCGGCGATGTCCATTACATAAAAATGGGCAATAAAGTAAACGTGCAAGACGGCGCGGTTATACACGCCACCTATCAAAAATCGCCCACAAACATTGGCAATAACGTCTCTATTGGGCACAATGCCATCGTGCACGGTTGCACCATTCACAACAATGTTTTGGTGGGCATGGGCAGTATTATTATGGACGATTGCATTGTAGAAAGCAACAGCATTATTGCGGCAGGCGCGGTTGTAACACAAAATACGAGGGTAGAAGCCGGCAGTATTTACGCGGGCGTTCCAGCAAAAAAAGTAAAGGATATTAGTCAAGAACTCATCTCTGGCGAAATAAACCGAATCGCCAACAATTATATAAAATACTCGGGTTGGTTTAAAGATTAGAGCATTACCACAAGGGTCGCGCTTTCGGCAGTCGCTTCCTCCTGCGTCGGCGAGCTCCAACAAACCTGTACTGAGCGGAGTCTGAGTATGCCTTAATCGTTAACACGGACATGTTTGCTATAATCAATCTTCAGTTTCCAATCGTTTTATATTTGCTAAATTCAATGTTTTGAATTTAGAAATTGGAATAAATGTGGTTAAGTTTTATAAGTGTGTTGTTTTTCGTGCTTTTTCTGTTTAGTTTGAAGCGAATTGCAAACTCGAGTAACTTTAAGAAGGTGGGAAAACAGATTTAACTTTTTCAATTGTTACAACCTGTGTGGACTCAATAACTTTTACTGTTGGCGGTTCTTCAAATTTAAAGGTTTTCAGGTCTGATACTAGCTCATTAAATTCAGGGCTTGTTGCAACAAACTACGTTGTCAAGTCCAATAACATGGTAGTATCTCACAAAGTGTGTAAAGTTTAAAAATATCGAGGGTTGCAACCCTCGATATTTTTTTATTAATTTAAATTTTATACACGATGAACAAAGACGATTTATTAAACGACGACTTTTTAAAAC
>NZ_JBHULK010000008.1:0-170099 GCF_042684345.1 Gelatiniphilus marinus | reverse complement strand
GTTTTAAAAAGTCGTCGTTTAATAAATCGTCTTTGTTCATCGTGTATAAAATTTAAATTAATAAAAAAATATCGAGGGTTGCAACCCTCGATATTTTTAAACTTTACACACTTTGTGAGATACTACCTTTCTTTATTTGCAAAAGTTATTATTAAAGATCCAATGCTTTTTTAACATCGCTATCCATTAATAATTCTATTGGGTTTTCTAAAGCTTCTTTTACGCCACTAAAAACCCTACAGATTCTTTATCCATCTATAATTTTGTGGTTGTACGATAGCGCCACAGCTACTCCCCGTATAAGCTTGTACTCGCACCCTGTTGGGTGTCGTAAACGTTTATGTTTTCTCTAAAATAAACGTACCTCACACTTATTTAAGCGTATTCAAAAACACAAAAAATCTTACAAAAACTGACTTATATCATATTACACAAGTTTTAAATAGGCTAGTTTTGCTTAAAATTAATTCTTACAAAAATTTAAGCAACCTTTTAGGTGTTTTTGCATCTAATGAATATAAACTTAAAAAACAATCACAAGATGAAAAATATATTTTTAGTATTACTATTATTAATAACAATTAATGCATTTCCTCAAAAGTACAATTATCCTATTACCCCTGAAAGCGAGGAATGGAAGCGTTTTGAAAGCACGCAAGAAATGTATAATGCGTGCCAAATAGAAAAAAATGAATTAATGACAATGAAAACCTATGACTTGATACTGTCATGTTTAGATTACCCGTTAATTAGTTTAATATATGCATTCAATGATATACAGCGAGGATTTGATACTATATCGAATAATTTTAATGGGCTTGAAGAACTAACGAATAGAGATGATGCAGCAAAAGAACTCCTTAAAATGTATAAAAATATAGAACCTAGTTCTATACTTAAAAGAACCAACTTGGTTGAAAAAGGAGAATATGTAAATAGAGTTGGATATATAGAAATAATGCTTGCGCAAAAGTTTGTACATAATCTATCAATAACAGAAAAAAAAGAATTAGTTACAGCTTGTATTGAAAAGTTTAAAGAAAAAGAAAAATTTAAGGATAATTTTGGTGACCAAGGAACTGCGATCACTGCTTGGGTTATTAGTAAAATCATTTATGAAAACAGTAGAAACGATTTGTCGAAGGATATTCCTCGTTATATTTTTAATAATCAAGGAATTGTTATTGATTCAACTGTAGTTGAAAAGACATTAGAAGAAGGTAGAATTTATATAAAAAATTAAAATAATGAAAATGAAAACGACTTTAACTTTGCTGATGCTACTGGGTGTTGTGGCCCTATCATGTGACGAAAACCAAGGAAAAGTACCAATAGATTGTGCTTATGCATTCAACGCATCGGACATATTCAAATATCCTGTTCAGCCAGGAACTGATGCTTGGGAAGCCTTTGAAGATATTGAGGAAATTAAGGATGCGTTACAAATTCCCAATGCAGTTTTAAATGATATATCGGACGAAGGATTAGTAGAAACTTGCTTCAACCACCCCTTGGTTTCTTCCTTATTGGTTTATAACAACCTATTGCATGGCTATAAATTTATTTTTGATGATTTTAATGGGATGCAGAAGCTTAACCAAAAACCTGAATCTGCTGCATTACTATTGGCAAGGTATAAACGCATGTATCCATCCTGTTTTTTAGATGGTGGTTTTACAGATTTAATTTTCACAGATATAACGGTATCCCAACCTGTATTTTTAAATCGGTTGACTACCACGGAGAAAAAACAATTAATGGAGTTGGCATTGGGTAAATATGTAACTATGTCCAACAACTCATTTCTTGACTCTAATTTGCAGACCGTAACCTATTTAATGGCTAGAATTATGGTTGAAGATAACTATGATGCTTTCTTGGAAGCGGTTAATGCCGATGAAAAGTTGTTAACATACACTCAGCAAATAACCAAAGGGAATCATTTTGAACAAATCAATAAAATTTTAAATCATGCAAAAGAATATCAAATTGATTAACAGAATCTTACTAAAAACTTCGTTAATTTTATTTATTTGCGGGTCAATTTATGCACAGAATACAGCTGTTGTTTATACTCCTAATGGAACGGCTGTTACTGTATATAATTTTACTGAGTTTACGCAGAGTCATATTGCATATCTCAATAATCAAGCGGCTGCTTTGTACCCCAACGCTACAATAATTAGTGATGCATCAAACAAATATAACTGTCATGCTTATGCATGGTATCTTACAGAATGTTCGGGATGCCCTAATTATTGGATGAATACTCCAGGAGACGATGCATATTGGAATGACAATAGTTATGTGGAAGTGTTCGATGCAGGTTTAGCGGAAAAGATTTCTTATGCATCGGATGATCATTCCGCAGTAATGTCTAGTGTAGCTGGAAAATATGATTCTAAATGGGGTCAATATCCAGTGATGAGACACAGCCCTACTTACACGCCTTACAATTCGTCAAATTTAAAATATTATGTTCCTGCTCCAGTTGGTAAGCCTGATATTCATGACTTTACGTTAGTTTCTTCTGGTCCCAGCTGTATCGATTATAACTGGAGAACACTTGATTTTGGTGTCCAAAAAAACAATTCCAATAGCTGTTTATTATATAGTTTACCTGAAAATATTACTGAGGTGGAATGGCAAATTATTCCTAGTCAGCCTATACAAACTACTCTAGATTCCGGACTTTATTCATGCAGTACTTCAAGCGTTGATAATGCAGGAGTAAAAGTGGCATTTTCTCAGCAATACAATCCTTATGTTACTACGTTTCGTTTTCGGGTAAAGGGTACAAGTTGGAGCGATTGGAGTGTAGGACATTATTATTTAGCTGAAAAATGTCCTTACTATTACCGTGTGACACCAAACCCTGTTACATCAGATCAGCTTACCATAATAAGCCAAAACGATAGAGAAAGTAAGCTAGACATGTTAGGGTTTAATGAAGCGTTGGAGTTTTTACTGTTCGATTATCAAGGTAACCAATTAAAGTCCAAAAAGGACACAACCGGTAAAGGTGATTATAATCTAAACATTCCCAACTTAAAAAATGGCATGTATTATTTAAAGGTAATAACAGAAAAACATACCGAAGTGCACAGAATACTTATAGACCGCTAAAAGTAAGTGGTTATCAGTAAAACGAAAAAGCCCCGTAATTTTTTTTAAACAAATTATGGAGCTTTTTGTTTGCGTTTTTTTAATATAAACTCAAAGCTTAATAACAGTTGTTCGCAATACCTCTATATTTGCCAAAATTAAAAAGCTATAAATAGATTCCTTTTGCGATGGTTTCTTGGACGCGATTCGCAGGTGCAACAACAAATGAAACACACACTTTACATATCAATCCTTTTTTTAATGTTTTCTTGCGACAGCGAAAACGCAAACGACTGTTTCCAAAAAACGGGAAGTCTTATTAAAAAGGAAATAACCGTTGGTGCTTTCGATAAAATATTGGTAAACCGCGATATTGAACTAATTATTAAAGACGGCGATACCCAAAAGGTAAGTATTGAAACCGGAGAAAATTTATTGAACGATGTTACGGCGACTGTTGTTGATGGCAAACTAACACTTACCGATAATAATACTTGCAATTACGTGCGCGATTACGGGATAACAAAAGTATATATAACATCGCCGAATATTACCGAAATACGCAGTTCCACGCAATATGACGTGCGATCGGATGGGGTTTTAACCTACCCGAGTTTAACCGTTTTATCCGAAGATTACAGCGCGCCAAACACCTTTACCAATGGTAATTTTAGACTTAAAATAGATAACAATACTTTCACTTTGGTATTTAACAATCTATCGAATTGTTTTGTTTCCGGAAAAACCAACAGCTTAAATATTACGTTTGCCGCAGGCACCTCGCGTTTTGAAGGTCGCGATTTTGTAGCTCAAAATATTGCTATTTGGAATAGAAGCTCGAACGATATGATTGTAAATCCGCAGCAATCCATCACAGGAAAAATATCGGGAATTGGCAATGTTATTGCCGTAAACAAACCTGCAACGGTTGAAGTTGATGAGCAATATAAAGGCCGTTTAATTTTCGAATAAATATAGTAGCTTGTTATTTATATAAAATAATCGCGATAGCTATATAGCGCATAACGAGAAATCTTATAATTATGAGATTCCTCTTCATTTGCTTAACAAAGTACTTTCAATCAAAATATATTTTGATTTCAGTAACATTCGGAATGACAAACAGTTTTTTAGCATTAAGCTAAATTAATTTATAAACTTTATTGCATTAAATTGAAATGGTTTCGAACAAACCCACCGACTGTTTCGCAATCTCCAATTCTTCATTTGTTGGGATTACCAATATTTTAACTTTCGATGTTTCGGTGTTTATCGTTGTTAAGCTTTTTGGCTTGCAATTGTTCTTTTCAGCATCTAATGCAATGCCTAAAAAATCTAAATCTTTACAAATTTCTTGTCTCATAAACTGTGAGTTTTCGCCAATGCCAGCGGTAAACACAATGGCGTCCAATCCGTTTAAAACAGCAGCGTAACTGCCAATGTATTTTTTTATGCGGTACACATTCATTTCCAAAGCCAATTGGCAGGCTTTGTTGCCTTTTTCAGCTTCAGCTTCAATGTCTCTTAAATCGCTATAACCTGTTAAACCAAGCATACCGCTTTTCTTTTGCAGTAGTGTGTTAATTTCATCTAAGCTGTAATCGTATTTTTTTGCTAAATAAAAAATGATGGAAGGGTCGATATCACCAGAGCGCGTGCCCATAATTAGGCCGGTAACGGGCGAAAAGCCTAAAGAATGATCGATGCTTTTGCCGTCTTTTACAGCCGTTATACTACAGCCATTACCTAAATGAATGGTAATGATTTTTGAATGTTTTTTCCCTAAATACGCAATCGCTTTTTCCGAAACATATTTATGGCTGGTGCCATGAAACCCATAAACGCGAATGTTGTGTTTTTCTGAAAAATCATTAGGTATCGCATATTTATAGGCGTAATCTGGAATGCTTTGATGGAATGCCGTATCGAAAACCGCCACTTGTTTCGCCTTTGGGAAAATGGTTTCGGCAACCTCTATACCTTCTAAATTTGGCGGATTGTGCAAAGGCGCTAACGATGATAAAGCTTTTATTTTTTCTTTTACGGTTTTGGTAATTTCGGTGGTATTACTAAAGTGTTTGCCACCATGAACCACGCGGTGCCCAACAATATTAATGGCATCGGTAGATTTTATAACACCTGTTTTTTTGTTTAAAAGTTGTTTGGCCAATAATTCTAATCCTACTTTATGATTGGGGATGTTATCAACAATTTTAATGGTATTATTTTTGGTTTTAAATTTGAATTTGGCATCGCTAAACCCAATACGTTCAATTAAACCAGAGCACAAAATGGTTTCTTCTGGCATTTGAAACAATTGAAACTTTAATGAAGAACTTCCAGAATTTAAAACTAATACTTGCATAAATTAAAGGTCTTGCGCTTGAATAGCGGTTATTATTACGGTGCTGTAAATATCGTCGGCTGTACAACCGCGGCTTAAATCGTTAACGGGTTTATTAAGCCCTTGTAACATCGGGCCAATTGCCAATGCGCCAGTTTCTCGTTGTACGGCTTTATAGGTGTTGTTTCCTGTGTTTAAATCTGGAAAAATAAGTACGCTTGCTTGTCCCGCAACATCAGAATCTGGTAGTTTGCTTTTGCCAATACGCATATCTACTGCGGCATCGTATTGAATGGGACCTTCAATTTTTAAATCTGGAGCTAGTTTTTTAGCAATTTCTGTAGCTTTTCTAACTTTATCAACTTCTTCGCCTTTGCCAGATGCACCAGAGGAATACGACAGCATCGCTACTTTAGGTTCAACGCCAAAATTTTTGGCTGTTTTTGCCGATGAAATAGCAATTTCAGCTAACTGTTCTGCATTGGGGTTTGGGTTAATGGCACAATCTCCAAAAATAGAAACGCGATCTTCTAAACACATAAAGAATACAGACGACACGATATTAACACCAGGTTTTGTTTTTATAAATTGTAAAGCAGGGCGTAAGGTGTGCGCTGTGGTGTGTACTGCGCCCGAAACCATACCATCGGCGTGTCCTTTGTGAATCATCATTGTGGCGAAATAAGACACATCGGTCATCGCATCTTTTGCCATATCCAAATTCACGTTTTTATGTTTTCTTAGTTCATAAAACGTGTTTACGTAATCTTCAAAGTGAGGTGATTTAACAGGCGAAACGATATTAATATCATCAATATTTAAAGCAATATCGAATTTTTCAATGCGCTCTTTTATCTTTTCTTCTTCACCAATTAAAGTGATGTTAACCACATGTGCGTCTATTAATCTTGCAGTGGCACGAAGCACCCGTTCGTCATAACCTTCAGGAAGTACAATGTGTTTTTTATCTTTTAAAGCACTTTGTAATAAATTGTACTGAAACATTCTTGGTGTAAAGATATCGGATTGGAACGTGATTAAATCCTCTGATAATTTATCGGTATCAACATGCTTTTCAAAGGTTGCGATCGATGTTGTAATTTTATCGATATTCTCAGCGTATATTTTAGATTTTATCTTGCCAATGGTGTTGGTAACATGAAATGTGCCTTCTTTCGCACTTATTATTGGCACTACGCTAGAGAGGCCTTCAATTAATTTTAAAATGGGTGCTTCGGGAATTAATCCGCCAGTTAAAATAATTCCGGATATTTTCGGGTAATTTTTAGAAATATTGGCTTGTAATGCGCCTAAAATTATGTCGGCCCTATCACCCGGAGTAATAACCAAAGCATTCTCTTTTAAGTGCGTTAAATAATTGCGCAATTGCATGGCGCCAACGCTAAAATTGTCTATTTGGTTGTTAATGAGGTCTTTGCCAAAAAGAATACTGCCGTCGAGCTGTTTAAAGATTTCTTTTAAAGTAGGACTTGCTAAACTTTTTATTTTAGGAATAACGCTAATATCGGTACCGTTATTAATACGGTTTTTTAGTTGAATTTTTAAGTCGGTAAGATAATCTGGATTGACTTTATTAGTCATTATCGATAGCACATCCACTTCGTCTTTAAAAGTATCGTGGGCCAATTGCACATTATCAACAATTTCCTTTATATCTTTTCCATCTCCTTGCGATACAATAATAACGGGCAATCCTAGGTTTTTGGAAATCAGGATATTAATATCGAGTTCTAAACTGGAATTTTCGTGTGAAAAATCGGTGCCTTCAACCAATACAATATCGAAGCGTTCTTCGAGATATTTATACTTTTTAATAATCTCGTCAATCACATCGCCAGATTTTCCTTGGTTGTATAAATCAAGTACTTCGTTTCGGGTATAAACATACGTTTTTTTGTAGTTGATATCGATGTCAAAATATGAAATCACGGTGTTGATGTGATTGTCCATTTCTCCATCTTCGGTATCTTCAATAATAGGTCTAAAATAGCCTACCTTTGCCGTTTTTCCTAAAAGCATACGCATTAAACCCAGTACTGCAACAGATTTCCCGCTGTTGGGCTCAATAGTAGCAACATAAATTCCTTTACTCATTTTTGATTAATTTTTGCGTTGCAAAGATAGTTTATTACTGGCTTTTGGAAAGATGATTTTTGTCATGCTTTTTAAATTATAAAGTAGAATTTGGAGTTTAAAAACTATCCAGCAGTCAACTCCCTAAACAAGCTCTCTAAACTTGCATTTTTTTGATTGAGCTGAAGAATTTTTAATTGGTTGTCGTGAGCAAAATCAAATACATAAGAACGCATATCTTCGGTAGTTTTAAACGTGATTTCGTAAACAAAATCATAAGTATTAACCACACGGTCAGCTTTTGGGAGTTTTAGTAAAAAAGCATCTTCAACGCGGTAATCGAACTCCACAATAACGGTTTGTTCTTTGCCTTCACGAAGTTCTTTTAGTTTTTTATCGGCAACTATTTCTCCTTTATTAATAATAATAACGCGGTCGCACATCGCTTCAACCTCTTGCATAATGTGTGTAGATAAAAACACGGTTTTTGTTTTCCCAATAGTTTTAATAAGATTTCTAATATCTATAAGTTGGTTGGGGTCTAAACCCGTTGTGGGTTCGTCTAAAATCAATACATCGGGGTCGTGCAACAGGGCATTTGCTAAACCGACACGTTGCCGATAGCCTTTTGAGAGTTGCCCTATTTTTTTATTCATTTCGGGTGTTAAGCCTGTAAGCGCAATAACATCTTCGATACGTGTTTTGGAGACTTTGTAAATATTTGCATTAAAAGCTAAATACTCTTTAATATACATATCTAAATACAACGGATTGTGCTCGGGCAAATACCCAACACTTTGCTGAACGTTTTGTGCGTTTTCAGTAATATCGAACCCATTTACTTTAGCAATGCCATTTGTAGCATTAACATAGGTGGTTAATATTTTCATCATTGTGGATTTCCCAGCACCGTTTGGTCCTAAAAAACCAACAATTTCAGGTTTTTCAACCTTAAAAGACACATTGTTTAAAGCTTTTTGATTGCCGTAATGTTTTGAGACGCCTTCAACTTCAATAGACATATTTAAAATAGTTTCTTCAAAAATAACGATTATCTAATATTATATTGGTTTTACTGTAAAATCTTTAAAATTTTTAATAAATACAGAAAAAACTATTTGTACAATTTTGATTTCTTAAATAATTAACTACTTTAGCCACGTAATTATGAAGACAACAGTGCATTATACATATTTTAGCAACTTGTTTTATTTCTTTTTTAGCAAAAGGAACGAGGCGTTGTATGTATAATTTATAACTATAAATTTTTATATGAGTCTCGATGAAAATCGGGACTTTTTTTTGTTCAACGCCTAGTTGAACAAACCTCAATGAAGATTGAGGTCTTAATAATAAAAACTAGATTTTGATAAAAACAGTAGCCATACAAGGTGTAAAAGGATCGTTCCATCATATTGTATCTCAACAATTTTTTGAGAAACAAGTTGATGCTATTGAATGCTTAACTTTTGACCGCGTTGTTGAAAGTTTGATAGGCGAAGAATGTGACGCGGCGATAATGGCTTTAGAAAATTCTATCGCAGGCTCTATTATCCCAAATTATGCTTTAATCGATAACCGGAATTTACACATTGTTGGCGAGCATTATTTAGATATCCAGCACAATTTTATGGCGCTAAAAAACCAAAGTATTGCCCATATAAAAGAAGTGTATTCGCACCCCATGGCATTATTGCAGTGTAAAGAATTCTTTAAGCAACATCCGCACATAAAACTAATTGAAGATAAAGATACTGCCGAGGTTGCTAAGCGTATTAACGAAAACCAATTAAAAGGTGTTGGCGCTATTGCCAGTGTTATGGCTGCCGATATTTTCGAGCTCGATATTTTGGCACATAGCATTCAAACCATAAAGCATAACGAAACCCGTTTTGCTATTGTAAAACGTACAAATTCTGAGGTTGTAGAAGCCGAAATTAACAAGGCTTCATTAAAATTTGAAGCCAACCACAAACGGGGCAGTTTAGCAACTATTTTAAATGTAATGAGCGATTGTAAGCTAAATTTAACAAAAATCCAATCGCTACCAATTATTGAAACCCCTTGGAAATATGCCTTTTTTGTCGATGTAACTTTTGATGATTATTCAGATTTCAAAAAAGCAAAATCATTATCCGAAATAATGGCAGATAATTTTAAAGTTTTAGGCGAATATAAAAATGCAAAGTTATGATTGAAGTCGCTAACCGATTACATACCGTTGAAGAATACTACTTTTCAAAAAAGCTGAGAGAAGTCAATTTGCTTATTGCCAACGGAAAGCCCATTGTTAATTTAGGAATAGGCAGCCCCGATTTGCAACCACCGCAAAAAGTAGTTGATGCTTTAACAGAAGGCTTGCTAAGCCCCAACGCACATAAATACCAAAGTTATCAAGGCTTGCCAGAGTTAAGGGAAGCTATGGCATGGTTTTACAAAACCCATTTTTCGGTAAACTTAAGCGCGCATACAGAAGTGCTCCCGTTAATGGGAAGTAAAGAAGGCATCATGCATATTTCAATGGCTTATTTGAATGAAGGCGACGAAGTTTTAATTCCAAATCCAGGGTATCCAACTTACCAATCGGTAACAAAATTAGTAGGAGCAAAACCTGTTTTTTACGAATTGGATGCCACCAATAATTGGTTACCAGATTTAAAAGCTTTGGAACAAACAGATTTAAGCCAAGTGAAATTGATGTGGGTAAATTATCCGCACATGCCCACAGGCGCACAACCAACCAAATATTTATTTGAAGAACTGGTAGCCTTCGCAAAACGTAATAACATATTAATAGTAAACGATAACCCATATAGCTTTATCCTTAACAATTCGCCAAAAAGCATATTAAGCGTTAAAGGCGCAAAAGATGTGTGTTTAGAGCTTAATTCGTTAAGTAAAACCTTTAATATGGCAGGTTGGCGAGTGGGTATGTTAGTTGGAAATAACGAGCATATAAACCATGTTTTAAAAGTAAAAAGCAACATGGATTCGGGTATGTTTTACGGCATTCAAAAAGGTGCTATTGAGGCTTTAAAATGTTCTAAAATGTGGTTTAGCGCATTAAACAGCGTTTATAAACAGCGTAGAGATTTAATATGGCAATTGGCCGATGCATTAAATTGTACCTACGATAAAAACGCCACAGGACTATTTGTTTGGGCAAAATTACCAGAGCATGTAAAAGCGGAAGAATTTATAGATTTAATATTGAAAGAGAACCATATATTTATTACTCCAGGGACTATTTTTGGAAGTCAAGGCGAGGGCTACATTAGGTTTTCTTTATGTGCATCAAATGAGATTTTAGAAGAAGCAATAACAAGATTGGAATAGTGTGCAGTATTCAGTCGCGGCAAGCAGTTATATGAAGAATAAAAAGAATAATATTAGATAATTTTTGAAAGCCCTCTCCTTTGGAGAGGGTTGAGAGAAGCTCATGAAAAACATATATATAATAGGCGTAGGTTTAATTGGAGGCAGTCTTGCTATTGATATTAAAAAGAATAACCCAGAAACGGTTATTTATGGTATTAGTAGAAAAGACAGTACTTTAGAAACAGCATTGTCGCTTAATTTAATCGATAAAAAAGCCACATTGGATGATGTAGAAAAAGCCGACTTGGTAATCGTGTCCATTCCAGTTGATGCAACGGTTAAATTGCTGCCTACCATTTTAGATAAGATACCGGACAATGGTTTGGTTGTTGATGCGGGATCGACTAAAGAAGATATTTGTAAAGCGGTTGAAAACCATCCAAAACGAAGAAATTTTTTAGCGATGCACCCCATTGCGGGCACCGAACATTCGGGGCCAAACGCTGCCATTTCGGGGTTGTTTGTAGGCAAAACAAATATTATTTGCGAAGTTGAAAAAACAGCTTTTAAGCTTCAAGAAAAAGCGTTAAAGCTGTTTGCCGATGTTGGCATGCGCATGCGTTATATGAATCCTGTGGCGCACGATAAGCATATTGCGTACATGTCGCATTTATCGCATATTAGTGCATTTATGTTAGGGAAAACGGTTATCGATAAAGAACGAAATGAACGCGATATTTTTGATATGGCCGGTAGTGGATTTGCATCAACGGTGCGATTAGCTAAAAGTTCGCCAGAAATGTGGACACCCATTTTTAAGCAAAACAAAACCAATGTTATTGAAACTTTGGAAGAATATATTACAAACCTAACGCATTTTAAAGAGTTGATGCAACAAGACGATTTTGATGCGATTTTTAACGAAATGAAAGACACCAATTATATAAAAGAAATATTGAAGCCCCTCTTAACCTCCCCGAAGGGGATGGATGCTCACTCTTGAGTGAGACCCGAGAGGTTTAAAGAATTTGATAGATTTGAGTTTGAGTACGTGTTCCCCTCCTTTGGAGGGGTTAGGGGTGGGTTTTTAGAGCAAGAGTGATGCGTTAGGGATTGAACGGTGTGTTTGAGCTCCCCGATCCCGACGCTTCGGGAGAGGGAGCGAGTAGTGAAAGCCCTACCTCCCGAAGTTTCGGGAGTGTAACGCCCAAATTAAGAGCATTAAATAGTAAAAAATAAATATTAAAACAAAATAGCTTTAGAGGCTTAATACTAAGAAGATATGGAAAACAAAAAAGAAATGAGAGCTTGGTTGGACGATATGAATTTAGATCATCCGTTAGTCGTGGCAGGACCATGTAGTGCAGAAACCGAAGAACAAGTGCTTAAAATAGCACACGAGCTTAAAGATACCGATGTAAATTATTTTAGAGCCGGTATCTGGAAACCCAGAACACGCCCGGGTATGTTCGAGGGGGTTGGCGCTTTAGGGCTTAAATGGTTGCAAAAAGTTAAAAAGGAAACCGGCATGAAAGTTTGTACAGAGGTTGCCAATGCTACCCATGTAAAGTTGGCTTTAGAGCATGATATAGATATGCTTTGGGTTGGTGCCCGATCTACCGTAAGTCCTTTTATTATGCAGGAGATTGCAGATGCGCTGCAAGGTACGGACAAGCCTGTTTTAATTAAGAATCCAGTAAACCCAGATTTAGCGTTGTGGTTAGGTGGTATTGAAAGAATTTATAGCTCTGGAGTTAAAAACATAGGCGCTATCCACAGAGGGTTTTCAACGTACGAAAAGTCTAAATACAGAAATAATCCAGAATGGCAGTTGGCCATCGAGTTTCAAAATAAATTTCCAGACATTCCGTTAATTAACGACCCGTCTCATATTACAGGGAAAAGAGATATGGTTTTCGATATATCTCAAGCAGCCTTAGATTTGAATTTTGATGGCCTTATGATTGAGACGCACTACGATCCTGATAATGCATGGAGCGATGCAGCACAACAGGTAACACCATCTAGTTTGGTACAAATTATGCGCGATTTAAAAATAAGAAAAGAAACCGATGCCGAAGTAGAGTACCAAAATGCATTAAATAATTTAAGAGCAAAGATAGATGTTATAGATAATCAAATTATTGGGTTACTTGGTAATCGTATGGTAGCATCAGATGGTATTGGCGCCCTTAAAAAGAAGAAAAACGTAGCCGTATTACAGAGCAAACGTTGGAACGAGATTTTAGGCAAAATGGTTTTAGAAGGTCAAGACCACGGATTGAGCGAAGAGTTTATCTTGAAAATGTTCAAGGCCATTCATCAAGAATCTATTAATCATCAAGAGAAGATAATTAATGGGTAGTATATGTTAACAAAAAATGCCTCGCAAAAAGCGAGGCATTTTTTTATGGATAAAGCACAGTTATTTATTTCTTTTAAAAATATAACGGGTTATAAAAATACCTTGGTTATCGCCTTTACCGGCACTTTCAACAGCGCTTGTAACAAAGGCAAGTTCCCAGCCTTCTTCAATCATGGTGTTGATTTTAGAAGTAATTATAGCATCGTTTGCAGCTATATTTTGAAAACGAATGCCACCAAGGTTAAAGAAGTTAAGTAGCTTGGTTTCATCAAACTCTTTAACTCTTATGTCTCCACGTTTAGATTTGTTTCGCGTATTATCCTCTTCGGTTTGCGTGCTAGTGTACTCTTTGTAATCTTTGGCTTCGTTGGCGCTAATAATTCTAGAACGCCCTAAACCATTAGGAACAATAGATTCTACGCTAGTTACCACTTTGTACTCTACTTGGGCACTGGCATCCATAAATGCAAAAAGGCTAATAGCCAAAACAATAAGTAATTTTTTCATGTTGTTGATTTTTGTTAAAAATTAATATTGACAAGTTTAACCAATATCCATACCAAAAAAAATATTTTTTAGCTTTACTTTTGAAAAACTATGACAGGACGCGTTTATAAATCTACAGGAAGCTGGTACACCGTTAAAACCCAATTGGGCGAAACCTACCAATGCCGTATTAAAGGGAAGTTTCGTATTAAAGGCATTAAAAGCACCAATCCCATTGCTGTGGGCGACATAGTTGATTTTGAGTTGGAAACGTACAATAATCAAGAGTCAGGAGTTATTTATAATATACACGACAGAAGCAATTATATTGTTAGAAAATCGGTAAACCTATCAAAACAAACCCATATCATTGCGGCGAATATCGATTTGGTTTTTTTAATGATTACCATTAACAACCCCCCAACTTTAACCAGTTTTATCGATAGGTTTTTGGTAACTGCCGAAGCGTATTCCATAAAAACCGTATTGCTGTTTAACAAAATTGATGCTTACGACTCGGACACGCTAAACGAAGTAAAATACCTAGCCCATATTTACAGAAAAATTGGCTACGAGTGTATTGGTGTTTCTGCCGTTTCTGGCAAAAATGTAGAAAAAGTTAAGGCTGCAATGCTTGGTAATGTAAGTGTGTTTTCTGGCCATTCTGGTGTTGGAAAATCCACACTTATAAACACCATCGAGCCGTCGTTAAATATTAAAACCAAAGAAATTTCTACCCAACACAGCCAAGGGCAGCATACCACGACTTTTGCAGAAATGTTCGATTTAAGTTTCGACGCTAAAATTATCGATACACCGGGTATTAAGGGTTTTGGTGTTGTTGATATGGAAAAAGAAGAAGTGGGCGATTATTTTCCCGAAATTTTCAAACTCAAACAAGATTGTAAATTTAATAATTGTTTGCATATCAAAGAACCAAATTGTGCCGTAAAAAAAGCATTGGATAATGATGAGATAGCATTTTCAAGGTACAGAAGTTATTTGCAGATTATTGAAGGTGAAGACGAGCATTACAGAACAGATAATTGGGATAAAGAATAGTTTTTAATCAGTTCAAATAATTAAAAAAAACACATGAAGTATTGCGTTCTAATTTTTTTTATTTCATTACTTTCTGTGGGTTGTTTAAATAAAAAAACTGAAAAGCAGGTAAGTCCAATTGCTAAAAAACCTAAAGAATCGTTCGTGTTTAACACCTTATTTAAAAATGGCGAAAATGGTTATGCGTGTTACAGAATACCTGCAGTTGTTACTACTATTAACGGCACTGTTTTAGCATTTAGCGAAGCTCGAAAAGCGGGATGTTCCGATACGGGGGATATAGATTTGGTAATGAAAAAATCTACCGATAATGGTGTTACTTGGAGTGCTCTTAAAATAATTTGGGACGATAAAGCTAACGTTTGCGGTAATCCAGCGCCAGTTGTTGATGCAGAAACAGGAACTATTCATTTACTGGCCACTTGGAATAATGGTAAAGACCACGAAAATCAAATTATTAACGGCACAAGTATTGAAAGCAGGTTGGTTTATCATTTAGTTTCAACTAACAATGGCGAAACATGGTCTAATCCAAAAAACATTACTGAAAGCACAAAAAAAGAAAATTGGACCTGGTATGCAACCGGACCCGTTCATGGTATTCAATTAAAAAAAGGAGCGCATAAAGGGCGGTTGGTAATCCCTTGCGATCATATTGAAAAAGGTACAAAAAAATATTATTCGCATGCTATTTATTCCGATGATCATGGAGAAACATGGCAACTGGGAAAAAGCACACCAAACCACCAAGTTAACGAATGTACCGTGGCAGAATTAACCAATGGCGATTTGTTGTTAAACATGCGTAATTACGATAGAAATACTGCCAAAACAAGGCAAATAGCCATAAGTAAAGATGGTGGCCATACCTGGATTAACCAAACTTTTGATACCGAATTACCAGAGCCAAGGTGCCAAGGGGCATTGCTGTCTGTTACAAAAGGCGAAAACAACAGGTTGTTATTTACAAACCCCGCAGACTCCTTAGCTAGAATAAACATGACACTTTCAATAAGTGATGATGATGGTTTAAGTTGGGATAAAAAGATCTCGATTTATGAGTCGCATTCGGCTTATTCAGATCTTACAGAATTAAAAAACGGTAATATTTTAGTGCTATTCGAAGCAGGCATAAACAATGCTTATGAGGGTATTCACTATAAAATTATTGATAAGAAACTTATTTTTAATTAAGAGTTGTTTATAAATGAAAGTAGTCATTCAACGTGTATCCAAAGCCAGCGTTACCATTGAAGGTAAAAAAGTTGCATCCATAGAAAACGGTTTATTAATCCTTTTAGGCATTGTAAACAACGATGCCCAAGACGATATTAATTGGCTTTCAAACAAAACAGTAAACCTTCGCGTTTTTGAAGACGAAAATGGCGTGATGAACAAATCGCTTTTAGATGCAAAAGGCGATGTTATTGTGGTAAGCCAGTTTACATTGCACGCCTCAACCAAAAAAGGAAATCGCCCAAGTTATATTAAAGCTGCAAAACCAGATGTTGCTATTCCGCTTTATGAAAGTTTTGTAAATCAACTTGAAAAAGATTTAGGGAAGAAAGTGCAAACCGGAGAATTTGGAGCCGACATGAAAGTGGAATTAATAAACGATGGGCCGGTAACCATTATCATCGATTCAAAAAACAAAGTATAATTTGCCACGGTTTTTTAGCGCCCCATCAGTTGTTTTTTTCAATGGGTTTTTATACATTAGCTGTAAGGCTTTTAATAATAGTGCTAAAGAAAAAATTACCTAAAGCATGATTTTTATCATATAAATAAAGCTTGTGTTTCTTTATTTTTATCGCTTTATTTTTGTTTAAAAACCAATCTATGTCCCTAAAATCTATTGCCAATGGCATCCTGTTTTTTGCTGCTCTTACCGTTTTTTCGCAAGACCAATTATATTTAAGTTTAACCATTCCAGAAGAATTAAAGCAAAATGCAAATGCAGTTGTAAGGCTTAACGAGGTTGAGGTCTCGTTAAAATCGTCTAGCGAAATGGTCGTTAAAAAAAGAAGAATTATAACCGTTTTAAATAAACAAGGCAACAAAAACGTTGGCGCCTATGTACATTACGACAACAATGTAAAAATAAAAACCCTGCAAGCACTGGCTTTTGATGCTTTTGGAAACGAGATAAAGAAAATAAGAAAAAACGATTTTAAGGATGTTAGTGCTGTAGATGGGGGTACTCTGTATTCAGATTCCAGGGTAAAGTATTTAGAATATACCCCTATTAAATACCCATATACTATAGAGTTTACTTACGAAACCATTACAGGTAACACGGCTTTTATTCCTTCTTTTATGCCTGTTAATAGTAACTTTGTAAGTGCAGAAACAAGTACTTACAGCATTAATTACCCCGAAAGCATTACCATTAGAAAGAAAGAAAAAAATATTGAAAATATAGATATTGAAAAAGAAGCTGGTGCTGGCAGGATGTTTTACAAAGCCAAGAATTTAAAGGCTTTTAAACCCGAGGATTACAGTCCGGCGTTCCGTGATATAATACCTAGGGTTTTAATCGCAGCCAATGAATTTAACTACGAGGGTGTAAATGCTAAAGTAGAAGATTGGGAGAGTATGGGTAAATGGTTTTACAGTAATTTACTAAACGGAAGGTCGAATATTTCTGAAGAAACAAAGCAACATGTTCTAAAACTAGTTGAAGGGGTTGATAGCCCAATTGAAAAAGCAAAAATAGTCTATCAATTTGTCCAAGATAATACGCGTTATATTAGTGTTCAAGTTGGAATTGGAGGTATGCAACCAATAACTGCAGAAGAAGTCGATTTGGTTAAATACGGAGATTGTAAAGGGTTAACCAATTATACAAAGTCGTTGTTAGATATTGTAGGCGTTAAATCTAATTATACACGGCTTTATGCTTCAGCTTCAAATCAAATAAATGTTGATAAAGAGTTTGTGTCTTTTGGTGGTCAAACTAATCATGTTATTCTCAATATTCCTCAAGAAAACAAAGAAGATATTTGGCTGGAATGTACCAGCCAAAAACTACCATTCGGTTTTATTGGCAACTTTACCGATAATAGAGACGTGTTGGTAATTACGCCCGAGGGCGGAAAAATACAGCGTACCAAAAAGTACAATACCGAAGAAAACACTCAAATTATTAAAGGCAATTATACCCTATCCAATGATGGCGTTATTAATGCCGTGGTAAACGTAAAATCCCAAGGCATTCAATACAACGATAAATACTGGTTAGCATCTGAAACCGAGCGCAATCTAGACGAACACTACAAAAAACGCTGGCGTTACATTAACAATATGGCCATAGAAAACATGGAGATTGTTAACAATAAAGATAGCATCGTGTTTAAAGAAACTTTAAATTTTAAAGCTGCAAACTACCCAAAAATAGTAGCAAACAGAATGCTTTTAACCATTAATGCATTAAACCGAAATACGCATATCCCAGACCGTTACCGCAACCGCAAGCTCCCGCTAAAAATAAAAAGAGGCTTTAAAGATATTGATGAGGTAGAAATTACATTGCCGCAAGATTACAAAGTAGAATCGTTACCAAATAAAAAAGTAATTGAAAACAAATTTGGGGCTTATAAAGCCGAAGTGATTGTAAAAAATGAAAACACTTTGCTTTACAAAAGAGAGTTTATAGTTAACGATGGCGAATTCCCTAAAGAAGATTACAGTAAATTCAGAACATTTTATAAAGAAGTTTCAAGGCACGATAACGCCAAAGTAGCATTAATTAAAAAGCAATTATAAATGAAAAATATAATTACACTATTTGCAGTGTTGTTTGTTTGTCAAATAACACTGGCACAAGATTTCAAATTCGGTAAGGTTTCAAAAGAAGAACTTGCAGAAACGTTCAATCCGTTAGATTCATCGGCAAGTGCCACGTATCTGTACAAAAAAAGAAGAACGTTTTTTGAGTACCATAGCAGCACAGGATTTCAGCTTATTACCGAAATTCACGAGCGCTTAAAAATATACAATCAAGAGGGTTTTGATTATGCGACAAAAGCCATCAACCTTTACAAAGGCAACTCAGATCAAGAAACGGCAAGCGGCATTAAAGCCTATACTTATAATTTGATAGATGGTAAAATTGAAGAGGCCAAACTAAAAAAGGACGGTATCTTTAAAACAGAAAAATCCAAGTACCGCAACCAGACCAAGTTCACTATGCCCAATATAAAAGAAGGTTGTGTTGTCGAGTATAAATATAAAATTACTTCGCCATTCTTTTCAAATGTCGATACTTTTGTGTTTCAGCACAGTATTCCCGTTAAAAAGTTAGAAGCCCGATTCGACGCACCAGAATACTTTAATTTTAAAAGCAGTACCAGAGGTTATATTGGGGTTAGCCCACAATTTAATAACACATGGGACAGAACTAGCATAAAGGGATTAGAGTTTAAAATAAAAACCACTAAATACAATTTAGAAAATGTTCCTGCTTTAAAGGATGAGCCATACGTAAACAACATTAACAATTATAGAACCTCGGTTAAACACGAGCTATCTTATGTTAAAATGCCACAGAATCCCATAGATTATTATTCAACCACCTGGGAAGATGTGGTTAAAACCATTTATAAAAGTTCCAACTTTGGAGACGAGTTAAATAAAACAGGCTATTTTAAAGATGATGTAGATGCACTTATAAGCACCGTCTCAGACCCAAAAAAACGAATTGCCTTGATTTACAATTATGTAAAATCTAAAGTAAAATGGAATCAATACCATGGTAAATATACAAGCCAAGGCGTTAGAAAAGCCTATAAAGAGCAGGTTGGCAATGTTGCCGAAATTAATTTAATGCTCACCTCCATGTTACGCTATGCCGGTTTAAACGCAAACCCCGTTTTGGTAAGCACGCGTCGTAACGGTATTCCAATATTTCCAACACGAGAAGGCTATAATTACGTTATTTCTTGCGTAGAGTTGCCACAGGGTAATGTGCTTTTAGATGCTACCAGTAAATACGGATCTCCTAATGTTTTGCCATTTAGAACCTTAAATTGGGAAGGGCGTATAATTAAAAAAGATGGTACTTCAAGCTTAATCAGTTTATATCCCAATGCAAATTCTAAATCCTCAATTTCAATGATGGTAAATTTATCTGAAACAGGCGATTTAGAAGGCAATTACAGAAGCGTTAAAACAAACCATTCAGCATTATCGTACAGAGAGCGATACAACAATGCCGATGAAGACGATTTTTTAGAAAAGTTGGAAAACAAATATAACGGTTTAGAGGTTTCAGATTTTAAGGTATCAAATGCTGTAGAGTTGGCAAAACCTGTTATGGAATCGTATAAATTCTTTAAAGAAAGTCAAGCCGATATTATTGGCGATAAAATATATTTTTCGCCCTTATTCTTTTTGCGCACCAAAGAAAATCCTTTTAAACTCGAAAAAAGGGAGTTTCCGGTAGATTTTGGTTATCCAACATCAAGCGTATACCGAATAATTATTAACCTGCCCGAAGGCTATAAAGTAGAATCGATGCCCCAATCTGCGGGATTTGCACTACCAGATAATTTAGGGTCGTTTAAATTTATGCTATCTCAACAAGCATCTAAAATACAGCTGTTAATCGACACTAAAATAAACAGCTCAATTATTTCGCCGTTGTATTACGATACTTTAAAAGCGTACTTTAAGCAACTCATAGAAAAAGAAAACGAACAAATTGTATTAACCAAAGTATAATGGATATAAAAAACGCACAAAAAATAGTTGACCAGTGGATTAAAGAGCACGGTGTACGCTACTTTAACGAGCTAACCAATATGGCGCAACTTACCGAAGAAGTTGGCGAAGTGGCCCGCATTATTGCCCGTCGTTATGGCGAGCAAAGCGAAAAAGAAAGCGATAAAAACAAAGATTTGGGCGAAGAATTGGCCGATGTGCTGTTTGTGGTTTTGTGTTTAGCCAACCAAACCGGTGTAGATTTGCAACAGGCTTTTGATAAAAGAATGGATAAAAAAGCAAAACGCGACCACGATAGGCACCACAATAACCAGAAATTAAAATAATTTATAATTATCTTTGGCGCTTTTATCCCTATGCCTATATAGATTGGGAGCATTTCAATAGATAATAATGGATTTTACACTACACAAATCGGTATTAAATAAACAATCGTCAATACAAATAACAGGTTCTAAGAGCGAGTCCAATAGATTGTTGTTGCTTCAGGCATTGTTTCCGGAATTCAAACTTGAAAATGTTTCAAATTCCGATGACAGTAACTTAATGGCCAAAGCACTAGCTTCAAAAGAACAGGTTGTCGATATACATCATGCCGGAACCGCCATGCGATTCCTAACGGCTTTTTTTGCCGTACAAGAAGGTAGGGAAGTAACGCTAACGGGTTCTAAACGCATGAAAGAACGCCCCATTAAAATTTTGGTCGAGGCATTAAAAGATTTGGGCGCAAACATTACTTATCTTGAAAACCATGGTTACCCGCCCATAAAAATTAAAGGAAAAAAACTAACCCAAAATAAAGTAACGCTAAAAGCCAATGTGAGCAGCCAATATATTTCGGCTTTATTGCTTATCGCATCAAAACTTGAAAATGGTTTAGAATTAACCCTCGAGGGCGAAATCACATCTATTCCATATATAAAAATGACTTTGAGTTTGTTGGATGAAATTGGCATCGAATCTTCTTTTGTAAACAATACCATTACCGTAAAACCCAATACCCAACATTTATTACCCAAAACCCTAACCGTTGAGTCCGATTGGTCATCGGCTTCCTATTATTTTAGCATTGTAGCATTAACTGATGTGGGTACAGAAATCACATTAACTTCATACAAAGAAAACTCATTGCAAGGCGATTCGGTTTTGGTAGATATTTACAAAGCATTTGGAGTAGAAACCACTTTTTTAAATAATTCAGTTGTCTTAAAAAAGAAAACCCAAAATCTAGAACCCAAATCTTTTAACTTGGTAAACGCACCAGATATTGCCCAAACCATTGCAGTAACCAGTTTTGCTTTAGGAATTGCATGCGATTTAAAAGGTTTGCACACCCTGAAAATAAAAGAAACCGACAGGCTTGTAGCCCTTAAAACCGAAATTGAAAAATTAGGAGGTCAAGTTGAAATCACAGACAAATCACTACATCTAAAACCAAATAAACTTTATTCAGTAAAAAAGAATTCCCCAGTGCTAGAGGGGCTAGGGGAGCCTATCGCCACTTATCACGACCACAGAATGGCCATGGCTTTTGCGCCACTAGCCTTAAAAACGGGGTTGGTAATTGAAGATGCCCTGGTGGTTTCAAAATCATATCCCACGTTTTGGGACGATTTAAAAAGTATCGGATTTAAAATAACACAATAATAATCCCCCATTTACTTGACAACCCCTATGCGCAGATTGTATATTTGCATCCTCATAAAAAATTAACACGCCTAATTAAATAAAGATTACATGAAATTATCACACTTTGGTTTTAATTTACCAGACGAATTATTGGCAGAATATCCAGCAGAAAACAGAGACGAATCGCGTTTAATGGTTTTAAACAGAAAAGAGCAAACCATAGAGCACAAAATGTTTAAAGATCTTATTGATTATTTTGATGAAGACGATGTTATGATTCTTAACAACACCAAAGTATTTCCTGCAAGATTATACGGCAACAAAGAAAAAACAGGCGCCAGAATAGAGGTTTTTTTATTAAGAGAATTAAACGAAGAACAACGCCTTTGGGACGTGTTGGTAGATCCTGCCAGAAAAATAAGAATTGGTAATAAATTATATTTTGGCGAAGATGAAACTTTGGTGGCCGAGGTTATAGATAACACAACATCAAGAGGTCGTACCTTACGTTTTTTGTATGACGGGTCGTACACCGAGTTCCGCAGAAAACTAACCGAATTGGGCGAAACACCATTGCCAAAGTACATAAAAAGAGATGTAGAGCCAGAAGATGAAGAGCGTTACCAAACCATTTTTGCTAAAAATGAAGGCGCAGTTGCCGCTCCAACAGCTGGTCTGCACTTTTCAAAGCACTTGCTAAAACGCCTAGAAATTAAAGGTGTTAATTTTGCAGAAGTAACACTTCACGTTGGTTTAGGTACCTTTAATCCGGTTGAGGTCGAAGACCTCTCTAAACACAAAATGGATAGCGAAGAGCTTAAAATAGACCAAAAAGCAGTAACCGCTGTAAACACCGCAATAGAGAACAAAAAACGTGTTTGCGCAGTAGGTACAACGGCTATGCGTGCCATAGAAAGCGCAGTATCATCAAACGGGAAGTTAAATGAATTTGAAGGTTGGACCAACAAATTTATTTTTCCGCCATACGAATTTAGTATCGCCAATTGCATGATAACAAATTTTCACACACCAAAATCTACCCTGTTAATGATGGCTTCGGCTTTTGCAGGACATGATTTTATAAAGAAAGCTTACGAAGAAGCCGTAAAAGAAAAATACAAGTTTTACAGCTACGGCGATGCGATGCTAATTATATAAAAAATTCAATGTTTAAAGTTTAGGGTTCTAAGCGAGCGAAAACTTTAAACTTTAAACTTTAAACTTTGAACACTTCAAAAAAAGACATACGCGCATTAACCAAAGAGCAGTTAAGGGAATTCTTTGTAAAACAAGGCGATAAAGCATTTAGGGGCAATCAGGTTTACGAGTGGCTCTGGCAAAAAGCGGCACATAATTTTGATGACATGACCAATGTCTCTAAAGAAACCCGGGCAATGCTAGAAGACAACTTTGTTATTAATAACATACAGGTTGATACCATGCAGCGCAGTAACGATGGCACGGTCAAAAATGCGGTACGCTTACACGATGGTTTAACAGTAGAATCTGTTTTAATACCAACCCCAACCCGTACAACCGCCTGCGTGTCCAGTCAAGTGGGTTGCAGTTTAGATTGTAGGTTTTGCGCAACAGCTCGCTTAAAGCGCATGCGTAATTTAAACCCAGACGAAATTTACGACCAAGTGGTCGCCATAGATAGGCAAAGTAAATTGTATTATAACAGGCCGTTAAGCAATATCGTGTTTATGGGCATGGGCGAACCGCTTATGAATTATAACAACGTTATTAAAGCCATAGATAAAATTACATCGCCCGAAGGTTTGGGCATGTCGCCAAAGCGCATTACCGTTTCCACATCGGGCGTGCCAAAAATGATAAAAAAAATGGCAGATGATGATGTTAAATTCAATTTAGCCGTATCGTTACATTCGGCCATAGATGCCGTTAGAACATCTATTATGCCCTTTAACGAGACCTTTCCGTTAAAAGACTTAAAAGCTTCTTTAGAGTATTGGTACCAAAAAACAGGACGTAAAATTAGTTACGAGTATGTGGTTTGGAAAGGTATAAACGATTCCCAAAAAGCTATTGATGCTTTAGTTAAGTTTTGTAAATATGTTCCCTGTAAAGTTAATATTATAGAGTATAACCCTATTGGCGATGGCGAATTTAAACAAGCTACAAACGAAGCTTTGGAAAATTACATCAATACTTTAGAAAAAAACAGAATTGTAGTTAATGTGCGCCGAAGCCGCGGTAAAGATATTGATGCTGCATGCGGGCAATTGGCTAATAAAAGTTAGTTTATCATTCCTTGAAGGCTTAATCTTATCAATATACATATCATATTTCATTTGAAATAGTATCTTTGGTTTTTCTATGAAAATAGTAGAGCAAATAAAGCAACCCATAGCTTACGAAATGGACCTTTTCGAGCAAAAGTTCCAGTTGTCAATGTCTAGTAAAGTGGCTTTGCTAAACCGGATTACGCATTATATTGTTAATCGAAAAGGGAAACAAATGCGCCCTATGTTTGTTTTTCTGGTATCTAAAGTGGTATCGAATGGCGAAGTTAGCGAACGTACTTACAGAGGCGCATCGGTTATTGAACTAATTCACACCGCTACGTTAGTGCACGACGATGTCGTGGACGATAGTAACCGCCGTCGTGGTTTCTTCTCTATAAATGCCCTTTGGAAAAATAAAATAGCTGTTTTAATTGGTGATTATTTATTGTCAAAAGGATTGCTATTATCTATTGATAACAATGATTTTGATTTACTTAAAATTATATCCATTGCCGTTCGAGAAATGAGTGAAGGCGAACTGCTTCAAATAGAAAAAGCTCGCAAATTAGATATTACAGAGGCCGTTTATTACGATATTATTCGCCAAAAAACAGCAACACTTATCGCGGCCTGTTGTAGTCTGGGGGCAGCTTCGGTTAAGCCACAAACCCAACATGTTGAAACCATGCGGAAGTTTGGGGAGTTAATTGGTATGGCTTTTCAGATAAAAGACGATTTGTTCGACTACGGTGAAACCCAAATAGGAAAACCCACAGGTATCGATATTAAAGAGCAAAAAATGACACTGCCTTTAATTTATGTACTTAACCAAGCCAATAAGAAAGATAAACGGTGGTTAATCAATTCTATTAAAAACCACAATAAAGATAAAAAGCGCGTAAAAGCGGTTATTGCCTATGTAAAAAACCATGGCGGTTTAGATTATGCTATTGGAAAGATGAAAGCGTTTCAAGCCGAGGCTTTGCAATTATTGGAAACTTACCCCAAATCGGCCTATAAAGATGCTCTTGAATTGATGGTAAACTATGTGATTGAAAGAAAGAAATAAAGGTTTTTAACCCATATTAAAAATCGATTTGAAATCTTACTTGAAACACATTGGCTTTCCCCGCTCCTTTTACATTGGCCAATACATTGTTAAGCTTTATTCTGGTGGCCGAGTTTAAATACCAAGTTATTCCTAGGGTTACATTTTCCTGTTTTCCTCCAAAAATGGTTTTAGAGTCTAAATTGGCACTTGCAAATCTTAAGGCGACTTCCCAAGCACCAAGCCCTCCGTTCTCACCAAAAGGCTTACTGGGCTTTACCCTGCCAAAACCATGGTAAGAACTGGCTATGTTTCTAGATTCTCCAGTTAAAAAATAACTTGCCTGCCCATAATAGCTGGAAAATGAATAAGTGTCAAGATTGGTTTTTACTTGAGATGAAATATATTCGCCTTGGAGAGAAAAAGAATTTTGGATATATGCAGACTCTAAACTTAATAAATTTACATGCTTAACATTTGTTATATCGTTTGTGTTAATATACTCTAAGGCAAGATGTGCTGGTTTTGCACTTATAGAGAAGCTTTCGGTTTTTCTGTGGCTAAAGCCAGCGCCAACATGCAAAACATTGTTGTTGGGCTCGTTGTTAATTAATAAACCTGTAACTCTTCCCGTAACTGCTCGCCCTACATTGTCTTTTGGTTTAAAGTACCCTAATTGGGCCGATAACCTGTTGTTTAAAAAATCATTAAAAATCATAATGCCATCAGAACGTTCGTGGGTAAAATCTGTCGGGAAAGCCCTTTCAATAAACATGATGTATTTATTTGTGGTTAAAGATTCTAGTCTAAAAGGCTCTTTAAAATGGCCAACTTGAAAATTACCAATAATAGGAATGTTTTTAAAATGGATGTAAACATCTTTAAGTGTAACTTTTTTGTGGGTAAAATCTATTTGTAGCTTAAAAGCCGTGTTTTTGTATATAGATCCAGAGGCAAACAAACGAGATCTTCTAATCTCCATGGCATCTGTTATTTCTAATTTCCCAAAGGTATTGTTCAATTCTTGGTTTTGGTGAAATAAAGAGTAATCTGCCATTAATCTTCCCCCAAATTTTAATTTAAAATTTTCATCTGTACTTTCAATCTTAAGGCCATTGTCCCATTTTGTTTTAAATTTTAATTTTTCCTCTTGCGAAAAAGATAGGTTAACAATACAGGTTAAAACTAAAACAAATATAAATTTTATGGATTTCATACAGTTTGCTTGTTGGGTTTAATGGTGCTAATTATATGTAAAAATAAAAATTTTAGTCTAAACTTAACTAAGATTAGCGGCTTTAATTTAGCTTTTAAAATGCCGCCCTTTCCATTTGTAACCTTTAAATAAGGAAACAAAAGCTATGAAAACGCTAAATAGCGGGTAAAGCAAAAATCCAAAAACATAAGTTTTTAAAACCTTTTTTTGATTAAAAAACGATGCCGATTTATAGATTAAATAAAAATCGATATTCCATTTAATTATCAAAATAAAAACAAAGATTTTTAAGTTGAAAGCACTTAATAAAACCAATAGCAAGAGCGAAATAATTAAAGTATTCGTTAGTAAAACCAATAAGCCCGTTAGCTTACCGAACATATTGTTGTAAGCACTTGTTTTTGCTGCCCACCGGATGCGTTGTACTTTTAATTTGCTCCAAGTTGGTTGTGTTTTTGTGGTTACAATTGCATGTTCGCATTTTAAGTAATTTACGTTTTTAGGATGTGTTTTTACGGCTTTTTCTAACAGGAAAATATCGTCGCCACTAGCTATATTGTTATTGCCATCAAATCCGTTTAATTCTAAAAACAATGCTTTTTTGTATGCAAAATTGGCACCATTGCACATAAAGGGTTTTTTAATGCCAAAGCTGCCAATTGTGGCTGCTTGTAAACTTAGCATGTCGAGTAATTGAAAGCGATTTAAAAATCCGTGTTTACTTGTGTAGGTTACAGGAGCAATAATGCATTTGCTTGTTGTGGTTTGTATAAACTCATCAAAACTATTCAGCCAATATTTTGGTAAAATGCAATCGGCATCGGTAGTGATAATCCAGTTGTGTTTTGCTTGTTTTATAGCGGTTGTTATGGCATCTTTTTTTGGTGAATTTGAAGTTCTATTGTTTTTAATAATTGAAATGTTAGTTCGAGTGCTTGCGTTTTTTATCGGGATAGTATCGAGATTTTTTTTAATAATTTCAACTGAATCATCACCCGATTCATCATCAACTAAAATAATTTCATATAAATGATTTGGGTATGCCAAAGCATCGATTGAAGCTAATAAATGTGGTAAATTTTCAGCTTCATTTCTAAAAGGAATTATTACGGAAAAAGTGGTTTTCGCTTTAATGTCTTTCAGCATAAAAACAGGAACTTTATCAAAACCAAGAACAAAGCTTCCAATTAAAAGCAAATACAAAACAGCTATTAGAATACTAATTAAAACCATAATTAATCTTCGCTTTTTGGGAAATTGAAATTAAGCACATAATAGCCGCCAAATATACTTGGTAATACAAAATTAAGTAGCCACATTAGGGTAATAATACTTAAAACTATAAGCTCGTTTACTTCAATTAAGGTAAATAAATATAAGGCTACGCTTCCTTTTATAACGACATCAAAAATAAATATCGATGGAATTATTGAGGCCAATACATACATTGAGGTTATAATTACCATGGCATTAAAATAAGTAATATCCACGCCAAAAAGTTGTAATAAATAGTAAAATTGAAACGAAAAAAGAGCGTATCGTACTAGCGAAAATATAAACCCAAGTAAGAGTTTTTTTTTAGGAAATTTTAAAATGAATTGCCTCACCTTTTCTAACGATAACCCTTTGATGGTAAACTTGCTTTTTTTTACGCCAAAGCCTATTAAAAATATGGCCATTAAACTAATTGCCAATGCTATTGCTAGATTGTAATAATCTAAATTTACCTCGTAATTCGTTGTAAGAAAGCACAAACCTATTATGCCTAAAATAACAGTAACCGCCATTTGCAGTAAGTTGCTTAACAGGTTTATAAGCACAATACGTTTTCTAAAATCTGGGGTATAATAAATGGCTTTTGCGCCGTATTCTCCTATTCTATTTGGTGTAAATAACGAGGCTGTTAAAGCGCCCAAGCTTTGTTCGAGAGCATTTTTAAACGTAATTTTTTTAACAAAAGCCACTAAGGTTTTCCATTTTAAAATTTCGAAAAACCAGTTAAAACCACTCAAAAAAAATAATAAAATGATGTTTTTTGGTGTAAAAACATTCTTTTTTAATGTAAAATCGACAAAAGTGTAAAATTGTAAACTCTCGTTATTTGCCAATTTATTATAGATAAAATAAAATGCGCCAACTACAATGCTTATTTTAATCAGCACAAAAAAGAATTGCTTAGTTTTGTATGGCAGCGTTTTGTTCATAATTAGAAAAGGTTACAGCAAATTAAACCAATATTATTTTATGCCTCTAAAATTTAAACCGATATTATTTTCAATACTCTTTAGTTGTTTTAGTTTTTTAACGTTTTCACAAAGTGATACAAGCACCGTTAAAGCGCAGTTTGCATTGGGTGCCAATAGTCCGTCGGCAAATGGCTTTGTTACAAATTTCCAGGCTAAATCCATAAATTTCCCTAGTATTAATTTAGGTGTTCAATATATGTTTAAACCAAAATGGGGTGCAAAATTAGATTTGGGTTACAGCCGTTTTTCAAACTTAAATACCACACCAGAGTTTAAAGTTAATTACACACGCCTCAATGCGCAATTGGTTTACGATGCATCGAGAATATTTAATTTTTTACCTTCTCGAATTGGTACGTTTGTTCATTCGGGCCCAGGTTTTACAAGCATTAAACCTTTAGGGAATTATACCCAAAACAACACTTCGTTTTTAAATGCAATGGCAGGTATCGAGTTTCATTATGGTGTTTCAGATAAACTTTCGGTGTATTTTGATGCCTCTTATATATTGGGATTTGCAAAAGATTTTAATCCGGTTTCAAGCGGATTCGGGTCGTTTAACGGAAACCTGTTAACCTTAACTATTGGCGCATCTATTTCGCTTAGTGGTTGTCAATATTGCGATTAATGAACAAAGAAAAAATTATTTTAGGCATTGACCCGGGGACGACTATTATGGGTTTCGGACTTATAAAAGTGGTTGGGAAAAATATGGAGTTTATCCAGCTAAATGAATTGGATTTAAAAAAATATAGCGATCATTATTTAAAGCTGAAACTTATTTTTGAGCGCACCATAGAACTTATCGATACGCACAACCCCGATGAAATAGCCATTGAAGCTCCGTTTTATGGCAAAAACGTACAAAGTATGCTCAAATTGGGGCGCGCACAAGGTGTGGCGATGGCTGCCGGTTTAAGTAGAGAAATCCCTATTACAGAGTATCTTCCTAAAAAAATAAAAATGGCCATTACCGGTAACGGAAATGCCAGTAAAGAACAGGTGGCCAAAATGCTTCAAAGCTTATTGGGTTTAAAAACCTTGCCAAAAAACTTGGATGCTACCGATGGTTTGGCTGCTGCCGTTTGCCATTTTTATAACTCCGGGAAGGTTACAGTGGGTAAAAGTTACTCGGGTTGGGCAAGCTTTGTGAAACAAAATAGCCACCGTACAAGCCCCCTAACCCCCAAAGGGATAATAAAAAACACTAAAAAATGAGTTTCAGTAAGCGTTTCTCACCTACGGGGAGGCTAGGTGGGGCTTCTGTTTACATCCACATACCATTCTGCAAGCAAGCCTGTTTTTATTGCGACTTCCATTTTTCTACCTCTTTAAAAAAGAAAGATGAATTGATTCAATCTTTAATAAAAGAGTTAGAATTACGAAAAGATGAGCTAAAAAACCAATCTATTGAAAGTATTTATTTTGGCGGCGGAACACCATCACTATTAACGATTAACGATTTACGATTGTTGATTGATGCTGTTTATAAAAATTATAATGTAATTGAAAGCCCCGAAATCACTTTAGAAGCCAATCCAGACGACCTTTCGAATAAACGAATACACGAATTAGCAAATATACGAATCAACCGCTTAAGCATCGGCATTCAATCGTTTTTTCAAGACGATTTAAAAAGCATGAATCGCGCACATTCATCAGAAGAAGCTAAAAATTGTTTACAAGAGGCAACACGTTATTTCGAAAATATTACCATCGATTTAATTTACGGCATTCCAAATATGAGCTTGAAAAAATGGAACGAAAATTTAGAAATTGCTTTTGGTTTTGGTGTTAACCACATTTCAAGTTACGCCCTAACCGTCGAGCCAAAAACGGCTTTGCATGCTTTTATAAAAAAAGGAACCTATCCGCCCATTGATGAGGATTTGGCATTGCAGCATTTTAACTGTTTAACAGTAAAAACTACGGCGCAGGGATTTGTGCATTACGAAATTTCCAATTTTGGCAAACCCAACTATTTTTCTAAACACAATACCAGTTATTGGCAAGGAAAACCCTATGTTGGTATTGGGCCATCGGCACATTCATACCATAACAATCAGCGGAGTTGGAATGTGTCAAACAATTCAAAATACATACAATCCATTCAAAATAATACGTTGCCAAACACTGTTGAAACACTGTCTGTAAAAGACCAATTTAACGAATATATAATGACGGGTTTACGAACCATTTGGGGTGTTTCTTTGCGTAAAGTCGAGACCAATTTTGGTAAAGATTATCTTATGCACTTAAAAAAGAATTCAGAAAAATTTATAGAACAAGGTTTGCTTATTATTAAAAACGAAGTGTGGCAAACCGAAGAATATAAAGGTAATTCTGGGCATGCCGAAGCGTTTTTTATAACCACCACCCAAAAAGGAAAATTTTTAGTCGATGGGATAGCTTCCGAATTATTTTTGATTTAACTATATTTGAATATGATAGCAACCATACAATACAATTCAAGAAAAATACAAATAGATGTCTCTAAACCCATCGATATTTCTATAGCCATTGATGCCTCAAAAATGGGCGTAAATGCTTGGTATATTGATGCTCCCAAGATTTTCCCCGAGAACTCAGACGGCGAAATCATAAAGGTTTCAGAAGGAGCGGTAGTTAATTTTAACAGCATTCATTTCAACCCGCATTCGCACATTACCCATACAGAGTGCGTAGGCCACATAACCAACAAAGTACATTCAGTAAACAAAAATTTAAAACATTATTTTTTTGTTGCAGAAGTGGTTACCGTGGCGCCAGAAAGCAAAAGAGGCGATTTTTTTATCTCTGCCAAACAATTAAAAACCGCTTTAAGAAACAAAAAAAGAGATGCCATTATTATAAGGACTTTGCCTAATTTAATTGAAAAAAAGAGCAAACAATACTCCAATACCAATCCGCCGTTTTTATTGGAGGAAGCCGCCCAATACCTTAAAGAAAAAGGTATTAAGCACCTTTTAATTGATTTGCCATCGGTTGATAAGGAAAAAGACGAAGGCCAACTTTTGGCGCACAATGCGTTTTGGAATACCTCTGGAGACCTACGAATGGACGCCACCATTACCGAGTTTATCTACGTGCCCAATACCGTTGAAGATGGCGAGTACCTTTTAAATCTCATGATTGCGCCTTTCGAGAACGATGCCACACCAAGCAAACCTATCTTATATAAAATTATTGAGTAAATGGAAAATTCATTAAAAGTAGAAGAACTTTTTATGTTTGTTTTAGGTATTTACATGTTTAATTGCCTTGATTTTAGCTGGTGGTGGTTTCTAATTTTAATCTTGACTCCCGATATTGGAATGTTAGGGTATTTAATAAACTCTAAAGTTGGGGCAATTAGCTATAATTTATTTCATCATAAGGGAATCGCTATTTTAATTTTTTTTATTGGCATTTATTTTAACAATCAAATTTTACAATTAATTGGTGCTATTTTGTTTTCACACGCCTCATTAGATAGGATTTTCGGATATGTTTTAAAATATTTAGATAATTTTAAGCATACCCATTTGGGTAATATAGGCAAGTAATAAAACATGGAAGCATTTTTAGGAATCATCGTTGGGGTTTTGGTCAGTTTAGGGGTTGTTACCTATTTAAAAACGCTTAAAAAAAAACAGCTGGTAAATGCGCAATCGGTGCTGCTTTTAGATAAGATAAAAACGGTTTGTAAATTTATAACCGTAGAAGGCGATTTTGCAGAGATTTATCATTACGAAGATGTAAAACAACGCTTTTTAAAACTTATTTCAAGTAAAAAAAAGGCACTGGTAGTTATTAATGCAAAAGCTTATGTGGGTTACGATTTAAATAAAATCCGCCTAAAGCCCGATACAGAAAGCAAGAAAATAATCTTGGAGCATTTTCCGCAGCCCGAAGTATTGTCAATTGAAACCAATTTGAATTATTACGATAAATCAGATGGCTTGTTCAATAAGTTCGAAGCCACAGATTTAACCGATTTACATACCGATGCCAAACAACATATTAAAGATAAAATACCAGAAAGCGGCCTGATTCAAGTCGCACAAAAAGAAGCTTTAGAAACTATTTTGCTCATGCAAACCATTGTTGAGACCATTGGTTGGAAACTGGACTATTCCGCTTTAAAAATTGAAGAATCAAGTGCTAAAAAGATTAATGGATAATAAATTTTGCCATTCCTGAGTTTATGCTTAGCGTAGTCGAAGTAAAGACAGCAATCTACCATTTATCAATTCTATTTTTATGAATATCGAACAACTTCGCGAATACTGTTTAAATAAAAAAGAAACTTCTGAAGGCTTTCCCTTCAACGATAACGTTTTGGTGTTTAAAGTATTTGGGAAAATGTTTGTGCTCACAGGCCTGGACAGTTGGGAAAAAAGCGAGGCGGCCATCAATTTAAAAGCAGATCCCCATTACTCAGAAGAATTACGTGCAGAATACAGCAGCATCCGCCCAGGCTACCACATGAGCAAAAAACATTGGAACACCTTGTATATCGATGAGGGACAACTGGAAAGCAAACTCATTTTAAAACTTATCGACCATTCTTATGATATGGTTGTAAAAACCCTGCCAAAAAAACTTCAAGATACCTTAAAATAGAATACTTGTACGGTTTTTATTAAAACTGTATCATTGCAAAACCAAAAAAAAGCAACAAACCATGAGTTTATTAAAAAACCTGCAAGACAGAAGCAACAATGCTTGCGAGTTGTGCGCTGCCAGCCAAAATTTAGAGATATACCAAGTGCCGCCAGCATTAACCGCCGGAGAAGACGGCAGTTTGTTGGCTTGCAGTACCTGCGTTTCCCAAATAAATAATCCAGAAACTACCGATGCCAACCATTGGCGCTGTTTAAACGATAGCATGTGGAGCGAGCACCAAGCCGTAAAAGTGCTTGCTTGGAGAATGCTATCAAGGTTGAAAGATGAAGGTTGGCCACAGGATTTATTGGATATGATGTATTTGGAAGACGATGTTTTAGAATTCGCAAAAGCCACGGGCGAAGGCGAAGACGAAAGCGAAAAAACAATACACCGCGATGTAAACGGCGTTATTTTAGAAGCCGGAGACTCAGTGGTGCTTATTAAAGACTTAAAGGTGAAAGGCTCAAGTATGGTGGCCAAACAAGGTACTGCCGTAAGAAACATTCGTTTAGATCGCGATAACGAGAAGTATATCGAGGGTAAAGTAGGCGCGCAACAAATCGTTATTATAACCGACTACGTAAAGAAGGTTTAATCGCTTTTACCCTTCTTTTTAAACCAACCAAATCCCAAGGGGATCAATAAAAAAACAAAAAGATACTTTCCCGTTATTATGCCAATAAGGGTAATTATAAGCGCAAGTATTAATACCGTATTTGTGTATTTTGCTTTCATATTAAAGCGCTAGTTTTCTAAATTCCGAAGGATTCATGTTTTTAACAAGTTTAAATTGCCTGTTAAAATTAGACATGTTGTTAAACCCCGATTTTTCGGCTACCTCAAAAACTGTTATGTCTTTATTTGATAGTAAAAGCTTGCAGGCATGCTCTAAGCGCAATTCGTTTAAAAACTGGATATAAGTTTTGTTGGTGCGCTTTTTAAAATATTTGCAAAACGCATTTTTAGTCATGTTCGCCACTTCGGCAATCGTGTTTAAAGTAATGTCGCTTTCAAAATTATTCATGGTGTATTCAAAAACATTTCGCATTCTTCGGCCTTCGTTGTCAGAATATATTTTATCATAAATAAAGGACGATAAACTGCTGTAATTGCATTTAGAAGCGATGTTTAACAGCTCGAGCAAAAGTATAAACCGGTTTAATTTAGAGGCTTTTTCAATTTTAAAAAACAAGTCCTTAACTGTTTTTCGTTCCGATGTTATTTTAAAACCCTGTTTGGCACGTTTAAAAAAAGGTGCTAATTCCTTTAAAGAATCCAGGTAAAAAAAATCCACTCCAAACGATTCTTTGGTAAAAAACAACGATAGCATGCGCGATGTTTTCGAAGCATTGGCATCGCTTTTAAATACATGAGGTATATTACTGCCAATGGCCAGCACATCCCCTTTTTTATAGTCGTTTACAGTGTCTCCAACAATTAAAGTGCCAGCACCATCAGCAATAAAACTAATTTGTATTTCTTTGTGCTGGTGCAATTTGTCGTAAAAGGCATTGCCGGAATCTACCTGAAAAATAAAGGCGTCGTCTTCGGGTTTCGGTATTTTAAAAGGCAGAACTTTCAATTTCAGTTTGATGTTTTTATTTCGTTTAAAGTTATGTCTTGGTAGGCAGCTCCAGCCTAAAAACACACAGATACTATTCAAATTTACAACTAACCGCAAATATAAGGATAATATAATACCTAATCTGGATAAGCGCACATTATCAAAAAAAACGCGACAAGCCCTAACTTTGGTAAAAACAAAAAACAGCAAAAAATGAGTTTAAAATGGGAAGGCGTCATGCCAGCAGTTACTACAAAGTTTACAGATCAAGATACTTTAGATTTGCAAATGTTCGAAACCAACATTAAAGCCCAATTAAAAGCAGGTGTACATGGTATAGTTTTGGGCGGCACCTTGGGCGAGGCCAGTACTTTATTAGATGAAGAAAAAAGCACCTTAACAAAAACCACGGTAAATATAGTAAATGGGCAAGTACCGGTTTTAATAAATGTGGCCGAACAATCTACCAAAGCCGCCATCGCAGCAGCACAAAAAGCCGAAGCCGATGGTGCCTCGGGCTTAATGATGCTGCCGCCCATGCGCTATAAATCTGGCGACAGAGAAACCGTTGAATATTTTAAAACCGTTGCAAACAGCACATCGCTGCCCATAATGATTTACAACAACCCTGTAGATTACAAAATAGAGGTAACCTTAGACATGTTCGAAGAGCTGCTAAAATGCAAAAATATAGAAGCCGTAAAAGAATCAACCCGAGATACAACCAACGTAACCAGAATTAAAAACCGCTTTGGCGACAGGCTAAAAATAATGACAGGCGTAGATACCGTGGCCCTAGAAAGCTTGCTCATGGGCGCAGACGGTTGGATAGCAGGTTTGGTATGCGCGTTCCCCGCCGAAACCGTCGCCATTTTCGAGCTGCAAAAAGCAGGCAAAATAAAAGAAGCCATAGCCATTTACCGCTGGTTTATGCCCTTGCTAGAATTAGATATAAACCCTAAATTGGTACAAAACATAAAACTAGCCGAAGTAGCCACAGGCCTAGGCACCGAAAATGTCCGAGCGCCACGTTTGCCACTTCACGGCAACGAGCGCAAGCAGGTAATCAACATCATAGAAAAAGGTTTAAAGACACGCCCAACGTTACCAGAATATAAAAATTTAAGTACTTTGGTATAAATAATATGGGTGTTACCGCTCCAAAAAGCGGTCGGGCTTTCGGCAGTCGCTCCCTTACCCGAAGCATCGGGATCGGGGAGCTCCAACACATGCCTCAATCCCTAACACGGGCGCGTTTGCCAAGTAAGGTTTTTAATTTTAACGTTAGGGTTTTTTTTAATAAAACAAGTTAACAAAGCCGGTTTGCAGGCAAGAAAATAAGTGAGCAAGTAGTCAAGTCCCAAATCAATTCCATTATTATACCTTGAACTGCAGATTAAAAAAACATGTTAGAAATAAGACCAACATGCAAACACCAAAGCAAATCAATAAACATAGAAAAGCAATTAAAACAAATCAACAATTAAAAAAAAATCCCAAGCCTATGTTGGGATAAAGCGAGGCTTATGATAACAGGAAAAAACTACATCGGCAATCAATTATCGGCCACAGGGAACAAAACGTTTAAAACCTTTAACCCGTTATTGAATATTGAAAACCAATGGCACATTACCGAAGCATCAAACAGCGAAGTAAATCAAGCCGCAGATTTAGCTTCAGAAGCATTTAAAACCTATTCGAAAATTTCAGGCGTTAAAAAAGCAGAATTCCTAAGGGAAATTGCCACCCAAATTGAAGCCTTGGGCGACGAGTTATTACAGGTTTATTCTTCAGAAAGCGGTTTGCCAAATGGCAGAGCCATGGGGGAACGCGGCAGAACACTAGGGCAGTTGCGCGCTTTTGCAAACCACCTAGAAGCAGGCAATTGGGTAGAAGCCTCTATAGATACCGCACAACCAAACCGCCAACCCATTCCCAAAGTAGATTTAAGAAAAATGAATGTGGCCTTAGGGCCGGTTGTGGTTTTTGGCGCATCCAACTTTCCGTTGGCGTTTTCAACAGCAGGAGGCGATACCGCAGCGGCATTGGCTGCCGGATGCCCCGTAATAGTAAAATCGCACCCCATGCACGCAGCAACCGGCGAAATGGTAGCCTCGGCAATTATTAAAGCTGCCAAAAAAATCGGTTTGCCAAATGGTGTGTTTTCAAATCTTAATTCTAGTGGAATAGAAGTTGGACAACAATTAGTAATGCATCCTAAAGTGAAAGCCGTTGGATTTACAGGTAGTATTCGTGGTGGTCGAGCATTGTACGATTTAGCTGCAAAACGCAAAGAACCTATTCCTGTATTTGCAGAAATGGGAAGCATTAACCCAGTTATCATGTTACCAAAAGCATTAAATAATCGAGCAGAAGCCATTGCCAAAACATGCTCTGGTTCAATTACATTAGGTACTGGGCAATTTTGCACAAATCCGGGATTAATTATTGGTGTTAAGTCTCAAGGATTAACCCTTTTTGTAAACACCTTAGCTAAAGAAATTGTAAAAATAGAACCGTCGTGCATGCTGCATCCAAACATTGCGGGGGCTTACGAAACAAACAAAGCAAAAGCATTATCTCAAAACGGGTTAAAAGTATTAGCCGGTTATGAAAATGATGTAGAGCCTAATTATGCCAGACAAGTGGTAACAACAGTTGAAGGTGATACGTTTTTAAACAACCCCACATTGCATCACGAAGTATTTGGGCCATTTTCGTTAGTTGTACAGTGCGAAGACGAGCAACAATTAGAAGAAATCATTTCTAATTTAGAAGGACAACTCACAGGTACCATAATTTCCGATGATAACGAAATATCAGAATACCAGAATATTGTGAATGCCTTACAAAATAGAGTGGGGCGCATTATATTTAACGGCGTGCCAACTGGTGTTGAGGTATGTCCGTCCATGCAACACGGTGGTCCCTATCCGGCTTCAACAGATTCAAGGTTTACTGCCGTTGGCGTAGATTCAATAAAACGTTTTGTTAGACCTTTTAGTTTTCAAGATTGGCCTAATAATTTGCTTCCAGACGAATTAAAAAACCAAAATCCCTTGGGCATTACAAGATTGGTTAATAATGTAAAAACTACAGCTAAAATTTAAATGGCACGTTCAAAATTTGTATGCATTGATGCACATACCTGCGGAAATCCGGTTCGGGTAATTGTTGAAGGCCATCCAGATTTAATTGGCCATTCGATGAGTGAAAAACGCCAGCACTTTTTAAAAGAGTTTGATTGGATACGTAAAGGTTTGATGTTCGAACCTCGCGGGCACGATATGATGAGCGGTAGTTTTTTGTTTCCGCCGCACAACCCAGAAAACGATTTTGCCATTTTATTTATTGAAACCTCGGGTAGCTTGCCCATGTGCGGCCACGGTACCATAGGTACAATAACCGTTGCCATAGAAGAAGGTTTAATTACACCAAAAACACCAGGTAAAATTAGAATGGAAGCACCTGCAGGTTTGGTTGAAATAGAATACAAACAAACCAATAACAAGGTAGATTGGGTAAAATTAACCAATATAAAAAGCTATTTGGCAGCAGATAATTTAACAATTGATTGTCCGGAATTGGGTGAAATTATATTCGATGTGGCTTACGGCGGAAACTTTTATGCCATTGTAGATCCGCAGAAAAATTTTTCTGGAGTCCATAATTTTTCGGCTTCAAAAATCATTCAGTATTCGCAAGTATTGCGAGATCGTATCAACGAAAAATATCCTAATAAGTTTATTCACCCAGAAAACGAAACGATTAAAAATGTAACCCATTTAATGTGGACAGGCAGCCCAATCGATGCGGCTTCATCAGGAAGGAATGCCGTTTTTTACGGCGATAAGGCTATAGACCGAAGCCCTTGTGGCACCGGCACATCGGCACGTTTAGCACAACTATATGCCAAAGGAAAATTAAAACTTAACGAGCCATTTATCCACGAAAGTTATATTGGTAGTAAATTTATAGCGCGCGTTGAAAAAGAAACCAAATTAGTTGGTAAATTAGCCATTGTTCCTAGCATAAAGGGTTGGGCAAAAGTTTATGGTTATAACACTATTTTTATTGATGATGAGAACGATCCTTACGCGCACGGGTTTCAAGTCATTTAATTTAAAAGCGTTATGAATAAAAAAGTTTAATATGAAACAGATTACAATTTTATTAGTTGTGTTAATGTTGGTTTCAGCACCTTTTCAGGCACAAGAAGTTACGCAAGACCATTATAAACGTGCAGTAAGTTTCATGTATAATAATTTTAATAATAAAACGGCATTCAACCTTTATACAAATGTAAATTGGTTTAAGGATAATTCTGGAATTTGGTTTATAGATTACAGCAAAGACAAGAAAACCTATAAAACAGTTAATTTTAAAAACTACAAAGTAGCCAATTTATTTAATCATGAAAAGTTAGCAATATCGCTTAGTGAATTATCTAAAAAATCAATTGAATCAAATCAATTATCTGTTTCAAATATTGAAAGCATAAAAAACGGCAACTTAGATTTTAGTTTTGAAGGAAAGAGATATAGCTTAAACCTAAAATCTTATCAGCTTCAATTAAAGGATGAAAAGAAAGAAGAAGCGGGCAATAAATTCGAATCAAAATCGCCCGACGGAAAATGGATAGCATATACCAAAGCTTATAATTTGTTTGTTAAATCAACTGAAACTGGTGATACGCATCAGTTGAGTTTTGATGGAAAGAAAGATTACGAATACGCCACTTACTATGGCTGGTACGATATTATGGAAGGCGAAAATGGTGAGCGCCCAAAGCGCTTTAGTGTAAAATGGTCGGACGATTCGAAGTGGATTTCAGCAAATGTTGTCGATTTTAGAACTGCCGAAAAAATGTATTTACTAGACCACAGTATCGATACGCTTTACAAATCAAAATTGCTATCCTATTATCGTGGTTCCCCGGGCGATACCACAATGGTTCATGTTACGCCAGTTTTTTTTAATGTAGAAACCAATAAAGAAGTAAAAACCAATTTGCCAACAGGCACCCACATTAACTCTGTTGCAATACAGTGGATGAAAAATCCGGGAGAGTTGTTGGCGAACTATTCAGAGCGAGGTTATAAAAAGGAAATTCTTAAACATGTTAATTTGAATGATGGAACAGAAGAAACCTTAATAGAAGAAACCAGCGAAACCAATATCGATAATTTTTGGTTTAGAAAATTTGGCGATAAACAAAAAATCGTCTTTTTATCAGAACGTAGTGGTTGGCGGCAACTCTATATGGTCGATATTAAAACTAAAGAAACAAAAGCTGTAACTAGGGGTAATTATTATATTAACTCCATTGTTTATACTGATGAAGATAAAGGCGACATATACTTTTTAGCATCTGGAAAGAACAAGAAAATGAATCCTTATCATCAGCAACTTTTTCGAGTTGATTTTAAAGGAAAGATTACATTGTTAACACCTGAAAACACACATCATATTATTAATTTTTCAAAAGATGGAAAGCATTTCGTTGATAATTTTTCAACCATAAATATTCCAACTAAAACGGTTTTAAGGTCTTCAAAAAATGGTAAAATCTTAGCCGAATTAACACAAGCAAATGTTGATGAGGCACTTTCAAAAGGATGGCAATCTCCACAGGTTTTTGAGCTTACCGCTAAAGATGGCAAAACAAGCATTTATGGAGCGATGTGGAAGCCAACGAATTTTGATGCTTCAAAAAAATATCCAATCATTGATGCGACTTATACAGGGCCTCACACGCAAGTTTTTCCAAAATCATTTGATCGTGTTTTCAATAACCAATCTTTAGCGGAATTTGGTTTTATTGTAATTGGAGTAGATGGTTTAGGAACTTCGGGCCGTTCAAAAGCCTTTCACAACCATTCATATAAAAACATGGAAAACAACCTCGAAGACCATGTTTTGGCCATTAAATATCTAGCAAATAAATATGCGTGGATAAATGTTGATAAAGTAGGGGTTTTTGGCCATTCAGCTGGAGGTTACGATACGGGAAGAGCCATGTTAGGTTTTCCTGATTTTTATAAAGTAGGCGTTGCCAGTGCCGGAGATCACGATTTTAGAATGGAAAAAGCGTGGTGGCCAGAAATGTATCAAGGTTGGCCAGTAGATGATACTTATGAGAAAGTATCTAATATTACAAATGCGAAAAATTTAAAGGGTAAGCTATTGTTGGTTCATGGCGGGATTGATGAGAATGTAAACCCATCGGCAACCTTCAAATTGGCAGAAGCTTTAGTGAATGCCGATAAAGATTTCGATTTGCTAATTTTGCCAAGTCAAAGACATGGTTTTCAGGGTAAAGCGAGACATTATTTTATAAAAAAAAGATGGAATTATTTTATTGAACATCTTTTAGATAAAAAACCAATTTGGGATTTTAAATGGGAATAAATGGCTAAAAGCTGCATTGTTATAGGTGCTGGTGTTATAGGGTTGTGTGCTGCTTACTATCTTAAAAAAGCAGGGCATCACGTAACAATTGTCGATCAATCCAATCTCGATTCTGGGGCGTCTTATGTCAATGCAGGGTATTTGGCGCCAAGTCATATTATTCCTTTATCTGCTCCGGGAATGATGAAAAAAGGCTTGAAATGGATGTTAAATAAATCGAGCCCGCTGTATATAAAACCACGATTAGATTTAGATTTTTTAAAATGGACTTTAGCATTTAACAAATCATGTAACACAAAACATGTTAAAAAAGCTATCCCCGCAATCAAAGCCATTTCGCTTTTAAGTCAAGATTTATATGATGATATTAAGCAAGATGAAAACTTTTCATTTCATTACGAAAAAAAAGGTTTGCTCATGTTATGCCAAACCTATAAAGCCTTAGAAGCAGAAATTAAAACGGCAAATTTAGCAAGTCAAGAAGGCTTGAATGCCCAAATTTTAAAGCTTGAACAGTTAAAACAATTAGAGCCAAATGTGGAGTTGAATGTAAAAGGAGCGACATACTATAAATGCGATTCGCATACCACTCCAAATGAGTTTATGGAAGAAATGAAAACACATTTAAAAAATAAAGGCGTTGTTTTTTGTACCAATGAAAAGGTTGAAGATTTAGATGTTGAGAATCATAAAATTTCAGCAATAAAAACCAATAAACAAGTTTTAAAAGCCGATGAGTTTATTTTATCAGCGGGTTCATGGAGCCCGATTTTAACTAAAAAATTAGGCCTAAAACTATTGCTACAAGCAGGAAAAGGATACAGAATAAATACAACAAAGCAAACCAATATTTTAACACCAGCTATTTTAACCGAAACCAAAGTAGCCGTAACACCTATGAATGGTTTTACACGATTTGCCGGCACCATGGAAATTGCAGGTATTAACCATAATATAAATAAAGTTAGGGTTAATGCTATTGCCAATGCCGCTAAACGCTACTATCCAGAAATTAATTTAACTGCCGAAGAAAAAGAAAACGCTGCATGTGGTTTGCGCCCAGTTTCACCCGACGGATTACCGTATATTGGTAAATCTTCAAAATGTAAAAACTTAACCATTGCTGCTGGTCATGCTATGATGGGTTGGAGTATGGCTACGGCAACAGGGAAACTGGTTTCAGAAATTATTTCGGAACAAAAACCATCAATAATTTTAGCTCCTTATCATCCAGATAGAAAATTTTAAATATTATAATTCTAAATTTTCAATATCCAAACGCATATTAATCATGTGTTTTTTAAACCCTACTTTTTGGTAAGCATTGATAGCGGGTATGTTATCTTCATAAACATCTAATCTAATTTCAAGAACATTTTGGGTTTTACACCATTTTAATAAGGCATCGATTATGAGTTGGTTAAGTTGTTTGCCTCTATGCTTTTCTGAAACAAACATAAAACCTAAGTAACCCTGTTCTTTATGTTTTAAATAAGGTCTGTCTTGTTTAATTTTAGCATAGCCAGAAGCTACAATGTCGTTTCCAATTTCAACAACAAAAACTTCAGATTTATCGCTGGTTATTAATTCGGTAATGTTGTAGTAAGTTATATGTCCTGTTTTAATTGTAGGGTCAAAAGGTCTTTCGGCTTCAATAACACCTTGCTCAAATTCCAATAAAACAGGCAGGTCCTTTAGGCTTGCTTTTCTAACAATGTAGGGCATAACTTAACTGGATGTATCGGCAATAATTTTCCATTTCCCATTAATATTCTTGAATATTACCATAAAAATACCTGTGGCGTTTCCAACGTTTCGCTTTAAATGGTATTCGCCTAAAACAAAATAAGCACCGTTGTTTATTTTAGAAATATCGTTAATTTTAAAGCTTAAAGTACCTGTGTGGTCTTTAGTGGGATATGCTTTTTTATAGCGCTCTAAGGTATTGTGCCAACCATAGGTAACACCGTTTTTGCCGTAAAATTTAAGCGAGTCGCTTTTCCAATAGCCTTCCATAAACTCTTCAATGTTATTTTTGGACCAGGCAATCCTTTGCTTTTTTAAAACTTTTTCAATGTTTTTTTTGTCTTGCTCTTCAGTAGATTGGGCATTGCCGTTACAAAAAGCAACAAGGCAAAGTATTACTAATATGTGTTTCATAAAGGGGGAGTTAAATAAAAGTAAAAATAGCAAAATCTAATTTAAATGAGGTTGCTTGTCGATTATTTTGGCATTTGTTGTTTTTTTATCTAAAGTAGAAATCTATTGGTCGATTAAATACTGTGTTTCTTTTTGGGTTTTTTACCTTTATTAGGTAAGTAATTGATTAGTCTTCCCCCTCAGATTTATAGTTTAACCATTTAAAACGATATAGTTATGGAATTGGAAATTACAAATTACAACAACTTTTTTAAAATGAAAGGTATTCTTAATAAGCGCAGCTTAAATGTGTTTAAGAAGGCCTTTAGAAATGTTTTTGAAAAGGCAGACACACTTACCATTAGTATTGAACATATCGAATGGATGGATAAATGCGGTGTTAATGCCTTGGCAGAATTGCATTATGAAGCTTTATCTAGAAATAAGAAAATGTCTATTATAGGATTGGGTTGTAAAGAACTATACGAACATTTTAAATCTTCTGATATAACAAATACTGAAAGCAACTCATTTACTGCAGCATAGATTATTATAATGCATTTTTTTGGTGCTTTAAAAAGGCATCAGCTTGAAGCTGCATAAGTTCTCTTGCTTTTTTACGCTTGTAATTGTACAATTCGTCTTCATTTTCTATATCACTATAAATACGGTCGTTAATGGCGTAATCTGTTTTTAGCAGGGCTTCGTGTTGGTTTTTGTTTTGAAGCACAGTTGTTTTTATGGCGGTTTCTTGGTCTTCAAGTTTAAAATCGTAAGCGCCTTTTGGCGATAGTAATTTAGCAAAAATTGGCGACGTTTCAATGGCTAAAAACAATAAGAATATAAAAAAAGACGGCAGCCAAGGCAATTCGCCTAAAGCATTTACGCGTGCCATTAAACCATCAAAATTGCTAATTATGGGTTGTGTATTTATAATTTGGGTTTCATAATCGTTTTTAAGTGCTGTTATTTCATTTTCAGTGGCAGTAATTTTAGCTTTATTTTCGGCTTTCAATTGTTGTAATTCTGCTAATAAAGCGTCGTGTTTCTCTCTTTTTTCTTTATAAACAGGTCCTTTGCCCAAAAGTTTTGTTCCTGCTGTTCCTTCGGCTTCTGTAATATACGTTTCGTAAAGTGCGTTTACTTCGGCTTCTTTGGTGTCTATTTGCTGCTGTAAACTTGTTATGTCGCTCTGGAGTGCAGCGATATTTGGCGTGAATTGTTGTGCTATTTGATTTTTATTGGCTAAAGTGAGTTCGTTTTTTTGTTCTAATAACACTTGATTGATTTCTTTTTCGAAAATTTTCAATTCTAAAGGTTTTGCAATCACAATGGCTATAATAATGGCTAAAATAATTCTTGGTGACGCTTGAATGATTTCATCGATAACATTCCCCGTTTTTTTTATGGTTGAAACAATATAACGGTCTAAATTAAAAATGAGCAAGCCCCAAATTATCCCAAATAAAACAGCTGTATAAAGGTTGTCGAAAACCGTGTAAAGTGCATAACTGCCCGCAATAAAAGCCATAACAGCAGTAAAGAAAACGGTAGCGCCAATGCCTGCGTATTTGTTTTGTTCGCCAACCGAACAGGAATTTAAAATATCGGTATCGCTGCCCGAGCAGATTATAAAGAAGCGCTTTAGCATGATTTGATTGATTTTTTGATTGATGCTTATTAGAACGCAAAAAGTATGGTTTTGTTACATGTTTTAACAAAAAAAGCCTGTTAGATTTATAAACTAACAGGTCTAGTGTTTATTTGTTTTGATTAACCTATTGGTTAATCTTAATTTCTTTCCGTAAGAAAACTTGAGTAAAGTTTTTCTAATTTTTTGTATTCTTTTGCCGAATAAAATCTTCTACCTTCAGATTTAGCTTTTTTATTTATAATGTTTAAATGTTCGTAGATTTTTTTAGTTTGTTTAGCTGTTAAACTATTTAATCGTAAGATATAATTGTCGATGCTGCTTGGGGATTCAACTTTGGGTTTTTTTAAATCCGACATTTTATCATAAAGTAACCTTAAACGCAACATGTTATTTTCTCTATTTGTAGGAATAAATTTAGTTCTTTGCGCTAGGCTATTGTAAGTAGAAATTGAGTCCATTGGCGGTGGCGGTGGCGGAACAACTTCTTTTGCTTTTTCTGGTTTTACAACAGGTGCAGGAGGAAACGGCGGTGGCGGAATCATCTTTTCTTTTTTTGCTAAAGTTGAAAAATTACTATGTAGCTTTTTTACCTCACTATGCATAGCTATTAATTTAGTTAAATCTCCCCTTCCTTCTCTTTTGTACAGTTTTATGGCTTTTCCGTATGTTTTGGCTTTTATTTCAAATTCTTTTTTGGCATTTAATAATGCTTCAGAAGCGTTCTCGTATGTTTTTGACACTACTTCATGCTGTATATTTGATGTTGGTGGCGGTGGTGGCGGAGCTAATTTAGGAAACGCTTCAGCATTCTTTTTTTGCTCATCAGTCATTAAGCTATAAATGTATTTAATGCGTTCAACATCTTTTAGTTTAATAATTCTTTGGGCTTCAGGTTGTGACATTAATTTTTTTACAATGTTATTGTATTCGGTAATTTGTTTTGGAGTTGCTTTTTGTTGAGAATTTATTTTTTGTAGAAGTTTCTTTGTATTCTTTTCAATAGATTCAATAGAGGCATTTGCTTCTAATAATTTATCAATGTCATTTCTGATTAGATTTATTCTACTCTGAATAACCTTGTAGTTGGTAGAATCCTTCTTTTTGGATTTACTGACTTTTTCTATTTCTTCTAAGCGTTTTTCGACAAGATAATTATATAACTTAGTTTTAGTTGTTAAATTTTGTTTTTGTTGTTCAATCGAAGCAACTTCTTTTTCAACAATTTCTCTTTCACTAAAACCATAAATTAAAATAGCGAGAATAGGCAAAATAAGCAATCCTTTAAGCCAAAAGGCTTTTTTTGATGTTTGTGTTTTCATAACTGTAAAACGTTTTTTGATTAATGAATAATTGATGGCATTAGCCAATTGATTATGTGAAGCATTTGATGAGAATGCGAGTAATATGTTTTGATAATTTTTAGTGCAAACACCATGTTTTAAAACGGCTTTGTCGGCTAAAAACTCATGATTTAGTTTAATGTCTTTTTTTATATAATAAAGCAACGGATTAAACCAAAATATAATATGGAGCAGCTCAATACATAAAATATCCAAAGCGTGTTTTTGTTTGGCGTGCGTTTGTTCGTGCCATAACACTTCCTTTGGGATGCGGTTGTGTTCGTATTTGTTTTTATTTAAAAAGATGTAATTAAAAAAGGTATGCGGATGTATTAAATCGATTAATAAAACATGGATGTAATTTTGAGTTTTAAATTTGGGATTGGTTTTTATTTTTTTGAATAATTGAAATAGATTTTTTAAGAATCGTATTGAAAACACCATAACGCCCAAAGCATAAACACTCCATAAAACAGTTGGGATATAATCTTGCCATGTCGTATTTTTTTTAACAACAGCATCGGTAAATGCTATGGGTTGAAACGGCATAAATTCTTGAACAGACTCAACTTGAGTATATTCTGTAAAGGTTATAAACGGAATAACTATAGAAACCAATAAAGCACCCAATAAGTAAAAACGTTTAAAGTGGTGTATGCTCTCTTTTTCAAGAAACAACTTGTAAAACACCATAAATACTGCTAAACAGGCACTAGATTTTAAGATGAATAATACCATAATTTACTTTTTTTTAATTTCGCTATCAATTAGTGCTTTTAAATGCTCTAATTCTTCTTTCGTTAAATTGGTTTCTTTGGTAAAAAACGATGCAAACTGACTTGCGGAATCGTTAAAAAAGTTTTTAATCAGTCCGTTTACATGTTTTGAGAAATAGTCTTTCTTTTTAACAAGTGGATAGTATTCGCGCGATTTTCCAAATAAGTTATAAGCGATAAAGCCCTTGTCGGTCATCCGTTTTAAAAGTGTGGCGACGGTTGTTGTTGCTGGTTTTGGCTCTGGATATGCCTCTAGTAAATCTTTCATAAAGGCTTTTTCGAGCTTCCATAAATAATTCATTAAATCTTCTTCGGTTTTAGATAGTTGCATGCTCTACAATATTAGAATGTTCTCTACAAATGTAGAGCAAATAATTTAATTCTACAAATGTAGAGGATGAAATTATTGTAAAATCATGCTTTTTTAGACCGAATACTTTCAATAACCACGGTTGAAAGAATGATAAGTCCGCCAAAAAAAGTGTTCCAAGTTGGAATTTCATTTAAAAAAAAGAAAGCAATTACAATTCCTAAAATGGGTTGCGTACTACTAATGATGCTTGCAGTACTTACCGTAAAATGTTTTAAGCTATTAACTAGCATAGTATGCCCAACGGCTGTGGTAACTATGGCTAAAGTTAAAACATAAGGAAACTGCGTAACGATGCCAGATGTATCCATAAAAAATAGAACAGGCGATAAAACAATACTAATAATACCGATTTGAAATAGCATGATGGAAGTCCCATTATTATTAGCAACCAATTGTTTTGAAATAATGTTACGCAGCGCATAAAATAGTGCCGAAGCTAACCCAAATAAAATGCCTTTTACGTGCGTGCTTTCTAAACTGAATTCTGGTGCTAATATGTAAATACCAATTAATACCATAACACCGAGAAGGATATAAATTGGGTCGAATTTTACTTTAATGAATAAAGGTTCTAAAAAGGCCGTAAGTATGGGGTAAACAAATAACGAAAGCATGCCGATAGCTACGTTTGATAGTTTTAAAGCATAGAAATAAGTAATCCAATGGGTTGCTAAAAATAATGCGCTAATTATAAAAAGTATGGTTTCTTTTTTCGATTTAATTTTTAAACTAATGTTTTTATATCTGCAAAAAACATATAGTAAAACGGATGCAATAATGGAGCGCCACCAAATAATAACAGGAATTGGCATATCTATATATTTACCTAAAGCTCCCGAGGTACTTATAAAAAGTGTGGCTAATAATAGTAAAAAAAGATGTTGGTTGTGTTGGTTGTTCATTTAGCTACGCCTTTTGTGTTAGGGATTGCAGTGGAAATCCTTTTGCTTTTTTGCAAAAGATTGCAACGTAAAGCGCGACCCCGCCATTAAAAGCGGGGTAACACCCAAAAAATTACTTTGAAAGCTCTGTAAAATATTTATAAAATAACGGAATGGTTTCGATGCCTTTTAAATAGTTGAATATTCCGAAATGCTCGTTTGGCGAATGGATGGCGTCGCTATCTAAACCAAAACCCATTAAAATGGTTTTGCTTTTTAATTCCTGCTCGAACAGCGATACAATGGGGATGCTGCCGCCGCTGCGTTGCGGAATTGGGGTTTTGCAAAAGGTGTCTTGATAGGCTTTGCTTGCCGACTGATATCCGATACTATCGATTGGGGTAACGTAGCCTTGACCACCGTGGTGAGGTTTTACTTTTACGGTAACGCCTGCGGGCGCAATACTTTCGAAATGGGTTTTAAATAGTTGCGTAATCTCTTCCCAATCTTGATGTGGCACTAAGCGCATAGATATTTTGGCATAGGCTTTACTTGCAATTACGGTTTTGGCACCTTCGCCCGTGTAGCCGCCCCAAATACCGTTAACATCTAGGGTTGGGCGTATGGAATTGCGCTCGTTTGTGGTGTAACCCGCTTCGCCGTAAACCGCGTTAATATCCAATGCTTTTTTATATTCTTCTAAATTGAAAGGTGCTTTTGCCATTTGTTGGCGTTCTTCTTGTGTGAGTTCTTCAACTTTATCGTAAAATCCTGGAATGGTAATGTGGTTGTTTTCATCGTGAAGCGATGCAATCATTTTTGCCAAAACGTTTATGGGGTTGGCCACGGCACCGCCATACAAACCTGAGTGTAAATCGCGGTTTGGTCCTGTAACTTCAACTTCAACATAGCTTAATCCGCGAAGTCCAGTTGTGATGGATGGTACATCGGGTGCAATCATTCCCGTATCGGAAATAAGGATAACATCGTTCTTTAACTTTTCCTGATTTTCTTTTACAAAAATAGCAAGGTTTGGGCTGCCCACTTCTTCTTCGCCTTCAATCATAAATTTTACGTTGCACGGTAGTTGGTTGGTACGCGTCATAAACTCCAGTGCTTTTACGTGCATGTACATTTGGCCTTTGTCGTCGCAAGCGCCTCGCGCAAAAACAGCGCCTTCCGGATGGGTTTCCGTTTTCTTTATAACAGGCTCGAAAGGTGGAGAGTGCCATAAATCTAAAGGGTCTGGTGGTTGCACATCGTAATGCCCGTAAACCAGAACGGTTGGTAGGTTTTTGTCTATTGTTTTTTCGCCGTAAACTATGGGGTAGCCTTCGGTTTGGCATATTTCTACATGGTCGCATCCCGCTTTTTCAAGGCTTATTTTAATTTCGTCTGCCGTTTTTAGTACATCGTTTTTATAGGTAGAATCGGCACTGATTGATGGAATTTTTAACAGCTCGATAAGTTCGTTTAAAAATCGTTGCTCGTGTTCTTTAATATAGGGTTTAATATTAACCATGGTGAGTTTGTAAAGTTATTTCCAAAAGTATAAAAAAAGAATGTTTTTAGTGCCAAAGAAGTTTGCAATTTAAAAATGTTGTTTATATTTGCAACCCGATATTTAGTTGTCGGAGATTAATGCGGGCGTGGTGGAATTGGTAGACACGCTAGACTTAGGATTTAACCAAGTATAGGTTCTTAAAATATTGTTAAAATGCGGGCGTGGTGGAATTGGTAGACACGCTTGACTTAGGATCAAGTGCCTCACGGTGTGAAGGTTCGAGTCCTTTCGCCCGCACAAAAGCCGAAGAGAAATCTTCGGCTTTTTTATTTTTAACAAGGGAATTTCGTCCCGATTTTTAGCCTTGGGTACAACATAGGTACAACATTTGTCTTTTTTTAGAACCACATTTATATTGATTAGTATTACTTCCATTTAGTCTCAAACCTTATTAAATTTCGTAGTTATTAATAGGTTTTAGTGAATAGTATCCACATTTCTTCGTTAGTGAGAGTTTATTATCATACAATATATCCGCAATTTAAACTCGTAAAATACTTCCATCAAAAGACTACGGCATAAAGCCAATGCTTTCGCCTATGCTCGTTTATATACTCTATTAAAAACCAAATAAAAAAATGATTTTTTTAAGGGTTGAACACGTTAGTTTAGTAACCTTGGATCATGACAGATGTGGTTGATATCATAAGGTTTTCTGCTTTTGATGACGCCATATACTGTCCTGAGCATTTTGTTGGATATATTGTTCATTATAAGATAATACGGTTTTCCTTCGAGTTTTTTTCTTTCAGCATACAAACTGTATTCTTTATTATGGGTCGCAGCGGTTTTTGCAGCAAGGAATAATAATGATTTTAGTTTTTTATCAGCTATATTACTTGTTTTTGCATTTAAAGAAATTTTTCCAGATGAATTAGGATAGGGACATACACCAGCAAATGCAGCGGCCTTTTTGGCTGTATTGATACGTTTGAAATTTTCAGTCTTAATGATTAGGTTGTTTGCAATGACTGGGCCAATGCCCTTTATACTCGTTATGAGTTTGTAATTATCCTTCAGATCTTTATTGTACTGAACAATCTTTTTGATTTCATCTTCAATAAGTTCAATTTCTTTTTCCAAGTGGCCTATAGCCCTCTCATAGCCTTTATGCGATGCGATGCTTTGGGATGGGCCATGATTTCTGGATTCATGTCCTAATTTTAGAGACTTTCTACTTTTAGCCAACTGCTCCCGTAAAGCATATAGTTCCTTGAGCTCTTTGATTGATTCATGTTTTGGTTCGGTTAAATACAAATCTTCGTAGAACCTTTCCCCGTATTTACGGATGCGGCTAGCATCCTTGGAATCACTTTTGCCCCTCTGGAGTCCAAGGCTGTGTTTTATATTGTATCCAGGAACTAAAGCAATTTTAACTTTAAACAGATAGCATAAATGAACAAGCAAATCTCCGTAGCTGCCGGTGTATTCTGCTACTAGGACGCCTTCATCAATTTGCTGTAAAAATTTACAAATTCCCTTAAAGTTGTTTGAGACAATCTTTTTTTGTTCTGTCTCATTGCTGATAAAACTAACATCAAATTTGTCTTTTGATAGGTCAATTCCATATATTTTCATGATTGATGATTTTATGTTCCAATTGAGCGACTTAAATCGTTAATGGGTTTTTCCCGAAATACTCTCTGGTTTTAACTCAAAAACCTACTGTACTTAATATAAATCCTAGATTATTTCTATTCCGTTTCAAAAGTTAATGCAGTAAGTGGAACTGTTTAGTTTAATATAATTCTAATAAAAGCAAAGTAACGATTCCGTTTCCTTTTGAGCTGAGATTTTAGCTTCCGTTTGGGTTACCGCTCAAATATTGTTTAATCTAAATTCAAAAGCTATGTATTTACAAAATTTACAGCAGGATGAAATCTTTGTTCCATCAGAAATGAAATCCTTAAAATCCCTTACACAGATGGAATCTCGACGTGGACTTGAAAACGTCATAATTTCCAATGGCAAAATTGTCAATGTAGTATCAAACAGCTACGGACACATTCCGAATCAATTATTCTTCAAGAAAGCTGAAGAAATGCTATCCGACGCAGAACTGAACTATCACAAACGCACCATCAATAAGAATGATAGGTCTTTCATTACAGACTTCATTATTGACGATAAAAGTCAATTCTCTGTGAAAAATGAAGAGGATTTGATACTGCCTATGCTTCGGTTTAAAAACTCTTATGATGGTAGCGAAAAGACCTCTGGCCACTTTGGTTTTTACAGAAAAGTATGTTCCAACGGTTTGCACGTTTCTCAGGCAGAAATTGAGTTTTCCATTAAGCACAGTAAGAATAATACACACCTTATTATGCCAAGGTTGAACAACTTGTTTGACAAGTTTTTGGATAATGAGTTCTATACCATTACCAAGAAATTTGATAAGATGAAAGAATTTAAAATTATCGATACGCAAGAGTTCGTAAAGGCCATTCTTGACAGAACGAAACTGTTTAGATATGAGTGTAGTGATAAGAATAGCGACCCTTCAAAAAAGTCTCGTGAGGTCATTGAGATTTTGAACTACGAAGCCTTGTTGCTCAATGAAGAACCGAATCTATGGTTAGGCTATAATGCCTTTAATTCGGTACTGCATAATACATTGAAGAAGAGTTTTGGCCAACAAGAGCGGTTGGATAAGAAATTATTTGATGAAGTCTATGAAATGGCTTAGAGATATTTAAAGGTTTATCCAGTACCTATCCAAACTGGATTTTCTCTTACACTTAAAGTTTAATCGTACCTGTTTATAGACAGGTTTAAAATCCAAACATTATGAACACTATAAAAATGGTACAGCTCGACTTCGGTTTTGAGTGCGAACCTATACAAGCAAAGGAAAAAACATTGAAGCCTAATAAAAAGCCTAGTAACGATTTTGTATTCAATTTTATGGATTGTCTTACCAGCCCAATCATTGTTTTTAAATCCGCTTGGCAGGATATAATTCCTAAAGACTTACTGAATAATGTAAAATTATCACGACTGTTATGTTCAATGCAACAAGAAGAAATGGCTTCACTTACTGAGGCTTTAGCATATATGATGCCCAGAACGTATGAAGCACCAATGCCGACTGAATGGGTTAATATTTATACTTGGTTAGGACTTCAATATGCACGTCAGTTTAAGAATACAGACCAATTAAATGCAATGAAAGAAATAGCACCTAAAAAGCTTTCGGAATATGAAGTGGGACTTTTGAATAATTTGAGACGATGGATTTATGATAAAAGAAGAAAAGCTCTAAAAGATAAATTAAAAGTGGCTGAAAAATCAGAAAAAAAGATGTTACCTGAAAACCAGAAAGAACTTTTTTGAGGACAAGTTTACTCTCTGTAAAAAAATATTAGCCTTTAATTGAAAACAAGTTTTATAATCCCCTCAGCACATTCCCCTACATTTGCGAAAAGCTACATTACGGAAAAAGAGCTTCACTACATAGGTCTTGGACACAATCCCCAATTTCAGCTTTCCATTCCGTTAACCCTTCCCGATGCTCTGGGAAGAAACACTTCATTCCAGAGCCAAAATTGTGGATTAAGTCCGCTTTTTAATCGGAAAGCCATCGGCTTAATTTTCTTTACAGGATTTTCGGCGAGGACTTCTTGAGTCCACACTTGAAAATCCTTAAAAATCGAACCGCTGTCTTACACATTTTAAGGGGTTTATAATGGATAAAGCCTTTGTTGTTTTTCGGGTCATCGAAAAACAGGCACGACATAACCAATTCTAATTTAACCACAGCTACTTATTTCGCTTAACTGTCGATACGCTCAAACGCAACTGCGTTTAAAAGAATTGCTAATGCCCTTATGGAACTTGTCAAGACTGAACAAGTTTTAGTGAAAAATAAGGTTTCTACTTCCTTGAAATTCCAAGGAATTTACTACGTCGCAAACACACCTGATTTATTCCCTAAAAGTCTTGACAAAACCCACTTTATCCATTGTGCGGTGCACGAAAGAAAAGAACAAACACCCCTTAAAATTTAATCTGTTTTAAATCAATAGGGGAAATATAAATCACTTAAATATTTTATTATGAGTACTATTAAAAATCACGTACAGTTAATTGGAAACGTTGGACAAGAACCAACAATTACGAACCTTGAAAGCGGTAAGAAAGTAGCCCGTTTTTCACTAGCAACAAATGAGTATTACAAAGACAGCAAAGGCGAAAAACAAACAGATACAAATTGGCATACAATAGTAGCCTGGGGCAAGACTGCTGAAATAGTAGAAAAGTATGTTCAAAAAGGCAAAGAAGTTGGAATTTCGGGAAAACTAAAAACTCGAAGCTATACAACTGATGATAACGAACAACGCTATGTAACAGAAGTGGTAGCCGATGAAATCCTTTTACTAGGAACTAAAGGCGATAAGTAAACTTAAAATTAAAGAGGGCGTAACCGTCGAAAGATGCGCCCTCTTTTCATTATTCAAATTTGAAAAATCCAAAACAATGAAAGCACAAGTTAATGAAATAAAAATCAGTTACAAAGGCGGGTTAAAATCTTCTATGTGGCATAAAATTAGCAGTTCACAAGATGCAGCTGAACTACTATATGAGAATTGGGATAAAGACACAATAGGCATACAAGAAACCTTTAAAGTTGTTCTTTTGAACAATAGCAATAAGGTAAAAGGGGTGTATCAACTTTCGCAGGGTGGAATTACAAGCACGCCAATAGACCTGCGGATATTGTTTGCGGTTATTCTAAAATCTTTATCAGTAGCTATAATTTTAACGCACAACCACCCAAGCGGAAAATTGCAACCTAGTGATGCGGACAAGAGCTTAACGACCAAGATTAAAAAGGCATCAAAATTATTCGATATTACAATCCTTGACCATTTGATATTTGCACCCGATGGGGATTACTATAGTTTTGCTGACAATGCAATGTTGTAAAATTAAAGACTATGGTGTATCTCAATTTTACAGACTTGAGCGAAGAGGCTCAAAACCGACTTTTAGAAAATTCTAAAAAAGATGTGGAACGAAAATTTGGCGATGCTATTCGCAAATACGTACAAGAAAATCATACCAATTTTGAAACAATGATTGAAGAAGAAGCGATACGGAATTTGTATTCCTATAAGTTCATTTTTAATGTATAATTTTTAAAATTGATAAGTAAGCACCTCTGAATTTTTAGAGGTGTTTTTGTATATAATTCAAACCCAAGTCAAGAAAAAAAATGTATCTTTACATCGCTGAAATTCAGCATACAAATTAAAGTAAGGTTATCCACTTTTTGACTTTCGCCGATACCCTTACACATCGAAATTTAACATACTGGAAAATCAATTTCCTTAAAAATGGCAATCGGCTTTTTAGCCGGATTGTATGGATTTTTGTCCCGCTAGCGGGACGAAAAGGAATAGCAAGAGGGTAACACGCTTCGCGATGTTTCGGATTCCTTTTCGTTTTTAATTACCTGATAATCAGCTAATTGAATTTATTATAATTTCTTGACAATCAACGATTTGCGACAAACGGGCTTGAAACGCCCGATTTTAGGGAAGATTTTGCGACAAATCGGCGAAATATGGACTCATTTACTGGAATTAGATTTAAAAAGGAAACTGCAAAACGTTTCCAAACTTTCTCGCGTACTTACTTCAAATCGCACACCGAAGCAATGGCAACGATGCTCGATTTTTTCTTCTACAATGAAATTTCGCCAAAGGAAAAATTAGGACCAACTGGACGTACAATTGAAGCTAAATTGCTTAAAAGAATAAATGCGGTCATTGCCATAATGCGGGATGTCGAAAAGACCCAAACCAAACCTACGGTGGCTATGATTCAATCGCTGTTTGAAACAGAAGAACCAACCAAAAAACCGCTGATTGTAGAAAAGAAATATGCCGAAGAAAAAAAGGAAGTTCGCTTTCGCGAAAAGCAAAACCCAAGTAACCAACTATAAATTTTTGAGCTATGTACATTACAATAACACCTCAAAAATTAGGCAACAATTATTCACAAAGTTCGGCTGATTTTGTAGGCTATTTAGAGAAAGAAAATCAAGGTTTGGAACAGCAGGATATGGAACACTTTTTCAATCAATATGGCGATGAGATTTCTGCTGAAGAAGTGGTAAAAGAAATTGATGGAAACACCGCAAAATTAAAAAAGAAAGAACCTAAGTTTTATTCGATTACGGTCAGCCCATCAAAGTATGAATTGCGGAAACTTCAAAACAACAGCCAAGATTTAAAAACCTACACTCGTGAATTGATGAAGAATTATGTTGCCAGTTTCAATCGGGAAATTAATGGACGACCTATTACAATCAACGATATAAAATATTATGCAAAAATTGAACATCAACGCACCTTTAAGGGAACGGATAAACAGATAAAAGAAAACCAACCATTCGCTACAAAAATACTTCAGCTAAAAACGGATATCCGAAATATTCAAGAAGGACGAGCTGAAGGAAATATTAAAAAGATGAAAAAGGAAATTGCCAAATTGGAACGGCAAGCACCACATCAACAAAATGGAAAACGGATAGTCCAGGGAATGAGAAAGTATGGAAACCAAAGTCATATCCATATCATCGTGAGCAGGAAGGATGCTTCCAATTCGGTCAGTCTTTCCCCAGGAAGTAAACATAAAGCTTCAGAAGTTGAAATGCATGGTAAGAATGTAAAACGAGGTTTTGACAGAGATAAATTTTTCGAGAAAGCAGAAAAGACATTTGACAAAACTTTTGGTTATAAACGCAACTTTGCCGAAACCTATAAAGCACGAAAGGATTTTGTGAAAAATCCAAAGCTCTACTTTGCAGCTTTGATGAAATTACCAGCTAGCGAAAGAGCATTGGCTTTCAAAATGATGACAAAAACAGGATTGCCAATCGTTCCCAGTATTCCAGTTAGTCAAGCCCAAATTGCACTTCGGGTTTTCAAACGGTTAAGACGTGGAGCGGAAGTGGCCATTAAATCAAGTTCAATAGGAATATAGAGGGTATGCAAATAGACAACCTTATAACGATACTTTCAATTATTGGTCTAACCAGTACTGTTTTCTATGCGATGTTTCGAGTAAGTAAATATGCGTTTTTATTAAATATCACTATGCTTTTATTTCTCGTATTCTATATTTCTGAAGGAAATGAATTAGTATCGATATTATTGTATTTGGTGTGTCCTCTTATGCTAATTAATACAGGACTGTATGTTTTTCTTCATAAAACTGAAAGTTCTCAAAATGGTAATGTTAAATACCAAGTCAATTTTGCTACCAACAAAGGAAATTTCAAATTAGATAATATCAAACGTGGCGCATCCGTCATCGGATCCGCCGGAAGTGGAAAAACCGAAAGTGTTGTTTATGGCTTTCTAAAGCATTTCCAGAAAGAGCGTTTTTGCGGAATCATTCACGACTACAAAGATTTTGAACTGACCGAGATGGCATATCCACTTTTCAAGGATAGTGACATTCCGTTTAAAGTCATTTCCTTCGATAAAATCATCCATAGGGTAAATCCTATTGCACCACGTTATTTAGAGAACGAGGAAAGCGTAAACGAAGTGTCGAGGGTACTTATTGAAAACCTTTTGGAACAAAGAGAAAGCGGAACTACGGGAACAACCAAATTCTTTAATGATGCCGCTGAAGGTTTGATAGGTGGATTAATTTGGAAACTAAAAATCGACTATCCCAACTACTGTACCCTTCCACATTTGATAGCTATTTATCAATTATTGGACACGGATAGCCTTATTCAGTTTTTAGAAACCAACACCACATCACGGGCAATGGCAGATGCTTTTATTAGCGGAAAGGATTCTGATAGGCAGACCGCTGGTGTGAAAAGTACCTTGGCAAACGCCTTGAAGCGAATTAGTACACAACGAATTTTTATGGCACTATCCGCAGACGAAGTGCCATTGAACATCAATAGCGAGGAAAATCCTGCAATCATTTCGGTAGTGAACAATCCAAAATATGAAACATCTTATTCGCCTGTAATTGCTACCATTATTCACACCATTACCAAACAAATGAGCGTGCGAAATTCCAAACCTTCATTTTTGTTGATGGAAGAAGCACCGACCATACGATTATTAAACATGCACCGTATTCCAGCAACGTTACGTAGTTATGATATTGCTACTATTTATGTAATGCAGGATAAAATTCAAAACGATATGATGTATGGCGATAAGGCGAGTAAAGCGATTTTAAGCAATTTGTCCTACCAGTTTTTCGGTAAGGTAAATGACCCGGACACCGCCAAATACTATGAACGCTTTTTTGAAATCATTAAAGACCCAACGAAAAGTATAAGCCGCGGCCACAACTTGGATTTTGACACACGTATTACAACAGGCGAAAAAGAAATCCCGAAAATTAGAGCAGATGTTTTCTTTCGCTTAAACCAAGGTGAGTTTATTACCTATGCTGACGGGAAGGATAAGAAAGTTCAGTTCAAATTGGCCAACATTCAACGAGAATTACCGAAGGCGTCAAAATCGTTTTCTCTGGCTGATTTAGAGGCTAATTTTGAAAGGGTTTATGAAGAGGCTAAGTCGATATTTGAAAGATAAATACTACATATAATAGACTTTTTTAAGTGTTAAATAAAACTAAAAAAATCATTAGCATATTTACTTTAAATAAGCGATATTGTAAAATTTATTTACTATGGAAAAAATTTTAGATTTTATAGCAGACGAAACAGATGGGAAAAACTTTAAGTCCTACAAATACTGTTTTGAGTCTGTGGAAGTTCCTAAAATTGAATACGAAGATAAAAAAGGAATTCAAGTTAAAAAGAAAGGTGAGACCGATAAGAGTTTAAATACCACAAAATCTTTAAAGGACTTAGCAGATAGACTCATTAAGAATGGTAAACCTCTCTTCAAGTATTTTCTTGATGGTTCTCGTAGAACTTATAAAGTAGATGATATTGCTTACGGCAAAAGACTTTATCCTGTAATCGCAGGGCAAATCGGTGTTTCGGTTTGTGAAAGGCAAGACAAGCATAGTTTTAAATCCGTAAACTTAAAAAACCCTTTAGTCATATCTATACCTGAAAATGCCAACGCGCAAGAAGGGATTGGCAATAGTGGATTGTTTTTTAACAACCTTGTAAAAAAACTGAATGAACAGGATATTCTTGTCAAGCAAAACTTAAAATTCAGTAAGATTCTTCCATATAGCAGCAAGACACTCAAAGAAAATGATAAATATGAGGATAGAGGTGTCGCAAAAATCCAAGATGAGATGATTGCCTTGGAACAAAAAGTTGTTTTTGAGCTGGTAAAAGCCAAGAAATTGAATGACCAATCTTTTTTGATTAAGGATGGTTCTTTGGAATATATGAAAAGTGGTGAAGCAAAAGAATTATCAGTTATAAAGACAAATTATGATTGTGTTGTAGGTGTGTCTAAGGCTTTCAATCCAGAAGCATTATCAAATGATGTTAAGGATATTTCAAGAAGGATAGCAGAATTAAAGTGCTACCATAGAACACCTGCCTTTATGTACCAAACTGAAAGAATACCAGATGTGAAATTTGCAGTTTGGTATTTGAGAATACGAGATACGCTAAGTCCTTTTGACGGGGTTCTAAAAATTGAAAAGATTTTGGTCAGAGAAATTCAAGAAGAGGAAGGCTTGGACTCAGATGAAATCGATTTGATAAGTGCGAATATCATAAATGAAAGAAATCCAGTTTGCTATGGTAAGGACAACCGGTGGCAAAAACATCTCTATCCCGTGCACCTTACAGAATCATACATCAAGAGCCAATATCTAAGTGATATTCATTTTATAAACCTGTTTTAGCATATGAAAAAAATTATTGGAAAAGTAGCTGCCACCGAAAAAAAACCTACTACAATTGATGAGTTCTATTTCTGGACTAATAAGCAAAGAATATTAAATCCATTTGATGTGGTCAAGGTTGAACATATTGACAAATCAATATCATATGGAGTAATTGAGGAGATTTCGCATATAACTGATTCGGCAAGCTACTTAAGTAATTTTATTTCCAGCGACTTTGGGGATGTGTCCACAGAGCCAAATATGCATCGAATAGGTATGAATTTCGTAAAGGCAAAAGTGCTTGGCAACAACAAAAGTATATATACACCGGTACTTGACGGCAGTAAAGTAGGACTTGCGGAACAGGCAGAAGTTCTCGAAGCACTAGGATTGGATAAAATTAAGAATAAACTTATCTGTGGATATATAGAGATGTATCGTGATGAAGATAAAGTGACTTTGCCGGTTCATTTCAATTCTCAGTTCTTAATCGGTCCAGAAGGAGCGCACTTGAATATTTCGGGTATATCCGGTTTAGCTGCAAAGACATCTTACACAATGTTTTTGATGAAAGCTATTCAAGATGAATATTTATCAAAACAAGATGGGAATGATTCAGTTGCGTTTGTGATGTTTAACGTAAAGGGTAGGGATTTGCTGGCAATTGATGAGCCCAACGAGGAATTGAGCAAAGAAGAAAAGGAAAGATACACCAAAATGTTAGGATTAAATACGGAGCCTTTCAAAAATGCCAAATACTATTACCCCTATTCTAACCACTCAACATCCAAAACACATAGCTATGGTAATAGTAATGACATAAATACCCAAGTTGATTTGGACAAGGCCTTTAGGTACAAGTATGATTTCGAAGACGATAAGGAGAGCTTGGACCTACTTTTTTCAAATGTTGAAGATTCTACTGGCACAATGGAGTCTATAGTGAACTTTATTTTAACCGGACAAGGAGGATTTGGCGATATAACATCCTGGAGTCAATTTATTAATAAGGTTGGGGAATATACCAAGTCTGGACAAAAAGGAGATAAAGAGATTTCTGTTATGAGTTGGAGAAAATTCAAAAGGATTGTAACCAAGGCTTTAAACAACGAAATCTTTAGTCAACGAGTTGTGCCCGAAAAAAATGAAATAAGGCTAAAAGATTCAATAAAAAATATCCAAAAAAATGACATTCACGTTATTGATATCGCCAAACTTGACCAGGATACTCAGTCATTTGTTTTCGGTGATGTTATAAGGGCAATATATGACCTTAAACTTGGGCAAGAGGAAAGGGAAGAAAATGACATTCCTTCTAAAATCGTTATTTTTATTGATGAGCTAAATAAATATGCATCAAAGGATATACCTAAGAATTCACCAATTTTAAGGCAAATTATTGATATTTCAGAGCGTGGTCGTTCACTGGGTATCATCCTGTTTTCTGTCGAGCAATTCAAGAGTGCTATTCACGATAGAGTAAAAGGAAATTGCGCTACTCACGCATATGGTAGAACCAATGCGATAGAGATTTCAAAAGGAGATTACAGGTTTGTTCCCAATGTTTACAAAAATATGATGACGCGCCTCGACCCTGGCGAGTACATAATCGAGCATCCCGTTTTCCGTTCCTTACTAAATATTAAATTCCCTCGACCACTTTATAAACAATTCCCGAATGGCTAAGATTGAAACTAAAATAGGTAAAGATGTAATTGAATCCTTGACATTGGGAATGTATGAGGATTCAAGATTTATCTTTCGAGAATACATACAAAATAGTGCCGACCAAATAGATAAGGCTTTTGAAGACGGAATGTTTGACAGTTTAAGAGACGGCAAAATTGAAATTGAAATACAACCTACTACCAAAACTATAAGTATAACAGATAATGCCACAGGTATTTCTAAAAACAACGTGCAGTCAATCCTGAAAAATATTGCAAAGTCTACAAAAGACCGAACTAAAAATAAGGGGTTTCGAGGAATCGGACGCCTTGGTGGGCTTGCTTATGCAGATAAACTAATTTTTGAAACAAGTTTTGAAGGTGAAGACGTCAAGACCTACCTAACTTGGAATGCCCAAGAATTAAAATCAATAATTAATAATCGTAGTACAAAAGAAGACGCAACAAAAGTAATAGACCAAGTAACCTCTTTTAGCGAAGAAAAAGAAACGAGCGGAGCTCATTACTTTAAAGTGACTTTAGAGGGTGTAAACAACAAAGCCCTTTTAGATAAGGATGATATTTATAATTACCTAACGATGGTTGCGCCAGTGCCATATAATAAAGGTTTCTTCTTCAAAGACAGGATATATACTAAGGCTGAAGGACTCAATTTCAATATTGACGAGTACCTTATCTACGTTAATAAAAATCAGATTTTGAAGTCATACACTATGAGTATCTATTCAGGGGATGTTCATAATAAGAAAAAAATTGATGAGATACACGATATTGAAACCTATGAGATAAGGAACTCTCAGGGTCAACTTTTGGCTTGGGGCTGGTACGCTATATCAAATTTCACTAAAGTTCTACCGTCCGTTAATGCAGCTCGCTGTTTAAGATTGAGAAAAGGCAACATTCAAATCGGATTGGAAGATGCGCTATCTAAACTTTTTAAGGAGTCCAGAGGAACCAAATATTTCTTTGGAGAAGTCCACGCCGTAAGCCCTGAACTCATTCCAAATTCTCGACGAGATTATTTTACAGAGAATAAGGCATTGAAAGAGTTTGAAAAGCACCTGAAGATTAAGTTTTCAGATTTACACAAACTTTACCATTTTTCTTCTGAAATTAGAAATAATCAGAAAAGAATAGATGATTTTAACGCATCAAATAAAGCCTTTGAAAAACAGTCTAAAAATGGTGGTTTCACGGACGAAAAAGAAAAAGCGGACTTTATTGAAAAGTTAGAGCAGTTAAAAGAAAAAGCGGAAAGCGCACAAGAAAAGCTTCAAAAAGCAAAAGAGAAAATTACTTCTACTGACACTTCAAAATCTAAAGTTTTTGAAAATGTTGTAAAAGCAAAAAACAAGGACGTAACTAAGGTCAAAATTAAAGACAACGGTAAAACAAAATTTATTACCGATGATATAACCGCTTTGAGCCGAAAAGATAGGAAATTGGTTTCTAAGATTTTTGGTGTTGTGGATACAGTTTTAACACCAGATTTGGCATCATTGCTAAAAGAAAAAATAAAAGAAGAGCTGCAATGAAAATATCAATTGAGAATTTTAAATCCATTCACAAAGTACAAGGTTTTGAGATAAAACCGTTGACAATTTTATCAGGTGTTAATAGTGCCGGTAAGTCTTCATTTTTCCAAATCTTATTGTTGCTAAAACACTCAATTGAACAGAAGTCTCAGAATAGACCTCTCGATTTAAGTGGAGGGCTATACGAAACATCGAGTTTCAATGATTTAATATATAATCACGATGCTGAAGAAAACATTAAAATTTCCTTTTTGTTTTCAAAACAAGAGTATCAAAGTTTAGATGATAGAAAAACGACTAAATTTTTTGATTCTTTAGGTGAGTATAGTTGTGAAATAGATGTTCATTTTTCTATAAGTAGTGATAAGATAATAATTTCTCTATTTCAGATTGAGTTTCAGTTTGATGAGGATACAAACAAATATATTCGCTTTTATCAAGATAGGAGTTTGGTTCATAAAATTGAGACAAATACCCCAGCTTTTATTGATGAAAATTTTACTGCCGATATAATATCAGAATTAAATGTAGAATATAATTCAATTTTCCCAAATCAAATAAGCTATAAACAAAAGGTTGAAGATGAAGATTTGCAAGGTAGGCAAACCACTCTGACAGAGGAGTTCTATAAGGTGGTAAATGTAAGCGATACAAAAAAATTAATCAGCAGGTTCTTTGAGTCAATTCATTATATCGGTCCCTCTCGTAAAGAACCTCAAGAGAGTTATACCTTTAAGAGGGAAAATTTAGATGTTGGTAAATATGGTGAGAACACATCCCAAATACTTAAAGACCAATCAGAAAGACCAATTATATACTTTGTTTTTGAAGAGAATGACAAAGGCGAGGTAGAGTATATAAAGAAAGAATCTTCCTTAATTGAAGCCGTAAACTATTGGATAAGCAAAAAATTTGTACTGGCAAAAGAGATATGGTCTGAGGAAGATGACGGGAAGTATAGAATTTTACTAAAATATGGGAATGACTTGATAGTTAATATTAAGCATGTAGGTTTTGGAATAAGTCAAATACTACCAATTATCGTACAAGGGTTATTGATGAATCCAGATAAAATTCTGATGATTGAGCAACCCGAACTGCACCTTCACCCAAAAATTCAAAGCAAACTCTACGATTTCCTATATAGCCTAACATTATCAAATAAAAAGGTAATAGTTGAAACGCATAGTAGCCATTTTATAACAAGAATGCGCCGTAGAATAGCTGAGGACTTGAGTAATGAAATGGACGATAAGATAAATTTGACTTTTATAGAAAATTCATTGTTCAGGACATTAGAATTAAACGATTATGGAACAATATTAAATTATTATCCAAAGGATTTTATTGAGCATCCAAGCAAAGAAATGCGGGCTATTGTGGAAGCTCAAATAAAAAAGAGAAAAATTAATGAGTAAACAGAATTATTTGCCGAGCATCGACCCATCGTCTATTATTTGGGATAAAGCAAGTTATGAAGGTAATAGGTTGGAATATGGAAGTATTTTATTGTCGCTTTCTAAGTTGATGGACGAAATGGAAACATTTACATTTTTATTGAGTGAAGAATTAAAAGAGGAGATGATTTCTAACTTTCCTGCCAACTTATGTGAAGGATTGGAAGGAGACTTATGGGCAATTGTACATCAGCTTTACGATTTTTTGTCAAAGATTGGTAGTAATGGCTTTACGAAGAACCAAGATGAAGGTTTAGAATCATTTCCAAATCAGATAAAAGGTCATTTTAACGAGAGAACTTCTTCAGAAGTAAATTACCTATTGAATTATTATCATTCAGATGATACTGAAAACAAGATTTACTTTTCTTTCGAGAATTTATGGAATGATACTAATGAATTGGTAACTAAATCTAAAAACGATAAAACGCATTCGTGCATAATTGTGGATAGGGAAAATAATTTTCAGGATTTCATAGATAGTTACGTCCCTAAATTTGAACACAAGGAAAAACACGATATATCAGTATATGGTAATAAAGAAGCTTGGAGAAATAAAGATGTTGATAATGAATTTATTAGTCAACTCAGCTGTTTGTTGGAAGATGGGTCTAAATCACCTCAAGAAATCTTAGATGAAAGATATGACAAATTCTTTGGTAATTTATCATATTATGGGTATGATACTCATAACAAAGTTTACGTGGTTTTTAGAATTTCTGGTGCTGGTACAAATATTTATCACGCCCACGATGAATATGACATTAATTCAATTCCGCAAGAAGTAAAAAATCATTTTGGAGTTTTTAAGTATTATTAAAATATGGAGTTTAAACCGCACATAGGAAAGAACGTTATAGAAACACTCACATTGGGAATGTATGAGGATGCAAGATTTATTTATCGGGAGTATGTTCAAAATGCTGCCGACCAAATTGATGTTGCCGTTGAACAAGACATTTTAAAGAGCAAAGAAGAGGGCTTAATCGACATTCATATCAGCAGAACGGAAAGGTCTATAACAATTTTCGATAATGCTACTGGAATAGAAAACAAGAATGTATATCAATTTTTAGGGGATGTTGCAAATTCACAAAAAGACAGAAACAAGAGAAAAGGATTCCGAGGTATCGGAAGATTAGGAGGATTAGGTTACTGCGAAAAATTGGTATTTGAAACGAGTTATGTCAATGAGGAAGTTAAGAATACGATTACTTTAAATGCTAAAAGCTTAAAAAGAATTATTGAGGACAAAACAGACACATCAGATGCGGCAACGGTAATCAGGGCAATCACAAGTTTTGAACAGCAAATAGAAAAACCTGAAAAACATTATTTCAAAGTTAGTTTACTTAATGTTACTAATGACTTATTGCTAGATGAGTTTCAAGTGCAAAAATACTTGTCAATTGTTGCGCCTGTGCCTTTTAGGAAAGATTTTAAATTCTCAGAAAAAATTTATCAGAATTTCAATAAACGTTATATCAAAATTGAAGAGTATGATGTGCAACTAAATCTAAATAATGAAAAACTATTCAAACCATATAAAGATGTAGTGCATAGTAAGACAGGATATAAACCTGTAGAAATAATAGATGTTGACTTTATTGAGATACTTAACAATGACGGTGAGCTTATTGCATTAGGTTGGTATGGGGTTTCAGATTTGTTAAACTATATAATCAACCAAGATGATTATGAAAGAGGATTCAGAATCCGAAACGATAATATTCAGATAGGCTCAGAGAATACATTGAATAGTTTTTTCAAAGAGGATAGATTTAATCATCATTTTATAGGAGAGATTCACACTTTCGGATATAATTTCAAGCCAAACGCAAGAAGAGACTATTTTAATGAAAATAAAATAGTAAGTCTTTTTGAAGAAAAATTAAAGGACGAATTTGCCTCGCTTTATAAGATTGCTCAACAATCCTCTAATATACACAGCTGTATTAAAAAAATTGAGCAGTACAAAAAGGAGAAAGAAAGTTTTGAGAATACTAACTTCAGAAGTAAAAATGAAGAAGTAAAAAAGAAACGAGCTTTAAAACCAAAGTTTCAGAATGCGCAATCAGCAATAGCTACACTTAACGGAATTGCAGTGAAAGCAGAAGAAAACGAAATTCTTAGAAAAATTTATAATCAAAAGGTTGAAGACGAAAATTTATTTGTTGATGATATGCCTGATAGTGTTATACAATATGTTAAACCTAAACTATCAAAGTTGTCACAACCAAAAAGGAATTTGGTTTATGAAGTTTTTGAAATTCTGGAAAAAAACCTTGATATCGATGATGCCGAAAATATCAAAGAAATAATCGCTGAAAAGTATAACTAATAAATGCCGAAAAAGAAAAGAAACATACTATTAATAGAACCTGGATATAAAAATAAATATCCGCCAATCGGTTTGATGAAAATTGCAACGTATCATAGGATGTTGGGAGACAACGTTGTTTTTTACAAAGGAAACGTAAAACAATTCATCTTCAATCAAATTCTAGAAGATTGTTTATTCAAGTTAAATGAGGTCTGCCCTAAAATTGATTGGGGAAAACAAATAGGTGACATTTCAAAATACCTAAAGTCTAATCATTCCACAAAGCGTGAGGCACTTTTGCCTAAACCTAAAATGGAGGATGAAAATTTTGAAGAAATAACTGGTCAGGTTCCTTTAGTTGAGATGTGGCTAAAATATTTTGGAGACTATTTTAAAAATAAAAAACATGAAGATGAGCCCTTATGGGACAGGGTTTATGTGACCACACTTTTTACATTTTACTGGAAAATTACGGTAGAGGCCATTCACGAAGCGAAAAGCTTAGTAAAGAATGTTAATGAATTGAAAGTTGGCGGTGTTTTGGCTTCTTTGTTAGCTTCAGAAGTAGAGGAAGAAACAGGAATAAAACCGATGACTGGTATACTGGATAAGCCTGGAATGCTTGATAGGGGCAATTCAATTATTGTTGATGATTTGCCATTGGATTATTCTATTCTGGACGAGATTGATTATAAATATCCAACTGGGAGTGCATACTTTACCTTTATGACCAAAGGTTGTACCCGGACTTGTGCCTTTTGTTCTGTGCCCAAACTCGAACCAACGTACAAAGAAAAGATACCTACAAAGGACAAATTTGAGAAGATTAAAGAATTGTATGGAGAACAGCAAAACCTTCTTTTGATGGATAACAATGTTCTCGCCTCGCCAAAATTTCCTGAGATTATTCAAGATATAAAGGATATGGGCTTCGTCAAGGGCGCTAAATTTATAGAGCCGAATCAACTTGATATAGCCATTCGAAACTTGAAAAGAGGAGATAACGATATAGCGTATATAAAAAAATGTCATTCCTTATTAAAAGAGTTTTTAAATAAGAGAGTAAAAGGCGGAACTCAGCAGACTGTTTACGACATCTACGATAAATTTGGTCTTTTAAAAATCGAATCTGTCAGTAAAGAAAATCTGCTTGATGCTTATATAGAATTAAAGGATTTATTTGAACGATACAGAAATAAGGCACCAAGGAACAGGTATGTAGATTTTAATCAAGGAACGGATGCTCGTTATGTTACCGATGAGAATATGAAGCTCATCAGTGAGATACCAATTAACCCTTTAAGAATAGCATTCGATTATTGGGGGCTTAAAAAACAGTATGAAAAGGCTGTAAGATTGGCAGCAAAATATGGCATTAATAGACTTTCAAACTATTTGCTTTTTAACTTCAAGGATAGACCAGAGGATTTATGGAAAAGAATGCATATCAATATGGAGCTGTCAGAAGAATTAGATATTCATATTTATTCGTTTCCGATGAAATATATTCCGTTATTCGGTGAAGAAGCGAAACATCGCTCATATATTGGCAAATTCTGGAATAAGAAATTTATAAGAGCAATACAAAGTATCAGCAATGTGACAAGAGGGATTGTTCCGCCAGAAAGAAGCTTTTTTGAAAAGGCTTTTGGAGCTACTGAAGATGAATATTTTGAGATTATGTATATGCCAGAAACATTCATCATATACAGAAAACTTTTTGAAGAAGAGTTGCAATTGACGCCTAAATGGAAGACGATTTTCAATGCTATAAAGTCAGACGAAGCTTTATGGGAAGAAGCCAAACCTATTCTTGAAAGCAGTGAATTCTCAAATATTGAAAGTGAAACTGACAATCAAGTTTTACTCAATTTCTTCGAATTTTATAAAATCAAGAGAGAAGATGTGAAGAAGAGCGATAAGGAATATACCAGATTGAAGAATAAATTTGACCATTTAATTAAGTCTGACCAATTTATTGATTTGACTTTGACATATGATTACGAATAAATGCCAGAAACAAACCGTATAGAATGCAAACGTGAACTGTCCGATGGGCTTGAAAAAGAGGTTATTGCTTTTTTGAATTATCGCGAAGGAGGCATTCTATACATAGGTATTGATAAAGAAGGGAACACTTATGGTTTGGTAGATGCTGATGGTGACCAATTAAAAATCAAGGATAGACTCAAAAATAATATCCGTCCTTCAGCACTTGGTTTGTTCGATATTGTGAGTGAAGAAAGGGACAACAAGAACATCCTAAAAATCATTGTGGCCAGCGGTCCAGAAAAACCATATCATCTTAAAAAATACGGGATGAGTGAAAAGGGTTGTTTCATTCGTTTGGGTTCATCAGCTGAACCAATGCCACAAAAAATGATTGACGAGCTCTTTGCCAAACGTACCCGAAATTCCATCAGCAAAATTAAAGCGGGTCGGCAGGATTTAAGCTTTAGCCAGTTAAAGATTTACTACGAAGAATCTGGATATTCACTTGGCAAAACATTTTCAAAGAATTTGGAATTACTAACCGAAGATGGTGCTTTCAATTATGCCGCCTATCTTTTGGCAGATAAAAACAATACCTCTATCAAGGTTGCTAAGTATTCTGGCACAACTAGAACAGACTTGATAGAAAGCAACGAATACGGTCACGAATGTTTGGTAAAAGCTACTAAACAGGTAATTGATAAAATTGCCGTAGAAAATAGAACTACAACAAAAATTACATCGAAAGAAAGGCAACAGACTAGTCTCTGGAATCCCATTGCATTGCGAGAGGCTATCATCAATGCCTTTGTGCATAATGATTATACAAATGAGATTACTCCAAAGTTTGAAATCTTTACCGATAGAATTGAAATCACATCGGCTGGCGGTCTTCCGGAAGGGTTGAGTAAGCAAGAATTTTTCGAGGGCTTTTCAGTTCCACGTAATAAGGAACTGATGCGTATTTTTAAAGATTTAGAATTAGTAGAACAATTAGGTTCTGGTATTCCTCGTATTTTAGGACATTATGGAAAAGAAAGTTTTAGTTTTTCCGATAATTTTCTAAGAATGACTTTTGCTGTTAAAGAAGAAACTAATGAAACTGCTGTTAAAGTTGATGATGAAGAAGCTATTCAAAAAGGTGGTGTAATAGGTGGTGTAATAGGTAGTGCAAAAGGTGGTGCAATTGATGCTACTGAAACTCTTACTAAAAGACAAAAAGAAGTACTTAAACTAATTGCTGCTAATCCTTCAATAACATATAATGATATAGCCGAAGCTTTAGGTATTAATGAATCTGCCGTAGGAAAGCATATTACAGCAATAAAGAATAAAGGATTTTTAGTACGTCACGGAGATACTAGAGGTTATTGGGAAATTAACCTTGAGAAAAATTAAATTAAAACTTCTTTTTAAAAAGGCCCTTTTTCCCTCGGACCTTTACTAGTCACTTTCCATTGGTCATTTTCTTTAACGAGTTTAAAGATGCCCGACTTTCCATCAAAAGACGTTTTATATTTTACCCAGGCAATTTCGCCTTCAATAGCCTCATCCAAAATTTCTACTTCGATTTCTTTGTCTGACTCTGGAAGCATATTTTGAACGGTAATCAAACTAGCATATCCATCTGATGTTGTATGCTTTTTTAGAGCTGACTCATCTTTTGTGAAAAAACTTTTAGCAACAGTTTGTGCTGTTTCGGTGTGTGACATATTATTATTTCCAGCGCAGGAAATAAATAGAAGTACGATTGAGCAAATGAGTAATCTTTTCATAATATTATTAATTTGGGTTATTGATATATCTATGTGATATATTCAGTTTTATATTGCGTTCGCCATCATTCTCATTTAATTCCAAAATTGCCCTACGGTCATTCGATAACGAAAATTTGGGCATTACATAAACAAACCGTACCATTTTGCCTTCTGCAATTTTTGAAGGCAGATGATGCTTGTAAATAGGCTCTTGATACAAACTCTGTAAAGATTTCTTTTTCCCTTTTTGTCGAGTCTCGATGGAGAGGTTCAAGAAATTCAAATCGTAATCCATCGTAGAATTATTCTCAATCTGGATAACGAAGTAGAGTTCTTCTTTATCAAAAACAACATTTTTAACATTCAAGACAATGCCTTGTGTTCGCTTCTTAATCCGACCAATACGTTGGTTTCTGTTAAGAAGATAGGAGCAGAATTTTTGATAATAGTAGGTTCTGTTATCTATATTTTTTTCAGAAGTTACAACCTGAATCGAATCGATTTCTATTGGTTTTTCATTCCCTATACTATTTGATAATGGAATGAAATAATTGAGCTTTGATAGCTGCTTTTTATATCTTACAATATACGAAAAAATTGCGCCATTTCTGTTGACTACCAGTAGATTACTTTCTTTCCCAGGCTTTGCCTGAAGTAATCCGAAATACTGTTCTTTTTCACGATTGTAGGTAAAGACAAAATTGTCTGAACCGGTTATACCCTGTCGTATGGGTTCTGGAAAAAATAGCGCGACATTTTTAGTGTCGTTTGCGTAAATGGTATCGAGTACGTGTGTTGCTTGAGCGTTAGCTTTCGCCAAAGCGGTAATAATTATTGCTGAAATAATGATATGTTTTTTCATAAGAGCGCGTTTTTAAATGCCCATTATGGGCCTCATAGTTTTGGTTTTAGAATTAATTTGTAGTTGTTAAGTACTGTTACCTTCACACTTCGATTGCGACGTCTAAATACCTGTGTAATTCCGCCTACTTGTGGAACGGTTGGAATGTTGATATCGCCTATAACATCATCCAGTACTTCCGTAGTAGCTTCTGCACGAAAATTGTTTTGCACATAGATACCTTCGCTACCATCCAACAAATCGAAAGCTTTAAGCTTGGTAGGATGATGCTTTATGTTTTCAATCTCGATTAAAGCACGATTTGGCTGAAAACTGATAAACCCAAAAACAGGTGTATTCCTTGGCATCAGCTTCCCATTAATAGTTGCTGATTTGGTAAGGCGCATTCGTAATCGGGTATTTGCTTTGACAATCTGGTCGCCATCTACAACCACATAAATAGTTTCATCTGTATTGCCTATTATTGAAACTTCGTTGGGTTTAGGCGCAGCGGCAAAGAACAGTTGATGTTCCAGTCCCAATTCTTTAGCTTCAATTTTTTGTTCTCGCCTTATTTCGGCAGAATCTATTTGCTGGGTATTGTTTTGAGTAACTTTCTTTTGCCCAAGGTTTCGATACTTCTTTTCAGAGTATTGAATCTTACCAGCATCATAAATACTATCTACAATGCGTTCTTTTTCTCGTTCCGGAAGGTCAGGGTCATAAAAGCCCAAGGAATCAATCAGTTTTTCGTCATAGATGCTGGGCGCATTATTTTCTCGTACTTCCTTTAAATCATTTATGGCATCCAATTTTGAATTATACTCTTTTTGGTTTTCATCCAAATCGGGTATCAAGGTCTGTTCAAGGTTTTCATTCTCACTTTCGTCATCGCCCATTACCATCATAGAATAGGAAATTAGGAATATGAAAATCACAACCAATACAGCTGCAAATACAATTTTGTTCTTTTCTACTTTCATAATCGTGGGTTTTTAAATGCCGATTATCGGCTCAACTTTCATCGTTTAGTTTTTTTAATGTATTCTCGAAATAGTTTGTAATCAACAATCCGTGGGGATTGTTTGGAAAGTTTCGGTCTACTGGAATTAAGTTTCCACTAGAAACAAGTTCGTAGGTATCTATGATTGAACCTCTATTAATTTCAAAAATGGTAACAGTTCTAAAAACGTATGTTCCGTTTTGTTCTTCGATTTGTGAATCAATGCTCAGTACTTTTTGAACTAGCGAGTATTGTAGCAAACGGTTATAGACACCATCCGCTTTTTTCTGACGATATAGATTGTCCACGGAACTATTACCTAACCAAAGTGCCTTTTCTAAATTACGCTCATAATTACTGGCGTCGATATTATAGAAGTAGTTGTGGAACAGGTCTAAATGTGCTAATGCTTCTACCTTGAAATTTTCTTTTTGTGTGACGAGCTTCAGGGGGATAATACTGCCATCAGTATTAATAGCAAAAGCACTATTCAGCGCTTCTTTATTCGTTTTAAATGCCATCCAAAGTGAAAAGGTGCTGGATAGCATTGCAAAAACGACAACTGCCAACACGATAAATCTGTTCAACTTTAAGACGTTGTATATGTTCTTATAAGGTGTTTTCATAATTTTATTTTTAATCTGCCTTAGGCAGTAAACAATCGGAGGGTAAACGATGTGGCACGTTTGTATAATTTGAATTTTAGAAAAACAATGAAGCCAACTGACCCAAGTTGCACCACAGGCGCAAAAAAGCCCTGGCCAACATCTGTCCCAAAAAGGTTTGTCCAGAAGTTCGTATTGATTTCAGTATACAGCGCATTTACAAATACATTGACCAAAAAGAAAGCCGGCACCAACATATAGACAGCAGCGTACAATTTGAAAAAGGTATAAGCAAGCGAACGGAATTTTTCAAAAACCGCCAGACTTATTACGAGCGGGAAGAAGGCTTGCATTATACCCAAAAGGAAATAGCGTTCAGCAAGAAATAGTGGATAGATGAACAAATCCAGAATCCAAAGAAAAAGGCTTATGATGAATGCGAATATTTTGAAACCGTAAAGTGGTGTGACCAAGGCTTCGTATAACAGCGTCATTGCCGCTTGTGCAACCTCGATGATACTTACATCCTCTTCAATAGGAATATCCTGCATTTGTAAAGGCAATAAAGCTGGTGCTGTACCACGATATTGCGCTTCAATAGAAACCAAGATACTATCGAAAAAGCCCAGGACCTGTGTTGAAAATATGACCAGAAGAACAACAGCAAAATTCTTGGTCAATTCTCCTGGGCTTAATCCCCAAGTATAACCATCTTTATCCGCAATGCCTTCATTGTATTTTTTAAGGATATTGACCAGAAAGAACAAAACGGCAAGCGTTTTCATTCCTGCAATAGTATATTGCGAGAAACTGCTGTTCTGTATGGTTTGAAACACTGCGTCAACGTATTCCAGTCCAATCCCTAAAAGTACGGTTGCTGTCATTATTAATATTCTGTTTCTCGGTTATTCACTTTATCCTGCATTTTTCTAAAGGAAATGATATCACGATAGCGCTTAGTTTTTGTCTTGATATTGGAAACCATTTCTTTTGATTCCTGTTCTTTTTGCTTTAGGACTTCAGCACGTTCGGCATCAGACATTTTAAGATTATCGCTAGATAATATTTCGCCCATAAAATCAACCGTGTCCAAAGAGTTTTGGACTATGGCATCAAATGATTCTGCAACCCGTGTAACTTCCTCGGGCTTGATGTAAGGCGAGTTTAAAATATCCTGCAAATCATTTTGCATTACATTGATAAGGCGTTGATTGTTCTGTGCTATTTCCTGAACCGCCCTGAGTTGCTGTACCACACTTGATACTTTCTCAATACTTTCTTTTGCATCTTTCAAGAACTTTACGGACTTGATAAGTTGTGAGGTTTGTTTTGCTGATTCCACTAGCGATTTTACCAAACTTACAAAGTTGGTATTGTCATAAACTGGCATTCCCTGGCACGCAGCGCGTGCAGGCAATAAAAAGATGAATGCCGTTGCGATAATTAAGATTTTTGTTTTCATATTTATTATGTTTTAGATGTGAATTCTTTAATAGCCAATTCCATATCATTGGTCTTTTCATAAATGGCCATTATGGCCTCGTTTTCCTGTCCATCGGTTAGGTAGGCTGCGTACACTTCTTTAGGAACTTCAAGCCTAAAAATGTTGCTTTCCTTTCCTATTTTGATGAACATTTCGGTATACTTCCGTGGTCCAGAAAGATTGTTTTTGATGGATTTTAATTGGTTTAAATCGTGGCTAGATAGATTGAGCCTTTTGACCAATTCGTCATAACCTTTTTCATTGTTTAGGCTATAAATGACTTGTGTGTTTTCTAGTATGCTTGCCGATGTTGAATTGTTGGGAAGCTGATTTATGGATTGAAGAATAATGCCTATCGCACCATTCTGTTTACGAATCGCTTGATAGTAGAATTCAACACTTTCCAGTACGTTTTCGAACTTCAGTTGCTTTGCAAACTCATCGAAAAGGATAATGCCTTTTTCAGCTCTGTTTTTCCATATCGTTCTTTGGATGGCTGACTTAATCAGCTTCAACATAACGGACAAGATTTCCTTGTTATCCTTTACTTCATCCAGCTCAAAAACAATCAATCGTTTATCCTCAATTTTATAGGTCTGGTCTTCACTTACTTCAAAAAGGAAGCTGTATAGACCATCGCCGACATATTCGGACATTACGTGCAAGAAGCTTGTAATATTGAAGTAGTCGGGATGGATTTTTAAGGTGTCCAGAAGGTCTTTCTGATTCCTCTCTATAAAGTTGTAGAAACCATCTAAGGAATGATTTTCTGAAGTATTATTGTAATAATGGCGTAGTATCTTTTTAACCGAAACCGATTGTGCTTTGGTAACTTTTAAATCTGAGGCGAAAAGTTCAAACAAGAAAACGGACAAGTCTTCCAAACGTTCTGGTGTTAGGTCATTTTTATCACTTATATAAAAAGGATTGATGCCTAAATTTTTGCCACTTTCATAGCGAAGCACAGTATATTTTTCGGGATAGAGTTTGGCAAATTTGGTGTAGGATCCACCAAGGTCAATTATGACCAGGCGGACACCACTTTCAAAATACTGGCGCAGAATGTTATTTGCCAAAAAGGACTTGCCTTCGCCAGTAGGTGCAAAAATGGCAAAGTTTCTTGCCTTAATGCGCTTCTTGCGTTCGTCCCAAACATCTTTAAGAACAGGCACATTATGTTCCCTATCATTAAAGATGATTCCGGTAGTATCAGAATTATAATTGGTGTTATTGATGAACAGGCATAAAGCGTGTTTTAAATCGGTAACATATAAATCGTTATTTGAAAAGTTTGAAGAAAAACAGCAGTAACTATTTAGGATATAATTCTTTCGTTCCTCACCTCTAGGATAGTAAGGAATAATGTCTAGTTCCTTAAACTCGGTCTTTATTTTTGAACCGATTCGACTTAAATTTTCTGGGTTCTTGTCCCAATAGATGATGTTTAAATGACCTCGAATAATACGTGCATTATCATCAGCGTTGATTTGGTCAAGGATATGCTGAATTTTACCGAGGACTACTTTATTCTGCGAACCGAAGTTGGAACTTTTATTAAGTTCTTCAACTTTCTTATCCAGTAGCTTGCGCCACTTCTGTTTGTCATCCAGATAAAGGATTTGATTGACAATATGATTTTCATTAAGCGTAAGCCCTAAGCCATCAATAAACCCTTGATGAAACACAAAATCGTCAGAAGTGAATTTCTCATTGGTCTTGCTACTCTGTACACTTTCGCCAAAACACAGTTCGCTATTGATAGCCAGGGCATCAAAATGGTTTTCGCCAATATTGACGCTTTTTTTATCTAATATGATATCGGTGTCAAACCCTTCATTAAAACCATTGAAATATCCATTCGTTAACTGCTGAATATCTTTCGCTTTAAGCGAAGCAAATTTCATTTTTCGACTATTGTTTATGAAGGAAACAGAATCACTAACAGAACCGACAAAGCTCTTAACGTTGTCATCCAATTGTTGTGTAATCCCTTTGGAAACTTTACGGAAAGGGTTGACATATTTTGAATTGTTCAGCGCTTTATTCTTAGTGAGCGTAAAGAACAAAAAGCAACGATGTTCCATATAATCACGTCCTTTGAAATGGTCGTGTGTCGCTTTTTCTAAAAACGTTGTATTGGGAAGTGCTTCTGAATTGTATGTTTTTTTAAGATATATGTCCTGCTTTTGCACTACAGTACCAATAGGTAATGATTTCAAAGCCTGAAACCAAGAACCGTGTATATCTTCAAAGTCTTTTTCGGATAGTGAATAAATTTCTGGTAACGTACCTTCATAGCACAGGACAACATTACCATTGTTGGCAAATATGATATTGTCTTGAATATCTACAATAGGTTGATATGCTGAAAGATTAATCTTGTTCATAGTTGAAGCCAGAGTTTCTTTTGTTACTTATTATTCTCGGAAAAGCATTAGCCATCTGAAAAATTTGTGGGTTATGTGTTATTCTCGTTAAGGCTACGTACAAGGCAGCATTAAAAACGAGTATTCCAATTATTATCCCGAAGCTGAAAGAGAAGATTATGATGAGCAGCGAAGCCAAAATGGAAACCATCATTAACGCAAACAGGGAAATAGGCAGCCCAAAAATGACCGCCCGTTTCCTAATGTTTTTATAGACCTCGAAGCGTTTCATCTATACTACGATTCCTATTAGGTATGTGAAGATGCCGACAACTGCGCCAGCAATCAAAACAAACACTAGCACTCTGGTAATCCCTTTTTTAAGGTCTGCATTTTCCCCAAAGAAATGCCCTGCATTAAACAGGAAACCAACTAAAAAAATGACACCAAGTAAAATTGGAAAGATGGTACGTATGGTATCGCCCACATCATTAACGGAATCTTCAATGCCACCAATTTGTGCAAAAAGTGATGTTGAGAGCAACGATAAAAAAGTTGCTAAATAGATTGATTTTTTCATAATAAAACTGTTTAAATTTTTATTCATTTTCTCTTTCTGAAATTTACATATATTTGTACATAAATAACTGAAAATCAAATATTTGTGAAAAAAATATTATTTGAAATCAATTGAATTTAATTACTATTATTTGGCATCAAATTCTATGATTTTTTGAATGGAAATTGTTGATAACCTAAAAACTGAAAATGAAAAAAGTGCTCAAAAACGTCAGTTTTGTCTTTTTGCTTCTAAAAATGTGTATCGTTTTGGGACAAGAGACAAGTACTAAAAAACGAATTATAATTGATGTTGGACACGGTGGAAAAGATACCGGTGCGATAGGCATAAATAAAATCCAAGAAAAGGATGTTGTATTGGATATAGCGAATGCCATTTTGAAGCTGAATAATAAATTAGATACCCCTTTGGATATTTATTTAACCAGGTATACTGATACACTCATTTCGTTATCGGATAGAGCAAAACTGGCCAAAGCTCTAAAAGCCGATTTGTTTGTGTCGCTGCATTGCAATCATTCAGATAATCCAGATGCAAGAGGGATAGAAGTTTATGCTTCACAAAAGGGAACAAATAATTCCAAAGAATCTATTTATACAGGTTATCAAATTGAAAAAGCACTTTGCAAAGCCATAGGATATAAAAGTAGAGGAGTGAAGTTTGCAAATTTTCAGGTACTACGTGAAACTATTGACTATTGTACTTCGGTTCTTTTGGAACTGGGTTTTTTGAGTAATAGGGATGAAAGCAGTTATATTTCTGCTTCTAAGAATATCAAATTAATTGCCTTAGCCATTTTATTATCTATTAAAAACTAATACTATTATGAAAGATATATTTTTAGAGTTGACAAAAAGTTTAAAAGCTATTGTACTACAATTTATTGCAGAAGTAGTTTTATTATATAAGTCTTTTAGAAACTAGACTACTGCCATTTGTTTCTAGCAGTTCTATTAATCAAATAATTGCTATATTAAATATTATATATTTAAGTGTTTGCTTAAATAATAAAATAATGTAACTTTGCTTTATGGACAATAATTCTTGCATAAGACAACAAGCCGATTTAGAACAAATTAATCGTTGCAAAGACACGGTTTCGGAATTAAACGAATCGTTCGACTATTTGGCGAATGGACTTTCATTAGTTGGGAATAGCGTAAGACTTAAAATACTATACCTACTCTTTGAAGAAGATAGGCTTTGCGTTTGTGATTTAAGTGATATTCTTGGAATGAATATTTCGGCCATTTCCCAGCATTTGAGAAAAATGAAAGACCGAAATCTATTAGAAACCGATAGAGAAGCCCAAACGATTTATTACTCATTGACCGCTGAATATGAAAAACTACTCAATCCGTTTTTCGCAATACTTGATAAGAACAAAGTTTTAGAAGCAATATGAAAAGTGAAAATAAATTAATTGGAGCAGGCTTGCTAACTGCAATTACAGCTTCCTTATGCTGTATTACGCCTGTTTTGGCTCTTATCGCAGGAACAAGTGGGATTGCTTCAACATTCTCTTGGATAGAACCTTTTAGACCTTACCTAATCGGGCTTACAATTTTAGTTCTTTGTTTTGCCTGGTATCAAATGCTAAAGCCTAAAAAGGAAATCGATTGTGAATGTGAGACAGACGAAAAACCAAAATTCACACAGTCCAAAACTTTTTTAGGAATTATAACTGTATTTGCAATAGTAATGTTGGCATTTCCATACTATTCAGGAATTTTTTACCCAGACACGGCAAAACACATTATCGTAGTAGATAAATCGGATATTAAAACAACTGAATTTAAAATTAGTGGAATGACCTGTGCGGGTTGTGAGGAACACGTAAACCACGAAGTAAATAAACTCAGCGGAATCGTGAGCTCAAAAGCATCATACGAAAGTGGAAATGCAATCATTGAATTTGATAAAACCAAGACCAATGAAGCGGAAATTGAGAAAGCAATTAATTCTACAGGTTATAACGTGACCGACAAAAAAGAAAAATAATGGAAACTATATTGACATCTGAAATAACTTGCCCAAACTGCGGACATAAAAAAGTAGAAGAAATGCCAACGGAATCTTGTCAATTCTTTTATGAATGTGAGAGTTGCAAAACGGTTCTAAAACCAAATGAAGGAGATTGTTGTGTTTATTGTTCTTACGGAACTGTGCCTTGTCCGCCGATTCAAGAAAACAAAAGTTGTTGCTGAAAAGACAATACTCTAAAAAATGATATATTAGGAAAATGCAAACGGAAGAAGAAATCCTAAAAATAAAAAAAGTAAAAAACACCGCAGTACGAACGGTTGTTCTGCGCCATCTTTTAAGCCTAGAAAAAGCTCAATCATTAAAGGATATTGAAAATGCGCTGCCCTATACGGATAGAAGTTCTATTTTCAGAACACTAAAAACATTTGAGGAAAACAAAGTTATCCACAGCATTGAAGATGGCTCTGGAATGACCAAATATGCAGTTTGTGCGGAAGGCTGTAACTGCGACCCAAAAGATTTGCACTATCATTTTTATTGTACTAACTGCGACAAAACGTTTTGTCTTTTCGACGTTCCTATTCCCAATATTCAACTTCCAAAAAATTTCAAGTTGCAACAAGCAAATATGGTCGTGAAAGGCCTGTGCGACAACTGCAACAGATAATCTTTGCAATCGAGTTGCGGTAAATGCTAAATACATTTGCAATATTCTTAAAAACCAGAATAAGCAAATGAAAAAAGTATTTTTAAACACATTATTTTTAATGTTATCAATTATATCATTCGCACAAACGAGTGATATTTCCATTTCTGTGAGCGATGCCGAAACAGATGGGCCATTATTGGGAGCGACTGTATATTTTGAAGAATTAGAGAAAGGAGCAGTAACAGATTTTGACGGAATTGCCACATTTACAGAAATCCCAAATGGAAACCAAACCGTAAAAATTTCATATGTAGGTTTTAAAACCATTGAAACCACTATTGAGGTTGGCACAAAAAAAGAGTTCTCTTTCAAGCTCGAATCGGGAGGAAATGAATTGGATGAAGTCGTAATACAATCTTCAAGAAGTACACGAACTGTTAGAAAAATACCTACGAGAATAGAATTTATAGGTGCGGAAGAATTAGGCGAAAAAGCAGTAATGAATCCGACTAATATTTCAATGGTGCTTCGTGAAAGTACCGGAATACAAATGCAACAAACCTCGTTAAGTAGTGGAAACACCAATATTAGAATTCAAGGTCTCGATGGACGTTATACACAACTTTTAAGAGACGGATTTCCTTTGTATGGTGGATTTTCAAGTGGTTTGAGTATTTTACAAATTCCGCCTCTAGACCTACAACAATTTGAGATAATAAAAGGAAGTTCTTCTACACTTTATGGAGGAGGGGCTATTGCGGGTTTAATAAATATGGTATCAAAAACACCTGATGAAGAACCATCTTTGGATATTATGCTAACTCAAACACAAGCGTTGGGTAGTACAGCAAATGTCTTTTATAGTAAGCGAAATGAAAAATTTGGAGTTTCATTATACAGTTCTGGTCATTACCAAAAAGCGTATGACCCAGAAGATGATGGTTTCAGCAATCTACCAAAAACAACTTCGTTATCTTTTAACCCCAAATTCTTTTATTATCCTTCAGAAAAAACAACTTTTTGGATAGGTTTAAATGGAACTTATGACGACAGAATTGGTGGAGACATTACAAAAATTGAAAGTGGCGAAAATGGGATTCATCAATATACCGAAGAAAATCTTTCTAAAAGATTGAGCAGTCAGGCTGTTTACGAAACACAGATAGATTCGGTCAGTTCATTGAACATCAAGAATAGCATCTCATTTTTCGATAGAAAACTATCTATTACCGATTTCAGTTTTGACGGCAAACAAACCAATACATTCACAGAAATCAACTATCAAAAGGCATCCAAAAAAACCGATTGGATTTTTGGTGCAAATTTATACACATCTAATTTTGATGAAAATGATAATGCGACATTACAACGAGACCAATCAGACGTTACTTATGGAGCATTTGTAAACAACATTTACGACGTTTCAGATAGTTGGATTTTAGAAACAGGATTAAGAGCAGACTACAATACAGATTTCGGTTTTTTTCCACTTCCAAGAGTTTCCTTGCTTTACAAGAACGACAGCGGATTTTCGAGCAGAATTGGTGGTGGATTAGGTTATAAAATTCCAGATATTTTCACCGAAGAGGCGGAATATATCAGTTTTGAAAATGTACTTGCTATAGATAAATCTGCTTTAAAGGCAGAACGTTCCTATGGTGTCAATTTTGATGTGAATTACCAAACAAGGTTATTCGATGTGGTAGGTTTTAGTGTTAACCAACTCTTCTACGTTTCAGCTATTAACAACGGGCTATTATTAAATTCAACAGACGATGGATTTTTTATGTTTGAAAATGCAACCGATAAAATAATAAGCAAGGGAGCGGAAACCAATATTAAATTTACGTACAAGGATTTTAGATGGTTTTTAAACTATGCACTCATTGATACAAAGCTGAACTATTTGGCAGGAAATCCGCAAAAACCGCTCACAGCAAAACATAATGCAGGTAGCGTTTTAATGTACGAATCTGATAAATGGCGCATAGGTTATGAAACTTTTTACACAGGAAAGCAGTTTTTGTCTAATGGCACAGAAACCACGGATTTTATAACTATGGGATTGCTTTTAATGCGCAATTTCAAATGGGGAACAACCTTTGTAAATTTTGAAAACTTTACAGACAGAAGACAAAGTAGGTTTTCACCTTTGGTTTTGCCACCACACGACAATCCAGAATTTCCAGAAATTTATGCGCCTACGGACGGTTTTATTTTTAGTGTAGGAGTAATTATTAAACCTTTTGGAAACGAAGATGAAGACTAAAATGAACAAAACGGTATTTGAAATTAGCAAGATGGATTGTCCTTCCGAGGAAAACCTAATCCGAATGAAACTGGACGGAATTCCAGAAGTTAAAAACCTTGACTTCGACATCGCTAAACGAAAACTGACCGTTTTTCACAACGGACAGGCAGACCAAATTGAAAAGTCGATTGACGAATTGAAATTAGGAGGAAAGAAAATTTCAACAGAACAAACCCACGAAACGGATTTTGATGAAAAAACAAGCCAAAAAAGGTTACTTTGGATTGTTCTTGCAATTAATTTCGCCTTCTTCATTATTGAAATGACGACAGGACTGATTTCAAAATCAATGGGATTAGTTGCGGATAGTTTGGATATGCTTGCGGATAGTTTTGTTTATGGAATTAGCTTGTTTGCGGTTGGAGGAACGTTGATTAAGAAAAAACGCATTGCAAAATTAGCTGGATATTTTCAAATAACACTTGCAATTATTGGATTTGTGGAAGTGTTGAGAAGATTTTTCGGAGCCGATAGGCTTCCCGATTTTTCGACAATGATTATCGTTTCAATTTTTGCACTTATTGCGAACGGCTTGTGCCTTTATATTTTGCAAAAGTCCAAAAGCAAAGAAGAGGCACATATGAAAGCGAGTATGATTTTTACTTCTAATGATGTCATTATTAATTTAGGGGTTATAACCGCAGGAGTTTTGGTCAATTGGCTAAATTCTAATAAACCTGATTTGATTATCGGAACAATCGTATTTGTCTTGGTAATTCAAGGTGCTTTTAGAATTTTAAAACTTGGTAAGTAATTTATTCTACTTTCTCTTATCGCCAGCACCTTTATCAAAGGCAATTAGATTAAACAGTTCTCGCATTCTGCTGCGAACACGATTGCCATAACGTTCTTCTAATTCTTCAGCATTTAGGTTGGTGGTTGCGTGGGTTTTGATTTTTTGTTTGGTCTCAAGGTATAGCTCATATCGAGATAAAAGTACTTCGCCCATTACGTTCAGGTCTTTACCATAAAAACGTCCGGCGGGTTCAATACCTAAATCATCAAAACAGAAAAATTTAGTATTACCATATTCCTCAATGGTCTTAAAACCAAGATGGTTAAAACTAAAGGTTACGTTCCTACAAGGAATCATTTCATAAGGTCTTTGCATTGGCACAATATATCTCAGCAATTTCATTAAGCTGGTTTTACCACAACCAACTGGTCCGGAAAGTAGGATTCCTTTATCCATATCTATACCAAAGCTTTTGCAATTATCTTTATCCTTAATGAAGTAAGAGCAGAGCTTCAGAAGTATATCTCTATCTTCGTCATAAATCCTGAACTTTTCACCAAAAAGTAGTTTCCCTTTAGCATTCAAATAGATTAATATTTTTGGAAAATCATAAAATATACTTTTGCCATCAAATTTTCCTAGCGAATATTCTACGCCACCTTCGGTAATTTTAGAGGGGTTGTCCATAATCTTTGTTTTTAGTGGTTCGCAAGTTGTCCTTGATTTGGGACGCTTGTTTTTTGTTTGATTCGTTTTTTTCGTCGAATAATTCTGTTCTGTCCATCCAATTTGTGGCTAGAGCTCGCCAATCACGAATTGTTTGCCCATCGCTTGTTTGCCAGTTCCGAGTTTCATAGTGCTCAAAGAACTTTTTCCCCTCATCTGCATCAAAACTATTTTCTTCAAAAAAATCAATAACCGCCTGCCTGCCTTTTGGCTGTTTTATATAGTTTTCTTGTTTAGTATTGTTTGTATTAGATACCAGTACTTGTCCATTTATGGGATGGTGCTGTCCCACAACTGGTTCACGTATGGGATAGTACTGTTCCGCAAGCTGTTCTAATGTGGGATTGTACCGTCCCATATCTGGTTCGTTACTTGTACCAATAATGGACATCTTGATTTTACTGCCTTTATAGGGATTGTTAGATGGGAAATAGGATAAGTAAAGCCACGAGTCCAAATCCGTAACGCAGCGGTGGTATGTGGATTTTGAGCCTATTTTAGCACAACGCATTAAATCTCTACGGTTCACATAAAACTCATCTGCAAAGCGACTACTGTTCCATTCTTGGAACAGCGCCATATACAGACTGATATGGGTAGGATTTAGGCGGTCATCAAAATAGAACTTTTCAAAAGCCGCATTAAGTAGCTTTATATAGTTCATTATTTAGGATTTTGAACCGTGCTCTACACGGTTTGAAGTCATTATATTTTGTATTTCCTCGGCATCGTAGTAGATAATACCACCAACTTTAGTGTAGGGCAAAGTGCCATTGATTCGAAGATTTTGTAAAGTACCTGGACTTACCTGAAGCAAATCCATAACCTCAGAAGATTTGAGGTATCTTTTGAGTTTTCCAGTAGTTTGTTTAGATAATAATTTTTTGATGTCATCGAGCAATTCCATTTTGAATTCCCGAAGGTCGTCTGTTGTAATAATACTTGTCGGCATAATAGAACGGTTTTTAAAGTAAGAGACTATCGCATCGTTGTCAATTAATTTGATAGCCTCTGACCTGATTTGACTTTCGTTCTACAAATTTGAATAGCTTTAATGGATTTTATTCCCCAGTACAACCGTACTACGGTTAAAATTTAACATTTTGAAATTTGATTTGTTTTAGTGCTGTTTTGTAGTGTTTCTGTAATTAAGAGACTCTTAAATTGTATCAAAATTTATGGAAAACAGGTGTGTAATATGATTACCGTAGGTCAACCGTAGTACGGTCTTATTTTAACAAATAAAAGAAGAAACAAACCAATAACTATTCCTCACTTTTGTCCATTTCCGAAAGAAGGGAAGTAGTTAGCTGGTCAAGAAACAATGTCCGGCTATTTTTCCTATTCTTTATGTCCTGATAGGTTTTATAGATTTTCTTTGGGGTAAAGTCGAATACCTCTTGCAAAATTTTAGATAATTTAATAATACTTAGACCTTTTTGTTTTGCAATTCCACTCGCGGATAATGCATAGAGAAGTTCTACCCAATCCGTATTAGTGAATGGCCAAGGAATTTTTTCTGTAGGTTTTATATTCACGCTATTGCCGTTCAATCTGTTTTTAATAGAATGTTTCTTTTGGTCCATATAGTTGATAAGAGAAATATACGCCTTGAACTTTCCCAAAAGCATATCTCGTGGTGTACAAAAATCTGGGTCTTGGAAATAGAATTTGGAAGTAGTAATATGGTAAGTATTAAGATGGGCTCTGGTATAGTAGGCTTTATCGAAGTGAGTTGCCCCGGATTTTACGTACTGGCCGAAGTCAATATTATAAAGGAAAAATCGATTTAATTTGTTAATCTTCTTTTTTACAAATTTTAACTGGGCAGTTCTGTCTGCTTTAGGAAATTGAATTTCGAAAGAATGAATCTCTGAAAAATATATGAGCTTGACCAATGGTATTTGTTTGATTTTCTTGAAGAAGACTATTTCTTTTTCGATACTTTCAAAGTCATTAACCAAAATGTTTCTTTTAAAAACGGTAAGCAAATTTCTACTTAACTCGATGGAACGATAGGATTGTTCCAAAATCGGTAGATTTTCGAGCCTTATCTCGTCTAAAGCTACGAGAAGGTTTTTGCCTAACGTTTCTAAATCCATTTGCAACCATAAATACAGTTAAGCCCAACAATATTTTGGGTATTCTTAGTTTCGGTGGGTTAGTTGTTGTTAGAATTCTTTAGTTAGTAAATGCGTAGAACAGGTACTTTAAAAAGTAGGAGTTTTTACGACAAGGGGCGGCTAAAGAACTAATGAAATGTAATAACATAATTTTGAAAGAAAGACATTTTATTCCGTAGATATATACGGAATAAGCCGTATATTCCTACGGTAATTGTTGTCAAGCTAGGAATAACGCTATTTAGACTTTTTTCGGTAGCGAGAAATAAATTGTCTTCTATTCTTTGCACCCGTTTTTTTGTAGATGTTAGAGGCGTGTTTGGATACGGTACTTTCTGCAATAAATAAATCCTTGGCGATTTGTTTATAACTAAGGTTACCGAGAATTGACAAGGTAATCTCTATTTCTCTTCTTGTCAAATTTTCATAAATAATTTTCACATCGGCTGAATTGATTGCCTGTTCTTTGCTCATTGCAAATACTTCATACATTTTAGTTTTATTTTCTAAAAAATAAATATGCCTATCTATCTCAATAATAGTAATTGCGTAAAAAGATGCATTCATAACTGTAAAAGTCAACCATTGGTAATCTCCAATAAATGTCAATACAGGTAATAAAGCAATACTGGCCACACTAACCATTGATAATCTGTTACGTCGTAAAATATATTCATTTGGGTTACTCGGATTAGAAATCCTCTCGTAAAACATCCCTAAAAATAAAAAAGCGATTATCGAAATTGGTATGGTAAAAAGCAGTCTTGAAGACTTCAAGGAAGATGTGTAGAAGTATGGAATTAAAAAGAGGATGATAAAACTTACCGAGACTAAAATTGCTAAATTTCGGATAGAAGAATTATACTTTAAAACCACAATATCATATTCCTTGTACAAATAGTAAACGATATAAACACAGAGCGCTATGGCAACACCATATGTTATGACATATTGAAGAATAAAAGGTCCTGGAAAATTTTCAATAGGTAAGAATCCACCTGTTAGATTGTATGTTATAAACAGGATGCCTAGATAAAAAAATCTTTTATATCCGCTAGAATCCTTTCGAGTAGAATAATATAGCGTAAACAATACAATGACAGTATCTAATAAAAGATAGAAAAAAGTTGTCCAATGTATCGAGGTTCCAAACATAGTGCATACCGAACCTTATATGGTTTCAAATCGATTGTTCTGATTATTTTTTTTCACATTATCCCAATTAAAAATTGCTCCGTTCATAGCGATATACACTCCTGGTTCTAGAATCTGAAGCGCAGAAAGAGCAAACCCCAAATTGAAAGGAGCATCGGTATTCTTTTTTGTTCCCAAAATAAATGCGCCAGTGAGTACAATTATTTTATTGAGGGCAAGCCTACCTAAAAACTGAGCGGTTTCAACCATTGTAATAGTACCGTGAGTCAATAATATTTTGTCTGAGTCATTAGATTTTATTTTTTCGGCTATTAGTTCTCTGTCATCATCATTAATAAACCGACTATCTTTGTTTAGAATTTTTTCAATAGTATATTTTAATGCAACTCGGGCGTTGGAAAGTATATCGTCAATTGCAACTGTAGTCGTTTGTTTTTGATTAAGGTTTTCATAATCAAGACCTTCAATCGTACCGCCTGTTGAAATAATATGAGTTCTCATAATACAATAGTTTTGTGCTAAATGGTTGATTAGTCTATTACTTGTTTTACCTCTCCGCAGGTCAGCATTGCATCACCGAAATATGGATTTAATACTTTTTCTTCTTTGCTCAGCCAATAAGCGCCTTTGTTGTTATCTGCCATTGGGCAAAATTGATTGTATACCTTTTCGTTGACACCAAATAACTGTATCGCACTGCCCAAATGTGATGATAGATGCTTAAAATGATTTCTCTGTTCTTTTATATCCGAGGCTTCTGCAATAGATTTAGTTGAAGATTTTAGTTCTTTTTCCAACTTCATCCAGTGATTATGAGCACTGTTGTCTTTCAATAATTTCATATCAATCTGATTCAATTTATTGAGTAGTTCCTTTGCATCGTCAGCTACTTTCTTTGAATCATCTTTTACCAATGCATCCTTTACACCTAAATAATTATTAAAAAACGTTTTCAATTGATTTTGAAAATCTACAGAGACTTTTATCCTCTCACTCATTTCTGAGTGATTACTATCTTCGCCTGAAGTTGTTTCTTGCATCCCTAAATGTCCTTCGTGTCCGGTCATTACTTTTTCGCCTTCCTTGTTCATCATTGATTTTTTACCCTGCAATTGAGCCGCTGCATCGATAGTAAAAGTTCCATTAGTGACTATCTCATCACCATTCTCCAAACCATTTAATACCTCATAACTATCTCCGATGCTATTACCCAACTTTACTTCTTGCATTTCAAAAATTGGTTCATCAGGACTGCTTTTTACATACACTACTGAACGTTCTCCAGTCCATAAAACTGCCGTTGATGGAATATTTAGTAGCTGCTCTTTGGTTGAAGAAACACCATCAATTTTACCCTCAACAAACATCCCAGGTTTAAATAGGTCATCTTTATTGTTTAATACCACCCTTAATTTTACCGTTCGTGTTCTTGTGTCTAATACTGGGTCAATAAATGATACTTTACCTTTAAATTCTTTGTTGGGATAGGCATTAGATGTAATAATTACATTTTGACCTTTTTTGAACAAATCAATCTGATTTTCATAGACATCGAAATTTGCCCAAACAGTGTTTAATTTCGCTATTTTTAATAGCGGTTGGCCTTGCTTTATATAATCACCTTGTTCTACTAATTTTTCTGATACTGTACCAGAAACCGTAGCATATACAGGAAAGTTTTCTAACACCTCACCAGAAGTTTCAATTTTATTTATTTGACTCTCCGATAATTTCCAGAGTTTCAATTTATTTCTGACGGCTTTGTACAACGCTGGTTGCGATTCTTTTAAGGAAGCAGCTGTAATCAACTCCTGTTGTGCTGCATATAATTCAGGCGAGTAAATAGTAGCTAACAATTGCCCTTTACGAATTTCTTCTCCCGTAAAGCTCACGTTCAAACGTTCTATTCTTCCGGAAAAATAGCTCACTTGTACAGCGTTGGATTCTTCATTTTCAACTATTTTTCCTGATAACTTTATGGCGTTATTTTCCACACTACCATTACCTACTATGGATGTCTGCACATTAGCCAAAGCCATAGCATTTTCCGTTAGTTTGAATTGGTCTGCCAACAAACCATCTGCACTACTTTCGGCGGGAATTAAATCCATCCCGCAGATAGGACAATCACCAGGTTCAGGTTGCATAATTTGTGGGTGCATTGAGCAGGTCCACATTTGATTGGCGTCTGCCACTTCATTGTGATTATGTTCTGCTTCTTTGTTTGATGAGTTACCAAAAAATAACCACCCCAACAGTAATCCTATGACTACTAATCCAATGTAAATTGCGTATTTCTTCATTTCTTTGTTTTTTTTCGTTTTAATAATTTTCTAATTGAAGGTGACGATGTGTACCATAATAAGAAGCCACTTAATACTGTAATCAACCCTAAGAGGGAGAAGGCCCTTAAGACCGTAGTATTGAAATTATCCCTACCATCGTAATCCATTGTGTGGGTCATCCATAAAAAGTCAAACCATCGCCAACTGCGATGTCTTACGGTCTGAAATTTTCCATCTTTAATTGATACGTAGGCTTTGAGAGCTTCGTCTGTTTTATATGAAATCACAAAAGCTGGCAAAAGCTTTTCTCTATATTCGTGATGTTTGTCAACCTCATTAATTTGCTCAATAGCATTTACCTCTAGACCGCCTTTCATATTGTTTTTAGCGATATAAAGTGCCTCGTCTTTTGTGATTTTATTTTTTAGACTTCCATCAATAGCATTATAAAGTTGCTTGCCATTTACCCAATAATATGGCACGTTATCAATGTCTCTTAAGGCAATGGTATTAACGCCTTCTGAAACATTAAGCAGTGATGGACTTATAAGATTGTTAAACGCTTTGGGCTGATACTCTAAATTTTTAAAGTGGTCACCGTGTATATCATCGATATTTGTCCAGCTGAAATACATTCCACTAATTGTCCAAAACAGGAATTGAATCCCTAAAAAGAGACCCAAATAGCGGTGTACTTTTCTAATTTTTTGTGCTGTGTGCCTATTTACCATCTATTGTTCTACTTTAAAATTGAAGTCAATTGAAACTTTTTCCCAAGACAAATTTATTTTCCCTTCGGCGTCATCAACTTTATCGACTTTGTATTCTAAATGTTCCTTTATTTCTTCAGAAAAAGTAGGTTTTACTTTAAACCTAATAACATCATCTTTTTCATCATATTCATCTTTACCGTGCTGCTCCCAATTAGAATTAAATATGATTGTCCACTCATCTTTTGAAGGAATTGTAAAGAATCCATACTTACCAGCAGGAAGTGTTTTACCTTTAATTCGTAAGTCCTTATTGGTCTCTATCCAAGTTGCCATATGTGCTCCTGCTTGCCATACTTGGTCGTATGCCAATAAACCGCCGAAAATTATTCTATCTCTAACTCCAGGTGATGAATAGTCTATGTGAATATGTGCATCACCAATCATTGCCATCGTTTCGGTATGAGGACTTAAAGGCTTCTTTTTTGATTGTTCAACTTTTTCAGTTGAAACATTATGATTGTGCTTTTGTTCTTCAGAAGTTGTCTTTTCGTTTTTGCAACTCACTATTAGAAGTGCTATTGCAATTAATAAGGTTAGTTTTTTCATTATGTCGTTTTTGTCTTAAGGTTTCCTTTTAATAATTGTGCATTTATAGCACAGATTATAGTACTGATACTCATTAGTGCAGCTCCAAATGCTGGGCTTATCATAAGTCCAGGAATGAACCCCGTTGCTAAGGGCAAAGCCACAATATTGTAACCTGTTGCCCAAACCAGATTCTGAACCATTTTGCGATAGGTGGCCTTACCAAATAATATCAAGTTGGCAATGTCTTTTGGGTTGCTGTCCACTAGTACTATATCCGCAGTTTCGGCCGCTACATCTGTTCCTGAACCAATGGCAATACCTACATCTGCCTGTGCTAAAGCAGGTGCATCGTTTACACCGTCACCTGTCATTGCCACAAATTCGTCCATTGCTTGCAATTCTATTATTTTGTCTTGTTTCTGGTCTGGTAATACTTCAGCCATATAATCATCAAGTCCTAATTTATCAGCTACATCTTTTGCTACTCTCTCATTATCGCCAGTAAGTAAAGACACTTTTATATTGTTTTTTTGGAGGATTTTGATAGCTTCATAAGAACTCTCCCTGATTTCATCTGCGAAGGTTACAAAGCCTATCACTTCATCATCTACTATGGTAAAGATTTTGGTTTCAATGCCCTCGTATTTATCTTCAGCAACACTCTTGTTCAATTGTTCCATTAGCACATAACCACCTGCCTGTACTTTCTTCCCATTGACCGTTCCACTAACACCAACGCCTGCGTTGTACTTGAAATCGGTTACAGAAGGAATCTTAATATTTTCTTCTTTTGCCTTTCTTCTTAAACCTTTGGAAATATGATGTTCGGAAGGGCTTTCAACAGCCGTCGCATACTTTAAGAGTTCTGTTTTATCGTAGTCTGATGATAATGGAACAATACGTACTACTTCGTGTGAACCCTTGGTAAGTGTTCCAGTTTTGTCGAATACTATGGTCGATATTTTGCGAGATGCTTCAAAAGCTGTTCTATTACGAATCAATAATCCATTTTTTGCCGAAATACTAGTAGATATAGCAGCTACTAGAGGTACAGCCAGACCTAAAGCGTGTGGACAACAGATAACCATAACAGTTACCATACGTTCTAAGGCAAATGATACTGTTTCTCCTAAAGCCAACCACGTAAAGAATGTACCAAAACCTAATACTAATGCAATTACAGTAAGCCATTTTGCAGCTACGTCTGCTAAACGTTGTGTTTTAGACTTTTGCTTTTGAGCCGTCTGAACCATATTTATCACTTTGGATAAATAGGTTTCCTCTCCAATACCTTTTACTTTTACTTTAATGACCCCATTGCCATTAATAGCACCACCAATTACTTCTTCATCAACACTTTTGCTTACAGGCTTACTTTCACCAGTAAGCATACTTTCATTAAGGTCACTTTTTCCGTCTACAATTATTCCATCAGCTGGTACTTTTTCTCCTGGTTTGATAAGGATGATATCTCCTTCGTTTAGTTCGCTTATTTTTACTTTTCGAGTTTGGCTACCATCTACCAAATTAGCTTCATTAGGCATTAATGCTGCCAATGCTTCTAAGGCTTTACTTGCACCCAAAATAGAACGCATTTCTAGCCAATGACCAATTAGCATTACGTCAATAAGTGTTGCTAATTCCCAAAAAAACGTTTTGCCCTCGAACCCAAAAATGACCGCAACACTATAAAAATATGCTGCCGAAATTGCTACGGCAATAAGTGTCATCATTCCTGCTGACTTCTTCTTTAACTCACTCACCAAACCTTTTAAAAATGGCCATCCACCGTAGAAGTAAACAATACTCGATAAAGCGAACAGTACATAATTACTGCCTGTGAAATTCCAGTCCACTCCTAACCAATTCTGTATCATTGGCGATAATAGAAGAATCGGTATCGTCAAAATTGTGGACACCCAAAATCTTCGCTTAAAATCTTCTATCATCATTTTGTGATGGTCGTGACCCATTTCTCCGTGAGCAGGATTATGACCAGAATGGTCCATTTTACTATGGTCCATTTCTACTTTCTCCTTGGAATGGTTTTCGTGGTTATGGTGTTCGTGATGTTCCATTTTAATTGTTTTTAATGCTGTTCAATATAAAATTCACTCGTTTCAATGGTGGTAATACAGGGACGTGTACTACTGGAAACGGTAATGATTCATACACTTCAGTTATAAGATTGTGTATTTGATTTTGGTCGTTTTCACTTTCCAATCGAGCATAGTCGTTGATTAAAGGCAGTTTGTCTAGAACAAAAACCTTTTTGTAATTCACTTTACGCATTGCTTCTTTTAAAATTTCGTCAACTTCTAATTTTAAAAACCGATAGTACGCCAATGCATCAGGGATTGCCCTGTCCAAAAAAACTAAATCTTTAGGGTTTATCGATGCTTCCTGCTCGATTTGCATATCTAAAACACCAAGTTGAAACTCTCGTTTATTACTTCGCAATTCTTCAACAGTCTGTCCCTTTACACGCATTGTATCTATATAATGCCTTGCGTGTTCAATGGTGGTTTCATATCCTCGTTCGGCAAGCATATTGATAGTGGTAGTTTTGCCAGTACTTGGACCGCCAGTAATAACACACCAATTTGTTTTTATGATTTTATTGCTTTTCATTTTGTTTTAATGGTTACATAATTCATTAGCTTCTTTAAGAATGTTTTTCTTTTTGGATGATGCCATACCCAAATCATCCAATAGTTTTGGATTATCGCAAACCTCTCTACAAAGCACAATGCCTTTGTTTAGTATCTTTTGTTTTTCCTGCTTACTTAAGGAAGGTAAAGCCGTAATCGGGTACAATCTTGAACCATCAATTTTACTTTTAAGGCTGTTTTTTTCGGGATAATCCCAACTTACTAATCCAAGCCCTGAACATTCGCCAAATTGTATAGCATCGGTTGAGAACCTTGTATTGGTATAAACCCAGCCTTTATGAAATTTTAGTGAATGGTCATTTTGCTTTAACCATTGAGTTTCTAAATCCTTAAACCTGGACTGTATGTAAAGAGGTATTTTTACATTGCAATTTCTACCTTGGTCGCTATGGAACTTACATTCCACTAAATAATGTTCGTTAGCTTTCAAAGCAGCTACATCTACTTCGTGGGTTACACAATGACCTTGCATAACGACACCTACATCTGTATTGAAGCCTTCATATTCGAGGATTTTACCAATATATTTCTCAAAAGGATAGCCAGTTGGACCAAATTCCATAATGGCTTTTTTGAGTTTGTATCTAGCAGAACCTGATTTTGATTTGCGTTTCAACATCTTATAAGCTATTTCATAAATCCGTTTGGTTGTCATTCCTTCAGTTAATTGCTCCTGAACTTCTTGGGCGATTTCTTGCACAAGTTTTTCACTTGCTTTGGAATGCCTTAAAGAGCGTTTTAGCTTTTCGATATTGAATGCTTGAACCTCGCCTGAATACTTTATGATATTGATTGCTTTTTCCATTTTAAAGATGTACTGTCATTACAGGTTTTTTTGAATGATTAGTAACACTCTCAGCAATACTCTTTGAAAAGACACTTGCAAATCCTTTTCTACTATGGGTATACATTGCTATTAAATCCACATTATTTGAACCTTCAAATTTTTCAATACCACCTAATACGGTAGATTCATTATAGACGTGCATTGCATAGTTTTCCAATTTTGGGAAGTGCGTTAAAAACTCTTTGATGGGTTGCAATCCATTTTCAACACTATTAAAATCTGATGTGGTGTTAATGTTCAACAAATGGATTTTGGCATTACACTTTTTGGCTATGCTTTTTAACTCAATAAAGGCATTGGATATATCTTCCTTAAAATCAGACACAAATACGATATCCTTAAAAGGAAAGGCTACTGTATCTTCTTTTACAACCAAAATTGGTACTCTTGCTTTCCGAATGATTTTTTGGGCATTGCTTCCTAACAATTTCTTTAAAAACCCATTTTGTATGCCTTTACTTCCGGTAATAATGAAATCGTGATTAAAGTTGTGAGAATGGGCTACAATTGCATCTTCGTCAGTAATAAATTCTAAAAACGTCCTTGACTTTAAACCTTTACCTTCAGCTTCTTTGTCCAAAGCCCTCAATTTACTTTTAGCTATGCCAATTGCTGCAAGGGTATCAGGGTAGTTTTGCTCCTGGGTCTTGGTTAATTTTGTCCAGTTAACTACTGTACTTATTTGATGCAAAAAATGGATTTCTGCATTAAAAAGTGCCGCCATTTCTATAGCCAATTCTGCTGCTTTATTGCAGTTATCTGAAAAATCCGTGGGTACTAATATATTTTTCATCTTATTTCTTTATTTGCCAATTATAAAGCGATGCAATACAGGCACCGATTAACCAACCCAAAATGAACGTTTGAACAATTCCTAGACAAGCTTCCCAAAGTGGAATATCCATCCTAATTACAGTCGATACATCCAGTCCGTGCAGTAGGCTATTGAAGAATTTTACAGACCCTTCACGGCCAACCGTAAACATTACCACCATACAACCCAAATAGAGCAATGCTCCAGTTAGGCCTGTGGCCAATCCTAATTTTTTGATGTTGATTGTTTTCATAATTGTGGTTTATTGTTGTTTTCTTTATCGTGATTATGCTTGTGATGCGGCATTAACAGATGACATCCGAACATTAGAATTATAAAAATGAACAAGGAAACGTTTTCGCCCATTCCTATACTTGGTGCAATAAAAATGAGTAGCAACGGAAGTACACAACCTAATATCATCCAAAGTGTATGTGATTTCATCTTTTATATAATTTGGGTTAACATTACAATCGCCATCACAATCATAATGGCATTTTCTATAAATGTGGCTTCAGTCATTGGCAATTTTAGCGCCGTTCCGAGACAAGCACAACGAATTGATTTTTTATCCAGAAGCGTTTTAGTAACACCAATCGTTGTAATACTTAATATTATAAGTGTGGCTATAAGAGCAATTTCAATTTCAAAACGCATTAAGAACATCAGCCCGAGAACAGTTTCGATGAATGGATATATCCAGCCATATATTGAAACCCGTTTTGCCAATGGGTCATACATTCTGAAGGATTCTGGGAAATTCTTTAAATCGAGCATCTTGAAGAAACTGAACACTATGAAAAACAAACCCATAAAATCCAGCATTACGGCATTACCATCCCAATTCTTATAATGCAACAAAATACTCGCAGTTGCAATGTAAAAAAGGATGAGCAACAAGGGCTGTAATTGTTGCAGTTTTGATTTTTGCTCAGTGGCATCCAAGGATTGGGATGTCATCTGAAAAACGTTTTTGTTATCCTTTTCTGAAAGAGTATATTTTTCAGGTAACGCTTTTTTAAGGGCTTCCGTAGCAACGTGGCTACTCATTGTAACTTCAGCTTCGGCTTTTTCAAGGTTAACAGAAACGTTGGTAACGTTGTCCACATTACCCAAATATTTTTCTACGGATGCTTTACAGCCTCCGCAGGTCATTCCTGTTATGTTATATGTATGTGTCATTGTTCATTTTTTTTAATGATTATTACACAAAATTAATTTCTGCAACGCACCTTCATTTGTACAATTCTGGATAATCCTTACACAATTTGGTCTATGGATTTTCTGTTCCATTTTTGTAGATTTTTAAATGTCGTCATTGACATTCCTGTTACATTTTTAAACTGTCTTGCCAAATGGCTACTATTATTGTAATTCAAGCTGTAGGCTATTTCAGAAAAATTTAATTGCCTCAACTGTATCAGTTCTTTTACCTTTTCAATCTTTAAATTGATTTCATATTTTTCAATCGTTACACCTTCAGTTTTGCTGAACAGTTTGCTTAAAGCCGAATAAGAATTATTAAACCTTTTGGTCAAAAAAGATGAAAGGTTTGCATTGTCCTGATTTTCGATTTTTTTTATGAGCGCAATTTTTATTTCCTCTATCAATATTTCTGTTTCATCCTTTATGATTTCAAAACCGTGTTTGCTCAGCACTTTTTCTAATTCTAATGTTTGGATGCCTGTCTTTTTGTTTAGAACAATTTGTCCAAGCTCAACCGTTTTTATGTCACAACCCAATGCTTCCAACTCCCGTAATACAGTTGATTTGCATCTGTCACATACCATATTCTTTATGTTAAGGGTTTGTTTCATAATACTTTTTATAGTGCCTGAAATGGGAAGGGCTATTAACCAACCAGTATTTCCTTCCCATATCAGGGCTTTATTTTAATTTTTCTTTTAGGTTCTTCATATAATCAATAATCAAGGTCTTTTCAGAATTGGACAACTTAGCATCCTTGTGAATCAAGGTGTAAGATGCTAGTGGCATCTCATCATCTTTAACCTGACTAATTATTGACTTTAGTTTGCTGTTTTTTCTTCGGTTGGAATACGCATCCCATTCATTGAAATTCAATTCTTCCTTTCCTTCATTAATATGGTCTTCTAAAAACCAAGCAACAGGTTGTACCTTATTATACCAAGGGTATTCTGTGTTATTACTATGACAATCATAGCAGGACTCTTGTAATAGTGCGCTTATGCTTTCTTGGGTGTTGTTTACCAACAAGAAGTCAGTTTTTGGCACAGTATCACTTTGATTGAGGTCTGTGGGCACAAACTGAATACCCACAAATCCAGCCAATAAAATCAGTGCTATGATTTTTACAATTTTCATTTAGTTAATTTCTCGCTGTACTTTACCACATTTCAACATCTGGCTTCCATAATATGGGTTGCGTACTTCTTCCTTTGTACTCAACCAAGCTGTACCGCCATCATACATTGGGCAAAATTGTTCGTATATTTTCACTTGTGTTCCCGTGATAGCTATCATATCAGTAACATCCTTGCTCAAAACTTTAAAATGCTCGCGTTGGTGTTTAATATCACTTTCACTGATATGTTCCGCGTGCTCGATAGCATCTTCCATAATGTCCTTTAATTCTGATTGCTGGGCATCCGTATATTTTGAAATGTCAAGCTTTCCTAATGATGTTGCGAGGGTTGCACCCAATTCTTTAGCTTTGGCATTATCATCTGCCACCAAGGCATCCTTTAAGTTGAAATAGTCATTTAATATTGTTTGAGAATTTCCATCTCCGTTCATTGCCATTTCCTTTTTATCCACATCGTGGTGACCATCGGAATTATCGTGGTTCATTTTTGAATGGTCTTCCTCAGTACTCATTTCAGAATTGGTACTGTTTTCTGTTTTCGCATCTTTACAAGACATAGCCGATATGCTTATAAATGCCATTACCATAATTGTTGTTAATCTTACTTTTTTCATTGTTATTAATTTTAAATTATACTTGTTTTTAGTTACTTAAGTAATTGATTATTGTTGTTTGAACATAGAAGGTTTTCACCGATTCTATTTGGTTCATTTGGAACTTTAATTGTAGTTCCTGAATGTCCAGAACATCGTTAAAATCAATTGTTCCAGTTTCATAGCTTTTGATTAAAATTTCTTCAGCATCATTGGCTTGCTCCAAATTCTTCAATTGAGTCTCATTGCTTATTCTTGCTGAGATTCTATCGTTTACGGCTTTATCTAATACAGTTTCCAATTTGTTCAATCGTTCTTGTTTCTGTGCAGTTATTTCCTGCTGTTTAAACTCATTCTGCTTGGTTTGAGATTTGTATTTTTTGTTGAAAATTGGAATTGATACTGATACCATTGGCATTACAATGTCTTTTCCGTTATCACTAAAATTCATATTAGGTCGCTTGTCAACGTTGACATAATCCAAACCAAAACCAATCATAGGAAGGCTTTCTTTTTGATTCAATAATTCTGACTGCTCAACAGATTGGTAGAGTTTGTCATATTTTATCAATTCTGGATGCAGGGATAAGTTTTCTGTATTTATCAAAGTGGTTTCAGAAGGAATGGTTAATTCTTGAACTACATTCACAGCAATATCCTTATCACGGTTCAAAAGTTTATTGAGAGCCGTTTGTTCTGCCAAATATTGTTGAGCTAATACTTCCTTTAATTGTTCCAACTCATTTTGACGCATTTGTAATCGCAATACGTCCACAGCTGAAGCTTTGCCAACTTCTACAGAAGTCAATGCCAAAGTCTCATAGGTTTCGAGCAATTCAATATTTTGCACTAATACCTTTTGCTTTGCTTTGTTCGCATACAAATTGTAGTAGGATTGCGATACGGTAGCGATTAATTTTCTTTTGGCAATAACAATGTCCTCATATTTGGCATCGGCCAATGAGTTCACATAGTTTTCCCTAGCAGTTATCGAACCAAACCAGGGTAACATTTGTTTTGCTGATACTTTAAAGCGTTGAGCCCCTGTTCTTGTCTCCGGTTCACTAACAAAGTATCCAACTCCAAATTCAGTATTTGGAATCGTGTTTACTTCATTTACTTTTTCAGAAACAATACTATATTGCAATTCAAATTTTTGAATTTCGGGACTGTTTTTCAATGCCTCCTCAATGAGAGTTTCCAATTGTTGGGCATTTGAAAAACCAAATGTTAAAAGCCCAATCGCTATTAAAATTATTTTCTTCATTTCGCTATTTTTTTAAGTTGTACTTCTTGTTTCCAACTATATAGAACAGGAACAACAAATAATGTGATTAGAGCGATGACCATACCTCCAAAACTTGGTATTGCCATAGGAATCATAATATCACTTCCTCGACCAGTTGATGTTAAAATTGGCAATAATGCCAATATGGTGGTAGCTGTGGTCATCAGGCAAGGACGAATACGTTTTTCTCCAGCTTCAACAACAGATGCTCTTATTTCCTGTTTTGTTTCAGGTGTATTTCTATCAAAGGTTTGGGTTAAATAGGTTGCCATAACCACACCATCATCTGTTGCTATACCAAATAAGGCGATGAAACCAACCCAAACAGCAACACTTAAATTAATCGTATGCATTTGAAATAGGTCTCGTAAATTCTCTCCGAAAAAATTGAAGTTTAAAAACCAATCTTGTCCATACAACCAAATCATTACAAAACCTCCTGCAAACGCTACGGCAATTCCTGTAAAAACCATTAATGAAGTGGCTACCGAACGGAACTGGAAATATAAAATCAAGAAGATAATGAGTAAGGCTAAAGGTACTACCACGGATAATGTTGCCTCTGCCCGTAATTGATTTTCATACGTACCCGTGAATTGGTAATTAATACCTTTAGGTACAATTAATTCCCCAGAATCTATCTTTTCTTGAATTAGAGCTTGGGCATTTTCAACCACATTAACTTCTGCAAAACCATCTAATTTGTCGAACAGTACGTAGCCCACTAAAAAGGTGTCTTCACTTTTTATGACTTGCGGACCTTGTTCGTATCGAATGGATGCCAATTCGCTCAATGGAACGGGGCTTCCTTTTTCGACAGGTACGTAAATTTGTTTTAAATCGTTCGGGTTGGCTCGCAATTCTCTTGGGTAGCGTACACGAACTCCATATCGTTCACGACCTTCAACCGTTTGCGTTAACACCATTCCGCCTACAGCAACTTTCAGCACATTTTGAACATCATCTATAGATATACCATAACGAGCCAGTTTTTCCCTATGTATATCAATTAATAAATAAGGTTTTCCAACTATCCTGTCTGCAAAAACAGCTTCGACTTTAACGCCTTCAGCTTGCTTTAAAATATCTTCTAATTGAATTCCAAAAGCTTCAATTTGCTTTAAATCTTGCCCTTTTACTTTAATTCCCATAGGAGCACGCATTCCTGTTTGAAGCATTACCAATCGGGTTTCAATCGGTTGCAATTTAGGTGCTGAAGTTACACCTGGTAGCTTGGTTACTTTTACTATTTCTTTCCATATATCGTCAGGAGAATTTATTTCTGGTCGCCAGTTTCGGTAGAATTCGCCATTGCTATCTTCGATTAATTGTGAGCTGTCGAATGTACTGAAAGCAACGTTTTCAGAATTATTAGGATTTGCAATAAATCGTCCGTCCTTCAATTCAAATAATCCATCATCATTTACTTTATAGCGTTGACGATTTCCTTCTTCATTCAATGCATATTCTGGTTTGTACTGAATAACATTTTCATACATTGATAAAGGAGCAGGGTCTAAAGCTGATTCTGTTCTACCTGACTTACCAACAACGGTTTTGATTTCTGGAATACTGGCTACAGCCATATCCAACTGTTGTAAAATTCGTTTGTTTTCTTCAACTCCTGCGTGGGGCATAGAAGTTGGCATCAGTAGGAATGAACCCTCATTTAGTGATGGCATAAATTCTTTTCCTGTATTTTTCATAATGGAAAAACCAGCTACGACGATAAGGGTTGGAATAGATAGGAATAGTAATTTATTAGCTAAAGCCCATCTTAAGATTCGTGTGTAATAGTTTCTAAATACAGTGAATGCTCCTAATAACCCAAAACAAATAAGTCCAACAAAAATGAGATTCCAAAAAATGCTTCTATCTACACCTAGTGGTCGCCAATATTCTGCTAAAAGAAAAACTATTGCTAATGCAGAAACTCCAATATTTAAAAGATTGGCTCGTTTTTCTGTTATTTTATCCTGCATTTTTAGTAGGGTAGTAACTCCAAATGCAATTAGAATTAGTCCTAGCCAATAACCAAAGATTATTGCAACAATACCGAGAGCTACCAAAAGACCATTGATTATATAACCAGATGTCTTTTTTATACTCTTTTTTCTAAATAAGAACGCCGCAAATGGTGGAATTAGAAACAACGCCACAATGATGGATGCCGTTAAAGCAAATGTTTTTGTAAATGCCAACGGTCTAAATAATTTTCCTTCCGCACCAATCATTGTAAATACAGGAATAAAACTAATAATAGTGGTCATTACTGCTGTTACAATTGCTCCAGATACTTCGGCAGTAGCATTATAAACTACTGTGTTTATTGGTGCTTTTTCATTATTTTCATCCAAGTGCCTTATAATATTTTCGGAGAGTATAACACCAACATCTACCATTGTGCCAATTGCTATAGCAATACCTGATAATGCAACAATGTTCGCATCAACTCCAAAGAGTTTCATCGCAATAAATACCATTAGAACTGCTACAGGTAGAAGCCCGGATATTAGAACCGAAGCACGAAGATTAAATACCATAATAATGATTACCAAAATGGTAATTAGTATTTCTAAAGTCAGTGCTTCGTTAAGTGTTCCAAGTGTTTCTTGTATAAGTTCTGTTCTATCATAAAAAGGTACAATGGTTACTTGCGAGGTTCTTCCATCACTCAATACTTTCGACGGTAATCCAGGACTTAATTCATTTATTTTTTCTTTAACATTATTAATGACTTCCATCGGATTTGCACCATATCGAGCTACTACAACTGCTCCTACAACTTCCGCACCTTCTTTGTCTAATATTCCTCTACGAGTTGCTGGACCTAAAGACACTTTACCAATATCTTTTATTTTAATTGCTGTGTAATCTTCTGATGTGACGACGGCATTTTCTATATCAGCAATAGACTTGACATAACCCAAGCCACGTACCAAGTATTCGGCCTTATTTATTTCTAAGGTCTGAGCACCAATATCTTTATTACTTTCTTTTACGGCTTTTACAACGTGATGTAAGCCAATATTATATTGACGCATCAATTCTGGATTAACATCTACTTGGTATTCCTGAACATAACCACCGATAGATGCTACTTCTGACACGCCACTTGCGGACGACAAAGCATATTTTACGTAGTAGTCTTGAATGCTTCTTAATTCGTGTAAATCCCATCCACCAGTAACTTTTCCATTTTCGTCACGACCTTCTAGTGTGTACCAAAATATTTGTCCCAAGCCCGTTGCATCTGGCCCCAAAGCTGGGTTAACTCCCTCTGGAAGTAATCCACTCGGCAATGAATTTAGCTTTTCGAGAATACGGCTACGACTCCAATAGAACTCTATATCCTCTTCAAAGATGATATAGATGCTCGAAAACCCGAACATTGACGAGCTACGGATGGTTTTCACTCCTGGGATACCTAGAAGCGATGTTGTTAATGGGTACGTTATTTGGTCCTCTATATCCTGTGGAGAACGACCATCCCATTTAGTAAAAACGATTTGCTGATTTTCACCAATATCGGGTATGGCATCCACAGCTACAGGATTGGATGGTAAAAAACCAGTATCCCAATTAAAAGGTGCATTTACTATTCCCCATCCTATGAATAGAACGAGTAGTAATACTGCAACAAGTTTGTTTTCTATTAGAAATTTTATGCTTTTGTTTAGCATTAGCTTGATAATTAAACAATTAGACAATGGCGTTAAGAAAACACCGAATACAAAGGATTATCCTAATGGAAAACATCCACTGGATAAAAAAGTCTATTGCTTAAAAATCAAATTAAATATGTCTCGTCTAGCTTGTAGATTTGCCTGACAACGAGAGGAGGCCTATATTCTTCGTAGGAGACAACCTTTTTATCTAAACTTTCAAAAAGGTTGATATAAGTGTAAACAAATGAAGCAACAAATAATTGTTGGTCAAAAGATAGTGTGTCAAAAGATATGTTTAATTCATCTTGACCATCAACTATCAACTGTTCGTCAGAACAACAATCTTTTACCTTAACAGAACATCCTTCAGTTGAAGGGTTTTCCATTTCCATACCGCAACCTTTTGCTTTGTGGAATATGGCAGTTTCAACTAAATTATCTCCACAATAATGCATATCAACAGTAAATGACATTGTAGAAAAAAGCATTACAATAGCCATCAAAAAGGATGATATTTTATGAAAAATTTGCTTCATTGATAATGCAAAGGTATAAAATTTTAACAATTTTTATTGGGATTAACAATATTTTAATTTTGCAAATGAACTTTTGAACGAACCATTAATTATCATTAAACAGGCACTTTAGCTAGGGTTGTCAGCTCAAAAAATATAATTATATAATGGAGTGAAATTAAAAATTGACCACACTATCCAAAGCGTCATCGGCATCTTTGTGAATAAAGTTGGCTTGATAGTTAATGGTAGTTTTTAAATCTGTATGACGATACAACTTTTGAAGCATTAGGGGATGAATATTATCTGCGGCAATATTGCCAAACGAATGACGAGCAATATGCATCGTTACCTTTTTTTGAATGCCGGCTCTTTTCGTAATTTTCTTTAGATGGTCGTTGAACTTTTTATTTGCCACCTTCTTTTTTCTATAAATATCCTTTGCATCGGTTAAATCTGCTTTTTTCATTTCTGGGAACACAAAATCATCATTACTTTTTCTATCCGAAATGTATTCTAATAAGATTTTTTCAACCTTACTTGGTATTTTCAATGATAGCAACTTGGAGTTCTTTCCCATTCTATAATGTAATCTGCCATCATAAATTTGGGACCACCTTGTAAACAAAACGTCAGACACACGCATTCCGGCAAAATAGAAACTAAAAAGCCAAACATTTAGCGAATGTTCTTCCATTTCGGAGAGTTCAGATACATTTTCAAGGGCTTGTATTTCTTTGCCAGTTAGTCCTGTTTTGGTAGTTTCGGGAAACTTGATTTTAAATTTGCCTGTACCGAACGGATAAAGTTCCTTACTTATTACCTTGTCCTTTATTGCCCGATTAAAGAGTAATCGAATCAAAACCATAACATTCATAGCAGTAGTTTCAGTAATTAAACAAGAGCCCTTAAGGTAGATTTTAAACTTTTTGAGGAAGCGTTCATCTATTTCTTGAAAAGTAAGTTGCCTGGCTTTGCAATATTTTTCAATATAACTGAGCCAAGCAGAATCCGTTGAATGACGATTGATTTTATTTTCTGCCACAAGGGCTTCAAGATGTTCGTCTGCAAAATCAAAGAAAGTGAGTTTAGAAGTTGGCTTATAAATTTCTTTTTTAATTTGACGTACCGTAGCATCCTTATTGTTGGTCTGTAAAACGATTAAACCTTTTCTAGCTTCTGAAAGTTTTGAAGTCAATAGATTGTTTAAGCTTTCCGCGTTAGGATGTGATTTCTTTACTTTAAGATTTTTTGTGTCCCAGTCCTCTAATTCAATATAATGACCTATGTGTTTATATGTTGAACGACGGTCTTTAGTTATCCTAATAGCAAGCGGATATAGGCCTTTCGAATTAGGCTTTTTACGAAGAATAATTTTTGCACTTGTTGACATTGTATACCTGTTTTGAGTCCGAAAGTCAAATCAGGTACAACATTTGGTATGAAAACCGTCATAAAGTTACTAATTTATTAGGTAATCTGGGTACAACATAGGTACAACAAATATTGAAATCAACTGATATTAAATGACTTTAAATAAAATGATTGTTAACATAAATCATTGAAAATGAGATGATTTATGTTTTATTGGTGCAATATATACCAGACTTAGGATCTAGTGCCGCGAGGTGTGAGAGTTCGAGTCTCTCCGCCCGCACAAAAGCCGAAGAGCAATCTTCGGCTTTTTTTGTTATATATTTATTAGATTATTAACCTTCATTATTTTTAAAATCACGAGTTATGAAAAAAACAATTACACTTTTATCACTATTGCTATGCTTAAGTTTTAGTAATACTACCCATGCACAAATAGATCCTTTAGTTGGTCAAATCTCAATGTTTGCTGGCAATTATGCTCCAAGAGGTTGGGCGCTTTGTGATGGGCAACTTTTACCAATAAGCCAATATAGTACACTGTTTTCAGTTTTAGGAACTGCCTACGGAGGCGATGGGGTTACAACTTTTGCATTGCCAGATTTACGAGGTAGGGTGCCCATGCATGCTGGTAATGGTCCCGGACTAACAAATAGAAGATTAGGTGAAAAATTTGGTACCGAAACAAACACCCTTAATGTTAGCCAAATGCCCTCGCATTCGCATTCGGTAAATGCTGTTGCAGACGACGGAAACCAATCTGTACCAACAGGTAATTTACCAGCAGGGACAAAAGTGCTGGATAAAGAATACTCTAACGCTACTGCAAATACAACCATGAGCTCGGGCATGATTGGTTCTCAGGGCCAAAACCAACCGGTTAACAATGTGCAGCCCGTGCAGGTAATAAACTATATTATTGCACTTCAAGGTATTTATCCATCAAGAAATTAAACTGTTTAGCTATGAAAATATATATAAAAATAGTTTTTTTAATAGGTTTTACCTCGTCAAGTTTTGCTCAAATTACATTTAATGGCTGCCACCCATCGTTTAATAATCAAGATTTTATCTTTACTGAAATCGGTACAGATGCCACAGGAAGAAACATATTTGAAACTATTCCCATAAATGGAGACCAACCTTGTGACGGTGTTGGTGCTTGTGAGTTTAGATTATCTTGGAACAGTGCCGAAAGCCGTTGGGAATTTATTGCCGATGATGGGAACGGAAGTTTTTCAACGCCATTTTTAATTTTTACAAACTCTGAAGCCTCCACTCCTAATCCGCCTAGTTTAAACTTAGGTGCTTGGGTAGAAAATACAACTGTTACAGAAGGTGGCTGTGGTGGCAATTTAACCACAGCAAATGCTACACTAACGGGTAATGTTCAAGACACAACTTTAGGTGTTAACCAATTAACAGTAAGCAACTCAATAGGCATTTACCCCAATCCGGCGAATAATGTGCTGCACATTAAACCCAATGGGTAAGATATAGGTAGGGTTTTGGTTTACAATGTGTTAAGTAAATTGGTTTTACAGGATAAAGGAGCTCATAGCATTGATATTTCTCAATGCAAATCAGGCTTGTATTTTGTGGAAATACAGACAGAAAACAAAGCGTTTATAAAAAAACTGATTATTACAGATTAAGTTAGTTGATTTAAAGCATGTTAAAAACCAATCCCAAAAAAACGTTTTACTTTTTTGGGATTGGTTTTTTTTAGGCAAAACAAACTTTTAGCGTAATGCTTCGAATTATATTTAACCAAAATGGTTTGCTAAATTTTCATGGCGATTTATAAGGATTTTAAAGGCAGCTAGAACAAGCCTTTTTTTAAACTTTACAAACTATATTTTAGCGACAAAATAAAATTTCTGCCCGCTGCCGCAATGCCCGAAGAATAAGTTTTATACCGCTTATCTGCAATGTTTTCTAAACTAGCGGTTAGTGTTGTAGAGTTGTTTAATTGGTATTGGGTTCTAAGGTTTAACGTACTCCAAGATGGTGCGTAAGGCTTGCCATTTTTGTCTATGGCATAAATATAATCTTTCCCGATTTCAGATGGTGCCAATTGATTAAACGACAATTCATTGTTGTAATTGGCAAATACATCGATTATTAAATCTTTATAACTCCAAACTAAATGGGAGTTTCCAAAACTTGGTGCGACATGGCGAATGGGGACTTCAATATTTTCTTTTTCTTCGGTGCCACCAATAATGCTGTATTGCGAGGTTAGTTTTAGCGTTTTGCTAAGGCTTATGTTAAGGCCTACTTCAAAACCGTAAATCCATGCTTTAGATGCGTTTTGTATGGCTTGCACATTGCTTAGCTCGCCATCGTACATAATCTGTGTTTCGCCATTTAAGTTATAATCGCGCCGTACCAAGGCATGGTCCAAATACGTATAATAGGTACTCAGATCCAATATAAAATTATCGCCAAAACTCAGTTTTAAACCTAACTCGCCACCATAGGCATATTCTGGTTTTAGGTTTTGGTTGGGTACAACCACCGCTCCCGGTTCCGAGTCGAATACCTTGCCAATGTCGTCAATGTTTGGCGCTCTAAATGCCGATGATGCGTTTAGTTTCCACTGTAAAACAGGGTTTGGCGACCAACTAATCCCTGCGGTTCCCGTAAGGGCGCCCGCTTTGTTTTCAGAAGACTCAAAGGGTAAGTTTAAATATGCGTTATTGGCATTAAAACTGGCTTTCGATACAATATGGTTAAATCGCAATCCCGATTGGAAAACAAATTTTGTATTGGGTTTGTATTTAATGCTCGAATATATAGCTGCTGATTGCCAACTAGAACCGTTTGGGTATCTGGACACGGTTGCAAAACTTGTGTTGTTGGCTATGTTCTCTTCTTTTCCATGAGACATCACTTTGTTGTAAACATATTCCAGCCCGTAAAACAGCTGGGTTTTCGAGCTTAGGTTTTTTTCAAAATCCAAATTAAGCGAATACGCATCAACGTTTTCTTCTCTTATATTTCTTATATCGGAATTAAAATCTCTGTTTGTTCTGCTTTCCTTAAAATTCTGGTAGGCCAAGGTCGCTTTTATTTTATTGTATAAATTAGAGCGACTACTAAGTTTGGTGGCTTGAAAATTAGACATAAACCACTGCTGTGGCCCATAATTCCATTCGGCAGAACGTAAGGCAGCATTGTTGTATCGAATCAATCGGTCGTACCGTGGTATATCAGATGTGGTTGTATAATGCAAACCTAAATCGAAGCTTAAGTTTTCGTAAGGCTGATAATGCACTTTTTGCATCATGTTTATTTGATTGTAGCCCGAATGTTTTTGCTTTAAGGGATTGCTGTTTTGTACAATAATATCGCCATTACCGGTTGCCAATGCAAATTCTGGTCTTAAATAGTTTTTGGGGCCATGGCTTCCCATTCTTAAATCGTTAAAGCTGGTGTAGCTTACATTGGTTAAAAACGCCCATTTATTGTAGCCCAAGTTAAAATCGATATGGGCTGTATTTTCTTGGTTAGCAGTGGCATATCTAACAATAGCGTTGGCTTTAAATAAAAGCGTGTCAGTTTTAGATAGTTTAGGTTTTAGGGTATAAAAACTCATAACGCCACCAATGGCATCGCTACCATAGATAACCGAACCAGAGCCTAAGGTAACTTCGGTATTCTGAATGGCAAACGGGTCTATGGCAATAACATTGTGCAGGTTTCCGCCTCTAAAAATGGCGTTGTTCATTCTTACGCCATCAACCGAAATCAAGAGCCTGTTTGTAGAAAAACCACGAATCATCGGGCTGCCGCCTCCCAATTGGCTTTTTTGAATATAAACTTGCCCTGTGGTTTCCAGTAAATCTGCACTGGTTTGTGGATTTGTAAACTGTATGCTTTTTGAGTTTAGATTAATTATTTTTTGGGGAATGTCTTTTTTGTTCTGTTCGAATTTTGATGCCGAAATAACAATTTCTTGCAAACCCTGGGTGTTGGCATCTAAATACACTATGTTTAATGAATTGATTTGAGATTTTGTAAGTTTTTTTAAATGGTGGGTAAGGTGTTTAAAATATATGGTTTCGGTGTTTGAAAACAAATCTAAATTAGCCTCGCCATCCAGATTGCTAATAACGCTTTTGCTTTTGTTGGTATTGTAAATGGCAACACCAAAAATGGGTTCGTTGGTAAGTTTGTCTAAAACTTTTATGTGTTGCGCTATTAAAACATTGGGCGCAAAAAGCAACAGGAAAATGGCAAAACGTAGTGGCATACTTTATCTAAAAACCTGATTAAATATTTGCAGTGATTTTGGGGTTTTAAAACCGCCCAAATGTAACTCAAAATAAAGCAAAATCATACTTAAAAACGATTGTCTTTGTTTGGCATTTATTTTAACTGTTGATAATCCATCAAATGTTGTGCCCAATAAGGTTTTTAAAAGTGTTAAATTTTCTCCGGAAATAGAGTATTTACCTTGTTGTTGGTTTTCGAATTTGCCGTGCAATAAATTAAAGTACGGATAGCTTGTGTTTGTTTCTTCTGGATAGAAACCCAAATATTTGGTAAGATTGAGCAAAAAAAGCAAATGGAAATTGGAGTATTCGGGCTGCGTATCAAGCCATAATAGTGCGGTTTCAATATAGCTAAATAAGGTTTGGTTCTCTTCTTCTTCGTTTAATGTATTTGCTAAAACCTCGGCCAAAAACATGGCTATGGCGCTTTTTAGAACATGGCTGTGCAAGCTGGTGTATAGTTGGTTTAACTTTACTTCTTTTATAATTTGCAAAGAGCGATTCTGTTTGTAGATAATTACCAACTGCAATTGGGTTAATAGCTGAAAGTAAGCGGCTTTAGATTGTCCTTTTTTGTTTTTTAAAACGCCTCTCAATAAAAAACCAACCACGCCCAATTGCTGGGTATAGCATTTCACGATTAAGTCGTTGTCGCGGTACTTTAATTTAGATAAGACTATGGCGTTTGTGTTAAGCAGCATTATCTAATAAGCATTAATTTTAACATTTTGGTCTCAAAGGTGTCTAAGTTTGATAGCATTACCAGGTACACCCCAGAGGCTACTACATTGTTGGCGAGGTTTTTTCCGTTCCAATAGGCGGTGCCGCCATCAATTTCAAGGTTGTAGCCACGGTATCTCTGGTTGTTTCTGGATTGGGCCTCGGCTACCAAGTTGCCCTCGATGTCGGTTATTTTTATGTTTACGTTTTCAGAAATATCTTTAATTTTTACTTTCTGTTCAACAATATTAAAAGTTGGCCTTACCGGATTTGGGTAAATGTACGCGCTTTCTAAATCTCCTAAAGGGCTTGAGCCACCAGATTGGAAAGATACCAAGCCTTTGTTTGTTGCGATATAAACAATGCCGTTAGCGCCATCTAAAGAAATATCGTTTATGGTATTAGACGGTATTGGCGAATTATCTGTTGTAAAATGGAATATGGTGTTTTGTCCGTCTGAGGAGAAATAGAATAGGCCAGAGTCTGCCGTTCCTATCCATTTGTTGTTTGATCCATCTACCTCTATGTCCCTAATGTTCTGCTCGAAAAGCAGCTCTTTTGCAATACCGCCTTCTTCAATAATTATTTCTTCGGCACGAATATTTTCTTCGGTAAAAAAGTTAGAGGTGTTGTATAATACTCTAAGCCCTCTTTCTGTACCTATCCATAATTGGTTCCTTTTGTCTAGTGCAATAGCCGTTACATTATGAGTGGGCATGTTTTCTTCTTCGGTACTAATATTTTTTATTAATGGAGCGTTTCCGTTTTCTTTAAATCCTATTAGCCCGTTCCAATACCCAGCAATCCATTTGGTGCCATCATTACCTACCGTAATTTCAGGAAAGCCTAATTCGGTCCTAAATTGCTTAAAACTGTACGATTGCCACTGGTTGTTACTTGGGTTGAATGATTTTAAGGCGTTTTCAACTTGACTTGTAAGGGTCCATAACACGCCGTTTTCATCAAAAACAGAGGCTCCAACCCTTATATCGACATAACTGGGGTTGGAAGGTAATATTAAAGACTCTAAGCTACTATTGCTTTGGTTGTACAACATAGATGGAATTGCGTTATTAACCTCTAATAGCCCGCTAAAAAACGACCCTATGAATACTTGATTGTTGTTGCTTGGGTTAATGGAAATGGTGGTTAGGCACTTTGCGTCAAAAAGATTGGTGTAGGGTATATTTGTCCAGCTTCCGTTATTAAGTTGGCTTATGCCTCTGTTGTTTAAAGGGTAGGGGTTGTAAAACAGATTGTACTCGCCAAAGGTAACCCACAATTGGTTTTCGCCAGATTGAATCGCAAAAGGTATATTTAATAACGGACCATCGGGGTGAATTTCTTCATATTCTGTTGGATTTGATATAGATGTTTTTAAAATACCAAAATGTTTTGTGCCTATGTAAATGGTTTCTGAATCTGTGATTGCTGAAGTAAACGTGGTATTAAAAGCTGTATTTACATTAGCTTGAGATATTAAATTGAAACTGCTATCGTAAATAAAAACATTGTTTTTTGTGGTTGCCAATAACCGGTTATCTGTTGCTTTAATATCTACTGGCGCATCGGGATATTGAAATACCTCGGTTAAAACATCGTTTGCCACACGATACATTCTTCTGTTGGTTCTAAGGGCATATAAGCTGTTCTCTGCTTGTTGAACGGCCAGAAAATCGCCAGTACTTAACGTTTGCCAGTTTTGATAATCGATTAAATTGGGGCTGGATAAGGGGGCTTTTTTCAAACCGTTGCCATCTAAACAGGCTGCGTAAATATAATCGCCTAAAATAGCGGTTTGGTTAACCCTTGTTTGAGTGCCCGAGTTTCCTGTAAAGTAGGTGTCTCCAAATTCCAAACGTTCAATATCAAATACAGAAATGCCATAGTTGGTAGAAACATAAACCACATTGTTATAAGCGTTAAAATGATTGATTTTTTTGCTGGTTGGCGGTATGGTGGGCTTCTCTATAATATCGACAATGGAGAGAATGTCTTCATCGTCATCAAAAGCTATTTCTATCAAGCCATTTTCATAACCAATAAGCAACAAGCCATAAACGTCGCTGTAATATAGGGTTGAAATGGTTTCTCCAGACAATCCGTTTACAGTAGTTAGCGTGCTTAACTCGTTGGTTTGCAAGTCTAAACTAAAAATGGCGTTTTCTGAAGCTGCATAAATTTTGTTGTTGCCTTTTGCAACATCTTTTATGTTGTTGTATGAGAAATGTCCTTGCCAAAGTGCCGAGAAATCTTGGGCTAAAGGCAACAAGGGGATGCAAAAAAGTATTGATACAGCAAGTTTCTTAATCATAGGTGATTTAAAAATTCAAATATATTTATATCTAACGACAAATACTTAGTATAATGTATATTATGCTTTAAAGTTAATTGATAAAAGATCTTGTTTCATTTAAAAATAAATTAGATTTGTTAATTAAGAACGAAAACTTCTGCTTTAAATTAACAATCTATTGAGCTCTTATCTGTCTTTTTTTAATTTGAATAAAAAGTTATTTGTAATTATAATATTAACACACTTTGTTTTTTTTATTATTAAAATCTCATTAGGAAATTTTTATTTAGCTGATTCATACGAGTATTACGGTTTAGCCGAAAACATAAAAAACAGCTTTGAGTTTTATTCGGGTCGTTTTGGCACTGAAATAAATTTTGAGCATTATACAAAAAGACCACCAATATATAGCTTATTCATACTCATATTTTCTTTTTTTTTAAATTCGGAAATTAGCGTTTTAATTGCCCAAAATACACTTTCAATAGTAAGTGTTTTTTTATGTGTTAAGTTGTTCAAGAAATACTACAAACAAATAAATCAAAATATTTTAGTTCTCTTTCTGTTAACCTCTGTAAGTCAGTTTATTTATTCAAACTTTCTGATGAGCGAAATCTTGTTTCAATTCTTAATCATTTTATTGTGTTACTTATTTCATCACTTAATCACTAAAAACAAGGCACATCATTTATTATGTTTTCAGATTGTAATTGTTTTGCTGTTTTTAACAAAACCTGTTTTTTATTTGTTTGTTTTACCTAACATTATTTTATGTGTTTGGTTAACCAAGTACATAAAAAAAGCATTTCTATTTTCATTAATACCACTTATTGCATGCCTATTATATATGGATTGGAATTACCAAAGAACGGGCAGTTTTGAGTTTTCCAGCATTCAAAATATAAATTTAAAAAACTGGAATTTATATTATTTTCAAACCTATAAATACGGTGAAGACTATGCTGATAAAATTAGAACGGAAATTACCCAAAAAGCCAGTAAAGAAACTACCTATGCCGAACAACAAAATGCAACTAGAGATTTATGCTTAAATTATTTAAAAAAAGATTGGTTAAGTTACATCTATATGCATTTTAAGGGTGCATTTAAAATGTTTTTAGACCCCGGAAGATTTGATATATATAATTTTTTTGAATTAGACAAACAGGTAGGAGAAGGTTTTTTAAAAGCCTATTATAAAGAAGGTTTTTCAGGAGTATTTAACTATTTAAAAGTACAGCCTCTCATAATAATAATTATTATACCTATTTTGATGTTATTCAATATATTAAAATTAATTGGGTTCGCTCTATTTTGGAAAAATAATTACAAAACAGCACCAAAAGTATTTTGGTTTATGCTTTTTATCATCGCATATATAACGGTTTTAACCGGCTTAATTGGCGCATCAAGGTTTTTAGTTTCGGTATTGCCCATTTATTTGCTTTTCGCTGTTTTGGGTTTTTCAAGAAAAAAGAAACCTTTACAGGTTTTTAAGCAGGGTTTAGTTTCCCGTTCTTTATAAACACATATATTGTATATTGGCAGCCTATTCTATTTTTAATATTTATAAATGAAAAAAGCCATTGTTATTGGTGCTGGCCCCGCAGGACTTAGTAGTGCGCACGAGTTAAGCAAAAAAGGGGTCGAGGTTATTGTATTAGAAGCCAGCAACCATGTGGGTGGCATGTCTAGGAGTTTTGATTTATGGGGGCAAACAGTAGATTTGGGGCCACATCGTTTTTTTTCTAAACAAAAAGAGGTGAATGCCTTTTTTAATGAATTGATAAAAGATGATTTTACACTTGTAAATAGGCAAACCCGAATATATTATAGTGGTAAATATTTTCAGTATCCATTAAAATTTGGCAATGTTTTAAAAAACCTATCATTAGTCACTATTTTTCAAATTCTTTGGCATTATTTGGTTAGAGTTTTTTTTCCCATTAAAAACCCAAAAAATTTAGAAGAATGGATAAGCAATAGGTTTGGAGAAAAGCTATATTCCATATTTTTTAAAAATTACAGTGAAAAACTTTGGGGAATAAAATGTACCCAAATTGATGCAGATTGGGCAGCACAAAGAATAAAAACACTTTCATTGGTTCAAGCCGTAATTTCTTCAATTTTTAATAACCAAGGGCATAAGCATAAAACATTGGTCGATCAATTTGCCTACCCCAACAATGGCACCGGCACATTATATGAACGCGCAGCTGAATCAATTAAAAAGAAAAATGGAGAAATAGCTCTTAACTCACCCGTAAAAAGAGTTTTGCTCGATAAAGGCAATAAAAAGGTTAGCGGTGTAGAATTAACCGATGGCTCTGTAATTAAAGCCGATTACGTTATTTCCACCATGCCGTTAACCAATTTGGTAAATGGTTTGGGCCATCTTCCCAAAAAGGTAAAAGAAGCCGTTAATTCGCTTTATTTTAGAAATACCATCTTGGTTTATTTTGAAGTAGATACAATAAACCTATTTACAGATAATTGGTTGTATATCCACGCTCCAGAAGTTAAATTAGGAAGGGTAACAAACTTTAGAAACTGGTGCCCAACTTTAAACAAGGATAAAAACACTGCTATTTTAGCTTTGGAGTTTTGGTGTTTTGAAAAAGACAAAATGTGGAGTGCCAACGATAATGACCTGATAAAAATGGCAAAGAAAGAACTTTCTGATATCAACCTTATGCCAAAAAAATACAAAATTATCAATTCTAAAGTTATTCGGGTTCCAAAATGTTACCCTGTTTATGAAACTGGATATATGAAAAAACTAGATATAGTCATAGATTGTTTAAAAGACGTTGAGGGTTTAATGCCTATAGGACGCTATGGGGCATTTAAGTATAATAATCAAGATCACTCTATTTTAATGGGGCTTTTAGCAGCCAATAAAATAACAAATAACAATCCAACAGATTTATGGAAGGTTAATACCGATACTGAATATCAAGAAGATGCCAATATAAAGGATGTTTTAATATATTAATTGCATGCTGTTTTAAAGCTGAAAAAATAATGTATTGAACACAAAAAAAAGCTTCTGGGATACCAGAAGCTTTTTGGTCTTTTATATTACAGTTAATTTTAAACCACACCCTGCGCCAACATAGCATCGGCTACTTTAACAAAACCTGCGATATTTGCTCCTTTAACATAATCTATATAACCGTCTTCTTCCTTGCCGTACTTAATGCAAGAATCGTGGATGTTGCACATAATTTCTTTTAATTTGTTATCAACTTCTTCTCGTGTCCATGAGAGCCTTAACGAGTTTTGGGTCATCTCTAGTCCAGAAGTTGCAACACCGCCGGCATTTGATGCTTTTCCTGGTGCGTATAATATTTTGGCTTTGTGAAAGGCACCCATAGCTCCTCTGGTTGAAGGCATGTTAGCGCCTTCGCTTACACATATACATCCGTTTTTAATTAGTGTTTCGGCATCGGCCTGGTCAAGTTCATTTTGTGTGGCGCATGGCAATGCAATATCGCAGGTAACGCCCCAAGGTGTTTTGCCTTTTACAAATTCTGCATTGGGGTATTTTTCTATATATTCTGAAATTCTGGCTCTTTTAACGTTTTTTAATTCCATCACATGGGCCAATTTTTCTGAATCTATACCGTTTGAGTCTATTATGTATCCTGAAGAATCAGACATTGTTAATACTTTAGCGCCCAGCTCTAATGCTTTTTCAACAGCGTATTGTGCCACATTTCCAGATCCGGAAACAACAACTGTTTTGTTGTTAAAGCTATCGCCTTTTGTTTCTAACATTTTTTCTGCAAAATACACCGTGCCGTAGCCGGTTGCTTCCGGACGAATTAAAGAGCCTCCCCAAGAGATCCCCTTGCCGGTTAAAACGCCAGTAAATTCGTTTCTTAGCTTTTTGTACATTCCAAATAAATAGCCTACTTCTCTAGTGCCAACACCAATATCGCCAGCAGGCACATCGGTATTGGAGCCAATGTGCCTAAACAGTTCAGTCATAAAGGCATGGCAAAAACGCATAATTTCGTCATCAGATTTGCCTTTGGGATCGAAATCCGAACCGCCTTTGCCACCGCCCATAGGCAAAGTGGTTAAAGCATTTTTAAACACTTGCTCAAAAGCCAAGAACTTAAGGATGCTGGCATTAACCGTAGGATGAAAACGCAAGCCGCCCTTGTATGGCCCAATGGCCGAATTCATCTGTACACGATAACCCCGGTTTACTTGTATCTCTCCTTGGTCGTCCATCCAGCAAACCCTGAACGAAATTAAACGCTCTGGTTCTACCATTCTAAGAAGTATGTTTTTTCCGTAATAATTCTTGTTGTTTACAATAAATGGGATTATGGATTCTGCAACCTCTTCAACGGCTTGCAGGAATTCTGGTTCGTGATTGTTTCTTTTGTTTACAAGTTCTAAAAAGTCTTCGATGATGTTTTTCATTAATAAAATTGCTTTTATTTTTATTGGAAAATTGATTTAAGGCCACTAATATACACTATCTTAAAAAAACTCTCTTCTTTTTTTTGGGGTTTTAGCCCGCTTTTTTTTTGTAATTTGCGATTGCCTTGGTTTTTAAAGGTAATTAATAATTGAAATCGCATTTTTTTGCCTTTAAAAGTTGTTTTTATTTAATTTTTTTGCAGTTTTGTTGCAAAATAGATAAATGTTTGTTTGTTAATTGCATTTTTATATATTTGTCCTGATAATGCCTCAAAAAAACAAAACCTTGTTTATGCTTAACTTGAAACATTTAGCTTTTGCTATGTGCTTGTTTGTTGTATCTCAAACAGCATATTCCCAATTAGGCTTTTCTCACGAAATAGGTGTTATAACTGGTCCAGTAGAATTTAGATCTGATTTTGGCAGTCGTGATGATGTAAAAACCAATTTTGGTAATTCTGGTTTTGGTTTTGGTATTGTACATTATATAAACTTTTCTTACAGAGCAGATTGTAACTGCTATACCACCGATACCTATTTTAACGACCATTTTAAGATTAGAAACGAAATATCTTGGAATAAAACCACTTTAAACCATCATGGAGAATGGGTAAACCCCAATAGAATTACCGTTAATGCCGATAAGCTAAGAGCGCATTCTGGAATTGCACAAAATCTTGATATTGGAACCCAGATTGAGTTTTTCCCGAGGAGCATTAGGGATTTTCAGGCGTTTGCCTTTAGGTTTGCGCCTTTTGCAAGCTTAGGTGTGCATTATACTTCTTTTAGCCCAAAAGCGAGTACAACCTATGGTAATACTGCCGACCCTAATTATAGAGGGGTTTTCGATCAGGCTAATATTTATTCGCATTGGTTTGATAATTTTGATCCTGCACTAGACCCATATCCCATTAACGTAAACGGAGGTAGTACATGGTCTATGGTTAGTAGTGTGGGTGTGCGCTATAAGCTGGACAAGTTATCTGATTTAATGCTGGATTTTAGGTTTCAATATTACTTTAGCGATTGGGTAGATGGCCTAAACCACAAACTGCAATATAACAAACACAACGATTGGCTTGTGTGGGTAAATGTTGGTTACATTTATTATTTAGATTAAACACAAATTAATTAACAAATAAAAACCCCGTAATTGAAAGCTCAGTTGTAGGTTTTTTGTTTTCTAACCTAAGGCTTGTTTTAAGTCGGCAATTAAATCATCAATATCTTCAATACCTACGCTTAGTCTAATTAACGAATCTACAACCCCTGTTTTTTCGCGTTCTTCTTTTGGTATGCTAGCGTGCGTCATGCTTGCAGGATGTCCGCAAAGCGACTCTACACCGCCTAAAGATTCTGCCAAAGTAAACACCTTTAAATTTTCAACTATTTTAATAGCCTTTTCAAAATTGTTTCCTTTAGAGGTAAACGAAATCATACCTCCAAAAGCTTTCATTTGCGATTTAGCGATTTGATGATTTGGATGCTGTTCAAACCCGGGCCAATATACCTTTTCAATTTTAGGGTGGTTTGCCAAGTACTCAGCTACAGCCTTACCGTTTTCGCAATGGCGCTGCATTCTTACGTGTAATGTTTTTATGCCTCGTAACACTAAAAAGCTATCTTGCGGCCCACAAATAGCACCACTTGCGTTTTGTATAAAATACAGCTTGTCTGCCAAATCTTTGTTTTTTACAACCAATGCGCCCATAACCACATCGCTATGTCCGCCAAGGTATTTAGTTGCCGAATGCATTACAATGTCTGCTCCCAAATTTAATGGTTGTTGTAAATAGGGCGTAGCAAAGGTATTATCTACAGCTAACAGAACCTTGTGTTTTTTAGCTAATGCAGCTACTGCTTTAATATCAATAATAGCCATCATGGGGTTTGTTGGTGTTTCAACCCAAATAAGTTTTGTATTGGTGTTAATGTACCCTTCAATGTTTTTGGCATTTTCCATGCCTATAAAATGAAATTTAATGCCAAAACCCTTAAATATTTTTGTAAATAACCTAAACGAACCACCGTACAAATCGTTAGTAGAAACCACTTCGTCTCCAGGTTTTAAAAGTTTTATAACGGCATCAATTGCTGCAAGGCCAGAGCCAAAGGCAAGTCCGTAGTTACCGTTTTCAATACTAGCAAAAGCGTTTTCCAGGGCGTTTCTAGTTGGGTTGTGCGATCTGGAATATTCGAAGCCCTTATGCCCGCCAGGGGTAGTTTGGGCGTAGGTTGTTGTTTGGTAAATAGGCGGCATAACTGCACCGTAAGCCAAATCGTGCTTTTGCCCGCCGTGTATAACCTTTGTGTTAAATTTCATGCTTTGTTCTCTTTTGTACAAAAGTAGCTTTTATTTGGCCCATAAAAATAATTGTTTCTATCAAATTTTATAACCACTTTTATTAAGTTTATAAGTTTAAAACTCTCTGGCTTGCACTGTTTTTTGCCTTTTTGTGCCTATAGTTATGGGCAATAATGCATCTTGGGCTTGCCCCGAACAATTTTTATTGTTGGCATCTCTATTTCTACTAAAGCTTTTATAAACTATTTAAAATAGCTTTTTCAATTCAAATGCAATAATTACCTTTAGCACAAGTTTATAATTTACTTATGTTAAAAAAGAGATACCTTTTAATTGCGTGTTTTTTTTGGATGCTTTTTAGCTGTGAGAATGATGTGTTAATTACCTTTTCAGAAACAAATATCACTTCAGAAAACAACCGTATTGTTGATGTTAATATTCCTTTGGCAAGCCAAAATACAAGTGCTGCAAAATCTATAAATTCAGCTATCGAGGGCTATGTTATTAAAACGCTTCAAATTAGAGAGCCTAATGTAGCCAATTTAGAATCTGTTAAAGGAAGCATTGATAGTTTTAATAACGAATATACTGATTTTATTGCCCAATTCCCTGAAAGCGCACATAGCTGGGAGGCTCAAATAGATGGCGAGGTTATTTTTAAAACACCAGATATTATATGTGTTTCGTTAACGTCTTATACTAATACTGGCGGCGCTCATGGGGTGTTGAATATTTCCTTTTTAAATTTTGAAGCGGCAACCGGAAAATTAATAGATACGCCTAAATTATTCATAGATATTGAAGGTTTTAAAGCTATTGCCAAAAAACATTTTGAAGCTTCAGTAAAAGACAAAGATCTTCTTTTTAGCAGCGATAATTTTCAGCTTCCAAAAAATATAGGATACAGTGACGATGGTATTATTTTGCTTTACAACACATACGAAATTGCACCACACTCAGCTGGTATTATAGAATTTAGTATTCCTTTTGAAGACGCCAAATCTTACCTAGTTTTTAATAGCTTTTAAGAGCGCCAAAATATAACCGTAATGAATGCCCTCGTGGGTAAGTATAAACTGCAGCGCCTCATCAATAGTGTTTAAAGTGTTTCCGGTTGTAGAAACGGTATAGGCATTATAGTTTTTAAAAACGCCATTGTAGTAATCGGTTTTTGTGTTTTTCAGTGCAGAAAGCAATAAGCCTTTTATCTGGTTTGCTTCCTGTTGGGTTACAGGGCCTTCGGGTTTGGTTCCTTTTTTGTATTTGTCAATCATTTCGTCTGAAACCATAGAAGGCAGGCCCGATAGCCTGTAGGCCAACAATTGCTCTGAAACCACGATGTGGGCGATGTTCCAAATAACATTGTTGTTAAAGCCTTTAGGTACTGTGTTCAAATCTTTCAACGAAGTATTGTCTATTATTTCAGACAAAATAGTTCGTGTATTGTTTAAAACCCGAAAAGTAAAATCCATGAATATTTATTTTTTCGATAAATATAGTATTTATGCTATAATTGGTTTAATTTGTTGTTGGAATTCTTTAGATTCATGCCAACCAAAAAATTAAATTCAATATGAAAAAAGTGTACTATTTAAAAACCTGTAGCACCTGTGTTAGAATTTTAAAAGCATTGGATTTGCCCTCGGATTTTGTTTTGCAAGATGTTAAATCCGAAGCGATAACGGTTAAGCAGTTAGAGCAAATGAAAGCGCTTTCAGGAAGCTACGAAGCGCTTTTTAGCAAACGCGCTAAACTTTACAAGGAGATGGGTTTAAAAAACCAAAATCTTGAAGAGCGCGATTATAAGCATTACATCTTAGAACACTACACTTTTTTAAGTCGGCCGGTTATTATTGTAGAAAATGCTATTTTTATTGGAAATTCAAAAAAGGTAACAGAAGCCCTTAAAGCTATGTTGCACAAAAAAGGGCTAAAAACCTAAAATATATAAAAGCAAAGCGTTGTTTCTTAACAATTGATTAATGGGTTTTTTTAGCTGTTTTCCTTTTTCGGCTTGAAGATAAACGCAGAAGGAAAGTTTTTTTTAATTCTTTTTAAAGCCCTATCGGCTTCTAAACGTGTTCTAAAATTTCCTGCCCATATTTTAAAGTTCGGCGTATCAAAAACAATTTTAGAATACCAGTTGGCATAAATAGAGCCAAATTCTTTTTGTGCGGCCAATGCACTGGCCCTGTTTCCGCTGTGTATCTGTATTTTATAGCGGTCAGATATTTTTTCGTCTTTATTAAGCTCTTTTTTTAGAGCTAACAGTTTAGAGATATTTTTATCTTGGTTTATAACAACATGTCCTTCTTGGGCAAAGCAATTAGCTGTTGTAAATATAAAAAAAACTATGACAAATGTTAGTAAATTGAGATTTGTGGTTTTCATAAGTTTAGAAATTTATGCAAATGTATAAGTTATAAACTAAAACAGGACGCTTTTTGTTATTTAGAATCCCTCTAAATTGATAATTAACACTTCTGTAACATTTATAAAATCGACTTTTAATATTACTTTTGTTAGAGATTTTTTTAACTGTTTCTTTTCTGTATTTTTAAATGAAAAAATCATACCAAAGTTTAGAAGTTAATTCAACCAAAAATATGATACAGGTAATTTACCGCAAACTCACCACAAATAGTCTTCGTTTTGGGTTCATTATTTTACTAGCATTCACAAATTCTCTTTCGGCTCAAGAAGGCGATCCAGTAAAAGGAAAATCCTTATTTAACACCAATTGTGCGGCTTGCCATAGTTTAGACAAAAAAATGACAGGGCCAGCGCTACGCAACTTCGAGCAACGATTGGCCAACGAAGAAGGCTTGGATAGAGATTGGATATACGCTTGGATTAAAAACAGCGCGGGCTTGATTAAAGCCGGCGATGCTTATGCCAACAAGATTTACAACGAATACAATGGCGAGCCAATGACAGCGTTTCCGCAATTATCTGATAAGGATTTAGACGATATACTCGCTTACACGGCCCAAGAAAAGAAAGCGCCCGTAGTAACAGAAACAGCAGTGGCCGCCGAAGAAGCCGCCGGAGGTGCCAGAGGCATTTCAAACCAAATAATATTGGGGGCCTTGGCTATTTTGTTTGCTTTATTGGCCATGGGCTTGTATTTAGTAAACAAAACTTTGCGCAGGTTTGCTGCAGCAAAAAATATTGATTTTGAAGACCAAGCTAACCGAACTCCTTTATGGAAGGCTTTTGTGCAAAATCAGTTTTTAATGCTAGTTGTGGCCATATTCTTTTTGTTGGCCAGTGCCTATTTTGCATTTGGTTATTTTATGCAAATTGGTATAGACCAGGGTTACGAGCCCGTGCAGCCTATCCATTACTCGCACAAAATACATGCAGGCGATAATGGTATCGATTGTAAATATTGCCACTCATCGGCAAGAACTTCAAAACATTCTGGAATTCCTTCCTTAAATGTTTGTATGAACTGCCATAAATCCATCTACGAAGTGGCTCCAGAAACACAAGCTGAAGGCCTGAAAATAGGGGTAGATTACAATGCCGAAATTAAAAAGTTATATGCCGCAGTAGGTTGGGATGATGAAGAGCAAGAATACACAGGAGAAACCCAACCTGTTAAGTGGGTGCGTATTCATAATTTACCGGATTTTGTGTATTTTAACCATGCACAGCACGTTACGGTTGCAGGTATCGAGTGCCAAACTTGCCATGGGCCAGTAGAAGAAATGGAAGTTATGTACCAACACGCCCCATTAACCATGGGCTGGTGTATAGATTGCCACAGAACATCAAATGTTAAGGTTGAGGATAATGCCTATTACGAGAAAATACACAAAGAGCTTTCAAAAAAATACGGCGTAGATAAATTAACACCTGCCCAAATGGGAGGATTGGAATGTGGTAAGTGCCATTATTAATTTAAATTTTTTCCGCTCAGTTACCGAGCCAAATCAAAATACATGCGGAAAACTTTAAATAGTTAGTATTGATTTCCGCGAAAGCGAAAAAAGTAAAAATAAATAAGAAGTAATTCAATTATACAATATGTCATCAAACAAGAAATACTGGAAAAGTGTTGAAGAGCTAAACGAAAACAGCTCTATTGTTGAGACGCTAAAGCAAAACGAGTTTGTTGAAGAAATTCCAACAGATGAATTTTTAGGCGATAAAAGCACCTTAGAAGCAACCTCAACAACACGTCGCGATTTCTTAAAATATGTTGGTTTTAGTACTGCTGCGGCATCTCTTGCTGCCTGCGAAGGGCCTGTTGTTAAATCTATTCCTTACGTAGTACAACCCACCGAAATTATTCCTGGTGTTGCCAATTATTATGCAACAACCATTGCCGACGGTTTCGATTTTGCAAGTGTTTTGGTAAAAACACGCGAGGGGCGCCCCATAAAAATTGAAAACAATACCCTAGCAACTACTAATGGTAGCGCTAATGCCAGGGTTAACGCATCGGTTTTAGGATTGTACGACAGTTTAAGAATTCAAGCACCCGTTCATGGCGATAGCTATATTGACTGGAGTGATCTTGATAATGGTGTTAAGAGCGGTTTAGAAGCTGCAAAAGCTTCTGGGAAAGACATTGTATTATTAACACAAACATTTGCAAGCCCTTCAACTAATAAGTTAATTGCAGAATTTACTGAAAAATACGGTAATGTACGCCATGTAATTTACGATGCCGTTTCAGAATCTACCGCACTAGATGCTTACCAAGCCAGATACGGCGAACGCGGATTGGCAAATTACGATTTCTCTAAAGCGATGACCATTGTTTCTGTGGGAGCCGATTTCTTAGGCGATTGGCAAGGGGGCGGATTTGATTCGGGCTACTCTAAAAATAGAGTGCCAAATAAAGGTAAAATGTCGCGCCATATCCAGTTTGAATCTAACATGTCTTTAACCGGAGCCAATGCCGATAAGCGCGTGCCCCTAACACCAAGCCAGCAAAAAACGGCTTTAGCTAAATTATATAGTTTAATTTCAGGGCAATCTGTTGCCGCAACAGATTTGCCAACACCTATCGAAGAGGCAGTTAGCAATGCAGCAGCTCAACTAAAAAAGGCAGGAAGCAACGGTGTTGTAGTTACCGGAATTCAAGATGTAAACGCTCAAACCGTAGCTTTAGAAATTAATGAGGCCTTAAACAGTAAGGCTTTCGATGCTAAAACACCCATAAAAACAAGACAAGGTAACGATAAGGCAGTCGCTAAATTAGTTGCCGATATGAATGCGGGAACTATTGGCGCCTTAATTATGAGTGGTGTTAACCCCATATACACCTTACCCAATGCTTCAGAGTTTGCCGAAGGATTAGAAAAAGTTGATTTATCAGTAACTTTTTCTATGAAAGCAGACGAAACATCAACACTTACAGATTATATCGCAGCAGCACCGCATTATCTAGAATCTTGGGGCGATGTCGAATTAAAGAAAGGACATTATGCTTTAACGCAACCAACCATACGTCCTTTGTTTGATACCAGACAATTTCAGGACGCTTTGTTAAAATGGATAGGAAACGATAAGTCTTATCACGATTATATAAAAGACGCTTGGGGAACAACTATTTTAGCAGGAAGTTCTTTTAATAAAGCATTACACGATGGGGTTTATGTTGGAACCCTTGCAACAGATACCGCAAACACTTCCGAATCTGTTGAAGCTGAAGAGGTAGAAATCCCTTCAGGAAATGCAGCAAGAGCCTTAGCAGCATCTGTACAAACCGATTCAGAATTCGAATTAACCCTATATACCAAAGTAGGGATGGGTGATGGCCAACAGGCCAATAACCCATGGTTACAAGAATTCCCGGACCCATTAACCAGAACTTCTTGGGACAACTACTTAACCATGTCTAAAGCCGATGCCGATGCGTTGGGGATTGTTAATACACACGATGCCACCGGAGGATTAAACGGAAGTTATGCCAATATTTCGGCAAACGGCACAACTATTAAAGCCCCAGTAATAATACAGCCAGGGCAAGCAAAAGGCTCTGTTGGTTTAGCCTTTGGCTACGGAAAAACATTGGGTTTAAAAGAAGAAATGCAAACCGGTGTTAACGCCTATGCATTGTATAATAACTTTAATAATGTGCAGCCAGTTACTATTGAAGCTGCTAGTGGAGAGCACGAGTTTGCTTCGGTACAGCTACACAATACGCTAATGGGTCGTGGCGATATTATAAAAGAAACCACATTAGAAATATTTAATACCTACGACAAAGAAGATAAAGAACACGGTTGGAATGTAGTTCCAAAAGTATCTTTAAATCACAAAGAAACACCGGTAACATCTCCCGAGGTGGATTTGTGGGACGAGTTCGATCGTTCTATTGGGCATCATTTTAACCTATCCATCGATTTAAATGCCTGTACGGGCTGTGGCGCCTGCGTTATAGCATGCCATGCAGAAAACAATGTGCCCGTTGTAGGAAAAGAAGAAGTGCGCCGAAGCCGCGATATGCACTGGTTGCGCATAGATAGGTATTATTCATCTGAAGAAACCTTTACAAAAGATATTGATAAAAAAGAAAACATATCGGGCTTGGGCAGCTCTTTGAGTGAGTTTGGAGAAATGGAAAATCCAGCCGGAAACCCACAAGTTGTTTTTCAACCCGTAATGTGTCAGCACTGTAACCACGCCCCTTGCGAAACCGTTTGCCCTGTAGCAGCAACATCGCATGGTCGCCAAGGCCAAAACCACATGGCATACAACCGTTGCGTGGGTACCAGATACTGTGCAAACAACTGTCCGTACAAAGTGCGTCGTTTTAACTGGTTTTTATATTCAAGTAACGATGAGTTCGATTATCATATGAACGATGATTTAGGGCGCATGGTGTTAAACCCGGATGTGGTTGTGCGTTCTCGTGGTGTTATGGAAAAATGTTCAATGTGTATTCAAATGACACAAAAAACCATTATGGACGCCAAACGTGAAGGTCGCGAAATAAAAGACGGCGAATTCCAAACCGCTTGTTCCTCGGCCTGTAGCAATGGCGCTATGGTATTTGGCGATATTAACGATAAAGACAGTAAAGTTGCAAAACTTAAAGAAGATAACCGTATGTATCACTTGTTAGAGTATGTGGGCACCAAGCCTAATGTACAGTACCAAACAAAAGTGAGAAATACAACCGAAGCATAAATCTTAGTAAAAAGTGGAATTGTTATAAAGTTGAAAGACATTCTAACAAATAAACGAATAAACAAATAAACAATAAAAAATGGCGTCTCATTACGAAGCACCTATTAGAAGACCTCTAGTTACCGGCGAAAAATCATACCACGATGTTACTGTGGATGTAGCAAGACCTGTAGAGGGAAAAGCAAACAAACAATGGTGGATAGTTTTTGGTATTTCGCTTACAGCTTTTCTTTGGGGAGTTGGTTGCATTATTTATACCATATCAACAGGTATAGGGACCTGGGGGTTAAACAAGACCATTGGTTGGGCCTGGGATATTACCAATTTTGTTTGGTGGGTTGGTATTGGCCACGCAGGAACACTTATCTCTGCTGTACTTTTACTATTCCGCCAAAAATGGAGAATGGCCATTAACCGCTCTGCTGAAGCGATGACGATTTTCGCAGTTGTGCAAGCAGGCCTGTTTCCGCTTATCCACATGGGGCGCCCTTGGTTAGGCTATTGGGTACTGCCTATTCCCAATCAATTTGGATCGCTATGGGTAAACTTCAACTCACCATTGCTTTGGGACGTATTTGCAATTTCAACTTACTTATCGGTATCTTTAGTATTCTGGTGGACAGGTTTATTGCCAGATTTTGCCATGTTACGCGATAGAGCTATAAAGCCTTTCCAAAAGAAAATATATGCTTTATTAAGTTTTGGATGGTCTGGCAGGGCAAAAGATTGGCAGCGTTTTGAAGAAGTATCTTTAGTGCTTGCCGGTTTAGCAACACCTTTGGTGCTTTCTGTACATACCATTGTATCGTTCGATTTTGCCACATCGGTAATACCAGGTTGGCATACTACCATTTTTCCTCCATATTTTGTTGCGGGTGCTGTATTCTCTGGATTTGCCATGGTAAACACCCTGCTTATTATTATGAGGAAAGTGTGTAACCTTGAAAACTATATTACCCTACAGCACATCGAATTAATGAACATTGTTATTATGATTACAGGTTCAATAGTTGGTGTGGCCTATATTACAGAGTTGTTTATTGCTTGGTATTCTGGTGTAGAATACGAACAATACGCCTTTTTAAACAGAGCAACAGGGCCTTATGCCTGGGCTTATTGGTCGATGATGATCTGTAACGTGTTTTCTCCGCAACTTATGTGGTTCAAGAAATTAAGAACATCTATCATGTTCTCCTTCATCATATCTATTATAGTAAATATTGGCATGTGGTTTGAGCGTTTTGTAATCATTGTAACCTCATTGCACCGCGACTATTTGCCATCTTCATGGACCATGTTTTCGCCAACCTTTGTAGATATTGGCACGTTTATAGGAACCATTGGGTTTTTCTTTGTACTCTTCTTATTGTACTCAAGAACCTTTCCTATTATCGCTCAAGCGGAAGTAAAAACCATTTTAAAATCATCTGGAGAGCGCTATAAAAACATTAGAGAACGAGGTGATAGCTTAGTAGGTACAGGCGCAGACCAAAGAACATCAAGTATAAAAACAACCCAAGAAACAGCAGAGGACAATCTTAATCCAAATAATTCCGAAAAGTTAGACAACCTATTACAGGGCATAGGCAAATTCGATCCAGCCTTACAAACACCAGACGATTTAAAAGTGATTAAGGGTATTGGCCCTAAAATGGAAGGTGTACTTAACAGCTTTGGTGTTTTTACTTACCTACAGGTAAGCAAAATGACCAAAAGAGAATATGATTTATTAGACGACATTACAGGGGCTTTCCCAGGGCGCGCAGAACGCGACGATTGGTCTGGGCAAGCTAAAAAATTAATAAACTAGAAAGAAATAGAGTCAATGGAAGCTTCAAAAGTTATTCACGCTATTTATACCGATGATGATATTTTAATGTCTGCCGTAAAATCGGTAAAGGCACAAAAACATCACATTGAAGAAATATATACGCCGTTTCCCGTACACGGACTAGATAAAGCCATGGGGTTGGCGCCAACGCGAATTGCCATTACCGCTTTTTTGTACGGTTTGGTAGGTCTGGTAGTATCTGTGGTTATGATGGATTATATTATGATTGAAGATTGGCCCCAAGACATAGGAGGAAAACCAAGCTTTAGCTATCTGGAAAACATGCCCGCATTTGTACCTATTATGTTCGAGCTTACCGTATTTTTTGCAGCCCATTTAATGGTAATTACCTTTTATTTGCGCAGTAGAATGTGGCCCTTTAAAAAAGCCGAAAACCCAGACCCTAGAACCACCGACGATCATTTTTTAATGGAAATTGCAGTTCATGGCAATACCGATGAACTAGAAAACCTACTTAAAGAAACCGGAGCAGTCGAGATTAATATTATTGATAAAGAAGACGCACATTAATATGAAGAACTTAAAACATATAAGTTTTGTAGCAGTATTGTTGTTATCGGCAACATCCTGCTTTAACAAAAGCGAGCCTAACTATCAGTTTATGCCAAACATGTACGAATCTGAAGGTTACGAAACCTATGGAGAAGCTGCTTTCCCAAATGGTATGCAAGCACAATTACCAGCAAAAGGCTCTGTGGCTAGAGGGCATATACCTTTCGATATTGAAAACACCACAGCAGGTTACGAGTTGGCAAAAGCAACATTAGCTAATCCGTTGGATTCTTTACAAGTAGATTTTAAACGAGGTAAAGAACTTTACGATATTTACTGTGGCATTTGCCATGGCAATAAAGGAGACGGCCAAGGTAAATTAGTGCAACGCGAAAAAATTCTTGGTATCCCAAGTTTTAGCGATGTAGGTCGTGCCATAAACGCCGGTAGTACCTACCACACTATTTATTACGGTAAAAATGCCATGGGTTCTTATGCTAACCAATTAAACGAAGAAGAGCGATGGCAAGTCGTTTCATACGTGTTGAAGCTAAAGGAAGATTTAGAAAAGTAAGAAGATAAGATTATATAGATATGTACACATTTTCAAATAAATTAAAAACATTTTCTATCATTCTAATGGTTTTAGGAGCTGTTGGAGTTGGAATTAGTTTTGCCACATCTCATAAATCTTTTGAAGAAGTAGAGCACTTACTTACAGAAGAATCCCATGGTAATAGCCATGGAGAAGAAGCGACACACAGCGAAACAGTATCACACGATACAAATGATAATAAAGCAGACGCACATGCCGAACATGTAAAACACGTACAGCATCAAATAGCAAATAGGCCATGGGCTTCTTTATACGTGGCAGCCTTCTTTTTTATGATGATTGCTTTGGGCGTTCTCGCTTTTTATGCCATTCAAATTGCATCGCAAGCAGGTTGGTCGCCCGTGCTATTCAGAGTTATGGAAGGCATTACAGCATACCTATTGCCCGGGGCATTAATTGTGTTGTTAATAGCCGTAGCTTCCGGAACCATAGGCCACTATAATTTATTTATTTGGATGGATCCAGAAGTGGTTGCCCACGATAAACTAATCCAAAATAAATCAAGTTGGTTAAATTTGCCCTGGTTTGTTATTAGAGGCCTAATATTTATAGCCGGTTGGAGTTTATACCGCCATTTCTCACGTAAATTTTCAATAGCACAAGATACCGCCCAAGATAACAGGAACTTTAAAAAATCGTTCCGTATCGCTGCAGGTTTTTTGGTGTTCTTTATTTTTACCGAATCTATAATGTCTTGGGATTGGATTATGAGTTTAGATCCGCACTGGTTCTCAACATTATTCGGGTGGTACGTATTTGCTAGTATGTTTGTAAGTGGCATTACCGTTATCGCACTACTGTCTATTTACTTAAAATCTAGAGGCTATTTAGATTTTGTTAACGAAAACCATTTACACGATGTTGCTAAATACATGTTTGCATTTAGTATTTTCTGGACCTATTTATGGTTCTCTCAATTTATGCTTATTTGGTACGCAAACATACCAGAAGAGGTTACCTATTTTGTATCGCGTTTTCAAGATTACCAATTACCGTTCTTAGGTATGGTGGCACTTAATTTTGTGTTCCCCATTTTAATGTTAATGAATGCCGATTACAAACGTGTTCCATGGTTTGTGGTTATGACGGGCATTGTAATTCTATTCGGGCATTACTTAGATGTGTATGTTATGGTTATGCCAGCAACAGTAGGTGATAGATGGTTTATAGGCATCCCAGAAATTAGTTCCGTAATGCTTTTTACAGGGTTGTTTATATTTATAGTATTTACAGCTTTAACAAAAGCACCATTGCTGGTAAAAAGATACCCTTTCAAAAAAGAAAGCGAAGAATTTCATTATTAATCAAGATATAAATAAAGACGAACAATATCAATGACTGCTTTATTAACAATTATAGTTTTAGTATTTATTTTAGTTGCCATTTGGCAAATGGTAAAGATTTTTGATTTGGCTCAAGCTAAAATTGAAAACACCCAGGTGGCCACAGATAAAGACAACACCGTAAACGCCTATTTAATGATGGCTTTTTTGGTATTTATCTACGCCATAACCATTTACTCTTTTATTAAATGGGGCGATTTGCCATTAATGTCCAATTCGGCTTCAGCCCATGGACCAACTATAGATAATTTAATGGTAATCTTAATGATTATCATATTTATAGTACAAACCATTACTCAGTTTTTATTGCATTATTTCGCTTTTAAGTACAAAGGCGAAAAAGGAAAAAAAGCCCTGTTCTTTGCCGATAACAATAAACTGGAAGCTATCTGGACCATTATTCCCGTAATTGTTTTAGCAGGATTGATAATATACGGGCTAAACACCTGGATAAACATTATGGGTGTTGAAGAAACCGAAGACACCTTAGTTGTAGAATTATATGCACAGCAATACAACTGGAAAGCCAGATATGCAGGTGCCGATAATACCTTGGGAAAAGCCAACGTTCGATTAATTGATATTGATCGTGCCAATATTTTAGGTTTAGATGAAGCCGACCCCAACGCACAAGACGATATTATTACAACAGAATTGCATTTGCCGGTAGGCCGGCCGGTATTGTTTAAAATGCGCTCTCAAGACGTATTGCACTCGGCATACATGCCACACTTTAGAGCACAAATGAACTGTGTTCCGGGTATGGTTACACAATTTGGCTTTACGCCAACGGTAACCACTGCCGATATGAGACAAACACCACAGATTATTAAGAAAGTTAAAAATATAAACGAGATTAGAGCCGAAAACAGTAAGGAACTGTTAGCAAAAGGCGAAGAGCCACTGGAGCCATACGAGTTTGATTATTTGCTATTATGTAACAAAATTTGTGGAAAATCGCACTACAATATGCAAATGAAAATTATAGTTGAAACCCAAGAAGAATTTGATGCTTGGTTAAGCGAGCAAAAAGAATTTAAAAACTCCCTGATAAACTAATTTAAAAAGATAAATACCGAAATAAGATTATGTCAGCACACGCAGATAACCAAGCTCACGACAACGACCACGGACATCATCATAAAGAAACCTTTGTAACTAAATATATATTTAGCCAAGACCATAAAATGATTGCCAAACAGTACCTAATTACAGGTACTATAATGGGTGTTATTGGGGTTTTAATGTCTATGATGTTTCGTATGCAAATTGCATGGCCAGAAGAGCCAAACATATTGTTTGAAGCATTATTGGGCAAATGGGCACCAGACGGTGTTATGGATGCCGATATTTATTTGGCTTTAGTAACCATACATGGAACCATTATGGTTTTCTTTGTGTTAACAGCAGGTTTAAGTGGTACGTTTAGTAATCTATTAATTCCGTTACAAATTGGTGCTCGCGATATGGCATCAGGTTTCTTAAACATGGTATCGTATTGGTTGTTTTTCTTATCAAGTGTTATCATGATTATGTCTTTATTTGTCGAGGCAGGACCAGCCGCAGCGGGTTGGACTATTTATCCGCCATTAAGTGCTTTACCAATGGCACAAGGAGGCTCGGGTTTGGGCATGACGCTTTGGTTGGTTTCTATGGCCTTATTTATTGCTTCCTCTTTATTAGGATCGCTTAATTATATAGTTACCGTAATAAACTTGCGTACAAAAGGGATGTCTATGACACGATTACCACTTACAATATGGGCCTTCTTTGTAACGGCTATAATTGGTGTGGTATCGTTTCCGGTATTGTTATCTGCGGCTTTATTATTAATAATGGATAGAAGTTTTGGTACCTCGTTCTTTTTATCTGATATTTTTATTCAAGGCGAAGTATTGCATTACCAAGGAGGATCGCCCGTATTGTTCGAACATTTATTTTGGTTCTTGGGCCACCCAGAAGTTTATATTGTAATATTACCTGCTATGGGTCTTGTTTCTGAAATTATGGCATCCAACTCGCGTAAACCAATATTTGGTTACCGTGCCATGATTGCTTCAATTTTAGCTATTGCTTTCCTTTCAACAATTGTTTGGGGGCATCACATGTTTGTTTCAGGAATGAATCCGTTTTTAGGATCTGTTTTTACATTCACAACCTTATTAATTGCTATTCCATCGGCTGTTAAAGCATTTAACTGGATAACCACACTCTGGAAGGGTAATTTACAAATGAATCCTGCTATGCTATTCTCCATTGGTTTTGTATCAACTTTTATATCAGGAGGTTTAACAGGAATTATTTTAGGAGATTCTGCCTTAGATATTAACGTGCACGACACCTATTTTGTGGTTGCTCACTTCCACTTGGTAATGGGTATATCTGCACTTTATGGTATGTTTGCCGGAATTTACCATTGGTATCCAAAAATGTTTGGTCGAATGCTAAACAAAAACTTAGGCTATATCCATTTTTGGTTAACCGCTGTTTGTGCTTATGGTGTGTTTTTCCCTATGCACTTTATAGGTATGGCAGGACTACCCCGTCGTTATTATACCAATAGTAACTTTCCTTTATTTGACGATTTAGCCAATGTAAACGTTATTATTACCATATTTGCATTAATTGGTGGCGTAGTTCAAATCATATATTTATATAACTTTTTCGCTAGCATGTTTGTTGGCAAAAAAGCCACACAAAACCCATGGCGTTCTACAACTTTAGAATGGACTACCCCCGTAAAGCACATACACGGAAACTGGAAAGGCGATATCCCTCATGTATATCGTTGGGCTTACGATTACAGTAAACCTGGGCATGACGACGACTTTGTGCCCCAGAACGTGCCATTAAAAGACGGTGAAGAAGAATTGCAGCACTAAAAATTCTTTATAAATATTATTGAAAAGCCTTTCTGAATTGGAAAGGCTTTTTTGTACTGAATTTATTTCAGTATGTTTATATTTGCTTGTGCTGAACTTGTTTCAGTATCTTTATCACTTAAGAAATAAAGACTAAATGAACGAGAATCTAGACCCAACAGACAGTAATTTTTCGCCCGAAGAATTAGATGTAGAAAAAAAATTAAGACCGCTATCATTCAATGATTTTACGGGACAAGATCAAGTGTTGGAAAATCTTCAAATTTTCGTTCAAGCTGCAAACTTACGTACTGAAGCCTTAGACCATACCTTGTTTCATGGGCCACCGGGATTAGGCAAAACAACACTAGCCCATATTTTAGCAAACGAATTAAGTGTTGGCATAAAAGTTACCTCGGGCCCCGTATTGGATAAACCAGGAGATTTAGCAGGTTTACTTACCAATCTTGAAGAACGCGATGTGCTATTTATTGATGAAATCCATCGATTAAGTCCCATTGTAGAAGAGTATTTGTACTCCGCCATGGAAGATTACAAAATCGATATTATGATTGAGTCTGGACCAAATGCAAGAACCGTTCAAATCAATTTAAACCCATTTACTTTAATTGGTGCCACAACACGCTCAGGGTTGTTAACATCGCCCATGCGCGCACGTTTTGGTATTCAAAGCAGGTTGCAATATTATAAAACCGATTTGCTTACCACCATTGTACAACGAAGTGCCACTATTTTAGATGTGCCAATAACCATGGAAGCCGCTATTGAAATTGCAGGCCGAAGCCGTGGCACACCCAGGATAGCAAACGCTTTATTGCGTCGCGTTCGCGATTTTGCACAAATAAAAGGAAATGGCAACATAGATATTAAAATTGCAAAATATGCTTTAGAGGCTTTAAGTGTTGATGCCCATGGGTTGGACGAAATGGATAATAAAATCTTAACAACCATTATCGATAAATTTAAAGGAGGCCCCGTGGGTATTACAACCATTGCTACTGCAGTAAGCGAAAGCCCCGAAACCATCGAGGAAGTTTACGAACCCTTTTTAATTCAACAAGGCTTTATAATGCGCACACCGCGCGGGCGAGAAGTAACAGAATTGGCTTATAAGCACTTAGGGAAAATAAAAGGGAATATTCAAGGCGGATTGTTCCCATCTTAATCTTCCTGTTTCAACTTTGCTCAGCACAGGCTCAGGGATAAACTGTTGAAGGAAAAATAACTAAATAAATTTTAAACAAGGGCCTTGTAAATTTGTTTTGCTCCGTTAACCTATGTGTTTTCATCCGTCTTTCTCTTTCAAATAAACATATATCATATAATTGAACCCTAAAACAAAACATACCAACCTCATAAAAAACCAAGCAAAACAACTTGGTTTTCTGTCTTGCGGCATCAGTAAAGCTGTTTTTTTAGAAGAAGAGGCGCCGCGACTGGAAAAATGGCTGAACAACAACATGCACGGGCAAATGCAGTACATGGAAAACCACTTTGATAAACGCTTAGACCCCACAAAACTGGTTGAAGGTTCAAAAAGTGTCATTTCCTTATTACTCAATTATTATCCTTCAGAACAACAAAATCAAGATAGCTTTAAAATTTCCAAATACGCTTACGGTACCGATTATCATTTCATTATAAAAGACAAACTCAAATCATTTTTACAATTTATTCAAGAAGAAATAGGAGAAGTTTCCGGAAGGGCCTTTGTTGATTCCGCCCCGGTTCTCGATAAAGCCTGGGCTGCAAAATCTGGTTTAGGATGGATAGGTAAGCACAGTAATTTGTTAACCCAACAAGTTGGTTCGTTTTATTTTATTGCTGAATTGATTATCGATTTGGAGTTGGAATACGATACCGTTACCACAGATCATTGTGGCACGTGTACAAAATGTATCGATGCCTGCCCCACACAAGCCATTACAGAACCCTACGTGGTAGATGGCAGTAAATGTATTTCGTATTTTACTATTGAACTCAAAGAAAATATCCCGTCTGAGTTTAAAGGAAAGTTTGACGATTGGATGTTTGGTTGCGATATCTGTCAAGATGTGTGCCCGTGGAACCGGTTTTCTAAAGCGCATAACGAGCCGCTTTTTAATCCACATCCCGAATTAGTTACAATGACAAAAAAAGACTGGGAAGAGATAACTCAAGAAACTTTTAGTAAAGTATTTAAAAAATCGGCAGTAAAGCGTACCAAGTTTTCGGGTTTAAAAAGAAACATCAATTTTTTAAAAGACTAGCTGTTTCGTAAATAGGATTATTATATTTGTTATTCAGCGAAAGCGAAAATAAAATAACCTATCCATTATGAGCGAAGAAAGCAAACGAAGAGAAGCCCTTATATACCACGCCAAACCAACTCCGGGAAAAATAAAAGTGGTCCCTACCAAAAAATACGCAAGCCAAAGAGATTTGTCTTTAGCCTACTCGCCGGGAGTTGCAGAACCTTGTTTAGAAATTGAAAAGGATAAAAACAACGCCTATAAATATACCGCCAAAGGTAATTTGGTAGCTGTAATATCCAACGGAACCGCTGTTTTGGGTTTGGGCAATATTGGTCCGGAAGCATCAAAACCCGTAATGGAAGGGAAGGGTTTGCTGTTTAAAATATTTGCCGATATTGATGTATTTGATATTGAAGTTGATACCGAAAATGTTGACGAGTTTATTGAAACCGTGAAAAACATAGCGCCCACTTTTGGGGGCATTAACCTTGAAGATATTAAGGCGCCTGAGGCTTTTGAAATAGAACGCCGTTTAAAAGAAGAACTAGATATTCCGGTAATGCACGACGACCAGCACGGTACCGCAATAATATCGGCAGCCGCATTAATAAACGCTTTAGAGCTTGCCGAAAAGCACATTGAAGACGTAAACATTGTAATAAGCGGTGCTGGTGCAGCAGCTATTTCTTGCTCTCGTTTGTACCAAGCATTTGGGGCAAAGCGCAAAAATATGGTTATGTTAGATAGTAAAGGCGTGATAAGAGACGACCGCGAAAACCTGTCTAAAGAAAAAGCCGAATTTGCTACGCATAGAAAAATAGATACCCTTGACGATGCCATGAAAAACGCAGATGTATTCATTGGTTTGTCTATGCCAGATATAGTAACGCCGCAAATGCTGTTAAGTATGGCAAAAAAACCTATTGTGTTTGCTATGGCCAATCCAAACCCCGAAGTGAAATACGATATCGCAGTAGCCACACGTAAAGATATTATTATGGCAACAGGCCGCAGCGACCATCCTAATCAGGTAAATAATGTATTGGGGTTTCCGTTTATTTTTAGAGGCGCATTGGATGTTCGTGCAACAAAAATTAACGAAGCCATGAAAATGGCAGCGGTTAAAGCCCTTGCGAGATTAGCTAAAGAACCCGTGCCAGAGCAAGTAAATATTGCCTATGGCGAAACCCGATTAACTTTTGGAACAGATTACATCATTCCTAAACCTTTCGATCCGCGTTTAATAGCAGAAATCCCTCCTGCCGTAGCAAAAGCCGCTATGGAAAGCGGTATTGCCAAAGAACCTATTACCGATTGGGACAAGTATAAAGATATCCTTAGAGAACGATTAGGGTCCGATAATAAATTGGTTAGGCTTTTAATAAACAGAGCTAAACTAAACCCCAAACGTGTTGTTTTTGCAGAGGCCGACCAATTAGCGGTTTTAAAAGCTGCGCAAATAGTTTACGAAGATGGTATTGCATTTCCAATTTTATTAGGGCGAAAAGAAACCATTGAAAACCTAATGAAAGAGATAGAATTTGATGCCGATGTACCTATTATAGACCCAAAAGCAGACGAAGAAACCAATCGAAAAAACAAATACGCCAAAGTGTATTGGGAGCAGCGTAAACGCAGAGGTGTAACACTATATTCAGCACAAAAATTAATGCGAGAACGCAACTATTTTGCTGCAATGATGGTAAACGAAGGCGATGCCGATGCACTTATTTCTGGGTATTCCAGAAATTATCCAACCGTTGTAAAACCCATGCTGGAGCTTATTGGCATGGTAAAAGGCGCTACTAGAATAGCAACTACCAATGTGATGATGACAAAAAGAGGCCCGCTTTTTTTAAGTGATACCTCTATTAATATAGACCCAACTGCCAAAGATTTAACCAAAATAGCACGAATGACATCTTGGGTTATTAAAATGTTTGGTATGGAGCCCGTTACAGCAATGATCTCGTACTCTAATTTTGGGTCTTCAGAACATATCAATGCATCAAAAGTTCGAGAAGCCGTATCGTATTTACACCGCCATTTCCCTGATATGGTTGTAGATGGCGATCTGCAAACCGATTTTGCTTTAAATGATGCCATGCTTCGCGAAAAATTCCCCTTTTCTAAACTGGTGGGTAAAAAAGTAAACGCGCTTGTTTTTCCAAATTTAGATTCTGCAAACATTACTTATAAATTACTAAAAGAATTAAACGAAGCCCAATCTATCGGCCCCATAATGATGGGCATGCGCAAACCCGTACACATCCTTCAATTAGGGGCCAGTGTCGATGAAATTGTAAATATGGCAGCCATTGCGGTAATCGATGCGCAGCACAAAGAAAAACGAGAGCAGAAAAAGGCAAGTAACACGTAGTTTTAATAAGCCAGGAATTGTATTGGAAATAAAATAAAAACGATGGCATTTGCTTCAGTAAAAACCATGCATTGCCCCTTTGTTTAAATTTTCATTTTAAAACAAACTATCCATCAAAAAAAGAGCATTTTAGCACCGTAAAATCAAATAGCAAATGGTTTTAAATGCAAATAATTTTATTACATTTGGTCGATTAACGAAAAGGGATACATGATAACACATATACAAGGAAAACTTACAGAAAAAAACCCAACAAGTGTTGTTATTGATTGTAATGGCGTGGGCTATTTGTTAAATATTTCGTTACACACCTATTCCCAAATCCCAGATAGCGAGCATTTAAAACTATATACGCATCTTCAAGTTAAAGAAGATTCTCATACGCTTTACGGATTTTCATCATTGGCCGAACGCGAAATTTTTAGATTGCTCATTTCTGTAAGCGGCATTGGTTCTAGTATTGCACGTACCATGTTATCCTCGTTAACCCCAAAACAGGTTAGAGAAGGTATTGCGGTTGGCGATGTGGCATTAATACAATCTATTAAAGGCATTGGGGCAAAAACGGCGCAACGTGTTATTATTGATTTGAAAGACAAAATTCTGAAGATTTACGATATCGACGAAGTTTCTGTTTCTAAAGACAATACCAATAAAGATGAAGCGTTATCTGCATTAGAAGTACTTGGTTTTGCAAAAAAGCAGGCCGAACGCGTTGTCGATAAAATTATAATCTCGCAACCCAATGCCAATGTTGAAACCATTATAAAACAAGCTTTAAAAAATTTATAACAGATTTTGAATATAAATAAACCAAATTTTTATAAATCAATAAAAAAGTGCTTTACTAAGTTTAAACAATTTGAGGTTGCTGAGCGTAGTCTAAGCATTTTTTTAGTTTTTGTATTGTTATTTTCGTTCTCGGCTTGGGCGCAACAACCCGCACAAGATTCTATAAAAACAGGTTTTAGTTTAGGAAAAATAAAAGCGCCAAACCCCAATAGTGTCGAGTCTAAATACACCTATGATCCCGTTACCAACCGTTACATTTATACCGAAAAAATAGGTACTTATAACATAAAATACCCTGTTATTTTAACACCAAAAGAGTATTATGCTTTGGTGGCTAAAGAAAATTTAAAAACCTATTACAAAGAAAAAATCGATGCCTTTGATGGCAAAAAAGCAGGTGCTAAAGACGGACAAAAAAACCTAATTCCCGAGTTTTATGTGAAGTCCGATTTTTTTACCTCCATTTTTGGGAGCGATACCATAAGCGTCATTCCGCAAGGTTCAGTAGAAATGGATTTGGGTGTGCTGTTTTCAAAACAAAACAACCCGTCGTTTTCACCAAAAAACAGAAACAATTTCACGTTCGATTTCGACCAGCGCATCAGCCTAAGTTTACTTGGTAAAGTAGGTACGCGACTGCAAGTAACGGCAAATTACGATACGCAGGCCAGTTACGATTTTCAGGATATTATCAAATTAGAATATACCCCAACCGAAGACGATATTATTCAAAAAATAGAAGTTGGTAACGTAAGCATGCCCTTAAACAGCTCGTTAATTACGGGCGCACAAAGTTTGTTTGGTGTTAAAGCGCAGTTACAATTTGGTAAAACAACGGTTACCGGGGTGTTTTCCGAGCAGAAATCGCAGTCCAATAACGTCGTCGCACAAGGTGGCGGAACACTTGAAGAATTCGAATTGTTTATTAGGGACTACGATGAAAACCGGCACTTCTTTTTAGCTCAATATTTTAGAGATACTTACGACGATGCTTTAGAACGATACCCAATAATGCTTAATAAAGGATTGCAAATTACAAGACTTGAAGTTTGGGTAACTAACAGAAGTAACCGAACCGATAATGTTAGAAATATTGTGGCACTTCAAGATTTAGGGGAATCCGATTTAATTGGCTTGCAAACGCCACCTGCAGGTTTTATAAATGCAGGACCGGGTGCTGTTCCAGATAATGGTAATAACGATTTCGACCCAACGGCCATTGGCACAACAAGTGTACTAACCAATGCCGTTAGAGATGTCGCAACCGTGCAATCGGGTATTTTGGTTTCCAATGTAAATGAAGGCTTCGATTACGCCAAACTGGAAAACGCCAGAAAATTAATCAATAATCAAGAATATACTTTTAATAAGGATTTAGGATATATTTCATTAAATCAACGTTTAAATAACGATGAGGTTTTAGCGGTGGCCTTTCAATTTACCATTGGCGGAAAAGTGTATCAAGTGGGTGAGTTTGCCAACGATGGCGTAGATGCTACCGATGTTACAACAGATAATTCTGGACAAGTAACCGGTGTAACCAATAAAAACCTAATTTTAAAACTGTTAAAAAGCAGTATCACCAATGTGAATCAGCCCATTTGGAAGCTGATGATGAAAAACATTTACGATACGGGTGCGTACAATTTAAGTCAAGACGATTTTAAACTGAATATTTTTTACAACGAAGCTTCACCCTTAAACTTTATTTCACCCGTTGCAAGCACGCCGTTTCCGGCACCCGGCCCAAACGAAGACCCGTTAAACGAAACCCCTTTGCTCAGGGTGTTCAGTTTAGATAAACTGAATTTCAATAACGATCCGCAAACCAAGGGCGATGGGTTTTTCGATTTTGTGCCCAACATAACTGTACTGCCGCAAACCGGAAAAATAATTTTCCCAAGTGTGGAGCCTTTTGGGGAATATCTGTTTGATAAATTGTCTATAAATGCCAGTGAAGATTACGATAATGATGCAACATATAACGAAAACCAAGCAAAATACGTTTACGACGTATTGTATAAAAGCACCAAAACAGCAGCTTTAGAAGAGGTTGAAAAAAACAAGTTTAAATTAAAAGGGCGATATAAATCTGTTAGCGGTGGCGGTATTCCCATTCCGTTTGGCGCAGCACGAGGATCGGTAAGTGTAACTGCGGGCGGGCGCGTTCTGGTTGAAGGTGTCGATTACGTAGTGAATTATGCCTCTGCAAGAGTAGAGATTTTAGACGAAGCCTTAAAAGCATCTAACACGCCTATTAATGTTTCAACAGAAAACAATGCAGTTTTTGGGCAACAAACCAAACGTTTTACAGGCATCAATATCGAGCATAAATTCAACGAAAACTTTGTTTTGGGCGGTACGCTTTTAAACCTAAACGAACGCCCCATTACCCAAAAAGCAAATTACGGCTCAGAGCCTATAAACAATACCATTTTCGGGTTTAACGGAAACTATTCAACCAAAGTGCCCTTTTTTACGCGCTTGGTAAATAAATTACCCAATATAGATACCGATGTGGAGTCTAATTTATCCTTGCGCGGCGAGTTTGCATATTTGGCTCCAGGCGCCCCAAAAGGCACGAACCTTAATGGCGAAGCCACATCGTATGTTGATGATTTTGAAGGCTCGCAAGGCAGCATCGATTTAAAATCGCAGCAATCCTGGTTTTTATCGAGCACCCCTTTCGATCCCAGTTTAGGCTATACAGAAGTTGCAGATCCCAACAGCCCTTTAAACCTACAAAACGGTTACCAACGTGCCTTGTTAAATTGGTATAGTATAGACCCCATTTTTTACAGTAGCAGACGACCCGATGATATTTCGGATGATGATGTCTCAGATTTATTCACAAGTCGTGTTTTTATAAACGAACTGTTCCCCGAAAGGGATTTGGTACAAGGTCAAAACTCTGTGCTTTTCACTTTAGATTTGGCCTATTATCCTTCAGAAAGAGGGCCGTACAACTTCAACCCCGCGGCAAATGGCAATACACTACCCAATCCGCAACAAAACTGGGCAGGCATTACCCGAGCATTAACATCAACAGATTTAGAGCAAGCCAATGTAGAATATATCGAGTTTTGGCTGCAAGATCCGTTTCAGGAAAACCCAACAAACCCCGGCGGTAAATTGGTGTTTAACTTAGGAAATATTTCTGAAGATGTTTTATCAGACGGAAGAAAACAATACGAAAACGGATTGCCAGATTCATCAAACAACGCCTTTACAACCCAGACCGCTTGGGGGCAAACACCAGCAAACCAATCGTTAATTTATGCCTTTGATACCACGGGGCAAGATAGAGTTCTTCAAGATATTGGTTACGATGGTTTAAGCGATGCAGACGAAAGCGTTAAGTTTCCAAGCTTTGCAGGATTGGAAGATCCGGCAAACGATAATTACAGCTATTTTTTAGATACCGAAGGCAATATTTTCGAGCGTTATAAAAAATACAATGGCGTTGAAGGGAATACACCCGATACGTTTTCTGATACCGTTAGGGCCGCCAATACACAACCCGATGCCGAAGACATTAATCGTGATAATACCATGAATACGATTAATAGTTATTTTGAATACGAGCTGGATATTACACGCCAAAATTTACCCGAAACCGAAGCCGATTTTGATAATATCCCTAACAGTAATCCGTTAAAAGATTTTTTAAGAGATTTTAAAAACAGACCCAGATTATTGCCAAATGGCGATACAAAAAACGTGCGGTGGTATCAGTTTAGAATTCCGGTTCAAGGTAGTCATGTTACCTCAATTGGTGGTATTAGCGATTTAAGATCGGTACGTTTTGCTCGTGTATTTCTTAAAGAATTTTCAGAAAATACGGTATTCCGTTTCGGAACTTTAGATTTAGTGCGAAGCGATTGGAGACGTTATACACAAGCTTTAGATAAAAACGATCCTACGCCCGATGATCCGCAAACCGATTTTTCAGTGGGTGTTATTGGTACACTTGAAAACGAAGGAAGCTACAAAAGACCTCCCGGAATTGATCCTGAGGAATTGTTTAATAACAATACGGTTATTCAACAAAACGAGCAATCGTTGGTTGTAAATGTCTGTAATTTAGAGCAAGAAGATTCAAAAGCAGTTTATAAAAACATAAGCATAGATATGCGTCAATACAAACGTTTACGCATGTTTGTACACGCAGAAGCCGATGATTCCGGAAGCGCTTTGGCTAACAATGAACTGGTTGGGTTTATTCGAATTGGTAACGATTTAACCGATAATTTTTATCAAATAGAAATCCCGTTGCAAGTTTCCACATCAACAACAAGAGAAGGTTTGTGGCCAGAAGATAATGAGATTAATTTACCCATTGATGTTTTAGGACAAATTAAATCCATCGGAATTTCAGATGGAACATTAACCAATTTGGATCCCACCTTTTACGATGTTATTAATGGCGAAGCAATTCCTATTACCAGCGATCAATATTCAAATTATGTAGCGGGACAACACAGAATAGCCATAAAAGGAAACCCGAATTTTGGTGATGTAAGAACGTTGATGGTCGGTATAAAAAATGCCACCAATAGAGACGATGTCTGTGCCGAAGTTTGGTTTAACGAATTGCGTTTATCCGATTTAGATAACGAGGGCGGTTGGGCAGCTGTTTTAAGCATGGACACCAATTTTGCTGATTTTGCAAATATTAGTGCCACGGGCAGACAAAGCACTTCTGGTTTTGGTACTATTGAACAAGGACCCAGCCAGCGCAGTTTAGAAGATGTTAAGCAGTACGATGTGGTAACCAATGTAAACGTTGGGCAGTTATTGCCAAAAAAATGGGGCGTTCAATTACCGTTTAATTATGCGCAAAGCGAAGAATTAATTACACCAAAATACGATCAGTTTTATAAAGATTTAACCTTAGAATCCAGATTGGATGCTGCCAATGATGCTGCGGAGAGAAAGCAGATAAAAGAAAACTCAGAAGATTACACCAGACGCCAAAGCATCAATTTTATTGGCGTTAGAAAAATAAGAACTGGCGACTCCAAACCGCGTTTTTACGATGTTGAAAATTTAACGCTAAACTATTCCTATAATAAATTAGAGCATCGCAATTTCGAAATTGAAAATTCAGTCAATAAAACGGTTAGGGTTGGTGCTAATTATGCCTTTAATTTTAATCCGATAACCGTTGAACCTTTTAAAAAGAACGATTCGTTATTCACAGGAAAATATTGGAAAATCCTAAAAGATTTCAACTTCAATTTATTGCCTACCAGTTTTACGGTTAATACCGATATTAATCGTCAATTCAACCGACAAAAATTTAGGGATATCGATTTAGGTACTGGCAACATAGGTATTGAAGAGCTGTTTAGAAGAAATTACACCTTCGATTTTCAATACACCATAAATTACAACTTAACAAAGGCCTTAAGCTTAAACTTTACGGCAGCAAACAATAACATTGTCCGTAATTATTTTAAAGACAATATTGTAAATGGCGAGCAAGACCCAACACTTGATGTTTGGGATGGCTTTTTGGATTTTGGCGACCCCAACAGGCAAACCCAAGATTTAGGAATAACCTACGAATTGCCCATACATAAAATCCCAACATTCAGCTTTTTAAAAGCAAGCTATCAATATTCCGGGAATTTCCAATGGCAAAAAGGGTCCGATTTGTATGGCGAGGTTTTGGGAGGCGATGTTAACACCATTCAAAACGCAAATACCCATAATATCAATTCAACCTTAGACATGAAAAAGTTGTACAGATATATTGGGTTGGTAAAAAAACCGGTACGGCGGGTAAGGAGCAGAACACCACAAGCAGCTAGCCCACCGGGAGCAAACCGAAACGCTAAACCTGCAAAAAGTAAAAACAAATCGGTTACAAAACTGTTAAATGCCGGAGTAGATGTTTTAACCAGTATTAAACGCATTCAATTTAATTATTCTGAAAACAACGGCACATTTTTACCGGGCTATACCCAAACCCCTGGTTTTATAGGTACATTAAAACCCACGTTGGGCTACACTTTTGGAAGCCAAAGCGATATTAGGCATTTGGCAGCAAGAAACGGTTGGTTAACCGTATTCCCCGACTTTAACCAACAATACACCGAAACCCATACCAAACAATTGGACTTTTCGGCAAATTTGGAGCCCGTAAGCGATTTAAAAATTGATATTGTTGGAAACCGAGCACATTTTGAAAACTATAACGAGAACTATAAAGTTGAAAACGGCGTTTATCAATCCTTAACCCCAAACACCTTTGGTAACTTTAATATTTCTACCCTTTTAATTAAAACCGCATTTGGTAAAAGCGATGAAAACACATCTGATGCCTTTAACGATTTTAGGGCAAATAGATTAAAAATAGCCAATAGGCTTGCCGAAAAGTTTTACGGTAATTCAACCTATACCAGAGATGCAGAGGGTTACCCGTTAGGATTCGGCAAAAATAATCAAGCGGTATTGCTGCCCGCATTTTTAGCGGCTTATTCTGGGCAAGATGCCAACAAAGTTAAAACCAGTGCTTTTAGAGATGTGCCCATTCCTAATTGGGATTTAAAATACACAGGCTTTATGAAGTTTGCGTGGTTTAAAAAACGCTTTAAACGCTTCTCTGTAACCCACGGATACCGTTCAACTTACACCATTAATCAGTTTAGCACAAACTTAAATTTGAATTTAGATGCGAATGCAAACGAAGCTCCAATTCCGGGAACGGATTTTGCTAGCCAACCCCCTGAGGCTTTAGATCAATCGGGTAATTTTAAAAACGGTACCTTATTTAGCAACATTAATTTAACCGAGTTATTTAGTCCGTTGATTCGAATCGATTTCGAAATGAAAAACTCCATAAAAATTCTTGCCGAAGTAAAAAAAGACAGATTATTGTCGCTTAGTTTCGATAATAATTTAATGACGGAAATTCAAGGGAATGAGTACGTTATCGGTTTAGGCTATCGCATAAAAGATGTCCGCATCCGTTCACAGCTTGCAGGGCCAAAAAAACGTATTGTAAGCGATTTGAATATGAAAGCAGACATATCGGTTCGAGATAATAAAACCATAATTAGATATTTAGATTTGGAGAACAACCAAGTAACCAGCGGGCAAACCATTTGGGGTTTAAAATATTCGGCAGATTATGCGTTTAGCAAAAACTTAACAGGTATTTTCTATTTCGATTATGCGTTTTCAGAATATGCGATTTCAACAGCATTTCCGCAAACCACCATTCGCTCAGGCATTACACTCAGATATAATTTTGGTAATTAATCGAAAAGAATTCCTCAATGCTATACGTTGGGGTTTCCGTTTAAATTGTCATTCCCATGAAAATGGAAATCTTAATAAAAGGATTTTGATTTTTGAACCTAAGGTCAAAATGAAACGAGAAAAACACTTCTATAGCTCTGCCTCGAAGGTAGTTCGTTTCAAGAAATTCTTTTATTTTGAAATTATCAATTGAATAAATACATTTGTCAAAAGAAATAAACGAAATTAAATTATTATAAATGAATATTCCATCAGAATTAAAATACACCAAAGACCACGAGTGGGTTCGTATTGAAGGCGACGTTGCCACCATTGGTATTACAGATTTTGCACAAAGCGAATTGGGCGACATCGTATATGTTGAGGTTGAAACCGTTGATGAAACCCTTGAAGCCGACGAAGTTTTCGGTTCTGTAGAGGCTGTAAAAACCGTATCCGATTTGTTCTTGCCTTTATCTGGCGAAATTATTGAGTTTAACGAAACCTTAGAAGACGAACCCGAAAAAGTAAATACCGATCCTTATGGCGACGGCTGGATGATAAAGCTTAAATGCTCAGATCTTTCGCAGGCCGAAGGCCTTATGTCTGCCACCGATTATAAAGCACTAATAGGTGCTTAAAAAGTACGCACTTTTAATCGCCGTATTTTATTCGCTCGCACTTGCATTAGTAAGCCTTGTTAGGCTTAACAATTTGCCAGATGTAGGGGTGTCATTTGGTGATAAAATATTTCATTTTTTAGTGTATGCTGTTTTGGCTTTTTTGTGGTTTAACACCTTTTTCTTTGTGTTTAAGCAAAAAAAAACAAGGGCTGTTCAATATGCGGCAGTCTTCTCAATAGTTTTTGGTATAATAATTGAGGTGTTACAAGGGAGTATTACCGTATCAAGACATACCGATGTTTATGATGCCATAGCCAATACTTTGGGCGTACTAATTATGGCAATAATATTGTTAGTTAACAAAAACGCCCCTATTAAAAAATTATAAACGCTTGCTTTATTGACAAATAAATAGTTATTTTAGCAATCTTCTAAAAACATTTAAATTATGGAACCCAAAAAAAATCCTAAAGCCAATGTGGGGCGCAACAGTTCGCTTTATTTTGCAATTGGTTTGGTATTGATGCTTTTTTTAACAAATTACGCCATCAATTACAAAGTTTACGATAAAGATGCTATCGACATTGGACAACTGAATTTAGACGATCTAGATGAAGAAGAAATCCCACTTATCGAACAAATAAAAACCCCGCCACCGCCACCGCCACCGCCCGCAGCACCAGAAGTTATTGAGGTTGTTGAAGATGAAGAAGAGGTAGAGGAAACCGTAATCGAATCTACAGAAGCCGATCAAGAAACAGAAATTGTAGAGGTTGAAGAAGTAGAGGTTGAAGAAGTAGAAGAAGATATTGAGGTGCCTTTCGCGGTTATTGAAAACGTACCGGTTTTTCCAGGATGCGACAAAGGAAACAATGCCGCCAAGAAAAAATGCATGTCCGATAAAATCACAAAATTTGTACAAAGAAAATTCAATACAGATTTAGCCGGCGATTTAGGTTTGTCTGGAAGACAGCGTATTAACGTTATCTTTAAAATAGATAAAACAGGTAATATAACAGGCATACGCTCTAGAGCACCACATCCAGCTCTAGAAAAAGAAGCCGCTAGAGTTATTAAAATGTTACCTAAAATGAAACCAGGTAAACAACGTGGTAAAGCCGTAACTGTTCCATATTCTTTACCTATTATTTTCCAGGTGCAAGATTAAATAAATATAGAATAATTTGTCATTGCCACGAAAGCGGGAATCTCATTAAATAGAATTTTAGGGTTTACCTATAAACTCTAAAGCATATAATCCCGTTGCAATTCCGAAATTTCGGAATTGCAACGGGATTTTTTTTGGTATGCTTATTGTTATTTTACCATAATATTAACATTTAAACTATAAATATTATGAAATAAGCACAAACAAAATACAGATTTAAACACTCTGAAAAGTATAAATTTTGTTTTGCGAATTGCATTTTCACCTTAGTTTGAAATTAAACAATAACAAATGAAAATTCCAAAGAAAACCCACAAGCTCATTCGGCAAAAGGAGCAAACCTTTAGCAAACCACAAAAGCACGATGCCAATTTGCAAAAAAACACAACCCTTTACTTTCAAATTGGTTTAATTGTATGTCTGCTTGTCGCCTATGGTTTGTTTGAAATGAAGTTTAAAACAACAATTCCCAATTATGGCGATCTGCCCGAAATAGAAGAGCCTTTTTACATCGCGACACCAATCATTAAAACAGTAAAGCCTACTTTTAATGAGCCTGTTAAGAAAAAACAAAAACAGTTTAATACCTTTACAGAAGTGCCCAACGATGCACCCGATAAGCTATTTAAAGATGAGCCAACAGAAATAACCTCAGATGATGTAAACCCACCAATCGACCCCGGTGATATTGAGGTTATTCCAGAACCCGAAGAGGTAGATGTCCCTATCTCTTTTGTAGAGCAAGTACCCATTTATCCCGGTTGCGAAAAGAAAAAAACAAACAACGACAGGCGTAAATGCATGTCTGAAAAAATAAGCAAACTTATCCAAAAAAAGTTTAATACAGGTATTGGTGATGATTTGGGCTTATCTGGAAAACAAGTTATTCGCACACAGTTTAAAATTGATAAAACAGGCAACGTAACCCATGTTAAAGTTAGGGGCACTCATCCAGAATTGGAAAAAGAAGCAAAGCGTGTTATTAAAACAATACCAGAAATGACACCCGGAAAACAACAAAATAAAAACGTGGGTGTTATTTACGCTTTGCCCATTGTGTTTAAAGTGCAGCATTGAAATACAAAAGCTATCGTTTATAAATAACAAAACCGTTATCGAGTTAAATTGATACCGGTTTTGTTTTTTGTTTCAAGCAGAATCTATTCCGGTTCTCATTACAATTGCATGTTGCGAAATAATATCCCAAATCTTTAGTAAGCCCATCAATCTTAAAAAATATAGTATCTTTCAGCACAAAACCAATGCTTATTAAATCCTATGAAGCAATACCTTGTCCTAATTCTGCTTTTAGTTCAAAATAATATCTTCGCCCAAGATACTTTTCAATATGAAAAGCCGCCGGTTTTTCCTAATTGCGAATCTGTAAATATTGAAGCCTTGCAGCAATGTTTTGATAAAAGCATATTCACTCACGTTTACAACAGTTTTAAAGTGCCGCAAATAGCTTTAGACGAAAATTACAAAGGCAACGTTGCCGTACTTTTTGAAGTGGATACCACAGGTGCATTTAAAGTGATTTATGTCGATGCCATTTATAGCGAATTAAAAGCGGAAACAAAACGGGTTTTTGCATTGTTGCCCAAGGTAAAACCGGCAACTTATAATGGAAGAACGACTTATAAACAATATTCCATTGAAATTAAAATACCATTGGTAAATCCATCTGCCAGTTCTAAAAATTCAACACAAGTTAACGCAATCTCTAAATTGGAAGCCGCTGCAAAAACTGAGTTTGATAGTGTAAACGCAAGCTTAAAAACCTTCGAAAACAAAGGGTATTCCAGTCAGTTAAATATTCCTTTTACGCATAGCGATTATTCCAAATTTGATAGACAAATGAATCTTATCGGAACAAATAGCCACACGGCATCAAAACCTTATGTTTACGAAGAAGTTTCGAATTATTACGATTTTAAAGACGAAAACCAAAAACTCCAAAAAGAAGCCAATACTTGGGCAAGAAAAAAACTTTGGAACGAACACTTAGTGCAAATACAAAGTAAAGATTATTGGTTTACCATCGACCCCATTTTCGACTTGCAAGTGGGTAAAGATACCGATGCCGAATTTAGCTCAACCTACAACAATACCCGTGGATTTTTGGTTCAAGGTGGTTTGGGTAAAAAGCTCAATTTTTACGCCTCGGTTTTCGAGAGTCAAGGGCGATTTGCACAATATGTTAATCAATATGCTGAGAGTTTAAAAGCCTTTGGTCCAGACCCTGCGATAATTCCTGGGCGAGGTATCGCAAAACGATTTAAAAGTGATTCTTACGATTATCCGGTTGCCGAAGCCTATTTGTCGTACGCGCCAGCAAAATTTATTAACATGCAGTTTGGCCATGGTAAAAACTTTATTGGCGATGGGTACCGCTCGCTGTTGTTAAGCGATGTGGCGAGTCCGCACCCATTTTTAAAATTGAACACCAAATTTTGGAAAATAAAATATACCAATACTTGGCTATGGCTAAAAGATGTACGACCAGAAGTTACGGAAGATGGCGCGTTTTTAACCAAATACATGGCCAACCATTATTTAAGTTGGAATGTATCAAAACGATTTAATTTAGGTTTGTTTGAATCGGTTATTTGGACGAATTCCAATAACAGAGGCTTCGATGTTAACTATTTAAACCCAATCATTTTTTACAGAGCCATTGAGTTTGAAACGGGGCAAGATGCCGGAAATGCCATTATTGGCGCATCGGCAAAATATAAATGGAACGATAATGTGAATATTTACAGTCAGTTTATTTTAGATGAATTCTCGCTGAGCGATATAAAAGGTGGCGAAAGAAGTTGGAAAAATAAATACGGCTATCAAATAGGTGTTAAATATTTTAATGTGTTTAAAGTTGATAATTTAATGCTTCAGTTTGAATATAACCGCATACGGCCTTATACCTATTCGCACAACACGATTGCTACAAATTACGGACACAACAACCAATCTATGGCGCATTTATGGGGTGCAAACTTTAGTGAAGCGATTATAATTGGGCGTTACCATTACAAGCGTTGGTTTGCCGATGCTAAACTTATTTTTGGTGTTCGCGGATTAGATTTTAACGAGGGCACCGATAATTTTAGCTACGGTGCAGATATTTTTAGAAACTATAACGACCGACCTTTTGATACTGGTGTAGAAGTGGGGCAAGGTATAAAAACAAAAACCTTTAACGGCAATCTGCAAGCGGGTTATATAATAAATCCGGCAACAAATTTAAAGCTGTTTACCGATATTACGTTTAGAAATTTTAACCCCGAAGCCACCACCGCATCAACCTTTAAAAACAATACGGTTTGGTTTAATTTTGGGTTACAGACCGATTTGTTTAATTGGTATTTCGACAACTAAAGTTGTCGTGCTGAACTTGTTTCAGCATCTCATAATTCTTTTCCTAAAACCAAGTTGAACTCATTCCGATGCATATCGGGATTTTATCAATTTCATCATTCCCTCGAAGGAGGGAATCTCATAAATAGAACCTAGTTTCAAATTATTCCTTTCCTAAAATTTATTAAAACTCAATTTTTTACGGGTTTCCCACAGCACTAAATATTAAAAAGCATCTGTTTTCGATGAAGTACATAGTATTGCTTATGCTTTATGGTGTTTTTTCTTATATTTATATTGAATAAAAAATAAAATTATGAAATTAAATTTTTTCACACTTAATGACTTTATGAAAACGAATATTTTAATTATTTCACTATTGTCTTCAATAAGTTTTAATTATGCACAAAATGTGAATACATCTGTTGCATCTGATATGAATACTGTATTCAGTCTTTTAGAAAAAAAACGAATACCTTATGATATTCACCTTGATTATGGCTATGATTTTATTGATGTAAGTCAATATAATGGTACTTTACAGACTAATAACTACTTGAGTATTGGCAATTAAAAAGAAATATATAACACCTTAGTATCTTCAATAACTGCCACTGGTGTTTCAGGAATTGCTTCTCCAATGCAAGAGTATAACGAATGGGCAAATCTTCAAAAACAAGAAAACAATACAAACAAGACCACTAATACTGTCTCAGTTGTTTTAAGTGGTTTGCTATATAATTATTCTAAAATTAATAACAATGCTTTAGCTAATAATAAAATACAAGTTGTAAATGGTAAATATGACGACAAATATATTAATGGTGTTTGGCAAAACCCTTACGATACAAATATAACTTTTGCAATAGCTTCTCCAGTAATTACTTTAAGTAAAGCAAATGTTGCAGTTACATTACCAACCACTTTGTGGCAAAAAAACGTCTCAACTAGCAGCATTGATATTGATTTTGGCGATGGTACTGGTTATAAAAGCCTAAATAATGCTGCTACAGCTTCAACAACATATACAACAATTGGTAATTATACTTGGACTTACAAGGTGCAGCTCTCTGGTGGGCAATATAAATATTGTAGACAGAAAGTGATTGTAAAACAATTTATTACAACCGTCTGATAATGAATTTACAGGTGGTTCGGCAACCTACGTTACTGATATTTCTGAATCAACTGGACAATATGAAACTGATGAAAATAATTTTGGAGAAATAACTTTTACAAGATTTAATGAACAAAACGGTATTATGTCTGGTACGTTTTACTTTCAAGCACAAGAAACAACATCAGGAGAAATATTAACGATTACTGATGGCAGATTTGATTTAACATTTACAAACTAAAAAAATTATAAAACTATATTTACACTACTTTTTCATTATACTATTGAATTTAACTTTAAATGCACAAGTAATTTATCCAACACAACCAATTCCAGCTAAGCGTGCCTATTTAGGGCAAACAAGTTCTGCTACCATACAAATTGATGATGCTAATAGTGATGGATTAATAACTAAACCATTAATTGTTGCAGAAGGCTTAGATACTGGCTTTTTTGCACAAGGCGGTACTATTGGAGATAATGATTTATCTACTTTCGTTAGAGCAATTAATGATGCATTTAGTTTGGATTTTCAAAATTTGTTAACAGGAGGAACATTTTTTCCAACAGGCAATCAAGATTATGACATTATATATGTAAACTGGGATAATGGAGTAGATTATTTACAGCGTAACGCTTACGCCTTAGAGGCAGTAATAGCTTGGGTAAACCAACAAAAAGCGAGTGTGGGTAGTACAGAGCAAAATGTTATTTTGGCCAAAGTATGGGCGGTGTTATTGCCCGTTGGGCATTGGCAGATATGGAGGCGTGGTTTAACCCACGATACCCGTTTGTATATAAGCCACGATGCGCCACAGCAAGGGGCAAACACAGCTATAAGCGTACAGTTGGCTGGTAGTCACTTGCGTAGCCAATATATTATGTCTCCCATACCGCTTATTGAAGGCGAAGTACTACTGCTATTAGCTTATAATTTTGCTGAAGGATTTTCTGCTGTTTATAATTTATTTGGAGGAGATTAAAGTATCCCTCCTGTAATTACACCACTTCGTGCATTTTCAATAGCCTATGTAGCTGCGGCAAGACAAATGCAATATTGTTGGGTAAATAATAATTATGGAATAGACAACACCATTCACAATGCTTGGATAAATGAATACAGTCAAATGGGTTATCCACAAGGTTATAATGGGAATCCCATTCGTAATATAGCAATTGCAAACGTTAGCGAATGTGGTATTGAACAGGTTGTTAATGCAAACATAATTAGTTATATAAAAACTTCTGGTAAAAATACTGTTTTAAGTGCTTTTATCAGTTTATTAGATATCGCATTGGGGGCTACTCTTTTAAGATCCGATATAGTTGTTACATCTTTGTTTCCGGGTAATTCTTATTGAGACATAAATTTTCAATGTAAATACATGGAATATCTTAATCAAAATAAAAACTTATACCACGGTAGTATAAATGCAAAGAGACTGTCATTTAAAACAGTCTCTTTTTTATTTGTAGTAGCGGTTGACTTATATGTTTTTTAGTATAATACTATAAAACCGCCAGCTTTAATTTAGTAATTCAGCAATAAACCTATTTAAAACAATTACGAAACGGCTTTAAGTTTCTTAATGGTGGTTTTAGTTAATTTGCTCTCTGCGTATATTTTGGTAACGTTAAGTTTGTTTTCGTTGCTACTTGGTAATTCAAACATGGCATCGGTTAATATTTCTTCGCATAACGAGCGTAACCCTCTAGCGCCAAGTTTATATTCAATGGCTTTGCCTACAATAAAATCTAAAGCACCGTCTGTAATGGAAAACTCAATGTTATCCATATCAAACAACTTTTTGTATTGCTTGATAATGGCATTTTTAGGCTCTGTTAAAATAGCTCGAAGTGTTTTAGCATCTAAAGGATCCATATAGGTTAACACGGGTAGTCGCCCAATAATTTCTGGAATTAATCCAAAGTCTTTTAAATCTTTCGGGATAATATACTGCAATAAATGATTTTGATCGACCACATCATCAGACATTGAAGCGCTGTAGCCAACGGCCTGCATGTTTAATCGTTTAGAAATAACCCGTTCAATGCCATCAAAAGCACCACCTGCTATAAATAAAATATTTTCTGTATTGACCTCTATAAATTTTTGATCCGGATGCTTGCGCCCGCCTTTTGGCGGAACGTTAACAACGGTACCTTCTAAAAGTTTCAATAGGGCTTGTTGCACACCTTCGCCAGATACATCGCGAGTAATGGATGGGTTATCGCTTTTACGGGCAATTTTATCAATTTCATCAATAAAAACAATGCCTTTTTCAGCCTTTTCCAGATTGTAGTCGGCGGCTTGCAAGAGGCGCGTTAAAATGCTTTCTACATCTTCGCCTACGTAGCCCGCTTCGGTTAAAACCGTAGCGTCAACAATGGCAAGGGGTACATTTAGCATTCTTGCTACTGTTTTGGCCATTAGTGTTTTTCCGGTTCCTGTTTGGCCAACCATGATGATGTTTGATTTTTGAATCTCGATATCATCTTTAGTTGGGGGTTGCAATAATCTTTTGTAATGGTTGTAAACGGCTACAGACATAACCTTTTTGGTCATGTCTTGCCCTATAATATATTCATCAAGAAAAGCTTTTATTTGCTGTGGTTTTCTAAGTTTGAGCTCAGCAGATAAGTCGCTGCTATCGGTTTGTTTGGATTCTTCTAGTACAATACCGTGAGCTTGCTCGATACAACGGTCGCAAATGTGGGCATCTAAGCCTGCTATTAATAAATTTGTTTCAGGTTTTTTTCGTCCACAAAACGAGCATTCTAATTCTTCTTTTGCCATTAATCTATATTTTTAAGAAGATGTAATTTTATAAGATCTTCTTTATCAATCTTATAAAATTACAAAAATTTTATTTAATTACGTGCTAAGATTTCATCTATCATTCCGTATTCCTTTGCTTTATCGGCTTTCATCCAATAGTCTCTGTCGCTGTCTGCATATACTTTGTTGTAATCTTGCCCCGAATGCTTGCTTATTATTTTGTAGAGTTCTTCTTTAAGAATTAGTATTTCTCTTGCCGTAATCTCAATATCGCTGGCTTGCCCTTGTGCGCCGCCCAAAGGTTGGTGAATCATTACTCGGGAGTGTGTTAAGCCGCTGCGTTTCCCTTTTTCTCCGGCGCAAAGCAGTACTGCGCCCATGGAGGCTGCCATTCCTGTACAAATTGTGGCTACGTCTGGTTTTATAAACTGCATGGTATCGTAAATGCCTAAGCCTGCATATACGCTGCCTCCTGGTGAGTTGATGTAAATTTGTATGTCTTTTGTGGCATCGGTGCTTTCTAGAAACAGTAGTTGTGCTTGTACGATGTTGGCAACTTGGTCGTTAATGGCGGTTCCCAGAAATATGATCCTGTCCATCATTAGGCGCGAAAACACATCAAAAACGGCAATGTTCATTTGGCGTTCTTCGATAATGTTTGGGGTTAGCCCCGTTGGGTACATGCTACTTATTATTTTGTTGTAATAGGTACTGCTGATGCCTTGGTCTTTTATTGCGAATTTTTCGAACTCTTTTGCGTAATCCATAGTAAATTTTAATAATTTAATTTAGCTAAACTCTTGATAAGTATCCAGATAATTTATAATCTATTTTTGGTAGATTGTTTAGTTGAATAAAAAGGCACTTAAATATGTTTATTTAAGTGCCTAAATATAAGGAATTATTCTATTATTTATTTGTCTCCGTAAACTTCTTTAACAAACTTTTCGTAAGTTACTTCTTTTACTTTTATGTTTGCGTTTTCTTTATATACGGCCAATAGTTTTTGGCTTACTAATTGTTCTGAGATACGGCGGGCTTCTTCTGTGTTGGACAGTATGCGTCTGGCTATATCGTCTAATTCTTTTTCAGAAGGGTTGGGTTGTCCAAATTGAGCCATTTGCGCTTTTATCATGTCTTGCGCATGGTTTTTAAGATCGACTACAGATACTTCAATGTTGTGCTCTTTGGCTATTTTGCCTTCAATTAACTGGCAGCGCAAGCTTTTTTCTGATTTTTCGTATTGTTCTTTTGCTTTTTCTTCGTCGATTTCTTCTTCGCTTGCGGCTTGCATCCATTTTGTAAGGAATTCTGCAGGTAAATCGAATTTTGTGTTTTCGATTAAATATTCGGTAACATCGTTTAAAAACTTTTGGTCTGCTTGTTGAACAAATTGGTTTTCCGCATCTTCTTTAATTCTGGCTTTTAATTCGGCTTCAGAAGTTATTTCGTCTTTCCCAAAAAGTTTGTCGAACAGTTCTTGGTTTAGCTCTGCGAGCTCGCGTTTGTTTACTTCGGTAATGGTAAAAAGCACCTCGATATCAAGGTCTTTTGCTTCTTCTGCGCTTATGTTGAGTACACGGGTTAGGTCTAGCTCATTCTCATAAAGCCCTTTTGTTTTTAAAGTGATAACATCGCCTACTTTGGCTCCAACAAATAGTTTGGCGGTAGATTTTGATTTGAATTTATCTAAAAACAGGGTTACGGTGTTGTTTATCTCTTTTTCTTCGTTGGTAAAGGTACCGGTTACTTCGCTGTTTTTCTCAACGGTGTCTTGCGATATTAATTTACCGTATTTTTTTTGAAGACGCTCAATTTGCTCGTCGATCATTTTATTGTCTGCAACAATGTTGTATTGCGTAATGGCTTTTTTGCCTTTAAGGTTTACTTCAAATTCTGGTGCTAAACCCAATTCGAATTCAAACGAAAAATTATCGGCATCCCAATCTATTTCGTCCTGTTTTTTGGGAAGTGGTTGGGCAAGCACATCTAACTTTTCTTCTGTTAAATATTTGTTTAAGGCTTCTTGCAACAGCTTGTTTACCTCATCGACTAAAACAGCTTTACCGTATTGTTTTTTAACCATGCCCATGGGTACGTGCCCTTTTCTAAAACCGGGTATGTTTGCTGTTTTACGGTAATCTGTTAAGATCTTTTCTACCTTGTCGCTGTAGTCTTCTTTTGCAATATCTACTTTTACTACGGCGTTTACGGCATCAACGTTTTCTCTTGTAATGTTCATTTTAAAATGATATATAACCTTTAATCAGGCATTTAACAAAAAGGTTTATTTTAAAAAACCTATATTTTATGTGTTTAAAATTGGGATGCAAAAATAATATATTTTTACATCCAAACAAAGTTTTTAATTGCTTGATTTAAAACTACTTTTTATCTTCTTTTAAGAGTGAATGCAGAATGGATTCTAAAATGGACAATAGGATGCTAAAGAGCAATGCCCACCAAAAACTATCGACCGAAAAACCGTTTACTAATTTATCGGCCAAAAGAATAATTATGGCGTTAATAACTAATAGAAACAATCCTAAAGTTAAGATGGTGGCAGGTAAGGTAAAAATAACCAAAATGGGTTTTACAATTACATTTAAAATTGAGAGCACTACAGCTACAATTAACGCACCAACGTAACCGTTAACATGTACCCCAGAAAGTAAGTGTGCTAAAATAAAAACGGCGACGGCATTTAGTAGCAGTTTGATTAAAAGTTTCATTTGTGTTTTGTTATGTAAATTGCTAAAACTAACGAGCGGTTATAAATAATCAAATTTAAAGATAATAAAATTTGGTTAGAAAATCTAAGATACAAATTGAATTACAGCATCAAAAAAGTCCGTCGGGTTTTCGGCATGCAACCAATGCCCCGAATTGGCAATGGTAACTATTTTTGCTTTTGGGAAATGGTTTAAAATGATACGCTCGTCGTCAACACCAATATATTCTGATTGATCGCCACGTAAAAACAGGGTGTCTTTTTCAAATCTTGAATAACTGGGTAAGGCTTCGCCAATCTCGGCAACCTCATCTTTTAAAACCTTTAAATTTAGGCGTAATGCCAGTTTGCCCTTTTCAATCCAATACAGGTTTTTAAGTAAAAACTGTCGCGTCCCAAAATCTGTAACATATTCGCTCAAGGCTTTGTCTGCTTGCCCTCTGCTTTTTATCGTCTTAAAATCCAAAGCGTTAAAGCCTTCTAAAATGGTGTCGTGGTGAACGGGGTAAAAGCGCGGTGAGATATCGGCAACCAATAATTTTGACACCAATTCTGGGTATTGTGCAGCAAAGAACATGGCTGTTTTACCGCCCATGGAATGCCCCAGCAAAATAATATTTTTTAGTTGGTGCGTATTGCAGTAGTGTTTTAAATCTTTGGCAAGAATTTCGTAATTAAAGGTATCGCTCCAAAAGCTTCGCCCGTGGTTTCTTTGATCGACCAAATGCACCTCGAAACCCTTTTCGCTCAAGTTTTTACCGTGGGTTTTCCAGTTGTCGCCCATGCCCAAAAAGCCATGTAAAATAATAAATGCTTGCCCTTTGCCAATTATGTTAGAATGTAAAATATCTTGTTTTGCCACGAATTCACAAATATTTAACTGTTATTTACTGCCGACTGCCAACTTACTTCAATTTATGCAAATACATCTGTATCACGTTTTCTACGCCTAAATATAAACTTTCTGAAATAAGCGCGTGCCCAATGGAAACTTCCAACAAGTTAGGTGTATTCTCTTTAAAAAACTTGATGTTATCCAACGATAAATCGTGCCCTGCATTAATGCCCAAATCCAAATTATTTGCTAATTCGGCACATGCGGCATACGGTTTTACAGCTTCTTTATTTCCTAAGCTATATTGATGTGCAAAGGCTTCGGTGTACAATTCAATTCTGTCTGCGCCTGTTTCTTTTGCGCCATCAATCTGTTTTAAAACAGGGTCCACAAAAATAGACGTTCTTATATTGTTGTTTTTAAATTCCTTTATCACATCAACTAAAAAATCTTTGTGCTTTAAGGTGTCCCAACCTGCATTGCTGGTAATAGCATCAACTGCATCGGGTACTAGGGTAACCTGTGTTGGTTTTACCTCGAGCACCAATTTTACAAAAGAATCTATGGGGTTTCCTTCTATATTGTATTCGGTATAGACTTCGGGTTTTAAATCGCGTGCATCTTGGTAGCGTATGTGGCGTTCGTCTGGTCTTGGGTGTATGGTTACGCCTTGGGCTCCAAAGCGCTGTACGTCTTTTGCAAACTGCACTACGTTGGGCAAATCGCCACCTCGTGAGTTTCTTAAAGTTGCTATTTTATTTATGTTTACGCTTAACTTTGTCATTTTTCAATATTTATATGGGCATTAAATTAAAGCTTTTGGTTTTTGGCTAAAAATTACTTCTTCTAATTATATGTTAAGGTGTTCTTGCACAGTTGTTAGGCTATGGGCTTAAGGTAAAAATAGGGTTTAAAATATATAGCACTGAAATTTTCGCTTCCTAAGGAAAAATCTCTTTTAATTCTGCAAAAATACAAAGTAGAACATGCTTATATACTATTTTTTTGATTAATTTGCACACTTACAATGTTTACCAATGAAACTTTCAGAATATATTATAAACGACATAAAGCCATTGCGTAGCGATAGCAAAATAAGCGATTTACAGCATTTGTTTAATCAGTTAACCTATTCGCACATTCCGGTTAAAGATTTGGAAAACAGGTATTTGGGAAGTGTTTCTGAGACCGATGCTCACTGTTTTGAAAGCGACAAGCAATTAAGCGAATACGCCTATGCACTTGAAGATTTTTACGTTAGGGACACCGCCATTTGGTTAGATGTTTTAGAGGCTTTTGCAAAAAACGCAACTAATATTATGCCGGTTTTAAGTGCCGGAAATGTGTATTTGGGGTATTACGAATTAAACGATGTTATTGGGCTTTTTAACGAAACCCCTTTCTTTTTTGAAGCTGGCGGCATTTTGGTTATTGAAAAAGGCTTAACAGATTATTCGTTTAGCGAAATAAGCCAGATTGTAGAGTCTAACAATGGCAAGCTTTTAGGTGCCTTTATTTCTAACATTAAAAACGATGTGGTGCAAATTACACTTAAAATTGGCAACTCAAGTTTAAGCGGTATTATTCAAACCTTTCGTAGGTACAGTTATAATGTAGTGTCTGGGCACGAAGAAGACAGTTACAACGCGAGCCTTAAAGAACGGTCTGATTATTTAAGAAAATATCTAAACATTTAGTTTTATGAAGGTTGCTGTTTTTGGTCTGTTTTACAACGAGCGTACTGCTGTTTCGGTAGAGTCTTTGTTTAGCTTTTTGTTAAAAAATAATTTCGACACCTATATAGAAAGCGCGTTTTGCAAGCTTATAAACCAAGAGGCCAACAATAAAAAAGATTATGCGTCTTTTAAAACCTTTGAGGCTTTAGATGCATCTTTCGATCTGCTTATTAGTATTGGTGGCGACGGTACCATTTTAAGGGCCATAGCATTTGTGCAAGATTTGGGTATTCCGGTGATAGGTATAAACACGGGCAGGCTTGGGTTTTTGTCCACCATACAAGTTGACGATATTGAAAATGCCATACAAAACATTGTTGATGGCAAGTATAGTATCTCCGAGCGTAACTTGCTTGCCGTTGAAACCCTGCCCGAAAACAGTAAGATAGCCTCGCTTAATTTTGCTTTAAACGAGGTAGCCGTAAGCAGAAAAAATACCACCTCGATGATAACCGTAGATACGCACCTTAACGGCGAATACCTTACAACGTATTGGAGCGACGGCTTAATCGTTTCTACACCAACAGGCTCAACCGGATATTCTTTAAGTTGCGGTGGTCCGGTAATAGCACCGGGTACAAATAGCTTTGTGTTAACACCCATTGCCCCTCACAATTTAAGTGCGCGCCCATTGGTAATCCCTAATAATACCGAAATACAACTTAAAGTAAAAGGTAGGGAAGAGCAGCACTTAGTGTCGCTCGACTCCAGAATAGCAACCTTAAACAACGGGACTTTAATTAAAATAAAAAAAGCGCCCTTTAAAATTAAAATGATAAATCTTTTAAACGAAAGCTTTTTAGATACCCTTCGCAAAAAACTACTTTGGGGCGAAGACAATCGCAATTAAGCCTTTGCAAAAAACAATAATTTACCAGAAAAACTGTTTTACACAACACCAAGTACGCTAAGGGTGGCAGTAAAATCTTATTTTATTATATTTGCAAACTTTTAAATATTTATGAAGCACTTAACGGTATTGATATTAAGCCTTTTAAGCTTTCAATTAAGCCATTCGCAAATTAACGAAATTGGTGTTTTTGCCGGTGGTAGTAATTTTATTGGCGATGTTGGTGCAACCAATTACATTGCGCCAAACAGTCCTGCTTTTGGCCTGATTTACAAATGGAACGCCAGCCCCAGACATTCTTGGAGGGCAACCTTGATATATTCTGATTTAAAAGCTGATGATATAGATTCAGACGACCCAAGGCGTATCCAGCGCGGTTACAGTTTCGATTCTAATCTGTTAGAACTTTCGGCGGGCATAGAATTTACCTTTTTCGATTTCAATTTACATACCGGCGAAAAATTGGTTACACCGTATTTATATTCGGGAATAAGTGTAGCTAAACACGATAACCACTATTTTGTTAATGGCGTACAAACCCCCGAAAACACTTCTAGTTGGGCCTTTGGCATCCCTATGGCTCTAGGTGTTAAAAGCAATGTTTTTGGCAACATTGTTTTAGGCTTAGAGGTTGGCGCACGCTATACGTTTTCTGATGCAATAGAGGGTAGTTTTCCAGACAGTGCAGCAAATCTGCAATACAGATTTGGCAACATAAACAATAACGATTGGTATGTGTTTTCTGGTTTAACGTTAACTTATACATTTGGATTAAACCCTTGTTATTGCCCCACAGATTAAAAATGGATATAAAACAAAACATAAACACGAAAGCGCTACCAAAGCATATTGCCATTATTATGGACGGCAACGGGCGTTGGGCAAAGCAAAAAGGCATGCTGCGGGCTATTGGGCACGAAAATGGCACCAAAGCTGTAAGGCAAACCGTAGAAGCTTCAGCAGAATTGGGCATAGAAAACCTAACGCTATACGCCTTTTCTACCGAAAACTGGAACCGCCCAAAACTAGAAGTACAAACTTTAATGAAACTTTTAGTGTCTTCGCTAAAAAAAGAAATAAAAACACTTCAAGATAATAACATCAAACTATTGGCTATTGGCAATTTAAACACCTTGCCAAAAAAAGTCCACAAAGAACTAAACGAAGTTATTGAAAGCACTAAAAGTAACAATAGGATGACTTTAACCCTGGCTTTAAGCTATGGCTCTAGGGAAGAAATACTAAATACTGTTAAAGAGATTAGTATTAAAGTTAAAAATAATATAATTTCGCCCGATAAAATTGATGAATCGATTATTAATGAGCATCTTTACACGCAAAATTTGCCAGATGTAGATTTGCTTATTAGAACCAGTGGCGAACAACGTATAAGCAATTTTTTGCTTTGGCAAATAGCTTACGCAGAATTGTATTTTACCAATACGCTTTGGCCAGATTTTTCAAAGCAACATTTGTACGAAGCTATTATTGAATATCAAAAAAGAGAACGACGATTTGGGAAAACAAGTGAACAACTTAGCTAATAATTTATCTTTTACAAAATTAAAACACTGTTTATTAGCAATAACAATATTGTGCGGTTTTAGCATAAAAGCACAAGACTTGCCGTACAGCGATGGTAAAAAATACACCTTAGGAAGCGTTTCGGTTTCTGGAAATACTACATTTAGCGAGCAAACCATAGTTACCTATTCTGGTTTAAGAAAAGGCAAGCAAATGACTATTCCTGGAGAGGATATTAGTAACGCCATAAAAAAACTTTGGAGCTCTAAATTATTTAGCGATATAGAAATTTTCATTACCAAAATTGAAGGCGATGTAGCGCATTTGGAAATCAGATTATCCGATTTGCCACAGCTTAACGAGCTGAAAATAAACGGCATTAAAAAAGGCAAAAAAGAAGCTGTAATTAACGATGCAGGACTAAAAAAAGGTACCAAAGTAACAGAAAACCTAATAACCAATACTAAAAATTTTCTTACAAAAAAATACAAAAAAGAAGGGTTTTACAACACCAAAATACTTATAAATACCATTGATGTTAAAGACTCTATAGAAACAGCCAGGGTAAACATGGTGGTAAACATAGATAAGGGCGAAAAAGTAAAAGTAAAGGATATTGTGTTTAACGGCAACGCCGTTTTAAGCGACAAAAAGCTTAGAAAGGCCATGAAAAGCACAAAAAAAATTAACCGTCTTCGCATATTAAAACGCTCAAAATTTGTTGATTCTGCCTATCAAGAAGATTTATCTAAAATCATCGATAAATACAAAGAAAACGGATACAGAGATGCGCGTATTCTATCGGATAGCTTAATTGTTAACAACGATAACAAAACCGTTTCACTTCATATTAATGTTAATGAAGGCGAGCAATACACCTTTGGCGACATTACATTTATTGGCAATACCGTTTACAGCAACGAGTTTTTAAGCAGGTATTTAAGAATTAAAAAAGGCGATACCTACAACGGTGTTTTACTGCAAGAGCGTATTGCAGACAACACAAAGCCCGATGCTATCGATATTACAAACCTATACCAAAACAGCGGATATTTATTCTCTACCATAAACCCTGTTGAAGTAAATGCCGACGACAATGTTATTGATATGGAAATTAGAATATCTGAAGGAAAACCGGCATATTTCAATAAAGTATCGGTTGTTGGAAACGATAAAACCAACGACCATGTTATTTACCGCATGTTACGTACGCGCCCTGGGCAATTGTACAGTAAAGAAAACGTGGTGCGTTCGGTTAGGGAATTGGGGCAATTAGGCTTTTTTGATGCCCAAGAGATTTCACCAAACTTTAACAACCCAAACCCAAATGAAGGGACCATTGATATGGAATACTCTGTTAAAGAAACAGGTTCCAGCCAAATAGAACTGCAAGGTGGTTATGGCGGCGGCGGCTTTATTGGTACGCTTGGGTTGTCGTTTAACAACTTTTCAATAAAGGACATCTTTAAAAAAGACGCTTATAAACCCATCCCCATGGGCGACGGGCAAAAATTGGCGCTTCGTTTACAAGCCAGCCGTTTTTACCAAACCTATAGTTTCTCGTTTTCTGAACCTTGGTTGGGTGGAAAAAAACCAGTGCAGTTTTCAACATCTTTATCGCATACAAGGCAATTTGCATACAATCCACTTACTAGAAATGCAGATAAAAGTCAAAATTTTAATATCACAGGAATTTCAGTTGGTTTAGCAAAACGTTTAACCGTACCTGATGATTATTTTACATTATCACAAGCTGTAAGTTTCCAGAGGTATGATTTGAATAATTATAACATAAGTTCTTTATTCACATTTGGAGATGGTTACGCAAATAACTTTTCATATACCGTTGGTTTAAGCAGAAACAATACTAGAATAGATCCTATTTACCCAACGGGTGGTTCAAGCTTTTCGGCTACAGCAAAACTTTCTTTACCATATTCTTTATTTGATGGTGTCGATTACAAAGCATTAAAAGAAGATAGAGAACAAGCTATTATCGATCAAGATGCAACTAAACTAGGAGAAATAGACCAAGAACGTTACAAATGGTTAGAGTTTTATAAAATAAACTTTAAAGCCGACTGGTACACCGAAATTGTAAAAGACCTCGTATTAAAACCAAGCGTAGAATTTGGTTTCTTGGGAGCGTACAACAACGACAGAGGCGTTATCCCTTTTGAGCGTTTCTTTGTTGGTGGCGATGGTTTGGGCAGTTACAGTTTAGATGGCAGGGAATCTATTGCACTTCGTGGGTATCCAAATCAATCCTTATCAAATCAAGATGGAGGCACCATTTACAACAAATTTTCATTAGAGCTTCGTTACCCTATCACTTTAAAAGCATCAGCAAAAATATTTGCATTAGGTTTTATTGAGGGTGGTGCATCCTATAATAGTTTTAGGGATTACAACCCATTTAGCATAAAACGATCTGCTGGTTTGGGGGTTCGCATTTTTATGCCGGCATTTGGTTTGTTAGGTATCGATTTTGGCCATGGATTCGATCCATTGCCGGGAGAAACTGTTAAAAATGGTTGGGAAACCCATTTTATTATAGGACAACAATTTTAATCAATCTATATAGCAAAATTTACTTTGGCACGATATTTTCTAATAGCAATTTGATGATTTGAGTTCCAATTGAAATTTTTCAGGTTAAAATTCGTTAATTTTGAAATGCGCAACCTAAAATTTTTCAAATTGCGGAAAATGATTACTTTGCGAATGACATCTGACTGTTAAAAATCAATGTAAAACAATCAGATAAAAGCACAATTCAAAAAACGACAGAATTCAAAAAAAAAAAAAATCATCTGTCTATTTTAGAATTTATAGCCAATAAATTATAAAACACCAAACAGATGAAGATGAAATTAAAAGTTCTTTTTTTACTGATAACAATGTTTACATTAAGCCTTTCAATACATGCGCAACGTGGCGTAAGAATAGGCTATATAGATACAGAATATATTTTAGAGAACGTTCCGGAATATAAAGAAGCCATGGCGCAATTAGATGAAAAAGCCCAAAAATGGCAAAACGAAATCCAAGCGAAGCTAAGCGCTGTAGAGCAAAAACGTAAAGATTTAAGCAACGAAAAAGCCCTTTTAACAAAAGCGCTTATTGATGAGCGCGAAGAAGACATCACTTTTGAGGAACAAGAAATATTAGATTACCAACAAAAGCGTTTTGGGCCAAATGGCGATTTAATGATTCAGAAAAAACAACTTATGCAACCTATACAAGATCAAATTTTTGCCGCGGTACAAGATTTGGCCGGAAGCAGAAAATACGATTTTATATTTGATAAATCTGCCGATGTTGTTATGCTGTATTCGGCAAAACAATTCGATTTAAGCGAGCAAATTTTAAGAAGCATAAAAAGAGCCTCAAAACGTAAGCAAGTACAAACCAAGGCAGAACGTAAAGAAGCAGAAAAAGAAGATGTTGTACCAGAGGTTAATTTAGAATTGGAAGCACGCGAAAAGGCATTAGAAGAAAAAAAAGCAGCCCGACAAAGTGCTGTTGAAAAAGCAAGACAAGAAAAATTAGCCGCTCGCGAAGCTAAAGTAAAAGCAGCAGCAGAAAGACGCCAAAAAGCTATAGACGATCGTGCAAAAGCAAAACAAGCTAAATTAGACGAAAGAAACAAAACAACAAAAAATGAAGCCAGTAAATCTGCCGATGTAAAAACAACCGGAGAAACAAAAACAAGAGCACAACTTATAGAAGAAAACAGACAAAAGAAATTAAAAGATAGAGAAGCCAGAAAAAAAGCTTTAGAAGACCGAAAGAAAAAAATATTAGAAGACCGCAAAAAAGTAAAAGACAGTATAAATAACAATTAACAAAACAATTTATAACACATTAACACTATTTAAAAAATGAAACAATTTAAAACTATTTTATTAGCAACGGCATTATGCATAGGAACCTTAAGTTTTTCTCAAGCACAAAATAAAGTTGCCCATATAAATACACAAGAATTAATTAGTGCCATGCCAGAGATGAAGGCTGCACAAACACAACTTGAAACGCTTGGTAAAACCTACCAAACCGATATTCAAAATATGGCAACCGAGTTTCAAAATAAGGTAAAGCAATACGATGCCGAGGCTTCTACAAAAACCCAAGAAGAGAATACCAAAAGAGCCCAAGAAGTACAAACAATGGAACAAAATATCCGTCAGTTTCAAGGACAGGCCCAACAAGATTTGCAGAAAAAAGAAATAGAGCTTTTAAAGCCTATCACAGAAAAGGCCAAAACAGCTATTTTAAAAGTAGCACGAGCACAAGGTTTTGAGTATGTATTAGATTCTGCACAAGGCGTAATGATTATGGCCGACGGTAAAAACCTGCTTGACGATGTAAAAAAAGAGTTAGGCATATAGTAAACAACTACTCTTTATAAAATAATAAAAAAGCCACCTCAAACAAGGTGGCTTTTTTATTTTTATTACCTAAATTTATACACATGAGTAAACATCCTATTGGTATTTTCGATTCTGGCGTTGGCGGCACGTCTATTTGGAAAGAAATTCATCAACTTTTACCTAAAGAAAACACCATATATTTGGCCGATAGCAATAATGCGCCCTATGGCCCAAAAGGGAAAGAAGCCATTATAGAACTCAGTATAAAAAACACCGAATATTTATTGAAAAAAAGCTGTAAACTTATTGTCGTGGCATGCAACACCGCTACTACCAATGCCATTGACTATTTACGCAAAACCTATAATGTGCCATTTATTGGCATTGAACCCGCCATAAAACCCGCAGCCTTACAAACCAAAACAAATGCCATTGGAATTTTAGCTACCAAAGGGACTTTAAGCAGTGCGTTATTCTCGAAAACCTCGGGGTTATTTGCCAGTAATATTAATGTTGTTGAACAGGTTGGAGAAGGCATAGTTGAATTGATTGAAAGCGGAAAATTGTATTCTCACGAGATGAAAAGCTTGCTGAAAATTTATTTGCAACCCATGATTGACGCTAACATTGATTATTTGGTTTTAGGTTGTACGCATTACCCGTATTTAATGCCTTTACTTATTGATTTATTACCAAATCATGTAAAAATTATAGATTCTGGTGAAGCAGTGGCACGACAAACTAGAACTGTTTTAAAACAACATAATTTGCTAAATAGTCAAGTTTTAAATACTAAAAATGATTTTTTTACTAATGGAAATCCAGATGTGATGCAATCGCTTTTACACGGAAAATTTAATGTTGATTATCTGGGGTTTTAATTAGAATGTCATTCTATGGAGTGCAACGACGTGATAATCTCATAATCGATTGATAGATTGCCACAGAAAATTAGAAATTTTCTTCGCCTTTGCGCTCAAAAAAAACGTGAAGAAAGTTGTGAATAAAAAATGATAATACAACCAACAAAAATAAAAATCTTTATTAACTTGTACAGTTAAATAGGAGATAATGACTAAGGGAAGAATTAAAATAGAAAACATTGACGGACAGCTATTTGAGATAAAAGTAGTTGATCCTGAAAATTCTAAACCAGCTTCATTCACACATTATATACATAATCACAAAAATGGAGTTTCTCAATTCTATAAAAAAGATGCACTCTCTTTTGTCCGAGAAATCCTCGAAAAAGAATATCCCAAAAAAAAAGTCACAAATAAAATTGCTGAAGAAGCACTTCAGTATCTAATTTTTGACCTCAATAAATCCGTTCCATTTCCATCACCTAAAAAACCAAAATTTAAATTCATAGATCTTTTTGCAGGAATTGGAGGGTTTCGGTTGGCACTTCAAAACCTAAAAGGTAAATGCGTTTTTACAAGCGAATGGGATAAGTATTCGAAACTAACTTATAAAACAAATTTTGGAGAAATACCATTTGGAGATATTACAAAACCTGAAACAAAAAGCTATATCCCTGATAACTTTGATGTACTTTGTGCTGGATTTCCGTGTCAAGCATTTTCAATTGCAGGAAAACGTGGTGGATTTGAGGATACAAGGGGGACTTTGTTTTTTGATGTTGCAGAAATCATAAGGGAAAAGCAGCCAAAAGCTATTTTTCTTGAAAATGTAAAAGGATTAAGAAACCACGATAAAGGAAAAACTTTAGCAACAATTTTAAATGTACTTCGAGAAGATTTGGGCTATTTTGTTCCTGAACCACAAATAATAAATGCAAAAGGATTTGGTGTACCCCAAAATCGAGAGCGAATTTTTATAGTTGGCTTCCACGAAAACACTAGAATAACCGAATTTGAGTACCCAAAACCAACCAATAATGAAGTTGTCTTAGAGGATATTTTAGAAGAAAATGAAGTTTCTGTAAAATACTACCTTTCTACAACTTACATCGACACTTTAAGAAAACACAAGGCAAGACACGAAAGTAAAGGAAATGGCTTTGGCTATGAAATTATCCCAAATGATGGGACAGCAAATGCAGTAGTTTGTGGAGGAATGGGAAGGGAAAGAAACTTGATTTTTGATGATAGATTAACCAATTTTAAGCCTATAACAAACATTTCTGGAGAAGTAAATAGAGAAGGCATAAGAAAAATGACACCGCGTGAATGGGCTAGGCTACAAGGATTTCCAGACAATTTTAAAATCTTAGTTTCAGACGCACAGGCATATAAACAGTTCGGTAATTCAGTTGCAGTTCCCGCAATTCAGGCAACAGCTGAAAAAATAATAGAAAAACTAAACGATGCTTAAAGAACTAGGAATTGTCATTGGAAATGACACAAAAGCTGGAAATATATTTAAACATCTTTTTTCTGATTTTATAGAAATAGATTATGAGAAACCTTCAGAATATATTAAACTCTTTTGGGATAAATATGAGGCTTATCCAAAACGAAATTCAAACCTGAATGGTAAAATGTTTGAATACATTTTGGCTTCTCTATGTATTAGAGAGAAAATTTTACCTATTTATATGAGTGCAAAAGTAGCTTTTGTGCCGAATGTAGTTTATGATTTAATGTTCTATTCATCTGAGCGTGGACCAATTTGTTGGAGTGTAAAAACTAGCTTAAGAGAAAGATACAAGCAAGCAGATTTGGAGTCAATTGCCTTAAAATATGTTCATAGAAAAGCTTTAAGTTATTTAATAACACTAAACGAAACAGAAGCGCAAAGTGTGAAAAAGAAGATAAAAACTGGCGATGTTATTGACACTATCCCATTAAGTGTGTAAACTTAATTTATCGAGGGTTTGACTTTCTTAAAGTTGAACCCTTTTTTCAAATATAGTTAAAAATTGGTTTAAAATAATGCCCCAATTCCTAATAGGCATTGAC
>NZ_JBHULK010000007.1:0-199083 GCF_042684345.1 Gelatiniphilus marinus | reverse complement strand
ATGCAATCGACAGCTCGCTTCATCTGTAAAATGAACTCCAAAACTAAATATATTCATAGATAACTCTTTTAATATCAATTAAATATACGAAATATATTTGACTTTAGGGCAGTTTACGGACATGCAAATTAATTTTAATTATATGCCACATTACAAGTTTAAATTGGTACAGAATTAGAGAAATTTTGTTTTAGTGTTTATTTCTCTACATTAGGCGAGAGTTGATATTTCGCTCTCGCCTTTTTTTTAAAACACTAAAATTTGCTTAAGCAGAAACTTCATTCAAAAACTTCAACAATCAATATTTAACACCATGAAAAAGGCTAGCTTTATAATGATTATAGGCTCTTTACTGTTATTAGGGCTTTTTAAATTTCCGTTATGGAACATCATGCTTGGTGCACCACAATATCCAGAGCCATTAGGAATGAATATTTATATTAATGGCATCAAAGGTGTCTCAGAATTCGACCTTCAGAATATTGATGGACTAAACCACTATATAGGCATGAAAACCATTCCTAAACCAGAAGAAATGTGGGAGTTTTCAGTGTTTCCAAAGGTTATTTTAGGCATGGTTATATTAGGCGTAATAATTGGTTTCTTAGGATATTTTAACAAGTTAAACTATAAGTTTTTTCTAGGCTGGTTTTTACTTATGTCTGTATTGGGTGTTTTAGGCATGTACGATTTTAACAACTGGCTAATCGATTATGGTAGCAATCTAGATCCTAACGCCATTATAAAAGTAACTAATCCAGATGGTACGCCCATGTCTTACAAACCACCGTTGTTTGGTTTTCAAAAACTATTAAATTTTGATGTAACATCGTTACCGCACACAGGAGGCTACCTTATGTTTGTTGGTATGTTTTTAACACTTGCTGCTTTTTGGTTGGGCAGAAAAGCAAGCTTAAAGATAACAACCCATTAACACCACATTTTTAAAACACTAAAATCATGCAAACACTAAACATGAAACACATTAATTATCTTCATAAAAAAAACTCAACCAAAAAGGGTACACCAAAAGCGCTTGGGTTCTCTTTCCTTTGGAAAGGGCTATGGATAGGTGTTTTCCTTTTCCTTTTCAGTTGTAATATATCGCCAAAAAAAATAAATTACGGAAGCGATGGTTGCCACTTCTGTAAAATGACTATTGTAGATAAGGTCCACGCCGCAGAAATTGTTACCAAAAAAGGCAAGGTCTATATGTTCGACGCCACAGAATGTATGATTAACTTTATGGACGAATTCGACACTTCACAAATTGAGCTTTACCTATCTAACAATTATACAGAACCCGAAGCTTTAATAGATGCCACAAAAGCCACTTTTTTAATTAGCAAAAACATCCCTAGCCCAATGGGTGCTTTTTTATCGGCTTTTAAAAATAAAGCCGACGCTGAAAAATTTCAAGCCGAAAAAGGCGGCGATTTATATACCTGGACAGAATTACTAGCAAAATTTAAAGACTAGTAACATGAAAAAAATACTGCTTTTTCTATCCGCCATGTTAGTGGCAAACATAACTAGTGCCCAAACTATAGAGGTTTGCAGCACATGCGAGATTTCAACATTAAAAAATGCTATTGCACAAGCCAAAGATTTTGATACTATTATTGTTAAAAAAGGCACGTATAAAGAGCATAATGTTTTAGTTGATAAACCGCTAACCATTGTTGGAGAAAACTATCCGGTAATTGATGGCGAATTAAAAGGCGAAATAATCACAGTAATTGCAGATAATGTTACAATTGATGGGCTTTTCATTATAAATGTTGGCAACAGCTACACCGAAGATTACGCTGCGGTTCGAGTAAAAAAAAGCAAATATTTTACCATTCAAAATTTAGTTTTAGAAAAACTTTTCTTTGGTATTTATATCGAAAAATCGAGATACGGAAAAATATTCCACAACAAAATAATTGGCGATGCTGTTGAAGAATACAACTCGGGCAATGGCATACAATTATGGTACAGCAAAAATGTAGATATTGAACACAATTTTGTGCAACATGTTAGAGATGGCATTTATTTAGAGTTTTCAGATTTTTGTACTATTAAAAACAACGTAAGCGCTTTAAATGTACGTTACGGATTGCATTTTATGTTTTCAAATGATGACGTTTATCAAGACAACATATTTGAAAACAATGGCGCCGGAGTGGCCGTTATGTTTTCTAAACGCATAAAAATGTACAATAATATTTTTAAAGAAAACTGGGGAACAGCCTCCTACGGCATGCTTTTAAAAGAAATTAACGATGCCGAAATTATTGGCAATACCTTCGAGCAAAACACCATTGGCATTAACATTGAGGGCTCAAACCGTATTAACTATAAAAACAACAATTTTAAAAACAACGGTTGGGCCATTAAAGTACGTGGTGCCTGTTATACCAACCATTTTACAGAGAACAATTTTTTGTACAATTCTTTTGATATTGCATACAACAGTAAAGTTAACGACAATGTTTTTGATAGAAACTATTGGAGCAACTATACCGGCTACGATCTAGATAAAAACGGCATTGGCGATGTGCCTTACAGACCCGTAAAACTGTTTTCGTACATTGTAAACCGCACACCCGAAACCATAATTTTATTGCGAAGCATGTTTATAGACATTATAGATTTTTCTGAAAAAGTATCGCCCGTTTTTACTCCAGATAATTTATTGGACAACAACCCTCAAATAAAACAACTAACATGGTAAGTATTGAAAATCTACATAAAAAATTTGGTAAAAACCAAGTGCTAAGCGGTTTGGATTTAACCATAAGTGAAGGCGGCATTTTTGCAGTGCTCGGGCCAAATGGCTCCGGTAAAACCACATTGATAAAATCTATTTTGGGTATGGTTATCCCCAATAAAGGCCATATTTCTGTGCTTGGAGAAAACATAAAGCAAAACTCAGATTACAGACATAAAATTAATTATTTGCCGCAAATTGCCAATTTCCCCAGTAATTTAAAAGTAAAAGAATTAATTAAAATGATTAAGGATTTACGCAAAAACACCGATGAAGACGAACGCCTTATTAAACTATTCAAATTAGAACCTTTTTTAGATAAAAAATTAGGTAATCTTTCAGGGGGCACAAAACAAAAAGTAAATCTCGTTTTAACTTTTATGTTTGATAGCCCCTTAATAATACTAGACGAACCCACAACCGGTTTAGACCCTATTTCGTTAATTCGATTAAAAGATTTGATCCAAGTAGAAAAAGCCAAGGGAAAAACCATTTTGATTACTTCGCACATTATGAGTTTTGTTGAAGAGGTATCAGACGAAATTGTGTTTTTATTAGAAGGCAAAATTTACTTTAAAGGCACCATTTCAGAACTAAAAAATAAAACCAACCAACCCGATTTCGAACATGCCATAGCATCAATACTTTCAGAAAACCATGCTTAAAATATTAAAATACAGTTTTTACGACCTCATGCGCAGCCGTTGGAGCTACGTGTATTTTGCATTCTATTTATTATTGGGAATTGTGCTCTTGTTTTTAAACAACGACCTCTCAAAAGCAGTTATTACCCTAATGAATGTAATCATTGTTTTAGTACCATTAATAGGCACTATTTTTGGCGTAATGTACTACTACAATTCCAAAGAATTTACAGAACTTTTATTGGCGCAACCCTTAAAACGGTCGTCCATATTTTTAGGGCAATATTTAGGTGTTGCGCTATCGCTTTCTATGAGCTTGATTTTAGGCCTGGGCATTCCGTTTGTATTTTATGGTTTATTTGAAAGTAGTGCCATTTGGGATTTTTCATTACTGCTGTTTACAGGCACGTTTTTAACCTTGATTTTTACCGCTTTGGCCTTTAACATCGCTTTATCAAACGAAAATAAAATAAAAGGTTTTGGCTATGCCATTTTATTATGGTTGTTTTTGGCGGTAATTTACGACGGGTTGTTTTTAATGACTTTAATTATGTTTGAAGATTATCCGTTAGACAAAGTATCGTTAGTTGGCACTATGTTAAACCCCATCGATTTATCGCGAACGCTTATTCTTTTAAAGCTGGATATTTCAGCATTATTGGGTTACACGGGTGCTGTATTTAAACAGTTTTTTGGTACTAATTTCGGACTGGTTATATCCTTTATCGTGCTAACCGTTTGGGTAATTTTACCCGTAACGCGAATCGTATTCAAATCAAAAAAGAAAGACTTTTAAACCAATAATTGGTATTAAAAAATTATAAATATGAAAACAATAACACTAATATTCATTTTAATCACTTTATCAAGTTGTAATAACAAAACTAAAACTGAAGCCATATCTGTAGTAGATAATTTAGAGTTAAAACTGAACAATAGCGAAAAATGGCTTGCCAATAAAGAGACTCATGTTGGGATGCAACGTATAGATTCTATTTTAAAAAACAACAGGTCTGCTGATGGAATAACACTTGGTAATGCCCTATCTAAAGAAACCAGCTATATTATAAAAAGCTGTAATATGACAGGCGAAGCACACGACCAACTACATGTAGTGCTTGTACCCATTTTAGAAGAAATAACTGAAATAAAAGACCTAGATAACCCTGCCGAATTAAATAAAAAAGTAGCGTATTTACAACGCTTAACCGCCACCTATTTTAAGTATTTTAAAATTTAAGTTTGTCTAACAAAAGTCATATTATTTAGGATAAAATAATCCGAAATTAGACCCATGATAATAAAGGCGACATATAAACTTACAGCTTTGTTTTTAACGTTTGTGTTGTTGGCAAACAACATTAACAATGTCGTAATTGTAATCGATTTTGTTATTAATCAAGATTTTATAGCCAAAACGCTTTGCATTCAAAAAGAAGAGCAAAAAGGTTGCAATGGCAAGTGCTACTTAACCCAGCAATTAAAAACCTCTGCCGAGGATAAAAATGCCCCTATTCAAAAAGAGCAAAGAACAGAATTATCACATTATATATTAACTTCAAACCGATTAAAAACAAATACAGAAAATGTGCTTATTGTCAGCAATAAAACTATTTTCTTTTTTTCTCAAAATTTTAAACCACTCCTATTTGTTTTCAAAATAAAACAACCTCCAAAACAACTTGCATAATATCTTTAATAGGTTTTTATTTTAACGCAGAACTTAACAGCTCTAAAAGCTTTTAAATATTTTGTTCTGGTAATTTCAAGTTAAAAAAACCTGCATCTATTTTTTTAATTCAAGACCAATTATACCATGGGTATCTAGTTGGTTGGTAACCCATATAGTTATAACCTAAAAAAAGAATTATGTATTTCAATAAAATATGGCATGCCAAGGCTTTTATTGCCCTAGTATGCGCTGTTTTTACATTAACAGCAACAGCCCAACAAAATATTAATGTAACATTGCTTGATAAAACAAGCAAGCAACCCATAAAAGACGCAACGTTTGTTTATGGAGATCAAAAAGGAACTACCAATGCTAATGGCCATTTTAGCTTTATTTACAAAAAAGGAGATTCCATGTATTTTTCGCACCTTAATTACGGCCAATGGACACTGCTTGATGCCCAAGTAAAAAACCTCATCGGCACAAAAACACTTTACAGAGAGCCTCTAACCGTAGATCTCTATCCTGTAACCATTATATCGCTTAGGCCAAAGAAAACGCCGCAAGAAGAGCTAAAGCTTGAATATAGAGACCAGCTGGCACATGATGCCACTTCAATATTAAACCAAAAACCCGCACTTAACAGCATTAGAAAAGGTGGGAATTACGGTTTCGATCCTGTGTTTAGGGGCTTTAAATACGACCAACTTAATATTGTGCTTAATGGTGCGCAAAGTGCTACAGCGGCGTGCCCTAACCGCATGGATCCGCCAACAAGCCAAATGGCACCAAATATGCTAAACCGTATTGAGGTGCTTAAAGGCCCACATGCCCTAAGATTTGGTACTGGGTTTGGGGCCACCATAAATTTTGTTCCAGAAAAACTGGGGTTTACAGAAGATAAAGATATTTACGGTAGAATCTCTAATGGTTACGATGGTAACGGCAATATTTTTAGAAGTGAAGGAAAATTGGGCTTCAGCGGTAAAATATACGATATTAATGTATTTGGAGCTTGGTCTCAGGGCAGCGATTATACTTCTGGAAACGGCACAAGCATAGCCTCTGGTTTTAACAGAGGTAGCTTTGGCACAAATTTGGGTTTTAAAATTTCAGAAAAAGACCAACTTAATATTTCGGCAGTGTATAACGTGGCTAGAGATGCAGATTTCCCCGCTTTACCCATGGATTTAAGGAATGACGATACTTGGTTGTTTAATGCAAGATACGATGCCACATTTAATAAAAAACACCTAAAATATTGGAATACCACAGCTTTCGCCTCTTTTGTAGATCACCTTATGGACAACCTGCTAAAACCCCTTGATCCGCGAATGCTAAATGCCCAAACCAATGCCACTACTTATAATTTTGGAGGCAGAACAGAAGCTAAATGGGTATATAACAAATCGCATCTTTATACAGGTGCAGATTTTAGAAAAGAAGGTGCCGAAGGTATTAGGGAACGCGCATTTTTAATGGGGCCAAACGCTGGCAATACTGCTAAAGACAATGCTTGGCAAGACAGCTATATTTCTAAAACCAGCCTATTTGCAGAGTATCATTTTAAAATAAAGGAAACCAAGTTTGTGTTGTCTTCAAGATTAGAATTGAACAAGGCAGATATTAACGACCCAACAACAGAGTTTCTAGCAGCAAACGGTGACCCTCAAGTTACACAGTTTAACCCAAGCTTTAGTTTTGGTGCCAACAGAAAATTTGGCAGTAACCTAAGTTTAGGGCTTTGGGTGGCGCGCGCCCAACGTAGCGGCGGACTTACGGAACGGTACATTAACTACTTTCCGGTTGGGCAAGATCCTTATGAGTTGGTGGGCAATCCGCAGTTAAAACCAGAAATAAACAATCAATTGGATATTACGTTTACATGGCAGAAAAAAAACACGAGTGTAAATGTTGATGTTTTTGCAGCTTATTTACAAGATTTTATTTCTTCTTTTATAGATCCCGATGTAAGGCCAAAGTTGCCTATGAGTCCGGGAGTTAGGCGTTTTACCAATATTGAAGACGCCTTTAAAACAGGTTTTGAAATTAATTGGAGCCAGAAAATATTAACTAACATTGAACATCAAGCAGGAGTAGCCTATACCTATGCACAAGATTTGGATCGTGGTGAGCCATTGCCCGAAATAGCACCTTTAGATTTTAGGTACACGTTATCTGGCAGCTTTATTAAAAGTAAATTAACGCCTCAGATAATTTTTAGACATGTTTTAGAGCAATCCCGCATTTCTGTCGAGTATGGCGAAACCCAGACGCCGGCATTTTCGTTGTTGGATGTTAAATGTGCTTATCAGTTTTCAAAATCAGGCAATTTAACAGCAGGACTCAACAATATTTTTAACCAAAACTATTACGAGCATTTAAGCCGCTCTGTAAGAGGAAATAATATGCCAATTTTTGCTCCTGGGCGAAACGCTTTTGTTTCGGTTGGTTTTACCATTTAAATACACATTATCACTTCCAAAACGCATCATCCAGATTGTCTTTAAAATTTTCTGCTTGGTGCGTTTTTTCTATTTGAAGCATTTGGGCTTCGGTGGCTATTTTTTGAATTTCAGGAAAAAGCACGCGCTCTTCAAACCGGATATGCTGTTCTAGCGTTTCTTCAATTTTATTTAAGGTTATAGCATCATCGTTAGTTTCAGCAAATAATCGTTTTATGCGTCTATGGTCTGCCAGTGCTTTTTTTATCAGTTTGTCGTCTTTTTCCAAAATGGTAAAAACATGTGTTTCTTCAATTTCAAAATGAGGTATTAAATGATTTTTATAAAACCAATCGGCATAAACCCTAATGCGCTTTGGATCAATATTTTTTCGAAATCCCATTTGTATTTTCCAACAAAGCAACAACCCAAAATGGTGTTCCCTACTTAACGGTTGTAGTGCTGTGTGCCGTTTTAACGGTTTAAGTTGCGTGTGCATAATGTATTTGTATTATATGTTATTATGTTTAATATTATAAGAGCAATTCCTAAAACCAATGGTATGCTAAATAGAAAAAGCAAAAGAAAATAATTAGGCAATAACCCTTTGCCAAAATAATAAGCTGCACCTTGAATGGCCAGAGTTAATTCTGTTAAGATAAATCCAGCGATAAAAGTATAAACACCAATAAAAAGCGTTTTATTATGTTTTACCCGTTGGCTTTGGATAATAAACGAAAATAAAAACCCCGTAATAACGCCAAGCATTAAAAGGTGAATAAAACCAATAACCAAGTTTCTGTGTGTATTAACCATTTGAGAAAACTCTGGAAAAAGCGCCAATGTTTGCACGCTTATTTTTAACACAAAACAGAATATTGAAAATTGATATAAGCGAATAACAAGTTTGGGTTGCGATTGTAATGCCAATAAGAGTTTAGGTTGTATTAATTTTAAAAAGAAGAAAGCCATAATAAGATGAAGCACCGTACCCAAAGCATTAATATAAAGCAACATGTTATGAGGGGCAAACCATTGAATTGGTAAGGCAAAAGTAAGTACGGTTGAAGCAATTAGCAATTTAAAAAAAAGCCTGAACAGTTTTGAGTATTCAACCTGAAACAAATAAAAAAACACAGCGATAACAGCTATTAAAAACCAACCGTTAAATTGAAAGTGCAAAAAAAACTGAATCGCAATTTGATAAAAAGCTGAAGCTTGGCCAAGCATAGATACCGCTGGCCCCAAACACCAAACACCAAAAGTAGAAATTACCATAAAAGTAAGTGATGTTTTTAGTAAATACCGCGGTACTAAAGATTTAACTTTATGGTGTCTCCATATTAAATATACAAAGTAATAACTACACAAAATGTGCAAGGTTGAAAATATAATGGAAACCGCCGCATAACCTTGAAAGGGAAAACTAAGCATCATGCCCACAACAGAAAATTGGGTAACCCAGAACAGGGTTTTAAAAACTGGAAGCTTACTAGAGGTAAAGTAATGTACCATTAAAGTAAACAGCATTAAATAGACCCAGCCCAACATAGCAACATGAGAATGTGCGTGTGTTAAATAACGATAGTTTAAGCCAATTTCGCCAACAAATGCATAGCGCAATACCAAACCCATAACAGCTGCAATTAAAAAATTAATTAAGCATATAACAGTAAGTTTTTTAGGTATCTTGGATGTTTTTTGCAAACGCATATTATGGCTTACAAAAATACGAAATAATATTTTTTAGCGATGTTAAAATTAATTAGAAACAAAAAAAACCCAGTATGTTTTAGGGAAAACATACTAGGTTTTAATAATTGACCAAAGTCGTTTTAAAGGTTGCTATTAATTAAATTGCTGTTCTAACTTTACAGCTTTAGGGAACAGAATATTGTTTTCTAAATGGATGTGCAAATGTAAATCTTGCTCAAACTCCTGTAGCATTGCATAGGTAACTCTAAAAGTATTACAGGCATCTGCTGGTGGGTTGTAATCGTTTGTTAAGGCTGCAATTTCCCTGAAACGTTCGCCTTCGTTATCGTGTTCTTGCATCATGGTAGCAATAGGGTTTTCAACGGTGCCAAACTGTGGCGATTGTACTGCGCCTTGTTCTAATTTGGCATTTACCATTTTTTTCACAAAAGGAAACAGTATAAGTTCTTCCTTTTTTAAATGTGCTGCCAACTCGCCTGCCGATGCGGTAAACAGCTCGTTTATTTTTAACAATTCAGGATAGCGCCCGCCATGTACGCGACACAGTTTATCTAAAAACTGGCGCAAAACAGGGATTTTTTCCTCTACGTAACGGTGGTGTTTTTTCTCAATGTAATCAATCAGCAAATCCAATGGCCACGATTTGTAATCTATAGATTCTCCGCCCTTACTGCTTAAAACGCTATTAAGCTCGTCTAATAAAACGCTACTGTCTATGTCTTTTTTTTTGCAGGCTTCGCTAATCGTTCTTCCGCCATTACAGCAAAAATCTATTTTATATTTCGAAAAAACCGCTGCTGTTCTATAATCTTCGGCCACAAATTGCCCGATTTGTTTTTCTGTGTCGTTTTGTAATGTTACCATAAGCAATTATTTATTTCGGATAGTTTTATCCTATTTATGTTCAAATTTTTTTTTGAGTGAAACTCAATTTTCAGATAGAAAACCGTAAGTTGAACTCATCCCAATTATATATTGAGGTTTTTTCAATTATATTTATTTTAAATCTTTAAAAATGAAACACCAGATTTAATATCGAGTGCCAACTCTTCTAAACTTGTGTTTTCCAGCATGTTTTTTAAACCTTCTCTAATGGTTTTAAACTTATCGTGTACGGGACACGGGTGTGCTTCGTCGCATTTATGCAATCCTAAACCACAGCCGTTATAAATAGAATCGCCGTCAATGGCATTTACTATGTGGTTTAGTTTAATTGTTGCTATTTTGCCTCTGCTAATTTCAAAACCACCGTGGGCACCTTTTATTGAATTTACTATGTCGTGCTTTACCAAGGCCTGCAAAATTTTAGCTGTAAAAGCTTGCGGAGAATCTATTTGCATGGCAATTTCCTTAGGGCTTACACGCTTACCCTTAAAAGAATTTGTTGCTATAAAAATAGATGCTTTTATGCCATATTCGCAAGCTTTAGAAAACATACTACAGTTTTAATGTAATGCAAATGTATAATATTATTTTAATTAGGACAAATTTATCTTATATAAATTCTATTATGAAAAGCGATATAAATAATTTGAATTGTTTTTTATGAGTTCGAAGCAGAAAAATCAAGCATAGCCATAGCTGCGTTTTATTCTTATAATGCAGAAATGGTAAAAAAAGAAACGAATTATATGTCGCGATTAATTACAGAAATGATATTAATTAAAATTGTTTTTGTACCATACTTTTTGCCACTCGCGTTTTAAGATTAAAAACGATACGGCTTCGGCTAGTTTTAGTGTATCGCTTCCGTCTAAGGCTTTTACTTGTTTTTCGGGCACATCAACAATGTAAAGCAAATTTAAGTAGTCGGTAAATTTGTCTTCAATAAGTTTGTAAACGGTGTCGTGCAGCAACAGTTTTAAACTTGTTGGTAAAATGGCTTCGTGAAACCCCAAATCTATATTGGCCAATAAGAAATCTTTATTGAGCTGTTTTACTAATTTATGATAGAGATCGTATTGATTTGCTTCTTCAAATAAGGCCTCAAAGGTGGTTGGCAATTGCATTATACGGTTCTATTCATTAAGTTGTTTCCAAAGTTTTTTAAAAGTGCTTTTTTATCATCAGAAATATGTAAAGTTTCTAAAACTAAAAACGCTTTTTTGGTATAATCTTCAATCGCTTTTTTTGTAGCTTCCGCAGATCCTGAGGCTTTAAAAATTTGTTTTACAGACTCTACTTTATTTTCTGATGCATCAGAATTACTGAACAAATTTTTTAATTTTAGTCTATCATTTTCATTTGAAAACTCAAGCGCTTTTAGGTATAAATAGGTTTTTTTGTTTTCAATAATATCGCCACCAACTTGTTTGCCAAAGGTTTCGGGATTGCCAAAAGCATCTAAATAATCGTCTTGAAGTTGGAAGGCTATCCCTAGGTTTTTTCCAAATTCGTAAATATTGTTTTGGTCTTCTTCCGAGGTGTTTGCAACTATGGCACCCATTTTTAAGGCGGCACCAACCAAAACCGCGGTTTTGTATTCAATCATTTTTAAATATTCGGCAATGGTTACATCGTTTCTGTTTTCAAAATCCACGTCGTATTGCTGGCCTTCGCAAACTTGTAATGCTGTTTTGCTAAACAGTTTAGCCAATGCTTGAAACGTTTGGGCGTTATAATTCTCGAACAACTGGTATGCCATAATCAGCATCGCATCGCCAGAGAGAATACCGGTGTTTACATCCCACTTTTCGTGTACCGTTTGTTGGCCACGGCGTAGTGGGGCATCGTCCATGATATCGTCGTGTACCAAAGAAAAATTATGGAACACTTCTACGCTTAATGCAGCATTTAGTGCTTTTTTGTAATCGTTGCTAAAAATATGGGCAGCCATTAAGGTTAACACGGGCCGCAGCCTTTTGCCACCTAAATTTAAGATGTATTGAATAGGGGCGTATAAGGTTTCCGGATCTTTTGGCGTTGGGTATTTACCTAAAAACCCAACAAACTCTTCTTGGTATTTTTCTATGGAAAGCATCGAACAAAAATAGCGTAATTAAGCATAATTAAAAACCAGAACACAAAAAAGGATATGTTAAAAAAAGATTAAAACTTTGGAAACTATTTTGGTTTTTAAAGTTTCCTGTTGTAGTTTTGCCACTTGTTATGAGAGAAAAAATACTTTTAGGTGCAGCAGATTTGTTTTTAAACTATGGGTTTAAAAGCGTTACCATGGACGATATTGCCAATACTTTGGGCGTATCTAAAAAAACCATTTACCAACATTTTGATAATAAAACGAAACTGGTTGAGGCCACTACGCTTAACTTATTCAACTCTATATCTTGTGGTATTGACCATATTTGCGCTTTGGATAAAAATCCGATAGAGGAAATTTACAGCATCAAAAAATTTGTAATGGAGCATTTAAAAGACGAAAAATCTTCGCCACAGGATCAGCTTCAAAAATATTACCCGAAAATATTCAACACTATAAAACACAAACAGTTTGAAATTATGCAAACCTGTGTTATCAATAATTTAAACAAAGGCATCAATCAAGATTTATACAGAAACACGATTAATGTAGATTTTATAGCAAGAATATATTTTAACAACATGGTGGCTATTAAAAACAAGGATCTATTTCCGCTTAAAAAATTCTCGATGGATATGCTAATGAGTAATTTTCTGGAATACCACTTACGGGGTATCTGTACGCCAAAGGGACTCGATATTTTAAAACAATTCACGACATCAAATCAATCATAAATAATGAAAACCAAACTCATTTTAATTTTTATACTAAGCTGTTCGTTTGCCATATTTTCGCAAGGTCAAACACCTAGTTTATCTTTACAAGAAGCCATAGATTATGCCATAGAAAACAACCGCAGCTCTAAAATGGCAGCTTTGGATATTGAAGCGGCAAAAAAACAAAAATGGGAAACCACAACTATAGGTTTGCCACAAATTAGTGCTAGTATAGATTATAACAATTGGCTAAAACAGCAAGTCTCTTTAATTCCCGCAGAATTTTTTGGCGGGAATGTAGGCGAATTTGCCGAGGTGGCTTTTGGCACAAAACAAACCATGAATGGCACTGTAAAGTTAGAACAATTAATTTTTGATGGCTCGTACCTTGTGGGTTTACAATCGGCCAAGGTATTTTTAGAAATTTCGAAAAATGCCAAAGAAAAAACAAATTTAGAGGTTAGAAAAGCCGTAATTAATGCCTACGGAAATGTGCTTCTTGCCGAAGAAAGCATAAAGATACTAAAACGCAATATTGAAGTTTTAAAGAAAAACCTTAACGAAACCACTAAAATTTACCAAAACGGATTGGGCGACGAAGAAAGTGTGGAGCAATTGCAAATTACGCTTTCTGGCTTAGAGAGCACTTTAAACAACACGTCGCGTTTAAAAACATTGGCGTATCAAATGTTGAACATTACTTTGGGAACCGATATAAACACAAACACCGTATTAACCGATAATTTAGAAGGCTTAACTGCAAAAAATATTGTTATAGAACTTATTAACGCTGAAGAAGACATTGAAAACACAATAGATTATAAGATTTCTAAAAACGATGAAAAAGCCAAAGCACTACTAGTTAAACTAGAACAAAGTAAAGCCTTGCCCACTTTAAGAGGGTTTGTTAATGCCGGATATTCTGGCAACAATAAGGATTTCGATTTTTTAAAGAGCGATCAAAAATGGTTTGGCTCATCGCTGTTGGGCCTAAGCATGAATATTCCTGTTTTTAGCTCTGGCGGAAGAAGCGCCGCTACACAACGCGCTAAAATAAATCTTGAAAAAGCTAAAGAAACCTTAACCGAAACCGAGCAGAAAATAAAACTGCAAATAGCATCGGCAAAAAGCGATTACCAATTTGCTATTGAAGATTACAGCAACAAAAAACAAAATTTAAACCTCGCCGAACGTATCGAACAAAAAAATCAAACCAAGTTTTATGAAGGCATTGCTACCAGTTTCGAGCTAAGGCAGGCGCAAACCCAATTATACACAGCACAACAAGAATTTTTACAAGCCATGCTTGATGTAATTAATAAAAAAGCAGCATTGGAAACGGCATTAAATCGACTATAACAATCAATCAAAAAAAACACTAATCATGAAATATATCCATTCATTACTCATCCTAACACTTCTAATAACATCTTGCGGAGAAGGCAAAAAGCTATCTGTTGAAAAAGCAATCGAATCCGGAAACTTGGAGACTATGCGTTTAAAACGCGCCCAAATTGTTGCTCAACAACAAGAAATGGCTTTGCAATTAAAACAATTAGACGACAAAATTGCCGTTTTGGACACCACAAAAAAAGTACCTTTAATTACCACATTTAAAGCTAAAAAGGAAGTCTTTGCACATTATGTAGAACTGCAAGGCAATGTAAACACCAAAAACCTTTTGGTATTATATCCAGAATATAACGGCGTACTTACCAAAGTATATGTAAAAGAAGGACAGCCCGTAAAAAAAGGGCAGATATTAGCTAAAATCGACGATGGCGGATTAAGCCAACAATTGGCCCAAGCCAAAATCCAAACTGCATTATCTAAAACCACTTTCGAGCGTCAAGCGCGTTTATGGAACCAAAAAATTGGTAGCGAAATCCAGTATCTACAAGCAAAATCCAATTACGAGGCACAGGCCGAAGCCGTAAATCAAATAAAACAACAAATGGCCAAAACGGTTGTGAGAGCGCCTTTTTCTGGTACCATCGATGATGTAATTACAGAACAAGGTAGTGTTGTTGGCGCCGGACAAACACCGCTAATGCGCATTGTAAACCTTAACGATATGTATATAGAAACCAACGTGCCAGAACGTTACATAAGCGATGTTACCCTTAACAAAAGCGTACAAGTAGAATTCCCCGTTTTAGGAAAAGTAATTGATGCCAAAATAAGACAAGCAGGAAACTTTATAAACCCTGCAAACCGCACATTTAAAGTAGAGGTTGCTGTTCCTAATAAAGATAAAAGCATAAAACCCAATTTAACGGCAAAACTAAAAATTAACGATTACACCAACCAGAACGCTTTGTTAATTCCGCTTAGTATTATCTCAGAAAACGCTAATGGCGAACAATACGTTTATGTAGTAAACAATAAAAACGAAAAAAACGAAGGCATTGCCAAACGTGTTATTATTAAAACCGGAAAAACCCAAGGTGATGTTATTGAGATTCTATCGGGCATAAAAGATGGCAACGAAATTGTTAACGAAGGCGCACGCAGCGTTAAAGACGGGCAGGAAGTTAAAATCTTAGATAGTCATTAGTTTTTAGTCGTCAGTCTATAGAATTAAACACTAAAACTTATGAAAGTAATTAAATTCAAATTCGAAGATTTAAAACTATATCAAAAGGCATTAGATTTTATTGATGCCACTTATAATTCTACCAATAATTTTCCCATAAAGGAAGATTACGCATTAACTTCACAGTTTAGAATGGCTTCAATTTCAATTGCTCTAAACATTGCAGAAGGCGCCGGGGGCACAAATGCTCAGTTCAATAGATTTCTAAATATTTCAAATGGCTCAATAAAAGAATGTGTTGTTTGCTCAACCATAGCTAAAAGACTCGGGTATCTTAACACAGAAGAAGATTACAACAACAGACTTCAATTAGAAGAACTATCAAAAATAACCTCATCGCTTCAAAAATACTTAAAGTCTAATGACCAAAACACTAACGACTAAAGACTAAAAACTAATGACTAAAAACAATAAAATAGATAAGGAGTTTGGCTTGTCATCCTGGGCAATAAACAACAAAACCACCATGTATGTTTTAATTCTGCTTATTTTAATATTGGGTACTGGTGCCTATTTTAAAATGCCCAGAGAAAGTTTTCCTGAAATTAAAGAAACCAAAATATACATCAGTTCTGTTTACCCCGGAAATACTGCCGAAGACGTAGAAAAACTTATTACAGATCCCATTGAAGATCGTTTAAAAACGGTAAGCAATGTAGTTGAAATAACCTCGACATCGCAAGAAGATTACTCGATAGTTATTGTTGAGTTTGATGAAAATATTTCAGTTGAATCTGCAAAACAAAAAGTAAAAGACGAAGTGGACTCTGAAAAATCTGGCGAAGACTGGCCAACATTTAATAACGCCAAAGTAGAACCCAATGTGTTCGATTTGAGTATGTCTGAAGAAATACCAATTTTAAACATCAACATCTCGGGAGACTACCCTGTTGATAAACTAAAAGAATACGGCGAATACCTTGAAGATGAGATTGAAAGCCTGCAAGAAATAAAGCAAGTCGATATTCGTGGCGCCCAAGACAAAGAGGTTGAAGTGGCCGTAGATATTTATAAAATGATGGCCGCCCAAGTAAGTTTTGACGATATTATCAATACCATCAGTAGAGAAAACATGACCATGTCTGCCGGAAATTTAATAACCAGCGGGCAACGCCGTACTATTAGAATTATTGGCGAAATAAGCAACCCAAGCCAATTGGAGGATTTTGTTGTTAAGTCTGAGAACAACAACCCCATATATTTAAAAGACGTGGCAACCGTTACTTTTAAAGACGAAGATAAAACCACCTATGCCCGAGAGTTTGGAAAGCCCGTTGTTATGCTGGATGTAAAAAAACGTGCCGGAAAAAACATGGTGGCCGCTGCAGAACAAATAAAAGTAATTGTAAATCAGGCCATAGAAAATGTGTTTCCGCCAGATTTAAGAGTATCAATTTCCAACGATCAGTCATCAAAAACCATTGGTCAAGTTGATGATTTAGTAAACAATATCATCTTCGGAATCATTTTAGTTGTAACCGTGCTACTGTTCTTTTTAGGTTTTAGAAACGCCCTGTTTGTTGGCTTTGCCATTCCTATGTCTATGTTTATGTCGCTCATGATTTTAAATGCTTTAGGCTACACCATGAATACTATGATTCTTTTTGGGCTTATCATGGGGCTAGGTATGTTGGTTGATAACGGCATTGTAGTGGTAGAAAACGTGTACCGCCTCATGTCTGAAGGCATGCCAAGAATAGAGGCCGCTAAAAAAGGCATTGGCGAAATAGCTTATCCTATAATTATATCAACCGCTACAACAGTTGCTGCATTTATTCCTTTAGGCTTGTGGCCCGGTGTTATGGGCGAGTTTATGATATACTTCCCCGTTACCCTTTCTGTAGTATTGGGCTCATCTTTGGTTGTGGCTATTTTCTTTAACTCGGTAATGGTGTCGCAATTTATGACTACCGAAGACAAGAATATGCCCTTAAAACAAATTATTAAAATCTCGGTAATCTTCACTGTAATTGGCCTATTAATTGTTATAATGAGCGATAATTATAGAGGCCTAGGCTCTCTAATGCTAATTACCGTTTTATTACTTTGGATTTACAGATTGTTCCTTAGAAGATGGGCCAACGAGTTTCAAAACAGCATTTTACCAAGATACGAGCGTATTTACGAAAAATCACTGCGGTTTGCATTAAGCGGAAAAAAACCCGTTTTAATAACCGTTGCAACGGTTGTACTGCTCTTTATAGCGTTTATGGGCTTTGGCGCTTCGGTTGGAAGCCAGCGTACTAAAGTGGAATTCTTTCCAGATAATACACCAAACCAAATTATTGTTTACATTGAATATCCTGAAGGTACCGATATTAAAAAAACAAATGCTATAACCAAAGATATTGAAGAGCGCGTTTATAAAATTATAAATAACGAAGCCTATATAGATAACGGTTACAATTTCTTAACAGAAAGTGCCGTATCCCAAGTTGGTGAAGGTGCCGGTAACCCAATGACCGATGGTGGGTCTGCTGCAGAAATGCCCCATCGCGGTAAAATTACAGCCACAATGCGCGAATATAAATTTAGAAGAGGCGCTGATAGTAACGAGCTTCTTAAAAAAGTGCAAGAAGATTTAAAAGGCATTTATCCGGGTGTGGCCATTTCGGTAGAAAAAGATGTTGCTGGACCCCCTGCTGGATACCCTATTAATTTAGAACTTAAAGGCGATGATTATTCTGAGCTTATCGCCACGGCCGAAAAAATGCGCGATTTTATCAACTCTAAAAACATTCAAGGTATTGATGAATTAAAAATTGACGTTAACAAATCAAAACCCACAATGCAAGTTCTTGTAGATAGAAAAAAAGCAGGCGAATTAGGCGTTAATGCCGGACAAGTGGGGCAACAATTACGTAACTCCATTTTTGGTGCCAAAGCGGGCATTTATAAAAAAGATGGTGAAGATTATGATATTTACGTTCGTTTTAACGAAGAAAACAGGTATAATACCAGCGCCATTTTCAACCAAAAAATAACCTTTAGGGATATGGCGTCTGGCCAAATAAAGGAAATTCCTGTTTCTGCCGTAGCAAAACACAGTAACAATTCGGGCTATAGCGCCATAAAACACCGGGATGTTAACCGTGTGGTAACGCTTTATTCTGCTTTAGCACCTGGTTTTATTGATGCAGGCGCCATTGTATCTCAAATACAAAACGAGATGAAAAGCTTTACAGAAAAACCCAATGGCGTTAAAATTGATTATACTGGCCAAATCGAAGAGCAAGAAAAACAACAGAACTTTTTAAATGGTGCGTTTCTTACTGGTTTGGGGCTTATATTTTTTCTATTAATATTTCAATTTAATTCGGTTTCAAAACCAGGAATTATTATGCTCGCCATATTTTTAAGCCTTATTGGTGTGTTTGGTGGCATTGTTATTACGGGCGCTTCATTTGTAATAATGATGACCATGATGGGTATTATATCGCTTGCTGGTATTGTAGTAAACAATGGTGTTGTACTGTTAGATTATACCCAACTTTTAATAGACAGAAAAAAAATTAAAGACAATCTTGAAGACCATCAATATTTGCCTAAAAACGATCTTATTGAAGTAATTATTCAAGGTGGTAAAGCGCGTTTGCGCCCTGTTTTACTTACGGCCATTACAACCATTTTAGGTTTAATTCCGTTAGCAACTGGTTTTAACATAAACTTTTTTACACTGCTAAGCGACTTTGATGCCGATATATATATAGGTGGCGATAATGTAATTTTTTGGGGGCCATTGGCCAAAACCGTTATTTACGGATTGTTAATAGCTACATTTTTAACCTTAATTGTAGTGCCAATTTTATTTTATTTAGTAACCAAATTTAAAATGTGGCTTTATAAAGACCGGGTTTACCAGAAATAAAATCTCGTAGTGCAAGTGTTAAATAAAGATAAATATTAATTGGCGACTAACTCGATTAATAGCGGAGCACATTCAGAAAACATTAAAACCGAAGTTTTTTAGTAAATGGAATTAAGTAAAAACCCCGAAAAAGGCTATTGAGAGGCAAAACGTTTTTTTTCTTTTATCTACAAACATGAAAACGCAGAGAATCAGAGGATTTTAGCACGTTTTATTTGTTTTAATCTGCTACTGATAGTTTTGATGCGTTTTATACCCGTTTTTTAAAAGTGCCCCAGGTCAGATTTGCTCAGCTATTCCCTGGGATTATTTAGCCGAGGCTGTTTAGGTTAAAGAAGAAGCATTTGTTAAAAAAATTATCTTTAGCCCCAAGGTAAGAGTCGTACTTATGTTTTTAAAGCATTACACTACTAATACTGCTTACCAATTTTTTTGTGATATCCATTTAGGGTTTTCAAGGATTACGAATTTTATAATAGTAGGAGCCAATACTATTTGTGCCATCAATATCAAAACCAACTTTGAGCGCTAAGGCAAGCGCACAAAAAATCATCAGTAACAAAAAAAGCATTAATTGCCAAATCGGGGTTAGGGGCTACAATGTAGTTTTGGAAAAGAAAAAAACTATCATCTTAAAAAAAAGAAAAGCCAAGACTTTAAAATAAATTAAATCCTTTAATAATCTGTATCGGTTATTTAGGACTACACAATATTTATAATGGCATGAATTCTGAAAGTGTTTATATAGATTCAAAACTATATCCTTTTTCACTAAAATATTCCAAAACTTTTGGTAAAGCATACTGCATATTCTTTGAAGCTTTAACACTATCGTGAAAAACAATAATACTCCCATTTTTTGTTTTAGAGATTACATTGTTTAAGCAATCTTTAGATGATACTGTAGTATCCCAATCAAAAGACAACACATCCCACATGATTATTTTGTAGCCTAAGCCAATGAGTTGTTTGCCTTGTTTTGGTTTTATTTGTCCGTATGGCGGACGGAAGAGATTAACGATTAACGATTTTTGATTTTTTATTTTTGAATGATGTGTGTCCAGATCTTGGAATTTATTTTTTAGAATTTGAGATTTTATAACATTTTGAGCTTCAGAAATATTCGCTAAATAATCTTTGGTTTTTGTTTTCCAACCTTTTATGTGATTATGTGTGTGATTTCCAGTAGTATGACCATCATTTATGATGTTATTAAAAATTTCAGGATGCTTTTCAATGTTATTGCCAATACAAAAAAAAGATGCTTTGGCGTTGTATTGTTTTAAAACATCTAACGTCCAATTTGTAATTTCTGGCGTAGGTCCATCATCAAAAGTAAGATAAATGGTTTTGCTGGTTGTTTGGATGTTCCAAATATAATTTGGAAACATCCGCTTAACAAACATGGGTGTTTTTACAGGGGTTAAGGTCATGGCCTTAATCTGGAATTAATTAGCTGTATCTATCTGTAAGCTATTACTATCTGTTTGAATGTCTAAATCCGTACGTTGTTGTTGTTCTTCAAGTTCATCATCGCCATAAAAATGCTTAAATAGCTTTAGATAATTATTGAAAATATCGCCTTCGGTTTCGGCAAAATCTATATCGTATTCCACTAAAACATCAATTAGGCTTTTATAACGTTGAATATCGGTATAAATATCTTCAAACAAACGCTCTTGGTTTTCAACTTTTAAACCGCTGTAATAGGTTAGGTTTTCTTGATATTTATTAGCTACCTCTTTAAATAGTTGTTGTGCTTTTTCTTTATTGCCAACTTCGTAATAGGCACTAATGTAAGGCTCTAAAAGGGTGTAAAAACCAAAATGTTCAACAGGCATATTGGTCATGGCTATGTCTGCAATTTCCTCGGCTTTGTCCAGTTTATCTTCATTGATGAGCTGCTCTATTAAACGAGCTAAATTCCCGCGGTAGGTAATCGAGTTTTTGCGGGTTTCAACATCGTGGTAAATGTCTGGGCTACCGCTATTGCCCCAACTCCAATTTACAACTTTATTGTACATAAAATCGCTGTCAACGCGACCCATATCAAAAGGATTTGCTCTGTCAACAGGGGTTTTAATAGGCACTAATTTATAGCACATACCGTTAAGTTGCAGGTAGTCTTTCATCCAGATATAATCGTCGTCTCCAAAGGCACCACCGGTAAAATAGATGGGGCGTTTCCATTCGTTATTGGCTACAATATCTAACATTAAAAGACGGTTTTTGTAAACGGCACCACCGGTGATGTTAATGTCTATGTGCGGTACTATTTTATCGGCATCTTTTGGTTTTACAATACCATTTTTAAGTGCGTTTTCTTTATTAACGGGAAGTCTTAAATGTGGTGTTGGCAAATAGTTGGCGTTTAAATCTTGACTTCGTATTTGCGACACATCAACACCTTGTTTTTGCAGGATATATTTGTATTTAGATCGTGGATTGTTACTGGTTATAAAGTTTAGAGCTTCTTTTATTTTAAGAGTATCTTTAATTGCATCTTCAACAATAACATAGTCATTAGTGCCATGTTTATAATGCTCGTGTGTTAATTGCGACGGAATAGGGTCGCTCTCGTAAGCTTTACGTTTCATTTGATCGATGTACCAATCGGTTTGAAATAAGCTGGTATTTACTACGCGCACATCGGTTCGGTAGCCTTCAATTTCTTGGGCATACCAAAGTGGGAAGGTATCGTTATCTCCAATGGTAAACAGTATGGCGTTTTCTGCGCAGGAATCTAAATATTTTTTAGCCATAGATCTTGCGGTGTATTTGCCAGATCTGTCGTGGTCGTCCCAATTATTCGCCGCTAAAATCCCAGGAACTAAAATTAAGCAAGCTATGGTAATTGCTGGTACTGCAAGTTTTGATGGCAAATATTTTTTAAGCATATTGTAAAGGGCGTAAACCCCAAAACCAATCCAAATGGCAAATACATAAAACGAGCCCACAACGGAGTAATCGCGTTCGCGAGGCTCAAACGGGCGTACATTGGTGTAAAACTGAATGGCTAATCCTGTAAAGAGGAAAAACACCAGCATTATCCAAAACGTTTTTTTGTCTCTGTTAAACAGGAAGAACATACCAATAAGCCCTAAAATTAAAGGCAGGAAATAGTACGTATTTCGTGCTTTGTTGTTTTTTACATCGCTGGGCAAGTTATTTTGCGAGTAGCCTAAATGCCATTCGTCTATGGGTTTTATACCGCTTATCCAATTTCCATGGTTATCGTATCGCCCTTGAATATCGTCTTGTCGCCCTGTAAAATTCCACATAAAATAACGCCAATACATATACCCAAGTTGGTATTCCAACATATAAAGAATGTTCGATGCCAATGAGGGTTTTTCAATATCGATATAATTTTTAAATCGTTTTAAAAAGTTGTTGTAATCTTCGTAATCGACATTGCCACGAGCGACATCGTTTTTAAAATCGGATACCGCTTTGCGGAGCTCGTTTTGCATTTGGTAATCGGGTTTCAGCTTAAAATCCAAATACCCGGAAAACATCATATAATTTTCGGCATGTTCTGGGCTCCACATTCTAGGAAGCACAGCGGCGTGTTTTGAGTTGTAGTTTTGTTTGGCGTTTTTATAATCGTTAGCAATAATGTATTTGCCTTTTTCTTTATCTTTTTCGTATTTAGGCTTGTCGTCTTTGTAGGGGTTGTTTTCGTCTAAATACGCGTATTGATCGGTAAACAATGGGCCGTAAAACAAGTGGGTTTCTGGGTATTGCTCTAAGTTGTAATAGGCCAATAATTCTCTGGCACTCGATGGGTTGTTTTCGTTAATTACCACATTGGCATTGGCTCGAATAGGTAGCATTAACCAGGTTGAAAAGCCAATAATAACAAAGGTTAAGCAAAGAATAGCTGTATTTAAATGGATGTATTGTTTTTGTCGCGTGTACTTTAAAGCGTAAAAAATTACAGCGACTAGCAATAGGCCAGCAATAATAGAACCTGAGTTAAATGGGAGCCCGACACTATTCACAAAAAAGATTTCGAAAACACTAAAAATCTTAAGGATATTAGGTGCTAAAAGTTTAAAAACGAACAGTAAAATACCAACCGAAACCACATTAGCAATAATAAAATTTTGAATGGTAACCGTTTTATAGTTTTTAAAATAATAAATAAGACCAATGGCTGGAATGGTTAACAGCCCCATAAAATGCACCCCAAACGACAGCCCAATAATAAAAGCAATTAAAATTAGCCAACGGTTTCCGCGGGGTTTATCCATGTCTTGTTCCCAGCGTAAGCCTAACCAAAATAAAACCGACATAATTAAAGTTGCCATGGCGTAAACCTCGGTTTCAACGGCATTAAACCAAAACGAATCGGTAAACGTAAAGGCTAAACTGCCCACTAAACCGCTACCTAAAATAGCCATGGTTTGTTGTTGGCTTAAATCTTTGCCCTTACTTACAAGTTTTTTTAACAGCAATGTAATGGTCCAAAACATAAATAAAATGGTGAATGCGCTAGCAACGGCACTCATCATATTCATCATCCAGCCAATAAGTTCGTTGTTGCCAAAAGTAAATGTAGAAAAGAAAGCACCAAGCATTTGAAACAACGGCGCTCCAGGTGGATGCCCAACCTGTAATTTTGCCGAGGTTAAAATGTATTCTCCTGCGTCCCAGTAGCTTACTGTGGGTTCAACCGTTAAGCCGTAGGTTATCAATGCAATAAAAAAAGAGAACCATGCTAAAATGGTGTTCCATTTTTTAAAGTGTACATGTGCCATAAAATCTATGTTTATTTGCTTGGGCGAATTTAATAATAAATATGAAACAAGGCATAACTATTTGGTTTGTCTTAACATAAAACAGCAATACCGTTAAGTTAGTGCGAAAAATTGCATTTTTTTATAATAAAACGATGCTCGTAAATAAATATTTTAAAAAAATACTTGTGCAAATAAAACTTTGTGCTAAATTTGCATCCTCAATTGCACAATGGCCTATGGTGTAACTGGCAACACGTCTGGTTTTGGTCCAGAAGAGTCTAGGTTCGAGCCCTAGTAGGCCAACGTAAATTAACCCTAATTATGAAAATAGTTAGGGTTTTTTGTTTGAATAAGTAGGTTTGTTGGGCTAGAAGTTTAGAATTGATCCCAGCGAAGCATTATACGATGAATTTGGCGCTAGTGTATCACACTTTCTGCTAACGGTTTGATTTTAGCTGGTTTGGGCAAATCAGTAAAAAAATGATTGTAAAGTAAAAAGACAGCCTGCATTAAACCTTTACTTGTTTAGTTTTACATCTTGTGCTATTTTTTAGCTTAGTTAATCAACTGAATTGTTAGACTAAAACTGTATGTAAATTGTTGTTTTTTTTAATGACGTTTAAAAATTATGTAGCCTTAATTAAGGACGGGTTATTATGCCCTTTGTTCCCATTTCGTTGATTTTATTCAGATTTTAAATTTTTCGAATTAATTTCATATTCTGTTTTTCCAGCGTTTGATTGAACTCAGCGAGTTATTTATTCAGCTAACTTTTTCAGTTCCGATTGAGTCAGAAATTCCGCCACTTGATAAATTCCGAAAATAATTCGGTTTTGATTTTTAGTTCAGGTTTTGCATTGTTGTAGGCTTTTCCTATCAAAAAGCACCTAAAAATTTATTTTAAATCAATTGAATTAAAGTAGGTTTTTATCTTTTAATGATTTTTTCAGCTCATTATGATTTTCCCAGAATCTATCTCTAATTTTTTGAATAACTTCATGATATTCTGGATGACTTTTTAAAGTTTTCATTAAGGGATCTTCTTCAATAAACAACAAAACCCAATATTGATAATTATTTTTAGTAGCAAATAGCTTTAATTGCTCAATAGCAAGATTTGGGTTTTCTTCGTGTAAGTATTTCATGGCCAAACTAGCTGGCTGGTATATAGATTGGTCATTTTTACAATATTCGGCATATGCTTTGTAAAAATCTTCAGCACTTTCATGTAAGCCCATTTTATCGTATACCAATCCAATTTTTAGATTTTCTTGTGGGTACATGCTTAACCCATTACTTTCCTTGATTTTTACAAATTTATCATAGTAATAAAACGCACGATCATACTTTTCTTGGAAATAATAAAACTTTGCCACTTCCTGCATTATATCTAAACGTGTTGTATCTTTTTTCCATTCGTTCTCTAATGCATTTGTAGCCCTTTCTATATTTTGATGCTGAGCGTATTGTATAAATACTTTTAAATATGGTGCATAATTATTCTCTGGATTATTATCTAAAGATAAATCTATGTACTTCTTTGCTTCATTTGTAAAACCATTTTGAACAAAGGCATTGCTTAAAGCCAAATACATATAGCTTTTGCTTATTGAATCGTTTGTTTCAATATCAAGCTGTAAACCTTTTAAGGCGTACTGCAAATATTTACCTGTATCCGGAATTGCTCGCGAATACAAATCGGCAAGTATTTGAACCACAGAAGACGAATTGGGATTATATTCTAAAGCTTTTTCTAAATGTGGTACAGCCAATCGATATTCATTAACATTAATGTAGTAAAGAGCTTTTGCAATTAAACTTTTGGCAGATTTGGCATCATAAAGCAATGCCTTATCTGCATTATTGTTGATAATATCATTGTGTTTTTTTTCGGCTTGGTTTAAGTCCAAATAATAGTATGCAATCGCAATATCAGAATATGCGAGCGCAAATTCAGGGTCTTGGTCTATCGCTTTTTCAAATAAAATAATAGCAGCTTCCAAGCCCTCCTTAGTTTCTTCTTGCAATCGATCAAGCCCTTTTAAGTAATAATCATAGGCTAGTAAGTTTTCTGTTGGTTTTTTATCAATTTGTTGTAATTCTGCTGGTGTAACTGTTGCCTTTATCGCTTCTGTAATCTTTTTGGCGACGACATTTTGTAAGGAGAAAATGTCTTCCGTTTTATGATTGTACTGTTCAGCCCATATTGGTGTATCATTTGATGCGTCAATCAATTGAATATTCAATAAAACCTGATTATCAACGCGTTGCCCGCTTCCTTCAATCAAGTAATTGACATTAAGTTCTTCCGCTATTTCTGAGATGGTCTTATCGGTATTTCTATATTTTTCTACAGAGGTCCTACTTATTACTCGGAGATCTCCTATCTTTTGCAAATTGTTTAGTGTCGACTCCATAAGTCCGTTCACAAAATACAGATTATTCGAATCGCTACTCATATTCTTAAACGGCAATACGGCTATAGATTTTCTAAAGTAAACATCTTCTATACCGGAATTGGGCGTTTCTTTTTGGAAAAACAAGAATGTTACTAGGGTTAAAACCGAAGCAAATACTAATATTATTTGAGCTCTGTACTGTAGAAAAAAACCTTTTTTAGTAACTTCAATAGCTTCTGCGGTTTGGTTATCTTCTTGTATTAATTCTGTTTGTTCACCTATTTTTTTTCTAGCTTCGCCTGGCGAATACCCATAATAGTCTCTAAAGCACTTAATGAAATAAGAGTTATTACTAAATCCAACCTGATACGATATTTCAGAAACAGTAAGTTCCGTTTCTTCTAACAGCGTCATCCCTTTTTTAAGCCGAACTTCACGAATAAATTGACTAGCACTAAGTTGAGTTTGTTTCTTAATCTTTCTCAACAAGTTTGATCTACTCATATTCATGAGGCCAGCTAATTCTGACACCCCAAATTGCTCATTAGAGATATTCGCTAAAATAAGTGCCTCAGCTTGCTCAATAAATTTTCCTTGATGTGAGATGTTAGCCATGTTGTTTCAAATGTAGAAATTTTTATTTAATCAACGTGCCGCTATAAGTTTAAAGTGCCTTGTTAAAAAATGGTTGCTTGCGTCATAATTTATACTTCTGCGTCATAATTTTCAACCTCTCATTAAACTTGATACAATTGGCTTCATGCCGATTATCAGGCAGCTAGCTTAGTGTCGCATCTTTGTAGAAACAAAAATCAAGGTAGTAATCATTAAAAATTTAAATCATGAAAACACTTAAAATTACATCAATTAGAAAGACCGTTCAGATGTTATTCTTTAGCCTTTTATTAACAAGTTCATGCGCACAATCTGACAAGAAAACAAGCTCAGATAGTAATGTTAAAACAAAAATAACAGTAAACAAGCCCAATATAGATATTCATGGAGCTGTACTTACAGGAAATTTGGATGCCGTTAAGCAACATATTGAAGCAGGTACTGATATTAATCAAAAAGAACCTATGAGTGGATCTACACCTTTAATGTCTGCAGCCACTTTTAATAAACCTGAAATCGCTAAAGTACTTATCAATGCAAATGCAGATATGTCTGTAAAAAATAATGATGGCGGAACGGTTTTACATACGGCAGCATTCTTTGGACGTATAGAAATTGTACAGTTACTTATTGATGCAAAAGCAGATAAAACCATTCGTAATAATTTTGGTGCTACACCTAGGGGAATTGTTATGGGAGATTTCGATCAAATGAAACCTATTTATGAAATGTTAACACAGCAACTAAAACCAATGGGTTTTGAACTTGATTTAAATGAATTGCAAAAAGCACGACCTGTTGTTGCAATGATGTTACAGTAATTTAACAATAAACTAAACTTAAAATGACAACAGAAAGAAGATACGATATTGATTGGTTGAGGGTAATTGCTATTGGTTTATTACTTATATATCATATAGCTATAGTTTTCCAACCATGGGCCTTGTTCATTGGTTTTATAAAAAGTGAAAAATCATTAGAAAGTATATGGATACCTATGACAATTCTGAACGTTTGGCGTATTCCTCTGTTGTTCTTTGTCTCTGGAATGGGCTTGTATTTTGCAATGAAAAAAAGAAACTGGAAGCAATTGTTCTTAGAGCGAGCTAAACGAATTTTCTTGCCCTTTGTGTTCGGAATTTTGGTTATCACACCATTACATTTTTTAATTTTTCAGAACTACTACAATATGCCACTGAGTTATTTTCCGCACATGGGACACTTATGGTTTTTAGGAAACATTGTTGTCTATGTTGTAGTGTTGTCACCTGTTTTATTCTATTTGAAGAATAACGAAAATGGAAAATTTAGGAAAGCCATTTCAAAAGTGATGACCTATGCCATAGGACCATTATCTATATCAGTATTTTTTATGTTAGAAGTAGGTTTTGTTAAACCACAGCTATTTGAGCTGTACGCTAAAACTTGGCATGGATTTTTTATCGGGTTTTTGGCTTTCTTCTTTGGTTTTCTTTTTGTGTATAGCGGTAAAGCATTCTGGCAAACCGTTTCAAAATGGAAATGGTTATATATCGGCTTGGCCACAATCCTCTTCCTAATTCGTTTCACTGGATTTGAGTCATTATCAAATATGTATGTAACCACCATAGAATCTAATGTTTGGATATTGGGTTTATTCGGAATAGGATATAGCTACTTTAATAAACCAAGTGCATTACTAAGCTATTTAAGTGCAGCTGTTTATCCTGTTTATATTATTCACATGTTTGTATTATATGCAGGTGCATTACTCATTCTGCCTTTAGATCTTCATCCTATGCTAGAATTTATAGGAATCACTCTATTTACGTTTATAGTCTGTTTTCTTATTTATGAATTTATCCTCAGACGCATTAATATTTTAAGACCATTGTTTGGATTGAAATGGAAATTTAAAGGCGTAACACAGAAAAAATTAAAGCGTATTTAGAGCCCAATTCAACACGTTGTATTTCAATTTGATAAATCATTAAATCATGATAAAATTATTTAGAAAAAATAGATTAAGAATGATTACCAAAAATAAATTTGGAGCCTATTTAGCTTATGCCGCTGGATAAATTATTCTGGTTGTTGTTGGAATCCTCATTGCATTAGCAATTAATGAACATTCAAATAGGGGTCAAAACATTTCATATATTCTATTCTTAGCACTTATTTAAAAAAAAATGAAACGATTAACCAAATTTATAGAAAAGAATAGTTCAGGAAAAAAAGTTTTAGGTCTTTTTATCTTGACAAATGCTGTTTACACCTTTATGCTCACTGTTACAATTCCCAAAACAATGGAATTCTCTAACGGAATGAAATTACTGGATATGATGCCTACAGGATATGATTTGGATTATGTAAGTGAATTATTTAGTTTTCTTGGAGAAAATGGACGTTTGACATATCTAACCAACCAAATACCTGTGGATATGATTTACCCACTACTATTCGGACTTTCTTACTGTTTGCTTTTGGGATATCTCTTGAAAAAAATGAATAAATTAAACTCCCAATATATTTATCTATGCCTAATACCGATAATTGCAGGTATTGCAGATTATTTGGAAAATATCGGCATTATAGCAATGTTAAAAAACTATCCTGAATTAACAGCGGTTGCTGTAAAAACAACTAGTTTCTTTTCTCTAATAAAAAGTATTTCGACAAGTGTTTTTTTTATAGTCTTGATAGTAATGCTAATTATACTTGGAATTAAATTTATGAAAAGGAATAAAACAAGTGCTAATAATGTGTAACCGCAATTACGACGGATTCGACTACATCCGAATCCACTTGGAATTGCTAAAGTTCGTGTCAAACCGAAAATTGTAACAATTACACTGTTACATAGTCAGAACTTATATAAAATAATAAAATTAAATAATCTATGATAGTAAATACAGAACAGAAAAAAATAATTAATACCGCCAGAATAACTGGCTTATGGTATTTAATGATGGCTATTACAGGAATTCTAGGGTTTATGGTCTTTCATTCTCAAATATTTGTATCTGGTAATCCTGAACAAACGCTAACCAATTTAGTAGAATTAGAATCTACAGCAAGAATTAGGCTGCTATTAGAGTTTGCTATAGTAATATCACAAGCACTTACCGCAGTCTGGTTTTTTAAATTATTTAAAGATAATTATGAATGGGAAGCTTGGACTTTAGGTATATGGGGAATGGTAAATGCTTTAGCCATTATGATAAGTGCAATTTCAATCGCCTCAGCAATAGGTATTGCAAATTCGAATATAAGTGCTACGGAAGACAAAATTTTACTAATTCAAGGCTTTCAACATATAATTTCAAATGCTTGGGGTATTGGTGGTCTATTTTTCGGGTTATGGCTATTTCCAATGGGGTACATAGTTATCAAATCTAAAAGGTTGCCTGTCTGGTTAGGAAGAGTTATTGTTTTAGGTGGTATAGGTTATATAATTTCTACTTTTATACGTTATGCTGGAATTGATTTTAGCTTCAATAGATTTCTTATGCTGCCAGCAACCATTGGTGAATTTTGGATGATTGGTTATTTGCTAATCTTTGGAATAAGACCTATTAAAGAGTGAATTAATCGGAAACAATCAAAAAACGAACAGTTATAAATTCAATTAAAATGAAAACACTTAAAAAATATCTGCTACCATGTATGTTATTCTTGTGTTATACTATCATAGCTCAAACCAAAATAATGTCGTTTGAGAATGTGAATGTTATACCTATGAATATTGACACTTTAATTACCAACCAAAGAGTAATTATTGCAGATGGCAAAATATTGAAAATTGAATCAGCTACTAAAATAGCAACCAATCATGTAGATGTTACAATAGAAGCTTCAGGTAAATATCTAATTCCTGGTTTAGTAGAAACGCATTATCATCTACAAAATGATATTGAAAATGAGTTCAAACTTTTAATTGCTAACGGAATCACTTCTGCAAGAAATATGGCAGAGTATAATGGTCAGGATCAAATAAAAATAAGAGAACTTGCTCAAAGTAATGCTATTTTATCCCCTCACTATTACACAACTGGACCTTATCTAAAGCGACATGATTTTAGTCATGTTGATTCTGTTGATGTAATTGTTAATTATCATAAAAAAAGAGGTTATGACTACCTGAAAATTGCCGATAATTTGCCAAAAGATATTTATTTAAAACTCTTAGAAACAGCACATAATGAAAATGTTGAAATTGTTGGTCACGGACAAAGAGAACTGCCTCTAGAATTTTCTTTACGAATTAAATCTATTGCTCATATAGAAGAGTTTATGAATATTTTCTCAAAAGAAGAGCGTTCATCTATTAGTTATCTTAATGAAGCAGCAAAAGAAATAAAGACCAGTGGTGTTTATGTATCGCCTACACTTGGAATATTTGAAATGATAAGTAAATATGCGGATAAGGAAAAATCAGAGCTATTGAATAACGACAAAAACAATAAATACCTTCCAAAACATTATTCGGACTATTGGATGTCAGAGAAAATCAATTACAGAAAAAATTCTTGGTTTACTGATGAGGAATCGCTAATTCGACTAGAAAAAGAATTAGAGTGGCAAAAAGAATTCACTTTACTACTGCATAAACAAGGCGTACCATTAATGGCCGGAAGTGATACCTATGGTTTGTTTCTACCGGGTTTTTCCTTGCATCGTGAATTAGAGTTAATACGCAGTTCAGGGCTTTCAAACTACGAAACACTTAAAACTGCAACAGTAGTGCCTGCTCGATATTTAAATACCATATCGCAAAGCGGAACTGTTAGTGAAGGAAAATTAGCCGATTTGGTTTTATTAGATAAAAATCCATTAGAAAATATTAAAAATACAAAGACAATAGTTGGTGTGGTAATTAAAGGAGAATGGTTAGACCGAGAAAAATTAAATAATCTATTATTAGAAGTCGAAAATTCGAACCAGTAAAAGAGTTGTAATAACATATTTGATAAACAGGAGTTTATCAATTATTTCAAAAACCTAAAATTAATATGAAAGCAGTAGTTTATGAAAAATACGGTTCACCAAAGGTTCTCAAAATAAAGGACATAGAGAAACCTAAACCTACGGAAGATGAAATATTAGTAAAAATTTATTCAGCTACAGTAACTTCGGGAGATGTTAGATTACGAAGTTCTGATTTTCCTCCTTTATTTTGGCTTCCTGCAAGATTGATATTTGGACTTTTTAAACCCAAAAAAAAAATTCTAGGGCACGAATTAGCAGGAGTAGTGGAAGACGTTGGAAAAAATGTAACTGAATTTAAGGTTGGCGACAGCGTATTTGGAACCACAACAATGCTAAATACAGGTTCTTATGCCGAATATATATGCCTACCTCAAAAATGGAAAAATGGAGTGGTAGGTTTAAAACCAAAAAATTTAACTTACCAAGAATCTGCTGCATTACCAGTTGGAGCAATGACTGCAATGTACCTTTTAGAAAAAGCCAATTTAACTAATGGACAAATCGTTTTAATTTATGGTGCCTCTGGAAGTGTTGGTAGTTATGCAGTACAATTAGCATCTCAACAGAGAGCAAAAGTAACTGGCGTTTGCAGTACTGCCAATTTTGAAATGGTAAAATCGTTAGGTGCTGAAAATTTAATCGATTATAAAAAAGAAGATTTTTCCAAAAGAAATAAAAAGTTCGACATCGTTTTTGATGCTGTTGGAAAAACGACTAAAGCAAAAGCAAAAAAGGTTCTTAAAACTGGAGGGAATTTTGTCTCAGTTAAAATGTTGACAAAAGAGAAGATCGAACATCTTAAATTAATAAAAAATATGGCTGAAGAAGGGAAGTTGAAGCCTTTTATAGACAAGTCATTTAATCTTGATGACATTGAAAAAGCTCACGAATATGTTGAAAAAGGGCATAAAAGAGGAAATGTGGTCATCACTATTTAACAGTGATATATACTATTTCAATTTATAAAACATCAATCAAAAAACGAACAATCTATGTTTTTCAAATCAAAAGAAGGAAAAGAAAAAATCATAACCCTTTACAATCAGAAGTTAAATGAACTGAATGTTGAATATACTGAGAAAATTGTAGAAACAAAGTTTGGTGCCACAAATGTTATTATTACTTCTTTTCGTTTTCTTGAGTGTTTAAATACTTGATTTTAATTTTTTCTTTTTGCTTAAACTCATATCCATTTAAGTAGCCAACACAATCTTCTGAAATATTTATGGTTAAGAAATTATCAATCATTAAAATTTTATTTCCAGCTTGTAACCCAAGCTTTTCAGCTTTAGAATCTTTCAAAATATATTTTACTAACTAAGTTCCATTTTCTATTGTAATGTCAAATCCTAAAGTCTTAAAAGGCTCAAAATTATTAATTACAGAATATGGTTCGTAATAAAACCAGCCATTTTTATAATCAAGCGTTAGTTTTCCATATTTTAAAATCCCTGCGCCAATTCTTGCTGCGCTCACTTTCGAGAATTGAGAATAGAAATTCGTAAATGTAGTATTTGCTATATCAAAACGCTTTGTTTTTTCCCTGTAGCGATTGGTGCGTTTTATATTTTCCATGGTAACACCAAATGAGAATACGCCATAAAATGAAAGGATACCATTTATTCTAATCTTCTTTTCAACATCACTTGTTTTCGGGCTATAAAAATCGCCTGGACCAGAATCAAATTCTATATATTCATTTTTGTCATTTATTCTCAATTTCACATTAGGCAATCCTCTTTTGCTTATTTTGGGTTTAGTTTTATAATTTTTCTTTAATTTAACATCATCAATATTTTCAGTTAAGCGAAATGAATTTTGAAGCGAGGTCGAATTGTATTATTACATTGTCAAAAAAGTCTCTTCCAATCATTCCATCAAGTTCACAACAACTATAAGGATATTTGCTGTGCAAATTGCTAACGATTGCTTTCCTGTCTCTAAATGCCCAATTGCCAATTTTAATTTCTGGTATGTTTACAGCTTTTATCTCAATCTCTTTTCTGTTAATTCCAGCTATTGTGGTTGATTCTGTTTGTTTAAAATTGAACTCATTTTGAAGGTTTTCGGAAATTTCAAATATGCCGCCAGTATCAACAAGAAACTTATATGATTTTCCATCTATTTGAACTGGAATAATTATTTTTTCTTTAATGAGTTCAAAATATAACTTTCCACTGTCATTATGTGATTTAGATTCCTGTCCAACAGATTGTAACGAAACAGCAATCATCCCCATAAAAAACAATATTAATTTCATCGAAAATTTTTGTTTAAATTATCGCCAATGCTTTGCAGGTAAGAAATCGTTTTAAAAGCTTCTGTTTTCCGTTACTCAAACAAGTTAAGCACAAGTAAACGAAGGTGTGGTTTTTTTTTAAAGAAAGTCAAGTTTAAGCCAAAACAATCAAATGCTTTGCGTATTGGCGCTCCTGCCGGCAGGTAGTTTTTTGCAAAAAATCTAAATCTTAAAAGTAATTACTGGCCGTTTCGCATGGTTTACCAAATCTTCGCTAATGCTGCCATTAAAAAAATGCGAAATTCCTTGTCTGCCATGGGTGCTCATCCCTATTAAATCGGCATGTATGGATTTCGAAAAATTCATTACCCCTTTTTCAATATTTAAATCGTTGTAGATGTTTGTGGAGTAATTAGCATATTTAAAAGTTTTAACAAAGGCATCCATTCTTTTATTGGCCTTAGCCGATGTTAAAAATTTATTAGGCGTATTTACCATAAGCAAATGTATTTTAGCACCTAAAACTTCGGCAAAACCAATAGCTTTTTTAAAAGGCGTTTTGCATTCGTCTTTAAAATCAGATGCAAATACAAAATTCTTTACCCTAAATTTTTCATGTTCGTTTTTAATAACAAGCACTGGGGTTTCCGAGGTGCGCACCACTTTTTCGGTATTGCTGCCAATTAGCATTTCGCGTAAACCGCTTACACCATTAGAGCCCATTACAACCAAATCTATTTCATGCTTTTTGCAGCTCTGGAAAATACCCTTGAATATTTCGTGCAAATCTACATGTTCGTGTATAGTTAGGCCATTTAAATACGGTTTTGCCTTTAGGGCCTCAAATTGCTTGTGGGCCAATTTCATAAAATAAATAGCTTCGGGTAAATTGTTATAACTACTTAAAGGATCTACTTTGTGCATGGGTATTTCAACAATGTGGAGTAGGTAAATTTCGCCACCATGTTGCTTTGCTAATTGGGCGGCAACTTTAAGGGCGTTTTCTGCTTGTTTAGAAAAATCGGTAGGAACAAGTATTTTTTTCATGGTTCTTAATATTTGCAGATGCATATAAATTTATAAATTAATACTTTATAAATCAATTAAAATATTATATATTTGCAGCGTTGAAAGGCGAAATTAAGATAATGAGGGGACGGATAGTCCCCTCTTTTTATACTAAAAATGTTTAAAAAAACGGTTACAGATTTACTGGAAAAAGCCTTGGGCGAACGGCCAGATTTATTCCTAATTGATTGCTCTATAGATAGCAGCAACCACATCAAGATTGTAATAGACGGCGATAACGGGGTTTTGGTAGAAGACTGTATGTTTATAAGTAGAGCCATCGAGCATAATTTAGATAGAGAAGAAGAAGATTTCTCTTTAGAAGTCATGTCGGCAGGAGCCACGGCGCCCTTGGTGCATAACAGGCAATACAAAAAGAACTTAAAAAGAACGCTGGAAGTAAGAACGAATCAAGAAAAAATTGAAGGCATTCTTGCTGAAGCGACAGAAAGCACCATTACATTACACTGGAAAGTAAGAGAACCAAAACCAGTAGGAAAAGGCAAGGTAACGGTAAAGAAAGAAGCAAATATTGCTTACAAAGATATTGTAGAAGCAAAAGTGATGATTAAATTTTAATTCAGATTTATGGAAAATGTAGCGTTAATTGAATCATTTTCAGAATTCAAAGACGATAAGTTAATTGACAGAGTAACGTTAATGGCTATTTTAGAAGATGTTTTTAGAAGTGCTCTAAAAAAGAAATATGGCGATGACGATAATTTCGATATCATTGTAAATCCAGATAAAGGCGATTTAGAAATTTGGAGAAATAGAATAGTGGTTGCAGATGGCGAAGTTGAAGAACCAAACCAAGAAATATCCTTAACCGAAGCCCGTAAAATAGAACCAGATTTTGAAGTTGGAGAAGATGTATCTGAAGAAGTAAAACTTATAGACCTAGGAAGACGCGCCATTTTAGCATTGCGCCAAAACCTAATTTCTAAAATCCATGAGCACGATAACACCATTATCTACAAACAATTTAAAGATTTAATAGGCGAAATTTACACGGCCGAGGTACACCACATTCGCCACAGAGCCGTTATTTTGTTAGACGATGAAGGCAACGAAATAGTACTGCCAAAAGACAAGCAAATACCCTCTGATTTCTTTAGAAAAGGAGATAACGTTCGCGGTGTAATCGACAGCGTAGAGCTTAAAGGCGCCAAACCAACCATTATCATGTCCAGAAGCTCGCCAAAGTTTTTAGAGAAACTGTTCGAACAAGAAATCCCAGAAGTTTTCGATGGTCTAATTACCATTAAAAACGTAGTTAGAATCCCAGGCGAAAAAGCAAAGGTAGCCGTAGATTCTTATGATGACAGAATAGATCCCGTTGGCGCTTGCGTAGGCATGAAAGGCTCAAGAATACACGGGATAGTGCGCGAATTGGGCAACGAAAACATCGACGTAATAAACTATACAAACAACCTACAGCTCTACATAACCAGAGCGTTAAGTCCGGCAAGAGTAACCTCAATTAAATTAAACGAAGACACAAAACGTGCCGAGGTTATTTTAAAACCAGAAGAAGTAAGCAAAGCCATAGGACGCGGCGGGCACAACATACGTCTAGCAGGCCAACTAACCGGTTACGAAATCGATGTGTTTAGAGAAGGCGCCGAAGAAGATGTAGAATTAAGAGAATTCTCTGATGAGATAGAAAGCTGGATTATAGACGAATTTAGCAAAGCAGGACTAGATACCGCCAAAAGCATTTTAGAGCAAGACGTGTTAGATTTAGTTAAAAGAACAGATTTAGAAGAAGAAACAATCAACGATGTTCTAAGGATTTTAAGAGAAGAATTCGAAGAATAAATGCCAATTTAATTTTATGATTGAATAGGTATAAATATATTTGAGTATTTTAAAGGCAATTATGGCTGAAACAATTAGATTAAATAAAGTATTACGCGAGCTTAACATCTCTTTAGATCGTGCGGTTGAATTTTTAGATTCCAAAGGCATCGAAATAGAGAAACGCCCCACCACAAAAATTTCTGAAGAAACCTACAAGATCCTTTCAGACGAATTTGAAACAGACGCTAGTAAAAAAGTAGCCTCTCAAGAAGTTAGCGAAGCAAAACAAAAAGAAAAAGATTTGTTGCGCGAACAGCGCGAGCGTGAACTTGAAGAAAAACAAAAGGTAGCAGCCCAAAAAGAAGTAGTTGTTAAGGCATCTAAAACACTTACAGGCCCAAAAACAGTTGGTAAAATAGATTTAGAGCCCAAAAAGAAAGAAGCAGCACTTCCTGAAAAAGAAGAGTCGGTAAAAGAGACTCCCAAAGAAAAAGCCCAAGCCAGTACCCAAACCAAGAAAACGGCTCCAAAACAAGCAGAAACACCAGTTGTCCAAACCTCAAAAAAACAGGACAAACCAGAAAAACCAAAAAAAGAAATTGTTTCCAGCAATGAGCAAGTTATAACAGAAGAAAAAGTAGAAACCCAATACAAAAAACTCTCAGGTCCAAAAATAGCCGGAGATAAAATAGATTTATCCCAGTTTAACAAACCAAAGAAAAAGAAAGAAGAAAAGAAACCCGACGCCAAAAAAAGCGATCCAACGGCAAACAAAAGAAAACGCCGCCGCATTAGTAAAGCCGGTGCGCCAGGATCTGGAAACGAAAGCACGACAAGAGCAGGAAACGATAGGTTTAAAGGAAAACCAGGTGCTGCTGGAAAAGGCAGACGTAACATAGTTAAAGAAGAGCCAAGCGAAGAAGATGTAAAAAAACAAGTGCGAGAAACACTCGAAAAACTTCAAGGCAAATCCAACAAAGGTAAAGGGGCAAAATACAGAAGAGACAAAAGAGACCAGCACAGAGAACAATCTGAGATTGACGAGCAGATAGAAGCAGCAGAAAGCAAAATACTTAAAGTTACCGAGTTTGTAACAGCAAACGAGGTGGCAACCATGATGGACGTAGGCGTAACTCAAATTATATCAGCCTGTATGTCCTTAGGCATGATGGTTACCATGAATCAAAGGTTAGATGCCGAAACCCTATCAATCGTTGCCGAAGAATTTGGGTATAAAGTAGAATTTGTAACCGCAGATATCGAGGAATCTATTGAAGAGGTTGAAGACAAACCCGAAGATTTACAACCGCGTGCACCAATTGTAACGGTTATGGGACATGTCGATCACGGTAAAACATCTTTACTGGACTACATTCGTCAAGAAAACGTAATCGCAGGAGAGTCCGGTGGTATCACCCAACATATCGGGGCTTATGGCGTACAACTTGAAAACGGACAGAAAATCGCCTTTTTAGATACACCGGGTCACGAAGCCTTTACGGCCATGCGTGCTCGTGGTGCCCAAGTTACAGACATTGCCATTATTGTTGCCGCTGCCGATGATGAAATTATGCCGCAAACCAAAGAAGCCATTTCGCATGCGCAAGCAGCAGGAGTGCCAATTGTTTTTGCTATAAATAAAATTGATTTGCCAGCTGCCAATCCAGAAAAAATCAAAGAAGGTCTTGCCAATATGAATTTATTGGTTGAAGATTGGGGAGGCAAAGTACAGTCTCACGATATTTCAGCAAAAAAAGGTACGGGCGTAAAGGAACTATTGGAAAAAGTATTGCTTGAAGCCGAATTATTAGAGCTCAAGGCAAACCCCAAAAAACCGGCACAAGGCACCGTAGTAGAAGCCTTTTTAGATAAAGGCCGGGGCTATGTATCTACCATTTTGGTACAAGCTGGAACTCTAAAAATTGGAGATTACGTACTAGCGGGGCAACATAGCGGTAAGGTTAAAGCGATGCAAGACGAACGCGGAAACGATGTCGCCCAAGCAGGCCCATCAACACCGGTATCTATTTTAGGATTAGATGGTGCGCCGCAAGCAGGAGATAAATTTAATGTGTTTGAAGACGAACGTGAAGCCAAACAAATAGCATCCAAACGCGCTCAGTTACAACGCGAGCAATCTGTTAGAACCCAACGCCACATTACATTGGATGAAATAGGTCGCCGTATAGCACTTGGCGATTTCCAAGAATTGAACATCATTCTTAAAGGTGATGTAGATGGATCAGTGGAAGCTCTCACAGATTCATTCCAAAAACTATCAACCGAAGAGATACATGTAAACATTATCCATAAAGGTGTTGGTGCCATAACCGAAAGCGATGTGCTCTTGGCAACCGCCTCCGATGCCATTATCATCGGTTTTAATGTGCGCCCAGTTGGAAATGCAAGAATGATTGCCGATAAAGAAGAAATAGATATAAGAACATACTCTATTATTTACGATGCCATAAACGATCTTAAAGATGCCATGGAAGGCATGTTGTCTCCAGAGCTAAAAGAAGAGATTACAGGTACAGCAGAAATTAGAGAAATATTTAAAGTATCTAAAATAGGAACCATTGCAGGATGTATGGTTACCAACGGTAAAATACTTAGAAGCTCCAGCATTCGATTAATACGCGATGGTGTTGTTGTATATACAGGCGAATTGGCTTCCTTAAAACGATTTAAAGACGACGCAAAAGAAGTGTCGAAAGGCTACGATTGTGGTATGCAAATTAAAAATTACAACGATATTAAAGAAGGAGACGTTATTGAAGCCTTCCACGAAGTTGAGGTTAAAAAGAAACTAAAGTAAATTGCATTAGGTTTAAGGCAAACAAACCTAGTACAAAATTTTATTAAAAAGCACTTATTAAAATTAAGTGCTTTTTTGTTTGATAGAGTTGTTAAACCACATCCATGTTGATTGCAAGCAATTTATCGCGTTTTTATTACTAGCTGTTTTGGTTTTTTTATGTTGTTTTGCTTGTGTTTTCGGTATTAAGTTTATTAAACACATCCCAAACCACAACGCCGCAACTTACCGATATGTTTAAAGAGTGTTTGGTGCCGTATTGCGGTATTTCAATAACCACATCGCTTGCATTAACCACATCTTGAGCGACGCCTTTTACCTCGTTGCCAAAAACCAGTGCGTATTTGGTGTTGGGTTTAGCCTTGAAATCGTTTAGCATAGTAGCGTTTTCAGTTTGTTCAATCGAGCATATTTTTACGTTTTCGGCTTTTAGCTTTTCAACCACATCCAAAGTGTTTTCTGCATAAGTCCAATCTACCGTATCGGTACTTCCCAAAGCGGTTTTATTGATGTCTTTGTGCGGTGGTTTTGCCGTTATGCCACACAAATAAATTTTTTCAATTAAAAAGGCATCACTGGTTCTAAATACCGACCCGATATTGTTTAGGCTTCTAATGTTATCCAGTATAACGATTAAAGGTGTTTTCTTTGATGTTTTAAAGGCATCAACACTCAATCGGTCTAATTCGCTGTTTTTTAGTTTACGCATTGGAATTGTCTTTTTTTTTCATTTCCGCCAAGGCGGAAATCTAATTGGTTTGTGTCATTTCGAGGACGAAGGACGTGGCATTCTGTTTAATAGCTGCTTAGGTTGCGCTCAACATCACAAAGCAATATTGTTAAAATCTCAATCTGATTGTAGATAACTTCTAGAAAATCAACTCCAAAAAACATTAAATTAATAGTACATTGCATGCTACAATTTTTGGTAAAAATAAGATTTATAATTTACTTATATTTAAAAGATTTCCGTCTTCACGAAAATAAAAAAGGTTGAATGAAAAAAGCAAAAAAAGAAACCCCGTTGATGAAGCAGTACAACGCCATTAAAGCAAAGTACCCTGATGCTTTGTTGTTGTTTCGCGTGGGCGATTTTTACGAAACCTTTGGTAGCGATGCTATAAAAACAGCAGGTATTTTGGGTATTGTTTTAACCAAGCGCGGTGCCGGAAGCGAGAGCGAAACCGCGTTGGCAGGGTTTCCGCACCATTCGTTAAATACGTATTTGCCAAAGTTGGTTAAAGCTGGCGAACGTGTTGCTATTTGCGACCAATTAGAAGACCCTAAACAAACCAAAACCATTGTAAAGCGTGGCGTTACGGAGTTGGTTACTCCAGGGGTGGCTTTAAATGATGAGGTTTTAACCTCTAAATCCAACAACTTTTTGTGTTCGGTTTATTTTGATAAAAAATATATTGGTATTTCGTTTTTAGATATTTCAACGGGCGAGTTTTTAACCTCGCAAGGTAATGCTGAATATATCGATAAATTGTTGCAAAATTTTAGTCCGAGTGAAGTCTTGATCTCTAAACATAAACGAACACTTTTTAACAATACCTTTGGCGACGATTTTCATACCTTTTATTTAGAAGATTGGGTCTATCAAACCGATTATGCTTACGAAACATTAATTAAACATTTCAAAACTAAAACACTTAAAGGCTTTGGTATTGAAGATTTGTACGAAGGCATTATTGCATCGGGTTCCATTTTGCATTATTTAGCTGAAACACAGCATGATAAATTGCAGCATATTACTTCGATTTCTAGAATTGCCGAAGATGATTATGTATGGATGGATAAATTCACCATCAGGAATTTAGAACTTTACAATTCTACAAATAACAATGCGGTAACGCTTTTAAATGTAATTGACAAAACCATTTCGCCCATGGGCGGCAGGTTGTTAAAACGTTGGTTAGCATTGCCTTTAAAACATGTCGAAAAAATAAAACAACGCCATGAAGTGGTTGATTTTTTGACAAAGCATAAAACAACGCTTCAAAAAATTCAAAATCATATTAAGCATATTGGCGATTTAGAGCGCTTAATTTCTAAAGTTGCCACCGGAAAGGTAAACCCGCGCGAGGTAATTCAGCTTAAAAATTCATTGGAAGCAATTGTGCCCATTAAGTCTTTGGCTTCAAATTGCAATAACGAATCGCTTAAAATTATTGGCGATAAACTGCAGAATTGCGATGTGCTTCGTAATAAAATTAAAGACACTATAAACGAAGATGCCCCGGTAAATGTGCTGAAAGGAAACAGTATTGCCGCTGGGTTTTCTTCAGAATTGGACAACCTCAGAAATCTATCAAAATCTGGAAAAGATTATTTGGATAATATGCTGAAGCGTGAAAGCGAACGCACAGGCATCACATCGCTTAAAATCGCGTCGAATAACGTGTTTGGGTATTATATTGAAGTTCGCAATACACACAAAGATAAAGTACCCGAAGATTGGGTAAGAAAGCAAACTTTAGTTAGTGCCGAACGCTATATTACCGAAGAATTAAAGGAATACGAAGCGAAAATTTTAGGCGCAGAAGAGCGCATTTTAGCTATTGAGCAGCAGTTGTTTTCTGAGTTGATTCTTTGGTTAAATCAGTATATAAAACCCGTGCAACAAAACGCGTATTTAATTGGCAAATTAGATTGTTTATGTGGGTTTGCACAACTTGCCAAAGATAATAACTATGTTTATCCCACAATTGATGATTCATTAGATTTAGATATAAAAGATGGCAGGCATCCTGTAATCGAAAAGCAATTGCCCATAGGTGAAAACTATATTGCTAACAATGTGTTTTTAGATACAGAAACACAGCAAATTATTATGATTACGGGGCCAAATATGTCTGGTAAATCGGCAATTTTACGTCAAACCGCACTCATTGTTTTGTTGGCTCAAATAGGCAGTTTTGTACCAGCAAAAACGGCTAAAATTGGTTTAGTGGACAAGATTTTTACACGAGTTGGCGCTAGCGATAATATCTCGATGGGCGAATCTACCTTTATGGTAGAAATGAATGAAACGGCTTCTATTTTAAATAATATTTCAAATAGAAGTTTAGTGCTTTTAGATGAGATAGGAAGAGGTACAAGCACGTACGATGGTATTTCGATTGCTTGGGCCATTAGCGAGTATTTGCACGAACATCCTGCAAAGCCAAAGACGCTATTTGCAACGCATTACCACGAGTTGAATGAAATGAGCGAAACGTTTAAGCGCATAAAAAACTTTAATGTTTCGGTAAAAGAATTAAAAGATAATGTACTTTTTTTAAGAAAATTGGTTGAAGGTGGAAGTGCACATAGTTTTGGTATTCACGTAGCTAAAATGGCGGGTATGCCACAGCAAGTTTTGCATCGAGCGAACAAAATGCTAAAGAAATTAGAGCAATCACACTCTAGTGAAGAACTAACTGATAAAGTAAAATCTATAAAAGACGAGATGCAGTTAAGCTTTTTTAATCTAGACGACCCGTTGCTTGAAAACATAAAAGACGAGATTTTACACATTGATATTAATACCCTTACACCTGTTGAAGCTCTTATGAAATTAAATGAAATTAAACGAATGTTGGTTAAGAAAAAACGTGCGTAAAAATAATTTTATAATTTCTCTAAAAAGGCTTTGGAATTCCTAGAAATATTTTAAATTTGCAACCGCAATAGTAATATTGTAGGTTCATATAATTACTGCGAAAGTAGCTCAGGGGTAGAGCATCACCTTGCCAAGGTGGGGGTCGCGGGTTCAAATCCCGTCTTTCGCTCTGAAAACTTTATTTAAAATACCAATGTCGACGTGCTGAGCACAGTCGAAGCATGCTGAAGTGGTGGAATTGGTAGACACGTTGGACTTAAAATCCAATGTCCATTAGGACGTACGGGTTCAAGTCCCGTCTTCAGTACAAAGCCTTTACAAGATTTCTTGTAAAGGCTTTTTTTATTTAGGTACAACATAGGTACAACATTTTTATCATTTTCAATATTTTAGTTTAAAATGACATTATTTGTTTTAATTTATATGGATTTCGAGAAAAAGTAAATAACCTAAACTTTTGTTTTATAAAATTTTAAAGGTGTTTTCGAGATTTGATGAAGACCTTTCATACTTTTTTTCTCCTTATCTAAATTTTTAATTATGTAGTTTGAATTTTGTTTTGTGTTTCAAGTTTATCTCATTCAATTTGATGTTTTGTAACAAAGCATTATAGCAAACATTTTGTGAGTGTTGAATTTTATATTTAGTTGTGTGGTTCTAAATACAATGAGTATTAGAGAGCATATTTAAGAATCAACAAAAATTTGATTATATTTCCTCTATTATATAATCTTACATATTAAATTTATTTTTTTAATACTATAATAAAGTTTTTAATCTAATTGGGTGAAAATTTCATGATCAACGTTAAAAGATATTTGTTTTGTATCGTTTTTGTATTCTTTTTTTCGTGTTCTAACAAGCAGGAGAAGACATATAAAATAGGTTTTTCTCAAACAGGTATTAATGATGAATGGCGAAAGTCCATGAATCAAGCCATGAAAATTCAAGCAGCTTTTTACCCAGAGATTGAATTAAAGATTTTAGAGGGACAAGATGATATTGATGATCAAATTAAAGATATTGAAGCGTTAATAGCAGAGAATGTAGATATTTTAATTGTTTCACCTGTACAAGCAGCTCCAATAACTCCTATTGTTGAAAGAGCTTTTAAAAAAGGGATTCAGGTTTTAATAGTTGATAGAAAAATTAATGGTGAAAACTATACGGCTTATTTAGGTGCAGATAATTATCAGGTTGGTACAAATGCTGCAAACTATTTGGCATCCTTATCGACAGAATCTAAAAGAATTATAGAAATTAAAGGGCTACTTGGCTCCTCCCCCGCATCAGAACGTAGCTCTGGGTTTAATAATATTATTACAAATACACCAAACTTAAATATAGTAAAAAGAATTCAAGGGAATTGGGAAAGCTACTCAATAAAAGATAGCTTATCTAGAGTTTTAGATACCAATAAGAATATTGATTACATCTTTGCCCATAATGATAGAATGGCATTAGGCGCATGGGAAGTTTTAAAAGAAAAAGGGCTTGAAAAATCTATAAAAATAGTTGGTGTAGATGGTTTAAATGGTCCAAACGGTGGTATTAAACATGTTCAAGACCAAGTGTTTATGGCTACTATTTTATACCCTACTGGAGGTGAGGAAGCCATTAAACTAGCTGTAAAAATACTAAATGGTGAAAAAGTGGCTAAAAGAAATATTTTAGAAACTACTGTAATAGATTCTAGAAATGCAGATATATTAAAGAACCAATTCGATAAAATCACCCAACAACAAAACGATATTGAGAAACAACAAGATAAAATTCAATTACAAGAAAAAATATATTTCACCCAAAACAACAGATTAAAAATCCTATTAGGATTGTTAATTACAAGTTTGTTGTTAGCCGCTTATAGTATATACTCTGCAAATAGCATAAGAAAGAAAAAACGTGAGTTAGAAATACGTAATAATAAAATAACTATTCAGCGTAACCAAATCGAGAAATTTGCAGAGGAAGTTAAAATAAGTAACGATGCCAAAGTGAATTTCTTTACTGGGCTTTCACATGAATTTAAAACACCAATAACACTCATCTTATCATCAATTGAATCGTTAAGTGAGAATAATAGTATTAAAGATAATAAGCTTATAAGAGAAGTTGGTTTGATTTATAATAACTCTAAACGCTTGTTAAGACTGATAAATCAGCTTTTAGATTTTAGAAAAATTGAAGACCGAAAATTTGTTTTAAAAGCTTCAGAAACTAATCTATATGAGTTTTCAACTAGAATTTTTGAAGATTTTAAACGTGAAGCACAAAAGCGAAATTTAGATTTCTCAATTAAAACTAACGACGAAAATTTAAAAATTTTTATTGACAGAAATTTAATGGATAAGGTCTATTTTAATTTATTATCCAACGCTTTTAAATTTACACCTGATAATGGAAGTATACATATTAATATTGTAAATGAGGCTAATAGTAACTTTGTGAAAATTCATTTTAAAGACAGCGGAATAGGTATTCCTAAAAAAGATTTACAAAATATTTTTCAGGCATTTTTTCAGGCTTCAAATAATAATAAGGCAAGTTCAGGTATTGGTTTACATTTATCAAAGGAATTTGTAGAGATGCATAAAGGAACTATTGATGTCTCAAGTAAGCATGGTACAGAATTTATTTTAACGCTTTACAAAGGGAATGCGCATTTAAGTTTGGATGAGATTATTTATGAACCCGATTTGGTGGATAATTCAGTATTAAACTTTAATTCAGATTTTGAAGAAAATGAGTTTGTTGAGGTGGGCGTTGAAGACGATAAGGAGCGTTATTCAATTCTTATAATCGAAGACAACTCAGATTTAATAAAATATTTAAGAAATAAATTAATCGGTGAATATGATGTTCATTTATCAGATGGATCTGACGGTATTGAAAAAGCTTTTGAAATAGTACCAGATATTATTATTTGTGATATTAATTTATCTGACAAAACAGGTTTTGAAATATGTGAAATTTTAAAGAAAGATTTAAGAGCATCACATATTCCTGTAATAATGCTTACGGCATTAAACAATAAAGAGTCTTACATAAAGGGTTTAGAATCTGGTGCGGATTTATACCTTACTAAACCATTTAGCTTTGCCGTTCTTAATCAGTCTGTCAAGACATTAATTTATAATCGAGAAAAACTTCGATATTATTTTATAAATAACATTCACAAAATAAATACGGATCAAAGTTTTGGTTCTATTGAACAGGACTTTTTGTCTAAAATAAATCAAATAATAAGCGATAATTTAGATAATTCTAAATTTTCAGTTGAAAACTTGGCTAGTGCTCTAAACATATCTAGAGTACAGCTATACCGAAAAACCAAAGCCATTTTAGGCGTTTCTATAAGTGATTATATTCAAAATATACGCTTAGATAAAGCAAAAACACTTCTGCAAGAAACACAATTAACGATTTCGGAGATTGCATATGCAACAGGTTTTTCTTCTCCAAATTATTTCTCAACTAGCTTTAAAAATAAATTTGGCAATTCACCTAAGGAGTATAGAGGTTCTTAATCTTACTTACCACTATGTTATTTAATTATGATTTTCTTAAAAAAACAGGTCTGTTTTTTGGTTTCTCAATAATTATCAGCTTCAAATAAATGAAAATAATAAAAATTACACATTTTTTTTATCAAATTGACATTTTAAATTACAAAAGCATGTAACATTTTTGAAATAAAGACGTAACATTTTTAGAACTCTGAATTTAATTCAAAATAAATAATTATTGTAATAAATTGATAATCAGTATATTATAATTTTTTAAAGAATGGATGAACAATTTCATAACCTATTGATACAAATATAAAAAGGTCAAAGAGCCTTTCTGTATAATTTGCACTCAATTAATTACCAACTAAACACACCACATGAATAAGAAGATATTAATTTGGTCTATTACAGCAGCTTTGGCTGGTTTCCTTTTTGGCTTTGACACAGTAGTTATTTCGGGCGCAGAAAAGAAGCTACAATTGTTGTGGGGCTCGTCAGATATGTTCCATGGCACAGTAGTTATAGGAATGGCATTGTGGGGGACTGTTATAGGTGCGTTTTTTGGTGGTATTCCAACTAATAAATTAGGACGTAAAACAACTTTAGTTTGGATTGGTATCTTATATACGGTTTCAGCTGTTGGTTCTGCCCTTGCTAATGACCCTATTACTTTTGCTGTTTTTAGATTAATTGGAGGCTTGGGAGTTGGGGCCTCAACTATTGCGGCACCAGCATACATTTCTGAAATAGCTCCAGCAAAAGATAGAGGAAAATTAGTAGGTCTTTATCAATTCAATATTGTATTTGGTATTCTTGTCGCTTTTTTATCTAACTACTTACTTAACAATATAGGAGAAAATGCCTGGAGATGGATGGTGGGTATTGAAGCAATTCCAGCAGCTATATATACTCTTTTTGTGCTAACAGTCCCAAAAAGTCCAAGGTGGTTATTAACAAAGTTTAGAAATAGTGAAGCGGTAAGTGTCCTAAAAACCATTAATCCAGATCAAGATCCAGAGAAATTGATGAAGGAGATTAAATCCGAAATGGAAAATACAGTTCCTAATGAAAATATATTTTTAAAAAAGTATAGATATCCATTAATACTAGCATTTCTTATTGCATTTTTTAACCAATTATCTGGTATCAATGCATTGCTTTATTACGCTCCTAGAATTTTAGCTGAGGCAGGGCTTGAGGAAAGTTCTGCACTGTTGAGTAGTATTGGAGTGGGAGTTACAAACTTGATTTTTACACTTTTAGGTATTTTTCTAATTGATAGGTTGGGTAGAAAACAACTCATGTACATATGCTCTTTCGGATATATTATATCATTGTCTTTGGTTTCAGCGGCATTCTTTTTGAATTGGGAAGGTAGTTTTATGCCATTCTTTTTATTTCTGTTTATAGCTGCACATGCTATTGGACAAGGGACTGTAATCTGGGTATTTATTTCAGAAATATTCCCAAATCACTTAAGAGGTTCTGGACAATCATTTGGTAGTTCGGTGCATTGGGTGTTAGCCGCTATAGTCCCTTCGCTAGTACCTGTGTTATTTTCATCAATTGGGGCGGGTATGGTATTTCTCATTTTTGCAGTAATGATGGTATTTCAGTTACTGTTTGTTGCCTTTATGATGCCAGAAACTAAAGGTGTGCCTCTAGAAGAGTTAAGCAAAAAACTAACTAAATAAATTATACAAAATGAAAAGCTTTAGAAAAACAAATCTAATTTCAATGCTTTTGGTGTTATCATGCCTTGTAGGATGTAAGGATAAAACCCAAAGAGACCAGAGTTTAGATGCAGGAGTAAATGTATCTTATTCAGAAGAAGAGTTATATCGTCCTAATTTTCATTTTACACCTAAAGCTAATTGGATGAACGACCCTAATGGAATGTTCTATTATAATGGCTATTATCATCTATACTTTCAGTATCACCCAGAAGGTAATGTTTGGGGTCCTATGCATTGGGGGCATGCTACTAGTACAGATATGATTACCTGGACTGAGCAACCTATAGCTATCTATCCAGATGAATTAGGAACAATTTTTTCTGGAAGCGCTGTAGTTGATATTAGTAACAGCTCTGGATTTGGTGAAGTAAGTAAGTCAATACCTATTGTTGCAATATATACCAACTCTAAAAAATTAGAAGGGAATGATAACTGGAGGCAAACACAAAGCATTGCTTACAGTAATGATGAAGGTAAAACGTTTACTAAATATGAAAATAATCCAGTAATAGATAACAATAAAATAAAAGATTTTAGAGACCCTAAAGTAACTTGGGATGACGATAGAAATAAATGGGTTATGTCATTGGCTGTTGGTGATAAAATTTCATTTTATGAATCGACAAATTTGAAAGAATGGAATTTCCTTTCGGATTTCGGACAAGGAATTGGCGGTCATGGCGGTGTTTGGGAATGTCCAGATTTATTTAAACTACCAGTTCTTGGAACAGATGAATCTAAATGGGTGCTTTTTGTAAGCATTAACCCTGGCGGACCAAATGGAGGTAGTGCTACGCAATATTTCATAGGAGATTTTGATGGAACTACGTTTACCATGGATAAAGAATTTGAAAAAAGTCTGAGTAAAGAACATAATTATTGGATAGATTTTGGAAGAGATAATTATGCGGGTGTATCATGGTCTAATGCTACTAGAAAGGACGGTAGTAAACTCATGTTAGGTTGGATGTCTAATTGGGATTATGCACAAAAAGTACCAACTGAAACTTGGAGAAGTGCTATGACTGTTGCGCGAAAAGTACAGCTTCAAAAGAATGATAATGGTTATCGATTATTATTTAACCCTGTAGAAGAACTTAATAACTACAGAAGCAAAAAACATAAAAAAGAAAATATTACCATAAAAGGTGAAACAAAAATTATAGGCTCAGAAGCAGTTGATCTGGCTAGTGCGGAAATTCAATTTAATATTTCAAACTTAAAAGAAACCACTTACACCTTTAAATTATCAAACAAGTTAGGAGACAAATTATTGTTTGGCTATAATAATATAAAGAAAGAGTTTTTTATAGATCGAAAAAATTCTGGAAAAACAAACTTTTCTGAAAAATTTGCTAACAAAGTAACTACCGCCTCTAGGACGTCAACTAATGATAATTTGTCGGCAACCATATTACTAGATAAAACTTCTATAGAATTATTTTATGATAATGGTGAAACAGTAATGACTGAAATATTTTTCCCTAATGCACCATATAGTAAACTAAGTATTGAATCTAAAAATCAAGAATTTATTCTTGATAATATCGAAGTACATAAACTAAATTTTAACTAAAACAATTAATTATGAAATGTAAACAACTGTTATTTTTACCAATATTTGCCCTTTTTAGCATATTAGCTCAAGGACAAATAACAGGTACTGTTACTGATCAAGCAGATGGGATGCCGCTTCCAGGTGTTTCAATAGTCGTGACAGGTACTACACAAGGAACCGCTACAGATTTTGATGGTAATTACACATTAGAAAACGTTAGTGGAGATGCTACCTTGGTTTTTAGCTACATTGGTTATAAAACCCAAGAAGTACAAGTAAATAATCGCTCTGTAATTGATGTTGCTCTTGCAGCAGATGCAGCTGCACTTGATGAAATTGTGGTTACTGGATATTCTAGACAAAGAAAAGTAGATGTTACAGGAGCAATTACCGTCGTTGAGTTAGGTCCAACTGAAGGTGTAAGTATGAGTTCTGGTAGTGCTATTCAAGGATTGCAAGGTAGAGTTCCTGGAGTTTTTATTGAGAAATCTGGAGATCCAACTGGGTCTGCTAATAATATCTTAATACGTGGTGCTACCACATTAGGGAACAACGATCCGTTGTTTGTTATTGATGGTGTTCCAACAGTAAGACAAGAGGTTTTTGCTAGTATAAACCCAAGTACTGTAGAGTCTGTACAGGTACTTAAAGATGCATCAGCATCTTCACTTTATGGAGCTCGTGCAGGTAATGGAGTTATTATTGTTACTACTAAAAATAGTGCAAAAGCTGCTGGTGGTGAAAAATTTAAAGTTAGTATAAATTCAAATATATCTGTGCTTTCTGAGAAGCAACAACGTTATGATATGCTTAATGCGCAGCAAAGAGGTGAAGCATTATGGCAAGCATCGGTCAATGATGGTGCAGATCCAAATGGAGGGTATGGAGAGATATATAACTTTGATTGGAATGGAGATTTCAATAACCCTATTTTAAATAGTGTTACAGTGCAACCATTTGTTGGAGGTGATACTAATGTTCCAGCGGGTGATACCGATTGGCAGGAAGAATCTTATGAAACAGGTTATGTATATAACAATGAAGTATCTGTTTCTGGGGGTACTGATAATTCTTTTCATTTGTTCAATATTGGGCATTTAAGAAATACAGGTATTCTAAAACACACAGGTTACGAAAGAATTTCTGCAAAATTAAATTCTAATTTTAATTTATTTAACAATAGATTAAGGGTAGGAGTTAATACACAAATGTTCACATCTGATGAAACATTGGCTTCACCAGATGTTGGTAGCGCGCCTACGCCTGGTTTAGCAATTTCTTTAGCGCCAACCTTACCTGTTTTTGATGCAAATGGAGATTTTGCAGGCCCTTTAGGTGCGGGTTATTCTGATAGAAACAACCCTGTTTTAATGCAGTACATAAACCGTTGGGATAATACTGATAGAACAACAATATTTGGTAATGTTTGGGGTGAATTTGATATTATTGAGAACCTAACTTTTAGAACAAGTTTAGGTTTAGATTATAGCGACTTTCATAGAAGAGATATTGAGACTACCGTTAATAATGGATTTATTACAAGAAGTAATAATAGACTTATACATGGCACTAGTAAGTTTACCAGTTTGGTTTTTTCAAATACATTAAACTATCAATTAGAGCTTAACGAAAAGCATAAAATTGGTGTCTTACTAGGAACAGAATCTATTAAAGATGATTTTCAAAGTGTTACTGCGCAGGCAGATGGGTTCGCAGTTGAAACAGAATCTTTCTTTCAGCTAGATGCTGCAACTGGAGCTAGAACTAATACAGGTTCTTCAACAGGAAGCCGTTTATTATCTCAGTTTGGTAAAATCAATTATAGTTTTGACGACAGATACTTAGCGTCCTTTACGTTACGTCGTGATGGGTCTTCAAGGTTTGGTCCAGATAACAGATATGGTGTTTTTCCTGCTGCAACTGTAGGTTGGAGAATTAACAATGAAAAATTTTGGAAGGAAAATGATATTGTAAATTCATTAAAATTTAGAGCTGGTTATGGAGAAGTAGGTAATCAAACTATTGGTGATGTAGCACGTTTTGGGTTGTTTGAATCTAGATATGGAGCTAATCAGTTGCAGGCAACTGGAGATACATTCTTCTTTAATACTTTTTATAATGTTGGTACTGCTTACGATTTAAATGGAAATAATACAGGTAATTTACCTTCAGGTTTTGTATCTATTCAAGCTGCAAATTCTGGATTAAAATGGGAAACAACAAAAGAAATTAACCTTGGTATAGATTTTACGATGTTTAACAATTCTTTGGTTGGATCGTTTGATTATTTTACAAGAGAAACTTCAGATATCTTAACAATACCTCCAATTGCTTCGGTAATTGGTGAAGGTCAATTAAGAACATTAAATGGAGCAACTACAGAGGTGAAAGGTTGGGAATTATCTTTAGGTTATTCCAAAACATTTGATAACGGTTTATCATTTACAGTAGCCACAAACTTTGGTGCTTTTAAAGATGAGATAACTGAATTACCAGCTGAAGTAGTTTCTGCTTTTCCTGGAACTGTTGATAATTCTATCATTGGTCATTCACAGTTTTCAATTTTTGGATATAAAACTGCTGGCTTATTTCAAAGTCAGGCAGACATAGACTCTAGCCCTACACAAGTAGGAGCAAGACCAGGAGGATTGAAGTTTCAAGATTTGAGTGGTAATGGAAGTATAGGTGCTGAGGACAGAGATTTTATTGGAACAACTTTGCCAGATCTAGAGTACGGTATTAGAATTGATTTAGCTTATAAAAACTTTGACTTATCATTATTTGGTTCGGGTGTAGCTGGAAGAATAGGACAAGATCCTTATATTTTCTGGAATAATTTTGTACAAGGTAGAGAAAATGCCGGTTTAGGTGTGTTAAATGCATGGACACCAAGTAATACTAGCTCTAATATTCCATCGGCATCACTTGCATTTAATGATACAAGAACTTCTGATTATTTATTCAGAAACAACTCTTATTTCAAATTAAGAAACCTTCAATTTGGATATTCGCTTCCGGAAGAACTTACTAATAAATTAGCTGGAATGTCTAGCTGTAGAATTTATTTCCAAGGAGAAAATTTATTCTGGTTTACTCCAAGCGATTACATAGGTGCAGACCCAGAGCGTACAGATGTGAATAGAATTCCAGTCCCTACAACATTGTCTTTAGGACTTAACATTAACTTTTAAAAATGTCAAACATGAAAAATATAAGAACAATAGTAACAGGAATTATGGCGGCATTTGTAGTGTTTGCTTGTTCCGAAGATTTTTTAGAATACGAACCAGAAGGCGTGTTATCAAACGAAAATGTGGCAACAGCCGAAAATGCTGAAGCCCTAGTAGTTGCAGCTTATGCTGGAATTGCTAATGATGATATGGTAGGACCTTTAACAAGCATGTGGGTGTATGGTAGTGTGCGTTCTGATGACGCCTATAAAGGCGGCGGTGGACGTGGTGATGTTGATGTAGTAGATAGATATGAGCAATACAATTTAACCATTGCTGATGATCCATTAGATTGGATGGCGCCAAGAACTTGGACAAACTATTATGCGGCAATTTCAAGAGCAAATTTTGCTTTGGATGTAATTAACCAAATTCCAGATGCAGAGTATGCAGATAAAACAATAAGACAAGCAGAGCTTAGATTTTTAAGAGCGCATTCTCATTTTGTTTTAAAATTATTATTCAAAAAGATTCCTTATATAACCGAAGGTTTAACTCAGGAAGAAATTTTACAGATTTCAAATGTTATTGATAATGATGAGCTATGGAATAAAATAGCAGACGATTTCCTTTTTGCATACAATAGTTTACCTCAATCACAAGATCAAGTAGGTCGGGCAGATAAAAATGCAGCTGCTGCTTATTTAGCTAAACTACGCTTGTATCAGGCATATGAGCAAAACGATACACACCAAGTAACGAATATCAATATGTCACGTTTACAGGAAGTTGTTGATTTTGCGGACGATGTAACAGGCGCATTAGAATCAGATTATGGAAATAATTTCCTTGATGGGTTTGATAATGGTCCAGAATCTATTTGGGCAGCACAATTTTCTATAAATGATGGGACAACTGTTGGTAGAGTAAGTTTTGTAACAGGATTGAATTCACCTCATGGTACAGGTTTGTATGGATGCTGTGGTTTTCATTTAGCCAGTCATAATATGGTAAATGCATTTAAAACTGATGCAGCAGGATTACCATTACTTGACACCTTCAATGACAGTAATATTTTTGCAACAGTTGACGGTAATGGAGAAACACCATTAGAGCCAGGAATAACTCTCGACCCAAGAATTGACCACACTGTTGGAATTCCTGGACGTCCATTTAAATATCGTAACACAGTTAATACAGCTGGCGATATGATTTATAATTTTAGTTGGGCAAGAGATCCAGGAGTTTATGGCTATTTCGGAAACATGAAAGAGCAACAAGCTCCAGATTGTTCATGTTATGTAAAAGAAGGACCGTTTGTTGGGACATCTAAGAACATAGAATTTATTAGATATGCTGATGTACTTCTATTTAAAGCAGAAGCTTTAATTCAAATGGGTCAGGTTGATGAAGGGGTAACCATTATTAATCAAATAAGAACGCGTGCTGCAGCAAGTACGCAAAGACAAATGGATGCAGGGGCTACAGATGTTTATAACGTAGGTTTATATCCTATGGGATTGTCTCAACCAGATGCCCTTAAAGCTTTAATGTTTGAAAGACGTTTAGAGTTTGGTATGGAAGGACCTAGGTTTTTTGACTTAGTTCGTTGGGGAATTGCAGAACCTGTTCTTAATGACTATTTAGCTGTTGAGAGAACTAGAAAAGATTTTCTTGCAAATGCTGAATTTACAGCAGGTAGAGATGAATATTATCCTATCCCACAAAGAGAAATTGACTTTACTGGTGGTTTATATGAACAAAATCCTGGATATTAGAATTTAAAAATATTTGTTTAGTTTTTTTGAGTTAGTTTTTAAAATCCAGAAGAAATCATATAATTTCTTCTGGATTTATTTTAAATTTAAAATATGAAAAATGTAGTTTGTTTTGGAGAAGTATTATGGGATGTATTTCCTACTCATAAAAAAATTGGTGGAGCTCCTTTAAATGTGGCTAGTAGATTGAGTTCATTTGATAACGATGTTACGATGATTAGTGCTATTGGGCAAGATAAAGATGGTGAAAATTTAATGGAATACTTAAAGGAAAATAAAATAAATACAGATTGTGTTCAGATACTTCAGGAATATAAAACAGGCAAGGTAAAGGTTATGTTAAATGATAAAGGTTCTGCATCATATGATATTAAATATCCAAGGGCATGGGACAAAATTAGTTTAACAGAAGCCACAAAGAAGGCAGTTAAAAATGCAGATGCCTTCGTTTTTGGAAGTTTAGTTGCTAGAGATGAAGCTTCTAGAAAAACACTATACCAATTAATAGAACTTGCTAAGTATAAAATTTTCGACCTTAATTTAAGACCACCTTATTACACTAAAGAAGTATTATTTCACCTTATGGAAAAAGCAGATTTCATTAAGTTTAATGACGATGAGCTTTATGAGGTAAGTAAGTATTTAGGCTCAAAATTTAATTCTTTAGAGCAAAATTTAGAATTCATAGCCAAAAAGACAAAAACAAAAGATATTTGCGTTACCAAAGGTCCGCATGGAGCTGTTTTATTGCATGATGACAAGCTTTATTATAATAGTGGCTTCCTTATAAAAGTAATTGATACGGTAGGAGCTGGAGATTCTTTTCTGGGTTCACTCATAAGTAAATTGCTAATTAAAACCCAGCCCCAGAAAGCCATTGATTTCGCTTGTGCCGTTGGGGCTTTAGTTGCTCAAAGTGAAGGTGCAAATCCATTGATAACACTTTCTGAAATTAATACATTTGTCAATCCTGAGTAATTAATAATTTGAAAAAAAATTATGCTCTTAGGTTTTAAGATCTATCCATATAAGGTACTCAAAAAGAAAGTAAAGAAACTAATTCCTTATAGATTAATTAATATGTCAAAAATTGTAAATTTTTATTTTATTAACGTGTAATAACAATAAGGACTTTTTTTTTGTTTAAAAAATGTATTATGGATTTTTCAGGAGTAAAACTTGTGGTATCAGATATGGATGGCACTCTACTAAATAATAAGAATGAAGTTAGCAAAAGGTTTTTAAATCAGTTTATAGAACTTAAAAAAAGAAATATTCATTTTGTAGCGGCTAGTGGTCGTCAATACCATAGTATTTTATATAAGTTGAATTCTATTAAAAGTGAGATTTCAATAATAGCTGAAAATGGAGGTGTTTTACAACATAATAATCAAACCCAAGTTCTTTTAAAATTATCAAATCAGGATATTCTGAAATCGGTAAAACTTCTAAGAGAAATCGAAGGTTCTTACATAGTTTTATGTGGTATGAAATCAGCCTATATTGAAACTAATGATTCTAAGTTTATTTCAAAACTAAAAATATATTATACTTCTTATGAAATAGTTGAAGATCTTACAATGGTTCAAAACGATCAATTTTTAAAAATATCTGTTTATCATTTTAATTCTTCAGAGACTAATTTACTTCCTCGTGTGAACGATTTAAAAGATAAATTGAAAGTAACTGTTCCTGGTAAAAATTGGTTGGATATTACTCATAATAAATCTAATAAAGGATATGCGTTGAGATTAATTCAAAAGGAATTAAACATATCGAAAAATGAAACTATGGTATTTGGTGATTATAATAATGATTTGGAAATGCTAGAATTGTGTTATTTTAGTTTTGCTATGGAAAATGCTCACCCTGATGTAAAAAAAATTGCTCGGTTTGAAACAAAAAGTAATGATGATGAGGGGGTAGAAAATATACTTGAAAAATTATTAAAGGAATAATAGATTAGAGACGAAAGGTAGATATTTAAAAATTTATAAAATAAAATGTGAAACATCAAATGGACATATCCGCCTGAAATGTTTTAAATCATTATTAGAATAACATCTCTAATTAGCTAATAAGCACAATTTATTTGGTTATTATAACCCGTTCCACCCCATTCCTCTGCATTTTGCGAAAAGCTTCATTCCGAGAAAAGAGGTTCACTACAGAATCTTGAACCCAGTCGCAAAAAAAGCGACAGCGTTCGCCTTTCAAAAAGATTACCACAACCTCTTCATTCACAAAGTTTAAAATTTTGCCCGAGACGAACTGCATAACCGTTCGCTCAACCATTCGACTGCGCTCAGGGCAGGCTTCACTTTTATAAGTTCTTACTCGTTCACAATTTTAGCGTCGGTTACCGAAAAGGTAACGGCGATGGCGCTATGGGAAGTAAGTATATGAAATTGAATTGAAGCTTAATCTGTATCATTTTGCTACAAATGAAAATGGTAATTATAAGGCAATATAGCATTTCATACGAAATGAAAAGGAAAACGCTCAAGATATAATAAGTATATGATTTTAAAAGGGAAAGTATATCAAAACACATCAAATAAAACCATCTAAAATGAATATGAAAATTAGTTTATTTAAATGATTGTCAGTTGTTTGTAAATAATTAACTTCACTTTATTACTAAAAAAATAATGATGTTTAAAGTACCTTAAATAGCTTTTCAATATTGATTGAAAAGTATTAAGATCCTGAAAATGAAATGAAGGAATCGTATAGCAAGAGGGTAACACGCTTCGCGATGTTACGATTATACGATTTTTGCTATAAACATGGCGTTTATAGGGTTTAGCATAGTTTTTAGGCTTTTTGAGATTTTGTTATAAACGCTACTTTTTACTAAAAACACTTTGTAACCACCGTAAACAGGTAATTTTTTTACTAAAAACTATGGATAGAGGATTTGAAAAAGAAGAATTTGAGACGCTAAAGATCAAGAGATCTGTGGCTATCGAATTTAGAAAATTTAGTAAAATGCTCTCGAAATCGCAATCAATGACATTGCTGGTAATGATGGACTTTTTCAATGAAAACGGAATTTCCCCAATCGAGAATTTAGGACCTCGAATGGAAATTTTGGAAAACAGAATATCGATGTTAATCAAAAAACGAATGAACGGAATGATTGCTATAATGAAGGATATTGAAAAGTCACAGACCAAACCGACCGTTGCAATGATGCAAGCGCTTTTTAAAGCGGCAGAGCCACCCAAAGAAAAATTGATTTTAGAAAAAAAGTATTTTAAGGAAAAGAAAGAAGTTAAATATAGAGCAAAGAAATTCATTGATAAGTATGACTAATGGAAAGAGTAAACTATATTATTCAGCTGAACGCAATTTTTGAATGCTTCAATAAGGACGCTCGAATTAAGCAGGGGCATATAACTCTGTATCTGGCGTTTTTTCAAAAATGGAATCGAGAATTTTTCAAAAAAACAATTACCGTAAATAGGGAGTTGATTATGGAAAAAGCAAAATTCAGGTCAAAAACGACCTATCATAATTATCTGAAAGATCTTAATAATTGGGGCTATTTAAAATATTTTCCATCGTACCATCCTGCAAGAGGGTCAAAGGTCCAGATGACCATTTTTTTTAATTCAGATAGTCAAAAATTGGCTAACTGCGTTCCAAAACCTAGCCAAAAATTGGTAACTTCTATAAAACATAAAACAAAAGAAAACTTAAATAAACAGCCTAATGTTATTTTTAATGAAAGTGAAGTCGCTTTATTTTTTAAGAAAAATAATTGGCCAGAGATAGAAGCGTTAAAATTTCATGCGTACATTAAATCAAAAAAATGGAAAACAGATAATTGGCAAACAATAGCGAAGATTTTTGCAAAAAATGATTTTAAGTTGAAAGAACCTAAAACTACAAGTCCAATTTCTGGCTATGTGGATAACTTGAAGAATAATAACATTTAAGATTATGATATTTCATTATAATTAGATATCAAAAGTTTATTACGCTGTCTAAAGCATCATCAGCATCTTTATGCATAAAGTTAGTTTGATAGTTAATAGTGGTGGTAATTGAGGAATGACGATATAACTTTTGAAGCATCTTTATTGGGATTTTATCCTCAGATATGGTACCGAAACTATGACGAGCGATGTGCATGGTAACTTTCTTATTTATTTTAGCCTTTTTTGCAACCCTTGCTAAATACTTATTTAACATTGATGTAGCAGCGTTTATCTTTCTAAAGACATCCTTTGACGCTTTCACGTTAACCATTTTCATCTCTGGGAAAATAAAATCGTTATCATCCTGTTTATTACTCGAGTACTGTTCTAAAATTGCAAAAGCTTTCTCAGGAATCTTCAATGACAATAATTTTGAATTTTTATCCATACGATAGTTAAGTCTATTGTCCGAAATATCAGACCACCTAATTTTAAGTACATCAGCAACTCGTATGCCAGCAAAATAGAAACTGAAAAGCCAAATATTTCTTGCATGTATTTCGTTTTCAGTTAAACCATTGACACTCTCTAAAGCAATAAGCTCTTCTTTATTTAATCCAGTTTTTTGACTTTCAGGAAATTTAATTTGAATTCCACCCGACCCGAAAGGGTATAATTTTCTATCTACAATTCCTAATTTGATTGCTCTGTTATATATAGTTCTTATGACAATAAGATTGTTGACTATAGACCTTTCAGATAAGCCAAGTTTGGTTTTTAAATGAGTTTTAAAATTCCTTAAAAACTGTTCATCAATTTCTTGAAAAGAAAGCTGATTCGATTTTGAAAAATTCAACACATGATTTACTCTTACTTTATCTGTGTAATATCGAGCCAATTTTTTATTGGCTTCAAGTTCATCTAAAAAAGCTTTTGCAATTTCAGAAAAGCTAGACCCCTTTGAGTCTTTGTACAATTTGTCTTTAATTCGGTTTGCTGATAAATCTTGTTTTTCAGCTTGTAAGTCCATAAGCATCTTATTCGCTTCAGATAATTTTTTTACCAACAGATTATTAAGATTCGCTGCATTTGGATGTGATTTTCTAACACGAATATTTTTCTCATCCCAATATTCTAATTCTATATAATGACCGATGTAATGATAGTTGGAACGTCTGTTTTTCGAAATTCTAATCGCTAATGGATATAAGCCGTTTTTATTTGGCTTCTTTCGAAGAACAATTTTTGCATTTGAAGACATTTTTTTGATACTTTAGACTTTAAAGATAATCATTTTAGGTACAACATAGGTACAACAAATATTGATTTTACTTGATTTTAAATGATATCATAAAAAATTAAATAACTGTTAATCAATTGAATATGAGTTAATTTAGTGTTATTTGAGCTAAATATGATTGGACTTAAAATCCAATGTCCATTAGGACGTACGGGTTCAAGTCCCGTCTTCAGTACTAAGCCTTTACAAGATTTCCTGTAAAGGCTTTTTTTATTCAGGTACAACATTTTGTTCGTTATTAAAAATTAGTTGTCGATTTTATATTGTCTTGTTTTAAGAAAAGATCTCATTCTAAGTTTAGATTTACAGGTTATTATTATAAAATGGATCATGATATTTTTGTTGCCAAACTCCATCCCATGTCAACTTGGGCATAGTACGTGTATTGAGTTTTTAGGCTTTCTGCAAAGTTAATTATAACATAAAGCGCATTTCTGCCATTGTCCAGGAGTTCCTAGTTTGGCATGGTATTGTTCCTTTAGTACACATCTCTTTTGTTGCCTGTCTGCACTACGCCGTTATGTCTTCTTCTGGAAAAGAATTTTTATAATTTGCGAGCTGGTTGGTTTGCTTTGGTTAAATTGGTCCATGTGGTGCCATAGTCGTTGGATTTCAAAATAATCGGAACCATCTTTTATACCTTTAAACCAGGGCTGAATTTTATGGTCAATCTCATATTTTATATCTTAATCTTCAAAAGCGCTTTTTTCTAAATTGTATTCCCTATTTCTTATGAATAAATTAAGGTTGTGCACAAAAGTATTATTGAAAAATTAATTCTTTTATAGTTTGAATGTTTTATTTTAAAGATGGTTTTTTTGAAAAATTACTGGATTGATGTGTGTTTGCAATTTTCCCTCTTTAGTAAAAAAGCCCTCAACACCTTTGTGTTGAGGGCTTTTTGTTATTGCTATTAATAGTTTAACTTTAATTCTTTTTAAAAAAATAAAACCTTAATTTTTATTTTTTTACAATTTTAAAATTATTAGTTCCCAATTCGTTCTTAACTTTTACAAAATAAAGGCCGTTTTTTAGGTTAGAGACGTCTATTTCTTTATGTTTAGCACCTATCTCTGTATGAAATACAAGTTTACCAACTACATTGTAAATTTTAACTTCAGATAGGGTTGTAGTCTTTATGTTTAATATAGATTCTACAGGGTTAGGGAATAATTTTGTTTTATTGTTTGTGGCAGATTTTTCATCTATGCTTAAAGCCACAAAAGAATCGTTGTTGTCTGTTAAATCGTCTAAACTAAATCTTTTAAATTTAATTGTTGCGTAATCATCAGTTTCATATAAGATACCTATTTTCCCATTAGGTAAAATAGCCAAAGATGAATAGGCTGAAGATCCTGGTTGGTATAATTTTGAATATGCCCATGTTTGCCCTTCATCATAACTTATTCTAAGGGCACCATCCTTTCTTCCAGATGCGCTTGCAGGATTACTAAATAATATTCTGTTTTGATTATACCCATCTAAGGTTGATGTGTATCGTAAAATATTTCCTTGGCAAATAGGGTCTATTAATGTAGAATCAAACGTATATGGTTCCCATGTAGTTCCTAAATCGGAGGTGTAAGTAACCAAACGCGTACCTGTACCATAGTGGTTTCTTGAATTTACCATGATGCGTCCATCATTTAGCTCTACCAAAGTGTTTTCATCAAAACCACTGAAACTATTCGTTGCAGATCTATTCCATGTTGCACCATGGTCTGTACTGTAAAGTAATGCGCCATAGATTTGATTACCTGCTCTTACTACGCCTATTGGGATTACCAAAGTACCGTTTCTTAATTGTATGCCTGTACCTGCCGATGCCCAATATGATTTGTCGCCCGCTTTATAAAGCGCTGCCGTTAAATCTACAGGCGCAGACCACGTTAAACCGTCATCATCACTATACACATAGCGAGATCTTAAAGTATCTGGACTGTTTGGGTCTCCATTTGAACCAAATATACCTTGGTTTGTTGAATAGGCATAAAAAATAAAAATCCGCCCAGTAGTTTTGTCAACAACAGTACATGCATCACCTCCATATTGTGTATTGATAACTATTGGATTGCCCCAAGTAGTGCCATTATCAGTACTTCTTCTAACATACATGTCAATCCTGGCAGGAACATCCGCGATGCTTTCCATGCGAGCATCTGTAATGGCCAATAATGTTCCAGCTTTTGAAGTTACCAATGACGGAATTCTATAAGTATATGGGGTGCCGTTGGTTGAAAAAGGTATTTTATCGCCTTCATATAAATTTATATCTACCTCAGCAGTCAACTCCTCTAATGGAGGGATGGCTTCTCCTATAACCACAGAATAATCTTCAAATTCTCCATCTGTAAATGTATCGCATGGTCCAATCGCTGGAATAGTGCTATTGGAAGAACGCATAGCAATTCGCATGGTCGTGTTCCCTAATAGGGTGAATTCACCAATTGATACGTTTGAAAATTGAAGGTCATCGGTTGTATTTGCACCAGTCCAGGTATATACATTTTCTTCAGGATCGGTAAAGTCTCCATCTTGGTTTTTGTCAATCCAAATATGTACACGTTTAAAAGAACCAGCACTTGGGTTGCCAATTCCAAAATTAAATCTATAACTTTTTTCAGCGTTTAAAGGCACATTGCTATCCGTAATGTTTTCATAACCTATATTCCCAGAGGTGTGATTTAGTACATCGCCATCAGTTATATTGGTAATTTTAAAATAATCTAAAAAACTGGTTGTAGATGCTGTCATTGTTGTTGGATAACAAGGACCGGCAGGAGGAACTTGAAGGTTTACTCTGTAATCTTTAACTTCGCCACCCGTAAAATCGTCACAAGCATTTATACTACTAATATCTATAGCACCATTTGCTGCTCGCATGGCTACCCGCATTCTAGTTAGTCCTCCTACTATTACACTATTAATAGATTGTCTTGCAAAGCCAAGGTCGGCAGTAGTATTAGGTCCTGTCCAGTTAACTGTTAATTCGCCTGCGTCGTCAAAATCTCCATCTTTGTTCAAATCAATCCATACATGAACGCTTTTATGTGTTGTTAAACCTGGGTTGCCAACGCCTATATTAAAACCATAAAACGTGTCAGACATTAAACTAGCATCTGTACTTGTAATGTTTTGATAGCCAGTATTTGTAGAGGTGTGATTAATAAAAGCGCCATCTGTTGTAAGTTCGTTAGAGACCTTGAAATAATTTATAAAGCTTGTTGCAGATACGGGTATTGTAGGTTCACAATACGCAGGTGGTGGCATTAAAAAAATGCTTATTTTATAATCTTGCACTTCGCCACCGGTAAAACTATCACAAGGTTCTATAGGGTCTATTGTTCCATTTGCGGCAACCATAGCCACTCGCATTCTGGTTTCTCCTTCTGCAATAACCGGACCTATGTTTTTGTTTGAAAATCCGAGATTAGAACCTGTATTAGGTCCGCTCCAACTAAAGGTTAGTTCGCCGGCATCGTCAAAATCACCATCTCTATTCATGTCAATCCATACATGAACTCTTTTGTGGGTGGTTAAGCCTGGGTTGCCAACACCAATATCAAATCGATACGAAGTATCAGAAATTAAATTAATCTCGGTATCGGTAATATATTCGTAGCCTATGTTTGTAGAGGCCCGATTTAGTACAGCACCGCTATTAAGCTGCAAATTATTAATAAAGCTTGAAGCGGTTTGCGGTACCGTAGGGGTACAATATTGTGCATAGGATACACTTGCAAAAAGTAAAGTGGCTATTACACAAAATGTTTTAATGTAGTTTTTCATGTTTTATTTAGTTTTTAATTTTAATTGGATGAATTAGCGCTTCTTAAATGGATGATATACATAATTGAAATTCCTTTTTAATTCGGCATTTTGCATTGAAGGGTTAAACCTGAAAACTGATTAAAAAGAGATGTTTTTTTAAAAAAAACGCCCTCAATACTTTTGTATTAAGGGCATTTTATCATTATTGATTTCAGTTTGAATTATTATATTCTATTTAGAATTTCTAATAAAAAAACTGATTTTACTTTTTAACGATTTTAAAATTACTAGTGCCCAATTCATTTTTGATTTTTACAAAATAAAGACCATTTCTTAAATTAGATACATCTATTTCTTTACGTTCTACACTTACCTCAGCATCAAAAACGAGTTTGCCAACTACATTGTAAATTTTAACTTCTGATTTTCGCGAAGCAGATATGTTTAATATCGATTCTACAGGGTTAGGGAATAACTTAGTTCCATTATTTGATGCTGATATTTCCTCTACATCCAAAGCAACAAAAGAATCGCTGTTATCTGTTAAATCGTCTAAACTAAATCTTTTAAATTTAATTTTAGTGTAACCATCTGATTCATATAAGACACCTATTTTTCCATCAGCAGTAATTGCAAGAGATGAATAGGCTGAAAATCCTGTTTGGTATAATTTTGAATATGCCCATGTTTGCCCTTCATCATAACTTATTCTTAGCACACCATCTTGTCTTCCTGATGCACTTGCAGGATTACTAAATAATATACGGTTTTTATCATACCCATCTAAAGTAGAGGTATATCGTAAAATATTTCCTTGGCAGGTAGGGTCTATTAATGTAGAATCAAACGTATATGGTTCCCATGTAGTTCCTAAATCGGAGGTGTAAGTAACAAGACGGGTACCTGTTCCATAGTGGTTTCTTGAATTTACCATGATGCGTCCATCATTTAACTCCACCAAAGTGTTTTCATCAAATTTATCAAAACTATTGGTCGCCGATCTATTCCATGTTGCACCATGGTCTGTACTGTAAAGTAATGCGCCATATATAAAATTCGCATTACTGCCTCTTACAACGCCTATTGGGATTACCAAAGTGCCATTTCTTAACTGAATACCTGTACCTGCCGATGCCCAGTATGACCTGTCGCCTGCTTGATAAAGCGCTTCTGTTAAATCTACAGGTGCAGACCACGTTAAACCGTCATCATCACTATACACGTATCGAGATCTTAAACAATTTGGGCTAGTATGGTCTCCATCTGAATTCCATATAGTACTATTTGTAGAATAGGCATAAAAAACAAAGATCCTACCTGTATCTCTATCAACAACTGTACAGGCATCCCCACCATGGTCGGTAGAAATGGTTATTGGGCTGCCCCATGTTGTACCATTATCGGTACTTCTTCTAACCACCATATCAATATCACCGGGAACATCTGAGGCGTTTTCATAACGCGCATCTGAAATGGCTAATAATGTACCAGCAGTCGAGGTTACCAATGAGGGAATCCTATACGTGTGTGGTGTTCCATTTGATGAGGCTGGCACGCCATCGCCTACAAACAAATCAATATCAACCTCAGGGGTTAATGCCGTTAATGGTGGTATTGCAGCACTCACTACTATTGAAAAATCTATAATTTCTCCATCGGTAAACGTATCACAAGGATCTATTGCAGGTATAGTGCTATTTGAAGACCGCATAGCAATTCGCATGGTAGTATTCCCTAATAGCGTAAATTCACCAATTGATCTGCCTGAAAACTGAAGGTCCTCGGTAGTGTTAGCGCCTGTCCAGCTAAAGATACCTTCTCCTGCATCAGAAAAATCGCCATCTTGATTTTTATCAATCCATATATGTACACGCTTGTTGGCTCCTGCACTTGGGGTTCCAACACCAAAATTAAATCGATATACAGATTCAGCATTTAAAGCTACGTTGCTACCTGTAACGTTTTCATAACCTATATTTGTAGAAACGTGATTTAATAAGTCTCCATCAGCTACTTTGGTAATTTTAAAATAATCTAAAAAACTTGTGGTTGATGCTGTCATTGAAGTTGGATAACAAGGACCGGCAGGAGGAAGTTCTAGAATTACCCTATAGTCTTTAACTTCACCTCCTGTAAAATTATCGCACGGTGCTATAGGATCTATATTGCCGTCAGCAGCAACCAATGCTACCCGCATTCTAGTGAGTCCTGCATCTATTACTGTCCCTATATTTTTACTCGAAAAGCCAAGGTCTGTGCCTGTATTTGCCCCCGACCAGCTAAAAGTTAATTCGCCTGTGTCGTCAAAATCACCATCTCTATTCATATCAATCCATACATGTAGTCTTTTATGCGTAGTGGCAGTTGGGTTTCCTATACCTATATTAAAGGCAAATGAGGTATCGGTCATTAATGTTGCATCAGTACTCGTAATATTTTGATAACCTACATTTGTAGAGGCATGATTTATAAAAGCACCATCACCTGTGCCTGCAGTAGAGATTTTGAAATTATTGATATAACTTGTTGCAGATACGGGTATTGTAGGTTCACAATACGCAGGTGGTGGCGTTAAAAAAATGCTTATTTTATAATCTTGCACTTCGCCACCGGTAAAACTATCACAAGGTTCTATAGGGTCTATTGTTCCATTTGCGGCAACCATAGCCACTCGCATTCTGGTTTCTCCTTCTGCAATAACCGGACCTATGTTTTTGTTTGAAAATCCGAGATTAGAACCTGTATTAGGTCCGCTCCAACTAAAGGTTAGTTCGCCGGCATCGTCAAAATCACCATCTCTATTCATGTCAATCCATACATGAACTCTTTTGTGGGTGGTTAAGCCTGGGTTGCCAACACCAATATCAAATCGATACGAAGTATCAGAAATTAAATTAATCTCGGTATCGGTAATATATTCGTAGCCTATGTTTGTAGAGGCCCGATTTAGTACAGCACCGCTATTAAGCTGCAAATTATTAATAAAGCTTGAAGCGGTTTGCGGTACCGTAGGGGTACAATATTGTGCATAGGATACACTTGCAAAAAGTAAAGTGGCTATTACACAAAATGTTTTAATGTAGTTTTTCATCATTTGTTTAGTGTTTTAGTTAAATTTTTAATCATTGCGTATTCATTAAGAATATGTAATACATAATGCAGAATTCAAATTTAATATTATATCCTTATTTTTAGGGGGTAAACTTTTGTCAATTACGGGGTTAATTATTGCATGTGTTTATGCTTGGGCGGATGTAGTGTTTAAATTATACGATGAATGGCTATTTTTTTATTTGCAATTCGGCTGTAAATAGTTTGATGAATGTAAATATTCTACCATAAGCTTTTTATAAAGATAGTAAGTTTTGATTTACAAGGGTATTTACTTATAGTTTAGGCTGGTAATAATGGTTTGTGGTGATTTGTAATTTTAAATTCTAGCAAAAAACAAAAGACCATTTAACTTTGATTAAATGGTCTTTTGTTTGAAAAATGATACTTACTGTAAGTATTTATACTTTGTTATTTAGAAATTAACAATTTGCTGGTAAACGGAGTTCTTAAGATGTATGTGCCTTTAGCAAATGCCGATAAATCAACTTTTTTGCCTTTACCTTCAAGAACTTTAGTTCCTAATAATGAATACACATCCCATTTGCTCTCAATGCTTAAATTGAAAAGACCGTCGGCAGCAGGGTTAGGATAAGCTTTAAAGTTATTTTTAAGTTTATTGTCTTCAACACTCAATGCAGTATTGCTTAAAATTACTTTATAATCTTCTACTTCTCCACCTGTAAAGTCATCGCAAGGTGTTATGCCGGTCATGGTTATAGGGCCGTTAGCAGCACGCATAGCTACACGCATTCTTGTTTCTCCTTCTACTATTACAGGGCCAATGTTTTTATTAGAAAATCCGAGACTAGCACCAGTATTAGCTCCTGTCCAGCTAAAAGTGAGTTCGCCAGCATCATCAAAATCTAAATCACCATTCATGTCAATCCATACATGAATGCTTTTGTGTGTAGTTAAACCAGGGTCGCCTACGCCAAAATCGAATCTGTAAGCCGTATTCGAGATTAAATTAATATTTGTATCTGTTATGTTTTCATACCCCATGTTTGTAGAGTTGCGATCTAATAAAGCTCCACTATCAAGAGTAAGATTGTTTAAATAGCTAGATGCCGTCATTGGTACTACGGGTTCGCAATACGCTGATGCTGGAGGTAGCTCAAGGTTTACTCTATAGTCTTCTACTTCGCCGCCTGTAAAATTATCGCAAGCTGTTATACCGCTTATATCTATAGCACCATTTGCAGCACGCATGGCTACACGCATTCTGGTTAGTCCACCTGCTATTACAGTACCAATGTTTTTATTTGAAAACCCAAGATTAGCTCCAGTATTAGCTCCTGTCCAGCTAAAAGTTAGTTCTTGGGCATCATCAAAATCTCCATCTTTATTCAGGTCAATCCATACGTGGATGCTTTTATGCGTAGTTAAACCTGGGTCTCCTACGCCAAAATCAAATCTGTAGGCCGTATCAGACATTAAAGTGAAATTAGTATCTGTAATGTTTTCATAGCCCATATTTGTAGAGTTACGATTTAATAAAGCGCCATTATCGAGTGTAAGGTTGTTTAAATAGCTAGATGCCGTCATTGGTACTGTAGGCTCACAATAGGTTGGTGGTGGCGATAAGAAAATATCTATCTTATAATCTTGAACTTCGCCACCTGTAAAATCATCACAAGCATTTATACTACTAATATCGATAGCACCATTTGCAGCACGCATGGCTACGCGCATTCTTGTCTCTCCTTCAGACAGTACAGAGCCTATGTTTTTATTGGAAAATCCTAGATTAGCTCCAGTGTTAGCTCCAGTCCAGCTAAATATGAGTTCGTTGGTATCATCAAAATCGCCATCTCTATTTATATCGATCCATACATGAATACTTTTGTGAGTAGTTAAGCCTGGGTCGCCTACTCCTATGTCAAACCTGTAAGCCGTATTGGAGATTAATGTAACATTAGAATCCGTAATGTTTTCGTAGCCTATGTTTGTAGAAGCACGATCTAATACGGTTCCGCTATCAAGTTGGAAATTGTTGATAAAGCTTGAAGCGGTTTGCGGTACCGTAGGGGTACAATACTGTGCATAGGATACACTTGCAAAAAGTAAAGTAACCATTGCACAAAGTGTTTTAAAGTAGTTTTTCATCATTTCTCATTGTTTTAGTTAAATTTTTAATCATTGTGTATTAATTGGAAGTATTTAATGCATAATGTAGAATTCAAATTTACTATTATATCCTTATTTTTAAGGGGTAAACTTTTGTCATTTACGGGGTTAATTATTGCATGTGTTTATGCTCGAGCAGATGTAGTGTTTAAATTGTACGATGAATTACAATGATATATCTATTAGTCTGTATTTCTTTTTGATACTTTATGCATTTATAAATTTTAATATTTGTAGAAATGAAATTGAATATTTGGTGTCGATTTTAGTTTTTCAGGAACTGAAAAGTATTTTGTTTTAATTTTTGTGTTGGTAGCAAACTCAATTTATTTTTCCAGCTCTTCTTCAAACAGTTTTTTAAAACTATCCATAGCTGAAGCAAAATATATTTTATCCTTAACCACTTCGCCTTTTTTATTTACAAGGGTGTAGTGCGGTATGCCTGTGATTTTGAATTTACTTGCTAAATAATTCCATTCGTCTTGAGACACTCTGTAATGCTCTCCTTTTATATCCGGAATCATATTTTTGTAAGTTTTTTCGGGTGATGATGGGTTTGTGATGTACACAAACACAAGATCTTTATCTTTCAACTCTTCTTTTAAAGGTTTCATTTTTTTTATTCCAGAGCGACAAGGCCCGCACCAGGTTGCCCAAAAATCTATAAACACCACTTTGCCTTTGTATTTTGAAACGATGACATCAAATATATTATCGGCTTCTGTTTTTGGGGTTTCGTTTAATACAAAATCGGTTTTAGATTTGTTGGCTTCAATTTTGGCTTTCATCGCGTCATTTTCAATTTTGATTACATTTGCAATAAATGGATGCTCAACTTGTTTTTGTGAGGCTTTAAGCTCTGCATCTGTTAATGGAATAAAATTCCGTGATATACTGCCTAATATGTCTTGGGCAATCATAAGCTCTGAACTAAAGTTGGTTCCAAAAATTTCCTTTATTTGTTCTTTTTGTATTCTAATAAATTCATTACTAACATAAGCATCCACTTGAGTTTTATACTTTTTTAAAAATGCCCTATTTCTTTTGTTATTTTCTGGGGAATGTATTATCGCAACACGGTCTTTTTCTTCTTGAGTTAATACATTTTTATTAGCGTTTTGTACCGCTATTTCTTCATCTGAAAATGTAATATCTAAATTTTTGGATTTTATAAAAGTATTTAAATTTTCAAATTTAAAATTGCTTCCAACAAAAACCTCTTTTCTTTCGGCTTCCGTCATCTTTTGATAAACACTTCCTATTTTTCTTCCAATGCCATTTAAAACGTCTTGATTTTTTTCACTAAAGTCCTTTAGCTTTTTCAACGCTGTTGCATTCTCTTCATTATATTTTTTGTAAAAAGCAACCCATTCTTTTTCTTCATCGGTTAGTGCTATGTTTTCCGATTTAAGTAGCTCTGCCAACTCTATTGTATTGGGGTGGGTTACGCTTATGCCTTTTCTTGTAAAGTCTAAAAACTTCAACCGGTTTATAAAACTGGAATACCCGCTAGAAACCACAGCCAACTTATTGTTGTATATTTCTGGGGTGATAAAGCTGATGTAATCGCGATCTATTTTAGAAGAATTTCTATCTTTTGAATAGATGTCGTAACTTAAAATATTCTGATAAAGATTGTAACCCAACTCTAGATCAAATACTTGACGTGTTTTATTACTTAAAAAACGTGTGTTAATAACGCTGTCCCGCTTTTTTATCTGGCGGTTGTAGAAAGCGAAGCATTTCTCTTTATAGGTTTCCAATGATAATTCATCCACATGTCTTGCCACATCGGTATAAAAAGAACGGTCTCTTACAATAAATAACAAACTATAAAAATCGGTATTTAACTGCGCATTATCGCCAGCAAACAAGCCTTGCGAAGGGGTATTGGGATTTAGGAATTGCCATGTTTCTTTTCCGGGTTCAACAAATACGGAAGCGTTATAATTGGGAAACCTCACATAAACTTGCTGTGGATAATACATGGGAAATGTTACCGAAAAACGACCATCATCCTGTATTTTTACAAGATGCGATTCTTGTTTTCCTGTAAACACATTGCCCACATGCACCATGCCCGTTTTTTCTTTGCTTTGCGCAGTAAAACCCCGAATAATTCCAGAATAGGTAGCCGAATCTGCTTTAAAAAGCGTTTCTTCTTTATAGATTTCGTCGTTGGCCAGTTTAAGGTTTGGGTTGTTTAATAAACTGGTTGAGTAGGTAACAAGCGCTTTTTTATGAGTGCCAAAACTTGCTGTTTTATCTTTATTTAGTTTGGCATACATTGTTTTTTCTGTACCGTTTTGCTGTAAAGTAATGGTATATAATTTTCCTTTTTTGGTAACAGATTTGTAGTTCCAAATGGCTTTATCCAATATGGCGTTATCGTAATAAAAGCTAAATGCCCAAGCGTTACTGCCATCTGCTTTTAGCCAATTCCCTCTTAACGCTTTTGGCATTTTAGAATTTAAATACGCCGACATATTATCTATTCTATAGTCTGGGTAGTCTTTATCGGCTTTGTACAAATCGCCAAACTTACCATTAAAGCCCACTTGCAAATAATGTTTGTCCCAGTTTTTAAAATAGAACATCCAATAGTCGTTTTCATTTTTTACAATAAAACGGTATTCGCCAGTTTGGTTGGGCCTAAAATGAACGATTTCTTCAATGCCATAGGTTTTATTTCTAAAGGTTATGTTTTCGTTTTCTACGGTAAATTCCAGATTGTTTTTTCCATCTGTTGTAAACCACCTTTTTTTGATGGCGTTGGGTACGTCTGAAATTGTAACGCGTTTAGCCTGTAATGGGTCTTTATGCTTAACATAGGTTATAAAAGGATAATCGCCGGCCTTTAGTTTTATGGAATCTTTCGTTAAAACCTCCAACTGATGGCTTACGGTATGGCCTTGCATATCTTTGGCATCAAAATTAATAATGCCATTATTATCTTTACGAATATCTTGGTACATTAGCGCCCTGTAATTATATTCTATAAAACCGCGATGTATCAATAAGCCATTATATTCGTTGTTTCCGGAGTCGTTGTACCATTCGCCAAATACACTTTCCGGAAGTGCTATATTGTTGCTTTTTGATTCTTGGGCGTAACTGATGCCCATAAAAAACATAAAAAGGTAAATGCCGATACGTGTTGGGGTTTTAATTGATTTGTTCATGCTGATTTGAATGTTATTTAATTAGAAGGTGACGTTTTATTTAATCGAAAAAATTGAATGCTTAAAATAAAATCTTTAGAAGCAAAATAAAAAGCCTTTTCGGGCGAACTGCATATATGGTGTGCAAACTGCATTTTTACCAAATACCTTTAATATGTTAAGCGATTATTATAAGCGTATAAATTTTTCTTAGTTATTACGATAATTCTACATAAAAATAAGATAATAATCTTGCTTTGTGGTGTAAAGTTTCGTCATAACAAGGGTTTGTTTATCTCATATTATAAATTCATCCAACGTTTTACAGCATCATTATAACTTCTGCCCGTGGTTATGGCTGTTGAATCATTTAAGGTAATGATGAATCTGCTATTAAAATATTTTTGAACGTTTTTTACAAACTCCGTATTTATAATAACGCCTTTATGCACTCTTAAAAAATAGTCGGGTAATTTTTGCTCTAGTTGCGATAAGGGTTCCTCTATTAAATATTTCTCGTCTTTAGTATGTAAAGCCACATAACGGTCATCGGCTTTAAAATAGCTGATATGTTCCAGTTTTATAATAATGAGCGTATCGCCTTTTTTACGGTAATGGAAGTCATTTTTTTAACTTCTTTTTTAGACGTTAATTCTTCTAATAAAGCCAAAACATTTTGCGAGGTTGTATGGTCGCTAAACAGTTTTAATTTGTTGACCGATTGTTGCAATCGCTCCAAACTTACGGGTTTTAATAAATAATCGATGCTATTGGTGTCGAATGCTTTTAAGGAATACTGGTCGTAAGCCGTACAAAAAATCACTATTGGAATGGTTTTTAAACGCTTCAATAAATCAAACCCCGATACTTCCGGCATTTCAATATCCAAGAAAATAAGGTCTGGTTTTAGTGCTTCAATTTTTTCTTGGGCGTCTATGGCATCTTCCGCAAGGGCGATGACTTGAAAGGTGTCTGGGAAATTTTTCAGTAATTTTAGTAAACGTTCTCTTGCTGGTGGCTCATCATCAATAATAATGGTTTTGTAAATTTTTTGCATTTTGATACTATTTTGGTAATGAAATTGAAATATGTTTTACAGGAGCGTTTTCCCAATGTAAAGATGCTTTGTCGCCATAACTTAAACGCAATAAATCGTAAACCGTTTGCAAGCCGTGGCCACTTACCAATCCATTTTCAAAATCAGGACCATTATCGATAACTCGAATTAATAAATTGCCGTCTTCCTGTTTAATCTCCAATACAATAAGGCCTTCGTCTCTAATTTGAGACACACCGTGTTTTATAGCATTTTCAACCAAAGGTTGTAAAATATACATGGGTATTGCTTCATTTTCCAGCGTTTTATCAACCTCTAAAATAAATGTTAATCGCTCGCCAAAACGGATTTTTTCAATCTCTAAATAGTTTTGCACCATGAGTACTTCTTCTTTCACGGTGCTCATTTGTTGCCCTTTTTTATTGATGGAATAGCGAAATAAATTAGATAAAGACAAGGCCATTTTTTCTGTTTTCTCCGGACTTTTATACGCCAAACCTGCAATGGAATTTAAAGCATTATACAAAAAATGCGGATTGATGTGTGAGTGTAATAACTTTAATTCCGATTGGGTGTTTGCTTCTTTTAATCGGCTTAATTCGACGTCTTTTTGTTTGATAAGGTTTTCTGAAAAATGGTTGAGGTAAATTAAGAAACCTCTGGCAAGTGTTAAGCTAATTGCTAAAAATAAGAATTGTAAGTTATTCATAGTTCGATGGATTTCTCCATTGTTCAAATTATCGCCAATCATGTAAAACACAAGGTATGGAAGATATAAAAAGAGAAATGTTAAACCAAGCTTTATAATAAGTTGATAACCGAATTCCGCATTATTTCTAGAAATTCTTTTTTCAATTTGCCATAAAAGAAATGATGCGATTAAGGCAATTAGAACATCAAACAAAAAGGAGTATAAAATACCACCAATGCTATTAGTAGATTGATCTATATAAATTAGATAGGCGTAAAGTTTGTTTAAACTTGAAATACCAGTTGTATAAATTAAAACAGGGAAAAAATAATTCGAGAAAGTGTATTCTTTTTTTTTATTCCAAAAAAGGCTACAACTTAAAATTAGAATTAGCAAACCCAGAAAAGCCACTAAAACATTTGCATTTTGCTTTGCTTCCTCTTTATTCATAAAAATATTTGTATAACGCCAAGGGTAGGTGTTGTTCATGTAATTTTCAAATTGGGTTTTAAAATCAGGTGAAAATATTTTTTTGAGTATAAACTTCTTACACATAACATCAGCCATAATATCATAGGTTCTGTTATGCGTATTCCAATACATTTTATCTAAAAACAGATTTGTTAAGACTTTTTTTCTTTCTTCAACTGTTGCATCTTCTTTAAAACCAACAAACATATCTGTTTTATTAAAAGATTTATTCAAGTTGCCTCTCGGGATTTTTAAAACGTGCATATCTTTTTCATAAATACTAACTAATTCAGAATAAGGCGTCTTAGGAAATTTTATATGGGTCGTGTAGGATATTATATCATCATAATTTTTATCAAAAAGTGTTTGTGTTTCGTTATTGTGACTAAATGGCTTTTCTTTATCCTTACAGTATGTTTCGTAATCCTCACCAATAAAATTATCGAAAATAGCAACTTCTTTTAATGGAAATATAGCTTGTAATTCCTTTATCACACCCTCAATCGCCATGCTATCTTTAGCCGTTGCATTTTTTAAATTCAATAAAATAGGGTCTTGGTATTTTTTATTATAATTAGCATTCAAATCAATCCTTTTTTCTGCTACTTCCAACTTCACATATTCCCATAAAGAATCTTTTGCTTGTTTACTATATCCTTCTTTTTCAACTCTATGGAGTATTGACTTTTTATTGGTTTCTGAAATGACTAATCCAATCGGGATAATTATTAGAAGTACTAATGCTATTATTCTTTTCATAATGATAAATTCACTTGTTTACACCACAAAAGAACGGTAACGATTGGGTTTAAAAAACCAGTTTCGGGCAAACTGCAAAACAAGTGTGGTAAGTTGCATAGATTCTTAATGTTAATAGGCATATAAAAGAAGCTGTCTGAAAAGTCTAATTCTATATCGTATTGAGTACTTTAACTAAACTCAACACAGGCTTTGTCGAAATATTTTAACGTATTGGTAATCGAGATCGGTTTCGACAGGCTCAACCTGACAAATTAAATTCAATAGTTTTTTCAATCAGCTTATTAAATGTGTTTAAGTATTACATGACTTGATTAATAAGTAGCTAAAACTGCCAAATGCGTGTATTTAAAATCGCCATGGCCGTTTATAATTTTTATTTTAAAATACCTATAAGTAGTGTTATCCGGTAAATCAATAAATTGGTGGTTTTGTTGTCTTTTCAAGCTATAATCGCCTATTTTCTCCCAATTGTTGTTGGTGTTGCTACCCCAAATTTCGAAGTCTTTTATAACGCCGTTTAAATTGTCCCGATTGCCAAAAGCAAAACCATTTATGGCAGTGGTTTCATTTCTGTCTAAAACAAAATAATGCGGATAATTAGGTAGGCTATTTCTATATTCGGTATGCCAAAAGGTATCTTGGTAACCATCTAATATATTACTTGCTGGCTCATCTTCTTCTTGACTGTTGACTTCAATAATTTTCCAGTTTGTTGGATGGATTGTTTTTTTGCTATCGATGACTTCTATATTAGGAACACCATTTTTAAATTCATACTCATAACTGTAGGTGTTCTGCGTTCCGTTTTCGTGGTAAAAACGGATTCTGAGCTGGTATTCGTCTTCCAATTTAAAAAATTCTGATAGTGAATTTTCTATATACAAACTATCGGTACCAATGGGTTTTGTGTTCCACGCAATTGCATCATAATCTTTATTGCCTCCTGCTGGGTAAGGGTCGTGCCAAACCACAATGTCTGTAACGGACACATCACTTTCAAAATTACCGGAAACAATAATTTTTTCACCTTCAACTTTACCTTTTAACTGCGTGAGTTTATTTTTGGTAGGGCCATACCAGTCTGATCGAACTTGGTTACTAAACGCTTGACTATTAGAAAATGTTGCCGCAGTAGCTCCTGTAATAAATGTGGGCGATTTACCATAAGTGTAATTACCGGCACCCATTAATGCCGTACCTTTAGAGTCTCTTTCACTCTTTTTTTCACTATTATGCGGCGCATTTAAACCATGGCCCAATTCGTGGTACAAGCCACCAATCCATTTGGTTGCCAATGCGCCATATTTACCGGATGTTCCCAAGTGCTCCAATTTCATTTCTGGATAATCAAGCGCATAGCAAAAGGTGCCCAATCCATAAAAAGGAACGCCGCCGGGGTTTAATGGGTCTCCGGATATTGAAGGTAAAATGACTAAAGAGTGATCGCTGTGTTTTTTATCTGGGTTTTCTATAAAATACGCCTGTAGCTCTTTGTTTATAACAGAACCTCCGCCTCTATATGGATAGGTTTCTTTACCATTTTTAGAATATATGGTTATGATATTAACTTGGTTATTCTCTTTTAAATCCAATCCAAAAGACTTCCTCCCAAAGCCTTCCTTTTCCATATAATTGGCGCAATATTCTTGGAAATCAAGTAGAATGTCGCTTATTCTTTTAGAATACCCAGGAACGGTATCTACGCCTTTTGGTACCCAATAAATAACATTTAATTTGTTGGCTTGATTCCTCCATTCGTTATCCGTTCTTGTAGTGTTTTTTAAATTGACTCCTGAAGTGGTATCCTTTGCGTTTTGGATGTTTTTTGGACATCCATAAAACGTTAATGTAGCAAGGATTATTAATAGAATAATAGGTTTTTTCATTTTAAATGATCTATGTGGTGTAAAAATTAGTTTCACTTGAAAAAGCTTCAGAAGTAGCATATCCAAACAGGCAATAATTACGCACTTTTGTTAGAAAGGTGTACATAGTATATTCTGTTTTTTTACCGGGACTTAGCTCATTAATATCATCGTTTAATAAATTGAAAACAGCATCTTCTTTTTCAGGATTAAAATATGTTTTAAACGATGCTATAAAGTCTTCGTCACTCATTTTATTTACTTTTTTGTTGTGATTAAGCGATAGTTCATTTTCGAATGCTTTACTGCCTTTTCGGAAGTTTTCTTTGCTCTTATCGTTTTCGGTGTGGTAAAACATCTGGTCTAAAAATACCGTGAGATTCATTGTTTCAACTAATGGAAAATGCATTTTAGGCATAATGGTTTCCGTTAAACGCTTAACCAATTCCGCTTCACTTTTAGATAAAAACAAATAATTTGTGGTGACCGAGTTATCGGTACAGGCAGTTACAACATTCAGTAAAGTTGGCGTTGCCACGGTACAGCCAAAAGCCAGTGCTATATTTTTTATTGCTTTTCTTCTATCCATATCCTTAAAATTTACCGCTTTTAAATTCGGCTATGGCGTGATGCGCTGCCCTAGCGGTTAATGCCATATAGGTTAATGACGGGTTTTGACTTGCGGAAGAGGTCATGCAAGAACCATCGGTTACATAAACATTAGGTACGGCATGAATTTGATTGTATTTATTTAATACCGATGTTTTTGCATCTTTACCCATTCTGGCGGTTCCCATTTCGTGAATGGCATGCCCGGGCGCAAAAGCTCCATCGTATCCTTTTACATTTTTAAACCCAGCTTTGGTTAGCATTTCTACGGCTTCGGACTGCATGTGTGCCCGCATTAATTTTTCGTTTTCCTTAAACTCGCAGTCAAAGGTTACAGTGGGCAATCCCCATGCGTCTGTTTTGTTATAGTCGAGCGTTAATTTGTTCTCATGATACGGCAAACATTCGCCAAACCCCGTCATACCAACTTGCCATGGGCCTTGTTTTTTAAGCGTTTCTTTTAAATCAAGCCCATAACTGAGTTCCATTATAGCGCGACGCCAATCGCCTCTAGTTGCTGTTCCTTGAAAAAAATAACCTCGCAAATAATCCTTTTTAGTCGCTTTATCTCCCAGATTTTGAAATCGAGGAATATGGAAACTTGCCGGTCTATTATCAACAAAAGTTACATCTTTAAAACCATCGTAATCTGCGGTAGCGCCCACTCTAAAATGATGATCCATTAAATTGTGCCCCAGTTCGCCGCTATCGTTGCCTAACCCATTTGGAAATCTTTTGGATTTCGATTGAAGCAGAATACTCGTTGACGCCACCGTAGAGGCACAACAAAAAACAACCTTCGCATAAAACGTTAATTTTTCTTTGGTTTGGGTATCTATAATTTTAACTCCAATGGCTTTTTTAGAGCGCTCATCGTATATAATTTCATAGGCATTGGAATATGGTCTCAAAGTCATGTTTCCGGTTCTTTCCGCTGCCGGTAAGGTTGAAGCGTTGCTGCTAAAATAGCCCCCTAAAGGGCAGCCTCTCATGCATCGGTTTCTATACGCACACTTGTATCTGCCTTCGTAGGTTTCATCTCCTGTAATATTTGCAAACCGCCCTATCGTTAAAGTCCTATTGGTATAATGTTTGTGAATTTGCGATTTGAATTCTTTTTCAACTACATTAAGTGCCATGGGTGGGGAAAAGTAACCGTCTGGTAATTGCGGTAAACCTAATTTTTCGCCGCAAACGCCAATGTACTTTTCAACGTAAGTGTACCAAGACTCAATGTCTTTATAACGGATGGGCCAATCGACACCAAAACCGTCTAATTTATTGGCATTAAAATCGAGATCGCTCAATCTTAGGGCTTGTCGCCCCCAAGTTAAGGAGCGGCCACCCACATGATAACCTCTAATCCAATCGAATCTTTTGGTTTCGTTATACGGGTGCTTTAAGTCGTTAACAAACCAATGCTTAGTGGCTTGATTTGTAACATATCCTGCTCTGGCTTGTTTGGCTTGATTTTTTTGGTCTTCTAAACTGGGGGTTCCTCTAAAGTCTAATTCCCATGTTTCTTTGTTGGCGGTAGGGTAATCTGTAATGTGCTCAACGTGGCGGCCTTTTTCTAAAACAAGGGTTTTTAATCCGCCTTCGCAAAGCTCTTTTGCTGCCCAACCTCCAGAAATTCCCGTGCCTATTACTATGGCGTCAAAAGTATTGTTGGTGTTTTGGGGCATTTATTTGTTTTTACTTTGTTAATTGGTTTGCTGTTTTTTTCAGGATTTAAAAATAGGAATTTTAATCGACTTGCAACCGAATGGAAAAACCTGTAGCAGGTTGGTTGGCCAGCTTAAAGTTTTCTTTGATGCCCCGAGCAATGCTGTGTGTTCTGCTTATTGCGGGCTTGCCAAGTTTTTTAAATCAACGGAGTCCATATCGATATCGAAGGACTTAAGGTATTGGGCCATGTTTTGAGAGGAAACAGCCTTGTTTAAAAACTCTTTGGGCGTTATGCTAAATTGGCTTTTAAAATTTTTAGAAAAATATTTTGGGTTGTTATAGCCCACCATATAAGCAACCTCTGAAATGGTATAGCCATATTTAAGTAGTAAAATTGCGGCTTTTTTTAGGCGCAGGGTTTTTACAAAATCGATAAGTTTTAACCCGGTTAAGGTTAGGCATTTTCTGTACAGGCTCGAGTAGCTCATGTTAAGGGCTGTTGTAAGTTCTTCAACTTTAAAGCTAGGGTCTTTTAACCTTTCGTTTACAACGGCAACCAGTTTTTCCAAGAAGATTTCGTCTTGCGATTTGTTAATTTTTATTTCTGGTTTGTTTATTAGTTCTTTTCGGAATTTAGAGATAATGTCTTCTTTTGAAGCGAATATATTATTAACTTTTAGCAACAGTTCGTTGGTATTAAACGGTTTGTTTATGTACTCTATAGCTCCGGTTTTTAAGCCTTCTATTTTGGCTTTGGTAGAGTTTTTGGCCGTAAGCAATATTATGGGAATGTGCTTGGTTAAGTTGTTTTTTTTAATGTTTTTGCACATTTCTATGCCATCCATTATGGGCATCATTACGTCGCTGATTATTAGGTCTGGAATGTTGTTTTTGGCATAATAAAAGCCTTCTTGACCATTTTCAGCCAAAAGAATATTGAATTGCTTATTAAATAGGTCTTTTAAAAAATTTTGCAGTTCAAAATTATCTTCAACAATAAGTATGGTTTTTTTAGTTTTATCTAAAACTTCAGATGGTTTTAAATCTATATTTTCTGTAGTGTTTAATAAAGGTTCGTTGCTGTTGCTGTGGGTAATTCTTTCGGTATCGCTATAGTGTTTTTCTGAAATTGGTAGCTTAACTGTAAATGTACAGCCGTGGCCTATGTTGCTTTCTGCTTTAATCTTGCCTTTGTGTAAATTAACAAGCTCTTTGGTTAAGGCCAGACCCACACCTGTGCCGTTAGCTTCGTTATTGCTTTCAGATCTGTAGAAAATCTCGAAAATTTTATTTAGCTCGTCTTTGTTTATGCCCGGGCCAGAATCTGAAACCGTTATTTTAACATAGCTTTTTTTGTTTAAGGGCGCTACAGATAGTTGTATATTGCCTTCTTTAGGGGTAAACTTAAAGGCGTTTGATAGTAGGTTGTATAAAATGTGTTCTAGTTTATCTTTATCGTACCAGGTGTTTTCTATGTTTTTTGGGCAATTTAATGAGAAATCTATGTTTTTGTTTCTGGCCAATTCTTTAAAAGAAGAGCAAATGTGTATGAGGTCTGTGTAAAGGTTGTTTTTGGTAACCGATAGTTTTAGCCTGTCGAGTTCTTTGTTTTTTATTAAAGTTAATTCCCTTGCAATTCTTGAAAGTCTGATGGCGTTGGTTTTAATTATGCTCAGGCGTTCTTTTAAAAGCATGTTGCCTTCTGTTTCTGCGCGTTTATACATATCGTCTATAGGGCCTAGTATTAAGGTAATTGGGGTTTGTATTTCGTGCGACATTTTTGTAAAAAAATTCATTTTATCATCATGTAACTGGTTTTCTTTTCGCCTGCTAATCTTATTGATAAGTAATTTTTTTCTTAAATAATACCATTTTGAGATGCCATACATCAATAAGATGAATAAAACCAAGTAGAGTGCGTAGGCAAGGGGCGTGTTCCAAAACGAGGGTTTTATGGTTATGGCTAGTTTTTTTCTAGAAATAACATTGGTTTGATTCATTTCAGAGGCCTTGATATCCAGAACATATTGCCCGGGCGGAATATTGGTATATGTTGCTAGCCCTTCTGTATGGGTTGTTTTCCAATCTTTGTCGAAACCATCAAGTTTGTATGAGTAACTAAAGTTGGGGTTTAAAATATTGTCTATGGCAGCGAACTTTACGGTAAACGAAGATTGGTTGCTTTCTAGATACAGGCTGTTAAGTTTGTAAACATCTGATGTTATTTGGTTTTCTAACAGAACTTCGGCGGGCTTGTTTAAAACCTGAATGTTGTTTATAAATAATTTGGGCTTGGGCTTTTCTTTGGTTAATTTTTTTGGGTCGAAGAAGTTAACACCTTCCTTAGATCCAAAATACAGAATGCCATTTTTTTCTTTAAAGGCGCTTCTGGGCATGTAATAATTGTTTTGAAAACCATCTGAAGTATAAAACGTGGTTATGCTATTTGTTTTGGTGTTGAAATGCTGTATCCCTTTTGATGAGCTTATCCAGATATTGTTTGGGTCTTCTGAAATTATGGCATTTAAATTGGGGTTTAAAGACTTAATGTGGCTTAAATCGGTATAGGTTTTTGTGCTAGTGTTAAAAGTAAATAATTTACCGGTATAGGTAACTAGCCATAGGTTGTTTTCTTTTCCAATGCACATAGATTTTACACCATTGGCAACTTGGTCATAATCTCCGTTATAGTTTGTAAACGTAGAGTTTTTAATGGTATTGCTGTTTTCGTTAAACTTAAACAGGCCGCCGCCTTGCATACCTAACCAAATGTTGTTTTTGGCATCTTCTAAAATGCTTTCTAAAATAATCCCGTTTAAGCCCTTTTTGTCCTTAATGCTAAAACTTGCAATAAGGTTTAGTTTGTCGTTATATAAGTTAAGGGCTATGTTCGAGCCAACCCATATACGGCCTTTAGAATCTTTAAAAACAGTACGAATATCTGTAGCTTTCTGGTTTTTGGAATTAATTACGGGTATTTTTTTAAAGCTATTTAGTTTAGTATCGTGAAACCACAAACCATTTTTATAGGTGCCAAACCAAATGTTGTTTTTATCATCTTCTGTTATAGATTGTACATAGAAACCATTTTTATTGTCGTTAAAATAACTTGTTGTTTTGTTGGTTCCTTTTTCAACTTTAGTTAAGCCCGTGCCATCTGTACCTATCCATAAGATTCCTGTATTACTTTTAAATACGCTAAGGGTACGCAAAGGAATGTTGCTGTTAGAGCCATTGTGGTGTTTTATAATGGTATTGGGTTTAGGAGCAACATCTACGGTGCCATGGTTAGTTACAATCCATATGTTTTGGTGGTTATCTTCGTTAATGTGCAGTATGGTATTGCTATTTAAAGAGAACTTGTTGGCGTTATCTTTTTTATATATGCTTATGTCTCCTGTTTTATTGTTTATTTTATAAAGGCCGTCTCCATCTGTACCGCCCCAGATGTTGTTGTTGCTGTCAATAAAAAGCATTATAAAAAACTCTTTGTTAACTAGGTTTATTCGTTCTTTAAAAAAGCGGTCTTGAACAAATGCAGCCTCCTCTATATCGTATATAAGCAGGCCAAAGGCTTCGGTGCCAATCCAAAGTTTGTTGTTTTGGTCTATTTGCAAAGCGATAAGTCCAGGGTAATCTGTGTAGGGGCCAACAAGCTCGCTAAGTATTTTCGTGGTTTTAGAATAAACATATATTTTGCCTTTTGAGGTGCTTATGTAAATTTCTTTATTATTACCAATTGCCATGCTTCTGGCCTTGTTGTCTGTACCATTAATATTGGGTATGGTTACAAGCATTTCGGTTTTATTGTTTGTATGGTTGTAAAGTTGCCCTGTTTTTGTAATGAACCAAACTTCGTTTTCCTTAGGGTTGATAAGCTCTATGGGGTCTGTAGGTGTACTAAATTTGTTCTCAAACTTCCCTAGGTAAGAGTTGTAGTGGCTTACCAATCCTTTATCGCTGGTAATCCAGAAGTTTTTGTTTTTATCACTATGGATATTATTAATCCAATCGTCATTGCTTATTTCTGGAAAAATTTCTTGTTTCGTAATTAATTTGTAGCTATAACCATTGTATTTTAGTATTCCCTTTGCACAGACCATCCAAATGTTTCCTAACGAATCCTGGGTCGTTTTGTTAATAAATATATTGCTATTGTTTATTTGAGGGGATAAGTGCTTAAAATTAATGTTGTTTTGACCAAAAATGTAAACGGACAAACAAAATAACATAAAGAAGAATAGCTTGTCTTTTAAACCAGTAAATTTCATTGCTTTGTATTTTATGCTACACTAATAGCCACCTGTAAATATATTAATATATATTTTGTTTAGGCTAAATGCCATTTGCTTGCGGCTTAAAAAAGGGTTGTTTTTTTTTCAAAAAGGAGTAAATATTCGTCAAAATGCCTTAAATGCTAATTACCACCCTAGTTTTGATTAATAAATACATTAATTGTAAAGATGTGTTTTTTTAAATTTGGTATAACTAAACATTACTCAAAGATATTGTTTAGTGTTAAACCATGGGTTCAAGAAGAAATTTTGTTAAGAAAACAGCACTCGCCGGAGTAGGGATGTCAACCTTTCCAAATTTATCATACGGGTCTGTATAAGGGGCCTCAAAACAAAAGCTTAAACTCGCTTTATTGGCGTAGGGTTAATAGGTGCAAACCATTTAAACAATGCGCTACAGAGAAAGGATGTTGAAATTACGGCTATATGCGACATTGATACTAATCGTATTAAAATTAAATATGAATGAGTTTTTTTGAATTAGTTTTTTTTGAGAAAGAAGGGGTGGATTTTATTCATCCTTTCTATATCAAGAAAGTTTTTTTAATAACATAACCAAACACATATTTTAAACCATTAAAACACTTAAATTTTTAAACTATTTTTTAAACTATGAGAAAGATCACAATTAATAATTATTTGTCAATTAAAATTTAAACCGAAACGAAAAAACTAACTAAATTAAATTTATGAAAAAATTATTTACTTGTTTATTGATTTTTGGGCTCAGTATTAACTTAATACAGGCACAAGAAAGAACAATTACAGGAACTGTCGTTGATGATGCGGGTATCCCTCTTCCTGGGGCTACCATACAAATTAAAGGAGAAGCCAAAGGAACAACTACCGATTTTGATGGAAATTATTCCATTCAAGCCAATGTTGGTAATATTCTGGTGTTTTCTTACGTTGGTTATGCAAATCAAGAAGTTGTAATTAAAGACCAAACCGTAATAAATGCTACGCTAAATCCGGATAACAAACTAGATGAAGTCGTGGTAATGAGTTTTGGTACGCAAAAAAAGAGAAATGTTATTTCCTCTGTGGCCACTGTAAAACCTACAGAATTAAAAATAGCATCCAGTAACTTAACAACGGCTTTAGCGGGTAGAGTACCCGGATTAATATCGTACCAACGAGGTGGAGAACCTGGTAGGGACAACGCCGAATTCTTTGTAAGAGGTGTAACTACTTTTGGTTATGCGTCAAGCCCATTAATTTTAATTGATGGTGTAGAGTTAAGTGTAAGCGATCTTAGAAGATTACATCCTGATGATATCGCAGAATTTTCAATAATGAAAGATGCATCTGCAACAGCACTTTATGGAGCTCGTGGTGCAAATGGTGTCATTTTTGTTACAACAAAAGAAGGGGTTGAAGGTCCTGTTAGGGTTTCGGTAAGAATGGAAACTTCTACCTCTCAACCAACTAGAGATATCGAATTGGCAGATCCCATAACATACATGAGAATGGGTAACGAAGCCGTTAGAACCAGAGACCCATTAGGGTTGTTGCCATATTCCTTGGAAAAAATCGAAAACACGGTGGCTGGAACAAATCCAATATTATACCCAACCACAGATTGGTATGCAGAACTTTTTAAAGATCGAGCAGCTAGCCAACGATTAAATTTTAGTTTAAATGGTGGTGGTAAAACAGCACGTTATTATGTGTCAGTAGCGGGGAGTCAAGATAATGGCATACTGCAAGTACCAAAAGTAAGTAACTTTAATTCCAACATTAAATTTAAGCAATACAATTTACGCTCAAGTACTAACATAAACTTAACCGAAACATCTAAATTAAAGTTAAGTTTTAATGTTAATTTCGAGGATTACACAGGGCCTATGGATGGAGGTTCAGCAGTTTACAATCAAGTTATGCGAACAAACCCAGTGTTGTTTAGACCTTTTTATGAGAAAGATGCGGCCAACGAGTTTACCAACCACATCCTGTTTGGAAACTTTGGAAACGGTAATTATCTAAACCCTTATGCGCAAATGGTTAGAGGGTATCAAGAAGGCGATAATACCAAGGTTATCGCTCAATTAGAATTTAATCAAGATTTCGATTTTATAACAGAAGGCTTAGATTTTAAATTGGTATTTAATGGTACGCAAAACTCGAGCTATCAAGCTTTAAGGTCTTACCGACCATATTACTATCAACCCCGATTAAATCCAATTACAGGCGAGGTGGTTTTAACCGCTTTAAATGAAGAAGAAGGCACCGAAACCTTAAGCTTTACACAAAGAAACAGGTTTATTTCATCATCAACTTATATCGAATCTAACCTATCATATAATAAAGAGATTGATGAAGATAATGAAGTAAGCGGTTTGTTGGTATTTACAATGAATAATAGATTATCAACACTTTCTGATGGCGATTTAGGAGCTTCTGAAGCACAACAACTACAAAAATCTTTGGCCTATAGAAATATGGGGCTTTCAGGTCGTTTTACTTACGCCAGAAAACAAAAGTATTTTGCCGAATTTAGTTTTGGTTACAATGGCTCTGAAAGATTTGCAAAAAACGAACGTTGGGGATTCTTCCCATCGTTAGCCTTGGGTTGGATGGCATCCGATGAGAAATTCTTCGAGCCTGTTAAAGATGTAATAACCAAATTAAAGGTTAAAGGTTCTTACGGATTGGTTGGTAACGATCAAATTGGTGGGCCTAACGATAGATTCTTTTACTTATCTCAGGTTAACTTAAGCTCAGGTCAGCATGGTTACACTTTTGGCGAAAACTTTGGAAATGGACTTACTGGAGTAAGCATTGAGCGCTATGCTAACGACCAAATTACATGGGAAACAGGTAAAAAAATGAACATAGGTGTAGAATTAGAGCTATTTGATAAAATAGATTTAGAAGTTGATTACTTTAGAGAAGACAGAGAAAATATTTTGGCTAACAGGGTATTGCCATCAAGCCTAGGGTTGCAAGCCGGAGTAAGGGCTAATATTGGTGAGGCAAGAAGTCAAGGTATTGACGGAACCTTAGTGTACTCAGATGATTTTGCAAACGGCGATGGCTGGTTGCAGTTCAGAGGTAATTTTACTTATGCTAAGAACAAAATCACTAAAATGGAAGAGCCAGATTTTTCTGCTACACCATGGTTGTCTAGAATAGGGCAGCCCATAAACCAAGTTTGGGGCTATGTTGCAGAACGCTTATTTGTAGATCAAGCCGAAGTAAACAATTCTCCCGAACAAACGTTTGGCGAATATTCGGGAGGTGACATTAAGTATAGAGATATAAACGGCGATGGTAAAATCTCAGCTCTGGACCGCGTGCCTATTGGAAACCCAACAGTACCTGAAATGACTTACGGTTTAGGTATATCTGCAGGATATAAAAATTTTGATGTATCTTGTTTCTTCCAAGGGTCGGGTAATTCATCTTTTTGGATTAACCCATACAACACGGCACCATTTGTTGGAGAACGCCAATTATTAAAAGCTTGGGCCGATGATTATTGGTCTGAAACCAACAGAAACATTTACGCGAAATGGCCAAGGCTTTCAGATAATTTTGTGCAGAATAACAACCAAACCAATACGTGGTTTATGCAAGACGGTGCCTTTTTAAGGTTAAAACAAGCCGAATTTGGGTACAGCTTGTCTGATAAGTTGATAACGAAACTTAAAATGGAAAAAGTGAGATTTTATGTAAGCGGTACTAATTTACTTGTATTGAGCAAGTTTAAATTATGGGATCCTGAATTAGCAGGTAACGGATTGAATTACCCTAATCAGCGAGTGTTTAATTTAGGTGTAAATCTTTCATTTTAAAAAAACAAAATATGAAAAAAAATATATATATAACAATAGTTCTTATAGCAAGTATGTTTCACTCTTGCGAAAGAGATTATTTAAATGTAGTGCCCGATAATGTGGCAACTATAGACAATGCCTTTTCAAATAGGTTTAATGCCCAAAAGTTTTTGTTTACACTTTATTCGGCATTACCAGCTCCAGGAGACCGTAACAATCCGGCTCTAAATGGTGCCGACGAAATTTGGTATCCAGAAACCGAGAGAAATAGAACGGGCGTAAGAATTGCACAAGGTTTTCAAAGTGCAACAAACCCAAGTTACAACCTTTGGGGAGATAATGGGTTATATGAAGGCATAAGAAATTGTAATATTTTCTTAAGTAGAATTGATGGCGTTCAAGGTCTCCAAGAGTACGAAAAAACAATTTGGAAAGCCGAGGCTAAAGTGCTAAAGGCCTATTATCACTTTTATTTGGCAAGAATGTACGGCCCCATTGTAATTAGTGATGATTTGGTTGCCGTATCAGAATCTTTAGATAATGTAAATACCAATAGAAATACCATAGATGAGGTGTTTGCTTATGTGGTTGATTTGATAGACGAAGCGTTAGTAGATCTGCCTCTTACATTACAAAATGACAGTGAGGAATTAGGAAGAATAACGCAACCTATAGCAGCAGCAATTAAAGCGCGGGTTTTAATTACTTATGCGAGTCCCTTGTTTAATGGAAACTCGGTGTATAGCGGTTTTGTAAATCAAGATGGCGAACCATTTTTTCCTCAAGCTTATGCTCCGGAAAAATGGGATAATGCAGCAACTGCAGCTAAAGAAGCCATAGATCTATGCCACGACGCAGGGTTCCGTTTATTTAAAAAAGAAGATTATATTAACAGATCAGGTAACCCTATAACATCCGATATTACACTGCTAAAAGCAGGATTAAGAAGTAGAATGACCGAAAAATGGAACTTTGAAATTGTTTGGGGCCATACAGGATCTACCTCGGGCATAGAATACGAATCAATGCCTCGTTTATATAATTATTTAACAAATCCTGTTGCTTCAAGGCATGCTCCTACACTACGCATTGCAGAGATGTATTACTCTAAAAATGGGGTGCCTATAGAAGAAGATGTTACTTATGATTATGCGAATAGGTATAGATTAAGAACATCTGCTCCAGAAGATCAATATCATGTAGAACAAGGGCAAAGTACAGCAATTTTGAATTTTGACCGAGAAACTCGTTTTTATGCCGATTTAGCTTTCGATAGAGGTGTTTGGTATGGCAATGGTGCAAACGATGAAGCCAATCCATGGTTTATTCATGCCAGAGGTGGCGAGTTTGCTTCAGTATTTGAAATATCTCAATATTCTGTAACCGGATATTGGCCTAAAAAACTGGTAGCTATTCCTACACAAGTAAATAACGGAACCTCTTTAAGCACAACCCGCTATGCGTTTCCAATAATCCGTTTAGCAGATTTATACTTATATTATGCTGAAGCTTTAAATGAATCCAAATCGGCTCCCGATGCACAGGTTTATGAGTATATCGATTTGGTGCGAGAAAGAGCTGGTTTAGGTACTGTGGTAGACAGTTGGTCTGCTTTTTCAAACAACCCTACTAAGCCAACCACGAAAAATGGTATGAGAGAGATCATTCAGCAGGAAAGAATGATTGAAATGGCTTTTGAAGGTGCAAGATTCTGGGATCTAAGACGCTGGAAATTAGCCAAAGAGTATATGAGTAAGCCTATTAAAGGCTGGAATGTTCTGGAAGCAGAAGCTGATGATTATTACACGGTTCGTACCTTATACAACCCATCGTATTCTGAGAAAGATTATTTATGGCCCATACCAGAAAGCGAAACAATTAAGGATCCTGATTTAATCCAAAACCCAGGATGGTAAACCATAGACTAATTAAAAAAATAAAAATATGAAGAAATTATTCAAATTAGTAATAGTACCAATGGTATTGGTGTTATTTGCATGCGACGAAGAGCAACACGGTCCTCTTGTTTCAGATGGAACCAATCCACAAGCAGTAGAGAATGTGCTGGTTACGCCTATTTACGGTGGGCTTAGCATTAGCTATGATTTACCTAACGATAGCGATTTACTATATGTAAAGGCGGTGTATAAAAACTCTAAAGGAGAAACAGCCGAAGTAAAGACTTCTGCCTACGATAATAAAATTGAGATTTTAGGATTCGGGGATACCACAGAAAAGACTGTAGAGTTATATTCTGTAGATCGATCAGAGAATACCTCAGAGCCCATTACGGTATCAGCGGCACCACTAACGCCACCTGTATTTCTTGTTCAACAAACCATGGATATAACTGCCGACTTTGGTGGTGCTAGATTTTCTTGGATTAACGAATCGAAAACTCCTATAACCATAGAGTTGCTAACAACAGACGAAACAACAGGCGAGTTGGAAACTGTAGAAACGATATATACAGAAAAATCAGAATCAAAGTCTTCTATAAGAGGTTATGAATCTTTACCAAGGTTATTCGCTGCGTTAATTAGAGATAGATACGATAATTTTTCTGATACGATTTACGCAAATACACCAGATAAGCTGCTAACGCCATTATTTGAAGAACGATTGGACAAAACCAAGTTTAATAAAGTAGTCTTAAATAACGATGATAACTGGGATGCTTGGGAAGGCGATTATTGGAATTGTTTTGATGATGATGCCGCTAGTATTGTACATACCCAAGGCGATCAACCTCGACCAAGTATTATGACGGTTGATTTAGGGGCCGTGGTTACCTTAAGCCGATTTAACCTGTTACAAAGAAGCCCCGAAAATGGAAGACACTGGGCATATACGCACGGAAACCCTAAAACCTATACAGTATATGGTTCTAAAGAATTACCTGGACAAGATGGCGATTTAAATGATTGGATATTACTAAAAGAATGTGAATCCATTAAACCATCTGGTTCTCCACTTGGAACAAACACAGATGAAGATATGGACCATTTCGACCGAGGCGACGAATACACGTTTGACGATCCCATAGAAATACGTTATTTCCGTATTGCAGTGCATTCTACATGGGATGGTGCAGGATATATAAATTTTTCAGAAATGACTTTCTGGGGCAACGTTGTTGAATAATTAATATTAAGAAACAAATTATGAAAAAAATAAAATATTATATTTTACCATTAAGTTTATTACTTTTTTTTGGCTTCTATTCCTGTAATGATACTTATGAGTTTCATGAAAAATACATTCAAGATGGTGAGATTATTTATGCAACCAAGGTAGATTCTTTAACTACACTTGCAGGAGATGGCAGAATTAAAATTTCTGGATATTTAACAAAAGGTTTTACCATTGAAGAAATCACGGTGTTTTGGGATAAAGGCGAAAACAGCCAAACTTTTCCTTATACAAAGTCTCAAAACGATACGGATTTAATCGACTTGATTGTAACTGGATTAGAGGAAAAATCATATGAATTTGATGTGTATTCAAAGGACGCAGATGGCAATGAGTCGGTTAAAGTTACTGTATTTGGAACGGTTTATGGAGAAACGTACCGATCTAATCTAGAAGCAAGAGGTTTAAACGCTTTTGCTTACAATAGTGATGGAAGCGCAACAGTTAGTTTAAAACCAAGTAGTGATTTAACACGATCTACCGAAATTAAATTCACAAATTTAAGTGGCGAGGAAGTTGTTGTATCTGTACCACAAGACGAATCTGAAGGTGTTTTAGAACAAGTTGACCGTACAGCACCAATTATGTATAGAACTTTCTATGTGCCAACAGCAGCCGATGAAGATGGTAATGAAACAACCATTGATGAATTTGATTCAGATTGGGAAACGTACGAGTTTCCAAATAACATTGCTGCCATTTTAGCAAGCTTTACATTCGATCCTATTTCAGGGGGTATTATCGCATATTGGGGAAATTCAGAAAGTGCTTCAATGACTTTCGAATTTATAAACACCGATAAGCAAGATATTGAGGTAAGAAACACGGTAACCTCGTCTGAGTCATTGGGCACCTATACGTTTTCTGGAATGACAAGTGAAGAACAGGAAATTCAAATTGTAGTTTCAGATATTTACGGAAATTCACAAGCCATGTCTTTCACCGTAACACCACTGCCGGCAGCAGGTAAAGGTAGCTGGACTATAATTGATTTTTCAACTGAAGAAGTAGGTGGCGAAGGCCCCGTTAATGGATATGCCACTGCAGCAATTGATGGTGATACAGCAACTTTTTGGCATTCAAACTGGTCAACAGGTTCATCCTTTCCACATCACTTAACAATTGATATGGGAGAAGAAAAAACCATTGCTGGGTTCGAAGTATTTACAAGAAGTGGTGACAATAGAGGGGCTACTACCCATGAATTTTGGGTAAGTAGTGACAATGTAACCTATACAATGATAGCAACACTTAATGCCGCCATAGATGTTAATAATGGTACTTTAGTTAATGCTAATGCAATTACAACAGCTAGATATGTAAGATATGTTGCAACAGCAGGACCTAATAGTTTTACCTTTTTAGGTGAATTAAATGTTATAGAAAGTTTAGATAATTCTAATTGGTCTATTGTTGACTTTTCAACTGAAGAAGCAGGTGGCGAAGGCCCCGTTAATGGATATGCCACTGCAGCAATTGATGGAGATACAGCAACTTTTTGGCATTCAAACTGGTCAACAGGTTCAGCTTTTCCTCATCATTTAACTATTGATTTGGGAGAAGAAAAAGGTATTTCTGGGTTCGAGGTATTTACAAGAAGTGGTGACAATAGAGGGGCAACTGCTCATGAATTTTGGGTAAGTAGTGACAATGTAACCTTTACTCAAGTGGCAACACTTAATGCACCTATAGATGTAAATAATGGAGCTATAGTTAATACTGGTGTAATTACAACAGCTAGATATGTAAGATATGTTGCAACAGCAGGGCCAAATAGTTTTACCTTTTTAGGAGAAATAAGAGTGTTTGGATTAATAGAATAGTTTTTAACACATAACAGAAGAGCGTTTATTTAAAAAGCGCTTTTCTGTTTATTGCTTAATATTATTAAAAGCAGTAGTCTTAATAAGTGAACTCTAGATTTAAATCCAATATACAATGCGAGACCTTTTTTAGTTAAAATACTAAGTCTCTTTTTTAATTTAAGTAGTTTCCAATCTTCTATTTTTTTAATAAAAGAATTTTTTTAAGAAGGTTTAGAATTGCTATGTATTAAACTCAACTAGTTCTAAACAGAAATTTGTATTCCATAAACAATTAAGGTTGTTGTTTTCTTATAACATTCCGGTCATCTATTAAACTACAATAACAACTGTTTGTTAAATGAGTTCATTATAAATTGTGTAAAAAATGAAATTTAAAATTCATAAAAAAAGAAATACAGTATTATACTTAACTTTATTGTTATCTGTTCTTTTTGTTGAAGCACAATACGGAAATGCATGGTCTCAAATATTTTTAAACTGGAATACTACGCAAGATAATGGAGGCACAGGTGTTGTAAGGTCTATTCGTATAAACCCTAGTAACACCAATTCAGTTTTAATAGGTGCATCTACTGCAGGAATTTGGCTTACCAGTAATAATGGCGATACTTATACTTTTGTATCTGGAGATGTGCCAGAAGTAGAATGGGTAAACGAAATTATTTATAGCCGAAGTAATCCGCAAATTGTTTATGCCAATACAGATATAGGTGTTGTAAAATCTACAAACGGAGGGTTAAATTGGTCATATACTGGTTTAAGGAAATTTAAACCAGATGCTTTTGGTCAGCTAAATTGGCTGGATGTGGCAACTACAGATAGTAATATAGTTTATGCTACAACACAAGAAGGGGGCAGGTATAGAGGGGTCTATAAACTTTTAAAATCTACAGATGGTGGTACGTCTTGGACTCAAAAATACAAAACCTCGAAAAGAATTTGGGATATGCGTATAAAACCGAATGACCCAAATACAGTATATATTCTAGAAGCATCTTCATCATCTAATTGGATCAATTTTAAAAAATCCACAAATAGTGGCGATTCGTTTACTACTATTAGTAATGGTTATCCAGCTAATTATTCAACTAAATCGCATCGTGCAAGATTGGCAACCACTCCTGCAAATGCTGAAGTGGTATATATTGCAATTGGCTATAACGGTGGTGGGGCAGAAGATAAAATATCTTTTTTCAAATCTTCAGATTCAGGTAACTCATTTGGAAAAAAATGCTGTGGTACACCCGCAAGTCCTCTTGTAAATGCAGAGGGAACTACCGATTTCTTAACAGAAACTTGTCATTTAGCACAATTAACATGGAATTTTGCTTTTACCGTTTCAGAAACAGACGAAAACTTTTTGGCATGTGCAGCCAATAAGTTAAAATTAAGTACAGATGGAGGTGTTACTTGGAGTTACGATCGGTCTGGAAACGTGGTAACAGGAAGTCAATATGATAACTACCAATCTAATGATGCGCATACGGGCGTACATGGCGACCATCATGGACTTTCAGTTATTGGAAATAAAATATTTAATGCCAACGATGGCGGTGTTTATGTGTCTTTAGATGGCGGGATGACCGTTGTTAAAGATAAAAGTGATGGACTTGGCATTCAAGAACTTTGGGGCTTTAGTCAGTCTTTTAAAAATGATGTCATGGCAGTAGGGCTTAATCACAATTCAACATGTTACAGAGACGATCGTGTTTATGGCGGTTGGATTGCTGTAAATGGAGCCGATGCTATGGCGGCCAATGTTAACCCTATAGACGATCAATACATGTACAATCACCCTTGGGGGCACGAGCGCGTTAAAAGATCGCTAACCGGAAAAACAGGACACCAAATGCAAAACTTAGGCATAGAGCTAGGGTATATTACTTTGGATAATCTTGAGTTTCATCCGCATCAATATTACACCATATATGGTAGTGATTATGGCGATAGGAATAAAAGTTATAAACTTGCTAAATCGACCAATAATGCTGCTTCTTGGGAAGTGATTAAAAGTTTTGAAGCTGAGCAAAAAAATGCAGTTGCCGTAAAATCGAGCTTTGCCAATGCAAATTATGTATATGCTGTGGTCGATCCTAACCGGGTTATAAAATCTACAGATGAAGGTGCTACATGGGAAGAAGTAGGGCCTCCAACATCCTTAATAGGGAGCAATTCTCTTTGGCGTCTTGCCGTGAGTGATAAAAACCCGAAGCATTTATGGGTTACCTTAAGAAGTGCAAAAAATGCTGTTAAAGTAATTAAATCTACCGATGGTGGTATAACTTGGAGCGATTATTCAACAGGGCTTCCAGACCAGTATTTATATTCTATTATTTATCAAAGAGGTAGTGATGATATATTGTATGTAGGTACAACCTTTGGCGTATATTATAGGAAAAGCGGTATGGCTCAATGGGAACAATTTGGAACGGGTATGCCTGCAGGAAAAACACCTTTCATGTTTATAAATTATGCAAAAGGAAAATTACGTTTAGGAACTTCAAGAGGATTATGGGAAAATGATTTGATAGAATTAACCCCTCCAAAAGCCAATATAACAGCAAACAGAAATACATTTGACGAGAATAATCCAACTGTTTTGTTTGCAGATTATTCCGTAGCCGATATAAATGCAACATATCTTTGGAGTTTCCCTGGAGGAACACCCTCTACTTCAACCGAAGAGCGACCAGTAGTTACTTACGATAAAGCTAATGGAACTAGTTTTGATGTAACCTTAACAGTAACAGACTCAAGAGGAACAAGCACACAAACCTTAACAGATTTTATTACCTATTTTAAAATTGTTGTACCAACTGTAAACTATGTAGATAGTGAAGAAACTACAAACGAGTACACTCCTGCTATACATGCCATTGATGGAAACAATGCTACATTCTGGGGCACGCAATGGTCGTCTGGAGCAAGCCCATTGCCACATGAAATACAAATTGATTTAAAAGAATCTAAAAACATTACAGGCTTTACTTATTTGCCCAGGCAAAACCAAGCTAATGGTAGAATTGCAGATTATGAAATCTATGTTAGTGATAATCCTAACAATTGGGGAAAGCCCGTAGCTTCTGGAACATGGCCAAATAGTAAAGATTTACAAACGGTAACATTTACAGAAAAAAGGGGTAGATATTACAGATTAGTTGCATTATCTGAAGTAAATGGAAACCCATGGAGTTCTGCGGCAGAAATTAATGTGAAAACACGATAATTAAAAGAAAATGGTAAAACTTAGGGTTAAGATGTTAAAAGTGCAGTAGGAAGTGGATGGAATATTCCTTCCTGAAGATTACAAAATCAATTTTATTTTCAAAATATTTAATTATAAGGTGTTTAAATTAAACAACTCAAAACGAATTCATCATTAACAGAGAAATAATTTTTATAGAAAACTTAAATAATGAAAAAAATATTACAAATTATTACGGTCTTAGGTGTCTTCTTTTTTATGCACAAAAGCGTGTGTGCTCAAATTGAAATTACGCCTTATGACGAATTGCCGGGTGTTAATTCCATTAATAAACCAAGCTATAACGAAAATTATCCCGACTGGGCAAAAATGCTTTATGAGTATCCTATTAATTTTAATGAGATAGAAAATGGATACCAACAATACTTTAAAGAAAAAGGAAAGCAAAAAAACCCCATAATTCGCTATTACAAAATTTGGCGAAAAGTTGTAGCGAGTTATGCTGACAAAAACGGAGTAATACGCCATTTAGAAGCAAAAAAATCTAGTGCTAACTCTTATAAAGCCAATCAAAAAGCTCAAAAACTATTTGATGCATCCAATTCTAATTGGACGTTTTTAGGGCCAAAAAACACATTTTGGTTAAATGAAGACAATAGCTCAACACCAAAACCAGTGGCACCATGGCAAGTAAACGTTTATGCGTTTGATGCTTTTTCTGGAAATTCTGATATTCTTTTTAGCGGAACTGAAACAGGTTATGTAAATAAAACTATTGATGGCGGTAAAAATTGGACACTACTAGCACGCGATTATGTGTTTTCTGGAGGAATTAATGCCGTTACCATCCATCCAACAAACTCAAATATTGTTTATGTTTCAGCCGGTAATCAAATACACAAAACGGTTAACGGAGGAAACTCATGGGTACCTTTACTACAAGGTGGTGTTCAGTTTTCTGCAAATCATATTATAATAGATAGTGGTAACCCTAATAAAATGTTTGTATCTACTAATAAAGGTGTTTATATATCTACGGATGCCGGAAACACATGGGCACAGAAATCTACAAGACAAACTTATGATGTTGATTTTAAGCCTAATGATAGCAATGTTATTTATGCAATAAGTAAAGCCAGTAATGGGAATTTTGAAATTATACAGTCCTTAGACGGAGGAACAAACTTTTCTGCAGTTTCTGGATTTCCTGCAATTGCCGATTCTAGCGGTGGCTTAATTGCCGTAACGCCAGCAAACCCCAATATGCTATTGACAACTATGTTAAGTTCAGATAATACACCTCAGCTTTATAAAGGAATTACAAGTGGTGGCAGCTGGACCTGGACTAAAATTATAGATTGTAACACAGATGCTTTTCCTTACAACAACGGTCAAGGTTATTTTGATTTGGTGCTAGAAATATCGCCAACAGACCAATCTAAGTTTATGGTTGGTACAACTACATTGTTTAAAACAAATAACGGAGGTCTTAGTTTTGATGCCATTGGTGGTTATTTTGGAAGATTTTCAATACATCCAGATATACAAGACTTAAAATGGTTTTCAGATGGTTCAGTTTGGGTAGCTACAGATGGAGGCATGAGTTTTTCTACCGATGCTTTTGAAACCGATTTTCAACCCAGAATAAATGGATTGATAGGATCAGATATGTGGGGATTTGATCAAGGATGGAATGAAGATATTGTTGTAGGCGGAAGATACCATAATGGAAATACGGCAATGGCAGATTTTTATAATGGAAAGGCATTGCGAATGGGAGGTGCCGAATCTCCAACAGGTTGGGTCATTCAAGGTAAAAGTAAACATGTCGCTTTTGATGATCTTGGAGGCGGGTGGATATTACCAAGCACAGCAGAATCTGTTTACGAAGGTAAATTCAACTTTTCTAAATACCCCAATATGTTAGAATATGGCGGTAGTAGAGGCAATTTAATACACCATCCAAATTATTTTCAAATATTATTTTTAGGTGAAGGTAATAGCTTCTGGAAAAGTACAGATATGGGCGAAAGTTTCAAATCATTACATACTTTTAGTGGCGAAGTGATGGATGTGCAAATGAGTGTAACAAACCCAAATGTATTATATGCCGATATAAAAGGAGCTGGACTTTATAAAAGTGAAGATCAGGGACTCACTTGGGTTTACAAACCGTCATTAAGCAATAATGCTAATGGAGGTAGTAAAATGAATGGGAGAACTAGCATTGCTATATCACTTTACAATGAAAATACAGTATATGCTTGTTATTCTAATGGTGCATGGACCGCCGATAAGGGCAAAGTTTTTAAATCTACCGATGGTGGAGATACATGGACAAATTGGTCCGGAACAGTAAATGGTTATACCAAGAAGTTGGTTGTACAACCATCTAACACAGGCGAAGACTTGGTTTATTTATTTACTACTAGTAGAAACGGCGATAAATCTCAGGCTTATTTCAGAAAAAATAATATGAAAGATTGGGACTTATTTGCTAATAATTACCCAGGAAATTTTAGTGTAAATACCGCTATTCCTTTTTACAGAGATGCTAAATTAAGACTTGCAGGAAGTGGTGGAGTATGGGAAACACCATTACAAGAACAAGATTTTATTCCAATAATTAACCCGTGGGTAGAAAACGTAACCAATAAATGTATGGATGATGTCTTGCATTTTGATGATCATTCTATTTTAAATCATTCAGGAGCCAGTTGGAAATGGGAAATAACCCCTGCACCAGCTTATATAAGCGATGCAAATATTAGAAACCCAGAGGTTGTTTTAGGAAGCCCAGGGTCTTATACAGTCAAGTTAACGGTAACTCAAAATGGTGTTGACTATGTAAAAGAAATCCCTAATATGGTTACAACAACAACCTGTCCTTCAATTTTAGACTGTAGTAATCCTGCCGAATTACCTAAAAACGAATGGTCGTTAATATATGTTGATAGTGAAGAAACAAACAACCCAGGTTTGGCAACTATGGCTTTTGATGGAGACGATTCAACAATATGGCACACACGTTGGAGCACGGGAACAGATCCATATCCTCACGAAATTCAAATCGATTTAGGAAATTCGTATAGTATTAGTGAGTTTAAATACACCCCAAGACCTAGTGGCCAAAATGGTAGAATAAAAGACTATGAATTGTATTTTAGTTTCGATAGTACAAATTGGGGAGAGGTTGCACACTCTGGAACTTTTGAGAATACAGGTTCTAGGCAAACGGTAACATTTAATGCACCCATAAAAGGAAGGTATATGAGGTTAGTAGCACTTTCTGAGGTTAACGATGGTGCGTGGACTTCGGCCGCAGAATTAACATTAATTGGTTGTGTAAATGATAATTGCCCAGGTGTTGATAATCAAGACCAAGCAGACTTTGATGGTGATGGAATGGGAGATGCTTGTGACGACGACGACGATAACGATGGCGTGCTAGATGCCGATGATGAATGCCCGGAAACACCACTAAATGATGCTGTAAACGATAAAGGTTGTAGTTTGTTTACACTACCGGCTAACAACTTTAAAATACAAACCATTGGCGAAACTTGTAGAGATAGCGATAACGGAAAAATTATTATAACTGCAGTTGAGGAGCATGATTATATGGTAACCCTAACTGGAAATGGAAGTACTGATACTCTAGATTTTACTGATGATGTTGAGCTTACAGATTTGCAGGCAGGAACATATACCGTATGCATTACTATAAAAAACATACCTGAGACAGATTTTAAAAGGTGTTATGATATTGTTATAACCCAACCATCAGATTTAGCTGTGTTATCAAAAGTTAATACTGGAAAAAAATCGGTCTCATTAAATTTAGCAAACGGAAAGCGTTATTCTATTAATTTAAATGGTGAAACAACATATACTACAAATTCAGAAATTACTTTGAATTTAAAGAACGGAATGAATACCATTCGCATAGGTACAGAAAAAGATTGTCAAGGTGTTTTTGAAAAATCAATCTTAGTGTCAAACAAAGCAGTGGCATTTCCTAATCCTTTTACAGACTATTTATTAGTTAATATAGGAGACGACTCTTCAAAAATGGTTTCGGTTAAAGTGTATTCAATCACAGGAAAGTTAATCCAATCAAGATACTTGCCTGTTAACAATAGTACCATTGTAATAGATGGAAGTCATTTTGATAATGGTCTGTATCTGCTGAAATTAGAAACAGCAACTAGTTCATCTAATTTAAAAATTGTAAAAAAATGAAGCAAATAATATATCTCTCTCATAAACAACTAAAAAGTACGTTATTGTTTTTTAGCCTGTTCGCCCTTTTTGCCTGTAGTAATGGAGATAGCCCAGGTGAGGATCCAACACCTCCAGTTGTAAACAATCCAACTGCAGCTACACTTGTTTTTCCTGATGCTAATAGCGAATGTACCGAAGGCACTAACATAACACCCACCGAGAGTACCATCAATTTTCAATGGAATGCTGGTAAACATACAGATAGTTATAATTTACAATTAAAAGATTTGAACACAGGATCTACAACTAGTTATTCAGCCATAGAAAACAGCCTTTCTGTAAAATTAAAAAGAGGAAACCCATATTCTTGGTCTATAGTATCCCGATCAAATAAAACATCAACAACCGCTATAAGTGCAACTTGGAAATTTTTTAATGCCGGAGATGGTGTATCATCTTATGCACCATTTCCAGCAGAGGCTGTAAGCCCTGTTCTAGGTGCAAGTGTACCAAATGGTAACATAACATTGCAGTGGTCTGCAAGTGATGTTGATAACGATATTGAGAGCCACGATATTTATTTTGGAGAAACAAACCCACCAGCAGAATATAAAACAGAAATTACACAAACAACCTTAAATAATGTAACAGTAGAGGCCGGTAAAACATATTATTGGAGCATAAAAACAAAAGATACTCAAGGAAATATTTCAAATTCAGACATATTTAGCTTTATAGGAATATAAAACAAATCATTTGGCCAAATTGCTTTTAGTCAGGTTTATTATTTAATAAAAAAATGAAAAATTTAATCACAAAACCACATTCAATAAGCGCTTTTTTAGTTTTAATAATTTTAATTAATACAATATTTGCTTGTTCTTCTGCTTCTAAAAGCAGTAAGTTTTCATTGCAAGAAACAGTAAAAAACGATCACCATTTGCAGGCCCTAGACTTAACCCAAACAATTCCTATTGCTGCTAGCAGTTGGGTGGTAAATAATGTATCTAAAGACCAAAAGATTATCACTAAATCCGGTATTCTAAATTGGTCATCTTTAGATGATGTTATACGTACTTATATTAAAACCGGAGCCGGAGACTTACATATAGGTTTAAATGTAAAATCCCCAGATGGCACCTCTAAAATCAAGGTTACCGTAGGGCAAGTTTCCAAAAGCATTAATCTTACCAATAATACGTTTAAAACAGAAAAAGTGGGCATATTTACTGTGCCAGCGGGGTATAATTATATTGAAATACAAGGCTTGGAAAAGACAGGTGAGTTGGTGGCAGAAATTAAAGACTTGCTAATTGGGGGCTCTGCAATTGCCCATGGTGTAGATTTTGTGCCAACCAACAACTTTTATTTTGGCAGAAGAGGCCCTTCAGTCCATTTGTTGTACAACAAGCCCCCAAAAAAAGAGGTGCAATGGTTTTATAATGAAGTTACGGTTCCCAAAGGAGAAGATGTGTTAGGTTCCTTTTTTATGGTAAACGGCCATGCTCAAGGTTATTTTGGTATGCAGGTTAACTCAAATTCAGAAAGAAGAATTTTATTTTCCATTTGGAGTGCCTATAAAACAGACAACCCAGACCAAATACCAGAAGATTTTAAAGTAACAAACCTAGGTAACGGGGAAGGCGTTACAGTACAGGATTTTGGAAACGAAGGTTCTGGTAAACAAAGTTTTAAGGTTTTTAATTGGCAAGCGGGCACAACTTATAAATTCCTGTTAAAAGGAGAGCCTTCAGTTGTTGAGGGCTCTACCGATTATACAGGGTATTTTTATAATCCAATTGAAGGTAGATGGCAATTAATAGCAAGCCTAAGAAGACCCAAAACCAAAACGTATTTAACCAGATTGCATTCGTTTTTAGAGAATTTTATACCAAGTACAGGCTATATTGCCAGAGAAGCACGCTTTGGAAATCAATGGGTATATACTACTGATAATACCTGGAATGAAATTACCAATACCATATTTTCTGCAGATGCCACAGCAATAAATGGGGATAGGCTTGATTATGCAGGTGGTACTATTGAAGGCACTTTCTTTTTAAGGAATTGCGGTTTCTTTAATAACAAGACCAACATAGGTGAAAAATTTTCAAGACCAGCAGGAACATGGCCTAACATAAATTTTGAAACACTGCCTAAAATTCCTGCCCATGAACAAAATCGGTTTTAAATACAAATCTTCCTAATATAATCGCCTAGGTTTTTTGTAAAGTGTTGCGGCATTTAGGGCGTTTTATGTATCTTTTTTAGTTCAGCCAATTGTTTGTTATTATGCTTTAAATCAAGAGGCTAACAAAAGCTAAAACATTTAAACCACCCCTAATTGGATAGCTATACCCTCGAACAAGTTGTTATATATATATAGTTTTGGTTAAATTATTTTTTAAACAAATTGTTATGAAAACAATATTGCCTTATTTGGTATGTTTCTTTTTGCTGTTCCAATTACATTTACAGGCACAAAACCCAAGTGCTCTGTACCAAAATTGGGTTGATGCACAGATTAATAATTCTGAACCAATCTTACCAACGTTTAGTTATGCGGGGTATCATAATGGCGAGATTGGTTTACCGGCTTCTTTTTCGCAACCTGTTTATAATGTTACAAATTACGGAGCAGTTGCCAACGATGGTATTTCCGATAAATCTGCAATAATGGCAACTATTGCTGCAGCTGAAGCTAACCCAACTGGAGGGGTTGTTTTTTTTCCACCGGGGCGTTTTGTTGTAAATGATGGAAGTGTTGATGATTTGAGTGAAGTGATAAGAATTTCTAAAAGTAATATTGTAATAAAAGGAAGTGGCTCAGGTGTTGGAGGCACCGAATTGTATCAAAAAGACAATACAACACATCCCGATATGGCAACAAAAGATTGGGTTTGCCCATATTTGTTTTTGTTTTGGAATGGTGAAGATTCAGCAAATACTTATATAACCGATGTTGTTGGTAATGCCGATAGAGAAACATTTTCTCTTGATGTTGCCGATGCTTCATCAATTTCAGTAGGGCAATGGGTAGAGTTGTATCTTAAAGATACTAATCCTACTTTATTAGCTGAAGAACTTTCGCCATACACAACAGCCGATCTTTATCAGCCTTCAAGCTTAAAAATTGTAAATGATGGGGTACAGGTTAGAGAAGTGCATAAAGTAGTTGGTAAAAATGGCAATACCATTACTTTTAAAGAACCTTTGCACAGAACTGTTGATGTTTCTTATAATTGGAAAATCAATAATTTTAAAGCTCTTGAAGAAGTAGGCATCCAAGATTTAAAATATACTGGCGGTTTTATTTGGAACCACATTCACCACAGGGCTCCCCAAGAATTATATCCCGGAGAACCTGTTAGTGGGCCTCATGCCTATTTAAGTTCGTCGGGTTGGAGCGGCGTACAGTTTAACCATGTGGTAAACGGATGGATTTCAAACGTCGCGTTTTCAAATATGTCGCAGGTGGCACAGTTCAAGTTTTCAGCAAATTGTACGGCCATAAACAATACGTACACAGGAAACCCAGGGCATAATTTTATAGTTACAAATTCTGCAACAGGTTGTTTAATAGGAAAAAATATAGATTATACATCGGGGATATGGCACGGGTGTGGCGTAAATGGGTTATCTATTGGAAACGTACTTTGGAGAAATGAGAGCCCGCAAAATGGCAACTCGGGTATGGAAGTTCATGCCAGTCAACCCAGAACCACGTTGTTTGATGTTTGTAAAGGTGGTTTCTTTTTTCAACAAGGTGGATCAACAGGGGCATTGCCAAATCATTTAAGGCACATGGTGCTGTGGAATTTTGAAGGTGTTTCATATCAAAGTAATGGCGTTAAATCTTGGCGACCAAATGCTGAAACACGATACGCTAAATTTTTAATGCCGATAATTTCTGGGCTAAAAGGATTTACGATGTCAACAAACGCCAATCAATATCAAGAAAATGAATCTCAAGGCACGCATGTAGATGAAGAATCTCTTTACGAGGCGCAATTGGCGTACCGGTTAGGAAGCTTACCAAGTTGGATTGACCAAGAGGCGCCAAGCCCTTTTTACCCCATTTTCCATTATGATGATTTTGGGGCTGAAAACCGAGGCTATTCGGTACAGGTCGTAGAAAACCCCGATTCGCAAAATGAGGCCCAAATAGGAAAACGGATAAGCGACATTCCGGATGCGGCAGATTCAAATAACGAATTTACAGAACCCCGGCCGGCAATTAGAATTCCAGCAAACCAGCCAAGAGACCAAAGAGCACTTTCAATTGTTGGTACTTCTTCTAACACTAATTATGAATTGGAAGCTTGGGTGGTTATGCAAACCGTTGATGTTTCAACCAATAATCCGCACATAAGTGCTAGCGATATTTATAAGTATGTTAGTTTTTGGACCGAGCAACGTTACGCCAATGGTGGTATTTCGGCTTTAGAAGCTTTCGTTTCTACCAATTATACTAATAACGTAACAACTGCTACTTGGACCAATGTAACCTCCAGCCTTAACCAAATTGCAACATCTGGCCAAAATCCGCAGACTTATATCGAATCTGTTTTAGATATATCGGCCTACACCAGTTCAACCTTTACTTTGGCTTTTAAATACACAAGTAGTCCGTCTGCTTGGTCTCCAACAAATAGAAATGGCACGTTTTACATATCAGATGTTAAGTATTTTGTGTCGCCTACAGCTTTGTCAAACGAAGCTTTTGAGTTCAAAAATAATATTAGAATATATCCAAACCCCGTTTCAAATACGCTAAATATCAGAGTTGCTGATAAAGCATTTAAAATTGGGTCTGTTTCTTTGTTTAATGTGATTGGAAAAGCAGTTTACAGCGGTAAAAACACCGAAACTATTAATGTGTCTAATATAGCAAAAGGTATATATTTTTTAAGATTGAAGGAAGCCAATAAAGGGAATGTAATTACAAAAAAGATAGTTATACGATAGGTTGAAAATGTGATAGCGCTTCAAGTTGTTATTGATAACCTGAAGCGATGCGAATAATTTTAAACAAAAAAGGAGCGAAATTTAACCTCGCTCCTTTTTTTATTGTCTATTTTAAGTGTTTAATCTGAAAAGCATTATTCATTCAAACTAACCTCTAACGGATTGTTTATTTTATTTGAAAAATCGCTTAAGTGTTTTTGCCATTCTAAGTTCGAGTTAAATTGACCACTTTTTTTCCAAGTAAAACCTGCGTAATACACCGTTTTATTGTCTGTTACTTTTAAATGCGCATAAGCATTACTAAGGTCTTTAGTTTCAACATTATAATTTTCAAAACCAACAAAATAATCTTTTGGGGCAATAATAGCTGTACCCAATTCAGAATCGGCATGAGGTTGCCAATAGCTTACCCAATTATCAGTACCATTTGCAATAACATCGCCATCTTTTTCGTGTAAAGTTAAACCTGCAGCAATGGTATTAGTGCCTTCAATATGTGTTGTGAATTTAGAGAAATTGCTTCCCAAATCCAAGCTAATAATTTTTGATTCTTTAATGGTATTTCCGGCAGCATCCCAATTTTCGTATTCTAAATAAAAACTGGTACGTAATGGGCCTGTGGTAATGCTGCGCCATTTGGTATAATTTTTCGAAAAATAATATGTGCTATCTACCTTTACGGCAATACCACCAACGCCACGGCTTACCCCAACATGGAAATTATCTAAGCCTTCTCCCGTATCTTCGTGGTAGGTGCCATCGGTTTCGATTTCCTTTTTGTACCAATTGTTAATAATAGGATGCTCTACGCGTTTTAACCACGCATCGATACCGCTGGATAGTGTTCCGCCAGCAACGTTATCTTCCACCATTTTTTGAGCCGTTGGGCCAAATACTCTAAATGCAACCTTGTTGTTTTCCCAGGCATAATCATCGGTACGTTCGGGCACAAAACGCGAATAGCACAACTCTGGTGCTTTTGGTTTTTCGGCTTCTGTAACCGTAACTATTTTGAAAGTACTTTCTGAATTGGCTTTAATTTTGGGTTGAAATAAAATAACATCTAAAACTCCGTCGCCATCGTTATCAACGGTTTGCGTCAATTCCAACGTGTTGGTTTCTGTATTTAAGATTCCTGTAGTGGAAAGATCTTCAAGGTTTAATAATGATTTGGTTAATTCTACGGTTTCAAAAGTTCTTTCAACATCAAGCGTATTTTTAACGCTAATAGTTGTTGCTTTCTCCTTTTTCTCGCAAGAAGAAAGCATCACTAAAGTTGAAAAAAACAAAATCGATTTACAAAGTCGTTTCATTTTGTTGTTTTTTTATTTATTCGTTAGCTGGTTTGCCAATGGTTGCCAAAATACCACCGTCCACATAAACCACGTGGCCGTTTACAAAATCACTTGCTTTAGAGGCCAAAAATATTGCTGCACCTTGTAAATCATCAGGATCTCCCCAACGCGCAGCAGGTGTTCTTTTAATAATAAATTCGTTAAACGGATGCCCATCAACTCGAATAGGAGCCGTTTGGCTCGTGGCAAAATACCCTGGGCCAATGCCATTGGTTTGTATATTATACTTGGCCCATTCTGTAGCCATGCTTCGGGTAAGCATTTTTAACCCCCCTTTGGCGGCGGCATAAGCACTAACGGTATCTCTACCCAGTTCGCTCATCATAGAGCAGATGTTTATTATTTTTCCGCCACCGCGTTCAATCATCCCTTTTGCCACATATTTCGATACTATAAAGGGGCCTACAAGATCAACTTTTATAACTTGCTCGAAATCTGCGGTTTCCATCTCAACGATAGGGGTTCTTTTGATAATGCCCGCGTTGTTTACCAAAATATCGATGGGGCCAACTTCGGCTTCAATTTTTTTTATGTTTGCTTCAACAGCTTTATCGTCTGTAACATCAAAACCATAACCATAAGCTTTTAGTCCACAGGATTTATATTCAGCAATAGCCTTTTCTAAAGTGCCTTTTGTATGATTGTTTATTACTAAAGTGGCACCAGCATTTCCTAGTCCTTTCGCCATAGCCATACCTAAACCATGTACAGCGCCTGTTACCAGGGCTGTTTTTCCTGTTAAATCGAATAATTTGGTTGACATATTTTGTTGTGTGTTTTTAGTGGTTATCTTAATTCGTTTATCTTGCAATGATCCATATCGCTATAATCTAAGTTCTCACCAGCCATTCCCCAAATAAAAGTGTAGCTACTGGTGCCCGACCCAGCATGTATAGACCATGGTGGAGAAATTACGGCTTGGTTGTTGCCCATCCAGATGTGTCTGGTTTCTTGTGGTTGCCCCATAAAATGGCAAACGGCTTGGTCTTCGGGTACTTCAAAGTAAAAGTACACTTCCATTCGTCTATCGTGTACGTGGGCTGGCATGGTGTTCCATGAGCTTCCTGCTTTTAAGGTGGTCATTCCCATTTGTAATTGGCAAACATCTACAACGCTGTTTACTATGTACTTTCTTAGGGTTCTGGCGTTTGCGGTTTCTGGCGAGCCTAATTCGATAACTTCGACATCGTTAGTTCCAATTTTTTTATCAGGATAAGCTTTGTGTGCAGGTGTAGAGTTTAAATAAAATTGTGCTGCATTACTAGCAGATTTGCTGGCAAAAACCACATCTTTATTGCCTTGGCCAATGTACAAAGCTTCTTTGTGTTTTAATGTGTGTTCTGTTCCGTCAACGGTTACTGTTCCTGTTCCGCCCACATTTATAATGCCTAATTCTCTTCTTTCTAAAAAATAATCAGCTTTTAAAGCATCAATGGTTTCAAGTTTTAGCGGCGTATTTGTTGGTGCTGCGCTCCCTGCAATAAATCTGTCGTAGTGCGAGTAAACTAAATTTATCTTATCGGCCTCCATCAAATTATCAATTAAAAACTCGTCTCTTAGTCTCGATGTGTCATAAGATTTTACATCTTGTGGAGAAGCTGCATATCTTGTTGAATAATGTGTTTTCATAGTTGTAACGTATTAGTGATATTTTACAAATATAGGCAATTTACATAAAAATACAATCGATTGTATTTTTAATTTTTTTGTATATTTGTTCAATGCAAAAACGGGATATATCATTTCAATGGAAATAAACAAGGTAACCATACACGATATTGCTAAGGCTTTGAATATAGATAGTTCTACGGTTTCAAGAGCTTTAAACAACAGCTCTAGGGTTACTGAGAAAACAAAATGCAAAATTGTTGAAAAAGCTCAAGAGTTAGGCTACCAACGTAATGTGGTGGCATCTAACTTAAGAAAAAGAGTTACCAATATTATTGGTGTAGTTGTGCCTAGAATATCGCGGCATTTCTTTTCTTCTGTCATCCAAGGGATTGAAGAAACAGCATACCTTGCCGGTTATAATGTGTTGATTTGCCAGTCTTTGGAGCAGCTTGAGCGGGAAAAACAAATTATAGACACTTTGGTGGCCAATAGGGTAGATGGTGTGCTTATTTCTATATCTATGGAAACTACAGATTATAGCCATTTACAACAATTAAACAGCAGCGGGGTGCCTTTGGTTTTTTTTGATAGGCATTGTAATATACCAAATACCAATAACGTGCTTATAGACGATTTTAAAGGCGGTTTTGTTGCCACACAGCATTTAATAAAAAGCGGATGTAAAAACGTGGTGCATTTTTCTGGCCCTCAAACCTTAGAGATATACAAAAACAGGTTTAAAGGGTATAAGGCCGCTTTAAAAAAGAACAATCTGCCTTTTAACGAACAGCTTGTGGTTTCTTCTAGTTTAATGGAGGACGATGGCGTTAAAAACGCTAAAAAATTGTTGAGCAAGAATTTGAATTTTGATGGCATTTTCTCTGCTAATGATGTTGCTGCCATAGGCGCTATGAAATATTTTGCAAGTAAAGGCATAAAAATACCTGAAGATATCGCTATTGTTGGTTTTAGTAACGAACCCATTTCAACGGTAATAAATCCTGCTTTAACAACCATTGACCAGCCCGGGTTTGAAATGGGTAAAAAGGCAACAGGGTTGTTGTTGGAGCATATTAAAAAACAAAGCAGGTCTTTACGTCCGCAAACCATAGTAATGGAGTCGAATTTAATAGAGCGCCAATCTTCAAAAAAATGAAAATTAAAAAACATATCGTGTATATGCTTTTTTGTTTGCTTACCGGTCTAGTGTTTGGTCAGCAAAAAGAAACAGAAAACAATAACAAGGCTTTAAAGTTTAAGAACTTTTCAATTAAAGAAGGCTTGTCTCAAAGCTCGGTACTTAGCATTATACAAGATAAAAAAGGCTTTTTGTGGTTTGGTACGCGCGATGGTTTAAATAAATACGATGGCAACGTGTTTACGGTATTCAGGTACCACTCTCAAGACAGCACAAGTTTAAGCAGTAGCTTTGTTAAGGCATTGCACGAAGATGCTAAAGGGAATTTATGGGTGGGCACTATTGATGGCCTTAATAAATTCTACAGAGAAACCAATACGTTTGAACGCTATAAAATTGAAACCCAAAAACAAGGCATAGAAAATTTTGAGATTTGGAGCATTGTTGAAGATGATAATGGATACCTATGGCTGGGAACCAACTTAGGTGTAAAACTATTTAACACCAAAACAGGTCTTTTTGAAAAGTTTGGCTTCAGTAAGTCTAATAACAAACTGTTTAAAGTGCCTAATAGGGCTTTATTGATTGCTAACCAAAACGAGTTGTGGATAAAAAACACAGCAACCATTGGAGTCTATAATTTAAAAACCAAAACTGTTAAGCATTATGCTTATCCTGAGAATTCGGCTGCAGAACTTAACGAAAATAATGTATCAGTACTTTACCAAGATAAAGAAAACAATATTTGGTTAGGCTTTAAAAACGGTCTTGCACTTTTAAATAAATTAACCGATGAGTTTGAGTTTTTTAGCTTAAAATCACAAAACCAAAAAGCCGTTACAGACCATGTACGCACTTTGCGCGAAGATTATTTGGGAAACCTTTGGATAGGAACATATAACGGAATTTATGTTTTAAATGCCAACAAAAAATCTATATCGCATGTTGTGCACGACGAAAACAACCCAAATAGCCTGAGCCAAAATTCCATCTACAAAATTTACCAAGATATTAAAGGCGATATGTGGATAGGTACTTACGCTGGCGGAATTAGTTATTACGACAGAAGTTATGATGTGTTCCAACATTTTTCGTCGGGCGCTAACAACACCAAACTTAACTACAAAGTTGTAAGCTCGATTATTGAGGACCCATACAATAATCTATGGATTGGTACAGAAGGCGGGGGTATTAACGTGTACAACAAAAAAACACAGCTTTATACATATTATGTGCATAATCCTGAAAACCCAAAAAGTTTAAGTGCCAATAATGTAAAGGCCATGATTCAAGATCGGGCAGGTAATTTTTGGATTGGTACACACGACGAGGGACTTAATTTTTTAAACCCCAATAATAAGCCTTTTCAATTTAAAAGATATAAAAACCACCCCAATTCTGCAAACAGTTTAAGCAATAACAGAATTATTTCATTATTTGAAGACCATAAAAATAATATATGGATAGGCACTTCGGGTGGCGGATTAAATGTTTTAAACCCTAAAACAAATAAAATAACCCGAATTAAGGATACTGAAAATCTGGCCGGTAAATTAATATACAACATAGCCAGAACCTCAAATAAAAATGAGCTTATAATAGCAAGTAGTAATGGTTTGTCTAAAATCAATATTGAAACCAAAACGCTTTCTAAAATAGATTTTTTAAGCAAAAAAAACGCACAAACCACCAACCCTGTACTTGCTGTTTTTGAAGATGAAAACAAAGGCCTTTGGATAGGTACTGAAGGAAACGGTTTGTATTATTTTAATACGGCCACTCAAGAAACAGCTATTTTTGATACTACAAGTGGGTTGCCCAACGATGTAATTTATGGTATTATACCAGATGATAACAACCATATTTGGTTAAGCACAAATTACGGATTAAGTCGAATTAATCTGCAAACCCATCAAATTAAAAATTTTAATGCCTCTGATGGCTTGCAAAGTAACGAATTTAACTATGGCGCCTATTTAAAAAACAAAAACGGCGAATTGCTATTTGGTGGTGCTAATGGGTTTAATGTTTTTAATCCCAATGATATTGTTGAAAACACTTTTGTACCTCCCGTTACCATAACATCTTTTAAAGTAAACAACAAGCCCTATTTAAACATTACCGATTCTACCGGCCTTATTACCTTAAAGCATAAGCAAAACGATTTTAATTTCGATTTTGTGGCCTTAAGCTTTTCGCAACCCAATAAAAACCAATATGCTTATAAATTAGAAGGCTTCGATAAAGATTGGAATTACATTGGTAATAAAAAATCGGCAACCTATACCAATTTAGATAGTGGCGACTATGTTTTTAAAGTAAAAGCTTCTAACAACGACGGGCTATGGAACGAAAAAGGCGCTGCCATATCTATAAACATTTTACCTGCGCCCTGGCTAACCTGGTGGGCCTATTTGCTTTATGCTATTATATTAACAGCTTTGGCTTTAGTAATTAGGAAGCTTGCTTTAATGCGAATTAAAGAACGCAACGAGCTTAAACAAGAGCGTCTTGAAAAAGAAAGGATTGAAGAAGTAAACAAATTAAAACTAGAGTTGTTTACTAATATATCTCACGATTTTAGAACCCCGCTAACCCTTATTTTGGGTCCATTGGAAAGGCTGCTGAAAACAGAAAACAAAGATAACTTTGTTAAAAAGCAACACCAAATCATGTACCGTAACGCCAGTGCTTTGATGGAGTTAATAAACCAGCTTTTAGATTTTAGGAAAAGCGAATCTGGTAAACTCCTATTATCGGCATCGCAAAATAATATTGTGCCCTTTGTAAAGAATATTAAATTGGCGTTTGATGATTTGGCAAGAGCAAAAAAAATTGATTTCTCGCTAACCTATAATGCTAAAGATATCGAGGTGTGGTTCGATCAAACCAAGCTAAAAAAAATTATTTTCAACCTATTGTCAAACGCGTTTAAATTTACCCCAGAAGGTGGTAAAATACAAATAGATATTTCCGTTTCAGGCAAATCCAATAAAAGCAAGACCAATAATTGGGTCAAGCTAAAAGTAACAGACAATGGCAGAGGTATTCCAAAAGCCAGCAGGAAATTTATTTTCGATAGGTTTTATCAATTGGGAGAGCGCTCGGGAACCGGCATTGGTTTGTCGCTCGCCAAAAACCTTGTAGAGCTGCATAAAGGCACCATAAAAGTTAAAAGCAACGAAAACAAAGGTGCGACTTTTACCGTGAAACTGCCATTGGGAAACAAGCATCTAACTAGTAGGCAAATGCTTGCAAGCCCGAAGCCAGATAACCAAACCAATAGGTTTAATCTAGAAAAAGCAGCCTATGTTGAAAAAGCAATTATCGAGCAAAAAGAACAAAATAAGATTGCAGATAAAACCACAGACAAATCTCTGGCATCTATTTTAATTGTTGAAGACAATGTTGAGCTTCGTACCTTTATTACATCGGTTTTCTTAAAAAAATATAATGTTTTCGAAGCCGAAAACGGCAAAATAGCTATAGAGATTGCAAGAAAACAAAACATCGATTTAATAGTAAGCGACCTGATGATGCCCGTTATGGATGGTATAGACCTGTGTAACGAAATTAAAACCAACATTAAAACCAGTCATATTCCAGTTGTTTTGCTTACGGCTAAAACATCTCAAGAAGACCAAAAAACGGGGTATCTAACTGGTGCCGATGCATATATTACAAAACCATTTGATGTAAATATTTTAGAGCTTAGGGTGGCTAATTTGTTAAAGTCCAGAAAAAGCCTAATTAATAAATTTAAAAAAGATATCATACTACAGCCAAAAGAGCTAACAATAACTTCGGCAGACGAGGTGTTTTTAAAAAAAGCTATTGAGGTTGTAGAACAAAACATATCCAACCCAGAGTTTTCAATAGCCAATTTTATAGACCAGATGGGAACCAGCCGTTCGGTACTTTACAGAAAACTAAAAGCGCTAACAGACCAGTCTATTTCAGAATTTATAAAAACTATAAAATTAAAACGAGCGGCGCAATTAATAAGTAAATCGGACATGAATATTTCTGAAATTGCTTTCGATTTAGGGTTTAACGACTTGAAGCATTTTAGAAAATCATTCAAAAAATTATTTAACGTCTTGCCTTCCCAATATCGAGATAACCATTAAAACCAAATGGGCAAAAGCATTTGGCTGTTAAATGTTAATGCTTTAAAATCAGTGCCATAAGCTAAACAAAAGTTTCATTGTTTATAAAAATGAACAGCTAACCGCTTCTAAAAGAGCTTTGTTTCCCCCTAAAAAAACAGAATTAGATTTTAAATTTACCTCTACAAACCAAACCTAATTATAAAATCTAAAAAACAAATTAATGAAAAATCATTTCAAGCTATTTTTAACAAAGCCAAAGCTTAGTAAAATGTTACCGCTTGCAACTTTGTTTATCGCATTGTGTAGCTTTTCCGCTAATGCACAAGTTAAAACCATAACAGGCATTGTAACAGACGAAATTGGTATGCCGCTTCCCGGTGCCAACGTCTTGGAAACAGGAACATTAAACGGGGCAACAACAGATTTTGATGGTAAATATACCATACAGATAACTTCGGGAGCTTCGCTTACTTTTAGTTATGTGGGTTACAAAACCCAGGTAATTGTGGTTACAGACCAAACAAAAATAGACTTGGTATTAAAACCAGACCTTCAGAAATTAGACGACATTGTGGTAATTGGTTACGGCTCGGTACAGAAAAAAGACCTCACGGGCTCTGTGGCTACTGTAAAAATGGATAAGCTAACCGAAGCGCCCGTTGCAAATTTTGATGAAGCCCTGGCAGGACGCGTAGCGGGCGTGCAAGTAAGTGCCGGCGGTGGCGAACCTGGAGCAGGTATGGATATTGTTATTAGGGGAGGAAATACGGTAAATGGCGATAACTCGCCTTTATATGTGATGGACGGTTTTATTATTGAAAACTTTAATCCCGGTCTTGTTGATCCTTCGGATATTGAAACCATGACTGTTTTAAAAGACGCTTCGGCAACTGCCATTTATGGGGTTCGTGGAGCCAACGGTGTTATTATTATTACAACAAAACGTGCTAAAGCTGGGAAAACAAAAATTAGTTACGAAACACGTTTAGATATAAAAAACGTTTCAAAAACATTGGATGTTTTGGAGCCTTACGAGTATATAAAGCTTTCCTCAGAAATTAACGAAAATGCCACAAGTACCAGATGGTTTTCTGTTTTTGATGAAGACCTTGGGCAAAGTGTTCAAGTAGGCGACCTTGAAGATTATAGAGGTGCAACTGGTAGAGATTGGCAAGACGAAGCTTTTAGAACAGCATATTCTAAAACCCACAAGCTTAACATCTCTAGCGGTAACGAAAAAACCAGAATCAATGCCTCGATAAATGCCGTTGAAGATCAAGGATCCTTATTAAAATCCGAATACAATAGGTTAAACGGAAGAATGACGGTAAACCATAAAATTAACGATAAGCTTGATTTAACCGCAGATGTGCTTTACACCAATTACACACAAGAAGGTCTTGATACCAAAGGAAATTCTTCGTATTCATTTTTAAGGAGTTTAGTAACTTACAGCAATGTGGCTAATAAATTTAGAGACTATCCACCAGGTTTTGATCCTTTAGATAATATAAGCGAAGATTTTGATGCCTTTAATATTGTGGTTTGGCACCCCATAGTATCTTTAAATAACGAATACAGAAAACGAGAAAACGACCAGTTTATAGGTAATTTAAGACTGAAATATAAAATTTCTCCAACCTTTAGATTTGAAACCAGAGCAAGTTTTAGCCGCCAATTTAGAAACACAGGTATCTTTAATAACAGTAAAACGGTTTATGGCCGATTATTAAGTAAAATTGATGGTATAAATGGTTCTTTAGATGAACAAAAATGGCGTAATTTCTCTACTGTAAATACTTTGAATTTTAAAAAGAAAATCAACAACCACTCTTTTGACGGATTGGTTGGGGTTACTTTAAATATTAGAAACACCTCAAGAACCCGTTTTAGATCCATAGACATTCCACAATACCTAGAAAACTTGGGCATCAATTCTTTAGATGGTGGAACTTTAGATAGTTCTGATGATGTTAGTGGTACAGCAGAATCAAGAATATTTTCTTTACTAGGTAGGTTTAATTATGGCTATAAAGGAAAGTATTTGTTTACGGCGTCTATAAGACGCGATGGGTCTTCAAACTTCCCTAAGCAAAACAGAATTGGGTATTTCCCATCGGCAGCTGTTTCGTGGAACGCAGATAAAGAAGATTTTATTAAAAATTTAAACATATTCTCGCAATTAAAGTTTAAAGCAGGTTACGGTAAAACAGGTAACGATAGAATTCCTGGTACCGCAAGATTTGAGTTTTTAACCGATAGCGATGCCTCTTACTTTTTTGGAGGGCAAACCGTACAAGGACAACGCCCTACAAGTTTTGGCGCTAACCCAGATTTGTTTTGGGAAACCACAGAGCAGTATAACGCCGGTTTAGATATGGGGTTCTTTGATGATAGACTGTCCTTATTGGTTGAAGTGTATCAAAAAGACACAAACGATCTTCTAATTAACGCCGATACAGCCTTGTCTCAAGGCTTTGAATCTGTCTGGACCAACACAGGGCAAGTAAGAAATAGAGGTTTAGAGTTAAGCTTAAATACGGTTAATGTGTCCACAAAAAACTTTAAGTGGACCTCAGATTTCAATATTTCTTTCAATCAAAACACCATTGTATCTTTACCAAATGGAAAACCCATTTTTGGTCAACCCAATTACTACAGATTGTTAAGCACTAATCAATTTCTTGTAGAAGAAGGGCAGCCTTTGGGTAATATGTTTGGTTATATATCCGATGGCGTTTATCAACCAACGGATTTTGAAAATTACGACCCTGAAGCTTCTACGCACACCTTACTTCCTGGGCAAGCCAGCTACAGAAGCCACAGACCAGGAGACGAAAAATATAAAGATTTGAATGGCGATGGGCAAATTACAGGTGCCGATAAAACCATTATTGGCAATGCATTGCCTAAACACTTTGGAGGTTTTGGTAACACCTTTACCTATAAAAACTTTCAGTTAAGTGCGTTTTTACAATGGTCTTACGGCAACGATATTTTAAACGCCAACCGGTTGGTGCTTGAAGGTATGATTAACGGCGGCCAAAACCAATTGGCAACAACGCTTAATAGATGGACGCCAGAAAACCAAAATACCGATATGCATCGCGCAGGTGGCCAAGGTTTTCAAGATATTTCATCTCGTATAGTCGAAGACGGCTCGTACTTACGTTTAAAAACCGTTAATTTTTCTTATAATTTTTCAAAAGAAGTATTAGAGAAATTTAAATTAAACGGTTTAGAATTATATCTATCTGGACAAAACTTAATTACTTGGACTGATTATTCTGGTTTCGATCCAGAAGTATCGGTAGCGAGTTCGTTAATTACACCAGGTATCGATTATTCAGCATATCCAAAACACAGAACATTTAGTTTAGGTTTAAATGTTTCATTTTAAAAAAAATAAATCATGAAAATAAAATTCATATTAATAACAATCCTAAGTGCTTTTTTAATACAAGGCTGCGACGAGCAATTAGAAATAGCACAAGAAGACAACATTACTTCTGAAACCCTTTACGGTACACCAGCAGGTGCTTTAGCAGGATTAGCAGGGGCTTACAGTCGTGTAGTGGCCGTTTACAGAGAAGCAGTAATAAACGCTCAATATCCAACCAATTGGACAGATGAAGGATTATATAACAGAAAAGGGGCTCGCGATATGCGAAAAAATAACTTTACAGCATCAGAACCCATGTTAAGAGATATTTGGGGTACGTATTATGAAGGTATTTCGGCAGCAAACACCCTAATAGTGGGTCTTGAAAAATCGCCTTTAGAAACCCATGTAAAACAAGAGTTCACAGCTGAAGCACGGTTTTTAAGAGCATTTCTATATTTTGATGTGCAAAAAGCATTTGGAGGCATCCAAGGTGTGCCTATGCCATTAGAAGAAACCAATAAGCAATTGTTGCCAAGAACACCAGGTATAGATGTATTTAAGCAAATTGTTGCAGATTTAGAGTTTGCAGAACAATATTTGCCTAACGCAGCCGAAACCGTGGGAGGAAGAGCCAGTAAAAGTGCCGCTAGAGGCTTGTTGGCCAGAGCATACTTATATATGGCAAGCGCGCCTTTTAATCAGGCTGGAGCTTACGAGAAGGCAAGAGATTGGAGTAAGAAGGTTATAGACGATTCTTACCACGAATTAAACCCTAGTTATGCCGATATATTTAATGAATTGGCTAGAGGAAACTATGAAACCAAGGAAACATTATTTCAAATAGGATTTTCGTTTGCAGATTTAGACACCAATCAGTCCTCCAAAATAGGTTCTGCTTTTGGGATAAAATTTGATGATGAAGCGTGTGGCAGTGGAGATGCTTTTAAAGGTAAAGGTTTTGGATTAACTTATGCTACCGTTAGTTTGGTTTTAAAATACAGAGCAGACCTGAATGACGAAAGAGGACTTTGGAACACACTGCCGTATTTTAATAAAAGAAACGATAATTGCCAATTGGGGCTTATTAACAGCCAGTTTATGATTCCGGCATCAAAATATCGCAGATATCTAGAGCCTAATACAACCAATACAAGCTATGGGTCGCACCATTGGCCAGTGCTGCGTTTGTCAGAAATGTATTTAATATACGCCGAGGCGGTTAATAAAATAGCACCCGGCTCCAATGACGCATTGAATGCCGTTAACATGGTAAGAAATAGAGCTAATGCTACACCATTAAACTCAATTTCAGATGGTGCAATTCAAGAAGAGCGCTTGTTGGAATTATGCTTTGAAGGGCATCGTAAATACGATTTGGTTCGATGGGGGTTGCTAGAGCAAAAGGTAAACGAAACCAAAACAACCATGGAAACCTTGGCTGCAGACCCTAATTTTAATAATGAAGATTGGGTAACCATGGGAACGTTTGAGCTAGGTCCTAACGATATTCCTATATTTGGCAATGTGCCTATAAACACCAGCCCAAGAAGAAACGTAATGAATGCTTCTTTTGATTTTTATGATGGCTATAATGATTTTGATGCAAGCAAGCATTATATTCTTCCTATTCCAGAGCAAGAATTGGGCGTAAATACAAACATAAAACAAACCACAGGTTGGTAATCATACCAAATGAATTTTAAAATGATTTATAATAAATTCGAATTATGTTTTCTTTAGATGATATAGAAGCGGATTTAATCAATTATTTTGAAGTTTATATTGGTGTAAATAATAATAACTAAAAAATTACAAAATGAAAAAAGCAGTTTATGTATTAACAATGTTGCTTCTAATAAGCTTTACATTCCAGAGTTGCGAAGATCAAGAAGAAGTAACCGCTCCAGATTTTGAAGTTACTTTTAATACCACTGTAAAAGTGGGCGAACCCGTAGAGTTTAAAGTAATAAATGCACCTAATTTTTTATATTTTTATGCAGGCGATTTCGAGCATCAGTATAAATATAGAGACCGTACCAATGCCGAAGGCACCGTAACCATGTCTTTTTTAAATTCCCAAAAATGGGGTTTGGGCGATAATAAATCTGGGCTACTAACTGTTTGGTATTCAAGAGATTACGATGGTAGTGGTACTGCTGAAGGGGTAGGTAATGCCTCTTGGACAGAGATTTCAGATCGATTTAATATCTCCACCCTATACGATTTTACGCTACAAGAATCAGGTGTAGTGGACATAACAGATTTGGCTGATGGAAACCCTATTTATTTCGCATTCAAATATTTTTGCGACAACACCGCCACAAGACCAGCAGAATGGTATTTAGATGCCCTTAATATACAAATGGATGTAGCCGATGCACCAGCACCACTTACCGTGGCCACAGAAAAAGAGCCAGGGTTTAAGCCTGTTGATGTTCAAGGTGTCGATGGTCGTTGGAACGCCAATAAATGGTACTGGGACAGCAGTAAAGGAAGCGACGGTTTATGGAGAATGCGCGGCCAAGTTAAGGTGTCCGGAAGCTGGATAACCAACGAAGATTGGTTAATTACCAATGCCATTAATTTAACAAAAGTTGCACCAGACAAAGGAGAGGCCTTAAAAACATATTCTGAAAAACTAGACACTTTTCAATACACTTACACAAAAGCAGGCACCTATACCCTAACTTTTATTGGTAACAACGAAACCATACACGGGCAACAAGAAAAAATTCAAGAATACACCATTACCGTAACAGATTAAATAAACCACTTGTTTATACATCCCTAAAACGCTATAATAACATAGGTTTTAGGGATTTTTTTTGTGAATAAGCAAACTAATGGTTGTTAAACACGGCACGTTTATTTTATATTGGCTAATAAAACCCCTCTTTTTGAACAGCCAACCCTTTATTTAAATAATTAATTCTACTTAGTTTTATAAAAATCAAACTAATATCAGAAAACAATAAACAATTAAATATTTTATTATTATGAAAAAAACTACTTTACAATTAATGTTGTTTCTAACCTTAGGGCTGTTTGCATTTTCAATCAGCGCGCAAACAATTTACTACGAAGATTTTAGGTACGAGAATGAAGGCAGAGGATTTACCGTACAAAAAGTGGCCTTAGGAGGTCAAGCTGCAAACCAAGTTGGTAAAAGAGTAAGCGACGTTGTTGATGCTTCAGATTCTAGTCCTGCTTTTAATGAAAGCTCTAGACCAGCAAATAGAATACCTAATGGTGCTGTAAGACAGCAACGAACCATTGCGTTTACTAATACAAGTGGGTCTCCAGCTGACACTAATTACGAAATAGAAGCGTGGGCATTAATGACAAGCCAAGACCTTTCGTCTGCAAATGCTCCCAAAGTGTCGTTTTGGACCCAGCAACGTTATGTTGTTGGTGGTGGTGCAGCACTTACAGTTTGGGTTTCTGAAGACTATTCTCACGGAAGCGCCCCAAATACAGCCACTTGGACTAATGAAACCGCTAATATTACTGGTGCCATTGCAACTTCTGGAGTATCTCCTCAAACCTATGTTTTTGGCGAGTTAGATTTGTCAGCATATACCGGTAACTCTGTAACGGTAGCATTTAAAATGGAAACAGATAATTCGCCCTTTAATTCTGGTGTTAGCCAGCATGGAACATTTTATATTTCAGATGTAAGGTTTGATGCGGCACTAGAAGATGTTGCTAACGGTGCATTTTCTGCTTTAAACACGAGTTCGTCTGGGCAAACAAACATATTTAACACGCCTAGTGCTTCAATGTCCGATTCTAATTTTTCAAACACATCAAAATGGGCAGATGTTTTAACAACAGCCACATCGGTTCCTAGGTTGGCAAATGGCGTATTGATACCAATTGGAGAAGGTTACAAATTTGAAGTGGCTAGTAAATATAATCCAATTGCAGTTACCCAAGTAAGATATGTGTTGGCAAACGGTACATCTAATAAAGGTGCGCCAGATGAGTCTCAATGGATTGTTCAAGGAAGTAACGATGATACCAATTGGGACGATTTAAGTGCCGCAGTTGGTATGTTTAGTGGAAATAGTGGTGCTGGAAGCGAATACCCCATAACGTTAACAACATCACAGGCTTATAGGTACTATCGTTTTGTCTTGTCTAAAGCCTGGACACCCAATTCAAACTTTACAGCTTTGCAGCAATTAGACTTTACGGTAGACAATTCAGTTTTATCTACTGCCAATAATAAGTTAAGTCAAGCTTTAAAAGTGTATCCTAACCCTACAAACAGTATTTTAAATATAGGTACAAAAAGCACAAATGTTAACATAAAAAATGTAAAGCTTATTGATATTACCGGTAAAGTAATTTACTCAAATACCAATGCTAAACCCATAAATGTAAAAAACTATTCTAAAGGGTTATACCTCTTAAGGCTAGAATCTCAAGAAGGTGGCGTTTTAACTAAAAAAGTTGTTTTAAAATAGTATTTAAAAAAACAATTTATAGTTTTCCAAAAAAAAGGCCTCAACTGCATAGTTTTAATGTAGTTGAGGTTTTTTTATAAACTAAATACTCTTAAAATGAACAGCTATAACCACCTTAATGAACAACCATACCCACAGCCTTCCCTTTTTTATTAATCATCTTTGTTACTGGGCTTCGTATATTTAAGAAGACTTAAACACTAATATAATTTTTAAAATGAATAAAACCATGCGATTTAAAATGCTTCTTCTAATCGGTCTAATAAGTTTTGTAGGCTGTAAAAATTCAAATAAAACTAATAAAACCGAAACAATTTCTGTTTCAGAAAATACAATCGATATAGATTTACAAAAACAAATAAACGATTGCATAAATCAACTTGAAATTGCAGTTCCTAAACTAACAGACCTTACAAAACACCCGCGTTTAATCGATACCGATTCAACCGAATGGAAACAGGTAAACAACCATAAATTAATTTGGACCTCTGGTTTTTATCCCGGTGTGTTGTGGTATGCTTACAATGTAACAGGAAACAAACGCTGGAAAGACGAAGCCATAAAACGTACCGAGGTTTTCGAAGATTTTAAAAACATTACAGAGCACCACGATATTGGTTTTATGATGTTTCCTGCCTATGGCCTGGGTTACCAAATTGGAGATAAAAAAGAATATAAAGATATCTTATTAACATCAGCTGCGTCTTTGGCATCACGGTTTAACCCCAAAGTAGGCACCATAAGATCTTGGTCCAACAAAATGCATCCGCGTTGGCAACAGCATATTACAATTATAGACAATATGTTAAATTTAGAATTACTCTTTTGGGCCGCTAAAAACGGAGGCGATAAAAAGTTTTACGATATTGCTGTAAAGCATTCTGAAACCACAATGAAAAACCATTTTAGAGACGATTTAACCTCGTGGCACGTTTTAGAGTACGACTCAATTAATGGCAATATACTAAATAGGCACACCAAGCAAGGTTATGCCGATGACAGCCGTTGGTCGCGCGGGCAAGCATGGGGCGTGTATGGCTACATTATGGTTTACAAAGAAACTAAAGATAAAAAGTTTTTAGACTTTGCTAAAAAAATAACCGATAAGTATTTAGATCTCTTGCCCGAAGATATGGTGCCTGCCTGGGATTTTGATGTTCAAAACGACCCAAAAGAAGAAAAAGATGCCTCGGCAGCAGCTATTGTTGCCTCGGCATTACTAGATTTAAGCACTTTGGTTGAAGATAAAGCAGACCAAGATCGCTATTACAATGCGGCCGTAAAAATGCTGAAATCTTTAGGGTCTGAAAATTATTCTGCCGTTGGTAAAGCCGATTCGTTTTTATTGCATTCAACCGGAGCCAAATCATTAGGTCACGAAATAGATGTGGCATTAATTTATGCAGACTACTATTACATTGAAGCCTTATCGAGATTAAAAAAATTAAAAGCTAAAAAGTAAATTTTAATATGTTTAAAATGAATTGTTTAAAGGTTTTTTCGCTGGTTTTTATAGCAATAACTTTAGTTTCTTGTAAATCGGATTCCAAATCCGAAGCAACCAAAAACGAGAAACCCAACATCTTGTTTATTTTTCCCGATCAGTTCAGAAATGCATCGGTTGCCATTAATAATCAAGATCCGGTTTACACGCCCAATTTAGATAAATTGGGTAAAGAAGGTATGGTAATTTCCAACGCCATTAGCAACTATCCATTGTGCAGTCCATATCGCGGGATGTTAATGACGGGCAAGTTGCCATACAATAATTCGGTGCTTAGCAATGCCAATTCCAATCGCTATAAATACAACAATTCTTGGCGAAAGGAGGATATAAGTATTTCTGATGTTTTGGTAAAAAACGGTTACGATGCCGGTTATGTTGGCAAGCTGCATTTGCGTTCGCCAAAGCCCATTCCTGGTAAAGATACTGTGCTTTGGGACGCCTATCAACCTAAAGAATTGCGCCACGGTTTCAACTTCTGGTACGCCTACGGCACTTTCGATCAGCACAACACACCGCACTATTGGATAAACGATGCCAAAGAAGACGAATTGACTTATGTAAACGAGTGGTCGCCAAAACACGAAGCCGATGTGATTATCGATTATATTAAAAACCCATCAGCCAAAACCCGAAGCGCTAATAAGCCTTTTGCCTTATTTTGGTCTGTAAATCCACCGCATCCGCCGTATCAATATGTGCCGGAAAAATATTTAAAACATTACAGCGATAAAACATTAGATGAATTGTTAGTTAGAGATAATGTAAATTTAGATACCGATGCCGAAGATCTGGCCTTTCATTCTGGCGCCACAAGAAAGCGAACCCATTTAGCCAAAGAGCATGTACGAAACCATTTCGCTATGGTTACCGGTGTTGATGAGCAAATAGGGCGGGTTTTAAAAACTTTAAAAGACGAAGGTTTAGAAGAAAACACCATAGTTGTTATTACTTCAGATCATGGTGAGATGATGGGAAGCCACGGGTTAATGTCTAAAAACGTTTGGTTTGAAGAATCTATAAATGTGCCTTTCATTATAAAATGGCCAAAGAAAATTAAAGCAAATCAAAAAAGCGATTTAATAGTTAGTGCCACCGATATTATGCCAACACTGTTAAATTTAGTAGAAGCAACAGATGGTATTCCAACTAATTTAGATGGTCAAGATTTATCATCAATCCTTTTAAAGGACCAAGGCGACAAGCCCACATCGGCACTGTATTATTTTATTTTAGAAGGCCAACCACAATCGGGGCACCGCGGTATTAGAACCCACAAATATACTTACGTAATTACCATAGATAGTAATAATGTGGAACGCAAGTTTTTATACAATAACGAAAACGACCCATATCAATTAACCAACCTAATTGGTAAAGATGATGCCAATGAAAAAAGATTGCACGCAGAATTACTTAAAAACTTAAAGGAAAAGAAGGATCCTTGGTTAGATAAATACCAAAAATAATTAAATAATGAAATTGAGTGTATTTCATTTTTTTTCTAGTATAGACAAATCATTTATAGCTATTAAATTATGCACTCTAATAGTATTTGTATTACTTTTTGCTGGCAGTTGTATAAAAAAGGGTAATTCGGCAACCGCTTATAAAAGCAATTTTAATACCACAACTACAAGTTCTATAGACGCAACAGAATATTGGTCCAAAAATCCACAAGATTGGCAAATTTCAAGCCACGGAATAGAATGTTTGGTAAGTAACGAATCTCGAAAAATCCAATTGTTAACAAGACAATTGGGAACACAAGAGGGCAATTTGGAAATGACGGTACGGTTAGGTTTTTATAACAACAAAATTTCTAGTTTAAATAATAATTGGGCGGGTTTTAATTTGGGGTCGAAAGACAGGGTATTAAATTTTAATAACAAAACAGAATATAAACAAGGCATAAATATTGGTGTGTGTACAAATGGATCGTTGTTTATCGGTGCTCCAAGTCCAAATCATAAAAACGAAAATATTGTTGCGGCCTTAAAAAAAGGTATCGATTTAAACGTGTTAATATCAAAAGAAACAAATGGTTATGCCATCAATTTTTCAGTGCTCGAAATAGAAAAGGGTGAGGTTTTGGGGCATATTTCAAAAAAAAATATAACATCGGATAAATTTATTGGAAACCTGGAATTGGTAAGTAATTTTGTAACTGGCAAACCCAACAAGGTAAACCCGACAAAAAGCGTTTGGTTTAAAGATTGGGAAATTAAGGGAACCAAAGTTGTTAGGTTAAAAGATAAATAAATCTGAATTTAAAGCTTCAGGAATGGTAAAAAAAGCTTAAATATTTAGTTTAATAAAAAAAAAGACGGGCAAATGGCAAAATTAAAATGCTTTTCAAATAAAATAAAATCAATTCTGTTTTTAATGGGGCTGTTTATAAATGTAAGTTATGCACAAGATAATAAACCTGCTGTGGAATCTTTTGAAGATGAAAAGGTTTTAAATCAATACAAAGCATCAAACAGTAATTTATCGACAAGCGATGCCCATTTTAAATTTGGTAATAAAGCGCTGCAATGGACTTGGGCAGACAAAGCTTCGTTTGAAACCTCAAACTTTAAATTTTTAACACAAGATGAAAGCCCGCTAGCTTACGGCGACCATTTTCCTGCAAGCCCAACACTGCAAATGGACATTTATAACCAAAAACCTCAAAACGAAACCATTACCATTTCTTATGAAAAAGCTGGAAAAAAAGAAGTTTGGTTCGATATTACATTAAACTTTAAAGGCTGGCGCACCATTTGGGTACCTTTTTACGAAATGCAAGGTAATGCGCCAAAAAAAGGAGCTGCTGTAAATTACGATGTATTTAAAATTTCAACAAGCTCAAAAAGCGGCACCTTATTTTTTGACGATATTATTTTTTCGCAATATCAGGATGACAGGCACCAATACCCCGATGAAATTGTACCCTTCATAAAATCGAATTTAGATTTAGGCAAAGACCATTGGATGCCCTTAATAAGCAACTACAACCGCATTAAAAACCTTGAGGCTAAACCCATTTCTATGGCCATCCGGTTAGATTTAAAAAAGTTTGAACAGCTTATTGATGCAGATTTAACCATCGCAAAAAAATATAAGGTTTACATAAATTCGCTACGAGAAATGTATGCCGAATTACATTTAAAAGATAACGGTAAAACCGTTACAGGACCCCCGTTAACCTTTAATAGAAAACAATCGTTTTACGATAAAAACCAACAAGGTGCCAATAGATACAACGATGTAAAAAGCTTGGGTAAAGTATTAAAAAAACTAGCTAATTTTCACGATAGGGCAAACCCAACTGAAAAGGCTGAAATAGAAAGCATGTTTTTAACCGGAACAAAATATTTTTTAGACCAAGGTTGGCAAGCAGGTTCTAACGGTGGCACGAGGCACCACATAGGTTACAACGTTCGCGAAATTACCGAGGCCTTTTTTACCATGCGCCAATTTTTGTACAACAATGGCTTATTGCAAGAGGTTGGTAGCAGTTTGCATTGGTTGTTTAATTTAGGAATGTTGCTAGACGATGAGAGCAAATTCCATGTAAATATCGATTATTTAAACACCCAATCGTATTACCATTTAATGCTTATTTTTTTACTGGAATCTCAAGAAAAACAAGCCGCTTTATTACGGGCGTACTCAAAATACATGTCTATTACCTTGGCGCAACAAAACGAAGAATGGGGTTTTAAGGTAGATGGAACGGCGTGGCACCACAACGGGCATTATCCTGCCTATGGCATAGGGGCATTTCAAACCGTGCCAAAAGTAATAAACACATTAGCCAGAACACGATTTAGAATAGGAACTCAAGGACATAAAAATTTTAAAAAGGCATTTTTAGCGTCCAGAATTTATAGTCAGAAATTCGATTGGGGATTCGGAAATGCTGGCAGGCACCCATTAGACGGCAACAGTATAAAATCTTTAAAAGAACAGTTTTTGTTGATGGCCAATGCAGGAGATCCAACAGGAATGTCTAAAATAGACAAAGAGGTGGCTGCAGCATATTTAAGGCTTTGGGGAAAAGACGATATATTAAATACTACATTGTTTACCCAAGTTCACGGTATAAACCAAGAAGAACTCTCTGGTTTTTATACATTCCCTTACGCTGCCACTGCAGTAAAAAGAGAAAAAGATTGGGCCGCCATTATTAAGGGTTACAGCAAATATGTTTGGGCCTCCGAAATTTACGTCGCATCAAACAGGTACGGTAGGTATCCGGCCAACGGGACTATTCAATTATTAAATAGTAAAGGCGAAATAGGCAGCGGATTTAAACAAGAAGGTTGGGACTGGAACCGCTATCCGGGAGCAACTATTATTTATTTACCACTTGAAGAATTAGAAGCAAAAATGCCCTTAATTATGTTTCGGTCTAACGAATCTTTTGCCGGTACCGCAACATTAAATGGCAACGGTATTTTTGGAATGGTTTTAAACGAAGGCAAAGGGTCCAACGCCGATGGTCCAGAGACAAAAGTTGGTTTTCCCGGAAAACTAAAAGCAAAGAAATCTGTATTCTCTTTTGGCGATAAATTAATCTGTATTGGCACCAATATTTCTAGTGTTGATACTGAAAATGCAACACAAACCAATTTGTTCCAAACGTTTTTAAAAGATAAAAAGGATGCTATTTACACAGCTTCAAAAAAAATAACCAAGTTTCCTTTTCAGGGTGAATTAGCTAAAAACCCCGAAGCTAAAAACTGGATTATCGACCCTTACGGAAACGCCTATCACATGCTATCGAACAACACGATTCATTTTAAAAAGGAAAAACAACATTCATATCACAACAAATATTCTGTGAATACCGGTAAAATGAATCCGAAGGGAAAAGGGGCAAAAGAAACCCAAGGCAATTTTGCATCGGCATGGATTGACCACGGATTTGCACCAAAAAATGCCAATTACCAATATGTTGTTTACCCTTTTAACAACGAAGCTGAAATACATAATTTTGATAAACGTGTAGAAAACGATAAATCCTTCAACATCTTAAAAGCCGATAGTGTGGCGCATATTGTAAAGGATTTAAAAACCAATACCACCGGATACGTTGTTTTTAAGGCCGATGAAAATTTACAACACGGCATTTTAAAAACAGCCTCTAAACCGGTGTTGGTCATGGCAAAAAAGGAAGGCGTACAGCAAGCCACATTAAGCGTTGTGCAACCCGATTTAAACTTTCCGGAGCACAAAAAAGGGAAATTTAAAAATTACAGCCAGCCCCTAAAATTTACCATAACGGTTAACGGAAAGTGGTCTGCAGCAATAACAGATAATGTGCTTTCGGTTGAAAACACTTTAAACGAAACGCTTATTACTTTAGAGTTAAAAGATGGTTTGTCGCACGAAATCAAACTGCTTAAAATTTAAGTTTTACTAAGTTTCATTATGATTGATAAAGTGGTTTTCAAAAGAAGTTTTTTGCTGTGTTTTTTTGCAATCTTCAATGTTTTTGCCCAAGAAGCAGCCATTTGGAAAAAGTTTAAAGACGAAATATCCAACCCTGAAATCCCCAAACTTTTCAATTATTCTTACGCGGGCTATAAACTTGGAGAAACAGGTATTCCTAAAAAGCACAAGCATTTAAAAGTTTTTAATGTGATGGATTTTGGTGCCCTTCCCAACGATTCCATTTCCGATCAAAAAGCCATTCAATCGGCCATTGATGCTGCAAAAAAAAATAAGGGCGGTGTGGTGTTTTTTCCCAAAGGCGAATTTTTGGTAAACGTAAACCCAACCAAAACCAATCCCATCGAAATAACGGCTTCAAACATTGTATTAAAAGGGAGCGGTATGGGAAAAAACGGTACGGTTATCCAGATGAAAAACCACACTTTGCGTCGCTACCCCGACGAACCGGAATGGAAAGTGAGTTATATGTTTAATTTTTTTCCGAAAAGGAAAGCTGATGCTACAACAAACATTATAAAACAGGCAAACGCGGGCGATGTTGTAATTGAAGTAGAAAATGTAAAATTATTTAAAAATGCAAAATACCTTCAATTAGAAATGCCTTATAATTTGGATGCAGCCAAAGAAGCCTTACAAGGTAAAAATCCACGGCCGCATTGGGAAAAAATAAAAGAAAAAGGCGTTACGTTTATTGAAAACCACGCCATAAAAAGTATTTCAGGTAATAAAATCACTCTAAAAGACCCATTAGTAAATTTTATTAATACCAATTACAATTGGCAGGCAAAACCATTTTATCCGTTGGAAAATGTTGGCGTTGAAAACATTTTTTTTAAGGCAAATTTCAAGGATAAATTCGTACATCACAAAGATTATATTCACGACAATGCGTGGTCCATTATTGCCATGAACCGTGTTGCAAATTCTTGGGTTACAAAATGCAGGTTCAGCAATGTTACTGGTGCTGTTTCCATAAATAATGGCTATGCATCGTCTATTTTACAGCTTTTGGTCCAGGGCAATAGCGGGCACAAATTAACCAACGTTACGCAATCTACTAGGGTGCTCACGGGTTTGATAAACGATGCCTCCAATTACGGGCAGTTTCACGGGGCAGCCATGTCGCATAAAACTTCGGGTTCGGTAATTTGGCGAGTAAAAACCCCAAAACAAGGATGGGACTCGCATGCCGATATTCCCATAAATAATTTGGTCGATTTATATGAAGGCTCTAAAATGACCAACCACGGCGGATTTTACAAAAACGAACCACATCATTTAAAAGGCTTAACGTTATGGAACTATAAAAGAGTGGGCAACACCACTAAAGATTACGATTTTTGGAGCCACTCGGGGAAAGGCATGTATTGGGGGTTTGCCGTGGTTAATCCAATAGTTGTTGGATTACATGGCTCTAAAACTTCATTAAATGAAAAAAATATTGGATATTTAGAAAGTCTAGGCGCTAAAGTTTTTCCCGAATCTTTGTACCAAGCGCAACTAAAGCATCGATTGGGGAAAACCCCTAAATGGGTGTGTAAAACCTTAAGGCAATGGCGAAAAACAGAAAAGAAATGGCTGCAAAACAAACTGTGAATATGAATAATTTTAAACTGATAGTATGGGTTTGTTTGGGTGTTTTTACAATATCGTTTGGGCAAACTCAAAACCAACCCAACATTGTTTTGATTATGACCGACCAGCACCAAGCCGAAGCGCTAAGCGTTGCGGGAAACTTAAATTTAAACACACCAAATATAGATAAGTTGGCAAAAACGGGCATTTATTTTAAAAATGCCTATGTTACGTTTCCGTTGTGCACACCCTCGCGTTCTAGTATGTTTACGGGTAAAATGCCTCACAGTTTGGGCGTAAACTCGAATGAAAAAGGTGAAAAGGAGATGCAGCCCAAAGATAAGCAAACAGGACTTGGGCATGTTTTAAGACAAGCGGGTTACGATTGCGCCTACGGCGGAAAATGGCACGCCCACGAAGCTGCTATGGTAGAGGGGAACGGCTTTGAAAAAATAGCCGATTTTGGCGATATACCCCTAGCCGAAAAAAGCATCAATTATTTAAAATCCAGAACAACCAAAACGCGACCTTTCTTTTTGGTGGCTTCTTTTGATAATCCGCATAACATCTGCGAATGGGCCAGAAACCAGCCTTTGCCTTACGGAAATATTCCGCCAGTGCCATTAAGCGAAACCCCAGAGTTGCCAATTAATTTCAAGAAATCTGAAACCTTTCCAGAGGCTTTGCAAATAGAGCAAAATGCTTCGGTAAAAATCTATCCAACAAAACATTACACCGAAGCCGACTGGCGCCAATACCGACATGCCTATTACCGATTGGTTGAAAAAGTGGATAAAGAAATCGGTAAGATTATCGATGCTATTGATGATTTGGGTTTGCGCGACAATACCGTCATCATATTTACCAGCGACCACGGCGATGGCAATGCATCACACGGTTGGAACCAAAAAACAGCCCTCTTTCAAGAAAGTATCAAAGTGCCTTTTATCGTTAATTACAAAAACGCTAATACTTCCGAAGAAAAACATAATCCAACATTAATTTCCAACGGATTGGATCTTTACCCAACCATTTTAGATTTTGCGAATATTGATATTCCCAACGGCTTTTTAGGCAAAAGCATAAAACCGCTTATTGCAAAAAACAGCAACTACAAACCGCACGACTATTTGGTGGTTGAAACCAAATTTGAAGGCAAGCACGCACACGGAACCCAGGGTCGGGCAGTAATTGGCAACCGTTATAAATACGTGGTTTATAATTGGGGAAAAAACAGGGAGCAATTTTTCGATTTAAAAGAAGACCCTTACGAAATGAATAATTTAATACGTTCTAAAAATCATATCGAAAATATTGACCAATTTAGGCAAACACTAATTGATTGGTGCAAAAATACCAGCGATACCAAATTCTTGAAAAAAGCCGTAATACCTAGTGCTAGTAAAATGCACGCCAGCGAATTATTCGATAAACCTTATTAATTAATACCAAACACCATGACTTTAAAAAAACAATCCTTCTTTATTTACGTTCTGTTTATTTTTGTTGTTTTAGCCTGTAAAAACAAAACAGCAGAAACAAAAAGCAACAGCGAAACATCAAGCGAAAACAAGCAAAAGCCAAACATTGTTTTTATTTACACAGACGATTTAGGTTACGGCGATGTTAGTGCTTACGGTGCCACAGAAATTAAAACACCTGCCATAGATGCATTGGCAAAAGAAGGTATTTTGTTCGATAATGCCTATGCAACCGCAGCAACTTGTACGCCATCCAGATATTCGTTGTTAACAGGAAATTATGCTTGGAGAAAAAAAGGAACAGGCGTTGCAAAAGGAGACGAAGCCCTGTTAATTGATACAGCCAGAACCACATTGCCAAAACTCTTGCAAACTACAGGCTATAAAACAGGTATAGTGGGGAAATGGCACTTAGGTTTAGGTGATAAAAACGGACCAAATTGGAACGGAAAAATAAGCCCTGGCCCTTTAGAGATAGGTTTCGATTATTCGTATTTAATCCCAGCGACCGGCGATAGGGTACCCTGTGTTTACGTTGAAAACCATTATGTAGTGAATCTAGATCCTAACGATCCCATAACCGTAAACTATAAAGAAAAAGTCGGCGATTGGCCAACAGGAAAAGAAAACCCGGAGTTGTTAACCATGAAACCTTCTCAAGGCCATAACCATACCATAGTAAATGGAATAAGCAGAATTGGTTACATGACAGGCGGAAAAGCGGCCCTTTGGGACGACGAAACCATACCTATGGAATTGGTCGATAAATCTAATAAATTCATTAATGAAAATAAAAACCAACCTTTTTTCCTGTTGCTTTCCACACACGATATCCATGTGCCAAGAGTCGCCAATTCTATGTTTAAAGACAAAAGTGGCTTAGGTCTTAGAGGCGATGTGATTTTACAATTGGATTGGACGGTTAATGAAATTGTAAAAACACTTAAAGCACAACATTTATTGGAGAATACAATTATAGTCTTTTCTAGTGATAACGGTCCAGTTGTTGATGATGGCTACCACGATCAAGCTAGAGAATTGCTAGGAAACCATAAGCCAACAGGCGGCTTGCGAGGCGGAAAATATAGTGCTTATGATGGCGGAAGCAAAATTCCTTTAATTATAAGATGGCCAGATGGAAAAGGGCAGGGTACCGTTTCTAGCGCACTTGTAAGTCAGGTCGATTTTTTAAGTTCTTTTGCTGCATTGGCCGGCATAGAACAAGTAAATAAAGATGTAATTGATAGCCAAAACACACTAGATGTTTTTATGGGTAAGAATAAAACCGGAAGAACAGCATTAATTCAAGAAAGCTTTAAGGGTCCCATTTCTTATTTGGAAGGCGATTGGAAATATATAGAACCCCTAGATGGCCCAAAACTAGTGCCCTGGGGTCCCGTAATAGAAACTGGTTTTAAGCCAACCCCCCAGTTATACAACATTAAAAAAGATCCAAACGAGCAAGTAAACCTAGCTCCGGAATTTCCTGAAAAAGTTAAGGAATTGAAAACTAAATTGAAAAATTTAAAGAAAGATGGTTATACTAATCAGCATGAAGTAAATTTAAATTGATCCTTTAAACTTAACAAACAAACTAATTATGATTAAAAAGCTATTTGCCGTTACTTTAGTATGGCTCTTTTTTTCATGTAAAGAAGAACCTGTAAAACAAAATTTTGTATTTATTCTTGTCGATGATTTAGGGTGGACAGACCTTGGTTATTCTGGCAGTACATTTTACGAAACCCCAAATATAGATGCCTTTAGTAAAAAAAGCATTAATTTTACAAATGCCTATGCTTCGGCCTCTATTTGCTCACCATCAAGAGCAGCAATATTAACAGGAAAACACCCTGCAAAACTTAATATTACAGATTGGTTGCCCGGAGACGACCCCAAAGACAGACCGCTAATTGGCGCTATAGATTTAAACCAATTACCACTATCTGAACCTACTTTACCAGAAATTTTAAAAGATAACGGATACAAAACATTTTTTGCCGGAAAATGGCATTTGGGAGATCAAGGGTTTTTGCCAACAGACCATGGTTTTCAGACAAATATTGGAGGCTATAAAAAAGGACAGCCACCAGGAGGTTATTATTCGCCCTATAAAAACCCGTATTTAAAAGATGGCAAAAAAGGAGAATACCTTACAGATAGGTTAACACAAGAATCCATTAATTTTTTAGACACCATTAGCAATAAGCCGTTTTTATTATTTCTATCTTATTACACGGTACATACCCCAATTCAGGCAAATACAGCATACATAGATAAGTTTGAAACAAAACTGAAAAACCTAGATAGCTTAAAGGTTTCCCACAAGAAAGAAGGAACAGCTACAACAAAAATGCAGCAAACAAACCCAGATTACGCCTCTATGTTATTTGCTCTAGATAAAAATATTGGAAACCTTATAGAAAAATTAAAAAAAGAAGGTTTGTATAACAACACAACTATTATCTTTACTTCAGATAATGGCGGGCTTTCAACCCTTGAACCTCGATATAGCTTTAAAGCACCAACCTCTGTTAGGCCTTTAAGGGCTGGAAAAGGTTGGTTGTACGAAGGCGGCATTAGGGTGCCTTTGTTAGTAAAACCTTCAAACTTTTCGTTAGAAAACATAATAAGCGAAGTACCGGTAGTTGGACACGATTTTTTTCCAACCCTACTTTCGCAAGCTAACATAAAAATAAATGACAGCCTTAAAATAGACGGGATAGATATTTCAAAACTATTTGTTAATGATGAAATACTTAGAAACGAGATTTATTGGCATTACCCACATTATCATGGTAGTGGTTGGACACCAGGAGCTGCGATTAGACAAGGCCATTGGAAACTTATTGAGTTTTATGAAACCAAAACAGTTGAGCTTTATAATTTAGCCAATGATGTTTCAGAAACCAATAATCTGGCTAATGAATTTCCCCAGAAAGCTAAGGCTTTGCAAGCACGACTTCATGAGCTCCAAAAAAACCATAATGCCAATACCACCACAACCAATCCAATGGCTAACTAATATTCATTTTGAAAAATATACAATTCTGCATACTATTTTTTTTAGCCCTTGGGTGCAAGGGCAACGGCATTATTTACAGAAACGCCCTAGCTTCTTCAGATAATTGGGTGGTAGAACAACAAAGTAACGGCCAAACCATTTTTAAAAACAAAAGCATAGAGGTTATCGATGCTAAGGGCTGTACTATTTGGTTTAAAAACAAATTGGTGGCTCCCGTAAAAATAACCTACAATATCACAATTATAGATAATGGAGGAGAATACGATAGAGTATCGGACATGAATTGCTTTTGGATGGCAAACGACCCAAAAAATCCAGACCATTTTTTTAAAGACTCGAAAAAACGTGCTGGCCATTTCCCTAACTATCACCACTTAAAGCTATATTATGTTGGCTATGGCGGGCACCACAATACTAAAACCAGATTTAGACGCTATAATGGTAATATACATAGGCCTTTATTGCCCGAACATGATTTGCTTGATAAAAAATTTATGATTACCGCCAATAAAACAATGAAAATTGAAATTATTGTAAAAGATAATTTTACAAGTTATTCGCGTGATGGAGACATAATTTTCAAGGTTCATGATAGCCAACCTTATACAAATGGCTATTTTGGGTTTAGAACTGTAAATAACCACATGAAAATCGATAATTTTAAAATAATGCAACTTTAAATAACAAATACAATGAAATCAATGTGCTTTAAATCAGTTTATTATGTTCTGTTTTTTGTAGTATCTGCCATTAGTGTTTCTGCCCAAAAAAAGAATCAATCTCTTTTTAACAAGCTTGACTACAATGTTCCAGAATTAAAATCAGTAAAAAAATCGATTGCCAACAACAATCATAAAGAAGCCCTAAGGCAATTGCTTAAAGTTTATAGAGCCAAAGATAACCTGTATTTACAAGTAACTAAAAATGATTTGGCATATATTAATGGCAACTATCCACAGGACATAAAAAAAACCATTGAAGTTGCCAACCAAGTTTTAGATAAATATTTTTTGTTTCGATACGATTGGGACATGGAAAAAACCAATATTCCCCATCAATTCAAAGACGAAATAGATTGGACGGCCATCCCAAATGGTGATGAAGAATGGTGTTTTATGTTAAACAGACATAAGTATTGGACCGATTTAGGAAAAGCCTATTTTATAACCGGAAACGAAAAATACGCCAAGGGTTTTATAGAACAGATAACGCATTGGATTGATAAAAACCCTTTACAAGATAGCCTTAAAAAATTATCATGGAGACGAATTGAAGCTGGCATAAGGTGCGAAAACTGGATTAAAACCTTTGAGTACGTAAAACACTCCAAACACGTAACACCAGAGTTTTTGTCAAAATTCATTACCTCGCTTTACCAACACGCAGACTATATAAATAGTGCGTTTAGCAATTTCTCGAAAACCAGTAATTGGGGCGTTTTAGAATATCAAGGTTTATTTAACGTGGCTCATTTTTTAACCGAATTTAAAATTGCCCAACAATGGCAAAAAGATGCATTGGAGAAATTAACCACCTGTGCTAATTTGCAGGTTTTGCCAGATGGCACTCAATGGGAACAATCGCCAATGTACCATAACGAAGTATTCCATTGTTATATGAATGTTAATTTGGTAGCTCAATTAAAGGGTTTTAAGTTGCCAAAAGCCATTGAGCAAAAAACAAAAGATATGGCCTATGCCAATGTAAAATGGCAAAAACCAAATTTCCATCAACCACTTTTGGGTGATAGCGACGATACAGATTTAAGAGGCCTGATAACACTAGCATCGTCTCTATTTAACGATGCTGTATTAAAATCAAGGGCATTTCCAGAATTCGATTACGAGACTTACTTTTTACTAGGAAATCAGAAAGCCATAAATTACAAAGGCCTAAGTGCTAAAACACCCGAATTCTTGTCTGTTTACCAGCAAAGTTCCGGCGATTTGTACATGCGAACCTCTTGGGCAGAAGATGCCACATATTCTAGTTTTCATTTAAAAAAATTAGGATGCGGTCATGGGCACGATAACATATTGCATTTTACAATTTTTGCCAACAACAAAGATTATTTGGTAGATAGTGGCCGCTATACTTACGTTGATAATAAATGGAGGGATCTGTTTAAAAGCAATATAAGCCACAATACACTAGGTGTAGATGATTTGCCAAATACTATCTATAAAGACTCTTGGATTAATAGTTTTGAAGCGCGCTCTCAAGGTATTTACACTAAAATATCAACAGGTTTTGATTATGCCGAAGCAGAAAACACAGCTTATAAACGATTGGAAGATCCGGTATCGGTAAAAAGACGATTACTGTTTTTAAAACCAAATATATGGTTGGTTTTCGATAGTTTTTCATCTAACGGCAAGCATAAATACTCGCAGTATTTTAATTTTCCAAATACCAATGTTAAAATAGAAAACCAAGGCTTAACAACCACCTATCTTAAAAACAATTTGAGAATACAACCCATAAAACCTATTGAGATTGCTCTGAATGATTCTTGGTATTCTTCAGAATATAATTTAAGAGAAAAAAGTAAAAGTGCCCAATTGTATAAAAAAGCGCAGGGCTTTGCCTCATTTATTTCGGTATTGTATTTTCCAGATAATACGGCACTAACCTATAAAAAAGTACCGGTTTATAACAGAAACAATGTGTTGCTAAAAGACACCGACGTAGAGGCTCTTTCTGTTGCTATCAACGACAAAGAGTACACAATGCTCGTAGTTCACAATTCACCTGCGCCAGCATCAAACTTTTTTAAGGTTAATAATAGGTTGGTAAGTGGCGAGGTTGTTTTAATTGAAAAAGACAAAGAGGGCTCGCATATTCATATCATTAAAGAATAAACATTTTAAGACCGTATCAATTTTACCCTCTAATTTGGGCAGTTTCTACCCTTTGTGTTTTTTACACAATTCCGAAATTTACAAGATAAATTTAATAAGTTCTAATAAAATTAATAAATGAGCAAAGTAGTAACATTTGGAGAGATTATGCTAAGGTTGGCGCCTCAAGGATTTTTAAGGTTTTCGCAAGCATCAAGTTTCGATGTGGTTTATGGCGGCGGAGAATCTAACGTAGCAGTATCTTTGGCCAACTATGGCGTGCCTGTAGATTTTGTAACACGCTTACCAAAAAACGATATTGGCGAATGCGCCATGATGGAAATGCGCAAACGTGGTGTTGGCGTAGATAAAATAGTATGGGGTGGCAACCGTTTAGGTATTTATTTTCTAGAAACCGGAGCCGTAAGCAGAGGGAGCAAAGTGGTTTACGATAGGGCACATTCTGCAATGGCAGAAATAAAAACAGGAATGATTGATTGGGATGTTGTTTTTAAAGACGTCGCATGGTTTCATTGGACGGGTATTACCCCGGCCATTTCACAAGGTGCAGCCAATGTTTGTTTAGAAGCAGTAAAAGCAGCAAGTGCAAAAGGTATAACCATATCAACAGATTTAAATTATAGAGCTAAACTTTGGACCTATTGCGATAAAAAGCAAAGAGAAAAAATAATGACAGAATTAACCGCGTATTGCGATGTTGTTTTAGGAAACGAAGAAGATGCCGAAAAACACTTTGGTATTCATCCAGAAGGTTTAGATGTGCACAAGCAGGGCCAGGATGTAAAAGCCGAAGCCTTTTTGTCGGTCTGCAAACAAATGATGAAAAAATTCCCGAAAGCAAAAAAAGTAATAACCACTTTAAGAGGCTCAATATCTGCATCCCATAACACTTGGGCAGGCGTTTTATATGATGGAAAAACAATGTACCAAACACGCCAATATCAAATTACCGATATTGTAGATCGCGTTGGTGGTGGCGATTCGTTTATGGGTGGGTTAATATACGGTTTATTGAAATACCCAAAAAACGACCAAAATGCATTAGATTTTGCAGTAGCAGCATCTTGTTTAAAACATACCATAAAAGGCGATGCAAACCTAGTAACCGTTTCAGAGGTTGAAAAATTAATGGATGGGGATGCCTCTGGTCGAGTAGCAAGATAATATAAGTGTTTGCCTGTTGAGTTCTTTATTCAATTTAACAGATAAACAATTAAGAAAACAAACAAATACATATTTTAAATGGCTCAATTTACAAGAATAGAAGTTGCAAGTGTTATGAAAGAAACTGGGCTGGTCCCCTTGTTTTTTAATAACGATATTAAAGTTGGCAAACAGGTTTTAAAAGCTTGTTACAATGGGGGTGCAAGATTAATGGAGTTTACCGCAAGAGGCGATTTTGCCCACGAGGTTTTTGGCGAATTAACAAAATACGCCATCGCGCAATTACCAGGAATGATTATGGGCGTTGGCTCTGTTACAGATGCGGCAGCAGCATCAATATATATGGCATTGGGCGCCAACTTTATTGTAACCCCTGTGCTAAGAGAAGATATAGCTTTAGCTTGTAACAGACGAAAAGTATTGTGGTCTCCGGGTTGCGGAACACTAACAGAAATTGCCAGAGCAGAAGAATTAGGTTGCGAAATTGTAAAACTATTCCCGGGCGATATTTATGGGCCACAATTTGTAAAAGGCATTAAAGGCCCACAACCATGGACAAGTATTATGCCAACAGGGGGAGTATCACCTACCAAGGAAAACCTAAAAGGATGGTTTGATGCTGGCGTAACATGCGTTGGGATGGGGTCTAAACTAATATCTAAAGACATTATCGCCAATAATGATTACAAAAAGCTGGAAAACAATGTAAGAAAAGCTTTAGAATCTATAAAAGCAGTAAGAGTATAATTGTAATTTATTATTAATGAAAAAATTATCTTCGGTATTTATAGCCATGTCTTTAATTTTTACCTTGTGCTCATGCGATTCTTTGCAGAAACAAAAAACCATCAAATTAGCGCATGGACTGGATACCGGACACCCTGTTCATAAAGCTATGTTGCTAATGGGCGACGAACTGGAAAAAAACTCAAAAGGCAAATTAAAATTAGAAATATACCCCAACCAGCAATTAGGCTCCGAGCGCCAATGCTTGGAATTGCTCCAAATTGGTAGCTTGGACATGACCAAAGTATCTGCAGCTGTTATGGAAAACTTCTCTCCAAACATGAAAGTACTAGGGTTACCCTTTTTGTTTAAAAATAGAGAACATACTTTTAAAGTTTTGGATGGAGCCATTGGTAAAGGACTATTGGACGGCGGACAAAAATACTGGCTAAAGGGTTTAGGGTATTACGATGCCGGAAGCCGAAGTTTTTATACCAAAGAAAAAGCCATAGAAACACCAAAAGACCTTGAAGGTTTAAAAATAAGGGTAATGGAGAGCGTTACCGCCATGGATATGGTAACCAGTCTTGGTGGTTCGCCAACACCCATTTCATCAGGAGAATTATACACAGCACTACAGCAAGGTGTTGTTGATGGTGCCGAAAACAACCCGCCAACATTTTACCTTTCTAGGCATTACGAGGTTTGTAAGTTTTATTCTTTAAACGAGCATACCACTATACCAGACGTCTTAATTATAAGTACTCATTTGTGGGAGCGTTTATCTGCCCAAGAACAGTCTTGGTTGCAAAAAGCAACAGATGTTTCAGTAAAATATCAAAGAGAATTATGGGCCAAATCAGAGCTAGAGGCTTTACAAGCTGTTAAAGAAGCGGGTGTGAAGGTTGTAAGGCCAGATAAATCGGTGTTCAAGAAAAAAGTAGCATCTATTTATGAAGATTACAAGAGTAATGAATCTATATATAGCCTTATTAAAAAAATTCAAGAAACCCAATAATTATGGAGCTAAGAAAAAAAGTTGATCGTATTTTAGGTATCGTACTTGCTGTAATTATGGCTGTTATGGTGGTTAATGTGCTCTGGCAGGTTTTTACCAGATTTGTAATGGGCTCACCTAGTTCGTTTACTGATGAACTAGCACGTTACTTAATGATTTGGGTAGGTGTGTTAGGAGCTGCATACATATCGGGAAGAAGAATGCATGTGGCTATAGATTTATTGCCAGCAAGGTTAAATAAAGAAGGGCAAACAAAGCTGAAAATTTTTATTAATTGGATTATTATTGTTTTTTGCTTTTCAGCTTTTGTGGTTGGAGGTATTCGTTTGGTTTATATAACATTTACTTTAGGCCAGTACTCTCCGGCTTTGCAGATTCCGCTTGCTTTGGTCTATTCAATCATTCCAATAAGTGGTATTCTAATTATTTATTATAAGCTTTCAGATATCATAAACAAACAATTATAATGGAATATTTACCCGTACTCGTTTTAGTGCTTAGCTTTATAGGCTTATTGTTAATAGGTGTTCCGGTAGCGTGGAGTATTGCTATCTCATCGTTATTAACCATGATGACCAGTATCTCAATGCTCCCCGCGCTCACAACGGTTTCTCAACGCATGGCAACGGGCTTAGACAGTTTTGCTTTGTTGGCTATTCCGTTTTTTGTGCTCTCTGGGCAACTTATGAATAAAGGCGGGATAGCACATCGTTTAATAGATTTTGCTAAAACCTTGGTTGGGTCGCTCCCAGGTGGATTGGCCTTAATCAATGTAATTGCAGCTATGTTAATGGGGGCAATTGCAGGTTCAGCAATGGCATCTGCTTCTGCAATGGGAAGCATATTAGGTCCAGAAATGGAAAAAGAAGGCTATTCAAAAGAATTTGGAGCGGCAGTAAATATTACATCTTCTACAACCGGACTAATTATTCCGCCTAGTAATGTGCTTATTGTATATTCATTGGCAAGTGGTGGCGTATCTATAGCAGCACTGTTTTTAGCAGGTTATGTTCCTGGTATTATTACAGGTTTGCTCCTTATGGTAGTAGCTTCGTTTTGGGCTAAAAAAAAAGGTTATAATGTGGGTAAAAGAAGTACAATAAAACAAGTTGGCAAAACATTTATAAGAGCATTTCCTAGTTTAATGCTGCTGGTAGTAGTAATTGGAGGCATAGTTGCCGGCATTTTTACTGCAACTGAAGCTTCGGCAATAGCCGTACTCTACACCCTTATTTTGGGGTTTGTTTATAAAGAAATAAGCACAAAAGATATTCCGCAAATCTTGTTAGAGTCTTGTGGCACAACAGCTATAGTAATGCTTTTAATTGGCGCCTCAATGAGCATGTCCTGGGTTATGTCTTACGAGAATATTCCTCAAGGAATTAGTTCTGTTTTGCTAACAATAAGCGATAATCCAATAGTTATCTTGCTAATTATTAATTTAATACTATTGTTTGTTGGTATTTTTATGGATATGACACCAGCTGTATTAATCTTTACACCTATATTTTTACCAATAATTACAGAATTAGGAATGGATCCTATTCAATTCGGTATTATTATGGTTCTAAACCTATCTATTGGTCTGTGCACACCACCCGTTGGCTCTGTGCTCTTTGTTGGGGTAGGTATTGCAAACACAACCATAGAAAAAGTTGTAAAGCCTCTACTGCCTTTGTTTTTAGCAATGATAGTGTCTTTGTTTATTGTAACTTATTTTTCAGAATTAAGCCTTTGGTTGCCTAGGCTATTCGGTTTATTGTAAAATCTGGGTAATTAAATTATAAATAGCATTCAGGCTTGATATAGTAGTGCTTTAAAAAAACTTTAATTTTTAGCCAAAGCCATTAATAACAAAAGTTAGGCATTACATTTTTACCATGCTAAATGTAAACTGCTCGATTAGAATTTTTGGTATAAAGCTCCCTAAGTGTTCTCTGGTTGAAACCTTTAAAATGTATCGGTTATCACAACTTGGTTTCCAAAAACTATCGCAAGCACTACTTAAATACCTATTGTATTAAAGTAAGTTAAACCGCAATAAACAATTTTCTTAAATCCAATCCAAGTTTGTAAACAAGGTCAATATTAATATAAATGCCTAAATTAGACATCTTAACAAGATGGTAATTATGAAAATCAGGCTTTTATTAATGGCGGTGCTTTTTTGCTTTTATTTGTCTGCGCAAGAGCAAATAAAACTCGATAATTTAAACAATTTTAAAGCTCAGGCCGGAAACTGGCAAATAGTGGGTGACGTAACGGTAAATAGGCATGTTGACGTGTATCACCAAACAACAGAAGAAAACAATTCAAAAAAGAAAAAGAAACGTAGAAAGAAAAAAAGAAATGCCATCGAGCCACCAAAAGCCATTGAGTCAACCCCGGGAACAGGTATTCTTTTAAATATAAATGATAAAGAAAAGCATGATGCCTTAATTACCAATTGGGAACACGGAGATTTACTTTTGGAGTTGGAGGTGCTGCTTCCAAAAGGATCAAATTCCGGCATATATTTTCAAGGGCGATACGAGTTGCAGTTAAAAGACAGTTGGGGCGTTAAAAACCCATTAGGGTCTGATATGGGTGGATTTCATAACAATTGGGAAACCGATGAAGATAAAATTTTCAGAGGCATACCGCCAACTAGCAATGCATCAAAAGCACCTGGGTTATGGCAAACCTATAAAGTGCATTTTCAGGCACCACGTTTTGATGAGACGGGTAAAAAAACAGCAAACGCTAAATTTATTTCAGTCGATTTAAATGGTGTTCGAATCCATAGCAATGTCGAAGTTCCAACCTATACCGGCGGCCCCATTGAAAAGAACGAAGTGGCCAAAGGCCCGCTATTAATACAAGGAAACCACGGACCCGTTGCCATCAGGAATTTTAAATATCAATTATTGAAAGAATCTTCAGTGGCGCTCACATCACTTTCGCATGTTATCTACAAAGGCGCGTTTAAGGGATTGGACGAATTGAACGAAAACGCTAAAGTGGCAACCGGTAAATCCAATAAAATCGATATTCTTAGTGTTGGTGAAGAAGATGAATATGGCATTATTTACATGGGAACTTTGGATGTTGCCGAAGAAGATGATTATACAATTAGCGTAGGTTATACCGGAGGTGTAAAGCTTATTGTTGATAACAAAAAAATAGTAGAAGATAATTCTTCGAGCGCTGAAGGCTGGCTAAATGAAGAGGTAACCTTATCAAAAGGAACACATAAATTCATTCTTGTCAATATTAAATCTGCTGCGTGGAGAGCACCACGATTAGGATTGACCATTAAAAGCAAATCCACCAATTCAAGAGATTTTCACACCTATGATTCTTATCCGCCCAATATCAATTCGGTATCTCCAATTTTTGTGCAACCGGATTCTAAACCCCGTTTGTTAAGAGCCTTTGTGAGTTTTAATGGTAACGGCAAACGCTTGTCGCACACCATTGGCGTAGGCACACCAGAGGGTGTCAACTATATTTACGATTTAGGTGCAGGTAATCTTGTTGGTGTTTGGCGAGGCGAGTTTGTCGATGCTACACCCATGTGGCACAGCCGTGGTGATGGATCGTTTAAACCAAAAGGCGCCGTTCAATGGACGTTCTTAAACCAACCTATTGCGCAACTTTCTGATTCCAAAACCGCTTTTCCGGAAACAGGAACCGCACCAGAATTTGTTTCAAAAGGCTATGTAATTAATAAAACCACATGGTTGCCAGTCTTTAAATACCGTTATAAAAATGTTGATATTGAAAATAGAATCACACCCAACCCTAACAATAATTATGTGGTTCACGACATTCAATTTTCAAAATCCGGATTAACAAATTGGTATTGCAAATTGGCTTCTGGCGAGGTTGAAAAAATGTCTGACGGCGCTTATCTTATAAAGGATAAACAGTATTATGTTAAAGTGCGAACAGGTCAAAATCCTATAGTTCGAAAAGTTAACGGTGAAACAGAATTGATAATCCCAGTTGATGGTAGTAACATTAAATATGAAATAATTTGGTAATGATGAAAAACAAAGTAATTCATAATAAAATTAAAGTAATAATCGTGTTGTTTGTGATTGCTTTTACACAAATAGGAATAGCCCAAAGCTCACCTAAAGAAGAAGATTATTACCGCATAACAAAAGTGCCCACACCAGAAGGGGTTAAGGTTGAAGGCGGCGGTGTTGTATCGTTGCCCGATGGCACCATAGCGGTTTGTACAAGACGTGGCGATGTTTGGATTATCGAAAACCCAACCATGGCAAATGGCCATCCGTCCAAATTTATAAAGTTTGCATCCGGATTGCACGAACCTTTGGGTTTGGCCTATAAAGATGGCGCGCTATACACTGCACAACGGGGCGAACTCACTAAACTTGTAGATACAGATGGCGATAGAATAGCCGATGTTTACAAAACTGTTTATGCGTGGCCATTATCAACACATTATCACGAATATTCTTTTGGTCCCGTTTTAGCTCCAGACAACGCTTTTTTTGTAACGGCTAATGTGGCTTTTGGAAACGAGGAGTGGTGGCGAGGCGAAAGTCGTGTGCTATGGCGCGGATGGACCATGAAAATTTATGAAGATGGCCAAATGGAACCCTGGGCAACAGGAATGCGATCGCCAGCGGGTTACGGACTTATTGATGATGAATTGTTTTATACCGATAACCAAGGCGATTGGGTGGGGTCTGGAGGTTTGTGGCACTTGCCTAAAGGCGTGTTTACAGCACATCCGGCGGGTCTTAAATGGAGCGAACATAAAGATTCGCCCATAAAGCTTACCAAAGAAGCTTTTTATGGTAAAATTGATAAACGCCAAGTTAAAAAAAACGGGCGCTACGTAAAGCCTGAAAATATTATAGATGAAAAAGACCCCGATTTTGTTTATGAAGCAAAAGCATCTTTTCCCGAAGTACAATTGCCAGCAGTGGTATTGCCTCACGGTATTTTGGGCATTTCAAATTCCGAAATAAAAGTAGATAAAACAGGCGGGAAGTTTGGGCCATTTAGCGGACAGGTTTTTGTTGGCGATATGGGACAAAGCAAAATTATGCGCGTGGTTCTTGAAAAAGTAAAAGGCGAATATCAAGGTGTGGCTTTCGATTTTAGATCGGGATTCCAATCGGGCGTGATGCGTATGGATTTTGACCAAAACGGAAACCTTTTTGTTGGCGAAACCAATAGAGGTTGGGGATCGGCCGGAACTACTAATTCTGGTTTGGAGTATTTAACATGGACGGGGCGCATCCCTTTTGAAATGAAAACCGTAAAATCGATGCCCGATGGTTTTGAGATTGAATTTACAAAACCGGTAGATAAAAGCACTGCTGAAGATTTAGACTCGTATCAAGGCAAAAGTTATATTTATAAATATCATGCCGCTTACGGAAGTCCGCAAGCCAATCTGGAAACCATTAATTTAAAAGGGGTCAAAGTAAGTATCGATGGTTATAAAGTGCGTATTGTAACAGATAATTTAACACCGTTTTATGTGCACGAAATAACTTTAAATGGTGTTAAGGAAAAGGAATCGGGCCAGTTAACATTGCACCCAACGTTTTATTATACTTTAAATAATATTGCTGATGGAGATAAATTGGAATTATCTCAACTTTCAACAAAACGATCTTCAAGTATTAAAAAGCAAACGGTTAAAATGAAACCCCGCGTAAATAAAAAAGCAGTTGCCAAAAAGCAACCCGTTTTAACAGACGAGCAAGTTCAGCCCCTTTTAACCAATAATACCTGTGTAGCATGCCATCATAAAGAAAAAAGATTGGTTGGGCCATCTTTTAAGCTAATAGCCAAACGCAATTATACCGATGAGGAAATGGTGCAGCTTATTTACAATCCGCAGCCTAAAAACTGGCCGGAATATGCCACACCAATGGCGCCCATGCCTCAGGTTCCAAAAGACGAAGCGCTTAAAATTGCGGCTTGGATTAATGCTTTGGATTGAGTCTTTTTTTTACAATACAATTTTTTTGATCTACATTAACTTATAAATATTTGCATGGAACATGTTTAGGCTAATGAACCAATTGTGCTACATTGCAAGCCATTATTTATTTTTTTGTGTAAGCATTTTGGGGGTTTTTACCAATGGCATATTTAATTCCACCCAATAAATGATTTAAAAACAAGGGGTTTGCGTAAGTTTCGTTTGTATGCCCCATGGCGGTATAAAAAGCACGACCACCATCAAAATTATGATACCACGAAATAGGGTGGTTTTCACCATTAGTGCCACCTTTATAAGTGGTTTCATCTATGGTAATTAGTACGTTAATATCTGGGTTGATATCTTTAAAATTGTACCATTCGTCCGTTTTAACCCAAGTGTCTTCAAGGTGGTTTGTCGATAAATGATTCTTGTTTACCGCATGTAATTTCGCTTCTTGTATTTTAGGGTGCCCATTAAAACAAGCACCTGCAAGTTTGTTGAACCACGGCCATTCAGATTCGGTATTGGTAGCGGCGTGCACGCCCACAAACCCGCCACCAGTTTGAATATAGCGTTCAAAATCGGCTTGCTGTTCGTGGTTTAAAATATCTCCTGTGGTATTTAAAAAAACGACAGCGGAAAATTGTTTTAATGAATCTTCAACAAAATATAATGAATCTTCAGTGGCAACGGCTTTAAAGTTATTTTCTTTCCCTAATTTTTTTAACGCAGTTATTCCAGCTTCAATTGAACCATGCCTGAAACCATTTGTTTTACTGAATACCAATATTTTTTCTTCTTTTTTATCACATGAAATTATCAAAATACTTATGGCGAAAATCAATATGGATTTTATAAATTTAGGTTTCATAGGTTTGAATTGTTTTAAAATGAAGATATTAAAAACTGTAATTTAATTTTATTAAGGCTCTTCTGCGCAACACAGGAAAAACCACAAAGCTAGCATCTGGATTGGCTGTTATAAACTCGGGTGTTGCACCGTTGGCATTAGCACCAAAACTGTTAGCGCCAAAAAAATTGGCCAAACCTTCAGAATTAAAAAGATTGGTTACCAATATATCTGCTGATAAATTTTTGCTTATTTGATATCCAGCACCTGCGTTAAAAATACTGTAAGCAGGAAGCTTAAACCCGTTTGAAACGTTGCCATAGCGTTTGCCCATAAACTGCCATTTTATAAAGGCTGAAATTTTATCTTTTTCATATTCGTTACTCAGATTAAACATGAGTTTAGGGTTAAAAGGCAGCGTGTTTCCTGAAAAGTCTGTAATACTATCATCACTTGTATCAACCGATCCTGCTGCATCATAAACTTTCCATTTAGTTGCTTTTGGCTTTTGAATGATGCCATTAAAACGAAAGGTGATATTTTGAACAGGCGAATAAACACTTTCCCATTCTAAACCAATGGTTCTTGATGTGTTAAATTGAATTGGTGTATAGAAAATACTATTATTGCTTGAGTCAAATTCAAAATTAGCAATACCAATATTTTTAAGCTGACTCCAAAATAAAGTGCTTGTAAAAGAAAAGTCTTTCAAGTTGTATTTTGCACCAAATTCAGCTTGATTTATTTTTTGTACTTCTCCTTTTTTGTTGATGGCAACATTAGAGAAATTGTTGAAATAATAATTCAATTCTGGTGCCTTATTTCCTTTTGAAAATCTAGCAAACAAAGCAGCTTCATCATCAATTTTATAATTGATGCCTCCTGAAAAAGATAGGTAATTGTAGTTGTAATTAAAATTATCTTGCTGACCTGTAGGGGCTAAAATACCATTATCGTAAACCGTGTTAACGTTTCCATCTACACCACCATTTTGCGTAAACGGCGCAAATCGATCTTTACTGCCTTTGTGTGTAATGGTTTCGTAGCGTAAACCTAAATCTAAATGCACATAATCTGAAACTTTCCATCTATCATTAACAAAAGTCGCTAATTGGCTTACTTTGGCTCTTGAATTTACAAAAAACAAACCACCGTAATTGCTAACGCCGTTGGAATCGGATAACGCGAGTACTGGTTCTCCTGGATTTTCAACAGTAACACGAAGCATCTTTGGATTGGCTTCGTAGGTAACATAAGCAAAACTGCCTTGGGTAAACATTGAAGTATTAGAAAAACCTCCCGCAAGACCAAAATTAAATTCGTGATTTTTTGATTTTTTCCGAAAGGTTAATTGGTCCATCCATTCTTTTGCAGTATTATACTTTAACCAAGTTGCGGTGCCCATTATGGCATCATTTGGTAGTCGGCCATCTGTTAAGTATTTAAAGCTGGGAGCCTCAGCTTGAAAAACTGCCAATGAGCCTAAGTTGTTAATTCTTGCTATTTCATTTCCGCTATTGGCATCACGAAAAACCAAATTTCCGAAAGCAGAAAAATCGCCTCCAAATAAAGATTCGAAATCGCGACTTAGTCCTGAAACTAAAAAATCATCAAGACCAATAAAATTATTGCTTATCGAGGTTTGCCAATTGGCATCTTTGGCAGAGAATTTTATGTTATTTTTCAGCAACCAATTATTGCCTAAATTTTGCGATATATCGAACCCCAAAGCCAAATCTTTAGCGTGTACACCCTTTGAGGGATCGAAGCTATTTGATGCGCCTTGAGCTAGGTGTCGCCCATCTGGAATATTAGCATTAAAACTAGGCATTAATAGCGCGGTTGAACCAAAATCCTGACCGAAAGCAGGCTTAGGGCTGTCCCAGTTTGTGGCGGCGACTCCGGTGTATCGATTGGTATAATCATCTAAAATCTTTCCATAAAATTTTAAATATCCTTGGGCATTCTTTTTAATGACATTGAATTTAAACTGCCCGCCTTTGCTAAACGTAAAATTGGTGTTTCTTGCGCCATCGTCCTGCCTATAATGTCCGCCGGCATTAAAAAACCAATTGTTACCTAATGGCCCTCCAATATTGGCATCTATTTTATGTAAATAATTTCCATCGCCTTGAAAGCCATTTGATAATTGAATATCGCCTCCAAATTCATTTCTAATACCTTGAGATATAAAATTATAGATACCTCCGGGAGCATTGAGTGCTGTGATAGATGCACTTCCTCCTCTTATGGCTTCCACTTTTTGGGTAGTTAAATCTAAACGATGAAAAAGATCGGGGCCGTAATAAGAATGCAGTACCAAGCTAACGGGAAGCCCATCTTCTTGAAGCGAGACATAGTACCAACCGGTATCGTCTTCAGCGGAAGCTGAAACACCTCGCGTATAGACTTTTGTGAACACTTCGCCGGCAGAAGCATCGGTAAATGTACCCGGGATATTTTGAAGTAAACTTGCAGTGCCTTGTGGATAATTTTGTTGTATTGATTTTGAATTAATCACACTTACAGAAGTGCTAGATTCTAATTGTATTCTAGGGTTAAAAGTACCTGTAACCACTATGGTTTGTAGGTTTAGCAAATCAGTTTCTAAAATAAAGTTAAGGCTTATGTTTTTTTTAGTTATTTTAATGGTTTCGCTAATAGTCTTGTAGCCCAAATGCGATATGCTTATTGTGTAATTATTGGAAGTTATATTTTCAATTTTAAAAAAACCGTTGGCATCAGTTATACTGGTTTGGTTAAAAGGATTTAAAACAATATTAGCACCTGCAATGGGCTTGCCATAACCGTTTTTTACTTCTCCGTTAATAGTGGCTTGTGAAAACGCGGAATTACAAAATAGGCCAGCTGCTGTAAACAGAAAGAGCAATATGTTTTTGTTCATATTTTAATTTGAAAAATGTTTGGTTTTAAGCTTAAAGTTTGATTGTTTTTTGAAAAAAGTATCAGTTATCGTTTTTTCTAATCTTTATTTGATAGAGGAGTCCTAAAGTGGCCAGCAAAAGCCCTATAAATTCTCTTGTGCCTTCCAAATAGGGTTTCTTGTAATCCATTTTGCCGAAAATTTCTTCTTTGTTTTCTGTTTTTAAATAATCTATAAATAAAGAAAAATGAAGTACGGCAAAAAACAATAGGGCTACAATTGTTATGATTAAAAACGATTTTGGTATGGGTTTAAAGCTGTTGTACAAACATAAGATGGCTACTATAAAATATATTGAAAACCATAAGATTCCATCGGGGTCGTTTAACTGTAAAAGTGCAAAAACTATAAACAGAATACACAGCATAAAATTGATGGTCTTCTTCTTTATGTTTAATGGTTTATTGTTTTTCATGGGTTTATTGGTAAACTATAACGTCCAGCCTTCGCGATAGGTTCTTTTTACAAATTGGTTGGCTTCTTCAAAATTAGTAATTTTCATTTGTTCGCCATTCCAAAGTAGTTTTTTTCTTCCCGGGTATTCAAAACCGTTTCCTTTTGGTGTTCTAAGGTTGTAACTTCTAATGGCAAGATTGCCCATTAAAACACTTTCGGTTAATGGGCCTGCATAATCGAAAGATGAGGTAAGTGCTTTATGTTTTTCTTTGCCATAGCCATCTTTACAGGCTTCAACCCAAGACGCGTTATGCCCACTTTCAGGCAATGGGTTTGTCTCTGTGTCTTCAAATGTTAACATATCTCCATTATTCAAATACACTTTTGGGGCAACGCCATAAGTTCCGCAGGTCATAATTCCTTTGTCTCCAATCATTATAACGCCATTTGCGCTATCGTGGTCTCCAATAGGATGATCGGCAGGGATTAAATCCGGATGAAAAGGCCTTAAGCCACCATCAGACCATGTTAATGTGATTTCTGATTCGTTTTTAGCCGAAGCTGGAAACTTTAATTGTGTTCTTGATGAAGGCGGGCAAGATTCTGGTAAATACTCTGGAGACCAATCTTTTTTAAAAACCGCTCCAACACTGCTCTCTACTTCGGTTGGGTAGCCTAAGCCCAAAACTCTAAACGGCGGGTCTATTAAATGGCAACCCATATCGCCTAAAGCGCCAGTTCCAAAATTCCACCAACCACGCCATTTAAACGGATGGTATAATGGGTGGTAATCTACCATTTTTGCAGGCCCAATCCAAGTATCCCAATCTAAACCATCAATCATTGCGGGTTTGTCAGTTGGTTTATGTATGCCTTGGGGCCAAACAGGTCTGTTGGTCCAAACATGAACTTTATTTACGGTGCCTATTTTGCCTTCATCAAACCATTTAATCATTTGTTTAACGCCATTTCCAGAAGCCCCTTGGTTGCCCATTTGCGTTACTACTTTATATTGGTTTGCTGCTTCGGTAAGCATTCTAGCTTCGTAAATGCTATGCGTTAATGGCTTTTGCACATACACGTGTTTGTTCGATTTTATGGCAGCCATGGCAATAACAGCATGGGTGTGGTCTGGTGTGGAAACTGTAACCGCATCGATATTTTTTACATCGTCAAAAAGCTTACGATAATCGCGATATTTTAAGGCTTTTGGGAATTTCTCCATCAATCTTTTTGACTGGTTCCAATCTACATCACAAATGGCTGCAATGTTTGATGCGCCATTATTCCAAGCGTTAATGGCATCAGAATACCCTTTGCCACCACCGCCAATAACGGCAATATTAAGTTTGTCGCTGGGAGGAACTAATCCTTTCCCCAAAACATGTCTTGGTATAATAGATATTCCTAAAGATGTTAAAGCGGTTTTCTTAATGAAAGCTCTTCTGTTGTTTGCTTTGTGATCTTTTTTCATTTCTCGATATTTAAAAATTATCTGATGCTTTATAAGCTTCAATAACTGCTAATTCACCTTTTTTAGCCTGAATTGAATTTCCGTGCTCCATTCCTAAAATGCCTTTAAATCCTTTTGAATGAATGTGTTTGAATACATTTTTGTAATTTATCTCGCCTGTTGTGGGTTCGTTTCTGCCTGGGTTGTCGCCGATTTGAAAATAGGCAATTTCGTCCCAACAGCTATCAATATTTGGAATTAAATTTCCTTCTTGGATTTGTTGATGATAAATATCGAATAATATTTTACAAGATGGCGAATTTACAGCTTTACAAATTTGGTAAGCTTGTGGTGATTCTGTTAAAAACAACCCCGGATGGTCTCTAAAATTTAAAGGTTCTAAGACCATGGTTATTTTATGAGGCTCTAAAATAGCCGAAGCTTGTTTTAGCGTTTCAATAACATGAGCGGTTTGGTAATCCATATTTTGACTTAAATCTACATGCCCCGGTACCACCGTCATCCATTTTGCATTAACCCGTTTTGCGACTTCAACAGATTCTTTTATATGATTTAAAAACTCCTGTCGTTTGTCTGGGTTTCCGCTTGCGAGGTTAGGCTCTTTCCAATAAATTTTATGTGCCACAAAAACGCCCATGGCCATATTTCTATCACGCATGGTTTTTGCCATTTTTTCTTGGATTTCAACAGTGCGATTTTTCATTCCGTTATCTTCAAATGCAGTAAAACCTTGGTCTGCCATAAAATTTAATTGGTCAATAGGATTATTTCCCGCATGGTTTTTAAACATGCCTAAATGTGGTGCGTAATTTAATTTAAAACTATTCATGCTTTTTTTTGTTTTAGAATCTAAAATATTCATCGCATTAATTCCTGTAACACTAATTCCTAATAAAGATGCTGTAGCCGTACTTTTTTTTATAAAAGATCTTCGTTTCATCTGTTTTATATTTGTTAAGTTTTAGAGACCATAGAATTTAATTTCTAAATGCCCATTATGGGTTCATTTTACGAGAAATTGGTTTTTCCGGGAATTGGAATAGGATAATTTCCAAATTCGTCTGGAATTACAGGAGGCACAGAATCAAAAGTAAGTGCGTCTTCGTCTGGTACTAATTTATGTTCAAATGCCATGGCTTGATCCCACGTTATTTCTTTTCCCGAATAGGTTGCCATTCTTCCTAAAATAGCTGTCATTGTACTTTTTGCACCATTTTCAGCGTCGCTAATAACTTCTCCATTTCGTATAGATTTAAACAAGCGATTAAGTTCTTGTTGATAGGGATTGATATCATTTTCGTTATTGTGATTATAGATGCTGGTTCCATCATATTTTTTTAATCTTGCAGAGCCGCCTCCATCTGTATAAGATGTTGCTAATGTACCCTGAAAATATTCATCTACTCGCGTTTTTGTTCCGGGTTGATGCCTGCATTGACTGGAAATAATAGCGCCATTTTCGTATTTAAACTCTACCACATGGTGATCAAAAATATGTCCGTGATCTTTTCCTTTTCTTACTTCTCTCCCTCCAGTTCCACTTGCTTTTATTGGGTATCCGCCAATAAACCAATTTGCCACATCTATATTATGAATGTGTTGCTCTAAAATATGGTCGCCGCAAATCCAATTAAAATAGTACCAATTTCTCATTTGGTACTCCATTTCTGTTTGAGCAGTTTCGCGGGGCCTTACCCAAACCCCTGCGCCATTCCAATATACTTGACCAGATACAATTTGGCCAATATCGCCTTTTTGAATACGATTATAGGTTTCCAAATAACTTGCCTGATAACGCCTTTGAAGACCAACCACTGCATTTAATTTTTTGGCTTTTGCAACTTTAGCGGCTTCTAATACTTTTTTAATTCCTGCAACATCTGTAGCAACAGGTTTTTCCATAAAAACATGTTTTCCTTGAGATACGGCATATTCAAAATGTTGCGGTCTAAAACCTGGAGGTGTGGTTAAAATAACAACATCGGCAGCGTCAATGGCTTTTTTATAAGATCCAAAACCTACAAATTTATGGGATGGTTTTACGTTGAGTTTCCCAGTTTGGAACATTTTTGATAGGCTGATATAGGCATTTTCCAATCTATCTGAAAAAGCATCGGCCATAGCAACTAACTCTACATTTTGGTCTGCTCTTAAAGCTTGACTAACAGCACCGGTACCTCGTCCGCCACAACCCACAACAGCTAATTTTAATTTTTTAGCATTATTAAATATTGGACTTGCTGTGAGTAATGAAGGTGTAAGTATAAGTCCTCCCGCTGCTAAAGACGAGCCTTTTACAAAGTTTCGCCTTGATAAATTGTTCTTTTTTTGGTGCATGGTCTTATGTCTTTTTAGTTTAGCCCGTAATCTTCTATGGCGTTTAGCCAATATGTTTTTATTTCTTCTTTTGAGGGTTGGATTTTTGGTCGTACCACACGAAAACCAACAAATGGCGCATTAGTATGCCACCAATTGCTTTTTGGAATTTGTGGATCTCTTCTTTTCCATTTTGGTTTAGATTGACCTCTTGCGGTACAACATAATTTGTCTTTGGTGTCTTTCCAAGAGCCTCCCCGAACCACTCTTGGGTATAGATTGGTTGGTTTATTCCAAGGATTTACTTTTGGTGAGGATTTATAAAAATCTGCATCATATTGATCCATAACCCATTCTGAAACGTTGCCCAATAAATCGTGAATACCTAAAGAATTTGCTGTTTTCAATCCGGTTTTTTTATATTTACCATTGGTGTTTTCGTTAAACCAAGCTACATTTTTAAGATTTGAATCTTCGTCAGTTTTTCCTTTTTTGCAAACGTATTCCCATTCGGCTTCTGTTGGCAACCTGTAAAACACACCCGTTTTTGATGTTAGCCATTTGCAATACATAATGGCCGCATATTGTGTCATGTTTACAGCAGGATGGGTTTCTTTTCCCATGTTAAAACTCATATCAACATACGGCGGTGTTGCTCCAGAAACGGCATCAATTCCTAAGTCAGTTAATTTGTTTTTATCTATAAATTGTTCGGGGCCAAATTCACCAAATACGAAAGCATCATATTGTTCCCAAGTAATTTCGTATTTACCCATCCAGAAATCACCAACTTCCACTTCGTGTTTTGGTTTTTCATCATCTTTACGAGTGGTATCATTTGTATTTGCTCCCATTAAAAACAATCCTCCTTTTACGGCTATCATTTCAATGGTTGTTTGTTCGTCTTTTAAATTTTGAGAATAATCTTTAAACTCTTGAGCACAAAGAGTTCCTATTTTAATGATACCTATAAAAGTAAATACTAAATTTAAGCTGTTTTTCATTGTTGCAATTCCAGAATCTCTATATTTTTAAATTCAACAGGATGACTTTCGCTTTGTAAAGAAATAAAGCCTTTTTTTAGAGGTGTTCCCGCTTTGTTTTTCCAAAAGTCTTCATTGTAATCTACTGCGCCACCAATTTGAGGTTTAGTATAAGTGAGAACATTTTCGCCATTAATAAAATGCTTGATAATAGAGTCGTTTCTAACTTCAATTTCAAGATTAACCCACTGGTTGCCGTTAAAGGTTTTTGATGAGGAATTGACACAATGCGGCGTGAATAATTCACCGTTCATCTCAACATGAGTACCCGGTGTGCACAAATTTCCGGTTGGTCGTTCGCCAGTATCCAAGCCTCCTAAAAGCTGCACCTCGATAGATACTGGAAAATCTTGGTTCAAGCCAATGTTTTTTGGGTCTTCGCAATGAATCATAACCCCGCTGTTTCGTGTTGCCCAACCAGCTCCGTCTTTTAATTGATTGCCAGTAAAACGGTATTGCATTCTAAATTTATAATTTGAAAATGCTTTATTGTAATAAATGTGGCCGAAAGCGTTGTTGAAGGAATCATATTCTTTGTAGTTTACTTTTAAAACTTCATTTTCAACAATAAAAGTGTTTTTGTGATTTTCTCCTAAAGGATGTCCTTTAATTTTAATGGTCCAATTGTTTAAATCTTTACCATTGAATAATTTAACCCAGTTTTCTTTTTCGGTAAATTCAGTTTTTTTCTTTTCATCGTTTTTGCAATTGAATAAAAGGGCAATGCAAAAGAATACTGCTAAAAGATTGAATGTTTTTTTCATAAGTTTTTGTTTTTTAAAGCGACCATGCTTTACCTCCTGTAGCTTCGTTTAAAGGAATACAGCCTTTTTGAATTCCTGGAACGGGATCGTAGGCTAGCACGTTTTCGCCAATTTGTTCGCTGGTTTTAAATGCCCAAATTGCAAAATTTCTTAAATTGTCCAGAGCCTGAAAAATCAGGGCGTCTTCATTTTTTTGGTCTTTTTCATCATTATATGCTTTGTAAGCTAATTGTTGCTTTTTGTTGGTTTTTAGATATTTGGACAGTAGAGCGTCGTAATCTTCAGTTTTTAAATCATTCACACTTTTTTCGGTGATTGGTAAAGCTTCCATTATAGCATTTATATCTTTTTTATATCTTTTTTGTCTTTTTTCAGTGTATGTTTTAGAAATATATAAATCTAAAAACTCGGGGACGTTAAGGTCCAGTGCTCCGGGCACATCTTGTGTTTTGGGCAAAATGAGGTCGATTATATTTTTTACAACCAAGCCTTCATCCAACGTAAAAAAGTTTGGCACCCATAGTTTGGCTTCGGTTTTGCAACTTTGCAGCATGCTAACAATAGTTGGCGTTGCTAGGGTATAGCCAATAGATAATCCCAGTCTTTTTAAAGCATGTCTTCTGTTCATGGTTTTTAGCTTTTATTTTTTTTGAATTGTTTTACGGCATGATTTGCGGCCCGTGCCGTTAAGGCCATATAGGTTAACGATGGGTTTTGGCAGCCCGAAGATGTCATGCAAGCCCCATCGGTAACATAAACGTTGGGTACGGTGTGGATTTGATTGTGTTTATTTAAAACCGATGTTTTTGGGTCTCTGCCCATGCGAGCGGTTCCCATTTCATGAATTCCAATGCCTGGGGCAGCTATGTGGTTACGGGTTTTAATGTCTTTGAATCCTGCGTTTTTAAGCATTTCAACAGCTTGTTGTATCATATCTTCCCGCATTTTCAATTCGTTCTCTTTCCATTCGGCATCAAAGGTTACTGTGGGCAGCCCCCATGCATCGAGTTTATGGTAGTCTAAACTCATTTTGTTATCGTGGTAGGGTAAGCATTCGCCAAAACCGCCCAATCCCATACGCCAGCCACCGGGTTCCAATATTTTTTCTTTTAGCTCTGCGCCATAAGCCAATTCTGCAATATGGTCTGAGATGTCCCCTCTGCCGGCACCGCCTTGATAGCCATACCCTCTAACAAATTCCTTTTTCTCGGTGGCTTTTGTGCCTAGGTTTCTAAATCGCGGAATGTAAATACCGTTTGGGCGGCGGCCTTTGTAATAATTGTCTTTAAATCCGTCTATAACCCCTGAAGCTCCAGCGCCTAAGTGGTGATCCATAATATTGTGCCCCAATTCGCCCGAGTCGTTGCCCAAACCGTTTGGAAATCGCTTGGATTTAGATTGCATGAGTATGGCCGCAGAAGCTACCGTTGAGGCACAGCAAAAAATAATTTCAGCGTTGAATACGAGACTTTCTTTGGTTTCAGCATCAATCACTTTTACTCCCGTTGCTTTTTTTAAGTTATCGTTGTAAATAATTTCATGTACAATAGAGTGTGGTCTCATGGTCATATTACCGGTGCGTTCGGCAGCAGGTAAGGTGGATGAGTTGCTGCTAAAATAAGCACCAAAAGGGCAGCCTCTAATACATCGGTTTCGGTAAAAGCATTTGTTTCTGCCTTCACGACTTTTATCGCCCGTAATATGTGCTGTCCGACCAATGGTTAATACTCGATCTGAATAGTTTTCAGAGAGTTTTTCCTTTAAATGTGCTTCAACACAGTTTAATTCCATGGGCGGTTCAAAAACGCCATCGGGTAGTTGGGGTAATCCTAATTTTTCGCCACTTACCCCAATGTATTCTTCAACTTTATCGTACCATGGGGCAAGATCTTTATATCGAATAGGCCAATCTACACCGTGGCCATCTTTTTTATTGGCTTCAAAGTCTAAATCACTTAAGCGGTAGCTTTGTCTTCCCCACATAATGGAGCGTCCGCCAACATGGTAACCGCGCATCCAGTCAAAGCGTTTGGTTTCGTTATAGGGATGTTTTAAATCGTTTACAAACCAATGCCTGCTGTGTTCTGCGGTAGTATATCCTGTACGGCTTTGTTTTAGTTGTTTGTTTTTGTCTATTAATGCGGGTGTTCCCCTGAGCTCAAAATCCCAAGGGTCCAGATTTGCCGTTGGGTAATCTTCAATATGCTTAACCATTCTACCGCGTTCCAGAACCAATGTCTTTAGGCCTTTTTCACAAAGCTCTTTAGCGGCCCATCCGCCACTGATTCCTGTTCCTATAACTATGGCGTCATAGGTATTTGGGTTTATTGTTTCTTTCATTAAAAACTGTTTTTGGAGAATTTTTAAAACAACTGTAAATTTTCGGATAAGTTAATAATCATAACAATTAAAATAAAGAAAATGGCAATTAAATTCTTAAATACATGGGAAATTAATTATTTTGCACTATTAAATGTTGAAAGTTTTAATACCAATCCGATAAAATCGATATAAATATTGTCGATTAATTAAATAACTATCCCACCATGGAAATTAAACCGCTAATTAAAAATACTCCTAAACTAATTATCGTACTGTTTGTACTTTTTTTTTCATCTTGTAAAAAGCCCAAAGAGCAAACGGTTTTAAGTGTTACCGAAACAATTGAGCAGCCTATGTTTTTTAAAATATCTTTAGCCCAATGGTCTTTGCATAAAAAAATTGGAAGCGGTAAAATGAGCCCGTTTGATTTTGCAAAAGAAGCCAATGCTATGGGTTTTGAAGCTATTGAATATGTTAGTGGCCTTTACAATAAAGAGGTTAAAGCATTGGGTATGGATGCCGTTGTTGAAAAGCTGGAAGCCGAAAGCAAAACCTACGGCATTAAAAATTTGCTAATCATGGTTGATGGTGAAGGTAATTTGGCAAGTAGCGACGAAAAGAAATTAAACGCCGCGGTAGAAAACCACAAAAAATGGGTAGATGCCGCAAAGGCCTTGGGCTGCCATTCCATTAGGGTAAATGCCCATGGCGAAGGGACTTACAATCAGGTTTTGGATCAAGCCGTTGTTGGTTTAACAAAATTATCTGAATACGCCGCAACACAGGGCATTAATATTTTAGTTGAAAATCATGGTGGCTACACCTCCAACGGCAAATGGCTTGCAACCGTTATGCAAAAGGTAAATATGCCCAACTGCGGTACTTTGCCCGATTTTGGTAATTTTTGCATTAAACGCAAAAGCAATGGATGCGAAGAAGAATACGATAAATACAAGGGCGTGAAAGAATTGATGCCCTATGCAAAAGCGGTAAGCGCAAAATCGTATAATTTTGATGATAAAGGAAACGATACTGCAATAGATTATAAAAGAATGTTGCAAATCGTTAAAAATGCAGGCTATACCGGATACATAGGCGTTGAGTACGAAGGTAATGTCTTACCTGAAGAGAAAGGTATATTGGCCACTAAAAACCTTCTTGTAAAAGCTTCAAAACAAATTAAATAAAAACATTTTACGCCATTTATATGAAAGCTAAAACTCAATTTCAATTATCATTTATGATGTTTCTCGAATTTTTTATTTGGGGCGGATGGTTTGTAACCCTAGGCGCTTTTTTAGGAAACAACTTAAATGCTTCGGGAGCAGAGACAGCTATGGCGTTTTCTACACAATCTTGGGGCGCCATTATCGCGCCTTTTGTTATAGGTTTAATTGCAGACCGTTTTTTTAATGCTGAAAAAATCTTGGGCGTATTACATTTAATAGGTGCTTTTTTAATGTATCAAATGGCCCAAGTAACAGAATTTGCTGTGTTTTACCCTTATGTTTTGGGCTATATGATTGCTTATATGCCAACTTTGGCATTGGTAAATTCGGTATCTTTTAATCAAATGAACAATCCTGCAAAACAATTCCCCTTAATACGTGTTTTTGGTACCATAGGATGGATTTTGGCCGGTTGGATTATAAGCCTTGTTTTTAAATGGGATTCTATAGAAAACATAGGTCAAGGCATGCTATCCAACACCTTTACAATGGTTGCTATCGCATCGGCGATATTGGGCGTGTTTAGCTTTACATTGCCAAAAACACCACCTAAAATAAAAAAAGGCGAAAAAGTTACCCTGTCGGATATTTTAGGGCTCGATGCCTTAAAATTATTAAAGGACAGAAATTTTCTGTTGTTCTTTATCTCGTCTGTTTTAATATGTATTCCGTTGGCATTTTACTATCAGAATATCAGTCTTTTTCTAACTGAAAATAACGTAGAAAATTCAACTACTTGGGCTACAATGGGGCAAATGTCCGAAGTGCTGTTTATGCTTTTATTGCCGTTTTTCTTTAAAAAATACGGCTTTAAAAAAACCATATTGGTTGGCATGTTGGCTTGGGGAATACGCTACATTTTATTCGCTTTTGGCGATGCTGGCAATTTGTTTTTTATGCTTATAGCAGGCATTGCATTGCATGGTATATGTTACGATTTCTTTTTTGTGTCGGGCCAGATTTATACAGATACCAAAGCTGGCGAGAAAGTTAAAAGTGCCGCGCAAGGCTTAATAACATTGGCTACTTACGGCGTTGGTATGTTAATTGGTTTTTGGGTAGCAGGACAAATAGTGGATAAAAACGTAATTAGCGATGGGGTACATAGTTGGCAAGACATTTGGTTGTTCCCGGCGTTTTTTGCTTTTGGCGTATTCGTGCTGTTTGCTGTGTTTTTTAAGAATGAAAAAGTAGAGTACAAATCATAAATTAAATCATGTCAATGAGTTCTAAAATACGGTTAGGCATACTAGGCGGTGGCGGCGATTCGCTTATAGGGGTATTGCATAGAGTAGCCTCTTCAATGTACGATAAATACCAAATAGTTGGAGGTGTTTTTAACCCAAATTGGGAAAACAATATAAGTTTTGCTAAGACGTTGGGATTGTCTGAAAATCGTGTTTACATAGATTTTGATGCCTTTATTGAAGAAGAATTAAAACTTCCAGTGTCAGAAAGAATTGAAGTGGTTTCAGTTTTAACCCCGAATTTTTTGCATTTTCCCATGGCCAAAAAACTCATAGAAAACGGGTTTCATGTTATCTGCGAAAAACCTTTGACTACAACACTTTCCGAAGCAAAAACTTTAGAAAGCGCGCTAAAAAAAGCGAACACCATTTTTGCTATAACTTACACTTATACAGGCTATCCTATGGTGCGCCAAATGCGCGAAATGATTCAGTCTGGCGTTATTGGAGACATTCAAAAGGTAGATATTCAATATTATCAAGGTTGGATAAATCCTATATTATTAGATAAATCACTTCGAAAAACAATATGGCGTTTAGATCCTGAAAAGGGAGGGGTAAGTTGTTGTATTGGCGATATTGGAACCCATGCATTTAATATGGCCGAATACCTAACAGGGCAAGAAGTAACATCTATTTTGGCAGACCTCAACACGCGTTACGACGACAACCCATTGGATGTAGATGGAACTATTTTAATTCGTTTTTCAAAGTATGTAAAAGGCGTTATAAGAGCAAGTCAAATTGCTACGGGTGAAGAAAACGGACTAGAAGTTAAAATTTATGGTTCCAAAGGCGGTTTTAATTGGAAACAGGAAAACCCCAATTATTTATATCATTTAACAGATAATAAACCTCTACAGGTTTTAAAACCAGGGCATGCTTATAATGGAGCGTTGTCGTTAAACGGGACCAAATTGCCACCAGGGCATCCTGAAGGCATATTCGATTCTATGGGGAATATTTATTACGGTGTCGCCAAAGCCATTAGAAATGAAGCTTGTGATAGTGGCGAATACCCAACAATGCATGATGGTGTTCGAGGCATGAAATTTATAGAAAAATGTGTTGAGTCGCACAAATCAGGAAACATTTGGTTAGATATTTAAAGTAAAAAAACAGATGAAAACAATAAAAGGGCCGGCGGTGTTTTTAGCCCAATTTGCTGGAAGCGAACCGCCATTTAATACTTTAGACGGTATATGCAAATGGGCAGCAAATCTGGGCTACAAAGGCATACAGATTCCAACATGGGAAACTAATTTTATCGATATCGACAAAGCGGCCCAAAGTCAAACCTATTGCGATGAGCTAAACGGAAAAATACAATCGTACGGATTGGAAATTACCGAACTCTCCACACATTTACAAGGGCAATTGGTAGCGGTGCACCCAGCTTACAATACCATGTTTGATGGTTTTGCCCCAAAAACCGTTAAAAACAACCCAAAAGCACGAACGGCATGGGCTGTAGATTTTGTTAAAAAAGCCGGAACAGCAAGCGGGCGATTGGGTTTAAAGGCACACGCCACATTCTCAGGCGCATTGATGTGGCACACTATGTACCCTTGGCCACAGCGCCCAAGCGGGTTGGTGGAAATGGGTTTTAAAGAACTGGCAAATCGTTGGTTGCCTATTTTAAATCATTTTGATGATAACGGTGTCGATCTGTGCTACGAGCTTCACGCAGGCGAAGATTTGCACGATGGTATTTCTTTTGAACGCTTTTTAGAAGCTACCGGAAATCATAAGCGTGTTAACATGCTTTACGACCCATCACACTATGTATTACAGCAATTGGATTATTTAACTTTTATCGATCATTACCACGGCCATATCAAGGCATTTCATGTAAAAGATGCCGAATTTAACCCAACGGGAAAACAAGGGGTTTATGGCGGTTATTCTGATTGGAAAGATCGTGCGGGACGCTTTAGGTCCTTAGGCGACGGTCAAGTAGATTTTAAAAGTGTATTCTCAAAATTAACAAGTTACGGATGCGATATTTGGGCAGTTATGGAATGGGAATGCTGTATAAAATCTGCTGCCCAAGGAGCAAAAGAAGGTGCGCCATTTATTCAAAAGCATATTATTGAAGCAGCCCAAAAAAGCTTTGACGATTTTGCCGGAAGTGAAACCAATAACGAGCAGCTAAAAAAAATACTGGGTATATAATTATTAAAATCACTATTTATGAAATCATTGATTAGCATGCTATTCGTATTATTAACAATAGGAGCTTGCAAACAAAAAAACAATAATACAGCAATTGAAAAAGATGAAATCAGTACCGTTGAAAAGGATTCAGCAGAGTCATGGATAACGCTTTTTGATGGATCTTCTTTAAATCATTGGCGCGGCTATTTATCAGATACCATATATCCCGAATGGACGATTGAAAATGGTGCTTTGGCCTTTACACCTAGTAGCAAAGGTGGTAAAAATATTATAACCAAAGAGAAGTTTACAAATTTTGTATTGTCTCTAGAATGGAAAATATCCAAAGGTGGAAATAGCGGTATTTTTTGGGGTGTTTTTGAAGATGAAGCCTATCCGGAAGCCTATCAAACAGGTCTTGAGATTCAGGTTTTAGATAACGAAAGGCACCCAGATGCAAAGGCAAATCCGAAATTTCATCAAGCAGGTGCGCTGTATGATTTGGTCGAACCTGCTCACGATGTAAGTAAACCAGCAGGCGAATGGAATTTATGCGTCATTACAATTAACCACAATTCCAATACCGGCAGTGCATCGTTAAACGGAAAAGCAATAGTCGAGTTTCCGCTTAGTGGTGAGGTATGGGATAAAATGGTTGCAAATTCAAAATTTAAAGATTGGAAAGGGTTTGCAAAATACAAAACAGGTCATATAGGTTTGCAAGACCACGGCGATAAAGTATGGTACAGAAATATAAAAATTAAAGCATTATAGAATTTTTCAAAAAGGACAATTATTAAACATCAACTAAAACCGTTTAATACAGTTAAGATTTTTTCAGCGTTATAAAACCAACAAACATTTTTTTTTGATCTGCCAACACCAAAATAGCAAGGCGATCTAATCGAAAAGAATTCCTTGAGAATCAGCTTATGGTTTCCGTCTAAACTACTATGTAAAACCCCAATAGCTATGTGGAGAGCCTCACACGCATACTTCGTTTCAAGAAATTTTTTAGCAAATCTATAGATTTCACGCCCATAATAGGGCGTTTAAATTGCTTTGAATGTTGTATAATTCCATTTTGTACACAGGTCGTGTTTTTTACTTGCCAAAAGCCAACAGCAAATAAATCTGCTTAATAATTTATAATAGACCATTTTTAAAAGTTAAAGTCATTAAAACCTATAAGTTTTTTATACTTTTAGCGTCTGTTAAAAGATCGTTTTATAGGCCTCAAAAAAAACATAAACAAAACAATGAAAAAATTAATTTTAATTCTGGTACTTACTCTTGGTTTATATGGGTATTCCCAAATATTAGAGCCTGTTGAATGGCATACCACAGTTGAAAAAATATCAGGAACCGAATATGAGCTTGTGGCAACCGCAGCCATAGATAAAGGGTGGCATTTGTACTCGCAAAACGTGCCCGAAGGTGGGCCAATTCCAACCACATTTATTTTTAAAACCCATGCAGATTACCAGTTAATAGGTAAAGTGTCTGAAGAAGAGGGGCGCACAGTAAACGATCCTGTATTTAATATGCGTATTAAGTTTTTTGATGATAAAGCAGAATTTAGGCAGCTCATTAAAGTATTAAACAAAGAACTCTCAATAGTTAAAGGCGAAGTAGAGTTTATGGTTTGCGACGATGCTAGGTGTTTGCCGCCTTCATATATAGATTTGGTTTTCAATATTAAAGAATCTAAGCCAACTAAAACAGCTTCTAATACTGAAACGGTATCTAATACTGAAACGGTTTCAGGCAGTTTTCAGTTACAAGATTCAAATAAAGCAACCCAATTGGTAGATCCGGTAAAATGGAGCACATCCGTAGAAAAAATTTCAGAAAAAGAGTATATTTTAATTGCTACCGCAACGATTGAAGATAAATGGCATCTTTACGCTCAAAACGTACCTGAAAACGGGCCAATTCCAACCCACTTCGATTATAAGTTATTAGATGGGGTTAAGTTGCTTGGTAAAACATTGGAGCCAAAAGGAATTACTGTAATGGATAAAGTTTTTGAAATGGAGATTACCTATTTTAAAAACTCGGCAGAATTTAAACAGAAAATAGAAGTTTTAAACAATAACATCGCTTCAGTACAAGCCGAAGTAGTTTATATGGCTTGCAATGACAGGCAATGCACTGCGCCTACATACAAAGATTTGGTTTTCGATTTAACCCAAGCAACAAAAGCCAAAACCGATATTGTTGTAGAATACCCAGAAGCTAAAAAATCTAGTAATAAAGGCTTGTGGGCCATTTTTTTTATAGCCTTTTTATCTGGTTTCGCAGCATTGTTAACACCCTGTGTTTTCCCCATGATTCCCATGACGGTAAGCTTCTTTACCAAACAAAGCAAAACCAAGGCCAAAGGCATTAAAAACGCCGTTATATACGGTATTAGCATAATTATAATATATCTCGTTTTAGGTATAGCCGTTACGGCTGTTTTTGGAGCCGATGCTTTAAATGCCATGGCAACAAACGTTTGGTTTAATTTGATTTTCTTTTTGCTGTTAATCGTTTTCGCGCTGTCTTTTTTAGGTGCTTTCGAAATCGTGCTACCTAGTAAATGGGTTAACAATGTAGATAAACAGGCCGATAGGGGCGGATTAATTGGTATCTTTTTTATGGCTTTGGCCCTGGCTTTGGTCTCGTTTTCTTGTACGGGCCCTATTGTTGGCACGCTGTTGGTTGAAGCTGCATCAAAAGGCGGTATTGCCCCAATAGTTGGCATGTTGGGGTTTTCGTTAGCTATAGCTTTACCGTTCGCATTGTTTGCAGCCTTCCCGGGCTGGCTGAACTCTTTGCCAAAATCTGGCGGATGGCTAAATACCGTAAAAGTGGTTTTAGGTTTTTTAGAAATGGCCCTGGCCTTCAAGTTTTTATCGCAGGCCGATTTGGTATTGCAACTGCATTTCTTGGAGCGCGAGGTTTTTATTGCTATTTGGATTGCAATTTTTGGAACATTGGCTTTGTACCTATTCGGGAAAATTAAATTACCCCACGATTCGCCATTAACCCATATTTCCGTTGGGCGATTAAGTTTAGGACTGATTGTTTTATCGTTTACCATTTATATGATACCTGGGCTTTGGGGCGCACCACTAAACCTAATTAGTGCATTCCCACCACCGTTGGATTATGCAGAGTCCCCTTATGGAGTTGGCAATTCCAAAACCGGAAGCGGTACTATTGGTGTACAACAAGACCTGCCCGAAGGATCGCATTTATTGGCGCCGCATCAAATATTAGCATTTAACGATTACGACAAAGGTTTGGCTTATGCCAAAAAAGTAAACAAGCCCATGATGTTAGATTTTACGGGTTGGGCTTGTGTGAATTGCCGTAAAATGGAACAGAACGTTTGGGTAAACGACCAAGTGCTAAATGTGCTTAAAAACGATATTGTGCTTATTTCTTTATATGTTGATGACAAGCGCAAACTGCCCGAGGATGAGGTTGTTGAATCTAAGCTGCGGCCAGGAAAGAAATTAAAATATATAGGACAAAAATGGAGCGAATTCCAGACTATTAAATTCAAAACCAACACACAGCCTTTTTATGTGCTTTTAGGGCACGACGAGCAGAATCTTAACGATCCGATAGGTTACACGCCTGATGCAGAGCAGTATTACAATTGGCTAAAAGCAGGCTTAGATAATTTTTAATTAATTATGTGTTAGTATTGCATTGAGCGGGCTTTATTTCATAATTCTGGTTAAATGAAAAAATCGCTTGTAGCTTTCTGGTATTTTATCAATATCTAAAAGGGCACCCTCTTGCATATATGGGTAAATTTCTTCGTAGGTTTTAACATTATATAGTCCCACTCGCTTGCTTATATGCCCTCGTTCCAGTTCATCTGGACTGTTAAGGCCTGCGGCGGCTACAAGCTCCAAGAAGCTGTGTATGGTAGCCTCGTGGTATTTATGGGCACGGGAAGCTTTATCTTCTACAACTAGCCCTTTTACCAAAGAGGGATTTTGGGTTGCAACTCCAACCGGACAAGTATTATTATTACATTGTAAGGCTTGAATGCATCCAATAGAAAGCATCATGGCACGAGCGCTATTGCAACCATCTGCACCTAAAGCTATGGCTCTTGCCATGTGGAAACCCGATATGATTTTACCCGCAACAATTACTTTAATATCTTTTCTTAATCCGAAGCCAACTAAGGTATCGTGAACAAAAATAAGGCCTTCGCGTAGTGGCATGCCCATAGAGTTTGAAAATTCAACCGGAGCAGCACCAGTACCGCCTTCACCACCATCAACGGTTATAAAATCGGGTGTAATTCCAGTAAAAATCATAGCCTCACAAAAATCCATAAACTCCTGTTTTCTGCCAAGGCATAACTTAAAACCTATAGGTTTGCCATCAGATAAGTCTCGAAGGTTTTTTATAAAATACATGAATTGTATAGGGTCTGAAAAAGCAGAATGCGATGGCGGTGAGTGTACGGCAACACCAGGTTTTATGTGTCTTATTCTGGCTATTTCTTCGGTATTTTTTATTGCGGGTAAAATACCACCGTGCCCGGGTTTTGCACCTTGCGATAATTTAATCTCGATCATTTTTACTTGAGGCCGTAAAGCATTTTCCCTAAAAGTTGCCTCGTTAAATGAGCCATCGTCTTTACGGCAGCCAAAATAACCAGTTCCAATTTGCCAAATAAGGTCGCCTCCGTATTTTAAATGGTAGTCGCTTATGCCGCCTTCACCTGTGTTATGAGCAAAGTTTCCCATTTTGGCTCCTTTGTTTAGGGCAAGAACAGCGTTTTTGCTTAACGAGCCAAAACTCATTGCCGAGATATTTAACAAACTTGAAGAATACGGTTGTTTACAATCTTTACCACCAATAATTAAACGGGGGAATTCCCCGATATCTTTGGGGTTGTTTTTTGCATACATTGAGTGCTCTAGCCACTCGTATCCAGCATGGTAAATGTTTAATTGCGTTCCAAAGGGTTCGGTGTCGTTTCTGCCTTTTGCTCTTCTATACACTAAAGTTCGTAATATGCGATTTAAAGGTCGGCCCTCGGTATCGGTTTCTACAAAATACTGCATGATTTCTGGCCGAATAGACTCCAGCATGTACCTAAAACGGCCAATGAGCGGAAAGTTTCTTCTTATGGTGTGTTTTTTTTGGAGTATATCAATAACACCCATTACTACTAGTGGGGCTACTAACAAGAACAACCATAAAATAGGAGACCAAAAAAAAGCTATAGTGCTAATTAGTGCCACGGTGGCAATCGAGGTTAAAATAAATATTTCGCGAACTTTCATGCTTTATGTTTTTATCATTGCAACAAAGATAGCTTTAGTGTACGTAATCTCAAATTAAATAAAATCCATAAAAAAAGCCTAGTAAAATAAATTACAAGGCTATTGTGTATTGAATTCATTTAAAAAAAGAATGGGTATTACAGACCAAAAGCATTTTTTATTTTTTCAACATAATCTAATTTTTCCCAAGTAAACAGTTCTACATCAAGTGTTGTGCTTTCTCCATTGGGTTGGGTAAATGTTTTGGTAACGGTTTCGTTTTTGCGTCCCATGTGCCCGTAAGCAGCAGTTTCGCTATACATTGGCGATCGTAGTTTAAGGCGTTCTTCAATGGCAAATGGGCGCATATCAAATAATTTAGATACTTTTTCGGCTATTTCGCCATCGGTCATATTAAAAGGGCAAGTGCCGTAAGTATCAATAAATATTCCCATAGGTTCAACAACGCCTATAGCGTAGCTTACTTGTACCAAAACCTCGTCTGCAATACCTGCAGCAACCAAGTTTTTAGCAATGTGCCTTGTGGCATAAGCGGCACTTCTATCTACCTTACTTGGGTCTTTTCCAGAAAATGCGCCACCACCATGAGCGCCTTTGCCACCATAAGTGTCAACAATAATTTTTCGTCCGGTTAGTCCTGTGTCGCCGTGTGGTCCGCCAATAACAAACTTGCCTGTAGGGTTAATGTGGTAAGTAATTTTATTGTTAAATAAAGCTTGGGTTTGCTTAGGTAATTTGGCTACAACGCGCGGTATTAAAATTTCAACAATGTCTTTTCTTATTTTGGCAAGCATTGCTTGGTCTTTATCAAACTCGTCGTGCTGTGTAGAAACCACAATGGCATCAATGCGCTGAGGGATATTGTCATCGCTATACTCGATGGTAACCTGACTTTTAGAGTCTGGTCTTAAATAGGTGATCTCTTTGTTTTCTCTGCGTAATTGGGCAAGTTCTTTTAAAATTCTGTGAGACAAATCTAAAGCCAATGGCATAAAATTATCTGTTTCGTTGGTTGCGTAGCCAAACATCATGCCTTGGTCTCCGGCTCCTTGCTCTTCTTTGCTGGCTCTATCTACGCCACGGTTTATATCGTCTGATTGCTCGTGAATGGCAGATAATACACCGCATGAATTGCCATCGAACATGTACTCGCCTTTGGTGTAACCTATTTTGTTTATAGTTTCTCGTGCTATTTTCTGTACATCTAAATAGGTAGTAGATTTTACCTCGCCAGCCAGTACAACTTGCCCTGTGGTTACCAAGGTTTCGCAAGCTACTTTAGAGTCTTTGTCAAAGGCTAAAAAGTTATCTATTAAAGCATCGCTAATCTGGTCTGCCACTTTATCTGGATGTCCTTCAGAAACACTTTCAGAAGTAAATAAATACGCCATGTTTTTTTAATTTTATCAAAAAAGATTCGACGATAGCCTCGAAGGAAGTTTGCACTGCCTTTAGCATTTTTTATTGAGGTTGCAATCAGTCAAATCTCTCCTCTGTTATTTGTGTGTGCAAAAGTAAAAAAATAAAAGAATATGCGTGTTAATTTTTCTTTTTTTCAGAAAAACGATTCTGTGAAGCGTGTGTTTTTTATGTTCAACTTAAAAAACAGCTTTTCTTCCATGCTTAATTTCCGCGAAAGCGTTGCCAGAAGCATAACAGGAACGAAACAACTATTCTTACAAACCAAACTACCATATAATTTGCTGTGCTCAATAGCTTGTGCTTATGGCTGTTTTAAGCAATAAAATATTGCGAACGTGTTTTAGCTGTTATTGTGAATTTGATAATAATTTTAAAAGGCAACCTGTTTTTTTATGATTCTTAAGATTAAAACTTATATTTGGAGGCAAAAAAATAAAATGATTCTAACTATGATAAAAAAAATATTGGTTATGCCATTGCAGAAATTTGTGAAGATTGAAAGCTTTAGCGGTATTTTGTTATTGGTAGCTACAATAATTGCACTTGTTTGGGCTAATTCCCCATTTGGCGATATATACAGCCAGATATGGCAATACGATATAGGAATTGCAACCGAGACTTTTGAGTTTAAAAAACCTTTGATACTTTGGGTAAACGATGGGTTGATGGCGGTGTTCTTTTTTTTAATAGGTCTTGAGATTAAAAGAGAATTACTTATTGGCGAGTTAAATTCACCTAAAAAAATAGCGTTCCCGTTGGTTGGGGCTTTGGGCGGCATGATTGTGCCCGTAGCTTTGTTTATAATTTTAAATGATAACCCTGAAACCTTTAGGGGTTGGGGCATACCCATGGCGACAGATATTGCTTTTTCGTTGGCCATTTTAAATGCCTTGGGAAACCGTGTGCCTTTAAGCCTTAAAGTGTTTTTAACAGCCTTTGCCATTGTTGATGATATTGGAGCGGTGTTGGTTATTGCCTTGTTTTACAGTGGCAGCATTAACATTAGCTTGTTGTTGATTGCCATGGCGTTGTTGGCGGTTTTATACTTGTTCTCGAACAAAGGGGTATATTCTGGTTATGTGTTTTTCTTCTTTGGAATCATTATTTGGTTCTTGTTCTTAAAATCTGGCATTCACCCAACTGTAGCAGGTATTTTAATTGCTTTTTCGGTCCCTATAAGACAAAAGATAGATACTTCTACATTCTTGGTGCAGCTAGAAAATGTGTTTAAGAACATTAAAGGTGCTACAGATTCTAAAACCCCTATATTATCGAGTGAGCAAATAGCACATATAGACGATTTACAGGATTGGACGTCTAAGTTCCAGTCGCCTTTACAGCGCTTAGAGCATAATTTGCACAGTTTGGTAGCTTATTTTATTATTCCGGTATTTGCTCTGGCAAACGCTGGTGTGCTTATTGATAGCTCTGTAGCCATAGAAACCAACTTGGTTATTAAAATTGTTGTTTGTTTGGTGTTGGGTAAAGGGCTTGGTATTCCTCTTGTTATCCTTTTAGCAAAAAAAATGAAATTAGTTACCGTGCCGTCTGATATAAATACAACAAAAATTATTGGGGTTTCCTTTGTGGCAGGTATTGGTTTTACCATGGCTATTTTTATTGCCACTTTAGCATTCGAAACAGCACCGCAATTTATAGACTCTGCTAAAATAGGAATCCTTATTGGTTCTCTTATTTCTGGAGTAGTTGGGTATTTGATTTTAAGGATGAACTCTGCAAAAGCACAGGTAAGCTAAACGGGGCTGCTACCGTTTAAAAGCCATTGTTTATATTTTTTAGTGTGGTAAAATATAGTTTTTGCCGTGGTACTGTGCTGTTATTATAAACACTGCGCTGCCAATAAGCTAAATAAATATAAACAATGGCCATTGAAAATATACCTGAAATATACATTAAAGATTCAAAACCGAATCCAGATGTTTTTGTGTACGATTTTAAAATGGCCACCGATGTAATAAAAAGCAAGGTAAATTTAAGCATGCACATGTTCAGCTTTTTGCAAGTTGGTAAAAAACAGGTGCATTTTGCAGATACCTCTGTGGCTGTAAACAAAAACCAATCTTTACTTCTTAAAAAAGGGAATTGGCTTTGGACTGAATTGTTAGATGCTGATGCTAATTATTTTTGTAAACTATTGTTTTTTTCGGAGGATAAACTTCTGGAATTTTTAAACAAACACGAAGACAGCCACCAAGCAAACGAAGATGAAATTGCGTATTTTGTAATTGAAAACGACAGTTACATTAACGCTTATATAAATTCGCTATCCACAATAAGCAAGGCGCCTGCAATCTTTAAAGATAATTTGCTTTTTGTTAAGTTTGAAGAAATCATGCTATATCTTATCAATAAATATGGTTCTAAATTTAAACAATACCTCCAGTCTTTAATATCAAAAGAGATTTCGCCTTTTAAAACAGTGATAGAGAGCAACGTTTACTCAAATTTAAAGTTAGAGGAAATTGCTTTTCTTTGCCACATGAGCTTATCTACTTTTAAACGCCATTTTATAAATGAGTACAAAGTATCACCCGGAAAATGGATAAAAGATAAACGCCTAAAAAAAGCCAAAGAAACTCTAGAGCAAGGGCATTTAAAACCTTCAGATATTTATTTTGATTTTGGGTACAACAACCTTTCTAACTTTAGTATTGCCTTTAAAAACAAATTTGGGATTAATCCCAGCGACATAGCTTCGTAATGCTTTAAAAACAACTTCGTTTTTAAATTCCGACCTTTTTTCATAAGTCATTGAACTGTTTTGGTAACTTGTTGCAATAACCTAGGCGGTATATTTGCACCATAAATAAAAATACTTAAAACAGACAATTATGAACATTACATTACAACAAGCAGAAAAAGCAATTGAAGCTGCAAAACAAAAGGCGGTAGCTATCGATACCAAAATGAACATTGCAATTGTAGATGCAGGTGCAAACCTAGTAGCCTTTGGACGTATGGATGGCGCTTGGTTAGGCTCTTTAGACATCTCAATTAAAAAAGCAAAGACAGCCCGTTATTTTGATATGAATACAGGTATTGTTGGAGAATTATCGCAACCAGGTGGTTCTTTATACAACATAGAGCACTCAAACAACGGATTAATAACCTTTCCAGGAGGTGTGCCAATTAAAAACGATGCGGGCGATATTATTGGAGCCATTGGTGTAAGCGGGAGCTCGGTTGAAAACGACCACGCTGTAGCAGAAACAGGAGCATTAGCTATATAAGTAAATACTTGGTTAATAGCAGAAAAGAGGATGTACTAATTGCTTAGTATTCCTCTTTTTTTTGTTTAATAATTATAACAATCAACATTACAAATGAAAAATAAAGATTTAAAAAATTACATAGCAGAATTTATAGGTACGTTTGCCCTTGTGTTTTGTGGAACTGGGGCTGTTATAGTTGATCAACAAACTAACGGAAGCCTTGGCTTGTTAGGGGTTTCTCTTTCTTTTGGAATAATTATAACCGCTATGGTATATGTTTTTGGCAACATTTCAGGAGCACATATTAATCCTGCTATTACCATTGGTTTGGCATTCGGTAATCTTATTTCAAAAAAAACGCTATTATTTTATGTTGCATTTCAGGTTTTAGGTGCAATAACAGCAAGTATCTTACTTAAACTTATTTTTAATGAAAGTTTGTTTCTGGGTGCTACAATTCCTTCAGGAACTATAATTCAATCATTTATTATCGAATTTGTATTAACTTTCTTTTTAATGCTTACTATTTTAGGGATAACAACTCAAAAAGATAAAGAAGTATCATCGTTATCTGGTCTTGTTATAGGAGCTGTTGTGGTTGGTTTTATTTTATTCTCCGGACCTATTTCGGGTGGTTCTTTTAATCCTGCAAGAAGTATTGCTCCTGCTTTAGTTTCTGGAAATTTAACGATGCTATGGATTTTTTTAACTGCACCAACAATAGGGGCTATTGCTGCAATGTTAGTTTGGAAAGTACTCAAACAAAAATAAAAGTAGAGCATTTAATTTATACTACAAGATGTTTTAAAACATAACAAAATTAAAAATAAATAAGTTATGAGCAGAGGATTTGTTAAAGAAGACGATCAAGAAGAAACTCCGTTGGTGCCGCCCAGAGCCGACTTGCCAGAGGGTGTTATAAATTATGTTACACAAGTTGGTTTTGATGAACTTTTAACCGAAAAGCACAATCTTGTAAAAGAAATTGAGCAGTTGAAAATTGCAGATGATAAAGATAGGCGCATAGCATCAAATTACTTAAACGCTAAATTACAACTACTAAGCCAAAGGATTTCTATAGCCAAAATAATTGATTTGACTTTACAGCCAGAGGATGAGATACGTTTTGGCGCAACCGTAACACTTAAAATAGGTGCAGAAAAAAAAGCTGAAAAATATCAGATTGTGGGCGTTGACGAGGCCGATATTTCCAAAGGAAAAATAGCATTTGTTTCTCCAATAGCCAAAATGTTAACACATAAAAAGGTTGGAGACCAAGTTGTTTTAAAACTAGCAAAGGCAGAAAGGGTTTTTAAGGTTTTAAACATTGCCTATGTGGTTAAGTAGCTGTTGCAATGGCTCATAGAAAAGCTATAATCATAACTTGTTTTTTCTGCTTTAAATCTTAAATACAAAAATAATACAGCTACCTCTGCTGTTACATTAAAAGAGGTAAGCCAAACTTGGTGTTTGGGTTAATTTCAAAACGTGAAATTAAAGTCTTATTATTCACAATCGTAACCTTTTTTCTTTACTATACTATTGGTTTTTTTTACAAACCTTATATTAGCGTATGAAACAATTTACTTGGGGTATTATAATATTTTTTATAACCAAGAATTTTCAGGAGCTAATGCAGTTCATGAAAAGTAATAGTTTTTCAAAGGGTTTGCTGGTTTGTGTTGCAGTTAGCGTACCTATTATATTTGGTGTCTTGTTAGGCCATCTTGAAATTGGGTTAGCACTGTGTTACGGTGCCTTTTGGAGCTCTCCCAGCGATGTTAGTGGTAGTTTTTTACACAAAAAAACAGGAATTCTTATTTCTGCTGCACTGGTTGCTACTGTTGGTTTTATAGGGGGTTATCTTTATTACGAAACGTGGCTTCCTCTACCTATTCTTGGTGTTTTAGGTTTTGGTATTTCTTTTATTTCAGTTTATGGCTTTAGGGCTTCGTTAATTAGTTTTTCTGGCCTTACTGCTTTGGTTCTTAGTTTTGCTCACGATTCTGAAGTGTTAGAAATATATCAATATGCACTTCTTGTAGGTCTTGGTGGCATTTGGTATTTATTCTTGGCTAAAATTTGGAACCGTATAAACCCTAAGGCAGAAGCCGAAGAGATTTTGTCTAAAACTTTTATGTACACCTCAGAATTTCTCGAAACCCGTGGTAAATTGTTTGGTAATCGTAAAGATCGCAAAAAGCTACAATCCCATCTCTACTATCTGCAAAGCGAATTAATAAAACAACATGAAACGCTAAGGGAAATTTTGATTCTGTCTCGAAAAAGTTCGGGGCGGTCACATTATCATGGTAAAAGACTATTGGTTTTTGTGCAGTTGGTTGAGATGCTAGAGACGGCTATAGCCAACCCAGTTGATTATGATAAGATGGATATATTGTTTAATAAACACCCTAAATTCGCAAAAAGTTTCCAAGAGCTAATCTTTGGAATGGCCAAACAACTAAAAATTATTGCCCAATCTGGGAACAATACCAGTAAGATTCCAAAAAACGAAATACAGACTAAAGATCTGGAAAAGTTAAAAAAAGATATTTTTGCCTTAATCGACGTGCAAAACAACAATAATACCGAAGATTTTCTTGTACTTAGTAACCTCTTTTCGTATCAGGCAAAACAGTTTAAAAAACTCAATAGAATAAAATGGCTGTTAGGAAATCCAGATATTGGTCCAGAAGAATTTATTGCTAACGAAGTTGCCAAAAAATTCTTAGTAAGACAAGATTACGATCCTAAGTTGTTGCTGTACAATTTAAGTTTTCGTTCTAGTATTTTTAGGCATTCGTTAAGACTAGCTGTAACCCTAATGGCTAGTTATGCCCTGGGAAATTTATTTCCCTTCCAGAATCCACATTGGATTTTATTAACCATAATTGTTATAATGCGACCTAGTTATGGGTTAACAAAAGCGCGCTCTAAAGACAGGGTTTTAGGTACGCTTATTGGCGCTGCGGTTGCCGTGGCTATGGTTTATTTAATACAGAACCCTTATGCTTATGGGGTTTTAGGAGCCGTTTCGTTAATTATTGCTTTTGCCATGGTGCAAAAAAACTATAAAGCATCAACAACCTTTATTACGCTAACGGTTATCTTTGTATATGCCATAACACATTCTGATGTACTATCCGTTATTCAATATCGAATTTTAGACACTTTGGTTGGTGCGGTGCTCGCATATATGGCTATGTTATGGCTTTGGCCAGCTTGGGGTTTTTTTGAAATTAAAGAGAATATTAAAAAAAGCGTTAAGGCTAACCAAGAATTTTTGTCTCACATATCAAACTATTATCAGCAAAAAGATAAGCTTTCCATAGGCTATAAGGTTTCACGTAAAAATGCTTTTTTAGAGACTTCAAACCTAAGTGCAGCCTTTCAGAAAATAACCCAAGAGCCCAAATCGAAATTAAAAAATCAGGAAAAGATTTACGAATTGGTTGAGCTTAATCATACATTTTTGTCATCGCTGGCATCCTTGAGTACCTATATTCAGCTATACCAAACCATAGAAACACCTGATGAGTTTAAAGCTGCAATTTCTAAAATAAATAAAATCCTTTTAGAAATAATTCAAGTATTAAAAGGAAAAACTTCTGATGCCATACCTTTAATTTCTGATGATGAAGCCTTTTTTGAAAGCCAGTTAACAGCACTCAGGTCTCAAAAAAGTCGAGAAGAAAATTTACAACATAGCCATTTAGTATGGGAGCAACTGCAGTGGCTGTTTTCAATAAGCCATAAAATGCTAAAACTAACAAAATCGGTTAAACTAGATTGATATAAATCATTTTTAATACCAAAAAATAAGCTTATATTTGGTTGATATAAAAAATCAGAAAATAACTATAAAAAAATGAAGAATTTAGTAGGAATAGACCGAAACAAAGCCGAGAAATTAGTTGTAGAACTAAATGTTTTATTGGCCGATTACGAAATATTTTATCAAAATTTAAGAGGGTTTCATTGGAACATTAAAGGAAAGCAATTCTTTGAACTGCACGAAAAATTTGAAGAATTTTACAACGATGCCTTTGTGAAAATAGATGAAATCGCAGAACGTATTTTAACACTAGAAGGCGAGCCGCTGCACACTTACACAGATTACCTTAAAACCACCGAAATAGAAGAAGCAAAAAGTATTACAGACGGTAACAAATGTGTAGAGGTTATAGTAAATAATTTTTCAACACTTATTACAAAAGAGCGCCTTATTTTATCTATAGCAGCAGATGCAGACGATGAAGGAACGGTAAGCTTAATGAGCGATTATATTTCTGAAACAGAGAAAACCCTTTGGATGCTAAACTCTTATTTAAAATAATTATAAAGACCCCAAAAATAAATCCATAATGCTACTTTGTATTATGGATTTAACTTAAAGCTAAAACTTATTGCCAATAATTAATAACAATCGTTTCTTAGGTTAAATCTTAAAATGAAGTAAATAAGCAAAGACCAATTATGCATGAACTTGCTGCAGCTTTTATTTTTTTATTTGCTGTTATTGATCCAATAGGCTCGGTACCTGTTTTTATTGCTGCAACAAAAGAGTTTAACGAAAAAGAAAAAAGACACATTGCTTTTAAAGCTGTTCTAGTGTCTGCCTTAATACTTCTATTTTTTATTGTTGTAGGAGAATTGATTCTTGATGCAATTAACGTTTCTTTATCTTCTTTTCAAATTGCTGGAGGAATAGTACTTTTTCTTTTTGCTTTAACCATGATATTTGGAGACAGCAAACCAGAGGCAGAAATAAAAACCATTAAAAACACAACCGAAATCGCTGTTTTCCCTATGGCTATGCCCTCAATAGCTAGCCCTGGTGCGATGCTGGCAGTGGTGTTGCTAACTGAAAATTCAGAATACAGTATATGGCAACAGTTTCAATCTAGTTTAATCTTAATGGGGGTTTTAATTATGGTTTTAATTTTATTGTTATTAGCTACTAAAGTGCATAAAATAATAGGTAATGCCGGAGCCAGTGTTATTAGTAGGGTAATGGGCTTGATTATGTCTGCAGTTGCCGTTGCAAATATTATAGATGGAATTAAAATATCTTTTAATTTGGGGTAAGCTTGTTGTATGCTTTAATCTAGCGTTATTTTATTAAACAATTTTTAGGTTTGTTAAAATGCCTTTTAATTAAAATTTTTAGATGTAAATATTTTGGACAAAGATAGCCTTAAATAAATACCTTTTACAAAACGCAACAATGTAACGTATAATGCTCACCGATTCAACAACCATTTTTATGCTAGAAATAGTGTATTTACTAATTTTAATTTTAGTAATTGCTCAGGTTTTATTTGATACAAGAAGCAGCGTTAAGGCATTAGCTTATGTCTTGTTTATTGTTTTTGTTCCTTTTATTGGAATTCTTTTTTATTTTTCATTTGGTATTAATTACAGGAAAAGAAAATTATATACCAAAAAAATAACAGAGAACGAATCGCTTAGAAAAGATATTAGAGACAAAATGAACGCTTACTCCATATCTATTAGCAATTCAGGATTAATTTCGCATAACCATAAAAATTTAACAGAATATGTTCGTCGTTCGGCTAGTAGTCCATTAACAGTAAATAATAATGTTAAATTGCTTATAAACGGCGACACTAAATTTCCTGAAGTTCTTGAGGCGATAAATAATGCCAAATCTCATATCCATTTTGAATACTATATTTACGAAAACGATATAACAGGCAAAACCATAGCAGATTTGTTGGCAAAAAAAGCCAAACAAGGTGTCGAGGTGCGTTTTATGTACGACGATTTTGGAAGCCATGGCTTAAAAAAGCCTTTCCTAAAAAAATTAAAAGATGCCGGTGTGCAAACAGTACCCTTTTATAAAATTAGATGGTATGCCCTGGCAAACCGATTAAATTACCGAAACCACAGAAAAATAATTGTTATTGATGGTAAAGTAGGATTTGTTGGTGGTATAAATATTAGCGACAAGTATAGAAACGATTTACAAGCTAAAAACCCTCTGTTTTGGCGCGACACCCATTTAATGATAAAAGGACAAGCAGTAGCTTATTTACAATACTTATTTATGTGCGATTGGAATTTTTGCAGTAACTACAAATTTACCTACAGTAAAAAGTACTTTTTTGAAAGCCTACAAAACCAAAAAATGGATAACGATGTGGTGCAAATTGTAGCCTCTGGACCAGACAGTAAACAACCAGCTGTATTCTACTCAATACTTAAGGCCATAAGTTCTGCCCAAAAAAACATATATATTACCAGTCCGTATTTTATACCCGGAGAGAGCTTAATGGATGCCCTAATTATTGCCATACAAAGCGGATTAGATGTTAAAATATTAGTCCCTGGCAAATCCGACTCAAAACTAGTAAGTACAGCAGCTAACGCTTATTACACAGAGTTGCTCGAATATGGTGCAAAAATATATAAATACAACAAAGGTTTTATTCATGCCAAAACCATGGTTATCGACAATAATTTGTCTATTATAGGTTCTGCAAATATGGATTACCGAAGTTTTGAACTTAACTTTGAGGTAAATGCAATAGTCTATGGAGAAAAAATAGCAAAACAACTAACAGAGGTTTTTATCAACGATCTAAAAGCTTCAACACAAATACAGCTAGAAACTTGGCTTAACAGGCCCAAATACATTCGTTTATGGGAAAAGGGCGTTAAACTATTATCACCATTCTTATAGTGCTTAAAACACGAGAGTAGCAAATATTGAAGAAACATAAAACTTAAAAACCAATACCATGGATTTTCTACAACAATACAAGCAAGAAATAATATTTAGCATAGTAATACTAGTAGCCATTTTACTTTTACGCCTATTAACAAACAAACTACATAAATGGCTTGTTAAAGAAAAACAAAGAAAATTCCCCGGAGACCCGCAAAAGCCTCTAAATGTATTAAAGCGCATCTTAAATACCTTATGGGTTGTTTTAGGCTTAATGGCAATTGCATACCTTATTGTAGATGAAAATAGCCAAAACACCCTTGCCGACGATTTTAAAACCGTACTGCACATAGGCGTGGTCTTGTCTTTAACCGTAATTGCCGCCACAACGGCCAATATGTGGTTTAAGTACGATATTAAGAAAAAGATTGAAAACAAACACGATCCTACCAGTTTCCAATTTTTAAGATATGTTGTACTTGTAAGCATTTATTTTGGGGGTTTAATGCTTTGCCTTTTGGCCTTTCCGTCTCTTAAAGGTGTGGCGCAAACCGCATTGGGAGGCGCCGGTGTTATTGCGCTTATAGTAGGTGTTGCTTCGCAAGAAGCATTGTCCAACCTTGTAGGAGGATTATTTATAATAGCCTTTAAACCTTTTAGAATAGGAGACCTGGTAAAAGTAACAGACACCATGATTGGCAGAGTAACAGATATAACCTTACGCCATACGGTAATAAGAAATTTTGAAAATAAAATGATAGTTATACCCAATGCCGTTATCAATAAAGAAAAATTGGTTAATTACGATTTGGATGAGCTAAAGTGCTGCGAGCTTATTGAAATAGGAATATCGTACGATAGCGATATAGATATGGCAAAAAAAATAATGCAAAACGAATGTGAAAGCCATCCTTTAATTCTAGACAATCGTACAGAACAAGACAAGCAAGAAGGCAAACCCATAGTAAAAACAGCGTTAACCGAATTAAACGATTCCTCAATGACCATTAGGGCCTGGGCCTGGGCAAGCAGTTATGCCGATAGTTTTCAGCTAAAAACAGATGTGTTGGAAAGTATAAAAAAACGTTTTGATAACGAAGGTGTAGAAATACCGTTTCCTTACAGAACCATTGTCATGAAAAATAATAAAGAAGCAACAAAACAATGATTAATGCAGAGCAAGCACTAAAAGAACGTATTAAAGAGCTCACCTGTCTTTACGAGGTATCGTCAATTATAGGCGATACCAGCCAAGATTTAATTCAAGATACATTAAAGGCCGTGGCTCTCAGTTTAAAAAAAGCATTTCAATTTCCAATAAAAACTGTAGTTACCTTTGTTTTGGATAAAGTTGTTGTTTCCAGCGATGCGCAACTTAACAACGAATTGAAAATTCAATCTAATATCAAGGTTTTTAATAAGGTTGAAGGCCTGCTAATTGCAGAAATTACCAGTTCCAACACTAAAGAGCTCAATTTTTTAAAAGAAGAACAACAGCTGCTCGACAATGTTGCACTAAAGGTTGGAAACTTGCTTGAGCACCTAGAGATTAAAAAAAGAGAATCCTGTTTAAAAAGGCAAATGGAGCACGCAGACAGGTTAAGCATTTTGGGCGAGATCACAGCAGGAATTGCCCACGAGCTTAACACACCACTAGCCAATATTTTAGGGTTTGCAGAATTGCTGCGAACAGATTTAAAAAGCAACAAAACCGCATTAAAAGATTTAGATAAAATAATCCAGAACACTATTTTTTCCAGAGAAGTCGTTAAAAAGCTCATGTTTTTCGCCTGTAAAATGCCCCAAGAAATACAGTGCGTAAATATTATTCCCAATATTAAAAACGCCATAGATTTATTGGATGCCACTTTTAGAAAAGAGCAGGTAAAACATCTGGTAAAGATTAAAGACGACGCCTTGTGGTTACGTGCAGACCCCGTTCAATTCACACAAATAATCTTTAATTTATTAATGAACGCCATATATTTTTCGCCCAAAGGCGGTCTAGTGGTTGTCGAAGCACTTCAAACCCAAAAAGATATCATCCTTAAAATATCAGATCAAGGCGTAGGGCTTTCGGCTGAAGCCTTAGACAAAGTGTTCCAGCCCTTTTTTACAACCAAACCCATAGGCGAGGGCTCCGGGTTGGGGTTAAGCGTGGTGCACGGTATTGTGGCCTCCCATAAAGGCACAATAACCGCACAAAACAACCCAGATAAAGGTGCTATATTTACAATAACTTTACCAAAGCCTTAATTATGCAATTGCGCAAAGAAAACATATTGATTGTTGACGACGATGTAGATATACTAGAACTATTACATCGGCACTTACAATCTTGGAACTACCATACTTTTAAAGCCGTTTCGGTAAAAGAAGCCGTAGCCATCTTGCGGGATACCAAAATAGATTTATTGATTACCGATTTGAAAATGCCTGAAATTGACGGCTCCGAGCTTATAAAATTTGTATCAGAACATTACCCCAATATGCCAAAATTGGTCGTTACCGGTTACCCTTCGGTGCAAGATTCTTTAGCGGCAATAAAATCTGGTGTAGCAGATTATTTAACCAAGCCTTTTACTAAAGATGAGTTAAAAGAAGCGCTTACTAATTCGCTTTTAATTCCAAAAAATAAACACAAAAAAGAGGTTGGTATTTTAAAAGAAAAGCCCAAGCAATATGGTGATATTATAGGGAATTCAGAAAAAATCAACCAAGTTATCCAAATCATCGAAAGGGTAAAAAACAACAAAGCTACTATTTTTATTAAAGGCGAAAGTGGTACAGGAAAAGAGTTAGTAGCTCGTGCCATACATTACCAAGGCAAGTTTTCAAGAGCACCTTTTATTGCAGTAAATTGTGGCGCTATTCCAGAAAATTTATTGGAAGCCGAATTGTTTGGGTATGTTAAAGGTGCTTTTACCGGTGCCGATACCAATAGAGATGGGTTTTTTCAGGCAGCTCATGGTGGTACCATTTTTTTAGACGAAATAGGCAACGCCTCACTCGCAGTGCAATCTAGATTGCTGCGCGTTTTACAAGAAAAAGAGGTTGTTAAAGTTGGAGCATCAAAAGCCGAAAAAATTGATATAAGAATTATTGCCGCCACCAATAGCGATTTACAAGACATGATACAAAAACAAACCTTTAGAGAAGATTTGTTTTACCGCTTAACAGTTGTTGAAATTCATGTTGCACCGCTACGAGAAAGAAAGGACGATATACCATTGTTAGTAGATAAGTTCCTTTTTAAATATGGGGTTGAGTACAAAAATCGGTTTGTAAAAATAACGCCCAATGCCTTAGAAATTTTACAGCGTTATAATTGGCTAGGTAATATTAGAGAGTTAGAAAACGTGGTGCAACGTGCTGTAATAATGAGCGATAATACAATAGATGTAGAGCAATTGCCAGAGCATTTAAAATATAGTTTTGATTTTTCAGAAGACAAACTACTTCCTCTTAAAGTTATCGAAAAAAAATACATCGAAAAAGTTTTGCGCGCTACCGGAAATAATAAAACAAAAGCTGCAGAAATTCTTAAAATCGATAGAAAAACCATCCGTCAAAAACTCTCTGAATAGCATCTTTTTTTACTGGTTCATTTTTAACCAACCGGGTAATTTTGTACCAATTACGGTTTGTTCTTATTTAGCTTACTGCATTTAAATTCCTTATAAACAAAGGGCTATACTGTTTAATGTGCTTCCTGGGTATGTTTTGGCACATACCTTGTTCTAACTACACTAATATTGATGAAAATTGTTTTTTATGGATACTAATTACTCTAATATTTGCCCAAGTTGTGCACACAAAAACTATTGTGTGCTAACGGCCCAAAAAGATAAGGTTTGGTCTTGTAGTGAGTTTGAGCAGGTTCGCTTTAACGAAAGGCATCAAAAACACACACAACACTCCGAGTTTAAATTACAGTTGGTATAAGCAATAAAATGCAAACAAGGTTTTCAAGTTTATAAATACCTCAGCCAGAAAGGCTGAAAAACATTAGAAAACCCTTGCATTAATAAATAAGGGTTTTAAAACACTTGGCCAAATTTAAACAAGAAAAACAAAAACAATAAACACAGACAATCACAAAAAAATAACCAATGGCGCTAACCGCGGAAAAAGAAGTAGTTAAAGAACAGACAGTTTGTGGTATGATGGATAATGTTATGCAGCAATTTAACAAAGCTGCAGAACAAATCGATTTAAACCCGAACATAAAAAAAATCTTAAGCATAACCAATAACGAGATTGTTGTTAATTTTCCTGTAAAAATGGATAACGGCGAGGTAGAGGTGTTTAGGGGTTACAGGGTGCAGCACAATAATGCCTTAGGGCCATACAAAGGCGGGTTGCGTTATCACCCAACCGTAGATATTGATGCCGCCAGGGCTTTGGCAATGTGGATGACTTGGAAAACCTCGTTGGCAGGATTGCCCTATGGTGGCGGAAAAGGAGGCATTCAGTTAGATCCGATAAAGTATTCTAAAGCCGAATTAGAACGTATTACAAGGCGCTTTACATTTGCTTTGGCAGACAATATTGGGCCAGAGCACGATATTCCTGCCCCAGATGTAAATACCAATAGCCAAACCATGGCGTGGATAGCAGATACGTACATGAGTACGCGTCCGCCGGCAGAACGTAGTGCAAATCAGCATGTTGTTACAGGAAAACCATCGGGTAGTGGTGGTTTGCAAGGGCGAGACAGGGCAACAGGTTATGGCGTTTACTTAACCATTAAATTTTGGACAGAGAAGAAAAACACAAGCCTTAGCGGTAAAAAATTTGTACTACAAGGCTTTGGTAATGTAGGCTATTGGGCAGCCCATTTTTTAGAGAACGATGGCGCAATATTAGTGGCCGTTCAAGATGCTTATGGTAGTATAGAAAACCAAAACGGTATTGCCGTTGAGAGTCTTTTTAACTATACCCATGCCAATAAAGGGAGTATTGTTGGTTTTCCTGATGCCAAAGCAATGCAAGACAAGGCTTTTTTTGCCACCGATTGTGATATCTGTATCCCAGCAGCTTTAGGAAACCAAATAACCAAAGATAATGCTTCGCAAATTAAAGCTTCTGTAATTGCCGAAGGTGCCAATGGGCCAACCAATGCAGAAGGCGAAAAGGTGTTGCTAGATAAAGGCATAGCCATAATTCCAGATATACTTTGTAATTCTGGAGGGGTTATTGGAAGCTATTATGAGTGGCTGCAAAACCGAAACGGTGAGCTTTGGCAACTGGATGAGGTTATGGCTAAACTAGATAAAAAATTAAAAGAATCTTTTAACAAAGTTTACGAATATTCTGAGAGGCATGCTTTAGATATGCGTACTGCGGCATATTGCATTGCTATAGCACGAATAGAAAAGGCATATACAGAAAGAGGGATATTTCCTTAAAAATATAAAATAATACAAAATGAAGTACGGAAGTTTAATATTGGAAAAGAAGGAGTATGTGTATTTAAAGCGCATACTTAATATATCGGGATACGTAGGAGATTTCAATACCCAAAAATCGTTGCAAGAATTAACCAAACAACTTAAAACAGCCCATATATTGGATGAGAGCGAAATGCCAGAAGATGTTGTACGCTTTAACTCTAAAGTTAATGTGGTGTCAGATAAAGGGTGGGAAAAAACACTGCAAGTTGTTATCCCTATGGAGAAAGACATGAAACAGGATAAAATATCAATTCTTACACCAATGGGATCTGCACTTTTTGGGTACTCCAAAGGTGATACCATACTTTGGGATTTTCCCGCAGGCAAACAACAGCTAAAAATAGCCAATGTGTGTCAAGAAGAAACGTATAAAGGAATAGATTTAATTGTATAAAATTTATAGATATGCAAACTCAAAATATTAAAATATTCAATAATGATTTAGATCTGGATGTTACGCACAAAATCAATACCATAGAACTAGATAATTGGATTAATCATCTTAAATATATAAAAAAAGAATTAACCAATCTTGTAAACTTGTGCAATACAGAGTTAAGCTTGAAATTAAAGAACGATAAGGTGTTAAAGCGACTTGAAAAAAAAGAAGTTGAAAACGAAACCTTACTTAATGCCCTAAACCGGTATGTGGTTTCCAGAGCTCATATTAGAGAGTGCGAAGATACACAGTGCGATATGGTTTACATTACAGAACACGAAAGTTACAGAAAAAGCTATTTATACCATTTAAATAAATACAGAAGATTTAAAAACGATTTTTTAAAAAAAAGTACAAGGTTAGTTTACGCTTAAATAAACAGCAAAACATTACACTTTAAATGTGCATAAATCAAAATTTAATAAAGCATCAATAAAATAATTTAAAACACAATTTAAAATTTTTAGAATTTTTTTCTCTTAGGAGTTTTAACAAGTACTATTATTCTGGTTTTGTTATCATTACTAAGTGCCTCTTAAAAAGCACACTGGTTGGTTATTAGTGTTTAAGTTTTACATGTTAGTTAATAAGAAACCTCAGTAAAACTTAATATTTTTTGATGATTGTCGCAGGTTTCTTATGTTTTAAGTAGTTAAAGGCTTCACGTTTTCGTGAAGCCTTTTTAATTTAAAGCCAAAATTTTTAACATACAACCATGTAACAATATGCCAGTAAGCAAGTCTTAATAAAAACGACTAACACATTAATTTTGTAATTTTGTTCTACAACAATACCAATATCATGGATATTAACAAAAATGTCGAGTCGCCTTTTAAGCTAAAAATCAGTTTCGATAAGCTCTTGCAGCATTACAAGAATTTCACAAAAAGCACTAATGCGCATCGCGCAGCTAAAGCCAAACATATAGTAACAATAGCCAACACCTACCCAGAACTAAAAAAAGGGTTTAGCGATGCTGGGATATTAAAAAAAAGAGAAAGGGAAATTAACGAAATCCTAGAAGATGCTTTTAACCCAATTCTAACCAAAAACGAAATAAAAACAGCTTCCATACCATTTCAAAATTTAATTTTTAATGCTTCAGAACGCTTTAAAAACATTATTAAAGCAGCTGGTAAAGATTTTAAATTAGAAATTAAAAACATGCCCAAAGACGACACCTACATTGTTGCATGTACACTTATTTTAGATTTTTATTATGGCTATAATTTAAACTTTAAGCGCCCGTTTTATTACGAAATCCCAGATGCCCATGGCATAACGCGCTTTTATAAAATACTGTATAATGCCGATTTTACAGAAATTGTGCCCAATACAAATGCACCAAAAATTACCCAAAAAGATTATGACGAATTATTGGATAATTTTGAAAACATTGCCCTTTGGAAAGAAAAATTCCCACCAAACAGTTACACTTTCAAAGGCTTCGTGATTTCAAATATTTTTGATGTTACAGACGATCAATCCATATCAAACGTCAAATCCAGCCTTATTGCCGACGATAAAAGAAAAGATGTAGATTTCATGAACGGTTTCCATGAGATTTTTAGATCGCTATTTGGAATAAACGACCTTAAAGTCGGGTTTTCAATTTACAATAAGGAAGATGGTATTTTTGAGCGTGTTTATGGCGCGGGCATGAAAAGCTACTTGCTTGGGCAACACGAACATGAAAAATGTACAAATGCCCTGTGTAGATGGTCCTACAATAGATTGTTGAAAGAAAAAAAATACTTTTCAATATCAAACGTTAACAGGGTTTTTAATAAAGTTAAAACAGGAGTACCTCACATTAAAAGTTTGCACGACCAAGGAATAAAAAGCGCTGTTTTTGCACCTATTGCAAACGATAGCGGAGTAATGGGCATTTTAGAAATTGTATCCAGCAAACCTCAAATGCTTAACAGTATAAATGCCAATAAACTGGTTGATGTAATGCCTTATATAGTAACTGCGGTAGAGCGCTCTAAAAACGACGAAGAAAATTTAATCGAGGCCATCATACAAAAAGAATGCACCTCCATCCACCCAAGTGTGCATTGGCGTTTTGCCCGCGAAGCCAGAGATTTTATAAAAGCCGAAATGAAGGGGGAGCAGGCTGCCTTTAAAAAAATAGCATTCCAGAATATTTATCCGCTTTACGGTCAAATCGATATCAAAGGCTCATCAAAAGCCAGAAATCAAGCTACAAAAAAAGATTTATCATTGCAGCTAAGTGCCGTAAAAAACATTTTCTTAAAAGCCTCGAAAGTTGAATCATTGCCAATTTACCAACAATATATCTATCAAATAAACAACTGCTTAACAGAGCTTAACGACGATTTTAAAGTAGATAGCGAACAGCAGATTTCAGATTTTCTAAATCAAGAAATAGCAGATGTTCTAAAACACCTAAGTTCCATCGCAGCGTTAAAACAGGCCATCGACTCGTATTTTGGTAGTATTGACAGTAAAGTAAAGGCTTTATATAACCACAGAAAAGATTTTGACGATTCCATTGCACTAATCAACAAAGAAATGGCATCGCTTTTAGACAAAAAACAGGAAGAAGCCCAAACTATGTACCCGCATTATTTCGAGCGTTTTAAAACCGATGGTGTAGAGCATAACATGTATATAGGGGAATCTATCACAAAAGAAAAAAACTTCAATCTTATTTATTTGTACAACCTGCGCCTATGGCAATTACAGGTTATGTGCGAGTTGGAAAACGCATATTACCAAATGCGGTCCAGACTGCCAATTAACTTAGATGTGGCATCTATGATTTTGGTGTTCAACCAACCGCTATCTATTAGTTTTAGGATGGACGAAAAACAGTTTGATGTAGATGGTACTTACAATGCACGCTACGAAATTGTAAAAAAACGCGTGGACAAAGCTTATGTAAAAGGCAGTACAGATCGCGTTACACAAAAAGGGAAAATAAGCATTGTGTATTCGCATAAACAAGACGAAATGGAATACCTGCGGTACATTAGGTTTTTACAATCTAAAAACTATTTGGATACCGATATTGAAATTGTTGAGTTAGAAGATTTACAGGCCATTACAGGTCTTAAAGCCATTAGGGTAAGCGTGCTGTACCATAAAAACAAAGCAGATAAATCTTTCTACACCTATAATGATTTGATGAAAACGATTAAAGCTTAAACCAAATAATCCGTATCAAAAACCATATTTGGCCTGTGCTCTAAAAGTGTTTCAAAACCTATAATGTCTTTTAAATCCTTTTTGGGTTTGTGTATTTTAAACGAAACAATAAACGCAATTACAGATATAACCATACCCAACATAAAAATGGTATAGGTGGTTCTTAAAATCCTGTACTTTCGGTCCAGTACTTTTCCTAGAAAATAAAGGTCTTTTGTTAGCGAGCTGTAAACATACTCTTTATCTTTTAGCAATTCGGTTATGGCCCATTGGTACTCTTCTAATTTCATTTTATGAAAATTACCAAAAAACGTTAGATTTACTCGTTTTTGCTCAACATCTTCTTTGGTAAACTCGCCACTGGTTACATTGGGCCTGGTGGCGATTATGGACAATATCATTGAGATAACACTCGATACAACAAAAATCAGGGTAGGGTATATAAGATAGCTATTTGATGGACTGTCTAATTTTGAAATTAAATTGGAGAGCACCAAAGAAATTATTATGGCGTTAACAGATAGCAAAATGTTGGCCTTGGTATCGGCAATATCACTTAATTTAATATGGTTTCTCAATGCCACCCTATAGAACGTTTGAATGCCTCGTTCAGGGCTTTCGCTTTTATATTGTGCTTTGTATTTAGCTTTTAAGTCTTCGGTATTAAGCTTTCTTTTTCTTTTCTTTTTGGTTTTTATAAGTTTGGCAAGGTTTTTTTCCTTTCTGGCTTGCCAGTTTTTTAGTGCGTAATCGGTAAAAAACTCATGTTTTTTTGTGAGCACTTTTATGTTTTCGCTTACCCATTCGCTTGGAGTGTAAGTTGCTATGCCTTGTATTTCGAGTTCTTTTCTTAAAAACTCGCTCGCTTCGTTAAAATATTTTTTGCCAAAATGCGACGAGTCTGCATCTCTAATTATTTTACCAAGTTTGGTTTTAGGCGCATCTGTGATTTTTGTGGCCATAATGCACTCGGTAACCCCTTTAATGGTGGTCGTGTTGGCACCTTGCTCTTTTAAAAAAGCAGAGGCTATTTTAACACTTTCTTCCTCGTGCCCTGTTCTGGTTTTGGTGTATCCGGTATCATGCAATAAAGCCGCTAATTCTAGTATTTCGGCATCTTTTTTAGTAACGTTGGTATTTTCAATAATCTCTCTGGTGCTTCGTAAAACACGATTGGTATGGGTGTAATTATGATAGATAAAAGACTGGTCCAACTCGTTTTTAAATAAGTTAAACACAAAGTCTTCAGTATTTTTAATCAATTCAGACATAGCTCGGTTTTTAATAAAAACCAAAGTACTAAAAAAATAATTAAACAAGATATGTACGGTTTTTTTTTAGATGTAATTTAATGCCAAAAAAAACGACTATATTTAGATTGAAAAGCACTTTGTGTTAATTAAAATAAATTAAAAAAACAAAAGGAAATCTTATGGTGATAACTTGGAAAGACGTTATTAACTTTTCGGTAAACGGAAACCCAACTCCAGATACGCGTGTTGAAAAAACAGACACAGAATGGCAAGCGCAATTAACCCCAGAGCAATTTAGGATTACAAGACAAAAAGGCACCGAGCGCCCGCACAGCGGAGCACTTTGTAGTACACACGATGCTGGCAAGTACAACTGTGTGTGCTGCAATACGCCTTTGTTCGATTCTACAATTAAGTTTAATTCGGGCACGGGTTGGCCCAGTTTTACACAACCTATTAAAGAAAACGCTATTAAGTACGAAAAAGATACGGCTTTTGGTATGCTGCGCGTCGAGGTGATGTGCAATACGTGCGACGCCCATTTAGGGCACGTTTTTCCTGATGGTCCAGAACCAAGCGGGTTGCGCTACTGTATCAATTCAGAGTCGATGCAATTAGAAAAAGAATAGAAAACGAAGTTTAATTACATGTTTTTTTATTTTAAAAAAGATAGCTTTCAGTTCATTAAAAATAAAAAGAAGAAAAATTATAAATGAATAATAAAAATATACAATTAGCAACGGTTGGCGGCGGCTGCTTTTGGTGTACCGAAGCCGTTTTTCAAGAAATAAAAGGTGTGGAAAACGTGGTGTCTGGTTACTCCGGCGGTAAGGTTCCGGGGCATCCAACCTATCGCGAGATTTGTTCGGGTTTAACGGGGCATGCCGAAGTGGTGCAAATTACCTTTGATGCCAATATAATCTCCTATAAAGATATATTGGTCATTTTTATGACCACGCACGATCCCACAACTTTAAACAGGCAGGGCGCCGATAGAGGCACGCAATATCGCTCTGTGATTTTTTATCATAATGAACAACAAAAAGGAGTTGCCAAAACGGTTGTTAAAGAAGTAGCCGTGTATTACGAAAACCCCATAGTTACTGAAGTTTCAGCCTTAGATATGTTTTATGAAGCCGAGGCAGCACATCAAAATTACTATCAAAATAACAAAACACAAGGCTATTGTAGTTTTGTTATTTCTCCAAAATTGGCTAAACTAAAAAAGCAACATGCCAATAAATTAAAATAGAAAAACAGTATAGCTCGCTTGCACATAAATTTATTATATAATAACCCAAATAAATGGATAGAAAAACTACAATAGGGTTTGGTGGTGGTTGCCATTGGTGTACCGAAGCCGTGTTTCAATCTTTAAAGGGTGTTTATAAAGTAGAACAGGGCTATATCGCATCATTTGATGAAAATGATGCGTTTTCAGAGGCGGTTATTGTGCATTACAATCCAAATGAAATCCCGTTAAAAGTTTTGATTGAAATTCATTTACATACGCATATGAGCGCATCAAATCACAGTATGCGTTACAAATATCGGTCGGCAGTTTATACCTTTGCTAAATCGCAAGAAAAAGAATCAAACCATATTATTGAACGTTTACAGAAGCATTTCAATGGAAAATTGATAACAGCGGTTTTGCCATTTTCAAGGTTTAAAGCATCGCGGGAGGCCATTCAAAATTATTATCATAAAAACCCAAACAAACCTTTTTGCGAAACCTTTATCAATCCTAAGCTAAAGTTGTTATTAAAGCAGTTTTCAGCATATACCAACCCAAGTAAACTAAATCATTTAATTAAAAATGAACAAAAACAAATTAATGAAGTTTCCATATAAAGTAATTACCAACTTAATACTCGTGTTATTTTTTAGCGCATGTGCAACTCACAAAGCACAATATGCTAATGGAGAGGTTAATAAAAATCAATTACCCAATAAAGAAATTGACAAAACCTTTTATCTAATAGGAGATGCGGGTTGGGCACCTCAAGGAGAACTTTCAAAAGGGTTAAAAGCTTTTAAAAGCCACATTTCAAATAAGGTTACCAAAGGAGATTATGCACTTTTTCTAGGAGATAATATTTATCCTTCAGGTCTGCCTTCAAAAAATCATAAAGGACGAACAAAGGCTGAAAATGCTTTAAACGCCCAAATAGAGGCTGTCAAGGATTTTAAAGGAGAAGTGGTTTTTATTCCCGGAAACCATGATTGGTATTCCAATGGATTAAAAGGATTGAAGCGTCAAGAAAAATATATTGAAGAGGCCTTGGGAAAAGACACGTTTTTACCAGAAAACGGCTGCCCGCTTGAAAGCATAGACGTTAGCGAAACCATCCAGTTAATAATTATTGATACCCAATGGTATCTGGAAAACTGGAACCACAACCCCACAATTAATGATGAATGCGAAATAAAAACCAGAGCGCGATTTTTTGAAGAAGTTCAGGGCGAATTAAAAAAAGCACAAAACAAAACGGTTGTATTTGCTATGCACCATCCCATGTACACCAACGGTATTCATGGTGGGCACTACGCTGCATCAAAGCATATTTATCCAACTCAAAAAAAAATTCCTCTTCCCTTTATTTCATCCTTATTGGCGCAGGTAAGAACACAAGGTGGCGTGTCTATTCAAGACCGCTATAACGAGCGCTACCACAAACTTATGAGCAGATTGGAGACCATGACCTTAGATGCAGATAATGTTGTTTTTGTATCGGGGCACGAGCATACCATGCAATACATTGAAAACGAATCGATAAAACAGATTGTTTCCGGTTCTGGCTCAAAAGAGTCGGCGGCAGCTTTGGGTAAAAACGGTTTGTTTTCTTATGGGAAACAAGGTTTTGCCGAATTTGTGGTTTTTAAAGACGGAAGCAGTTGGGTTAGGATTTACGGCGAAGAAAACGGACAGGCAAAATTACTGTTTCAAAAGGAAGCGATAAAAGCTAAACAAGGTTTTGATGCTTCCAGCCTTCCAGAAAGCTTTCCGCAAGAAGTTGAGGTGTCTATTTACTCCAAAGAAGAAACCGAAAAAAGCGGTTTTTTTGAATCGGTTTGGGGCAACCATTACAGAGATATATACAGCACAAAAATAAAAGCCAAAGTAGCCACCATAGATACGCTTTATGGCGGATTGCAAGTGGTTAGAAAAGGTGGTGGCAACCAAACACGCTCACTGCGATTAAAAACAAAAGATGGAAGAGAGCTTAACATGAGAGCACTCCGTAAAAGTGCAACACAATATTTACAAAAAGTGCTTTTTAAAGATACATATATTCAAGATGAATTTGAAAAAACCGAAGTTGAAGGCCTTATTTTAGATTTTTACACAGCGGCACATCCGTATGCATTTGCTGTGGTTCCAGACCTTTCTCATGCCGCCAAGATTTACCATCCCAATCCAAAATTATTTTTTATACCAAAACACAAAGCATTGGGTAATTACAATAATGAATACGGAGGTGAATTATACTTGATTGAAGAACGTCCCGAAGAAAATTATTCGGGTAAAAGAAATTTTGGGTATGCCGATGACATTGAAAGCACACACGATATTATTGAAAAAGTGCGTAAAGACGAAAAATATAAAATAGACGAAAACGCCTTTGTAAGAGCACGCCTTTTCGATATGCTTATAGGCGATTGGGACAGGCACCAAGACCAATGGCGTTGGGCACAGTTTGATATGGAAAACGGCGACAAATATTACAGGCCAATTCCTAGAGATAGAGACCAAGTGTTTTCTAATTTTGATGGTGCTTTGCTGGATGTGATGAAATTTATTTCGGGTTCAACCAAACAACTTCAGGTTTATGATGAAGAGTTAAAAGATATTGGATGGATGAATAGTGCCGGCATAAAATTGGACCGTGTGCTTATTCAAAAAGCCGATAAAGCAAAGTGGCTAGAGCAAGCTAAATTTTTACAAGAACAAATTACCGATGAGGTTATTGAGGTGGCTTTTTCAAAAGTGCCGGAAAGGGTCCAAGATGAGACCCTTAAAGAAATTAAACAAAAACTAAAAGGAAGACGAGCCAACCTACAAGATATAGCCACACGCTATTACAATCATTTAAACGCGCTGGTTATTTTAACAGGAACCGATAAGGACGATTATATTGAAGTTACGCGTGCAGCAAACAACCAAACCCACGTTAAAATTTCGCGAATTAAAGATGGTAAAAAAGCAGACCTTTTGCTCGATAAAACCTTTGATAAAGCCCTAACCAAAGAAATCTGGATTTATGGGCTTGATGATAATGATGTTTTTGAAGTTACGGGAAAAGCCAGCAACCTTATATTTACAAGATTGATTGGCGGCCAAGGAAACGATACGTACATTATTAAAAACGGCAAGCGTATTAAGGTTTACGACCATAAATCAAAGCCCAATACGGTAAAAGAAAATAAAGGTGCTACAATTAAATTTACAGATGTTTACAATTTGAATCTCTTTAACTTCAATAAAAAAATAGTAAAAGCATCTACCCTAGCACCAAGTTTAGGCTATAATCCAGACGACGGATTTCAATTGGGAGCGTCTTTTGTAAAAACGGTAAAAGGTTTTCAGCGCAATCCGTTTTCGCAGCAGCATCGTTTTAAAGGTGGCTATTTTTTTGCCACCAAAGGATTCGCACTGCAATACAATGGCGAATTTGCAAATATTTTTCAGGATTGGAATTTACATGTGGCAGGTAAGTTTACAACTAAAAATTTTACAAATAACTTTTTTGGCTACGGAAACGAAACTACAAATAACAACAGCGATTTAGATTTTAACAGGGTTAAAACCAGTATTATAGGGGCTAAAATAGGGGTGCTTAAAAAAGGGAGTTTTGGTAGTGATTATGGTTTTAGAACCCTTTTTGAAGCGATTGAAATTGACGAAACACCAAATCGTTTCATCTCTAATTTTGCTCCAATTATAAATACCGATTTTTATAAAAGACGTTTTTTTGGAGGTTTAGAGGCAGAGTACAAATATAAAAGTTTTGATAATGCCATAAACCCCACCCGAGGCATGAGCTTTTTGTTAAACATTGGCGGAAAAACAGAATTTAAAGAAACCAAAAATACCTATGGATATATAAATTCCAATCTTGGGTTTTATAATGCCCTTTCAACAAACAGGAAATTGGTGCTTAAAACCGATGTGAGAGCCCAAATTAGAATTGGCGACGATTTGGTCTTTTACCAAGCTTCAAACATAGGTGGTGGTAATGGGTTAAGAGGCTTTAGGACCGAACGCTTTACGGGTAACAACTCTTTGGTTGGTAATGCCGATTTAAGGTATAGTTTCCCTTCTTTTAAAACCAGTGTTTTGCCTTTGCAAATAGGTGTTTTTGGTGGTGCCGATGTGGGTAGGGTGTGGTTAAAAAACGAAGACTCTGATAAATGGCACAACGATTACGGTGGCGGATTTTGGATAACAGCAGCTGAAAGCTTATCGGGAACGTTTAACTTTTTTAATAGTAGCGAAGGGTTTAGGTTTTCGTTCGGGTTTGGTTTAAATTTTTAATTTAACCGAAAAACATAAATATTGCCACCTTCTATCCCAGTTCGTTCATCGTTGATCAAAACCGATTTAGAATCGATAAAACAAACACCTTCTTTTTGGGAGTCGTGTTTAAATTCTAACAATTCTAACTTGCCATTAAAAAAATTATCCGAAGTAAAATTGGTTAATTTCCAAAGCTTATCATGGTTTAACAATACTACTGTTTTGCCATCGGCACTTATATCTGCTCCTGTAATTTTGGTTTGTTTTCCTTTAAGTTTAAATTCAGTAATAAAGGTGGCTACATGAGTGCCGATTTTGTTGGGCACCTTGATTAAAATCCCTTTTTTATCAGTTTTGCTAAACATGTAAAAATAGTTGTTGTGCAGAAAAAAAGCTTCAAAATCTTCAGACTTTAATTGGTTTGGTAATTTAAAATGGATAGCTTCTGCGGTACTTTCCTTGGTTGTTTTTTTAGAATTCGAAACTTTATAAATAGTAAAAATCTCTCTTTTTTTCCTGTTGTTGCCAAAGTCCCCAATATAAATATTACCCTGTTTATCTGCTGTTAAATCTTCCCAATCTTTGTTTTTTGCATTTGTTATGGTAATGCTTCTGTCAATATTGCCTTCGTTGTTTAATCGGTAAAGCGTGTTTGGGTTTCCGGCATCTTCAATAGTCCATAAAACATTTTCGCCTTTAATCAATTCTAAGGCAGAGGCTTCTTGCAATTGGCTATCTATATTGGCAACAACTTCTAAATTTCCCGTACCGCACGAGTAAAACAAAAAGCTTAAAATTATAAGTTTTATATAGAAAGATGTGGTTGTCATTTGGTTGTTTTTTTATTCTTTTAAAGGTTTTAGTTTAATGTATCTATATTTTATTTGTCCAATATGCTTGTACCTGTCTTTGCCATATTTTAAGGCATTCCAAAAGGTTTCTTTTTGAATATCTTGATTTTTATATTGCTCCAATACCGCTTCAGAAATCATTAAATATTCGTTACTTTCAATACTGTTTTTAAGTAATTTATGAGCAATTATAATATCTTCGCCAATTAGTTTTATGTTATTCCCCACTTGTGTTTTACCAATGTTTTTACCAAAATGCAGAATAATTTTCAAGCCCAATATTTTTGGAATAAATTGACTTTCTAGTTTATGGCTGTTTTGGGCCATAAGCACTTCTATTTGCTTGTAAAAATCGGTATAAAAAAGTGTGCATTGTTCAACAAGCAATTTAAAAGAGGGCAAATTACCTGTTTTGTAAAACAATATGGCATCGCCTTCAATTTCAGATACTTTAAAACCAATTTCGTTCGAGTAGATAATGTTGTTAAGCAACGCAGGGATTATTTTACTGCTCAACTTAAAATCCACTTTGCTCATAAACTGCGTAAAACCACTAATATCGGGAATACAAATAAGCATAGGTTCTTTTTCCATTGCATCAAAGTTAGCTAAATATAAAAAAAACACGATTTAGAGTTTATAATAATATTAATTTAGCGTTTGTATGGTACAATATAACGTTATAATTATTGGTGGTGGAGCCGCGGGTTTTTTTGCGGCCATAAACATTGCCGAACAAAACCCAAATTTAAAAGTGGCTATTTTAGAGCGCGGAAAAGCGGGTTTGCAAAAAGTGAAAATTTCTGGTGGCGGCCGTTGCAACGTAACGCATGCCGAATTTATTCCAACTGAATTGGTGCAGCATTACCCAAGGGGCGAAAAAGAATTGCTAGGGCCTTTTCATAAGTTTATGACAGGCGATACCATGGAATGGTTTGAAAAACGGGGCGTTAATTTAAAAATTGAAGAAGACGGAAGAGTGTTTCCCGTTAGCGATTCTTCGCAAACCATTATTGATTGTTTTTTAAATGAAGCTAAAAAGCACGACGTTGAAGTGTTGTATAACCAAAGTGTTGTTGGATTGTCTCCTCGAGCGCAGTCGAGAGGTTTTGAGGTTTCTACAAAAGACAGTATGTTTTACTGCGATAAACTATTAATAGCCACAGGAAGCAACCCTAAAATATGGAAGCTTTTAGAAACTTTAAACCATACTATTTCTCAACCCGTACCTTCGTTATTCACATTTAATATTAATGATAATCGCATCAAAAAAATCCCAGGAGTTGTAGCGCAAAATGTAGCCGTAAAAGTGGTTGGGTCTAATTTACAATCTCAAGGCCCATTACTTGTTACACATGTTGGCATGAGTGCTCCGGCCATTTTAAAACTATCGGCTTACGGCGCTTTAGAATTGGCAAAACGCAACTATAAATTCTCAATTGAAGTTAATTTTATAAAGCAATCTTTCGAAACTTGTTTAGTGAATTTAAAAGCATTAAAACAAGCATTAAACAAAAAAACAGTGTTTAAGTTTTCGCAATTCGATTTGCCAAAGCGTTTGTGGCAGCAATTGGTTTTGGCTGCAGATATTTTTGAAACGACAACATGGGCAGATTTGAATAAAAATCAATTGGAAACTTTGGCATCACAATTAACAAAAGCCATTTTTAAAGTGGATGGGAAAAGCACGTTTAAAGAAGAATTTGTTACCGCTGGCGGCATAAATTTAAAGGAAATAAATTTTAAAACCTTTGAAAGCAAGCTGCATAAAAACCTATACTTTGCCGGCGAGGTTTTAAATGTCGATGCCGTAACGGGTGGTTTTAATTTTCAAAATGCATGGACGGGCGCATTTATTGCAGCAACATCGATTTCTAAACATATATAATTTTAATATTATTATATATTTAACATATAAGTTATATATATAATGGGAAAAACAAAAAACCTAATTGAGTTAGACGACTAAGCTATTAAAATTCTTGAAAAGCAAGCAAAGCTCCAAAAGCGATCGTTAAAAAATTATATTGAATATACTTTGGAAGAAACGCCAATGCGTTACAGCGAACCGTCTGAGGAATACAAGGCGATATGGATAGCTTGATTAAACACGATGAAAAAGGCTTGCTACAACTTTATTCTTGGGAAGATATTAAAGCACAATATGGGCGTTAAATCTATCAAGTTTACAATGAGGCTAGAGAAGAATTCCATAAAGCTAAATGTTTTATGGAGTTTAAATGTTTTGATGAAAAATTTTGGATTGCTTTAGATAAGCAATTAAATTTTTATAAAAGAAGTATCCGGAAGCGTTTCAAATACGCTATAAAAACGTTAGAATTAGTACTATGGATAAGTTTAATTATACTATTCATTATGTAAAAAAAACTTATAGAATTCTTATCTATAGGTTTATAAATCAAAAGCAAGATTTTTAAAATGGAAACATATATTACTTTATTAAAGGAGGATTAATGTTGGTGGGCATAAAAAAATACCCATGGCTTAGTTGAGCGAATTGTTTTAAAAAACGGTTTGTAAAATGTTAAAACCTATATTCAAAGTGGGAATGTGATATTGCAATTTTGCTGTTTAAATCTTAACGTATTTAATATCAATTATAAATTTTTTGTATATCCGTTTAATGTCCATTAGCTGTAATGCTAGCAATAACGAGCCTATCAAAGATTCGTTCGCCAAAATATCTTCGATTAAGCTTATAAACAAACTCATTGAGGTAAAGTTGCAGGTA
>NZ_JBHULK010000006.1:0-214985 GCF_042684345.1 Gelatiniphilus marinus | reverse complement strand
GGTATTCCAAATGGTTCTTTGCAACTCTATAGAAAGAGAGGACTCGTACGTGTCATGGATCTGTAATTCTAAAACACGTTATAGTTCTCCTCTTTTTCTATATAAAGTTATTTATTACAAACTAAAGAAACACGTTAAACGAACCTCTCCAAAAACAAAACAAGTTTGCAGTTAAAACATAAATTAACAAATATGTACGTTAGCGATTGTCCTAAAGTTTCGGGAGCATCCCTTTTTAAAAAATGGAAAGAATTAATCTTGTAGAAAACTAAAATTTTACAGATTGCCCCACTTCAACTGCGCTCATTGCAGGCTACCTTCGTCATTGCAATGACGTTGCTTTTAAAAAGATATAGTGGAAAGCGCGACTCTTTTAAAAGGCTCAAAAAATTAAACTTTACAGTTCATAATAATAAAAAAATATGTAGGTTTGTATCACTAAAAAAACAAAATATATGTCGTTTTCTGAATTATTTGATAGTGGTTTTAAAAAACGTAACGAAGACCACTTTGCCGCCATAGTACGAGTTGCCATGGACGATGGAATTATTACCGATGAAGAAAAAGCATTTTTAGACAGATTAGCCCGTAATTTAAGCATTAGCGAAATTGATTATAAAATCATCTTAAAAGATTACAGATCGCACCCTATAAATCCGCCATCATCATACAGCAGACGCTTGGAGCGTTTATACGATTTAACACGTATGGTTTACGTAGATCAAATTAATGGAGACCCAGAACACAGGCTTTTAAACAAAATTGGGGTTGGACTGGGGTTTAATACAGCAAACGTAAAGTACATAGTGGACAAAGCCTTGGCATTAGTAAAAAACAATGTTAACCTTGAAACCTTTATGGAAGAGATTAAAATGATGAACAGGTAATCTATACCATACATTAATATACTGAAAATGCAGACTTACAGGGTCTGCATTTTTTTTACCTATATTTAATTAAACCGCTTTCGCAGAACATTTACATTTAAATGTTTTCCTGTGGGCCTAGTTTTAAAATTGCACAAAAGCTTCTTGAAATAAGATAGAGATATTAACTGCTTTTCAAAAAAAGTAACCCGAATTCCTATTAATAAAACAATACCTCCAAACACCATTTGCAGTGTAATTGTTTCATCAATAAAAAACCATGCTAATAACGACGACAATATCCCTTGGCCCAACAAGCTTACAGAAACCCGGGTGGCACGCATATGCTTTGTGGCATAACTAATAAGTAACCACGCTAGCAACTGGCAAACTACAGCTTGTATTACCAATACCGACCAACCCAAATTGGAAAACCCGGTAAAAGGTTCGTTTAAGGCATAACTTACCAGGCCTAAATACAAAGAAGAAGCCGTTAAGGTAATAGTCATAAAAGACAAAATATTCATACTCCTTAGTACCTGCTTGCTTATAAGCATATAAAAAGCATATAAAACCCCAGAAAGTACGCCAAAACTAAAGGCCAAATCGAAATCTAAATTTTTAAATACCGAGAAGCCAACTAACATCATCATACCTAAAACGGCTATTATCGTGCCTATCCAGAAATTGGTTTTAGGTTTGTTTTTTAAAAAAAACAACGCTAAAACACCTACCCATACCGGCGATAGATTGGTTAACAAAGAAGCCTGTGTAGCTGTAGATCCTTGTATGGCAATATTCCAAACAGCAACGTCGCTACCAAAAATAACGCCACAAACAACAGCTAAAATACCCGCTTTTAAATTTGGTATTTTAAGCTGGCGCCTAATTAAAACATAAGGCAAAAGCAATAATAACGAAAACAACATTCTGTAAAATGCCGAAACAACGCCAGGTGCTAGGTTAAGTTTAACCAAAATAGGAAACACCGAAATACAAAATATCCCAATAACAAGTGCAATTCTTGGCTTTTTCATCTTTAGTAATAGCTTGTTAAAAATAAACCGGCAAAAATAGCTGGCCGTTTAGTATTGAATTAACACTAAACTAACCATTAACGGTACTATATTATCCTGTTTTTTTCCTAAAATGCTATAATGGGCTAGGTATTACAATTAAGATAAACGTAAGAAATCGTGCAAACCATTTTAAATATTAAATACCAGAACAAACACCTCAATAAATTGCAAAAAAAAAGACTACCTTTTACAGTAGTCTGTTAGTGAGGCGTCGAGCGGATTCGAACCGCTGTAAAAGGTTTTGCAGACCTCTGCCTAGCCACTCGGCCACGACGCCTTATTGGTTGCAAATGTAAAAAAAAATATTACTTAATCTTACAAAAAATTACTTTTTATGTTTATCGGTCATTTTTATCGTTACACGTGCCACATCGCCTCCTATGGGCGGATTTAATTTACTTACCCAAACGCTTGCTTTTTTTACCGTTTTATCTTCTTTAAAAATCCTATTTAGAATACGCTTTGCCACGGTTTCAAGTAAATGGGAAGGTTTGTCCATTTCTTCCTTAATAATTCGGTTTAAAAACACATAATCAACAGTATCTGTTAACTTATCGGTTTTTGCAGATTGCTGTAAATTGGCTTTAACCTTTAAATCTACACGATAATCGCTTCCTATTTTAGTTTCTTCTTTTAAGCAACCATGATAGGCAAACACACGAATATTCTCTACTTTTATAATTCCCATAAGGTATCTTTTTAAGTCGCCAAAATTACCTAATTTTGCACAATATTTTTGTTTAATATCAATAGTTTTTAAAAGCTGTTGTACAGCGCTGCTAATTTTTATGTCTGAAGAAAAAAAAACACTTAACTTTTTAGAGCAAATCATAGAAGACGATTTAGCCAACGGTATGCCAAAAAACAAGCTTCGATTTCGTTTTCCGCCAGAGCCTAATGGGTATTTGCACATTGGGCATACCAAAGCAATTGGCATTAGCTTTGGTTTAGGAGAAAAATACAATGCACCTGTAAACCTGCGTTTTGATGATACCAATCCAGCTAAAGAAGAGCAAGAATATGTTGATGCCATTAAGCGCGATATTGCTTGGTTAGGCTATACTTGGGCAAATGAATTGTATTCTTCAGATTATTTTCAGCAACTTTACGATTGGGCCATTTTACTTATTAAAGACGGAAAGGCTTATGTAGATTCTCAATCTAGCGAAGCTATGGCCCAACAAAAAGGCACACCAACTCAACCAGGAGTTGATGGCCCTTACAGAAATAGAAGCGTAGCTGAGAATTTAAACCTTTTTGAACGTATGAAAGCTGGCGAGTTTGATGAAGGTTCTCATATTTTACGGGCAAAAATTGATATGCAACATACCAATATGCTAATGCGCGACCCCATTATGTACCGCATACTAAAAAAACACCACCACAGAACCGGTAACAATTGGTGTATTTACCCAATGTACGATTGGACCCATGGCGAGAGCGATTACATCGAACAAATTTCGCACTCGTTATGCTCTTTAGAGTTTAAACCACATAGAGAACTTTACAACTGGTTTAAGCACCAAGTGTATAACTACAGCAAAAACCAATACCCCTTACTGCCTAAACAGCGCGAGTTTGCACGTTTAAACTTAAGCTTTACCATAATGAGCAAGCGCAAATTGTTGCAACTTATAGAAGAAGGTATTGTAAATGGGTGGGACGACCCACGAATGCCTACCATTTCTGGTTTGCGCCGCCGTGGCTACACCCCAAGTGCCATCAAAAAATTTGTTGAAACCGTTGGTGTTGCAAAACGCGACAATGTAATAGATGTATCGCTTTTAGAGTTTTGCATTCGCGAAGATCTAAACAAAACGGCACCACGGGTTATGGCGGTTTTAAACCCTGTAAAACTGGTAATTACAAACTATCCGGAAGACAAGGAAGAGTGGTTAAAAGCCGAAAACAATCCAGAAGATAACAATGCGGGAGCTAGAAAAGTACCGTTTTCTCGTGAGCTGTTTATTGAAAAAGAAGATTTTAAAGAAGAAGCAGGAAGCAAGTTTTTTAGATTGAAACTAGGCGGCGAAGTGCGACTTAAAAATGCTTACATTATTAAGGCTGAAAGCCTTGTAAAAGATATTGATGGGAATGTTAATGAAATTCATTGTACTTATAATGAAGACACATCAAAAAAAGTAAAAGGCACCTTACATTGGGTATCTATTAAACATGCTATAAAAGCTGAAGTTAGAGAATACGACAGGTTGTTTATAAATGAAGCCCCAGATAGCCATCAAGATAAAAGTTTTATGGATTTTATCAACCCAAACTCATTAAAAACCATCGAAGCTTTTGTAGAACCAAGTTTAAAACAAGCCAAAATGGGCAATAGGTTTCAGTTTCAACGTTTAGGCTATTTTAATGTTGATAGCGATTCTACTTCTAATCAATTAGTATTTAATAAAACAGTTGGTTTACGAGATTCGTGGGCCAAACAAAAACCAAAACAAAATACCAACGAAAAGCCATCAAAAACACTGCAAAACAATAACAGACCAGCAATTGAACTTATAAAATCTTACGGCAAAAAGTACGATAGATTACCAGAAGATAAACAAGCTAAAGCCAAAACAGAAATTCAAGAATTAGCAAAACAAGTAACTTATAATGATATAGAACCCTTGTTTAATACTTCTGTAAAAAAATCTGGAACACGTATTGTTACCATGATTACTTTGGGTGTTCTATTGCAAAACGGTTTAGAAAAAAACGATGTTATTAACGCTTTTATAACGAAAGCTTTAGAAGATAAAAACGCGTTGTTAGTTACTGAAGCTAAGGCTATTTAGCACAGTGCTAAGTGTTAAAAAAAAATGCGGGCGTAATATTTTTAGCTATATTTAGCTTATAACTAAAAACTAAAATATTATGGAAATGCCAATTAACCCCATAGCAATCCCAATTGCTGCAGTTGCTGCTCTAGTTGTAGGATTTATATGGTACAACCCAAAAGTATTTGGAAACGCATGGATGCAAGCTTCTGGAATGACAGAGGAAAAAATAAAAGGCGGAAATATGGCCAAAATATTTGGATTAGCCTTGTTTTTTGCAGCCTTATTAGCCGTACAGCTTATGCAAATGACCAACCACCAATGGGGCGCCTTTGGTATGGTTGGTGGAGATCCAACTACAGCTTTACCATCGTTTAAAGCGTTTATGGCAGATTACGGAACAGCCTACAGAACCTTTAAACACGGAGCGTTTCATGGCACACTGGCAGGAATTTTTGTAGCGCTTCCCATTATTGGAACCAATGCCTTATTTGAGCGCAAAGGGGCCAAATATATATTTATAAATGCTGGATATTGGATAGTAACATTAGGAATTATGGGCGGTATTTTATGTGGGTTGTAGAATAATTAAAATAGCAGAATCATAAAAAAAATGTTTTAAAAACCATTTCAAGGCCAATTAACTATAGCTTTATCTTATACCACGCCTCTTTTTTATAAGTATTGGTTTTTGCTTCTTTTTCTCGACTAAACAATTTTAAATGGGTTTCGTTAACTTGCTTGTTTCTATACCCCAACAAATGAAAAAACGGTTTTGCCAAATATCTGGCAGTTTTAAGGTTAACCATTAAAGCGCCTTTGGTATGGTTTATCCAAGAGACTCCTGGAAGAAACACCAAAAGCTCATCAAAACGAAAACGCCGTAATATTGCCGATAGTTTCAAGTAAAACGGTTTTATGGTTTTAATAATAAAAAAGCCGTCGTCGCCTTTGGATTGATATAGCGGCATAAAAATTTTGGCATTGTGCTTTGATATAATTGGCTTATTGTTGCTATGCGCCAAAGGAGTGCCTTTTTTTATATTCTGAAAACTTTTAAACCCATTAAGCATTTTAAAGTCCTGATCGGGTTTTATTTTATATTGATATACAACCTCGAAAACATCTTTAATTTGTTCTGCATCATGCTTTAAGATGTTATAATAATCTTCAAAACCAAAAAGTGCTTCTTTTTTTAAAACACCTGTATAGGCTAAGGTTAAAAAAGCAAATGCAATACAGTTGGTTGTAGATGTCTTTAAGTCGTGCTGTCCGGCTTCGAAACCTAAAGACACATATCCTAATTGGTTTATATAACTTAACAAAGGGCCTTCTAAAAACTCTTCGATACCCAAAACAATTGGCACGGGAAATTGCTTAGAAAACTTTCTGTTTATTAGGGCATCATTTATAGTTATAAACGGTAGTGAAATACTGGAAGTAGTATGAAAGTCTATAAAATAAAACGGGCCGCTTTCTTGGTTTAAAATAGTTTGCAATAGATTAAATATCTGAAAAGCTTGCTGTTCTTCGTTGTTTAAAATAGACTTATTAAAAAGCGTTTCAATTTGCGAGGGCGTCCAGAGTCTATTTAAATCTTGGTCTATGTAACGCTGGTTGGTTTTAAGTGCTGTTAGGTTGCCTAAAATCCCATAAATTGTTCCTTTAACAGTTTTAGGTTTAATATGTTTAAAAAGAAGCTGTAGTGCTTTTACCCCGGCTTTTTCGTTGCCGTGGATGCCGCCAAAAAAAACAACGGTTGCCCCTTTGGTTGGGCCTTTAACTTTACCAATTATTCTATTAAGGTCTGCAGGGTTTTCGAGTATTTCGGTATTTTCTTTTAGCATTCATCAAAATCTTTTAGCGTAATCAATCCGTTTAATTTATCGTATTTAATGACTGGCAAACAACTAATGTTATGGGTTTTCATTAAGCGTTTGGCTTCTTCTATGGGTTTGTTCTCGGTAATGGAAACAATATTGGTGTTCATTATTTTTTTTACTGAGCCATGCAAAACTTCAGCGTTATTTAAACAGTCTTTTATATCTGTCCAGGAAATGATGCCAATAATTTTTCTGTGTGCATCTATTACTGGCATGTGGTGGATGTTTTTCCATTTCATAATATGCAACACCAGTTCTACGCTATCGTTTTTATCTACCGAAAAAATATCGGTATTCATAATATGCTTAACGGTTCTGGAGTCTTTAAACGGCGAGTCTGTATTGGTTTTTAGTCTATTCCAAGTTGATACCGGATAGCCTTTTTCTTGTTTTTCGTAAAGTTTTGCGGTTAATATTTGCATAGCCTCGTACCTGTTATGCGTGGTTTTTAAATGTCTGTAGTTTCTAGTTAACCATTCGGCACCATTGAGACTTGTTATCCTATTTTCTATAATGCCTAAATAATACTCGGCATCTTTAGGAGAAATACCAACGCTGTAAAGCCCTCTATAGGCCATGGGCAAAAGTTCGTTTTGTACAAGGTCGAGACTGGAAACGTATTTACCATTCCAATAAAATTGAGCGGCCATTCCGTAACGAGCGGCATTAAAAAAGTTGGTTTTTACATCTTTAAAATCCCATTTTTCATGTATGTTTTTATAGGCTTTTGGTTGCCCAAGCATAGCACCTACCCAAAGTGCCATGTTCGCAATTTCGTCTCTTGTGGTTGGTCCGGAAGGGATGTAACGATTTTCTATGCGTAAATGTGGGTTGCCATTGCCTGTGCCGTAGCAAACCCGGTTCCAGGGGTAAACCGTACCATTGTGCAAATTTAAGGCACTTAGTTTTGGTGTTTCGTTGTTTTGTACCATTTCTAGACTATCTCGCATAAAATCTGTAGAAATAAAGCTTCTAAAACGCGAAATATTATCTTTAAAAATATCGGTTATCGATCCGGTTTGCCAATCGTTACCAAAGCTAACACGAGATTGTTTTTCGTTTAATAAAAAAGAGTTTGCGCGCGTATCTACGCTTTGGGTAAAGAGTGCTATTCTGGTTTCGCTCCAAAGTTCTTTACCAAATAATATTGGGGAGTTGGCACATACACTTAAAATAGGCCCCGAAATGGCTTGTGCCCAATTATAGCTATCTATAAACGTTTTTGGGTTAATTTGTAAATGCATCTGGAAACTTGTATTGCAGCCTTCTAACATAACCGAATCGTGAAGCAGGTTTAGCTCGTCTGCACCTCTTATATGTATGCTAAAATCTTGTTTTCTGGTTTTTTTTACGGCTTCGTTTAAAACCTTATAGCGTTTAATGGGTGTCATTTTATCTTCAGTAATGCTATCTAGGGTTAGCGAAGGCAAAATACCCGTTAAAATTATTTTGGTGCCCATTTTGCTGGCAACCGCTTTGGCTTTATTAAGAAGTTTATCCAGCTGGGTGTGCAATTCTGAAAAACAATTGCCTTTAAGCTCTATAGGGTCAAGGTTTGCTTCGAGGTTATAATTACCTATTTCGGTGGTAAAATGGTGGTCGTTAATTGCTTTTAAAACCGCCATGGCATTGTTGTCTGGTAAAAAGTTTTTGTTTACCAAGCAAAACTCTTGCTCTGCACCAATGCGGATGGGAGATTCTTCAATCATGCCCTTATCTATCATCATTTCCAAAGCTTCAATGTCGTTTATTAAATGATGAATATAATGTGCTTTCTCCTTTTTGTTATTTAGTTTTCTAATATTCAAGTCTCCCATGGTTTCTAAAATTACTTAAAACAAATTAAAAAGATTAAATTACTGTATGTTAAATAAATAAAGAATGATTTTTATCATATAAAAATATCGTTACACGGGTATTGATTCTTATTCCTATTTTTGCGGTTACATTTAACAAAGTATGGCTGCCTCTTATCCAAAAAAAGAAAAACTAAAAAGCAAAAAGCTTATCGACCAACTGTTTACAGATGGACAGTCGGTTTCTGCTTTTCCGTTGCGTTTGGTGTATTTGCCCACCACTTTTAATGATAAGGTTAAGGCAAAAACAGGCGTTTCGGTAAGTAAGCGCAACTTTAAAACAGCTGTTAGCAGAAACCATATAAAGCGTTTGTTAAGAGAGGCTTATAGACTAAACAAAGCTGATTTTTTTAACAACACGACAACACAATATGCGTTTATGATTTTGTACATTGGCAAAGACAAACCCACATTTGCCCAAGTAGAAACCAAAATGAAACACTTATTTGAAAAGTTTTTAGATAAGGTTTCGCAATAAAAAGTATTTTTCATGAAACTATTTTCTTACTTATTTTTACTGCTACTCCCTTTGATGTGCTCTAAAGCGCGATCTAATGATGAGGCATCAGTAGAATACGATGTTGTCTCAGAGGTACTTTACAAAGAAGAACCACCATCGATAAACGCTTTGGTTTCACTACCTAATGGAGATATTGAGCAAAAATTCATCAAAGAATCGTTTTTGCGTTTTGAAACCCAAGATTTAGACAAAACCTACAAGCAAATCAATCAATTTATAACTCAAAATAAAGGGTTTGTTCAAGATGATAAATCCAATAAGTCGTACCACACAATCACAAGACATTTAACCATAAGAATACCTACAAATAATTTTCAGAAAACTATAGATTCCATAAGTAATCATGTTTCATTTTTTGATACTAAAAGAATATCATCAAAAGATGTAACCGAAGAATTTATAGATTTAGAAGCGCGACTAAAAGCCAAACAAGTCCTAGAGAAACGCTATTTAGAACTGCTTTCGGGAGCAAAAAATGTAAAAGAAATTCTTGACATTGAAAAAGAACTATCTAAAATAAGAGAAGAAATTGAAGCCAAACATGGTCGATTAAAATATCTAACAAACAAAGTTGCTTTAAGCACATTAAATATAGAATTCTATAAACTCTCAGCCAAAAGAGGCATTACAGTTTCCTACGGAACAAAAATGTGGAACGCTATTAAGTCTGGTTTTAATGGATTATCTATGTTTTTTATAGGATTATTGCATATATGGCCGTTTATAATTATACTTATAATCTTGTTCTTTTTAATTAAAAAATGGCTCAAAAAAAAGAAATAACAACATGAAAAACCTCCTGAAAAAGAAAATACTAATTCCCGTTTTGGCGTTTAGCATCCTATTTACGGGTTCGGCTTTTAAAAACGATTTTTTTGAAATCGCCAAACAAATTGAAATCTTTACCACTTTGTTTAAAGAACTTAACATGAATTATGTTGACGAAACCAACCCGGGCGATTTAATGGATACCGCCATAAAAAGCATGCTGGCCGATTTAGACCCTTACACCAACTTTTTAAACGAACAAGATGTTGAAGCCGCCAGAATTAACAATACCGGCGATTACATTGGCATTGGTGCAAAAGTTAGAACCCAAAAAGACAAACTGGTAATTGTTGAACCTTATAAAGATTACCCTGCCGATAAAGCGGGTTTAAAAGCCGGAGACGAAATTATAAAAGTGGGCAACACTACAGTTGAAGGTTATAAAGACGATGCAGGCAATTTACTAAAAGGCGCACCGGGAACATCGGTTGAAGTAACCTACAAACGCCAAAACCAAACCAAAACCGCCACCATAAACAGAGCCGAAGTAGAGATTAATGCTGTACCACATTTTTCAATGGTTAACGATAAAACCGGGTATATCGTGCTGTCTCAATTTAATAACAAAGCGGCAGCACAAACCAATTATGCACTGCGGGATCTAAAAGCACAGGGAGCAGAGCGCATAATTCTGGATTTACGAGGCAACCCGGGCGGACTACTAAACGAGGCTATTAAAATCGTTAATTTATTTGTGCCAAAAGGCCAATTGGTAGTAACTACAAAATCTAAAGTAAAAAAATACAACCGAACGTATTACACCCAAAAAGAACCTATTGATACCGAAATTCCGATAGTGGTTTTAATCGATGGCGGCAGCGCCTCGGCCAGCGAAATTGTATCGGGCGCCTTGCAAGATTTAGATCGCGCCGTTATTGTAGGCTCCAGAAGCTTTGGCAAAGGCTTGGTGCAACGCCCTAAAATGCTAACTTACGGCACACAGGTTAAAATAACTATTTCTAGGTATTATACGCCTTCGGGCCGATGTATCCAATCGTTGGATTATTGGAATAGAAACGATAAAGGCGAAGCCGTTAAAGTAAAACAAGAAAATTATAACGCCTATAAAACCAAAAACGGAAGACAGGTTTTTGATGGCGGCGGCGTATTTCCAGACGAAAACATGGGCACCATTAAAAACTCTGCAGTTATTAATGCCCTGGCAAACGAAAACCTGATATTCGATTTTGCTACCCAATATTATTACAAAAACCCGATGACCGATATGGATAATTTTAAACTATCGGCTTCAGATTTTTCAGATTTTAAAACCTATTTAAAGGCCAATAATTTTTCATTTGAAACCCAAACCGAAAAAGTACTTTTAAAAGCCTTTGAAACCGCCAAAAAAGAAGATTTACATACTGCCATTAAAACAGATTACAACACGTTGGTTACTAATTTAAACACATCAAAAACAAAGGCTATAGACCAAAATAAAGAGTATCTGCTAAGCCTTTTAACCAAAGAAATAGTAAAGCGCTATGTTTATAGGGAAGGGCTGTACGAATATTATAAAATTAACGACCCAAAAATAAAAAAAGCCACCAATATTCTTAGTAGCCCTTTAACGTATTCAAATTATTTAAGATAAAACCGTATATTTATACTTATATTCTATCCCCAAAGTAATGCATACCTTATTTAGAATCATACTCATTGTATTTTGTTTTAGCACAGCTTCTTCTCAAAGTAAACTCACACACGATGTGTATTTTGATACCGATAAATATGATGTGCCACCCACCGAAGAAAACCGGTTGCTGCTCTTTATTTCAAACTTAGCCGATATCGATATCGAGTCTATTTCCATCTATGGTTTTTGTGATGATGTGGGTGCAGACGATTACAACCAAAAACTGTCGCAGCAACGTGCCGATGCCATAAAATCTATTTTTTCCAATAACGAAATAAGCGAAAGTTTAATTTCAAATGTTGACGGAAAAGGTAAAATATTACTAAAAATAATCAACGAAAAAAACCTGTTGAAAATTCGAGGCTTAAACCGAAAAGTAGAAATTATTGTAAAGCCAAAACCCCAGATTGTTGAAACAGAACAGCCTATAGCAAAAACAGTTGAAAAAAAAGATGTTCCAGAACAAATAAAAAGCCATCTTAAAGTTGGCGATAAAATACTTTTTGAGAACATTTTATTTAAAACGGGGTACGCTACGGTTACCCCAGATTCTAAAAAAACACTGGCCAAAATTGCCGAGGCATTGGTTGAGCGCGACGATATTTATTTTACCATTCAAGGGCACGTGTGCTGTACCAAGTTTTCTAGAGATGCCATAAACAGAAAAACCAAAAAGCGCAATTTATCTGAAGCCAGGGCGAAATACGTTTATAATTATTTTGCCAAAAAAGGCGTTAATAAAAAACGTATGCGCTATATGGGCATGCGCAGAAAATTTCCGCTTGGTGGCGACCCAAAATTCGATAGACGTGTAGAAATTTTAATTACTTATGTAGGTAATGAGAACTAAAAATGTATGGTTTACAAAATCAATTTTTTTACATTATGCTTATTTTTAATAAGTACATTTTGTGCATCTCAAAACACCTTTGTGCCCGATGATAATTTTGAGCAAGCCTTGATTAACCTTGGCTTCGATTCTGGACCATTAGATGATTTTGTACCCACGGCAAACATAAATACCGTAACAAATTTAGATGTGGCCTCGCAAAACATTTTAGACTTAACCGGAATTCAGGATTTTGCCGCTATATCTATTTTAGATTGTTCTGAAAATAACCTTGCCAGCCTTCCAATAACATCAAACACCAACCTTACAGAACTATATTGCAACAACAATGCATTAACCACTTTAAATGTTTCTGCGCTTACTGCTTTAAGAATATTGTGGTGCGATTTTAACCAACTTACAACAATTAATGTTGCTAATAACCCTAATTTAATTTCGTTAACCTGTGGCAATAATTTTATAAGCAGTTTAAATACCACCCAAAACCCTAACCTAAATGTTTTGGTGTGCGAAAACAATCAAATATCAAATATAGATGTTAGCCAAAATACAACATTAAATTCCTTTCTTATTCGAGGAAATCTACTCACTAATTTAGATGTTAGCCAAAATAGCAATTTAGCTTTTTTAGATTGCGGCATAAACCAATTAACCAATTTAGATGTTAGCCAAAACCTTAATTTACGTGTTTTGCTGTGTTTTAATAATTTGCTTACCAATTTAGATGTTAGCCAAAATACACTGCTTAGCGATTTAAGTTGCGAATTCAACCAGATTACGCAATTAGATATGTCTAGAAACACATCGTTGGTAAATTTAAATTGCAGCAACAATAACCTATGTTGGCTAAATATTAAAAATGGTACCAATGAAAATGCAACTATTATGAATTTTGAATTAAATGCAAACTTAAATTGCGTAGTTGTAGATGATGCCTCGTTAAGCTTTCCTAATTGGATTCCTGCCTCGTTTTCAAACTATGTTAACCAACTATCAGATTGCGGTAATTTTGTTCCGGTTGATACCTTACAGAATTTTATAGGTGCTAGCTACGTGTTACCAGTGCTTAATAATGGTAATTACTTTACCCAATCTGGTGGAAATGGTTTACCCTTGCAAGCCGGCGATATTATAAGCACCACACAAACCATTTATATTTACAACGAAACGGTTTGCGATAGTAACGAATCTCAATTTACAGTTAGTATTAACCTAGATATTGCAAACAACGATTATTATATTCCGAAATACTTTACCCCAAACAACGATGGCAACCATGATTATTGGAACGTAATAGATAACAATAACAGTGTAAACCATATTGTTATTTACAATAGATATGGAAAATTTTTAAAATTCATGCTTCCCACATCGCAAGGTTGGGACGGTACTTTAAACGGCAGTCATTTACCCGTAGATAGTTATTGGTATAAAATAACCCTAAACAACAAAACTGTAATTAGAGGTTTTTTTGCTTTAAAACGTTAATTATCCTTTTAACATCGCAACATGCGGTATGTTATCTTCAAGATATTCTTTACCAATAGCTTTAAAACCTAAATTGTTGTAGAATTTTTTTAGATACACCTGAGCTGAAATTTTAATTTTAGTTTCGTTAAAATAGCTTTTTATCGCTTCCGCGGAAGCGTTCATAATATTGTAACCATATTTGTATTGCCTTTCGTTTATTGCGACAACTACGCGACCAATACTGGCTTCGTTAAAATAATCACCTGGTTTAAAAATACGCGCGTAAGCTATTATTTCATCATTTTTAAAACCTAAAACATGCAATGCTTTTTGGTCTTTGCCATCTAAATCTTGATAAACACAATCTTGTTCCACAACAAAAACCGCGCTACGTAATTGGAGCATATCGTATAGTTCTTGCGTTGTTAGTTCTTGAAAGGTTTTTATTTTTATTGATAGCATAAAATTAATAATCGTGAGCCTTTTTTAAGGCGTAACAATCTTTTTAATTGAACTTATTTCAACTTTTTTTAAACAGATTCTACACTTCGACTGCGCTTAGTGCAAGCTAGTAAACTCCTGGTAATGACGCTATTTTCAATCCTGCACAATCACGTCTTTCGCATCATCTTTCCCAAATTCCGGTTGTATATTTACATGGTTAATACCGTATTTATCCCATAAAAAATCTTCAATTTTATGTAAAATAATATCGAATTGAGATAAGGTTATATCTTTATTGAAATCGATGTGGGCTTCTAAATGGATTTCATCTTCGTTGAGTTGCCAAATGTGTACATGGTGTACATTTTTTATACTTTCAAACGTATTAACTTCTTCAACAATTTTATTAATAGGTGTAGAATCTGGTGTAAACAACATGAGTACCTTGGTGGAATCTTTTAACAAATCGAAGCCCATCCAAATTAAATAAACAGCTATAGCAAAAGTAAGCACACTATCTACCCAATATAATTGGTAGTACTTCATTAACAAACCACCAATTAAAACCGCAACACTGGCCATCATATCGGTTAATAAATGGAGGTAGGCGCTTTTCATGTTCATATTGGCATGAGCATCTTTTTTTAATAATAGCACGCTAAACCCGTTACCAAAAATAGCCACCAAAGACAACCAAATAACCAAATTAGATTCTATTTCCTGCGGATTTTGAAAACGCTCAACGGCTTCAATAATCAACAAAACAGCAACAATAATTAAGGTAGCGGCATTAATAAAAGCGGCTAATATTTCGGCACGTTTATACCCAAATGTTTTTTTAAACGAAGCTTTGCGTTTCGATAATTTATCGGCTACATAACTAATAATAAGCGAAATAACATCGCTAAAATTATGCAAGGCATCACTTAAAAGCGCTAAACTGCCAGATATTAAACCACCAATTACCTGGGCTACTGTAATGGCAATATTTAATAAAATGGATATAAATAAATTACGCCCTTTTAAATCGGGATGTGAGTGCGAATGGTTATGGGAATGCTGATGCGCCATTTAACAAGAAAACGGTATTTTATCTACTCTATTTTGGTGTCTGCCACCTTCAAACTCGGTATTTAAAAAGGTATCAACCATTTCAATCGCTTGATCTATAGCAGTAAATCGAGCCGGAATACATAAAACATTGGCATTGTTATGCTGCCTAGTTAAAGTTACTATTTCTTTGTTCCAACATAAACCAGCCCGTATTTTTTGGTGTTTGTTGGCTGTCATGGCTACACCGTTGGCGCTACCGCAAATTAAAATACCAAAGTTGGCTTTATTGGTCTCTACAGCTTGGGCAACCGGATGTACAAAATCTGGGTAATCTACGCTATCGTTAACATTGGTACCGTAATTAATTACCGTGTATCCTTTAGTTTCTAAATGTTTTTTTATGGCAAATTTATAATCTGTTCCTGCGTGATCGTTTCCTATGGCAATAGTCATTTTTTTTAAATTTATGTTAGATAAGCAAAAGTAATGAATTAACCGCTTAGATTGCTGTATTATTAAAAATGACAATTTAAACCACAACCATGAAATACAATTAAAGCAGGTAACGTACAGTAACTAACATTGTCAATTAACACACTCATTACATGTTAATAAGTGTTCATTAGTTTTTAAAAGAAAAATATGGAATATCCAATTATTTTTACAATCAAAAACTCATATCAATTTACCAAAAATTTAAGTTACTTTTTTTAGCCATGTTATTAGTACAAAATCTTGAAGATATAAACACCAAAACATAAATACTTGTTAGTAATTAACACCAAATTTTAGTTGTTAACAACTGTTTATATAAAACTTAATACATTTAAAAATAAGGTAATTAAAATAATATAACCTGTTAATTACCTATTAATAGAATGTAAAATAATTGTAATCAAAATAAAAGCAAAAAAAGTTATACCACATATTAACACACTATAATAACCATCATTTATTTTTTTAAATTTTAAAAGAAAAATTATTATATAATATATAATGTGGATAAGTTAAATTTACCAAAGCTTAACAGTAAAAAAATACCATTTAATATTAAAAGCTTAACTTTGCATAAAACAAATAGCAAATACTTCGCCTAAATTAAAGCTATTTAATAACAAAATTATCTCCCGACTCTTCGGCATTGGGAAATTAAAACGATTACAAAAATTAAATGACAAGAAATAGAAAAGGGAAATCCAAAAACAAAGGCATTTCCAACTTAACAAATACCATTCTAAGTATTTTAAAAAAAGACAGAAACCAATCATTCAATTACAAACAAATAGCTGCTAAACTTGGTGTAAACGATGCCAGTAGCCGAAACCAGATAATAAAAACCTTAGCGAAACTAGCCGCACAAAAAGAAATTGAGCAAGTAGAACGCGGAAAGTTTAAAGCGATTATTAATACCGAATATCATATAGGAAAACTAGATTTGGCCGCAAAAGGAAACGGTTATATAATTTCAGATGATTTTGAAGACGATGTGTTTATAGCATCAAACCACATAAATAAAGCATTAAATGGCGATGAAGTAGAATTTTATGTTTACAAACGCCGCAAACGAGGTAAATTAGAAGGCGAAATAACAAACATAATAAAACGCGAAAAAAGCGAGTATGTTGGTGTTATTCAAATTCAAGAAAAAAAGAACTTTGCCTTTGTAGTGGCAGACAGCAATAAAATGTACAAAGATATATTTGTACCTATAGATAAAATAAATAAAGCAGAAAATGGCGATAAAGTATTGGTAAAACTTGAAGATTGGCCAGAAAAAGCCGATTCGCCTTACGGAAAAGTGATTCAGGTTTTAGGCAAACCAGGAGAACACAATACCGAAATTCATGCCATACTTGCAGATTATGGTTTACCACACGATTTTCCGCAAGAAGTTGAAGATTTTGCCAATAAAATAGACACATCCATTACTCAAGAAGAAATAGCAAAACGCCGCGATATGCGTAAAGATCTAACCTTTACCATCGACCCTAAAGATGCTAAAGATTTTGATGATGCTTTATCATTTAAAGTGTTAGAAGATGGATGCTACGAAATAGGCATTCATATTGCCGATGTATCGCATTACGTGCAAGAAGGCACTGTTTTAGATGATGAAGCTTACGAGCGTGCCACATCGGTGTATTTAGTCGATCGTGTGGTGCCCATGCTACCAGAAGTATTATCGAATAATGCTTGTTCCTTACGTCCGCAAGAAGAAAAATATACGTTTTCGGCAGTCTTTCAAATGAATGATAAATGCGAAATAAAAAACCAGTGGTTTGGCAGAACTGTAACTTACAGCGACGCTCGATTTGCTTACGAAGAGGCACAAGCTGTAATTGATTCTAAATCCAACACAATTCCCGCAGAAGTTTCATTAACAGGTACAGCTTATAAAACAGACCAAGCTATTGCAGACGCTATTTTAAAAATGGACGAACTTGCAAAAAAAATGCGTAGTAAACGTATGCAATCTGGTGCAATTTCTTTTGATAAAGTAGAAGTAAAATTCAATCTCGACGAAGAGGCTAATCCAATAGGGGTATTCTTTAAAACCAGTAAAGATGCCAATAAACTTATTGAAGAGTTTATGCTGCTGGCCAACCGGAAAGTATCTGAATTTATTGGTAAACAATCACCTAAAAAAACATTTGTATATCGTGTGCACGACAAGCCCGACGATAGCAAACTTGCTAGTTTACAAAGCGTAGTTAGTAGATTTGGTTATAAATTAAACTTTAAAGATCGTAAAAGTGTATCGGCATCACTTAATAATTTACTTAAAGATGTTAATGGTAAAAAGGAGCAAAATTTAGTTGATACCTTAACCATAAGAACGATGAGCAAAGCCGAATATTCAACCAAAAATATTGGGCATTACGGTTTAGCATTCGATTATTACAGCCATTTTACATCGCCCATTAGAAGGTATCCAGATGTGATGGCTCACCGTTTGTTACAGCACTATTTAGATGACGGAAAATCGGTAAATGAAGATCTTTACGACGATAAATGCAACCATTGCAGCAACATGGAAAATCTAGCCACAAAAGCAGAACGCGACTCTATAAAATACATGCAAATTAAATTTATGGAAGACCATAAAGATGAAGAATTTGTTGGCGTAATTTCCGGGGTAACCGATTGGGGAATTTATGTTGAAATCATATCAAATAAATGCGAAGGTATGGTAAGCGTACGCGATATGAAAGACGACCATTACGCCTTCGATCAAGACCAATATGCTATGGTTGGCCGTAATACTAAAACCATGTATCAGCTTGGTGATGAAGTTGTTGTAAAAGTAAAAAACACCGATTTAGTTAAAAAACACCTCGATTTTAATCTTATTGGTAAAGCAGATTAATACGTTTTTTTAAATTACTTCATTTCCAGAAAAATGCGCTTCAAGCTCTTTTAATGTGGCTTCGCTTGTGGCTAAATCTTTTACTATTTCGCCTTTTTCAAGTACCACAATACGCTCGCAAACATCGGTAACGTGCATTAAATCGTGGCTGGAAATTAATACGGTAACGCCCTGTTTTTCGGCTAAATCTTTTATAATGCCTTTTAACCTAATTTGTGTTGTGGGATCTAAGTTAGCAAAGGGTTCGTCAAGAATAATAAGCTCTGGGTTGCCAATAAGTGCAGCAACAATACCTGCTTTTTTTTGGTTGCCTTTACTTAAATCGCGTAAATATTTTTTTTGACCGAGTATTTCTCCGTGGAAAAAATCTTCAAACTGACTTACTAATGTATCGACATCGGCTTTATTTTGATTACGTAATTCTCCAATAAAGTAAAAATATTCTTCGGCAGTTAAATAACCAATTAAAAAACTTTCATCAATAAAAGCAGAGGTAAACGGTTTCCAATCTTCACTTTCATTAACCTTAATATTGTTGTTTTTTATATATCCGGTTGTGGGCTGAATTAAATCTAAAAGCAAACTAAAATACGTGGTTTTTCCGGCACCGTTATTCCCAACCAAACCAAAACTTTGGCCTTTTGGGATGTCTAAACTTTTTATATTTAAAACAGTATTATTATTATATTTTTTTGAAAGGTTTGATGTTGTAATCATAATGTTTTCTTTTAGTTGTCTTGGTTAAAAGCGCTAATCATTTTGTATTTTGATTCTGAGTATTTCTGTGTAATGGCTTCCATTAATTTTTGATGAAACACAATACCAATAACGCCCAATAAAGCTAGTATTAAACAAGCTATTTCAAAGCTTATCAAAAAGTAAAAAAGGGCAAATATACCCATTGGTAATATTAAAAGCGGAATACCAATAAGCCATTGTACCGCCCCTGTACCTTGATAATTAAAGGCGGCTTTTTGGCTTAAATCTATTTTTTTACGGTTAAAGGAGCCACCGTATAAAATAACATGTGTATTAACACCAATGTTATAAATGGCCGCGGCAAAATGTGCCAATAAAATTTCCCACCCAAAAAAAACATACGGAATGCCCAATACAAATAAAATGATGACACTTACTGCCATTAACGTAAATTTAGATTTTAAATATTGTTCGTATTTAATGTTTTGGCTCATGAGCAGTTTGTAATACCCACTGTCCCAAGCCGGGATAAACTGCCCAAAATTTATTAAAAAAATACCCGTTGAAAACACGCCAATAAACATAAAAAACCAAGGTAGGTTTTGATAAGTGGGCTGCGGATAAAAAAACAAACCGTACAATAAGCCAATTAAAACCATCCAAACCGAAGATTTAGTTCGCTTGTTACGCCAAATCAGTTTTAAATCCAGTTGCATAAAAGGGGCAATGTCCCCAAAGTTTTTGGTCCACTCCATATTTGAGGTGTTTACCTCCTTAATCTTAGCTTTTAATCCGCTGTCTAAAAAAAGTTTTTCTTTTAAAATTTTAAAATTGTAAACATATAAAATCAACAATATTAAAATAGGCACAATTACCAATACGGGGTTATCGGTAATTGCCGTAACACCATTTGATAGTATTCCTGCAATATTTATAATATTAAAATAATTTAATGCGTAAAGCGAACCAATAAAAACAATTATTGGTAAAAAGGATAATTCGGTTTTAGCCGATAAGCTTTCAATAATAAAATTTAAAAAATTGTTTATTAAAGTGATTAGTACAATAACGAACATCCAAATTAAAACAGTTGATGTATTATAATCGTTTGCAATTAGTTTAAGTCCAAAAGGAACAATAGCAAACAAGGGTAAAAAATTAATGAATGATAGAGCCGATTTTCCTAAAACGAAATTAACCACAGATTTTCGTTTTATTGGCAATGTTAATAAGGGTTTAACACTCATTACCGGTAGTTTTTGAAAGAAGAACCTTATAAACAAATCACTAATTATCCAGAAAAATAGTAATCCGTTAAAAGCCACCAACGGATCTAAATTTGGGTATAATTTTTCTAAGATTTTATCCATTAAAAATCCTACAAAAAGAAACATAACCATAAAATATAGGGTAAAAAAGCCCATTAATATTTTGATGGCTAAACTTTTGCCAAAGCTGGCAGATCTAAAAAAAGCTTTCCATTCTAAATTTATAAAATGTTTAATCATGGTTTTGGTAGTTATGAAAACATTAGTCTGAAAGATCAAAATTTTGTTACAAATATCTGTACAAAACTAACACTATTCTTTATTTTTGTTAAAAAAAATCAATAGATGTCACATTTTCATTCACTCCAAATAAAAGAACTTAAACGCGAAACAAATAAAGCTGTAACCATTGGTTTTGATGTACCAGAACTTTTAAAAGATAATTTTGTTTTTAAGGCAGGACAATACATTACACTTAAAACTACACTAAATGGTAATGAGGTTCGCAGAGATTATTCGTTATGTGTAGCCCCAAAAAGCGGTGAACTTAAAGTAGCAGTGAAAGAAGTTGAAGACGGTACGTTTTCGGCTTATGCCAATAAGATTTTAAAAGTTGGCGATACTCTGGAAGTTGGAACACCAACAGGACGTTTTATTTTTGAGCCCAACGATAAGAAAACAAAAAACATTGCGCTTTTTGCCGCAGGAAGTGGTATTACACCTATTTTAAGTATTATTAAATGTGCCTTAGAAGAAGAAATACACAGTAAAGTTATTTTAGTTTACGGAAACAAATCGACTCAAGAAACCATGTTTTTAAAAGAGTTGCTTGATTTGCAACATGTCTATAAAGACCGATTTTCCATTCAGTTTTTATTTAGTCAAGCCGATGAACCCGATGCCATGTTTGGCCGTATAGAAAAAAGTACGGTTAATTTTGTAATGAAAAACAAATACAAACATATTGATGTTGATGCCTACTATTTATGCGGCCCTGAGGCAATGATACACACCGTAAAAGATGTGTTAACCGAACACGAGACACCTAAAGACCGTATTCATTTTGAATTGTTTAAAGCCGCTAAACCAGCAGAGGTCTTTAACGACAATGCTGTTCCAGATGGAAAAACCCATATTACTGTAATTGTAGATGATGAGGAAACCACTTTCGAAATGTCTCAAAAACAAACCGTTTTAGAAGCCGCTTTAGATGAAGATTTAGATGCACCATATTCTTGCCAAGGTGGTATTTGTAGCAGTTGTATTGCTCGTATTACGGAAGGTGAAGCTACTATGAGGCAAAATAATATTTTAACAGAAAGCGAAGTTGCAGAAGGTTTAATTTTGACTTGTCAAGCGCAACCAACATCGCCAACTTTAACCGTTGATTATGATGATGTGTAATTGTCATTCCTGCGAAGGCAGGAATCTCTTAATTGAAATCTAAAAAAATGTTAAGATTGCATTAGTTAAAAAATCCTTTTAGATATACTCAATATAACGCCTCGAAATAACATTACATCACACTGATTTCAACATAAACTGAAACGCTTCTTTTCTATTGCTTACGCCTAATTTACTGTATGCATTACGAAGGTGAAATTTTACGGTACTTACTGTAATAAAAAGCTGTTTGGCTATTTCTGAATTGGTTTTTCCAGCAACACAATGTTTTAAGGTGTCAAACTCGCGTTCGGTAAGTGGCGTGTGCAGCTTTTTGTTTAAGGTTTCCATATCCAGTTCTACCGATAATTCCGATGGACTGCTGTGCAATTCCATAAAGCGTTTTTGTAAGGCTTCTACCTGTAAAACCTGTGCTTCACGTTCGGCTTTTTCCTTTTTGTAACGCGCTGTAAAAAACACAACCAAAATTAAAATAATACTGGCAGCTCCTGTAGCTAAAGCTATTTGAGCGTTTCGTGCTTCGGCTAAATTGGCATCTTTCAATTGACTCTCAAAGGTTAATTTCTGGATTTCCTTTTCCTTTTTTGTGGTTTCGTACTTGGTTTCTAAATCGGCCACGCGTGTTTTTACCTCAACACTATTCAAAGAATCATTTAAAGAGATATAGGCGTTTCTATAATCTTACGCTTGTTTGGTTTGCTTGTTTGTTAGAGCAATCCTGTACAATAAATCATAGGCTTGTTTTTCACTATTGGCAAAACCATTTTTTTTTGCATACGCTAATGCATCCTCTGCATAATTTTTGGACTCTGTAATTTGTGATTGCGCTAGCTTAATGTTTGCCATGGCTAATAATGTAGAAATATATTCTTCTTGTTGACCTAAATCTTTGGCTATTTCATGGGCTGTATTGTAATGACTAAAAGCTTTTTCTAATTCGCCTTTCTTTTCAAAATTTTTGCCAAGGCCGTTTTCGGCATGTACTAACATGGCTTTATTGTTTAAGTTCTTAAAAAATAGCCGTGCTTCACTTAAATGATGAATACCATCATCTAATTGGTCTGTAGTATTATAAATCATGGCTAAACGCAAATGGTTTAAAGCAATATCAGTGGTGTCTTTTATAGTTTCAGATAACGCCAAACATTTTTTTGTGGTTTCCAAAGCTTTGTCCATTTGCCCTAACTGAAAATAAACGCCTCCTAAATTACCATAGGTCTTGCTTAACACATCGTTGAGTTTTGGGTCGTTCTTGCCTTCGGCTAGTTTCATGACTTCTTGATAAGCTGCAACAGATTTTTCGTGTTCAGCTTTGCCCATATAGACCAAACCTCGTGTGTTATTAATCATGGCTAATAGAAAATCTGATTTTGTAGTATTGGCAAATTTTTCAGCTTTATTTAAATACCAAAACGATGAATCTGCCTGTTCAACTGTCCGTAGGCAATGCCTAAATTTAAATAATAATAACCTTGAAGCGAATCTGAAGTTTGTGCAACTATGCTTTTTAGTTGTAGTAAATTTTTAATACCATCGTTTGGATTGTCTGTGGTTTCAAAAGTTATTAGGGCTTGTGTTATTTGTTCTTTGTGGTTTTGTGAAAATACAAATACAGAAAAACTCAAAAGCAGAATACATATAATATTTTTTAAAAAATAATTTGAAAGTAGACGCGTCATTTAGTTGGGTTTTAGGTAACATCATGTTATTCAACCCAATAAATATAATAAAAAACGAAGCAATCTAGTAAGCTGTAATGCTATTAACCTAAAGATTACTTCGTTACTTACACCATGGTAAGTTTTTTGTTTGCGTCAATGTTGTAACACTAGTGTTCGTCATTGCCAGCCTTTCGACTGTAGCTCAAGACAGGCTTAAGTGAAGCAATCTATTTGAAACTCTTATTCATGAGATTACTTCGTCGTTCATGCTTCTCTCCTCGTAATGACGTCAATCAAAATAAAATAGCCAACCTTCAGACAAATCATCCCAGTTAGGGTTCTGTTTATTGATAACATCTTCTTTACGTTTTCTGTTTCCTGCCTTTAATTGTTTTTCTCGTGATATGGCTTGGTTTATATCGCTAAATTCTTCATAATAAACCAGTTTATTGCAATTATACCTATATGTAAAACCTTTTCTAATTTTAGTTTTGTGCTCATAAACTCGTTTTAACAAATTTGATGTTACACCAATGTAAATTACCGTGTTGTTTTTGTTGGTTAAAAAATATACATACGATTTTTGCATATTTAAAAATACATAATTTCTGTTTGTCATTGCTAATGGAGTGCAATGGAATGAAGCAACCTGTCTATTTCATTCGTGAGATTGCTTCAGTCGTATCTTCTTCGCAATGCCGAAAACGAGAAGCAGATTACTTCGTCATTCGTTCCTCATTCCTCGTAATGACGTTGTGTTCGTCATTGCAAGCGAAGCGAAGCAATCTTTTTGTTTGTAACTCTAACTCTTATTCATGAGATTACTTCGCTCGTGCCTCACTCGTAATGAGGGCTCTCTATTTCACCACCAAGCGTTTAACCTCATTACTGATTTCTGTGCTTATCCTGACAAAATACACACCAGCCGCTAAATGGTTCACGTTCATTTGTTCTGCATTGGTTTTGGTTATTTGCTTTCCAGATACATCATAAAGGGTTATTTGTGTTATTGGCTCTGAACTGGATACATAAAACACCTCTTGTGCTGGATTTGGGTACATCTGTATTTTATTTTCTCTAGAATTTACTTCGGCAATATTTAAGGTTTCTCCGAAGTTGGAATTGATAAACCCTTCGGATAGTATAATGTTTCCTGCATTTAGTTCTTGTATGTTTACTTCGCCTATGGTGTAAAGCAAGGTGATGTTTCCGTTGGTTGTACTTGCGCCTCCATTGTCTATGGAATATTTTTCGATGGTTTGGGCTTGGGTTTGGAAACAAGCTAAACCTATAATTAATGATAGTATGTGTTTCATTTTTATTAGTTTTTTAAAATTTATCGTCATTGCGAACCCTTTAGGGTGAAGCAATCTGTTAGTTGTATTGATGAGATTGCCACGTCGCTCGTGCCTCACTTCTCGCAATGACGTTACTGCGAGTGAAACGAAGCAGTCTGTATGTTTTATTCATGAGATTGCTTCATCGTTCATTCTTCTCTCCTCGTAATGACGTCACTGCGAGGACGTAGGACGTGGCAGTCTTATTCTTCTATTTTACAGATTACTTCGTCATTCGTTCCTCTTTCCTCGTAATGACATTCGTGTTTTTCGTCATTGCGAATGGAGTGCAACGAAATGAAGCAATCTGTTTAATCGGAACTTTTATTCATGAGATTGTTTCGCTCGTACCTCGCTCGCAATGACGTTACTATCTTTATTTATTATTAGTAATTAATTGATTCACCAAGCCTTTTAATTCGGCGACATCATTTTCAAGTTGCCCTAATTGCGACTGTTTGCTGTTTACTGTGGTCTGCAAACTATTGATAATCTCTTGTTGCTCTTGTATGGCATTTATTAAAACTGGAATCAGTTCGGTATAGTTCACGCTTAAGGTGTTGCTTTCGTTATTGGCTGTGTGTACCAGTTCTGATATAACAGGTTGTACCTCTTGGGCAATCAAGCCTAACGATTTGTGAGTTTGCTCGCCACGGTTTTTCCAGTAGTATTGTTTGGGTGCCAATTGCAAAACTTCGTTTAAACCATAACGTAAAGTTTCTATATCACGTTTTAACCTACGGTCGCTACTGTGCACCACAGCACCACCAACACGTACGTCGCCACCATCGTTTTGTAAATATAAAGGGGCTGCTGCACCATTGTTGCGTACCATAATCTCATTGGTATCCATTACCAGATTCATACCAGAGGTCTCGCCCAGTAACACGTAACCACCTGTTTGGTTAAGGCCAGCATCACTGCCATCTGTAATGTGCAACTTAACTTCTGGTGTGCTGGTGGTAATGCCCATATTACCGTTTTTAAGTACGGTAAGTGCATTGCGTTCAAAATTGATCGTACCATTTCCTATTATAAATAGCGGCTCTGTCCATTCCCAATCGGTATAAGAACCAAAAGCAACCCCATATCTACCGACCGCTGTACAGTATGCTGAATACACCTCATTATAATAGCCAATTGCTGTTGAATAATTTCCAGATGCATTATTTCCAAAACCCATCGCTACTGCACCAAAGCCACCTGCATTAGAACTGCCCAAAGCAACAGAACGTTCTCCGTTGGCTTGAGAATAACGTCCCATGGCAGTTGCATGGTCTCCAAGAGCAACTGTTTCTTCACCCATTGCTGTGGAATACGCTCCTGATGCTTCTGTATTGTACCCCATGGCTGTTGAAATAGTTCCTGATGCTTCAGTATTAGATCCCATGGCTGTAGAACTTGCTCCTGATGCGATTGTACCATTTCCCATTGCTGTTGAAGCATACTCTGATGCTGTTGTATTAGTTCCCATGGCTGTGGAAAATTGCCCTGAAGCTTCTGTTACATGTCCCATGGCTGTGGAAGCTCCACCTGATGCAGTTGGACCACTTCCCATTGCTGTGGAATAATTTCCTGATGCGATTGTACCATTTCCCATTGCTGTGGAAACTCCACCTGATGCAGTCGTAAAGGATCCCATTGCTGTGGCACGTTCATCTGATGCTTCTGTTGCATAGCCCATAGCTGTGGAAAATTGTCCTGATGCGGTTGTATCCCTGCCACTTGCAAAAGAATCACTCCCAGAAGCACCAGAGCTTATAGTAGTATTATTAAGACTGTAAGATAAATCAACTACATTATCTCCTATATTATCATAAAAAGCTGGGTTTGACCCAATCAAGCGCCAGCCTATACCATTGCCCTCGTCTATGGCTTCTAAACCAGTAGCTACGGCTGTGTTTTCTAAATACTCTTTGGTAATCAACGCTTTGGGGTCGGTTATTTCTGCCATATCAAAACTGGGTGCTGTAACGGTTCCGTTTTTTAAAATGGTTAAGGCATTGCTGGTATTAGCACCAAAGCCATTACCTACTTCTAGCAAAGGGTCGGTTTCTACCCAAGCTGTTGGGTTGCCTCCACCTACGTTACGTCGTCCCAATGCCAGTGATGCATAAGCATCAGCAGAGGTAATGAAACCAAAGGCTGTGGCATAATCACCAGACGCTGTATTACCATAATTGTTTGCCATAGCGTAACGACCAGAAGCTAAAACTTGGCGTCCAGAGGCAAAGGCATAATCTCCTGTAGCACCAGAATCGCCTGTGGTGTTGCTGGCACTTACATCTACAGCATCAAGACCAATGTTACCAAAATAACTTGGGTTTCTCCCTACCAAACGGTAGCCTGTGCCATTGCCTTCGTCCAAAGTTTCCAGACCGTTTACATTGGTTGCTGTGGTAGCGGTTTCGGCTTGTTTAGCATAAGGTACTGCTATAAACTGTGTGGTCCCCATATCTGTTAAGCCACCACCTGTGTTTATCTGTACGTTTAGGTAGTGGTCGTCTGCTGCCCAATCTATGGCATTAAACGTCCCAGAAATGGGTGTGCCATCGCCAATATTTACCATAACAATACCGTTGGCATCGGTTGTTGGTGCGTGACTTTCTTGATAGACGTTGGTTTGTCCTGCGCCTTGTAAAATGGTAAATTCGATGGTAATTAAATCGTTGGCAACCACGTTGCCAGAACCATCTTTAATCAGGGCTTTGTAATTAATACCTTGTTGTGCAAACGTGATTCCTGACATAAGGAACACGAGCGTGAAAATTAAATGTTTCATTGTGATTTTTGTTTTTTTAAATGAAGTACATGTTGCCTTTAATGATTTTAAAGTTGTTCCTCATTGCGAGCGAGGCACGATTGAAGCAATCTGTTTCTTTGGAACTTTTATTCATGAGATTACTTCGCTACGCTCGTAATGACGTCACTGCGAGGACATAGGAAGTGGCAGTCTTATTCTTTTATTTTACAGATTACTTCGTCATTGCGAATGGAGTGCAACGGAGTGAAGCAATCTCTTGATTTAGAACTCATAATTAACAGATTGCCACGTCGCTCGTGCCTCGCTTCTCGCAATGACGTTGTTATTAAAATCAAGATGGTTTCATTGTGATTCATTTTTAGGTTAATAGCGTTTTAAAAATTCTATGCTGAAACTACCTAAAATGAACTTTTTAGCACCTAACCTTATGGGTTAGGATTTTAAAAATAATTTACAAAGCACTGATTTACTGGGATTTAAAATAAGGAATAAAAAATGAGAATTATGTTGATTTATTGATGAGATTACTTCGCTTTGACTTCGACACTTCGACTACGCTCAGTGCAGGCGAGCTCAGTCTAACAGCTCATTAATGACGTCACTGCGAGGACTTAGGAAGTGACAGTCTTATTCTTTTATTTTACAGATTACTTCGTCATTGCGAATCCTTTCGGGTTAAGCAATCTTTTTCTTTTATTCATGAGATTACTTCGTTCGTGCCTCACTCGTAATGACGTCACTGCGAGGACGTAGGACGTGGCAGTCTGTTTGTAGTGAAATTGCATTCAACAGATTACTTCGTCGCTTTGACTTCGACACTTCGACTAAGCTCAGTGCAGGCGAGCTCAGTCTGATAGCTCCTAATGGCGTTATAGAATAGACCCTATTTTATTTATGATTGTTTCTGGAGCAATACTTCCTGCTGCTTGTTTATAGCCTTCAGGAAATTTGTTACCATAAACCGAAGTTGGGATTTTTGGGTATTGGTTTCTGTCTGCCAGCAAACAGTTATCATCTGGTTGGTTAAAAGGCGCAAAACCAGCATAAGGATGAGTAACTCCCCAAACTGTAACGACTTTTATACCTAGCATAGCAGCTAAATGCGCATTTCCTGAATCCATAGACAGCATGAGGTCTAGATTTGAAATAACATCTAATTCTTCGTTTAAAGACAGTTTACCGGCCAGATTGATAACGTTTTTATATTTATTTTGAAAGGAATCCAGGATTTCCGTTTCCTTTTTTCCTCCTCCAAAAAGAATCACTTTATAATCTTTTGATAGCGTTTTAATAACTCGTTCCATCAAATCTAAAGGATACATTTTACTTTCATGTGCTGCAAAAGGAGCAATGCCAATTCGTTTTTTAGAATCTTCGCCTAAAATCAATAGTAGTTTTTCATTTAAAGTTACCTTTTTAGGAAAAGTAGGCTGTGTTAAATCTAAAGGGAAACCTAAGGCATCAAACACATCTGCATAGCGTTGGTGCGTTTTTTTTAGTTGTTTAAAAAGTTTTCCTGTGGTTAAAAGTCGTTTTTCTTTTCTGCCTTTATCAATAGAAACAAAGCGTTTGCATCGTATAAACTTTTTTAAAACTTTGCTTCTTAAAACACTATGCAAATCGGCAATGGCATAAAAACGATTGTTTTTATTGAGCTGTCGTGCTAATTTATAAAGTCCGAAAACGCCTTTGTGCTTACCTTTAACATCGGCTTCAAATACCGATACATTCTTTAAATTCCTAAAAAAAGGATTAAAAAAAACTCTGGTTAAAACAGTTATTTTTACTTCTGGATATTGCTGTGTTAAAGCTTGTAATACGGGAACAACCATAGCAACATCGCCTATTGCGGAGAGACGAATTACTAGGATGTGTTTTTGTGAGTTTGTCATTTTATTTCAATTGAAAAGTCTTCGACAAGCTCAGACTGACAGTACAATTTCAATTTAACTGCCCACTTCTTATTTCTGACTTCTCAATACAGGGTTTAGCTCATCATCATTATACATCTTCATTTGCTTGTAAACTTTCATGTATTTATCGCCGTTTTCAATATCGCTTAACAGCGTATCAATAGCCGTAGATAAATCTACACGTTGTTCTAATAAAACATCCAGCTTTTTTTGGCATGCTGCTTTGTGTTCCGCGGAAGCGTCATTACGTGTAGCTTCCTCGTTCATGTGATAGACTTTTAAGGCTAAAATAGACAATCTGTCTATGCCCCAAGCAGGACTTTCGGTGTTAATGTTAGCGTTGCTTTTTACGGTAACATCTTTGTATTTTTCAAGAAAATAGCTGTCTATATATTCCACCATATCGGTTCTATCTTGATTTGATGCATCAATTTGTCGTTTTAAAGTTAAAGCCGCAACAGGATTTATTTGTGGGTCGCGAATAATGTCTTCGTAATGCCATTGCACGGTATCAATCCAACATTTTCTGTACAGTAAATGCTCTATTAAATGAGAATCTTTGTTGTAAGGGTTTTTAAAAGGTTGATCAACCGTATTGATAATGTGGTATTTTTCTATAACGTCCTGAAAAATTTTATTGGCTTTACTTGTAAACATAATGAGTTGATTTTAAAAATGTAAATATAGTTCTAAATAATTAACTTTACTATTTCAAAACGGCAAAAAAAACCAAGATGTACATTCATAATTTATCTCTTCAAAACTCTGTTTTAAACACTTTTATTTCTGAAATGCGAGACCTTGGTATTCAAAAAGACCGCATGCGTTTTAGGCGAAATATTGAACGTATTGGTGCCATTTTAGCTTACGAAATTAGCAAATCCCTGAGTTATAAAACCTCTACCGTTAAAACCCCTTTAGCACATTGCACTATGGATTTGATGGAAAACGACATTGTTTTATGTTCTATTTTAAGAGCTGGTGTTCCTTTGCACAATGGCTTGCTTAATTATTTTGATAAGGCTGAAAATGCTTTTATTTCGGCATACAGACACCACAAAGAAAATCCTGAAAATTTTGAAATTATCGTAGAGTATTTAGCTTGTCCAGACTTGGAAAATAAAACACTAATTCTAGCCGACCCCATGCTGGCAACAGGACAATCTATGGTGGCGACTTTTGAAGCTTTAAAGCCTTTTGGCAAACCTAAAGACGTGCATTTGGTTAGTGTTATTGGTGCCAATGACGGTGTAGATTATGTTAAAAACAACTTTTGTAAAAATACCCATTTATGGATTGCCACCATAGACGACACCTTAAATAGCAAAGGTTATATTGTACCTGGGCTTGGAGATGCTGGCGATTTGGCTTTTGGCAAAAAACTACAGCAGTAAAATAACAAAAGGTACTAAAATTATAACTGCAAAAAACAGCTCTTTAAACCATTTTTCTTGGATTATTTCAATGTAATTGGCCAGTATAACGGCTAAAGGCGCAAATAAAAACAAGAACTCACTACCGTTTTTATTTGGTGCAAAAACTATAATTAAAAACGCGATAAGTACAGCAAATAGCACCACGTAAAACGATGGCCTAAACGCTTTCTTTTTTTGTTTTATGTTATTTAAATAGAAAATACCAGCCCATAACCCAAAAGAAAAAAGCATGGTAATTATAATAATATATGGGGTTGAATTATAAGCGTTAAAATTGTAACTAAGCTCTGGCAAACTTTTAAAAACGCCAAAAAAACTACCGTAGTAAATTATTGAAGCACTAATTGAAATTAAAAAAACGGTTAATAATCCGGTAAACGGAATTAGCCAATGTTTTATATTGTTATCGGTATATAAAAGCAGCGTAATTATAATTAATAAAAAAAACAAAACAGACCAAAAGTAAAACAATGTGGCGATGGCAATCCAGAAAGCAGCATCGAATAATTTTTTCTTTACGTTTATTTGAGAACGCAAACTAATAATACGCCTATAACCCAACAGCACAAAAAAGTTGGCATAAATAATATCGGGGTTGTTTACGGTTTGCGGAAGTGCCAATAAAAACAAGCTATACAATACAACTTCGTAATTGCTTTTTTGGGATAAATTGTTTTTATCTACAATAAAGTTAAGTACAAAAATAGAAATATAACAAACAAAAAACAGAAGGGTTTGTTTTAAAAAAACAGAAGTTGTAAATGGGTTTTCAACATGCCTTATGTTAAGCACTGCAAAAGCTAAAAGCACCGTAAAAAAAACAATAGTGAAATTTATTGGCTTAGATTTATTAAAAATACTTGTAATCATTAACTGTTTTTGTATTTTAGCTACGTAAATATAGTAACTAAATGTTCGGTTAGAAAATATTATAACACAGATGAAAGATTTCTTTTACGCCATTCAAGACTTGTTTGTTAACGTTCTTTTTGTACCATTTGATTTTTTAGCAGAGTTAGAATTAGAAAACTGGTGGTTAGCAAATACAGTGTCTTGGATTTTTACCTTAATTTGTTTTGTTGCCTTATTGTATTGGTTAAAGCAGCTTAAGGTTTTTAATGATAACAACGAAGAAGACAAAAGCATTTCTTCGCATTCTTATTTGTAAACCATTTACCTTATTATTTTACTTAAATGGGATAGTATTTATATTCCAAGATAAAAATACACGGTATTTTAATTTTTTGTTTAGATTTTTTAATCAGATTCGCTTAAATCGAAACCAATATCTTTTCGGTAGTTCATTTTATCAAAACATAGTTTTTCTATACTTTGGTAAGATTTTTTAATAGCTTCTTTATAGGTGCCTCCGTATGATGTTATTGCCATTACGCGTCCGCCAGAGGTTATTATTTTACCATCTTGCAATTTTGCGCCAGCATGAAAGGGTATAGATTCGGTAATGGTTTCAACACCAAAAATTTCCTTCCCTTTTTCGTAAGCTTCAGGATATCCACCAGATACCAACATGATGGTTGTTGCGGCACGCTCGTCTATTTCAATATTAATTTTATCTAAAGTTTGGTTAGCCATGGCCTTTAGTATTTCAACAAAATCAGTCTTTAAACGCGGTAATACCACTTCGGTTTCAGGGTCGCCCATTCTAACATTATATTCAATCACTTTGGGGTCGCCGCCCACTTTTATCAATCCAATAAACACAAAACCAACATACGGCAAATCATCTTTTTTAAAACCATTTATAGTTGGTTTTACAATGCGTTCTTCTATTTTATTAAGAAATTCATCGGTTGCAAATGGCACTGGAGAAACTGCTCCCATGCCGCCAGTATTTAAACCCGTATCGCCTTCGCCAATGCGTTTATAATCTTTGGCAGTTGGTAAAATTTTATAGTTTTTGCCATCGGTTAATACAAAACAACTTAACTCTATGCCGTCTAAAAACTCTTCAATAACCACTTTTGTACTGGCTTCACCAAATTTAGCATCAACCAGCATGCTTTTTAATTCGGCTTTGGCTTCGTTTAAATCGTTTAAAATAACAACACCTTTACCGGCTGCTAATCCATCTGCTTTTAAAACGTAAGGCGGGTTTAAGGTTTCTAAAAACGCATAGCCTTTTTCAACAGATTGTTTTGTAAAACTCTGGTATGCCGCCGTAGGAATGTTATGGCGAAACATGAATTCTTTGGCAAATTCTTTACTACCTTCTAATTCGGCAGCTTTTTGTTGTGGCCCAATAACCGAAACGTGTTTTAAACTATCTTCATTTAAAAAGAAATCGTGCACGCCTTTTACCAAGGGGTCTTCAGGCCCAACCACAACCATATCTATATTTTCATTTAAAACAAGGGTTTTAATAGCTTTAAAATCGGTTACGCCAATATTTACATTGGTTGCTATTTGAGCTGTTCCAGAATTTCCTGGAGCAACGTATAGGTTTTTACATAAAGGGCTTTGGGCTATTTTCCAAGCAAAAGTGTGTTCTCTTCCGCCAGAACCTAATACTAAAATATTCATTGTGCTGTGGTTTTTTATAATGCGTAAAAATAAAACTAATTACCACTCCCGACACTTCGGGACACGACTTTTTTTTATTTACTTTACAAAAATTATTTTTATTTTGAAATTATTTGATCTTTCGTTAAAATTAAAAGGCTTTCCCATAAAGGAAGCTAAAAATCATTTAGAATCTATTCAAAATAAAGATGATAATGCCTTTAGAGATTATCTGAAAACTAAAAAACAAGACATTGTTGCTTATCATTTAAAACACAATTCGTTTTATAAAACGTTTGCAAAGGACATTAATCCATTAGATTGGAATAGTATTCCTGTGATGACCAAACAGGATTTGCAGCAACCTTTGCAAACGCTTTTAACCGATGGTTTTTCTAAAACGAATATTTATATAGATAAAACCTCTGGAGCTTCGGGAACACCTTTTGTTTTTTCAAAAGATAAGTTTTGCCATGCATTAACCTGGGCTGTTATTCAAGACAGGTTTGGTTGGTACAATATTGATTTTAACAGATCGAAACAAGCTCGGTTTTATGGAATACCGTTAGATAAAAAAGGGTTTTATACAGAAAAACTAAAAGATTTTATAAGCAACAGAACTCGATTTAACGTGTTCGATTTAAGCGATACCGCTTTACAGAAATGGTTGTCGGTTTTTAAATCGAAACCCATTATGTATATTAATGGCTATACCAGCCCCATTGTACAGTTCGCAAGATTCTTACAACGTAAAAACATGGTTTTAAATAGCGTTTGTAAATCCTTAAAAGTTTGTATTGTAACCTCTGAAATGCTTTTTGATGGTGATAAACAACTTATGGAAACCCAATTTGGAGTGCCTGTTGTTAACGAATACGGTGCATCTGAATTGGATTTAATTGCCTTTGAAAACCCAAAAAAACAATGGCAGGTAAATAGTGAAACGCTTTTTGTAGAAATTTTAGACGAGCATAATAATGTATTGCCACTAGGCGAAGAAGGCCGTTTGGTAATCACGTCGCTTTACAACAAATCGCAACCGTTTATACGTTATGATATTGGCGATATTGGCGCATTTTCCAAAAAAAGCACCCTTAATAGACCCATTCTCGAAAAACTGGTGGGCAGAACCAATGATATGGCTATTTTACCCAGTAGAAAAAAAGTGGCGGGACTTACTTTTTACTATATTACCAAAAGCATTATTGAAGGCGATGCACATGTAAAAGAGTTTATAATAGAACAACAAAAACTCGATACGTTTAAAATTATTTATGCGAGCGATAAGCCCTTTTCAAAAGAAAAAGAAGCCGTAATTAAAACTGAAATGGAGCGTTATCTTGAAAAAGGATTACATCTCATATTCGAAAAACAAACGCATTTAAAACGCTCAAAAAGTGGTAAGCTTAAACAGTTTTCATCCTTAATACCAAAAAGCCAATGAACATGACAATAGTAGCTGGTGCGCGCCCAAATTTTATGAAAATAGCGCCCATAATAGAAACCATAAAACAGAAAAACACTCAAGGGTTCAATATTAAATATAGATTAGTACATACCGGGCAGCATTACGATAAAAATTTAAGCGCTACTTTTTTTGAGGAATTAAATATTCCTTTTCCAGATTCAAATTTAGAGGTAAAAAGTGGAACGCAAGCCCAACAAACAGCGGCTATTATGGTTGGCTTTGAAAGGGAATTGCAACAACACCCATGCGATTTGGTAATGGTGGTTGGCGATGTTACCTCAACCATGGCGTGTACCATTGTAGCCAAAAAAGCAAGTATAAAAGTGGCACATGTTGAGGCCGGTATCCGGTCTGGAGACATGAAAATGCCCGAAGAAATAAATAGGATAGTAACCGATAGCTTAACCGATTATTTTTTTACAACCTCAACATACGCAAATAACAACTTGAAGCGGTTGGGCGTGATGGAAAACAATATTTTTTTCGTTGGAAACGTGATGATTGATACCTTACTCAAAAACGAAAACAGGCTAAAAAAACCTTTAATTTGGAAAGATTTAAACTTAAAGAAAAAGCATTATTTAGTGATGACACTGCATAGGCCAAATAATGTCGATGAAGCATCTCAGTTAAAAAACCTAATTACACAAATTGCAACTTTAGGGAAAGATTTTTCTATTATTTTCCCTGTGCATCCTAGAACAAAAAAATTATTACAAGGGCTTAAGCTGAACTTTGAAAACCTGCACTATATAGAACCTTTGGGTTATTTAGAGTTTAATTATTTGGTAAAAAACGCATTTGGTGTTTTAACAGATTCTGGTGGGATTACCGAAGAAACCACGGTTATGAATGTACCCTGTATAACGCTTAGGGATTCTACCGAACGCCCAGAAACTTGTGAGCTAGGAACAAATGTTTTAGTTGGAAACGATACTTTTAAAATTGAAGCTGCTTTTGAGGATTTGCTTTCCGGTAACTGGAAACAAAGTAATATTCCACAACTTTGGGATGGAAAAGCTGCCGAACGAATTGTTAATCATTTGGTTGAAATATATAAGCTATAAATGAAGGATATCCTAATAATAACTAGCTATTACCCTCCAGAAACCGGTGCGGCATCCAATAGAATTTTTCATTTAGCTAATGGGCTTAAAAAGCACAACTTTAACGTATCTGTAATTACGCCTTTGCCCAATTATCCGACCGGGGCAATATTTACCGGTTACAAAGGTAAGTTTAAACACATTACAACCGAAAAAGGCATTAACATTTTTAGATTATGGATTTACGCCAGCAACTCAAAAAATAAATTATTGCGTTTGTTTGCAATGCTCTCTTACAGTTTTAGTTTAATTTGGGTTTTTACGTGGAATAAAATCCCGAAAACCGTAATTATTCAATCGCCGCCATTAATAGTAGCATATACAGCCGTCTTTTTTTTACGATCAAAACAACGCAAGCTTATTTTAAATGTAAGCGATTTGTGGCCCATTGCAGGCTTGGAACTGGGTGCCTTAAAAAAGAATTTCAGTTATAAAATCCTTGAACGTATTGAACGATTCAATTATAAAAATGCAGATTTAATTTTAGGGCAAAGCGAAGAAATTATTACACATGTAAAATCTTTTTTCCCAAAGAAAAACACCTTTTTGTATCGAAATTACCCAGATTTTAAACCGCTTGAAATTATTCATAAAATAAAATCAAAAAAAAAACTAACCATTGTATATGCGGGTTTGCTGGGTGTAGCCCAAGGTATTTATAAGCTTTTGCAACATTTGGATTATACCAATATTGAGTTTCATATTTATGGTAATGGGGCAGAACAGTATAAGATTATAAGCTTTGTAAAGAACAACCCAAACTTACCTGTTTTTTACCACGGTGAAATAACTAGAGAAGAGTTGCATAGCGCATTATTGCAATATGACGTAACTGTTATTCCTTTATTAAATAGGATTTATGGCTCTGTACCCTCAAAAATATTTGAATATGCACGATTAGGCTTGCCCATAATTTATTTTGGAGGTGGCGAGGGCGAAAGCATTATTAAGGCAAATGCCTTAGGTTGGATTGCAACAGCTGGTAATTATAATGATTTGAATAAGGTAATTGCTAAGATTAAACCGTTTGAAATGGATATAGAATTAAAACAAAAAATAAAGGAAACAGCTCTTAAAAATTTTGACTTTAACACGCAGCTAAGCAATTTGATTGAGAAAATTTAACAGGCTTTTCCCTCTCCTCTTAAGGTATTAAAAAAGGTTTGAACATTAATTTTTTATTATTGATCGTAATGTAACATAATTAAATCGTTACCCTAAACTTGTTTAAGGGCTACATTAAGCAAATAACAGTATGTTAAATAATTATGAGACGCCAAAACGCGCTCAGTACAACGTTACGCTATATTAATACAATTATTTTTAAATCGATTATCTAACCAATTATAGTGTGCTAATCACGTTTTCAATACGTTTAAGCGTTTCGGCTTTACCAACCATAAATATAATATCGAACACATCGGGACCTTGTAAAGCTCCAACCAAAGCTAAGCGCAGTGGCATCATTACGCTTCCAAAACCAATTTCGCTATTTGTTATCCAGCCTTTTATTTCGGTTTGAAGGTTTTCTACGGTAAAATCTTCAATGTTGTTTACTATTGTAATAACTTCTTCCAAAATAGCTTTTGTGCCATCTTTAAAGGCTTTTTTTGATGCTTTCTCATCGTAAGCTGTTGGAGCTCTAAAGAAGAAATGACTCAACGCCCAAAAATCTGAAACAAATGTGGCTCGTTCTTTTATAAGTCCAATAACCATAGCCACGTAATTAACATCAATATGGTTGTTATTTTGAGCTTGTCGAGAAATCTCAAGATGAGATTCTTCGCTTTCGCTCTGAACGACATTTAGTTTTTCATTTATAATCGGCAAAAACAATTCAGCCAAACCATCATTACTTTGCTCTTGCATATAATGGTGATTAAACCATTTTGTTTTATCCGGATCAAAACGTGCCCCGGATTTATTTACCTTTTTTAAATCGAAGGCTTCTATCAATTCATTTAAAGAAAAAATCTCTTGTTCGGTTCCTGGATTCCAACCTAAAAAGGCCAAAAAGTTAACCATGGCTTCAGGGAAATAGCCATCTTCTTTGTATCCTCTAGAGATTTCATTGGTTTTAGGGTCTGTCCATTGTAAAGGAAATACCGGAAAGCCCAATTTATCGCCATCGCGTTTGCTTAGTTTGCCTTTGCCCGTGGGTTTTAAAATAAGCGGTAAATGCGCAAATTCTGGAGTTTGCCAACCAAATGCTTTGTATAATTGATAGTGCAATGCTAAACTGGGCAACCACTCTTCGCCACGTATTACGTGCGAGATTTCCATTAAATGGTCGTCCACAATATTTGCTAAATGGTAAGTGGGCATGCCATCGCTTTTAAACAACACTTTATCATCTAAAATATTGGTATCGATTTTAATATCACCCCGAATTATATCTTTTAAATGCAGGGTTTTATCTTGTGGCGATTTAAATCGAATCACATAATCGTCGCCAGCCTCAATTTTAGCTTTAACTTCTTCCGCGCTAAGCGATAAAGAATTACTTAATTTAAGCCGGTTGTGCCAATTGTAAATAAAGGTTTTGCCTTTGGCTTCGTGGTCTTTTCTGTGAAAATCCAATGCTTCGGCAGTATCGAAAGCGTAATAGGCGTTGCCCGAAGCAATCAACTCATCGGCATATTTTTTGTACAAATGTTTACGCTCGCTTTGGCGGTACGGACCAAATTTTTCATTCTTGTTTGGGCCTTCATCAAAAGGCATATTGCACCAATTTAAGGCATCAATAATATACTGTTCTGCGCCTTCAACATAGCGGTTTTGGTCGGTATCTTCTATTCTTAAAATAAAAGTTCCGTTGTGTTTTTTAGCGAATAAATAGTTAAAAAGTGCGGTTCTAACGCCTCCAATATGTAAAGGTCCGGTAGGACTTGGTGCAAAACGCACACGAACGTTTTTGGTCATGTTTTGTTATTTTTGGCAAAGATATGTATTAAGACAGAAGACCGAAGCTAGAAGGCCGAAGTTTTTTATTTTTATTAAACCAAAAACTTAATTAACACTTAATTATAAATGTCGTAAAAAATAAAATTGTAGTTTAGTCTATTAATTCAGTTTTTTTTCATTTCCCCGCGTTGTATTGAGCATGTAGAAATGAAAGCGGAAATCTGTTTAAATATGAGCAATTTTAAAACCATACAAACCAAATTAGAGCAATTTATTGCCAGGTATTACATTAACGATTTAATAAAAGGCACGATTTTGTTTTTTGCCATTGGCTTGCTTTACTTTTTGTTTACGCTGTTTATCGAGTATGTTTTATGGTTAAAACCTTTGGCGCGAACCATTTTGTTTTGGTTGTTTGTTTTTGTTGAAGTGGTTTTACTTGTTAAGTTTGTGGCGCTGCCGCTGGCTAAATTATTTAAGCTTAAAAAAGGCATTGATTATGCAGATGCCTCAAAAATTATAGGGCAGCATTTTCCTGAGGTTAACGATAAATTGCTTAATGTACTTCAGTTAAAACAAAACCCTTCGCAATCGGAATTGTTGTTGGCAAGTATCGAACAAAAATCTATAGAACTAAAGCCTGTTCCGTTTAAATTAGCTGTAAATTTTAAAAACAACCTTAGCTATTTAAAGTATGCCGCCATTCCTGTTTTAATCATTTTAATAACGTTTTTAACAGGAAAATCTAATTGGTTTAGCGATAGTTACGAGCGTGTAACAAATTACAAAATTGCATACCAACCGCCTGCTCCGTTTGAGTTTTTTGTGGTTAATAGTAACTTAAATGCCATTGAAAACAAAGATTTTAAATTACAGGTTACAACCGCAGGCGAGCTCACTCCAGAAAGCGCGCAAATAAATTATAACAGCGAAACCTATTTTTTAAATAAAAATGGCATTAGCGAGTTCGAGTATGTCTTTACACAGCCCAAAACCAATATAGAATTTACTTTAAACGCAAACGGCGTAACATCAAAAACTTATACTTTAAACGTTGTTGAAACGCCTTCTTTATTGAGCTTCGAGATGGTTTTAGATTATCCGAAGCACACCAAAAAGAAGAAAGCTGTTTTAAAAAGCACGGGAAATGCCATTGTTCCAGAAGGCACAAATGTAACGTGGCAGCTAAAAACAAAATCGACCGATAATGTACATTTGTATGCCAAAGACACGCTAGATTTTTCTTCTGATAAATTGAATAATTACCAATTATCTAAACGCATCTTTAACCATTTTGATTATAGCCTTAGTACCAGCAACGCCAACCTTAAAAACTTTGAAAATCTGGCTTTTAGAATTGATGTGGTTAAAGACGAATATCCAGAGCTAAACCTTAAAATGCAGGTGGACAGCTTAGATTTACAAACGCTTTATTTTTACGGGCAAATAAGCGATGATTACGGAATTAGCAAACTGCAAATGGTATATTACCCTGTAAATGATGAATCAAAAAAACAAATAGATAACATTCCAATTTCCAATTCAAATATAGATGAGTTTATTACAGCATTTCCAAATAATTTGAACATTGAAGCAGGAATTACTTACGAATTATATTTTCAAGTATTTGATAATGATGTAGTTAACAAATATAAGCGCACCAAAAGCAATGTGTTTACTTATAGAAAACGCACTAATGAAGAAGAGGAGCAAAAACAATTAAAAGAACAAAACGAAACGATAAAAGACTTAAACAAATCTTTAGAAAAGTTTGAGGAACAAGATAAAAAACTTCAAGAATTATCTAAAACCCAAAAGGAAAAATCGAGTTTAAATTTTAACGATAAAAAGAAATTAGAATCATTTTTAAAACGTCAGAAACAACAAGACGAAATGATGAAAAATTTCAACAAAAAGCTAAAAGAGAACTTAGAGAATTTTCAAAAGGAAAATATAAAAGAAGATGTCTTTAAAGAAGATTTAAAAAAGCGATTAGATGAAAATGAAGAGCAGCTTAAAAAAGATGAGAAACTTTTAGAGGAATTAAAAAAGCTCCAGGAAATAATTAATAAAGAAGAGCTAACACAAAAATTAGAAGAATTAGCAAAACAGAACAAAAACAAAAAAAGAAGCCTCCAACAATTAATAGAATTAACCAAACGGTTTTATGTTGAAAAGAAATTGGAAAAGCTCAGAAGCGATCTAGAAAATTTAGCTGAAGAGCAAGACCAATTATCAAACAAAAAAGATGAAGAAAACACCAAAGAAAAACAAGACGAATTAAATAAAGAATTTCAAGATTTTAAAAAAGAAATAGATCAACTTGAAAAAGATAGTAAAGCATTAAAAAAGCCAATTGCTATTCCACGAGATAAATTAGATGAAAAAGAAGTGGATGATGAACAGCAAAAAGCAACTGAAGAATTAGAAAAAAACGAGAATCAAAAAACACCAAAAAACAAAAATAGCGCACAAAAAAGCCAAAAGAAAGCCGCTCAAAAAATGAAGAAAATGAGCCAAAAAATGCAAAGCTCGATGATGAGTGGTGGAGAATCTAACCAAATGCAAGAAGATGTTGAAACGTTGCGGCAAATTCTCGACAATTTAGTCCTTTTTTCTTTTGATCAAGAAGCGTTAATGAATCAATTTAAGAGCATAGAAATAAACCATAATAATTATGCGTCCTTTTTAATAAAGCAACACCACTTAAAAGAACATTTTGAGCATGTTGATGATAGTTTATTCGCGTTATCATTACGCCAACCAAAACTATCAGAAACCGTAAATAAAGAAATTACCGAGGTGTTTTATAACATCGACAAATCACTTAGTCTTTTGGCCGAAAACCAATTATACCAAGGGGTTTCAAATCAACAATTTACTATTACAGCAGCTAATAATTTGGCTGATTTTTTGAGTGATGTTTTAGATAACATGCAAGAGAATATGAGCATGTCTCCCGGCAAAGGCGGGCAGGGCGATATGCAATTGCCTGATATTATTATGAGCCAAGAAGAACTCAACAAAATGATGGAAGAGGGCATGAAAAAAGGAGAGGGGCAAAAACCCGAAAAAGGTAAGGGCGATAAAGAAGGCGAAGGTGATAAAAAAGGAGAAAAAGGAAAAGACGGGAAAGACGGGAACAATAAAGGAAAAGGAAATGAAGGCAATCAAAACGGTGGAGAAGGCCAAGGAGAAAACGAAGATTTAAATGGCAAGTTATATGAAATTTATCAGCAACAACAACAATTACGAAAAGCTTTAGAGGAGCGTTTAGCAAAAGAAGGAAAAGGTAATAAAGGAAATGGAGCGGCCTTATTAAAAAAAATGGAAGAAGTGGAATTGGATTTATTAAACAAAGGATTTACAAATCAAACCCTCCAAAAAATGATGGAACTAAAACACCAATTATTAAAAATGGAGAACGCTACATTTCAGCAAGGCGAAGACAATAAACGAGAATCTGAAACCAATAAAAATAATTTCGACAATAATACAAACAATCAAATCCCATCGGCTAAACAATATTTTAATACTACCGAAATATTGAACAGACAAAGCTTACCTTTGCGTCAAATTTACAGAAAGAAAGTTCAAGAGTACTTTAAAAAAACAAATGATTAGTTTTAATTACGAAACCGATTTTTTATTGGAAAACGAAGAGGCCGTTTCCTCATGGATTTCACAAACCATTTCCGCAGAAGGGTTTAAAGAAGATGATATAAATTATGTGTTTTGCGATGATGCCTATCTTCATAAACTTAACGTAGAATTCCTCAATCACGATACTTTAACCGATATAATTAGCTTTGATTATTCAGTCGGAAAAATTATACAAGGCGATATTTTTATTTCCGTTGAACGGGTAGCTGATAATGCTAAAGATTTTAATACTCCTTTTGAAGAAGAATTACATCGCGTAATAATCCACGGTATTTTACATTACTGTGGCTACAAAGATAAAACCGATGAGGACGCCAATGAAATGCGCAACAAAGAAAACCACTACTTAATGCAAATGGTTTAATATTTAAGAATTCAGCGTATATTTGCAAACCAAAATTATTAAGGTGTTCCACGTGGAACGTTTTAAATTTACAAAACAAATAACACATTGAGCTTGCTGAAATGTGTATCATTCAAAGCAAAAAAACAATAGGATGTTTAACGACCTTTATGATGTTATAGTAGTTGGTGCTGGCCACGCAGGGAGTGAAGCCGCCGCCGCCGCCGCCAATATGGGAAGCAAAACACTGCTTGTTACCATGAACTTACAAAACATTGCGCAAATGTCTTGCAACCCTGCTATGGGCGGTATTGCAAAAGGCCAAATTGTTCGTGAGATTGATGCGCTTGGGGGCTATAGCGGTATCGTTTCCGATACTTCGGCCATTCAGTTTAAAATGCTTAACAAGTCCAAAGGGCCTGCTATGTGGAGCCCTAGAGTGCAGAGCGATAGAATGCGTTTTGCCGAAGATTGGAGATTACTTTTAGAAGGCACACCAAATCTTGATTTTTATCAAGAAATGGTTTCTGGCTTGTTGGTTAAGAATCATAAAATTGTTGGAATAAAAACGTCGCTTGGATTAGAGATAAAAGGCAAAACCGTTGTGCTTACAAACGGTACTTTTTTAAACGGATTAATTCATATTGGCGACAAGAATTTTGGAGGAGGAAGAGCAGGCGAGAAAGCCGCAACCGGAATCACGGAACAATTGGTTGATTTAGGTTTTGAATCTGGCAGAATGAAAACCGGTACACCACCAAGAGTGGATGGTCGTTCTTTAGATTTTTCTAAAATGACAGAACAGCCCGGGGACGTCAATCCAGAAAAATTTTCGTATTTAGACATTACAAAACCCTTGGAAAAACAGCGCTCTTGCCACATGACTTATACAAGTGAGTTGGTACATGATATGCTTCGTGAAGGTTTTGATAGATCGCCCATGTTTAATGGTAGAATAAAAAGCTTGGGGCCGCGTTATTGTCCGTCTATCGAAGATAAAATCAATCGTTTTGCAGATAAAGACAGGCATCAATTATTTATTGAGCCAGAAGGTTGGAATACCTGTGAGGTATATGTGAATGGCTTCTCAACTTCGCTGCCAGAAGACGTGCAATTTAAAGCATTACGCTCTGTTGTCGGTTTTGAAAATGTTAAGTTTTTCAGACCAGGTTATGCTATAGAATACGATTATTTTCCACCCACACAATTAAAACATACTTTAGAAACTAAGCTTGTACAGGGCTTGTATTTTGCAGGACAGATTAACGGTACAACCGGGTATGAAGAAGCGGCCTCACAAGGATTGATGGCGGGTATAAATGCCAGCTTAAAAGTTAAGGAAAAAGATCCTTTTACCCTAAAAAGAGATGAAGCCTACATTGGTGTTTTAATAGACGATTTGATAACAAAAGGTACCGAAGAACCGTATCGTATGTTTACATCGAGGGCCGAATACAGAACCTTGTTGCGTCAAGATAATGCAGATAAAAGATTAACACCTAAAGGTTTTCGCCTAGGCTTAGCTTCTGAAAAACGCCTAAAGCGCATGGAGCAAAAACATGAAGCGGCAGAAAAATTTGTTAGCTTTTTTGAAACACAAAGCGTCAAGCCAGAGGAAATAAATCCGATATTGGAATCAAAAAAATCGTCACCTGTTAAACAATCAGGAAAACTTTTTAAAGTGTTTGCCCGCCCTAATATTGATATGGATGATGTTAGAAAAATTGAAAGTGTCGAGGCTTATATTAAAGAAAACAATTTGGACAGAGAAGTGATTGAGCAAACAGAAATACAGGTAAAATATTCAGGATATATTGCTAAAGAAAAAAATAATGCCGACAAATTGAGCAGGTTGGAATATGTAAAAATCCCTGAAAATTTCGATTATTCGCAAATTAAATCCATGAGTTTCGAAGCGCGCGAAAAGCTTAAAAAAATACAGCCCACAACGGTGTCGCAAGCCTCTAGAATTAGCGGTGTGTCACCAAATGATATTTCGGTTCTATTGGTTTACATGGGGCGTTAGGCTCATATTAAATTAAAAAGCCTATTTATTGTATTTATAAAAAATAGAAACGTTCCACGTGGAACATTCGTTTTTTTGTCATTCCTGCGGAGGCAGGAATACGCTTTTGAAAACAAAACAAAATCGTTATTGTGCGATTTATTTTTAGAAAACAACTTGCTAAAACATTCGTGAATTAGTGGCAAAAACTACCTATTTAAAAGTAAAAGATCATTCTGTTTCAGGAGAGGAATTCGAATTAATACAAAATTCAGAATACGGATTCTTAGAAACTTCACCACAACCATCTTTAGGTAAATTACCCGATTATTACAAAAGTGAAGATTATATTTCGCATACAGATTCGCAACGCAACCTATTTGAAAAAGCATACCATTTAGTTCGGCAATTTTCACTTAAAAAGAAATTAAAATTAATTAACTCGTTCGCTTCAAAAGAAAAAAACCTTTTAGATGTTGGATGCGGAACTGGCGATTTTTTACAAACCGCAAAGCAAAACAATTGGAAGATTTTTGGAATTGAACCTAACGAACAGGCCCGAGATATTGCCAATAAAAAAAACAATAACGCTGTTTTTAAAACAGATCAACTTTTAAAGTTTCAACCAAACAGCTTTGATGTTATTACACTTTGGCACGTTTTAGAACACCTTCCAAATTTAGAAGAACAGATTTCGATATTAAAAAAATTATTAAAACCAAATGGCAATTTAATTATTGCTGTACCCAATTATAAAAGTTACGATGCCACACATTACAAACAATTTTGGGCCGCTTACGATGTGCCCAGGCATCTTTGGCATTTTAACAAAGCATCTGTTTCAAAATTAGTTTTAAAGCAAGCCTTCAAAGTTGTTAAAATTAAACCCATGTGGTTTGATGCGTTTTATGTAAGTCTGCTTTCAGAAAAATACAAATCCGGAAAAATGAATTTTATTAATGGCTTTTGGATAGGTTTGCTTTCAAATTTAAAATCTCTTGGTACAAAAGAAGCATCTTCATTAATTTATATCATAAAAAACAATTAAAATTTGTTTTCGCTATTGCATTTAAGCTTTTAGTTAACCAAACAACTCTATGATAGGCTAATTTATAAAAGCGCCTTAATTCGCTTAATACGCTTTTGTTTTTAATAGATAAAAATTATTTCAAAAAAATTATCAATAATATTTTGTTATAAGTTAAATTCAAAATAATTCCGCTTTAAATTATCACATACTTTATTACATTTGTGCGAAACCTAAAAACAGAATAACCAAACAGATAAAACATTCTTAATTTAATTTTCCATGCACTTGAAATGATTATATGAATGTAACATCAAACAAAAAAACATTAAACAAAAAAACAGATGAAAAATATAGTTTACGTAGTATTGGCAATGATTGTTTTATCCTCTTGTGAAAAACAAGCAAAAATAGGATATGTAAATAACGGAACGCTTATAAACGATTTCCAGGAGAAAATAGATCTTGAAGCAAAATTCCAAATTCAAGAAGAAGCTTTTAAGAAAAGAGCCGATAGTATAGGTAAGGCATTTCAGTTAGAAGTACAAGAAACCCAAAAGAAAGCGCAACGGGCATCTCAAAAAAAACAACATGAATTAATGAGCGGTTTGCAGCAAAAGCAACAACAATTACAACAGCAAATGCAATTTGAGCAACAATTGTTAAGCCAATCTTTTCAAACCGAAATAGATTCTGTAATTGTTAAAGTAAAAGATTTTGTAAAAGATTACGGCAAGAAAAACGGATATACCTACATTTTAGGAACTACAGATGCCGCATCAACCGTTATGTACAGCACCGACGATAACGATTTAACACAAACCATTTTAGAAGCTTTAAACGGCACCGATAAAGAAGCGGCTAAAGAAACCGACAAAAAAGAATAAGCCATAAAACACTAATAAACAAATAGTTAAACGCTTTTAGGATAATTTCTGAAAGCGTTTTTTGTTTCAAGTATTTTTGGATTTGTCTTTTTATCCTAATGAGCAGTTTATTATTCTTTTTTATGAAGCAAACGCGTTAATTTAATCGATAAATCGGTTAAAATAATTTTAGCATTACCGTTGCGCTCAATATGGTAAATGGCATCTTGCAGCTCGTTGCTTATTTCCATAATATTATTACCGTGTACAAAAGGGGCAAAATTCTCGAGTTTGAATTTTTCGGTCTTAGGCTCTAAAAAAACAAGATTGGTAGCGTTGTAGTTTAGCAATAATGCTTGTCTAAAAAAATCCAAACAAAAATTAAGGAATTGCTTTTGGGTTTCGCGCCCTGTTTTGGCAATATCGGCACTCCAAGAAATTAAATCGTGTATGGCCGCTTTGTTGCCTTTGGCTTTAAAAGCACTGCGAATCCAGAAAATAAACCAGGTTTCAAATTGTATGTCCTCAGAATCCTGATATACCAAATCGCAAGCCTTATTATAATTCCCGTTAGATTGGTGGGCAATTTTTGTAGCTTCATTAGCATCAATGTTGTACTGCTTTACCAAGGCGTTTTTTATTACGTCTTCGGCCAATGGCGGAAAATGCAAAACTTGGCAACGCGATTTAATGGTGCTTATTAGCTGCTCTTCATCTTCGGCAATTAAAATAAATACCGTTTTATTTGGCGGCTCTTCAATAAGCTTTAAAAGTTTGTTGGCACATGCGGTATGCATTTTTTCGGCCATCCAAATCAGCATTACTTTGTAACCGCCTTCATAAGATTTCAGCGTAAGCGATTTTACAATATCATGCGCTTCATCAACCCCAATTTGCCCCTGTTTATTATCAACACCAAGCAGTTTGTACCAATCAAACAAATTGCCGTAAGGCTGTTCCTTTAGCAATTGGCGCCACTCATCCAAATAAAAACTAGATACCGGTTTGCTTTTTACCTTATCGCTGGTGGTTACCGGAAAAGCAAAGTGTAAATCGGGATGCGAAAAATGATTGAATTTTAAGTTACAAGCAGCGTTTCCCGAAGTATTATCGCCACCAGAATTAGCACATAAAATGTAACGCGCATAAGCAATGGCCATGGGCAAAGTGCCAGAACCTTCGTTGCCAACAAATAGTTGGGCATGGGGTATCCGGCCATTATCCACACTTTGCGTTAAATGTTTTTTAATATGTTCTTGTCCTAAAATATCCTTAAAAAGCATAAAACAAAAGTAACTGAATTTTATTAGAAGTTAAGCACCAAAAAGAATGTAAAATCCCATCTCATTGTATTTGGGCGTTACCCTATCGGGTCGGGCTTTCCGCTATATCTTTTTAAAGCGTCATTGCGAGGACGAAGGACGTGGCAATCTGTTAAATTTCAGTTTGGCCAAAACCAATTCTTTTTTGTCTTTAAAAAGGAAGCCGCTGCAATCCCTAACGAACTTACTTGCAATATTATGGTTTTAAATTTGATGTTTTTTTATTTATGGAGCGATTCGTTTAATTGAATTTGAATATCGATTGTTATAAATTATCGATATTCAATCGTTAAACGAAGTTCGACATTTTTTCTAACAAAGCCAAGTGATGCTCTAAATTCAAAAAAACATAAAAAAGCAAACAGTAACGATTTATTACAAAATCGTAATTGAAATAATTGTAAACCGTATATTTGCAATCTTAAAATTTAATAATTAGGTGAGTCCATCCAATCTCTCGCAAACCTATCTACAGACTTTGCAAATGCAAAATCTGCAAAACGCTATTGCCCAAACTCAAAACAAAACACATTTAAAAGGACTCGTTGGGTCGTCTTTTTCATTTGTCATTTCAAGTCTTTTTAAACATGCCGAAAAACCTTTTCTAATTGTTTTTAACGATAAAGAAGAAGCCGCACACTACCTTAACGATTTAGAGCAATTGTGCAACCCAAAAGATGTGCTGTTTTACCCGGGCAGCTACCGCAGGCCTTACCAAATTGATGAAACCGATAATGCTAACGTACTGCTTCGTGCCGAGGTTTTAAACCGTATAAATTCGCAAAAAAAACCAGCCATAATTGTTACCTATCCCGATGCGCTTTTCGAGAAAGTGGTTACCCGAAAAGAGTTGGAACGCAACACCTTAAAAGTATCGGTAAACGATAAAATAAGCATCGATTTTGTAAACGAAGTACTGTTCGAGTACCAATTTAAGCGTGTTGATTTTGTAACCGAACCCGGAGAGTTTTCGGTACGCGGCGGTATTGTGGATGTGTTTTCGTTTTCGCACGATGAACCTTATCGTATCGAATTTTTTGGCGATGAGGTAGATAGCATCAGAACCTTCGATGTAGAAACCCAGCTTTCTTTAGAGCAGATAAAAAAAATTAATATCATCCCCAATGTTGCCAAGAAATTATTAAACGAAAACCGCCAAAGTTTCTTAAAATATATCGCTCAAAAAACAGTGGTTTGTTTTAAAAATGCAAATCTGTTCTTTGCTCGAATAGACGATTTTTATGAAAAAGCCGAAGAGGCTTTCAAATTACTCGACTCCGAATTAAAACATGCCCAACCAGATGAGTTATTTAGTAATTCTGAATTGTTAAAAAAGCAATTACTCGATTTTTCGATTATTGAGTTTGGAACAACGTCTGTTTTTAAAAATAATGTCGTTGTTAGTGAAACGTCGCATGATTCTCGTAATGGCGTAAACCAAATCGTTTTCAACACCACACCGCAACCCGCGTTTAATAAACAATTCAACCTTTTAATAGAAGACTTAAATACCAATCACGAAAAGGGTTACACCAATTATATTGCTTGCATTAGCGAGCAGCAAGCAAAACGGTTCCATGATATTTTCGACGATTCCAATCTCGATGTCAAGCAATATCAAACCATCATTTTATCGTTGCATCAAGGTTTTGTAGATCATGATAACAAAATGGTGTGTTATACCGATCATCAAATTTTTGAGCGTTACCATAAGTTTCATCTAAAAAGTGGTTACGCCAAAAAGCAGGCCATTACTTTAAAGGAACTTACAAATTTAGATATTGGCGATTATGTAACCCATATAGACCACGGTATTGGGCGTTTTGGCGGACTCCAAAAAATTGATGTTGAAGGCAAAAAACAAGAAGCCATAAAATTGGTTTACGGCGAGCGCGATGTGCTGTATTTAAGTATCCATTCGTTACATAAAATTACCAAGTTTAACGGTAAAGACGGCAAACCTCCCAAAATTTACAAACTTGGTAGTAAAGCTTGGAAAACCCTTAAACAAAAAACAAAAGCTCGGGTAAAACATGTGGCTTTCAACTTAATAAAATTGTACGCAAAGCGTAAAACCCAAAAAGGTTACCGGTACAATCCAGACAGTTACATGCAACACGAGTTGGAAGCCTCTTTTATTTATGAAGACACACCAGACCAAAGTACGGCAACCGCAGATATTAAAGCGGATATGGAAAGCGAACGCCCCATGGACCGACTGGTTTGTGGCGATGTGGGTTTTGGTAAAACCGAAGTGGCCATTCGTGCAGCCTTTAAAGCCGTAGATAATGGCAAACAAGTGGCCGTTTTGGTGCCAACTACCATTTTGGCTTACCAACATTCCAGAACCTTTAAGCAGCGTTTAAAGAATTTTCCTGTAACGGTAGATTATGTAAATCGATTTAGAACCGCTAAAGAAAAGCGCGAAACTTTAGAGGGCTTAGAAAAAGGAAATGTCGATATTATTATTGGTACACATCAATTAGTCAACAAAAACGTAAAGTTTAAAGATTTAGGATTGTTGATTGTCGATGAAGAGCAAAAATTTGGAGTTTCAGTAAAAGAAAAACTAAAGACTTTAAAAGACAATGTAGATGTGCTAACGCTAACCGCAACACCAATTCCGCGTACCTTACAATTCAGTTTAATGGCGGCACGCGATTTATCGGTAATTACTACACCACCGCCAAACCGTTACCCCATTGAAAGCCATGTTATCCGTTTTAACGAAGAAACCATTCGCGATGCAGTAAGTTACGAGATTCAACGTGGCGGGCAAATATTTTTCATTCATAATCGCATAGAAAACATAAAAGAAGTTGCCGGCATGTTACAGCGTTTAGTACCCGATGCAAAAATTGGCATTGGCCATGGGCAAATGGAAGGTAAAAAACTTGAAGAACTCATGCTTCAATTTATGGATGGTGCTTTCGATGTTTTGGTAAGTACCACCATTGTTGAAAGTGGATTGGATGTGCCAAATGCCAACACCATTTTTATAAATAACGCCAATAATTTCGGGTTGAGCGATTTGCACCAAATGCGTGGTCGCGTGGGTAGAAGCAACAAAAAAGCCTTTTGCTATTTTATAACCCCTGAATATTCTGCAATGACCGATGATGCCAGAAAACGTATCACCGCTTTAGAGCAATTTACAGAGTTGGGCAGTGGTTTTAATATCGCCATGAAAGATTTAGAAATTCGTGGAGCCGGAGATTTATTGGGTGGCGAACAAAGCGGTTTTATAAACGAAATAGGTTTCGATACCTATCAAAAAATACTAAATGAAGCCATTGAAGAACTTAAAGAAAACGAGTTTAAAGATTTGTATGATGAAGATGAAACCGATAAAGCTTATGTAAAAGAGGTAACCATTGATACCGATTTCGAATTGCTTTTTCCAGACGATTACGTAAATAATATTGCAGAACGACTAAACCTGTACACCCAATTAAACAACTTAAAAACCGAAGCAGAATTACAAAAATTTGAGTTAGACCTCATAGACCGATTTGGGGAATTGCCAACACAAGTAACTGATTTATTGAGTAGTGTCCAAATAAAGTGGATGGCCACAACATTAGGATTCGAAAAAGTTATCATGAAACAAGGTAAATTTGTGGGGTATTTTATAACCGATCAGCAAAGTAAGTTTTACCAAAGCGAAAGTTTTACAAAAGTGCTTAAATTTGTGCAAGCAAACCCGGGCATTTGCAAGATTAAAGAAAAGCAAACCCGAAATGGTCTTAGGTTATTGCTTACTTTTAATGCCGTTAAAACCGTAAAACAAGCCTTGGCACTTTTAAAACCTATTATGGCTTGATTATTGTTTTATTAAAATAAATTAAAATCATGTTAAAAGAACTTGTTGCCTTAGCGGTTTTACTGCCAACCATCTTTTTTGGGCAACACACTATTAAAGGCACCTTTACACCAGCTCAAGATTATAATATAGCCTTGTTATACAAAGTAACTCCCACGGTTTCAGAATATATTACAAACGCAGAAATTAAAGAAGGCATCCTAGAATTTAAATTAGATTCTACAGTAAGCAAAGGCATGTACAGAATTGTGTATGCCATTCCGCAAGAAGATTATAATTTCGATCTTATTTACAACGGAAAGGAAGATATAGAGTTTACGTTTAATTCTGAAACCGGTATCGATTTTAAATCTTCGACTGAAAACAAATTACTTGAATCTTACACCAATAGCATGTCTATGATAACCCATAGCATCGGTAAATTTTACAGAGAAGAAAGTAAAGATACACTGGCTTTAAAGTCTATTTTTAATACCCAGCGCGAAGCACAATCTAGTTTTGAGACCTTAGCCAAAGCAACCATAGCACTAGAATTTATTAAAGCAAACCGTCCCTATATTCCCGATACTTTTCAGGACGTAAAAACCTATGTAAGCAATTTAAAAGCCCATTATTTCGATAATCTGGATTTTAACAACAAAATTTTGCAAAGCTCTAATTTTTTTGACGAACGGATGCTAAATTACGTCTTTGGGATGTCATCTGATAATACAGATGAAGTTACCAATTACAAAAACAACATCGATGTATTTTGCAACGCCATGAAGCAGGCCCCAGATAAAATAAAACGCGTCTTGTTAGTAGATTTGTGGCAACAAATGGCAGATTTAGGATTCGAGAATGTAGCCAACTATATCGCAGAAAGCTATTTGATAGAGATAGCAAAAACACTAAATGACCAAGAATTGATTGATGGATTGTTACTTTTTAAAAGCCTATCCATAGGAAGTAAAGCACCAGATTTTTCTTTTGAAATTACAGAAAACAACACTGTTACCACAAAAAAATTGAGCGAATTAGATACAGCCCAAAATTACATTATCCTGTTTTGGAGCAGTACCTGCTCGCACTGTTTAGACGAAATACCACAATTGCAAAACTTTTTAAAAACCCAAGAAACAGGAGCATTACAAGTTATTGCCATAGGACTAGAAGAAGAGCCTTATAGATGGAAAGACCTCACTTACGATTTCCCCGATTTTATACATATTTACGGCCAAGACAAATGGGACAACCCCATTGGCAACAGTTATGCTGTAACAGCAACACCAACCTATTTTGTATTAAACAAAGCCAAAAACATTATTGCAAAGCCAGAAGATCTTGAGGTTTTAAAAGGTTTGTTTGAAACGGAATAATTAATTAACCTGAGTTCGATAAAACTTATCCAATTTTTTTAATCTATTAATATTTGGTTTGGTTGGGTAGAAGGCATTAGCCACTAAACCAAAAATTAGTTTGGTAATAAAGTTTAACCTTGAATTGTTTTTTTTCTTTTGTAATGGTACGCACTTATTGCGGTAAAATACAAAAAGGAAATACCAGAACATATCCCTAAACAACAGATAAATATAGAGATAACCCTTGCAGTACAAACTTACTTTGTAATTTCACTAACAAGTTATAAGATAAAGTATCAATAAACTAGAACGGCACTCAGGGTTTCTGGTTGATGTAAAAATGCTTTAAACAGCGGCAAACCAAGACCAAAGTAGTGATAACTTCGCTATCGTTTATTTTATATTTTCTGTTCTTCATTTTATAGAATTATTGGGCATTGTGTTTTGGTTGAGAATTTAGTTTTATACTTACAAAAATAATCTACGGTATAAAAAAATCGAGTAATTTTATCATTAGAAATCATAAGCAGAATAACGAGTTAGAATGTTTAAAACCAAAACCAAACACACTAATTGTCCTGTTTTTTTCACAATAAAAATATATTTTTAATACGTTGAACGCTATTAATTAATGCGCCTCCAACCAATTGTTGCCTATATCTAAATCTACTACCAACGGAATTTCCAATTTATAAGCGTTTTCCATTTCGGTTTTAATCAAGGTTTTCATGGTTTCAAGTTCGGGTTTATAAACATCAAAAACCAATTCGTCATGGACTTGCAGTAACATTTTGGTTTTGTAATCGCCTTCTTGTAGTTTGTTATAAATATTAATCATGGCAATTTTAATAATGTCGGCGGCACTACCTTGAATGGGCGCATTTACGGCATTTCGTTCGGCAGCGCCACGAACCACCGCATTTCTGGAATTAATATCTTTTAAATAACGGCGACGCCCCAAAACGGTTTGCACATAACCGTTATCGCGGGCAAAATCGATTTGCTCGTGAACATAACTTCGCAGTTTCGGATAGGTGGCATAATAGGTGTCAATCAATGCTTTGGATTCGCTTCGTGATAAATCGGTTTGATTGCTCAGTCCAAAAGCTGAAACGCCATAAATAATACCAAAGTTTACAGTTTTGGCGTTGCTTCGTTGCTCACGGGTAACTTCGCCCAAAGGCACATTAAACACTTTTGAAGCTGTTGAAGCATGAATATCCTCACCGTTTTTAAAGGCCTCAATCATGTTTTCTTCTTTGCTCAAAGCCGCAATAATGCGCAGTTCTATTTGAGAATAATCGGCAGCCAACAAGGTGTAATTTTCATCACGGGGAATAAACGCTTTTCGTACCTGTCGCCCGCGTTCGGTACGAATAGGAATGTTCTGTAAATTAGGGTTATTACTACTTAAACGCCCCGTTGCTGCAACGGTTTGCATATAATCGGTGTGCACCCTTCCCGTTGTTGGTTCTATTTGAAGCGGTAAGGCATCCACATAAGTGCTTTTTAATTTTGCCAATCCACGATACTCTAAAATATTCCGAATAATGTCGTGGTCTTTGGCGAGATAGGATAAAATATCTTCGCCCGTAGCATATTGCCCCGTTTTGGTTTTTTTGGGTTTATCAACCAACTTTAGTTTTTCAAATAAAATAACACCCAATTGTTTGGGCGATGCAATGTTAAATTCCTCGCCAGCTTCGGTATAAATTTTTGTTTCTAAATCTTTTATATCCGTATTTAATTGCTCCGATAGCGAATGTAAAAAGTCTTTATCCAAATTAATGCCCTCTAATTCCATGGCAGCCAAAACGCGTAGTAGCCGAATTTCAATCTCGTTAAATAGCCTTTGTGTGTTGGCTTCGCCCAATTCTTTTTCAAAATGCTCTTTTAATTGCAGGGTAATATCGGCATCTTCAACGGCGTATTCGGTTTGTTTTTCCAGCGGCACCTCGCGCATCGACAGTTGGTTTTTGCCTTTTTTACCAATCAGTTCGGTTATCGAAATGGGCGTGTAATTCAAATAGGTTTCGGCCAGCACGTCCATATTGTGCCGCATATCCGGGTTAATCAGGTAATGCGCCAACATGGTATCAAACAATTTGCCATTTACACTTACATTGTATTTTGCCAAAACCTTAATGTCGTATTTTAAATTCTGACCGATTTTTTCAATCGATTCACTTTCAAAAAATGGCCGAAGTTGTTCAATAAGTTCTTGCGCTTCATCCTTGTTTTCCGGGAACGGCATGTAAAAACCTTTGCCCACTTCCCAGGAAAATGCAATGCCCACCAATTCTGCCGTCAACGGGTTTAAGCCTGTGGTTTCGGTATCAAAACACACCGAAGTTTGGTTCATTAAATTTTTAATAAACAGTTTTATTGCCATTCCCGAGGCGACACTTTGGTAAAAATGCGACGATGTTTCCGAGGTTTTTCGGGTGTTGTTTGTTGGTGCTTCCGCGGAATTGTCTTCTGCTCCAAATAGAGAAAATTGACCAGCTCCAGCAGATTTAACTTGTTTTGGTGTGCCTTTTGTTTCCGTTTTTTCTGAAGCTTTTTCGGGTGAAGACTGAGCAGTTTCCGTTTCAGATGAAAACGTTTTTAAAAAATTATCGGTCAATCTCCTAAACTCCAATTCCTGAAATATTTCTTTAACCTTCTCAACATCGGGGTGATCCAGCTCAAAATCTTTGGCATTAAACGTTACCGGAACATCTAACATAATGGTTGCCAATTGTTTAGAGAGCAATCCCAGTTCGCCATTGGCCTCCACTTTTTCTTTCATCTTGCCCTTAAGCTTATCGGTATTGGCCAATAAACCTTCCATACTGCCAAATTCTTTAATAAATTTTTTGGCCGTTTTTTCGCCAACGCCTGGCAACCCGGGAATATTGTCGCTGGAATCGCCCATCATTCCCAAAAAATCAATGACTTGCATAGGGTTTGTTACTTCAAATTTTTTCTGCACTTCGGGGATGCCCCAAGTTTCGTAACCACCACCAAATACAGGGCGGTACATAAAAATATTTTCGGTCACCAATTGTGCAAAATCCTTATCGGGCGTTACCATAAAGGTTTGGTAGCCTTCTTTTTCCGCTTGGCGGGACAGGGTTCCAATAACATCATCTGCCTCGTAACCTTCTTTAACCATAATGGGAATGTGCATGGCTTTTAAAATCTCGTAAATGTACGGAACTGCTGTTTTTATACCTTCGGGCGTTTCATCCCTGTTGGCTTTGTAGGCTTCAAACATTTCTACACGGTCTGCGCTACCGCCTTTGTCAAAACAAACGGCCAAATGGTCGGGGCGTTCGCGTTTAATTACATCCAAAAGGGAGTTCATAAAACCCATAATGGCCGAAGTGTCTTCGCCTTTGGAATTGATTCGCGGATTTTTTATAAAAGCATAATACCCGCGAAAAATCAAGGCATAGGCATCGACAAGAAAAAGACGTTTTTGGTCTGACATTTTGATTGTTTTTTTTTGAAGATGATAAAACTACGAAACTATTTTTGATTTACGAATTTGGGTTTTGAGTAATCGTAATATTGCAATATTACGATAATAAAATGTTGCTTAAAGTTTATTATGTGTGTTTTAGATTTAAAAACTTTACTGGTAAAACCATTGGTAAGTATTAGAAGCCATAAAGCTGTTTAAGCCCAAGACATAATGTTTGTGTGCCTTTTTGGAGCCATTTTGATATTAGCTGATGCTTGGTTACTAAACCACCTTTTTTTGCTTTTAAATTTATAAACTGTTAATTTAACAAAATCTTAAAAAAAACCGACTGTAGTTAGGCTAGCTCATGAAAACCGAATTTTATAATATGTATTGCCATGATTAAAAAAACGATTTTTGTTGTGCTTTTAATCATTTTAGGGATTTTACTTTATTTAAACCCTAATTTCGAGACCATATCTGCCGGTGTTGCCATTTTGCTGTTTGGTATGATTATGTTGGAGGAAGGTTTTAAGGTTTTTACCAAAGGCCCTCTGCAAAACCTCTTAAAAAAAGCAACCAATAAATTGTACAAAAGTATTTCTGTAGGAGCTTTTGTAACGGCTTTAATACAATCCAGCTCTTTGGTTTCGGTAGTTACCATTTCTTTTATTAGTGCAGGTTTAATTACTTTGGCTCAAGGCCTTGGGCTAATTTTTGGCGCTAATATTGGTAGTACGGCCACAGCGTGGTTGGTGGCAGGTTTCGGACTAAAAATAAAAATTTCTGCCTTGGCAATGCCCATGCTTGTTTTTGGGGTAATCTTTACCTTTCAAAAAAAAGAAACACTTAAGGGCATTGGCAATATTCTTGCTGGCTTGGGCTTTTTCTTTTTGGGCATTTATTTTATGAAAGAGGGTTTCGATGTTTTTAGCCAACATATAGATTTAACTCAATACGCCGTACCTGGATTTTATGGCGTAATCCTGTACACCGGCATTGGCATTTTAATAACTATTATATTGCAATCTAGTGCAGCTACGTTGGTATTGGTTTTAACGGCTTTGGCGGCTGGACAAATAGAATACCAAAATGCGCTGGCGCTTGCCATAGGCTCTAATGTAGGTACAACCATTACTGCTGTTTTGGGCTCCTTGGGCTCTAATATTGCTGGTAAACGACTGGCAGGGGCGCATTTAATTTTTAACCTTGTAACGGGTATTGTTGCCTTGGTTTTAATTCATCCTTTAGCTAATTTTGTAGATAAATTATCAGAAATTATACATATTGGTAAAACAGATTTCACTTTAAAGTTAGCCCTGTTCCATACCATATTCAATGTTCTTGGGGTTATTATAATGCTTCCGTTTATAAAAAAACTAGAACGGTTTCTATTAAAAATAGTTAAAGGAAAACTGGATAAGGACAAAGATGTAGATGAGCCAAAATATCTTAATCCCGCAGTGCTTGAATTTCCTGGAACTGCTATTTCGGCATTGATAAACGAATCTAAATACCTTTTTAAAAACAGTGTTTTTGAAATTGTTGCCCATGCTTTGAATATTCATAGAGAAGACATAAAATCCAATGAAAAAGTAAAAGCCATAGTAGAAAAATCTCAAACAGATTTTAAAACCGATATTGACGATTTATACTATTCTAAGGTAAAATCCATTTATGGCCAAATTATTAAATACGCCTCAACGGCACAAGGGAGTTTAAAACTTAACAACAAGCAAACCAAAACCATTACCGATATTAGAATTGCCAACAGAAAAATGGTAGAGATAATTAAAGAAGCCAAAGAGTTAAACAAAAACTTGAGACAGGCATTAAATTTAGATAATATTTATTTGCAAGAAGAATACAACAGCTACAGAAAAAAGCTAACCAAGGTTTTAAGGCTTATTTATTTGTTTAGAACAGAAAACGGCTCGACCCACAAGCATGCCCAAAAACTAAAACACTTAAAAAAACAAGCCACGGCTAACGTAAGGCAAAGCAATGAATCTATTGATAAATTAATAAGGAAAAACTTAATTACTCCAGAAATGGCTTCGTCTTTGTTTAATGATTACGGCAATGTAAACGATATGATAAAAAAACTTATTTACGTTGCCCAACTTCTTTATGGCTGAAACGGTACTATTGCAGAAAACGAAGATTAGCCCAACATGTCTTATTTAAAACAACTAGTGCTGCGATAAAAAAACCACCTCAAATCGAAGTGGTTTATTTTGTAGCCAAACAACTTTGATTGTAATCCTTTTAATAGCTTTTAAAACCTTGTAGGCGTTAAATATTATCTTTTTTATCTACTATGTTTAAGGCTTCTTTTACAGGGTCTTCTATAATATTAATGGTTGCAGGTTCTACAGAGGCATCGTGCGAGTTGTGGTATTCCTCTAAAAGGTTCATGGTAGCTGTTAATAAATCTTTGGTTTCTATTAACAAGCTAAAATATAGGCTTGTGTTTTTCGGGCTCGATTCTTCTGTTCGCGTTCTAGCTACTTGCTTAACAATTTTATCGGTTACCAAATCGAACACTTCTTTTTTACGTGCTATAATGTTCTCTATTTGCTCGAAAGAATGCGAGTTAAAGGCTTCTTTGGTCTCGGTAAATAAGCTTTCTAAAGAATCGTCAATTTCCTTGAGTTCCCTAATCTGGCTAAACTTAAGCTTTTTATGGTTGTTGTTAATGTGTTTATGGCTTACTTTAGAGATGTAGCCTAAAGACTGAACAATATCTTCTAAATAGCCTAAAATATTAATATAAAAACTGCTGGCTCTTAAGCTGGTTTCGTCTAGGTTTTTAATGAAATAGAAAATGTTATCGCGTAGGTTATCTACTTCATCAGATAGTTTTGCCACCTGTTTTTTGTTCTTTTTAAGCAAGGTTAAATCTTGTTTGCTCAATCCTTTTATGGCGTTACTGTAAATTCTATTACCGCGTTTTACAACATTGGCTATGTTGTCTGCGCTTTCAAGTATAACACCTTGAACAGATCTGCTACCCGTTCCTTTTAGGCTGTCCTCGGCAGCTACTTCTTTATTTTTATTGTTATGTGCTATGGTACTTCTTATTAACAGGGCAATGGCTATTAACAATAAAATAGGGAACATCACTTTTACGTTTAAATTTAAAAGGTAAGCCACTAAAGCCGCAGCACTAAAGGCACTAAAAGCGGTAAAAAACCAACCACCAATTACGTTTAGCACACCTGCAACACGATATACGGCACTTTCTGCGCCCCATGCCCGATCTGCTAAAGAGGTGCCCATGGCAACCATAAAGGTTACATAAGTTGTAGAAAGCGGTAATTTGTAAGACGTTGCAATTGAAATTAATACGGCAGCAACCATTAGGTTAACGGCGGCCCTTACCAAATCGAATGCAGGAAGGTCTTTTGCCTTGTCCTTGGATACTTTTACCGTTGGGACTTTAAATTGCACATCTATTTTATCTTGCCATGATTTGGGAAGCATGTACGATGACATTTGAGACATTAACATGGCAAACCGTACAAATCCGCGCGATAAAAAATTGGGTTGAAAACGTTCTTGGGTTTCGCCTTGGCTCGATAGGTCTAACGAGGTTTGTACCACTTTTTTGGCTTTAGTGGAAAACCATAAAGTTAATACCATAACCATTCCCGCACCAAAGAGCAACCAGTTGTTTGTTGGTACTTTTTCGGCCAATATATCCATTGGAAAATTACCGGCAGCAATTCCAGAGGTTGTCCACACGGTAAAGGCATTGTAAGCTGCTACCGGAACTCCAATAAAATTTACCAAATCGTTACCTGCAAAAGCCAAAGCCAGGGCAAATGTGCCCACTATAATGATAAGTTTGTAAATATTGGTTTTTAAAAAAACAATAACCCCATAAGATAGCAAGAACCAAAAAACCAAACTTGAGGCTACTATAGCTAAAACCTGGTGCTCTAAAAAAGTAGTTAGGGTTTCGCCATTAAGAATCTCAAACGATTCTTTAGCGTACGATGTACCTTTAAGGCCTTTCATGAAAATAAAGTAGGTAATTGCCGTTAAAGCAATGCCACCAAACAAGGCGCCAACCCAAGCAGCTTTCTTTTCAAAATTATAAGATAACAATAGTCTGGCAACCCATTGCACAAAAGCCCCAATACTAAATGCGACGACTACCGAGAGCAGAATGCCAAATATAATCTGGGAAGCTTTTGATGTGTTAATGTAATTAATAAGATCGATAAAACTGCCCCCATCGGCGCCAATTTTTATTAAAGCCATGGCAACCGCAGCTCCCAATAGCTCAAATACTATGGATACGGTTGTTGAGGTTGGCATTCCAACAGAATTGAAAAAATCCAATAAAAGAATATCTGTTATCATGACGGCCATGAAAATAATCATGATTTCACTAAACATAAATTCTCCAGGATTAAATATGCCTTTTCTTGCCACTTCCATCATACCGCTAGAAAAAACGGCGCCAACAGCAACACCAACGCTGGCAACAATCATAATGGTTCTAAACGAAATAGCCTTCGATCCTATGGCAGAATTTAAAAAGTTTACAGCATCGTTGCTCACGCCTACCACCAAATCGGCAATGGCCAAAAGCGCCAAGGCTATAATCATGTACAAGTATATGTTTTCCATAATTTAGTTTAAATTAGTTTGCAAATATCTTTAGTCTTTGGTTTTGTAATGTTACCTAATTGTTATCTTTTTAAAAATGAATATCGAATTGTAATCGCCACATTAATTCGTTATTTCCGCCTTTAACTTCTAAATGGCTTATATCGGTCTGTACTTTTAATTTATGGCCAACTATATATTTTGAAACGCCAAAGGTATATTGGCTTTCCGGATTTTTACCCGTAATACTTTGGTTTAATTCTACATGGGTGTAACGTCCAGAAACCTCCCAATTGTTTTTGCACAAAACCCCGGTTTGAAGATTTATGCCTTTGCCAACCTGTACCTTATCGCCGGTTAATGTGCCATCGGAGTTTTTGGCAAACGGGTCTTTGGCGTCCCTGTTGGCATATTCGGCCATAAAAGAGAAGCCTTTGTACTTAAACATGGCATCTATAAATAGGGTATTTATATTGGTTTCAAAAAAACCATCGCCATCATCAATAGCCATATAAGCCCCCTGATTGCTTCTGTTTTTTACTGCATTATTGTTGTGGTCGTAACTTAGTCCCAAAGCCAATTTTGGTGTTTGCTCTTTTATTAAATCGGCTCCCGAGTAATCGCCTTTACCTGTAAAATTTCCAAAGGGTAGTAACTCAATACGGCCGGTGTATTGATGCCCGCCAAGGTTTCCGGTAGTAATATTTCGGCCTTCGCCCTGTGCAAGAGAAAATATTTCTTTTACAACAAATTTGTCTGATAAGTTAAATGAATGTATTAATTGAAAGCCCAAATCCCTATCGATGGTAAAGCGGCTGTTTAAAAGCGACCTGCCAACTTGTTGAAGATTCCCCGAAGAGATAATACGCTCTCTATTTCCAGGGAGTTTGGTTTGCCCAAACCAAAGCTCGAAACCCGGAGCAAAATTCCATTTAACTACAGCATGTAAAATATACCGAGGCGCATTGCTTGTAAATGGAGAAGCACCCGAAATATCGCGGTTAGATAAACCCAACTCTAATTTGTACTTAAGTTTTGGGCTTAGGGCATAACCGTCAAATTTTAAACGTGCACGGCGTATTAAAAAATTAGATGCGTTACTTTCGCCATCTTCCCAATTAGAAGTAGCCAGAAACTGCATTCGTGCCCCAATTTTCATGGTCCAAGAGCTATCTTGACCTACTAAGTTAAAAAGACCTTTCCCGAATTTAGGAGATTTTATTTCTTGAGAATGAGAAGACAGTATTGCAAAAAAAACTATTGCAAGCCCTATAAATTTAAGTTTCATTATTGTCTATTGGTTTTTGTCGGTGCAAATAACCAAAACCAATGTTAACTTAATGTTTCCTAATGATTAAATAAACAATTAAAAAGCCAATTATAATGATGCGGCGTTTTTAAGTCTGTTTTTATCGATTTTACTTATCTTGCTTGCTCATAATTTTTAAAATGAACTGGGAACAACTACTATCTTTAAAACGCGCAGGCGATACCAATAAACGCATCAGGAAAGAGCAGGACGAAACACGTTTGGGCTTTGAAGTTGACTACGATCGCATCATATTTTCATCAGAGTTTAGAAGTCTTCAAGACAAAACCCAAGTTATTCCGTTGTCTAAAACCGATTTTGTGCACACCCGATTAACCCATAGTTTAGAGGTTAGTGTTGTTGGCCGTACTTTGGGTAGGCGCGTAGGGCAAAAACTATTGGAAAAGCATCCGCATTTACAAAACGTTTATGGACATCAAGCAAACGATTTTGGAGCCATAGTTGCAGCGGCAGCATTGGCCCACGATATTGGCAACCCACCGTTTGGGCACTCGGGCGAAAAAGCCATTGGTGAGTTTTTTAAAACTGGAGAAGGGCAAAAATTCAAAAATCAATTAACCGATAAAGAGTACCAAGATTTATGCGACTTTGAAGGCAATGCCAACGGATTTAAAATTTTAACCCAAAACAGAGCAGGACGACCAGGTGGTTTGCGCTTAAGTTATGCCACACTTGGCGCCTTTACAAAATACCCAAAAGAGTCGTTGCCCACAAAACCAACAAACTATATTGCCGATAAAAAATACGGATTTTTTCAAAGTGAAAAAGAAGCGTTTACAGATGTTGCAAAAGAACTGGGATTATTAAAAAGAAGCGAAAAGCACATGAGCTTTTCGCGGCATCCGTTAGCGTTTTTGGTTGAAGCAGCCGATGATATTTGTTACACCATTATCGATTTTGAAGATGGCATTAACCTTGGATTGATACAAGAAGAGTTTGCGCTGGAATACCTGTCGAAAATTATAAGAAACACCATTAAACCAGAAAACTATTATGCGCTTTCAACCAAAGAAGACCGTGTGGGTTATCTTCGTGCACTCGCCATTGGGTCGTTAATTAACGAGGCCGTCGATGTGTTTATGGCAAACGAAAACGCTATTTTAAATGGTAGTTTTAGCTGCGCCCTGTTAGATAAAAGCCAATACAGCGCCCAAATAAAAGACATTATCAAAATAAGCGTAGAAAACATATACCAATCTACCGAAGTTATCGATAAGGAAATTGCAGGTTACGGCGTTATAAGCACCTTGTTAAGCACCTACACAAGTGCTGTAAACAACATGTTTAACAACACGGCTTCTAATTACAACAAACTTATCTTAAAAAGTTTACCAAAAGTCATTGAAACCAACAAGCCAACTTTGTACCAGCGTTTAATGCGGGTGTGTTGCCACGTATCGTTACTATCAGACAGCAAAGCCATTCTTGAATATAAAAAAATAAAAGGTATAGAATTCTAGCTTATTGCATAGTGGTTTAGCACCAATAACTTTAAAAAAAGATTAATTAAACTCTTAAACTAAGTGTTTATTTGTTTTTATTAATATGGCAATTAACTTTTAGCCTTTGTCTTTCTTCAAGTAAAAATCCGATTGATAATTCTCGTTTTTTCCATCTTGATACTTCGTCATGCTAAACCATTCATGTATAGAATACGACCCCGTTTTACCTTGTTTATTAACAGCAATATAGCCCACCTGAAAATTTTTATAATTGCTATTTGGTTTGCTTACAATTCTGTTAATAGCTTCTTCGCAGGCTTGTTGAGGCGATTTCCCTTGGCGCATTAATTCTACCACCAAAAAGCTGCCTACTGTTTTCACAACCTCTTCGCCCAAGCCAGTAGCAACAGCAGCACCAACTTGGTTATCTACAAACAAACCCGAACCGATTATTGGCGAATCGCCTACACGACCAGCCATTTTATAAGCCAGCCCACTGGTTGTACAAGCTCCGGAAATATCGCCGTTTTTATCAATGGCAAGCATGCCAATGGTGTCGTGGTTTTCTATATTTATAATGGGTTTATATTCTTTCTCAACAAGCCACGCTTCCCATTCTTTTTTAGATTTCTCGGTAAGTAGGTTTTCGCGTTTCATGCCATTTTCTACAGCAAATTGTTCGGCACCCTTTCCGGCTAGCATAACGTGCGGCGTATTTTCCATTACTTGTCTGGCCACAGTAATAGCGTGTGTAATGTTTTGCATATAAACTACGGCACCGCAATCACCTTCTTTATTCATTATGCAAGCATCAAGCGTAACGTTGCCATCTCTATCGGGTCTGCCACCTTTGCCAACAGATTGGTTTTTTACATCGGCTTCTTCAACCCTTACGCCTTGTTCAACAGCATCTAAAACCGAGCCTCCTTTTTGCAAGACCTCCCAAGCTTTTGCTGTAGCGTTAGGTACATTCCAAGTGGCAATTACCAGGGGTAGCGAAGCTTTTGTGTTTGCCGTAAGCGCTTTAGGTTTTTCTTTTTTGTTTTCGTTACAGCTTAATAACGAGCTTCCTACGGCAACACCTACGCCCGTTAATGAGGCATTTTTAATAAAGTTTCTTCTTTTCATTAAAATGATTTTTTTATTTCCGCGAAATCTTTAGATTCATGAATTCTTTATCATTAAAATAGTAAACAATGCATAAAGCGAAAATATTACTTAGATTTTTTGCTTAATTTTGGCTTCTAATATACTAAAAATGTTACTGGAAATTTGTGCCAATTCGTATCGCTCTGCAATTCATGCCGAAAATGCTGGAGCCAACCGTATTGAGTTATGTTCTGAACTTGCCATTGGAGGAATAACACCAAGTTTTGGACTATTAAAAAAAGCAACCGATACGCTTAAAATACCCGTATTTGTCTTAATTCGTCCGCGAAGCGGAAATTTTACCTATTCCGAGGACGAATTTGATATTATGAAAAACGATATTTTACAATGCAAAGCTATGGGTTGTAGCGGTATTGTTTCAGGGGTTTTAAATGAAGACAATACCATAGATATGGAGCGAACACAAGCTTTAATTCAACTCGCTAAACCTTTACCATTTACATTTCACCGCGCATTCGATTGGGTTAAAAACCCTTTAAAAGCGATTGATGAACTTACTGATTTGGGAGCAGATAGAGTGCTAACTTCCGGACAGCAAACCAGCGCGCTAAAAGGCATAGAATTACTAAAACAGCTGAACGAAAAAGCTAAAAACAAACTAACAATACTTCCCGGTGGTGGTATTAATGCTGAAAATGTTATTGAATTTAAAAATGCGGGTTTTAATGAGATACATTGTTCTGCCTCAACACTAAAACAGGTTATTGCTGCACCGAAAATTTCTATGAATAGCCATGCTTTTTTTGATGAGCGCATTGTTGCGTTTTCAGACCCTGAAAAAATATCGAAAATCGTAAAGGCCATAAAACAGTAGAAATTTAACATGTTGTTAAAAGTTCTCCGCTTGTTTTACAACTATCTTTGCAATACTTTTAAACTCATGGTATGTCGCGTTGGATCATTACACTTTTAATAGCATCTCTTTTATTTGTTTTTATTGAGTTTTATGCTTTTCAAGCGTTAAAAACAATAACAAAAAACAAATACATTAAATGGGTTTGGATAATTTTGGCTGTTGTTGTTTACGGCAATTTTTTATACACCATTTTATCAACCCCACGAAGCGCAGGGCAAACCAAGGCGTTTCAGCTTGCATTTGGGTTGTTGCTCACGTTTTTAATACCTAAATTGGTTATGCTTGCTGTTATGTTTGGCGAAGATGTGGTGCGGGTTATTCAAAAAATGATTTCGGTTTTTTCAAACGGAGAAACCAAACCACTTAACGGTAGGCGCGAATTTGTATCTAAACTTGCCTTAGGGTTGGCAGCCATTCCTTTTGCATCATTTTTGTATGGCATTGTTAAAGGCCGCTATAATTATAAGGTTTTAAAATATAAATTAACTTTTAAAGATTTGCCAGATGCTTTTAATGGCTTAACCATTACACAGATTTCCGATATTCATGCAGGTAGCTTTACAAGCAAGGAAAAAGTGCAGTACGGTATAGATATGATTAACGAACAAAAATCGGATGTTATTTTATTTACAGGCGATATTGTAAACAATAAAGCTACCGAAATGGACGATTGGATAGAAATGTTTAAAAAGTTGCAAGCACCGTTAGGTAAGTTTTCGGTTTTGGGAAACCACGATTATGGCGATTATACCAAGTGGAAAGCTACAGCAGAAAAGAAAAACAATTTCCAGGCCATAAAAGAGGTACACCCAAAAATAGGATTCGATTTATTGTTGAACGAAAATCGGGTTTTAGAAAAAGACGGACAGCGAATTGCCATTGTTGGAGTAGAAAATTGGGGGAAAGGCTTTAACCAATCTGGAGATTTGAAAAAAGCATCCAAAGGTCTTGAAAAAGAAGATTTCAAGATTTTAATGACCCACGATCCGTCGCATTGGGAATATCAAGTTAAAAACGACAATTTTAATTACCATTTAACATTAAGTGGGCACACCCATGGTTTGCAAATGGGTATTGAAATCCCTGGGGTTTTTAAATGGAGCCCGTCGCAGTACGTCTATAAACAATGGGCAGGATTGTATAACGAATTTGGTAGGTTTATAAATGTTAACAGGGGCTTTGGTTATCACGCATTTCCAGGTCGTGTTGGTATTTGGCCAGAAATTACGGTTATAGAACTTGAAAAAGGGGCGGCAAATGCCTGATTTTTTAGATCTGAGAGGCCGTAACTGTTATAAAAGAAGCTGAAAACACCTTTAAAATCAAGTACATATTGTAATTGTAGCAAAATTGATTATATTTATAATGAAGAATTTTAAGCTTGGTTTAAAGAGTTGATTTTTAAACTGAATAAAAAATTGTAGGTTTGTAATGCTTTGTATTGATTTAAAACATTAAGATATGTCAAAATTTGGAGAACTTATCGATGTGGACATACCTGTTCTGTTAGATTTTTTTACAGAATGGAACGAGCAATCTACTGCCATGCACCCCGTACTTAGAGACGTTGCCGCGGCCTTGGGCGATAAGGCAAAAGTGATTAAAATCGATGTGGAAAAAAATCAAGAATTAGCCGAAGCTTTGCGGGTAAAAGGCTTGCCAACACTAATTATCTATAAAGATGGCGAAATGAAATGGCGCCAAAGCGGAGAGCAAGATGCCAATACGCTTATTGGTATTATCCAGCAATACGTTTAATAAGTTTTTTGTAATTGCGTGTATGTCGCACTTTTCGCGGCTCAAGTACTAATTTAACTTATTTATTATGTAAAGTATTTTGTTGTTCTGTCCAGAAAGTTCCTAATATCCCCAAGCCATTGTTAAAAAATACCACAAAGCATTAATTACCAAAGAGCCGGTTAATAGGCTAGAGAGTTGTTTTTGGAAAGAAAAAAAGCACTACCATCTTAAAAAATAAAACCCAAGGTTTTAAAATAAATTAAATCTTGGGTTTTTTTATCGATAATATTTATAAGGCGTTAATTCTGGATGCACCCAGCAGAACTTCAGATTTCCTGAATTGAAACCCTGGAGTTTCTTTATTTTCCAGAACTATAAGTTCCCGATTCTTTGGGGTTAAAACCTAACTGGTCTATTTCAGTTTTACCTCCACTCAAAATCGCCCGTTTCAACAGACCAATTGTTGCCAAAAAAACCTGCGCTTTTTACGGCCGGCATACCATTTTGCAACACCTCGTCATCAAAAAGCAACACATCAGGAAATGTGGTGCCGTTTACCAAATAGTGGTTCATATACGCCGCTTTCATGCCTTTGCTGCCTGTTGCGGTAACTACGCCTACACTGGCTATGTCGCTATCTTTTCTTGGCACTATAAAGTACATGCCCCATTGGTTTCCAAAAAGTAATTTTCCGTTAAAATTTACACCGTAATCCTTCACTTGTATTGGGCAATCCTTCAAAAGTTTGTTCCACGCCGTGTTATTATCGGCATTGCCGTAAATCACAACATTTCTGTCGGCATATTTTTTTAATGAGAAATCGACATCCTTCACCATTTCAATATGGCCATTGGCGCGGTACCAAAAGGTTTCGGCATCAAAACGCGCCCTGTTGTAATACCATTCGTTTTCTGTTGGCGTGCCATTTGTTGCGTACACAAACACCACGTTATTTCTAAAAGCATCTTTAAAACCACCGTTTCTATGTGGTCCTTTTTCTTTTAAACTAGGTGCTTTGGTAATTTGCCACGCCTCATTCACCTTCTTAAAAAATACGCTTTTATCATTTTGGATTTTTATTGAATTCCCATCAATTTCAATACTAGAATTATCATCCTTTAATGCTGAAAAATCAACTTCAATTACCGCCACATTATCGGTTTGTAATTTATAGCCATCTGCTTTTGAAAACTTAAAAGAACTGGTTACAAAAGGTTGCTCTTGCTGATGAATGGTTATAAAATGAGAGCTGGCAGAAACCCCTGGCGAACCGGTAAAGAATTCATATTTTTTTATACCGGAAGCCTTTTTAATACTGCGCTGCTTGAAAAAGTTAAAAATAGGATCCCAATCTACACTGTGGTTGCCGTACCAATGTGTGCCTTCTGGGTACTCGTAATAGGTAAAATCGGGATGGAATTTCCCCAAACGTTCGCGCATGTCTCGTGCAATGGCGGTTGGTACCACATTATCAATCTCGCCGTGCAATACATAAACCCCGTGGTGCAAGTAGTTGCGAATAAGCTGCAAGGTCCTGCTTGGTGTACCTGCCCTGTAGATTATGTTTTCCATGGCCGTTGGCACGCGTTCTGCACTGAGGCGTTCCAGTATTTTTGGGCTAATTCCTGCGCGTTTTAATTGTGCTTGGGTCATATTTAACATTCTTTTTGTAAACCCATTTCTATACAGAAGCAAATCTGGATAACCTGCACATGGCGCAATTGCAGCAAACTTGTCGGGGTAGGTTGCCCCCAAATACCAAGTGCCGTGGCCACCCATAGAATGCCCTGTTAAATATATTTTTTTACTGTTGGGCTTGTAAATACTTTTGGCATCTGCTAAAACCTCGAGCGCATCTAAACGTCCCCAATCTTCCCACGCAAAACCAAACGGGCGGCGATTGGTTGGCGCGATTAAATTGCCCCAATCTTTCTTTGTATAAGCATTGGCTTGATTTACAGCCTCAACAGACGCCCCGTGTACCGATAAAAACAAGGCGCCATGTTCTAGGTTTTTATTACTTGAAGGGGCTACGCTGTAATATTGAATACTGCCATCCACATTACTTTTAAAAGTACGTTTATGGTGGGTATGCTTAGATTTTATTTCAATTTGAATGGTATTTGCATTAATTAATGTGCCGTTTTTGGCATTCAAACTTAATTTTAAATTGGTTTTTTTTAATTGTTTTTCATCTGAAACTGAAGCTATTTTAAAAGGCACTTTTTGAACGCTTAATGGCGGAATATTAGGAATTTGGTGCGCTAGCGATACCCCGTTGATTTCTGAAGTTACCGCGTGGTTTTCAAGCCAATTTTCAGATGTATTTATTATTCTGATAGCGCCCAAATAGGTTTTGTCTTCTTCAATTAAAAGATCGGGCAAGGTTAAATCTCGGGTGGTAAACTGCACGGGTGTTTGCGGAGCAATTAATCTTGCTCTAATCCTTGGAAAACGCCCTACTTTCAACACGAATTTATTTAATCCTTTTTTTAATTTTAACGGTATTAAATTCCATCCAAAATCGTAATGGTCGCCTTCGTGCGGCAATCCATTTATTAAAACCAGCGAATGCCCCGAGGCTTCAAATAGTACTGTTTTTTCGGTATCTGACCGGTAAGTTAAATACACGTAACTGGACCTTAAGTTCCTGTTGTTAAAACTATTTGTGCTGTCTGTTGTAATGGTTTTCCAGGTAAGTTGTTTTCCTGTAAAATCAATATCAAAAACATCGTTGTTTTCGGGTTCGTAATTGGGCTGCATTAAAAACCGACCAAAAACTTGGTCTTTTGGAAATGATGAGGAGTTAAACTTGAAATTCTGAAATTTTAAAGCCAATCCTGTTTTAAAGACGTGCAATAGTTTACCTTCTTTTATGTCGTTAACTTTTTCTTTTCCGAAGTATTCTACAATATTGCCCGTTCGCTCTTGTGCTGTTGCACTTAACGAGAGAAGCATTAAGAGCAAACTAACTGTTTTTAATTTAAGCTTTAATAAATGCATTGTAAATAGATTTTATTTTTTTATAAAATTACGTATTTCGTTTCATCAAAAAACATTTTTCTCCCGAATTACTCGGAACAACAACAATTACTGGACTTTAAATAGATGCATTGGTATTGCTTAAATTGATTTTTTTTTTAAGTAATACGATTATAATGCACACAAAAAAGCTTAGTAAAATAAATCCACTAAGCTTTTAAATTTGTTTAACAACCAAAACTGCTGTTAATTTTATTAGAATTTAAATGTTACACCGGCATTTAGCGTAGTACCGTTAAACCCAAATTGATTTACTTCCCATGGGTACCTAAAACGGCCTCCTAAATCGGTTACCACATCGCCTTTGGTATCAACCTCGTCTGGATAAACATTAAGCAAGTTACTTGCCGATACATTTGCCGAGAATTTATCGCTAAATTCATAATTAATTACTAAATCTGTAATTACTTTACCAGCAAAGGTTTGATCGTTTGTAGGTGTGGTAGCATGTTGCCATGTAACCTCGCCAAAATAGGTGTTATTAACTATAAAGTTCCACTTATTAAGTTCATAATCCAAACCTAACAAGATTTTAGACTTTGGTCTTGCCGATATAATTCTAGATTGCTCTTTTCTGTTAAAAATATCGTATCCGTTGGCTTCTAACAAGGCAGGCGTTCCTATTTTTCCTTTAATTTTGGTGTCGTTAAAATTGGCTGCTAAGGTGGCATCTAATTTACCGTTACCCAATTCTATATTTCCGTAATTAAGAACCACATCTACTCCTGAAGTTTCGGTATTTACGGCATTGGTAAAGAACTTTAAACTTGTAATAGAATTATCTATTAATACTTGTTCTACAGGGTTTGTTGAGGCGTTATCGCCATCAAAACCTATTTCTCCAGTAAATAAAACACGGTCGTTTACTTTTACGTTATAAAAATCTACCGAAGCTGTAAAGTTGTTTTCAAACTTATAAGTAATACCCGCAGAAATATTCTTGGAGGTTTCAGCCGTTAATTGTGGTACGCCCAAACCAGCTCTAATTACAGGATCTACATTGTTAAAAGTACCTTGATTTGAAATGGTTCCTCCAGAAACCAATGTTTGTATATTACTTAAATATATTTGATGTAACGATGGTGCTCTAAACCCTGTACTGTAAGAACCTCTTAAGGCACCGCTTTTCCCAAGCGAATATCTTGCATTTACTTTCCAGGATGTGTTATCTCCAAAATCACTAAAATCTTCGTAACGTACTGCACCGCCAATTAAAAGTGCCTCTGTTGGCTCCCATTCCAGATCGGCATAAACGCCATAATTATCTCTTGTAGCGGTTACCTCGTTACTGGGTTGCAACCCTGGGAAAGATTGAGCGCCACCACCTACATAAGATGCAGATTCGCCTGCTTTGGCAGTAAAACGTTCGCCTTTAACCTCGGCGCCAAAAGCAACGCTTAATGTGCCAAAATTTCTAGAAACATCGAAATTTGCTAAGGTGTTGCTAAAGGAATAAGCGCCCACATCAAAAGAGGTTGGGCTACTGGCACCTAATGAGGGGTTTAAACTATTGGTTACATTATAATCTACAGCGTTTCTACCATAAGTACCACTTAAATCTACATTAAAGCCAAGTAATTCCCATTTGGCTCCTGCCGTAACGTTGTTGTCTCTAACGTCTGTTTCAAAATTTGGCTGAAATCCTTGATAAGTTGTTCCAGCTTCGTGTAATAAATTAAAAGGATCTTGCACCCAATATGGTGCTCTGTACAAGGCAAAGCTTTTGCCTTTTCGGTAAGACAAGCCTCCAAATGTATAAAACTCGCCGTTGCCACTTTTAAAAGGTAAGCCTGCATTAAAAAACACATCGGTTTTCTTTAATTCTGGCTGGCCAACAGTCATTCCCAAATCCGGATTTTCTGCTAACCAAGAGCCAAAAGTTGGGTCGTTGGCGGGCACACCAAATAGAGCATCTGCCCCAGGAGTTCCCGATCTATTTGTTTTGTCTTGTTCATAATACCCAAAGGTTAGGTTTAAATACGCTCCATTTTCTCCTGTTAAGGCTGTATTTAAATCTATTCCGTAATTAAAGCCATCGCCTTCTGTGGTAACTCCGGCTTTTGCATTAACCGTGGTATATTCTACGCCTTTTTTTAAGACCATGTTAATTACACCCGCTATCGCATCAGATCCGTATTGTGCAGAAGCCCCATCTCTTAAAACTTCAATTCTTTCAATAGCTGCTGCAGGTATGCTTTTTAAATCGACACCTACTTCACCTTTGCCCGGTGTATCGTTTATATACACTAAGGCACTTTGGTTTTTTCTTTTTCCGTTTACCAAAACCAAAGTTCTGCTTGGGCCCAGGCCTCTTAAATCGGCCGGATCAAAATGTGCCGTGGCATCTGAGATTGTTTGAGTTGATGAATTAAAAGAGGGCACCTTATAAGTTAGCATTTTATCTACAGTGGGTTGTCCTGTGTTTTTTAATTCACTTACCCCAATATTATCAATGGGTACAGGAGAATCTAGTATGGTTCTTGGTTTGGCTCTATTGCCTACCAATACAACTGCATCGAGTGCCACTCCAGATTTTAAGGTAATATTTAATAGGCTTCCCGATACTACAACCTCTTTGGTTTCGTAACCAATATAAGAAAAAACAAGAGTTTCACCCTGGTTTACGCTTAATGAATAATTTCCGTCAAAATCTGTTGTTGTTCCAGTTGTAGAACCTTTAACAATTACCGAGACTCCCGGTATGGGTTGCGATGTGTCGTCTGTTACAACACCTGAAACCGTCTGGCCCAATATGAGATTAGACACCCCTAAGAACATTAGTAAAGCCAAAGGTTTAAAAGAAAATAATTTGCTCATCATTATTATTATAATTTTCAATTTAATTGCTGCGAATATATACATATTACCGAATGAAACGACAGCTAATCGACGAAATTTTGCGATCCGATACAGTATTTATAAGAAAAAGCGCATATTGCCAATATTTTTTCAAAACAAATTGCCAACTATTGTTTTTTTTTTCAAAGCCATTCCAAGAATAAAACTTTTTAAAAAGCCAAATGGCAAGTATTATTTTGCAGCAGCAGAAACCAAGGAAAAAAACCATGAAAATATTTGCACTCCATAGTATTTAACTAAATTTGCACTTCAATTTTATAAGTATGTACAGAAGTTATAATTGTGGCGAATTAAACGCCTCGCACATAAATACAGAAGTTACCCTATCTGGTTGGGTTCAAAAATCTCGAGATAAGGGGTTTATTGTATGGGTAGATTTAAGAGACCGCTACGGTATTACCCAATTGGTTTTCGATGAGCAGCGCAGTTCTAAGGCTTTAATAGAGCAAGCTCAAAATTTAGGTCGCGAATTTGTAATTCAAGTTAAAGGAACGGTAATCGAGCGTGCTTCGAAAAACCCGAATATGCCAACCGGCGACATTGAGATTTTGGTTTCAGAATTAACTGTGCTAAACGAGGCCAAATTACCACCATTTACTATTGAAGATAAAACCGATGGCGGTGAAGATATAAGAATGAAATATCGCTATCTGGATATTCGCCGTAACCCTGTAAAAAACAGTTTGATTTTTAGGGCGAAAGTTGCGCAAGAGGTTCGAAATTACTTATCGGAAGAAGGTTTTATCGAGGTAGAAACCCCGTATTTAATAAAATCTACCCCAGAGGGTGCCCGCGATTTTGTGGTGCCAAGTAGAATGAACGAAGGCCAGTTTTACGCATTGCCACAATCGCCACAAACCTTTAAGCAACTGCTCATGGTTGGCGGCATGGATAAATATTTTCAGATTGTAAAATGTTTTAGGGATGAAGATTTACGAGCCGACAGACAACCAGAATTCACACAAATAGACTGCGAAATGGCGTTTGTAGAGCAAGAAGATATTTTAAATGCTTTTGAAGGATTAACACGTCATTTACTTAAAGAAGTTAACAATGTTGAGGTTGAAAAGTTTCCGCGTATGCGTTACGATGATGCGATGCGTTTATACGGAAACGACAAACCAGACATTCGTTTTGGGATGGAATTTGGCGAGTTAAACAAAGTTGCGCAACACAAAGATTTTGGTGTTTTTAATAATGCCGAATTAGTTGTGGGCATAGCCGTTCCCGGAGGAAATAGTTACAGCAGAAAAGAAATCGATAAGCTTATAAACTGGGTAAAACGCCCGCAAGTTGGTGCTTTAGGCATGGTGTATTGCCGTTGTAATGATGATGGCACATATAAATCATCTGTCGATAAATTTTACAATCAAGACGATTTAGCAAAATGGGCAGAAATAACAGGTGCTAAAGCAGGCGATTTAATTTGTGTGCTTTCAGGCGAAACCAACAGAGTACGTGCACAACTTAGTGCTTTACGTATGGAAATGGCAGAACGTTTAGGCTTAAGAGACCCTAAGGTTTTTGCACCGTTATGGGTAATCGATTTTCCGTTATTAGAATTAGACGAAGAAACAGGTCGATACCACGCCATGCACCACCCATTTACATCACCAAAACCCGGGCAAATCGAATTATTAGATTCTAAACCAGGTGAAGTAAAAGCCAATGCCTACGATTTGGTATTAAATGGAAATGAAATTGGCGGCGGTTCTATAAGAATTCACGATAAAGCCACACAAGCCATTATGCTTAAACATTTAGGGTTTACAGAAGAAGAGGCCAAAGCGCAATTTGGCTTTTTAATGGATGCTTTCGAGTATGGTGCACCACCACACGGCGGTATAGCTTTTGGTTTAGATAGATTGGTTGCTATTTTAGGCGGACAAGAAACCATTAGGGATTTTATCGCCTTCCCAAAAAACAATTCGGGACGCGATGTTATGATTGATGCACCAGCACCATTAGACGAGAAACAACTCGAAGAATTGAGCTTAAAACTCAATATAAAATCATAAGCCATTAAAATCCTGCAAATCGCAGGATTTTTTAGTAGTTTTATAACATGCGCAAAACCTCTAAAAACATATTACGCAAATTTTTAATCTGGAAATACAAGCATGTTTCCGAACGCCAATTTGTTTACATACTCAGTATTTTAGTTGGTTTTTTAGCAGGAATGGGAACGGTTTTGTTAAAAAACTTGGTACATTACATCCAACTGCTTTTCGAATTGGATTTTTTTAATAATTACCAAAATTCACTTTATTTTATTTTCCCTATAATCGGGCTGTTATTAGTTTATCTTATTAAACAAATTTGGCTTAAAAAACATATTGGGCATGGTATTTCAACAACCTTGCATGCCATTTCCAAATTAAACGGTATCATCCCTCGATATAATATTTATGCAGCTTTAATTACAGCACCTTTAACCGTAGGCTTTGGAGGTTCGGTAGGTTTGCAAGGGCCTGCAGTAAGTGTTGGTTCGGCTCTGGGCTCTAACGCGGCACGTTTATTTCACATGAACACCAAAACAAGAATGCTATTAATTGGCTGTGCAGCAGCTGGTGCCATGGCATCTATGTTTAAAGCACCAATTGCCGCCATTATTTTTGCTATAGAAATTTTTAGCTTAGATATTGCTTTTGTTTCATTGGTTCCGTTGTTGTTGGCTTCGGTTTCTGCCGTTGTAACATCGTATTTGTTTTTGGGAACAGATGTATTGCTTCGTTTTGAATTAACAGATACTTTCGAGGTTAACGACATTCCGTTTTACGCCATTTTAGGTCTGGTAACCGCATTGGCTTCGGTTTATTTTTCAAAAGTGTTTTTTGCAATAACCAACTTTTTTAAGCAGTTTGAAAGTCGTGCAATTCGGTTGTTGATTGGTGGATTAGCCATAGGCACGATGCTTTATTTTATACCACCACTGTACGGTGAAGGTTATGGTATTATGAATAATCTTTTAAAAGGCGACCACATAGCTGCCATTGGCAAAACCCCTTTTAATTTCGATCTGTCTAACATTTGGGTTGTTATTGCTTTGCTTTTAGGTATTGGCATATTTAAAGCCATAGCCATGACCACCACTTTTGGTGCTGGTGGAGTTGGCGGTGTGTTTATACCCACATTGGTAATGGGAAGTATTTTGGGCAATGCTTTTGCAAAAATAATTAACAATATTGGCTTTGGTTTTCAGGTGTCCGAATCTAATTTTACCTTAATTGGCATGACTGGTTTAATGGCCGGTGTTTTACACGCCCCATTAACCGCTATCTTCCTTATTGCAGAAATTACTGGAGGTTACGAGCTTTTTGTGCCTTTAATGATTGTATCTGCCACATCGTTCGCCATTACAAAATATTATATATCCCACTCCATTTACACCTTAAAACTTGCAGAACGCGGCGAGCTTATAACCCACAACAAAGACCAAAATGTTTTAATGGTTTTAGATATTGATAAAGTAATTGAAACCAACTTTATTATTTTAAAACCCGATATGAAATTAGGCGATATACTAAAAACCGCCGTTGCAAAATCCTCTCGCAACCATTTTCCGGTGGTTAACGACCAACACGAGTTTTTAGGCGTTATAAGGTTAGACGATATTAGGCACATGATGTTCGACACCAATCTCTACAACAAAGTAAATGCATCTAGCCTAATGCATGCCGATGCCGGTATTATTGATTATAACAAAGATTCAATGCACGTTATTATGGATAAATTTAAAAGCAGTGGCGCATGGAACTTGCCCGTAATTAAAGAAGGGAAATATTATGGTTATATCTCAAAATCCAAACTATTAACGGCCTACAGGCAACAATTAATTAATTTTACATAAAATATAGAATAGGCCTGTAAATATTTGACAAAAAATGAAATACCTTATTATAATATTAGCCATAGCAGCGTTAACCAGCATTGTTTTAGGCTTTGTACTCGATGAAGAATATAGCCAAAAACTTATTGGTTTTGGTGTAATGGGTTTGTTTTTAATAGTGTTTCCGTTGTTTTCTTACTACCGATGGAAAGATAAAAACGTAAAAGACTATATGCTTACCAAAGAAAATTTAGATAAAATGCGCGACAGCCAACATCAAAATAAATATTGATATTTGATGCCAATTACCTAAACTTTCCAGAAATCACAGAATTTTTACAAAACGCAAAACGGGTTATTAGATATTTTACTAGTTTACCTTTACATAAGAAGGCAGTATAAATAATAGTAAAAACCTAATGAAAATTAAGGTGATGGATTAGGAATCGTTTCGTGCACTTCGTTAATTTGCGCTAATACCTCGTCGCTTAAAACAACATGGATACTATCAATATTTTCTTTAAGTTGTTTTAAATTGGTTGCTCCAATAATATTGCTGGTTACAAAAGGCTGCTGTGTAACAAAGGCTAAACTCATTTGAGCTAAAGTTAAATTATTAGCCTCGGCGATTTTTAAATAGCGTTTTGTTGCTTCTGTAGCTTGTGCATTTGAATAGCGTGAAAATCTCGGGAACAGTTTTAATCGTGCATTGTCTGCTGCGGTTTCCTTTATGTATTTGCCCGAAAGCACACCAAATGCCATGGGCGAATAGGCCAATAACCCAATATTTTCGCGTATGGAAACTTCGGCTAAATCACCCTCAAAAGTTCTGTTTAATAAAGAATACGGGTTTTGTATGGTGGCCATTCGGGGCAAGTTATTTATTTTAGATTCTTCTAAAAAACGCATGGTTCCCCAAGCTTTTTCGTTTGAAATACCTATGTAACGAATTTTACCTGCTTTAATTAGGCCATCTAGGGTGTGGAGCACTTGGTTAAAATTATCCTTCCATGCATTTTCCGTATTATGCTTATAATCTCTGATGCCAAAATAGTTGGTATCGCGTTCGGGCCAATGCAATTGATACAAATCTAAATAATCTGTCTGTAAACGCCTTAAACTGTTATTTACTGCTTCTTTAAGCGCTTCGGGAGCAAACCCATTGGTACGAATATGTGCCGTATAATCGCCATTTCCAGCTATTTTTGAGGCTAAAACAACTTTGTCGCGTTGGCCTGTTTTTGCAAACCAATTGCCAATAATGGTTTCGGTACTCCCATAAGTTTCTGGGCTTGCTGGAACGGCGTACAATTCGGCGGTATCCCAAAAATTCACCCCTTGGTCCAGCGCATAACTCATTTGTGCAAAGCCTTCTGCTTGTGTGTTTTGGTTTCCCCAAGTCATGGTGCCTAGGCATATTTTACTGATTTTAATATGGGTGTTGGGTAGTTTTGTGTATTTCATGAATAACAACTTAGTATGGTTTACAACTAAATGTAAAGATAAAAAACCTTTAAAAGCTATTAAGGTTTTTAAAGGTTTTTTAGGCGTTAGGATAGAAGCTATTTTTATGCTGCCCAAAAGCCCAGCTAAAAGGGAACGTCCTAATTGTTATCTGAGGCATACCATTCTGCAAACGAGGTGTCGGTTTCTTGGAGTTTTAAGGCGTGCAGTGCGATGTGGTTTGGCAGGCGTTTTTTTATTTTGTTTGCAAAGTCTATAACCATCATCTCGCTAGTGGGCTGATAGTTTACCAAAAGCACGTTGTGACCACGGTTTTCGAGCTCTTTGGCTAGCTCGACATGGGGTGTGTTTTTGTTGAAAACGGTGGCATGGTCGAAAACGTTTACAATTTCTTCTTTTACAATTTTTTTTAAATCGCTAAAATCGATTACCATTCCAAATTTAACATTATTGGCATCTGTAATGGGTTTTCCAAATACGGTTACCGATAGTTTATAGCTGTGGCCGTGTACGTTTTTACATTTGCCGTCGTAACCGTAAAGGGCATGACCGGTTTCGAAAGTGAATTGTTTTGTTATGCGAATGTTGCTCATGGTGTGTTGTTGTTTGCTGTGTAAAGATACTATCTTCTTTTTGTTAGTTGCAAAGTAAACCCTTATTGGCCTTTAGCATGTAATAATTGGCTATTAAAGCTTGGGAATTACTTGTGGTAATAGCGGGTTACTTTTTATCAATTCGTTTTTTATTGTGCCTAAATATTACATAGGCAATTAGCACCAATGTTGCAAAAGGTAACATGGAGCCAATAAATACACCGATTTCGTAATTAGAGTTTGGGGCGTTATTTATTTTTTCTTTGATATCTATTTGGTTTAGTATGGCAATTAATAAACTCATAGTAATTGTTTTAGCTCTATTTTGCAAGCAGCCAAAGTTAGCTGTTTTTTGATAATGGGATAAATATTTTTCTGAAAATGATGATTAAGGGAAAACCCCGGGCAACAATCCAAAATGTTATGGCTGTAAATATGGCGTACAGTTTATAATCGAGCTTGTCTAACCAGAACAATATAGGGATAAATACCAAAAAGGTTGCTATTAAAAGTACGTTGCGCAACACCTTCATTTTACCCAGGCCTTTAAAAATACCATCGAAAATAAAAGCAAGTGTGCATAGGGGTTGCATGGCTAAAACAATCCAAAATATGCTGTAAAACTGATTTAAAACCTCGGGGTCGTTTGTAAAAACATTTCCTAATGGATAATAAAAAACACCTCCAACAAAAGCAACTAATATGCCAATAACAATGCCGTATTTTATTAATTTGTTGCTTAGTTTAATAAGTAATTTGTATTCTTTTCCGCCGTATAATTTACCCGATAAAATATTTCCTGCGCTAGAATAACCATCGACAATAAAAGCCCCAAGAAACCATAAATTAATAGCAATAGTATATGCCGCAATATAGGTTGCGCCGTAGCTAGTAGCAAATGCACTAGCATAATAAAGGGTAACATTTAAAGCAATGGTACGGATAAAAAGATTAACAATCATTAATATAAAACGATTGATTTCTTTGTTAAAAGGAAAGCTTAATTTTAAGGGAATCGGAGTTTTTTTAAGTAAATAATAGGCGGCAAAAACAGCCATGAGCAGTTGTGCAATTACACTAGCATAAGCAGCACCTTTAATGTGCATGGGCACAATAAGGCCATCTATTCCGTAAACCAGTACCAAGTCTAGGGCAATATTGGTAAAGGTGCCAATAATAGCGATAAGCATGGGGTAATAGGTGTTTTGTAAACCTCGAAAAGCACCAAAAACAGCTATGGTAAAAAGCGTAAATGGAAACCCAAAAACACGAATCCTGTAATAATCTACGCTATATTCTAAAATTAAGCCAGAGGCATTATAAAGCTTAAAAATTTGGTTAGCAAAAGGGTAAGTGCCAATTATTATTAAAACACTTAGTGATGTAATAATAAACATAGCCTGAGCTGGCAGGCTTTTAATTTTATCGAGATTATTGGCGCCAACGTATTGCGAAACGATTGATGAGATAGCACTACGGGTCTGCCCCAAAACCCAAATTAGCATCGATAAAAAAGTGGTTACAATACCTACCGCTGCCAAAGACTCGGTGGCATTAAACGCCACATTTCCAACAATAGCGGCATCGGTTAACGATAATATAGGCTCTGATACACCGGCAATTAAGGCCGGAACCGCCAATTTGTTTATGCGTTTTAAGCTTATGTTTGTGCTCACAGTATTAATTCGTAACAATAAAAAGGGTGATGGCTTTGTTTTGGAAAAAAAATATTGCCCAATTTTTTATAGCCGCGAAGTTCGTAAAATTTCTGGTTTCTTTGGTTTTGAGAAAAAGTATCTAGCCTTATTGATGCACAGTTGTTATTTTTGGCGAAATTTTCGGCAAAATCCATTAATTTTTGCGCATATCCTTGGCCTTGATATTTAGGGTGAATGGCTAAACGATGGATGTAAATATTACGATTGTTTTCGGTTAACCATGAAACGGCTTTATATTCTTTATCCATAAAATACGATACAACAATGCAGCCAACTACTATTTTATTCTTTTTAATAACAAATAACTCTCCTTTTAAAACATCATTTTTTAATACGGTTTTGTTGGGATAATTAGCGTTCCATTGATAGATGCCCTTGTTTATCATGTAGCTTGCGCAAGCTTTGGTAACTTCTAAGATTCTATCTATATCTTCAAATTCGGCCTTGCAAATCATTAATCATGTTATGGTTTTTGAAGTTTTTTTCAAATTTAAACTTTTACTTTGTTATTATAAGATTGTAAATGCTAGAAAAAATCAATACCATTAGCTTTAACGGTTCACAAGGGTTTCGAGCCCCACATACGCTAACCTTACTTCAAAAAAAAAACTGCGAAAAAAATTTTATTGTATTTAATAGGAACAAAATTAGAAAAATTGATAAAAAAATGTAATTTTGAAAAATGTTAAAAAGGCATTCTGCCTTTATTTAATACAAAGAAAATTTCGGGGATGTAGCTCAGTTGGCTAGAGCGCTTGACTGGCAGTCAAGAGGTCGTCGGTTCGAATCCGATCTTCTCCACTAATAATGCCAAGCTTCAGAAGATTTTGTCTTTTGGAGCTTTTTTGTTTGCGCCCAGTTTGCACGTATAAATGAATTTAATTTTTTATTTTCATTTTGATATGAAATTTATTTATTCCAATTAAGGCCAGTAAAATTCAATTCTCTCAGACTTTTAATCATTAAATTTTGATCTATAAACTAATAAATTATAGCTCAAGAATCGTGAATTTTAGAATTAGCAATCTAAGAAATAGCCTAATATAAGCTATAATGAAGAAGTGTTAAAGGCTATAGCGTTAAAAGGGACACGAAATTGGTTAAATACTTAAAGATAATATATTACCCGTTGTGCATTTAAACAATGCTAATTTTTAATTTATTGATATTTCTATCAAATATAAATTTATTGATGTATTGAATAACGGTCAATGCTGTTAATTTTGACAGTATTCTGGTTTTAAAACCCTGAAAGGATTTAGCATAATTCCTGCGAATCATAAACTGATCGCATAGTTGGGAAAATAGAGTTTCAATTCGTTTTCTTTTCTTTCTAAAAACGTAAGCTTGCTTCCTGTAGTTGCGCTGGTTTTTCCGCATGGGAACTTCTAGCTTGATTTTTTTGCTCTCGAACAGATCCAATTGATAATCCGCACTTAAATAGCCTTTGTCGCCCAAAATGACACAATCGCTGAATTGGCTTTTTACATCATTCAAATAGTGGATGTCATGCACAGAGGCCTTGCTTATTTCAAAGCTTTTAAAAACACCTTCAACGGAACAAACGGCGTGAATTTTATAGCCGTAATAGTGCATGTTCTGGCTCGCGCAGAAGCCCCTGTCCGGGGAACTGTAAAAATCCTCTCTACAGATTTTACTGCCATTGCTTCTCGATAATTTAACGACCTCCAAAGGCATGCTGTCTAGAACAAAGTAATTTTCAAATTCAATAAGTCTTTCACAGAGTTGATTTATTAAAAATTCAATAGCGGAAAACAATTTTCGCTTTCTTCTATTATAGACAGAGCGTTCTATTTTGAGTTTTAAAACATCGGGAAGCACTCTAAACAGCTGGCATTCGCTATCTATGCTCATATAATCAGATGTTAAATTTATAGCGATCAGCTCGATGTCTTTGAGTTTTGGCCGTCGATTTTGTCTTAAAAACTGTTCTTTATCTGTAATTATCTTCAATACTTTTAAAATTTTGTCGTAATTTGCTTTAAAGTTGTTCATCGTATTTAATTGTTTGATATCCAAATAAATATACGACTTATTCGTAAGTCAATGAACAACTTTTATCTTTAAATCATAATGCACAACGGGTTCAGATAATATATTAATTGTAACACACGATGCCAATTATCATGGTTTAGAGGTAGAAAAATCTACTTACGCACAATTATCAGAATTTAAACTCTCAAACGGCGAAACCTTGCCCACCTTAAGAGATTATATAATTGCCGGAATGCAAAACAACGATTCCACAGGATTGGTATGCGAAATAAAACCATCAAAAACCGAAGGCCGAAATACCTTAATGGCCGAAAACGTCTTGAAATTGGTAAAAAAACTAAAAGCCGAAAATTATATTTTGTCTTACATCAGTTTTAGTTATGCCATTTTGCAAAGAATAAAAGAGCTGGACCCCAATGCCAAAACACAATATTTAGATGGCTCGAAACCCCCAAAGCGATTAAAAGAAGATGGTATAACAGGATTAGACTATTTGGTTTATAAATACAAAGTGAAGCCAGAATGGATAACAAGTGCCAAAGAAAAAGGTTTAATATTAAACACATGGACAGCCAATACAACTGAAGATATCGATTGGTTTTTAGCAAACGATTTTGATTACATTACTACAGATGAACCAGAACTTGTTTTTCAAAGAAGCGAAAAAAGCCCAACAAAAAGTGGCTATAAATTGGTTTGGAGCGACGAGTTTAACTACCAAGGAAAACCAGATTCTACAAAATGGGCTTACGATTACGGTTTTATAAGTAACCGAGAAAAGCAATACTTTACAGATAGTTTGAAAAATGTTAGGGTCGAAAATGGGGCGTTAATAATGGAAGCTCATAAAGAAAAAATAGCAAACGCAAAATACAAAACCAACGAGTTTAAAAACAAAAGTTGGGTACAATATATCGCAGAAATTGATACCGCGCAATACACTTCGGCAAGATTAAAAACCGATGGCTTGGCTTCATGGAAATATGGACGTATTGAAGTTAGAGCAAAGTTACCAAGGGGCGTTGGTTTGTGGCCCGCATTATGGATGTTGGGCGAAAACAGAAAAGAAGTGGGCTGGCCAGAATGTGGTGAGATAGATATTATGGAACATGTTGGTTTTAACCCAGACTCTATTTTCGGAACCATTCACACCAAAGCCTTTAACCACATGAAAGGCACGGAAAAAGGGAAAAAGATTTTTATTGAAAAACCTTACGATAAGTTCCATGTGTTTGCTTTAGAATGGACACCCGAAAAAATGGACTTTATTTTAAACGATACCGTTTACAATCATATAAAAAACGAGCATAAAACCATAGCAGAATGGCCGTTCGATCAAGAATTTTATTTGATAATGAATGTGTCTGTTGGTGGTATGCTTGGTGGACATAAGGGGATTGACAATTCCGTTTTTCCGCAGCAAATGGTAGTTGATTACGTTAGGGTTTTTCAACAAAAAGAATAAAAAACAATGAAGCACATACTACTAATATTAGTTTTATTTATGAGTTTTTCAAGTTGTAAAAATGAAAAACAAAGTAGAAGCCAAAAGCTAAATGTAATAACTTACAACATCCGTTTGGATGTCGCTTCCGATGGTGAGAACGCCTGGGCAAACCGAAAAGGGTTTTTAAGTTCGCAAGTACAGTTTTACAGCCCCGATATTTTGGGCGTGCAAGAGGCACGACCCAATCAAATGACTGATTTAAAAGAAGTTCTAAAAGACTACAAAACCATTGGCATTGGTCGCGATGGCTATAATAAAGGTGAGTTTTCAGCTATATTTTACAACGCAAAAAAACTAAAAGTTGAAGAAGAAAATACCTTTTGGTTATCCGAAACTCCAAGTGAAATTTCAATGGGTTGGGATGCCGCCTATCCTAGAATTTGTACTTACGGGCTTTTCACTGTACTCGAAAACAATCAAAAAATATGGGTGTTCAATACGCATTTAGACCATGTTGGAAAAGAAGCACAGTTACAAGGCATGCAACTTATTCTTAAAAAAATAAAGACTTTAAATACCAATGATTTTCCAGTAATTGTTATGGGCGATTTTAATGTAGAACCCAATAGTGAGCTCATCACAAACCTTAAGCAAACCCTTAACGATTCAAAAGATAAAGCAAAACTTGTTTTTGGATCAAAAGGAACATTCAATGTATTTAAGTTCAACGAGCCTGTTACACGACGTATAGATTACATTATGTTGTCAAAATCCACAAAAATTGAAGTCGAAAAATACGGTGTTTTATCTAGTTCCATAGATTTAAAATACCCATCGGATCATTTTCCCGTATTCGTAGAATTAACATTAAAATAGAACCGTATTAAAACATGAAAATAGCAATCCTTCCTTTTAAGCTTATCATTATTTCAAGTCTAATTTTTACCGTGCTTAGCTGTAAAAACGAAACAACAAAACCCAAGCATTCAACTTTAAATGAAAGTATTGAAATAAAGGTAGATTCGGTTTTGGCACTCATGCAGATTAATGAAAAAATCGGGCAGTTAGTGCAATATAGCGGGAAATGGAATGCTACCGGACCCTCATCAACAAAAGGCGATCAGCATAAACTTGAAAAGCTTAAAAAGGGTGAGGTGGGCTCGATGTTAAATATAACTTCTGTAGCGAGCATTCGGGAAACCCAAAAAATAGTTATGGAGCATTCAAGGCTTAAAATCCCATTGATTTTTGCTTATGATGTAATTCACGGATATAAAACCATTTTCCCCATTCCGTTAGGTGAAACAGCGAGTTGGGATTTAAATATTATAAAACAATCGGCAGCCATTGCAGCCAAAGAAAGCGCAGCTTCAGGTTTAAATTGGACCTTCGCCCCCATGATTGATGTGTCCAGAGATGCCCGTTGGGGGCGCGTTATGGAAGGCGCCGGCGAAGACCCGTATTTAAATGCAGTTGTTGGTGTGGCGCGTATTGAAGGGTTTCAAGGCGATGATTTGTCCCATATTTATACCATTGCAGCCTGCGCTAAACACTTTGCAGGCTATGGCTTTGGTGAGGCCGGTCGGGATTATAACACCGTTAATGTTGGTACAAACGAACTGCACAACACCATTTTACCACCTTTTAAGGCTGCCGCCGAAGCTGGTGCGGCAACTTTTATGAATGCCTTTAACGATATTGATGGTATTCCGGCCACAGGACATAAAATTTTACAACGCGATATTTTGAAAGGGGAATGGAACTGGAATGGATTAGTGGTTTCAGATTGGGGTTCTATTGGTGAAATGAGGGCACACGGTTATGCTGAAGACAAAAAACACGCTGCCGAAATAGCTTTGAATGCAGGAAGTGATATGGACATGGAATCGTATGCTTACGAAGCGCATTTGGAAACCTTGCTTAACGAAAAAAAGATTTCAATCCATCAAATTGATGATGCGGTAAGACGGGTTTTAAGGCTTAAATTTGAATTGGGACTTTTTGATGACCCCTATAAATACTGCAACGAGCAACGCGAAAAAGATAACGTTTACTCTAAAGAAAATTTAGCCGTAGCTCGCGATGTTGCAAAAAAATCTATTGTATTGCTTAAGAATGAAAAGGGTTTATTGCCACTTTCAAAACAACTTAAAAGCATCGCGGTTATTGGTCCCTTGGCCGATGATAAAGATTCGCCTTTGGGAAACTGGCGCGCTAAAGGCGAATATAATTCGGCAGTTTCATTATTGGAAGGTGTTAAAAATGCCGTTGGCAAAAACACTAAAATACATTATGCAAAAGGCGTTGATTTAACGATCCCAACCATTGAGCCCGGGGCGAATCAGTTTTTACTGCCTTTAAAATTTAATACCACAGACGACTCCGGAATTGCAAAAGCCGTTGAGGTTGCCAAAAAATCTGATGTTGTTTTATTGGTAATAGGCGAAAATGCGTATCAAACAGGCGAAGGCCGCAGTCAAACCAATATTGGGTTTTTAGGACTTCAAAATGAATTATTGGAAGCCGTTTATAAAGTGAATAAAAACATTGTAATTGTTTTAATGAACGGCAGACCCATGGATTTAAGCCGCGCTTCTGAAATTGCACCAACCATTTTAGAGTGTTGGCATTTGGGTTCTGAATCTGGAAATGCCATTGCCGATGTTGTTTTTGGAGATTATAATCCGTCGGGAAAATTACCGGTATCATTTCCGCATAACGTTGGTCAGGAGCCTTTGTATTACAACCAAAAAAATACCGGAAGGCCATACAGCAATAAACATGTTACATTTTCAGGTTACAGAGATGCTCCGAAAAAGGCTTTATACCCCTTTGGTTTTGGTTTGAGCTATACCACTTTTAGTTATGGTGATTTGCAATTGGATAAAAATGAAATAAAAGCTAGCGGCGACATAAAAGTATCTGTTAATGTAACCAATACCGGTGATAGAGCAGGTGAGGAAGTCGTACAACTTTATATTCGGGATTTGGTTGGTAGTTTTGTGAGGCCAGTAAAAGAGTTAAAAGGATTTGAAAAAATAATGCTAAACCCTGGCGAAACCAAAACGGTCAGTTTTACTATAAACGAAAAAACACTTCAATTTTACACGGCAAACAATACCTGGGAAGTAGAACCCGGTAAATTTAATGTTTGGGTTGGAGGCGATTCTACAACGACTTTAAAGAAAAGTTTCAGTGTTGTTGAATAAGTAAACACTTTAAACGGCAATAAGGCAACAATTATTTTTGATGCGATAGAAAATCTGTAATCTTAGTTATAACGGCTTTTAAATGCTTGGGAAGCGTTGGTTTTTCCCAAGGATGCTGTGCTCCAAAAACATGGTTGGCATCTTTAATAATCTCAAGTTGACTGTTCGGGTTCCAACTATGAAGCTGAGTTGCTTCTTCCATAAAAACACTGGTATCGCTATCGCCATGAATAATTAAATACGGTATTTTTAAGTTTGAAACGGCGCGCTTTATGGTTAGCCTGTTTTCATTGGCAATAAAATCTTCATAGAATTGATAATAATGCGGCATTTGTTGTTTTGTTCGTCCGTTTATAACATATTTTACACCGTCTTTTTTCCATTGTTCTAAATTACCAATTGTTGATGTTCTTTTCCCAAAATCGCAAACACCAGCTAAACTAATTACGTTTTTTATTCTGCTATCTTCTTCAGCTTTTATAGTTACAATGCCACCAGCTCTACTGTGCCCCATTAATGTTATGTTGCTTATATCGGCATTCTTTTTTAGCTCAGAATTCGAGCATACCCAATCGATAACAGATTCCAGATCGTCTAATTCCTTGGTGAAATTATTATTTCCAAAAGCCTCCAAATCAGGAAAATCGATTGGTTGTTTTACGGTGCCGCCATTGTGCGAAAAATTAAATTTCACAAAGTAAAAACCAGCCTCGGCAAATGCTTTAGCCATTAAATCCCAAGCGCCCCAATCCTTAAAACCTTTGTATCCATGGCAAAATATTAGTATAGGTTTTTTAGCGCTATCGTCTTTAAAAAACAAATCGGTTAAAATGGGTTTTTCGTGTTTGCCTTTAACAACTATGTTTTTTTCAATAATCATTTATATTTCTTTTTCAGTGAAAGGTATATCTAAACTACAAATTTCTAATACGAGCTTTTTTAGTTCGGTTTCAAATGAAGAAATAGTTTCTTGAGTGATTAACGATTTTTTGGTTCTACTTCTCGAACTGTCTTTTTTTGCAAATTTTAAAAACCCAGAATTTAAGTTTTTAAATGAAATAATACCAGCTTCAACAGGAAGCTTAATTTGATTGGATTGGTGCATCATAAGTGCATAGGTAAGCACTTGGAAGCTTTTGCTGTATTTATCGTAATCGGTAGTAATGGCTTCCCAATCTACAATTTCTACGCTGTTTTGGCTTACCTGCCCCGTTTTGTAATCAATAATTCTGGTTACACCATTGTACTCATCAACCCGATCTACTTTTCCTGTTAAATTTATAGGAAAATTAAGTTCGGGAATATCGATTAACACGTTGTTTTCGGCTTCAACGGCAATCATTTTTATTTGGTTTCCAGCTTTTAAATCCTGTATTTCCAAATCCAAAAAGTTGGATACGTAACGTTTTGCTATTTCAAAAACAATAAGATTTTTACCTTTGGTAATATCACCTTCTTTATATTCGTTTTTAAAATGATGGCTTACCGTTTCATTAATTTTAGGCTTTAAATTTGTTATGTTTTCAACCGTTAAAAACTCACCAATAAATGGTTTGTAAAAATCTTCAAGCGTGTTGTGTACAACGGTTCCTAAGGTGTTTGCCGCAACGGTTTCTTCGGCATCGTTGTGTGCTGCAATTTTTAATATTTTCTGATAATAAAAATCAATAGGATTCCTTATGTAGTTGGTTAGTGAAGAAGGCGAAAACCCTTGTTTTGCCACATGAATAATTTGATTTAATAACTGGGGCGTTTTGTTTATTTGGTTTAATTCCGGTTGTATTACTGGCACATGGGGCGCAATAATTTGGTGGTTTATTTTATGAATATCTTCTAACTGCAACTGCGTAATAAACCTGCTTTTTTCGCCACCGGTAAGCACATCGGCTTCGGTATTGTATATAATATAGATGTTTTTGGCGCGTTGCAAAAGCCTGTAAAAGTGATAGGTGTAAACCGCATCTTTTTCTTTATAAGTAGGCAGGTTGTTTTCTAATTTAACATCGAACGGAATAAAGGAATTGTTGCTTTTTCCAGAGGGCAAAAGGCCTTCGTTTACCGAGGAAATGATAACGGTTTCAAAATCCAGAACCCGAGATTCCAGCATACCCATAATTTGTAAGCCCTGTAAGGGTTCGCCTTGAAAATCTAGCGTTTCGGAACTTAACAATTCTTTATAAATGCTATATAAAGCTGAAATATCTTTAATGTGATTATACTCGGTATTTAATCGAGACAATTCGTTAAACAGTTCATTAAATCGAAATAAATATTCTAAGGATAATAAATTTGAGGCTTTGTTTTCAGATAAATAATTTCTAATAGTCAAGATTAATTGCTCGCAATTTTTTAAAGCCGAATCAATCGAGGTTTCCCAATTGGCAAACAGTATATTAATTATGGTTTCGGCTTTATCAGCCATTTGTTTTAGCCTATCGGAAGTTAAATAAATGATGTTATTGGCCTCAATGGTTTCAATTATTTTGGAAGCGTAATCTGTATTATCATAATAGAATATTGGTCTTATAAATTGATGTGATATAATGTTTATAACATCTTTAAAATAGAATGATTTCGATTGATTTTTATGAAGTTTAAACAAGCTCTCGAAAAGTGATGCCAACGGAATGGATTTTAACGGAAAACCCATGGTAATATTTAAAGCTTCGATAGTTGATGGCAGCGAATTTAAAACGGGAATCAATAAATTTTCATCGCCTAAAACAACGGCTGTGTTTTGTAACGACGGGTTGTTTTGGCTTAAATTGCTTAAAAGGGTTCCGATGTATTTAGATTGTCCGATGTTTTTTGGAACGCCATAAATAGAAATATTCTTTTCTTTTGAATAATTGTTGGTAATCCAATAAAACGGATTGTTTTCGAAATATTTCCAGCGGGTTTGATGCTGCCTTGTAAACAGTGCGGCATCGTGTTTTGGGTTGTTAAAAAAAACTTGGTCGATGTCCCAATAAATTTTTGCCAAATTATGTTCAAGCAGTTTTTTTATAATGGTTTCCTCGGCGGTGTTTAGTGCATTAAAACCTAGAAATACATATTGTTTATCGTTATTGCTTTGAATGTAAGATTCTAAATTTTTTACTGCTTCTCTGTAAATTAATCCTTGATAACCAACATTTTTATTTAAAAGTTGTTTAGTAAAATGCGTGTAATAAGTGTAAAGTTTGCTCCAAAACGATAGGTAGTTTTTAACAAAGTCGGATTTATTTTCATCTAAATACCAATGGTTTAACTCTTGTATATCGCTTAAATAATTAAATATGTTTTCTTGCGGAATGAGGTACCTGTCAATTTCGTTAAAATCCTGTAGTAATAGTTGTGCCCATTTTGAGAACACCTCAAAAGCATCTTGATTTTCTTTTTTGGTTAATGCTGTGTAGCTATTGTAAAACTCGAACAAAAGCTCTGTATTTAAAATGGGTTTAAGTTGCGACAGCGTTTCTGTAAATTCTTCAATACTAACAATTTGAGGAGAAAAAATGGTTTGGTTGGTTACTTTATGCAGCTGGTGCTTTAAAAACAACCCCGCTCTTTTACTAGGCAGCACAAAGGTTAGTTTAGAGAAATCGTGGTTCTTGTTTTGCAAGTCTTTTAAAACATCAAAAATAAAAGTCGTCATTAAAGTTAAGTTGGTATGACATAAAAATAAAAAACGCTTCGGATAACCCGAAGCGTTTTTCTATAAAAATTATTTTTTAAAAACCGTATAATTAGTTTTTAGCTAAGTTAATTTCTACACGTCTGTTGTTAGCTCTACCTTTTCTGGTTTTGTTAGAATCGATTGGTTTAGATTCTCCGTAACCAAGAGCAGAAAGTCTAAATGCATCGATACCATTATTTACTAAGTACTCTTTTACAGAGTTGGCTCTAGAATCAGATAGTCTTTGGTTTAGTTTTTCGCTACCAACACTATCAGTGTGTCCTTCTACAGTAAATTTAGAGTTAGGATACTCGTTTAAGATTTTAATAATATCACCTAAAACTTCTGCAGATTGTTTTTTGATGGTAGATTTACCCGTATCAAACAAGATAGTTTTAGCATACTCGTTAAGTTGCTTTTGTACTTCTTCAGATACTTCTGGACAACCGTTGTTGGCTACAGTACCTTTAACCTCTGGACAGTTATCGTCTTTATCTAAAACACCATCGCCATCAGTATCTGGCCAAGGGCAACCATTGTTTGCAGCAGGACCAGCTTCGTTAGGACATTTATCGTCTCCATCAGCTATACCGTCTCCATCAGCATCAGGACAACCCGCTAAGGCTTTTAAACCAGCTACTGTTGGGCAGTTGTCATCTTTATCGGCAACACCGTCGCCATCTGTATCAGGGCATCCGTTAAGTTCTGCTAAACCAGCTTCGTTAGGGCAATCGTCTTTAGAATCTTCAATACCATCGCCATCTGTATCAGGGCAACCGTTAAACGCCTCTAAACCTGCAACATCCGGACAGGCATCGTCTTTGTCGTAAATGCCATCACCATCGGTATCGGTTCCGCCAAATTTAATAGAGATTCCGGCAGTGTGCTGGAAGTGTGTAGTTAAATAATCTTCAAAGGCATGTTTGTAAGCTGTTTGAAGTGTTAAGCCAACGTTTTCGTTAAACCAAACGTTAAGGCCTAAAGTGCCGTTTAGTGTACCAGCACCAACTTCGTCAATCCAAGTGTAACCACCACCAACACCTAAGTAAGGCTCTAGTGTTTTAGAGTTAACTAAGTTAGCTAAGCTGTACTTAATGGTACCGTCTAAGCCGTAGTAAGATAAGTCGTCCACATCGTTTGTAACATCTGGATCCTTACTTTTATCTCCCCATTTGCTAATTTTGTTTAAAGATCCTGTTACTCCAAAAGAGAAGCCATCGCCTAAAAACTTAGATACCGAGATAGATGATAAAGAAGGTAAGATGTTCCAGTGGTCTTCAACGTTGAAATATTCGTCAAAAATAGTTTCACTAAAAAGACCGCCATCGCCATTTGGGTAGGCGTCAACCGCGTTTACACCAATGTTAATTTGCCATCGGTTGTTTTCGTCTTGCGCATTAACGTTGCTATAACCAAGTACAAGCAACATAGCGAACAATAATCTGCTAAGATTTTTCATATTCAAAAGTTTAATTTTTAAGTGTTAATTGTAAGCAAAAGTAAGTTGTTAATTGTTATTAACAAAGACAAATATATAAAAATATTGTATTACCCTTTTATTCATCGATAGTTCGGAGCGGTTTTAGATAATATTAAGGGTTTTACCAACTTTGGTAAACGCTGCTATGGCCATGTCTAAATGTGTTTTAGTATGGGCTGCCGATAGCTGTACGCGAATTCTTGCTTTGCCTCTCGGTACAACGGGAAAAAAGAACCCGATAACGTAAATACCTTCTTCTAAAAGCATATTTGCCATGGTTTGCGACAATTTTGCATCGTAAAGCATAACAGGAACAATAGCAGAATCTCCATCTATAACATCTAAACCTGCTGCTTTAATGCCTTTTTTAAAATAATTGGTGTTCCATTCTAACTTATCTCTTAGCTGGGTATTGTTTGCAAGCATATCAAAAACCTTTATGGATGCACCAACAATGGCCGGTGCTAAGGAGTTTGAAAACAAATAAGGCCTTGAGCGTTGGCGCAACATATCTATAATTTCTTTTTTCCCAGTGGTGTATCCTCCCATAGCGCCACCTAGAGCTTTCCCTAAGGTTCCTGTAATAATATCTATGCGATCCATAACGTTTTTTTCTTCCAGTGTTCCGCGGCCTGTTTTGCCTATAAATCCTGTGGCATGGCACTCATCAATCATAACCAAAGCATCGTACTTATCGGCCAAATCGCAAATATTATCGAGTGGTGCGACCAATCCATCCATAGAAAACACGCCATCGGTTACTATAATTTTAAAACGCGCCCCGTTTTTACTGGCTTCGATTAATTGTTTTTCTAAATCGGCCATATTGTTATTTTGGTATCGATATCGCGCTGCTTTGCACAAACGAACACCATCAATTATAGAGGCATGATTTAAGGAATCTGAAATGATGGCGTCTTCTTTTCCTAATAAAGGCTCGAAAACCCCACCGTTGGCATCAAAAGCTGCGGCATATAAAATAGTGTCTTCGGTTCTGTAGAAATTGGCTATTTTCTGTTCCAATGTTTTGTGAATGTCTTGAGTGCCACAAATAAAGCGTACCGAGCTCATCCCAAATCCATGGGTGTCCATAACGTCTTTTGCAGCTTGAATCACCTCGGGATGCGACGACAATCCCAAGTAATTATTGGCGCAAAAATTTAAAACCGTTTCGCCCGTATTTAAAGTTATTTCGGCACCCTGGGCCGAGGTTATAATACGCTCTTCTTTGTAAAGCCCTTGGTCCTTAATGTCTTGAATCTCTTTTTGTAAATGTTGTTTTATATTGCCGTACATAGTTCTGTAATTTTTTATAAAGTTATATTTCTTTTATTTGAATATCTTCATTTATATAAACAAGGATTTTTTTGTTTACTTTTAAGTGCATCTCTTCTAAAACGTCTTGATAAAGCTGTAATTGTTGGAAGTGCTTTTTATCTTCAAAACCTGTTTTGTAATCTATTATAGCAGCTTCGTTATTAGCATTTAAAACTACGCGATCCGGACGTAAAATGATGCCCGATTTTGTAATAATATCGCGTTCATTATAAATGCTATGATTTAAGGTAAAATAATCTTGAAGTTTTGAATGGCTAACGATCTGGTTTACAGTTGTTTTTAAAATATTGGCTTGTTCTGGGTTTATTGAAGCGGAATCGATAAAATCGTTAACAGCAGTATCAATATCGGCTTTGGTATTAATTTTAGACATGATATTGTGAATAAGATTCCCTTTTTCAATGGCCTCTTTTTGTGTGGTGTCCCAAAGTAAACCAGATTTGGTTACTACTTTTATGTTATGGGTTTCTTTTGCTGTAGAAATAAATTGCTGCTGGATTTTAGTTTCCTTTTTTATTATTTCTTTTTCAATAGTTCTTTTAGGATTTCCGAAACTATACTTTAATTTAGAATCTTCCCATTCATTTATATGTTTTAAATATTCAATAAACAAACCCGAATATCGATTGGTTTTTACCTCGCCTTTTGCTGATATATCTTTATTTGAAATAACATGCAATTGCTCCACAGCCCTTGTTAAGGTTACATAAAGCAGATTGATATTGTCTAATTCTTGCTCAGATTTATGGGTGTTAAAAATACGTAAACCTTCGTTACTATAAAACTCGAAATCTTTATTGTAATTTAGTAAAGTATGCGAAAAGCCTTTGTATTGTTCTTTATCTATTGCAAACCATTCTTTGGGTTCCAGCTCTCGGTAAATATCTAAATCGGCAAACGGGAAAATAACCACCGGAAACTCTAAACCTTTAGATTTGTGGATGGTCATGATTTGAACCGCATTTTGCCCCTTGGGCGATACAATACTCAAGCTTTCTTTTTTCTTATCGAAATGCTGTAAAAATGCCGAAATATCCGATCCTTTTTTTTGCGAAAAATCTAAAACCACATCCAAATAAAACTGAATGTAAGCGTTTGATGTTTTTACTAAATTAAAGGTTCTCACAATGGTTTCAGCCAAATCGTAAAGCGGAAGCTGCAATACATTTTCACTATTTATTTGAATATTAAATTGCTCAAAACTTTTTAATAATTCTGAAATTGAAAGTTGAATATGGTTTGAAAAAAATTCGTGCTTGTTTTCAATATTAAAAATTGTGGTTAAATAATTTAAAACTGCAATTTTTATTTCGTTGTTTTTAGGCTGAATTAAAAGCGCCAACACATTATTTATAAAGTTAACTTCGGGCGAATTGTTTAGCAAAAGCGTTTCAGAAGATACAATAGGAATGTTATGCTGGCTCAAAAAATTAGCCACAGCAACACCCTCTTTTTTCTTGCGTACCAAAACACAAATATCCTCCAGATCATAACCGTTTTTTAAGCAATTATTAATGGTGTTTAAGGTGTGTTCTGAAAACAGCTCGTTTCTATCATCCTCTTTTTCAATCTCTAAAAACGAAAGCGCAACATAACCTGCTTCTTTGTTGGTAATGTTTTGCTGTGCGTTTTCGTAAAGCGTTTTGTAATCAATAGCCGAAAAAACTTGTTGCGATAAAAACTTAAAAAAACCGTTGTTAAAATCAACTATTTCTTTAAAACTGCGGTAATTCTCCTGGAGTGTTTTTACATTTTGTTTAATCTGGAAAGGGTGTTTTTTCTCGTTAAACAAATCTATAAACTGTTCGGCTTTGCCACCGCGCCAACGGTAAATGGCTTGTTTGGCATCGCCCACCAACATGGTGCTTCCGTTTTCGGCAGATAGCGAATTTTCTAAAAGCGGGATTAAATTTTCCCATTGCATAACCGAGGTGTCTTGAAACTCATCGATAAAATAATGCTTGAATTTTTCGCCAATACGCTCGTATATAAAAGGGGTAGGTTGGTTTTTTATTTCTTTGCTGATAATGGCATTGAATTCTGAAATAAGCATTTTATTCTGCTCAACTTTTAAAGTATTTAATTCGTTATTTATAGCATTTAAAACCGAAAGTGGCGTAACGTTTTTGTAAAATGCCTTTAAGAATTTAAGATGAAAAACCGCTTGTTTGGTATGGTTAAAAGCTTTGGCTAATTGGGGTTGAATTTGGTTAATTATTGAGGCTACATCATCAGAAACTTTTTTAGGATATAATGTTTGGGTTTCAATATCTTCTTGCCATTTTGTTCCAAAAGACACATTGAAATTTTTATTAGCTAATTTGTTAAAATGCTTAGGCAAATAACTGCTCGAAAAATCATTAAATTCCAAACCAGCCTCTTCAATTAACTCTAAAACACCCTGTGCATCTTTAACGATAGTGGTTTCAAAAGCTAAAATCTCTTTTTTTAAATGCGATTTAAGGGCTTTAAAATCGTTTAAAGTTTTGTGTTTTAAGGTTTCAATAAACGGCATGTCGTTTTCGTTAACCAACAATTTTGCAATCTTGTTAAAATCGAAAGACACATCCCAACTTTTATCGTCATCGGCTTTTTCAATGGCAAAATCCACCAAAATTTTGGTTAGTGCACCATCGGTTCCTGCTTTCGATATTAAGCTGTCAACCGCTTCATTTAAAAGGGAATCTTGGTCCAATTCAACTTCAAAATTCAAAGGCAATTTTAAATCGTGCGCAAAGGTGCGTATCAATTTATGTGTAAAACCATCAATAGTGCTAATATCAAACGCTGCATAATTATGTATAATAGTATTTAGTAGTTTTTCTGCTTTTTCGTGGAGTTTTTTAGGTTCTATTTCCAATTCTTCACAAATATCATTAAACATACTATTTGTAGTTTTTAAAACGGCCTTGTTAGAAAACGTTTTAAGCACTTCTATAATGCGGTCTTTCATTTCTGCAACCGCTTTATTGGTAAAGGTAATGGCCAAAATGCGCTTAAAAAGATAGGGGTTGTTCGAGCTAAAAAGGATTTTTAAATAGGCCTTTACCAACGTATAGGTTTTTCCGCTGCCCGCAGAAGCATTGTAAACAGTAAAAGGAGAATTAGGCTGCATAGCACAAATTTAGATACAATATAGAAACAATCAATACATTCATAACGATTTATTATTTTTTATTGAAGCGTTTTATCCGTAAATTTGAATGAAAATAAATATTAATATTTTAAAAATAAAAAATTATGGCTTTCGAATTACCGAAATTAGGATACGATTATGATGCTTTAGAGCCCCACATAGATGCCCGCACTATGGAAATACACCATTCTAAGCATCACCAAGGATATACAAACAACTTAAATAATGCTATTGCAAACACCGATTTAGATGGAAAATCTATTGAAGATATTCTTGCAAATTTAGATATGAATAACGGTGCTGTTAGAAATAACGGTGGCGGATATTACAACCACTCGTTGTTTTGGACGGTTATGAATCCTGAAGACAGAGGCTATTTATCGGGCGATTTAAAAGACGCTATTGAAGCTGCTTACGGCTCTAAAGACGAGTTTATTGCCGCTTTTAGTAAAGCAGCCGCAACACAGTTTGGCTCTGGTTGGGCCTGGTTATGTGTACACAAAGGCGGAAAAGTAGAAATTTGTTCTACGCCAAACCAAGATAACCCATTAATGCCAGGCGTTAGCTGTGGCGGCACACCTATTTTAGGGTTGGATGTTTGGGAGCATGCCTATTATTTAAACTACCAAAACCGTCGTCCGGATTATATTGATGCTTTTTTTAAAGTTATTAATTGGAACGAAGTAGAGCGCCGTTACGCCGAAGCGAAATAGAAACATTTCATATAATAATTTAAAGAGGCTGTCTAAAAAGTCAATTTCTACTCTCAATGTAACACTGGGTAATATCTTTTCGGACAGCCTCTTATTTTGGTCTTATACCTTAATTCGATTTAAAAGTGTTTTATTTGATATAAATAAAACTCAATCAATATACTCGGTTTCTAAAAAATAGTTTACAATAGCTTCTTTCATTAAAACACTTTGTTCTCCTGCTTTTAAATGGGGTAAGATTTCCAAAGTTTTGTAATGCGGCCATCCATCGTTATCTACAAAATCGAGTTCGTAATAGCCGTAAGGAGTTAGCAATTTGCAGATGGCAATATGCATTAAATCTAGTTTTTGCTCTTTTTTGTAAGTTCTGTTTAATTGCCCAAGCTCTTGCACACCTATTAAGTATATAATAGCATCTAGGTCTAAAATGTCTCCTTGGGCAAATTGGTTGGATAGTTTTTTTACTACCAAATCCCAGCGTTGTTTTAATTTTTCGTCTCTAGACATAAGTGAAAAAATGGTATTTTTTTTAAATTCAAAGTTAACAAATGGCTTTGTTCTTTCAAGAAATTTCTAGTTTTAATTGTTATGCAAATCGTGATTTTATTTTATTCTGAAATACAAAAGGGGAAAAGAGTGTTTTATTTCAACAATTTTAAGTGCTATGCTTTGGCGGTAGCCAATTTTTATCGCCAACTGGGGATTTAAATCATATATTTACAAAAAAAAACAAAATGAGCACTATAGATATAGTTTTAGGGGCTTTAATTTTATTTGGACTTGTTCGTGGGTTTATTAAAGGTTTTTTTGTTGAAGTAGCATCTTTAGTTGCCTTAATAGCTGGGGTTTATGGTGCCATACATTTTAGTAATTTTGCTGCCGATTTTTTGCAAACCAAAGTAGATTGGAACGAGAAAACCATTAACATTACCGCTTTTGCGATAACCTTCGTTATTATAGTTTTGGCCATTGCTTTAGCCGGAAAAGCACTAACCAAATTAGCAGATTTTGCAGCCCTTGGTATTGTAAATAAATTTTTAGGAGGTGTTTTTGGGGCTTTAAAAATTGCACTTATTTTAAGCGTAGCTCTAAATATATTTAATAAGCTAAACAGTACCATTACCTTTGTTGATGAAGATAAAATAGACCACACGGCTCTTTACAAACCTGTAAAAAATTTAGTGCCAATTATTTTTCCTAATATTTTAAGTACTGATATTGATAACAAGACTTTTAAAAAAGATGAGCAATAACAAAGGTTGTTTAAACTATTTTATTGGCTTAAAAAAATTAGGTTTGCATCGTATAAAAAAGTAAAAAAAGAGGCTGTCTAAATAATAGCTGTAATGTTATATTGAGCTTGTCGAAATATTTTCAGCTTCCTTATAATCAATATCAGTTTCGAGAAGCTCAACCTGACAACTTAATTTATAAAGACTTTTTAGTTAGCCTCATTTATTTTAAAAATAAATAATTTAGCATGTCGCAGATAACAGTTTTCGATCAATTTTACCATGCCGTGTTTTCGTTTTATAAAAAACGTTACAAACAAAAGGCAAACAGTATTGCACTGGCTTATGTGTCTTTGCTTCAAATAAGCTTAGTATTGCTTTTGGGCTGTTTTTTTGCTGCTTTTTTTAATCAAATGCGTGCCGATACGATGTCGAGTACAAGTGCGTGGGCATTATTTATTATGTCTGCTATTGCTATTCATTTTAAAAACTGGATACAATACACAGGCAAAAAACGTATGATGATAAACGCAAAAATGGTTAAAAAGAATAAACCTCAAATTAATATTTGGTTGCTTTGGGTTTTGCCATTTATAGCTTTGGTTTTGGCTTATGTTGTGTTTCAAGCTGTTTAGTAAAAACCTTATAGGTCTTTTATTTTACAATTATCACTTCTTAAAAATAGCATACACCGGAAAATGATCGCTGTAACCACCTTGATACCGTTTGCCAACATAAGTTCTAAAAGGCGAACCTTTAAATTTGCCGTTAACAAGTTTTAAAAAATCTTCATCAAAAATATTGGCTGTGTAATATTCATATAAATTATCAGAAGTTTTAAAAAAATTGGTCGAAATTAAAACTTGGTCGAATAAATTCCATTGTCTTTTGTGGTACGTTGTTCCTCGGCTATAAGAGCGCAGTGTTTCAGTAGTGTTAAACAGCTTAAAACCATTAACCAATTGTTTTACGCTGGCGTTGTTTGGATTGTCGTTAAAATCGCCAATAACAATAATTTTAGCATCATCATTTTCTAAGCTTAAAGCCGTAATAATTTCTCCAACTTTGTGTGATGAAGCCATACGCTTAAACTCCGTTTCTTTTTCGCCTTCGCGTCTAGAGGACCAATGGTTTACAATAATGTGTACCTGTTCGCCGTCAAGCAAACCAGAAACCAACAAAACATCTCTGGTGTAATCTGGCGAGCCATCTTCATCGGTTAGTTTTATAGTAAATATTTCAGAAGAAGAAACCTCAAAAGCATTCACATCGTAAAGTAAAGCCACATCAATTCCGCGTTCGTCTAAAGAGTTGTAATGCACATAGTTGTAATTGCAGTTTTCTAAGTGTTTTGAGGCTAATAGATCTTCAATAACCTTAGCGTTTTCAACTTCGCATAATCCCACTATAGCAGGATGTTTCCCCGTTTCTTTTCGGCCAATATTAGAAATGGCAAAGCCTAATTTTCTAAGCTTGTTCTTGTAGCGTTTTGGCGTCCACTTTTTAACCGATGTAGGTAAAAAATCGTTATCATTATTGTGTTTATCGTTGTTTAAATCAAATAAGTTTTCAAGGTTATAAAATGCAACCGTTTGCATATCATCTCGAATAGGAAGGTCTTCATAAGGGTTTACCATAAATAAAAATTATGCTTAAAAATATAAAAGTAATGAATTTTGTAATTGATTATAATTTTAGATTTCCGCATTCGCGAGAATGACAATTTCAAAGGCAACCATGAGTCAAAGCCCCAATAAATTCTTTCTCAAATAAAATGCTTGTAATTATGTAACTTTGCAATATGATAGAAGAGAAAGACCTCAATTTAGAACGAGCCGTTTTAATTGGTATTATAACCAAAGACCAAAACGAAGAAAAATCTAAAGAATATTTAGACGAACTTGAGTTTTTAACCTTTACCGCTGGTGGCGATGTTATAAAACGCTTTACCCAAAAAATGGACATGCCCAATCCAAAGACCTTTATTGGAAGCGGCAAAATGGAAGACGTACGCCAATTTATTGAAGATAATGATATTGGCACCGCTATTTTTGATGACGAATTATCTGCAGCACAAGAACGAAACATAAGTAAAATACTTAATGTAAAGGTGCTAGACAGAACCAATTTAATACTCGATATTTTTGCGCAACGCGCCCAAACAAGTTATGCCAGAACCCAAGTAGAATTGGCGCAATGCGAATATTTATTGCCACGCCTAAGAGGCATGTGGACCCACCTTGAACGCCAAAAAGGGGGTATTGGCATGCGCGGTCCGGGGGAAACCGAAATAGAAACCGATAGACGTATTGTACGCGATAAAATAGCCCTTTTAAAATCGCGTATAAAAACCATCGATAAACAAATGGCTGTGCAACGCGGTAACCGTGGCAAAATGGTTAGAGTGGCGCTGGTAGGTTACACCAATGTTGGCAAATCTACACTAATGAACGTGATAAGCAAAAGCGAAGTATTTGCCGAAAACAAACTATTTGCAACCCTAGATACCACGGTACGCAAAGTGGTAATTCAAAATTTGCCTTTTTTGCTAAGCGACACCGTTGGGTTTATACGCAAGCTGCCAACACAATTGGTAGATAGCTTTAAAAGCACCTTAGACGAGGTTAGAGAAGCCGATTTGCTGTTGCACATTGTAGATATTTCGCATCCTAATTTTGAAGAACATATAGAATCTGTAGAAAAGATTCTGGGCGAAATAAAAAGCGGCGACAAGCCAACAATTATGGTGTTTAATAAAATAGATGCTTACCAAGCCGAACCTTTTGATGACACCGATTTAGTTGCCCAAAGAACCGAAGCCCATTACAGTTTAGACGAGTGGAAAAAAACATGGATGAACAAAGTAGGCAACAACGCCTTGTTTATATCGGCACTAAACAAACAGAATTTAGAAGATTTTAAAAAGCGTGTTTACAACGAAGTTCGCGAAATTCACGTTACCCGTTTCCCGTACAACCATTTCCTGTATCCAGATTATAATTACGAAGATATGTAGTAGTATTTGGGCGTTACCACAAGGGTCGGGCTTTCACTACTCGCTTCCTCCTGCGTCGGCGAGCTCAAACATGCCGTTCAATCCCTAACGCAAAACCCAGTAAAAGCTCAACTTTTACGGGGTTTTATTATTATTAGTTGTATTGTATTGCTTCTTTAATCTAACAGTAAAGTAGTCTTTTTGTCTTTAAATTAAAACTTATAATTAAGCCCAAACATCCAATACGATTGTAATTTGTTATCGGCATTTTCAAGTCTTGCAAGTGCAGTGCTACCTGGTTGGCTTTGCTGGTAGTTAAAAGCTTCCTGCTTATTTTGCCTTAAACCAAAATCAAAACCAACACCAATCATTTTCCATAGCGTGTAACCAAAAGAGTTGGTCCAGGTCCAGTTCGATAAATCTCCAGATTTATAACTTTGAAACATCGATAAGTTTGTTTTAAAACTTACCGCTCCAATTTGTCGGGTATAATCGGCCAGAATTTTAGCACCCATAGAAGACTCAAAATCGATAACCGAATTACTGCTAAACACAAAGTTGTAGTTTAACGGATGCACTACAACCACTAAATCTTTAACAGGTGTCCAAGTAGCACCAACACCCAAATCTAAAAAGCCAGGGTCGTTAAAATTGCTTAAAATTGTAGTTCTGTATTCTGCTAAACCAGAGATTGCGAATTTCTCGCTTAGTTTGTGCCCGTATAACGAGGTTAAATTAAAAACATCGGTAGCTTCTCTAAATTTGTCGCTATCCGTTGGGTCGTCTTTATCATCTAGTTTTACCCAAGACAGGTTTACATTTGCAGCATTTCGCCAAAAGAATTTATCTTGATTTAAGTTTGCAAAAGCATTAACCGTAAAACCAATATTCCCTGAATTGTTATTTGGAGTGCCTTGAGCAAACCAATTTTTAAAACCGGAAATGCTTCCGCCAATGGTACCAAAAGCCCCTTTTTTCCAACCGGGCAGTGCATCAATTTGTCCTTGAATAGCATTAACACGCCCTTGAATGGCAGCGATTGAATCTTTTTTTACCTTTTGAGTTGCTTTTAACTCTTCTAAAGTTTGGGCGTTTATAGAAATTATTCCAATAAGAAAAGTAAAAAATAATAGCGTTTTTTTCATTTTAATTATAGTTAAATATAGAGTTTGTTTAATCAATAAGACCCCAATTTGTTGGTTTAGGTCACACAAAAAAGGGAAATTATTTTTTTTTGAATAAGGGCACCGAAGAGCAGGCTTCGCCATACATAATAGATTTGGCAACCTGTTTTAGTTTTGTTGCCAACATAATATAAGCATTTTGCGGTACAGGTTTACTAGAGCAACCTTTAATAATGATTGGTTTGTTGGTATATTCTGAAACATCGAGTGATTTAAGAACGTCTTGATAGATTGAAGTTTCTAAAACCTCAAGATTACCGATAATGGTTTTTTTAGCAAAAGGCTCTAAATAAACACTTAATAGCATAAACGCCCAAGCCGGAACAATGGCATCGGTACTGCAGGTTAATGCGACATAACAATTTTTGTACTGCGACCAATCGTGTTCGGTGGCTTTTTGCCTAAAATCTTTTTCGCGCAAAACGAAACCTTCAAACAACCAATCTTTGATATCAAAAAGCACACGTTTGCCATCGGGATAATAATCCTCAAGGTTAACGGTTATTAACTTGCTGTTCGCTACGCGATTTATGATTTTGTCTTTCAAAAAAGCATGTTGTTTATTTGTCTCTTCTTAAGCTGAAAAGCTGCGACTGGAAACAGAACGCTGCCAACTGTTTTTAAAGCATCCCCAATTCCAACTTCGCTTCCTCGCTCATTAAATCTTGGCTCCAAGGCGGATCGAAAGTGATTTCAACCTCGGCAGATTTTACTTCGTTTAAAGATTTTACTTTTTCTTCAACTTCTAAAGGCAAAGTTTCAGCAACAGGGCAGTTTGGTGTTGTAAGCGTCATTAAAATTTTAACATCGTAATCTTCGTTTACAAATACATCGTAAATTAATCCGAGTTCGTAAATATCAACAGGTATTTCCGGGTCGTATATGGTTTTTATAACGTTTACTATTTTTTCGCCTAAGGCGTTTACGTCTATTGTTGTATCGCTCATAATTTTAAATTTTTTTCATTTCCGCGAAAGCGGAAATCTGTTTAAGTAGATTCCCGATGTCTCGGGAATGACAGTTTATCTGAAACCAAAAGTTAAAAACTTTTGGAGTGAATTTTTAATTAAGTTGCGTTTGGTATGCAATGGCATACATTTTTAGTTGTTTTACCATACTTACCAAACCATTGGCGCGTGTGGGCGACAAGTGTTCTTTTAAACCTATTTTATCGATAAAACCGGTATCGGCATCAATAATATCTTTGGGGTGCTGGTTTGAAAATACGCGAATTAAAATAGCAATTATACCTTTTGTAATAATGGCATCGCTATCGGCAGTAAATACTATTTTATCGTTGTTCATTTGGGCATGTACCCAAACTTTACTTTGGCAGCCTTTTATAATATTGCTTTCGGTTTTGTATTGCTGGTCAATTAAAGGGAGGTCTTTCCCCAAATCAATCATATATTGGTAGCGTTCTTCCCAATCTTCAAACATTGAGAACTCGTCTATTATTTCGTTTTGAATGTCTTCAATACTCATAGATTCAATTTTATACAAAAATACAACAAGAAATGTTGCTATTCAATATTTTTGGAAATAGATAAGATTTCTTTAACAAGTGCAGCGATTTCTTTTGGAGGATTGCCGTGGTCGAAACTTTGCGACTCGTAAACTACTCCGTTGTATGCAATCTTTAAATTTGCAATGGCAGCGCCATCAAAGAAGCGATTTTTAGAGGGTGCTTTTAGGTTTGATATGTTTTTAACATCAAAAGTTTTAAAAGCTTTAATTAGTTTTTGCCAATCATTTTTATTGCATGCATTGGCTTTAGGTTTGCCGTTTTGTTTGTTTATTACTGAAACTTTTTTTTGATTAATTTTAATTAATTTATAGGTACCTCTTGACAAAGCAGAATATTCAAAACTAACATTTACATTTGTTTCTTCTTTAATAGCTGATAATAATTCTTTCTTTTTATTATAGATTGAAAAGCCATCTTTTGTAAAAACTACTAAATTGGCTTTTTCTAGTGCTTTAAAAAAGTGGGTTTCCATTGTATTTGCCTTAACGTCGCACAGCATTTTAGTAGCTCCTAAAGCGCCAAATTTTAATGTGTTGTTTTCTAAAGAATAAGAACCAAAAAAACGATTGCAACCTGCAAAACCAGCTACTTGTTTTGTACTGTCGTTAAAAACAATGTTGAGGTTGTAAGCTGAAACATCTTTATTATTTAAAGTGTTTATTTTATAAGTTCCGTTTAGTGTTTTAAAAATGGTGTCATCGTTTTTTTGTACTTCTATAATTTTATGGTCTGCAGATGCCCAACAACCGCGTAGCAGAATCAAGCTAAAAAGGGCTAGCATAAATTTCATTTCAATTTAGATTTTTAGTTTATAACAGGATACACAAAAAGGAAGCCAAAATGTTAAGACAACATCATTTTAGCTTTTTTAACACCTGATACTAAAGCATCAATTTCTGCTTTGGTATTATAAAATGCAAAGGAAGCACGAACGGTTCCCGGGATTTTATAAAAATCCATGATGGGTTGCGCACAATGATGACCAGTACGAACGGCAATGCCCATTTTATCTAAAATAGTACCCACATCGTACGGATGGATGGCTTCTAAATTAAATGAAATAACCGATGTTTTGTTTTTGGATGTGCCGTAGATTTTTAAACCCTCAATTTCTATAAGTTTTTTGGTGGCATAATCTAACAACTCGTGTTCGTAGTTTTCAATAGTATTGAAACCGATGTTGTTCATATAATCAATGGCTGCGCCAAAAGCGATGCCTCCACAAATGTTTGGAGTTCCGGCTTCAAATTTATGCGGTAAATCGGCATAAGTGGTTTTCTCGAAGGTAACTTCGGCAATCATTTCGCCACCACCTTGATAGGGCGGTAGTTTGTTTAACCAGTCTTCTTTTCCGTAAAGCATGCCAACACCCGTTGGCCCACACATTTTATGTGCCGAGGCAACGTAAAAATCGACATCCAGTTTTTGAACGTCTGGTTTTATATGCGGACAGGCTTGTGCGCCATCAATTAAAACGGCTGCTCCAACTTGGTGCGCTTTCTCTGTAATATATTCAATAGGATTTATGGTGCCTAAAGCATTTGAAATATGATTTACAAAAACAAGCTTGGTTTTTTCTGAAAGCAAATTATTGTATGCTGCCATTTCCAACTCGCCTTCTTCGTTCATGGGGATGACTTTTAAAACAGCACCGGTGCGCTCGCAAAGCATTTGCCAAGGTACAATATTGCTGTGATGCTCTAAGGCTGAAACGATAAGCTCGTCGCCTTTTTTTAAGAGTGATGAAAAGCCGTTTGCCACTAAATTAATACTGTGCGTTGTGCCCGAGGTGAGTATAATTTCGTGTGAAAACTTTGCGTTGAAATGGGCTTGTATTTTTAAGCGCGCTTGTTCGTATAAATCGGTTGCTTGTTGACTTAAGGTATGTACGCCACGGTGGATGTTGGCGTTGTAATTGGAGTAATAATCTACAATAACATCAATAACCTGTTGTGGGGTTTGCGAGGTGGCTGCATTATCGAAATACACTAAAGGCTTGCCGTTTACTTGTCTGTTAAGTATCGGGAAGTCTTGTCTTATATCGTTTACATTGAACATGGCTGATGGTTTAGCCCCGATAGAAACGGCATCCTTTTTTGCCATTAAAAGCAAAAAAGATACAGTGGATAGCGGGAAATAGCTACAAAAAATTGTTATAAATCGAACCCAATATTAACCCCTAATTTATTGGCGATTATTTTGGTAATGCGTTGTTTTACCTCGGGTATTTTAACCGAGCTTAGCACGTTGTTGCTAAATGCGTACATTAAAAGGGCTTTGGCTTCTTTTTCTGGAATACCGCGCGAACGCATGTAAAACAGGGCGCTTTCGTCGAGTTGCCCAATGGTACAACCGTGAGAGCATTTTACATCGTCGGCAAAAATTTCGAGCTGCGGTTTGGTGTTTATCGTGGCTTTGTCGCTTACCAAAATATTGTTATTGGCTTGAAAGGCATTGGTTTTTTGGGCTTCTTTTTCTACAATAATTTTACCGTTGAAAACACCGGTTGCGTTTTCATTAAAAATGCCCTTGTAGTCTTGGTGGCTCTCGCAATTGGGCTCGATGTGGTGTACCAGTGTGTTATGATCGACATGTTGTTTGTTGCCTATTATGGTAACGCCTTTTAAGATAGAGTTGATGCGTTCGCCTTGTTGATAAAAATTAAGGTTGTTGCGCGTTAATTTACCGCCAAAGGCAAAGGTGTGCACCGATGCAACGCTTTCACGCTTTTGTTTGATAAAGGTATTGTCTATTAATGATGCGTTGGCGTTGTCGTTTTGTATTTTGTAATAATCTACAATGGCGCGTTTATTGGCAAAAATTTCGGTAACGCTATTGGTTAGCACCGCGTTATTGGTTAAACTTTGGTGGCGCTCTATAATTTGCACATGCGAATTCTCGTCAACCACGATTAAGTTACGTGGTTGCATTAAGGATGCCGATTCGCTACCCGTTGATAGGTGGATGATTTGAATGGGGTTTTCTACCAGTTTGTTTTTTGGGATATGAATGTAAGCACCTTCTTTTGAAAATGCCGTGTTGAGCGACGACAGGCTATCTTTTTCGGCAGCTTTGTTGAAATAGTTTTCAATTACCAAACGGTATTTTGGTTTTGTTAGTGCTGCCGACATTAAGCATACATCGATACCATCGTGGGTGGTTTGCGATAGGTGCGATGAGTATTTACCATCTATAAACACTATTTTATAGCTGTCTATGTTATGGATAAAATATTTTTTTATGTCGTTATAGTCTATGGTGCTTTCTTGTTTTGGGAAAACGCTGTAATCTTCTTTAAGCAGTTTGTTTAAGGCTGTGTATTTCCAAGCTTCTTCTTTTTTAGTGGGGAATCCTTTTTCTTCAAATATTTTTATGGCTTGGTTTCTAACATTGTGCACATAAGAATCGACATCTACTTGATCTTCTAATACTAAAAATGATGATACTAATTTTTCTTTTAAATCCATATTGATAAGTATTCAGTTTGCAGTCTTCAGTTTACAGTTAAAAAAGACTGCTTACTGTGGACTGTGGACTAGTTACTGTTATGCGTTCGCTTTTTCTTTAATCCAATCGTAGCCTTTTTCTTCAAGCTCGTGAGCCAGTTCCTTAGGGCCAGATTTTACTATGCGCCCTTCGTGTATAACGTGTACAAAATCGGGTACGATATAATCCAATAAGCGTTGGTAGTGGGTTATAACAATAACAGCGTTGTCTTTGTTTTTTAGTTTGTTTACACCGTTGGCTACAATACGCAAGGCATCGATATCTAAACCAGAATCGGTTTCGTCTAGAATAGCTAATTTAGGTTCGAGCATGGCCATTTGAAAGATCTCGTTTCGTTTTTTCTCGCCACCTGAAAAACCTTCGTTTAACGAGCGCGATAAAAATTTTCTATCAATTTCTAATAAATCGGCTTTTTCACGAATTAGTTTTAGCATGTCTTTTGCCGGCATATCTTCTAACCCTTTAGCTTTACGGGTTTCGTTTATAGCGGTTTTAATGAAGTTGGTAACGGAAACCCCAGGGATTTCTACCGGATATTGAAACGATAGGAAAACACCTTTGTGGGCGCGTTCTTCGGCTGAAAGCTCGTCGATGTTTTCGTTTTCTAAAATGATTTCGCCTTGCTCTACTTCGTACTCTTCTTTTCCTGCAATAACGGATGCCAATGTGCTTTTCCCTGAGCCGTTTGGCCCCATAATAGCGTGTACTTCTCCAGGTTTTACCTCAAGATTGATTCCTCTTAAAATGGCTTTATCTTCAACGCTTGCGTGTAAGTTGTTTATTTTTAACATAATTATTCTTTTCCTAGTTTTATTAGATTATTGTTATCGTTTTTTGAAGCTGTAACGCTTAATATTTCTTTTATTTCCACACGGTTGTCCCAACCTTCTTCACCTTCTGGTTTTTTTGTTATTTTTCCGCGAATCTCGACTTGTACGAAATCTGTGGGTTCTTTTTTAAAGGCTTTAGCTTTTTGGTTTAATTTGTCAACTTTAGGGTTAATAATTACACCGTAAATTTCATCTTCGGTTTGTAAAACTGCGGCGTCTGCATAATAGACAAATTCGCCTATCAATATTTCACCTTCTTTTTTACAGCTAATAAATGTTGACAGCGTTAATAATAGGATGAATATTTTTTTTATTTGCATAATGTTTTTTGCCGGATTTATGAGATTCCTGCCTTAGTAGGAATGACAAAAATGTTACCCAACACTGCCTTCTAAACTAATTTCCAATAATTTTTGAGCCTCAACGGCAAACTCCATGGGGAGTTTATTTAGTACTTCTTTACTAAACCCGTTTACAATTAATGCAATGGCTTTTTCGGTATCGATGCCGCGTTGGTTACAGTAAAAAATTTGGTCTTCACCAATTTTACTTGTGGTTGCTTCGTGCTCTATTTTAGCCGATTTATTTTTAGCTTCAATATATGGGAAGGTGTGCGCGCCACAGGCGTTGCCCATTAATAAACTATCGCATTGCGAAAAATTACGTGCATTTTCTGCTCTGGAATTTATTTGTACCAAACCGCGGTAACTGTTTTGGGATTTTCCGGCTGAAATGCCTTTTGAGATAATGGTGGATTTTGTGTTTTTTCCCAAATGAATCATTTTGGTTCCCGTATCGGCTTGCTGATAATTATTGGTTACTGCGATAGAGTAAAACTCACCAACCGAATTATCGCCTTTAAGAATACAGCTTGGGTATTTCCAAGTAACGGCAGAACCTGTTTCTACTTGGGTCCATGAGATTTTTGCGTTCTTTTCGCAAATCCCTCGTTTGGTTACAAAGTTGTAAACACCACCTTTACCTTCGGCATTTCCGGGATACCAGTTTTGTACGGTCGAGTATTTTATTTCGGCATCATCTAAAGCAATTAGCTCTACAACGGCTGCGTGCAATTGGTTTTCGTCTCTGCTTGGAGCCGTACAACCTTCTAGGTATGAAACGTAACTGCCTTCATCGGCAATAACCAAAGTTCTTTCAAATTGGCCAGTTCCTGCTTGGTTTATTCTAAAATAGGTGGACAATTCCATAGGGCATTTTACGCCTTTTGGAATGTAACAGAAAGAACCATCGCTAAATACAGCCGAATTTAAGGCTGCATAAAAGTTGTCTTTTTGTGGTACTACGGTGCCTATATATTTTTTAACAAGCTCTGGGTGCTCTTTAATGGCTTCAGAGATACTCATAAAAATAATGCCTTTTTCGCCTAATGTTTTTTTGAATGTGGTAGCTACCGAAACCGAATCTACCACAACATCCATGGCAACGCCAGCTAGTTTTTTTTGCTCGTCTAAAGAGATGCCTAGTTTTTCAAAAGTTGCTAATAACTCTGGATCAACTTCATCAATACTATCGTATTTAGGTTTGCTGTTTGGTGCCGAATAATACGAAATACCTTGAAAATCGGGTTTTTCGTAATTTACATTGGCCCAATCGGGTTCGGTCATTTCTTTCCAAACTTTAAAGGCTTCCAATCGCCAATCGGTCATCCATTCGGGTTCTTCTTTCTTTTTTGAAATGGCACGTACCACGTCTTCATTTAACCCATTGGGAAATGTTTCCGATTCTATATCTGTATAAAAACCGTATTCGTATTCTTTGGTTTTTAGCTCTTCGCGTAAATCGTCTTCTGTATACTTCATATTTATTATAAAGATTTAAAGATTAAACAATTCAAAAATTAATGGGCTGAAAAATTTATTAAATCTCACTTTTTTTTAAATAGTTAATAAATTTAGATAATTGTTTAGAGATGTTTTTACTCTCAATTATTAATTCTTGTATGTTTTTACTTTCTATATATTCTAATCTTTCGCAAATTCTTAATAAGCTTCTAACTTCTGCACAAGAACTTTTACTTATGTATAAGAATTTTATAAATTGTTTATTTGATTGTAATTCAAAACCTTCTGCAATATTAAATGGTATTGATAATACTGCTCTTTGAATTTGATTTTTTATATTATAATCAAATGTTTTAAAACTTGTTATTTTATAAATTTTGATTGAAAACTCCAATGCTTATTGATACACTTCTAAATCTTCAAATCGCTTCATTTTTAATTATTAAATCTTTTTAATCTTTTAATAGTTTTATAACGAAAATGATTCGCCACAACCGCAAGTACGATTCGCATTCGGATTGTTGAATACAAAACCAGTTCCGTTTAATCCACCAGAGTATTCTAGGGTTGTGCCTATTAAATACAAGAAGCTTTTTTTGTCTACAATAATTTTTACACCATTGTCTTCAAAAACCTTATCGCCATCTTGCTGTTCTTTATCAAATTTTAAATCGTATGACAACCCAGAACAACCACCACTTTTTACGCCTACGCGAACAAAGTCAGTAGAGGCATTATAGCCATCATCTGCCATAAGCTCGACCACTTTTTTCTTAGCTGTTTCAGAAACTTTTATCATAATTTTTATATAGATTGTGTCTAAATAGAGTGCAAATATACAATATAAGTCATGGATTACCGAATAACCTAACATTATATTAATATATGGTTTTATAGGTTTTTTTTATTGATTTAGAAAGTTGGGATTGCTTATAAACTCATAATCAGAAAGTGATAACAAAAAAGCTTTTAAATCGGCTTTATCTTGACTTGATAATTGCACGCCGCCTTGTGCCACTTTTTTCATTAATGGATCTATAGTTGGCGAATTTTGTAAACCTTCGCTGTAATGATTTATTACTTCTTCTAGTGTCTCAAACCTGCCATCGTGCATATAAGGTGCTGTAAATGCAAGATTGCGTAATGATGGCGATTTGAATTTACCATTATCAGCTGGATCGCCAGTTACTTCGCCTAAACCTAAATCTGTAATTACTGCATCTAAACCATTGTTATGAAACATATTATCGGTCCAAAGTGGGTTTTTATCGCTGCCATGGCAATGGAAGCAGTCACCTTTGGTTTCGTCCATAAAAACATTAAATCCGTTGAGTTCTTCGGGCGTTAAGGTGGCTTCATTTAAAAGGAATTTATCGAATTTTGAATTGGATGAAATTAAAGTACGTTCAAATTGCGCAATAGCTTTGGTAACCAAAGTTGAATCGATTTTTGAAGTGCCAAAAGCCTGTTGAAATAAATTGGGATATTCTAAATGTTGCTGAAGCTCGGTTTCTAATTGCGTCCACGAACTTTTCATTTCTATCGGGTCTGAAACCGGCACAAAAGCTTGGTGTTCCAAACTGAATGCACTCCCGTCCCAAAAGAATTTTTCATCGTAATGCCACGCGAGATTGAATAGTGGCATCGAGTTTCTGTTACCGCGAATACCGTCAACACCATCGCTAAATCGATCAGCATCAGAAAAAGCATTTTCAGGTGCATGGCAATCAGCACATGCTTGTGAGTTATCTGATGATAAAATAGGATCAAAAAACAGCCTTTTTCCTAAAGCAATACCTTCAACAGTTTGAGGGTTATCGATTGGAATAACAGGGTTTAAAATATTGTCTTCAAATAATTGCGGAATTTGTAACGGACTTGGAGTAGCCACATAGGTTTCAACACTTTCATTTGAACACGACGAGCAGATGAAAACAAAAACACAGGCAATATGTAGAATCCATTTTCTCAAAAAGATTAGGGTGTAACAGATTTTAAACTAAATACATGTTGTCCATTTTCAAACATCATAACTTGGGCATTAAAATTAGGCATTAGCGCGTTGTTTAAAGCATTTAAATTCCAGGTATTTGGGTTTTTAAACCACTCTGCAATATTCATTTCAATATTAAATGTCGTATCCTTTTCAATGCTTGCTGCCCCTAAATCAACCTCGAAAAAAGTGTCTTGAAATTCTTTTGGTGTTTTAGAAATATCAACCGCTCTTATAGCATGATAAGCGTAACCAGTTTCGGTTGCCGTATTATCAATGAATTTACCTTCTAATTGCATAAAATGATAGCCACCACCGAGCATTGCAGGGACTGACCATGAAGTAGAATTTAAATCTTGATAATTGTTATTATAATTGTCATCATTATCAAATCCGAAAGTGAAATAAACATGACTGTAATTACCTGAGGGAATTGGTGATGTTGGTGTAAATGATAAATTGGAATCATTAGTAACATCAACTAAATTGTAGCCATCTAAAATAATTTTTTCGCCGTTTGATTTTTGAAAAGTGATTTTGGATATTAAATATCTGAGTTTAGTGATGCTTAATTGTTCGCCATTTTCATTGGTATATTGAATGGTGTTGAAATTGGTGTTTGAAACCGATGTTCCGTCCCATTTATGAGTAAAATTGAATGTTGTATTTACTTGAGTAACGGTATCGTCATTATCTTCGCTACAAGATATGATTAATAAAAAAGCAAATATTATTGAAGCTAATTTTTTCATTTCTTCTTTTTTATCAGACCTACAAGGTTTTTGAAACCTTGTAGGACTTATTTTATTTTGAAAATCAACATATCAGTAAACCCTTTGTTTTCATTTATATCAATATCCGAACTGTTAGTTTCGCCAACAACTATGATGGACTTATCGTTTAGCTCGACAGCATTGTAAGCAAAATCAATAGCGCTTCCACCAATGGTTTTTTGCCATTTTAAACTAGCATTAGCATCTATTTTTATAATCCAAGCATCGTTTTGTCCGTTATTATTTGTAACATCGCCATCACTACTTCTTGAACTTCCTGAAATTAAAAAACCATTATCTTGCGTTTTTGAGACAGATCGAGCCACATCAAAACTGGTGCCTCCAAAAGTTTTCTCCCAAATTATATCGCCTAAAGGCGACATTTTAATCACCCACAAATCGGCTGCTCCGTTGTTTCGAGAAACGTCTAAATCGTTGCTTCTAGTATCGCCAACTATAATATAATTACCATCATTTGAGTTTGTAATACTTCTAGCTTCATCAATTTCTGAGCCTCCAAATGATTTTTCCCATTGTAAAGTTCCAGTTTCTGATATTTTAATCACCCAAAAATCATAAGAGCCTTTATTGTTTGAAATATCGACATCGTTGCTATCTGAAGAGCCAACTAAAATATAACCATTATCGTTGGTTTGAATTACATCGTAAGGTGTATCAGTAAACGATCCGCCATAAAATTTGCTCCATTGTTTATCGCCAGTAGCATTAAGTTTTATGACCCAATAATCGCCGCCAGCATGTTTAGTTGTCAATGATTTACTGTTTCCCAAACCGCCGGAAGCCGTTACATCTAAAACACCAGTTATAAGATAACCATTATCGTTTGTTTCAATTATTGAAATACCATCATCAGCTCCAGAAAACCCATAAGATTTTTGCCAAGATATAATTCCAGAAGCATCTAATTTTAAAATCCAAAAATCACTAGCTCCAGCGTTTTCGGTGACATCGCCATCGTTACTTTGACTAAAACCAAAAACAGCAAATCCGCCATCGGAAGTTTGTATAATATCAGTGCCTCTATCATCATCATTTCCTCCATAAGTTTTTTGCCATTGTAAATTACTGGCTTCATCAAATTTAAGTAACCAATAATCAAACAAATCGTTTTGTTTATTAGTTATATCGGCATCATTGCTTTGGGTATACCCAAAAACTGCATAGCCATTATCTTGAGTTTTAACAACTGCTTTTGCACTTTCATTTTTAGAGCCACCAAAGGATTTTACGAATTCTATTTCGGGTTGAAAAGGAATAGTTTCTTTTGCATCATCTTCATTTTTTGAACAGTTTACAAAGAAGAAAACAAGAATAAAAAGACATAGTATTTTAAGGCATTTTTTCAGCATAAAAATAGGATTATGTGCCGCTTTTTCTAACGATGAACAATCCACCCTCAATATCGCTAATCACAATATTTTCGCTTTCAAAATACGGATATACATTCCAAACACCATTAAAATTTGCACTGTCACTTGATGGAAAGGTATCAAAATATCCAACCTCGGTCATGGCGTTTGATGAAGCCGCAATATTGGTAATATCCAATATTCGTAATCCTGCCCTGTAATTTGCTAAATAGTAAGTGTTTCCTTTTACATAACCATTATGGTCGATGGCTAATGTTGGTCCAAAATAAGTAGAAGATAATGTAGGATTATCTAAATCGCTAAAATCGAAAACCAAAGTTTTGGTATTGTTTCCAAAAAATTGTTCATCAAGTTCGTCCCCAAAAATGAAATATTGTTGATTTTCAGTAAACCAACCTTGATGTGCGTAACCCGAATTTGAGTACGTTATATTTGCAATAAATTGTGGATTTGCTTTATCTGAAACATCAAGAATTACCACTTTGTTAGTGCCAGAGGTACTGCCGTTGCTACCAATGTAGATTTGTTTTCCGGTATAATCGGTATCAGGTCCATTATAAGTTATTGCTTGTGCATCGTGCGAGTATCCGTCGGCAGCATAACCACCAGCTGCAACTGGGTTTTTAGGGTCAGTAATATCAACAAAATTGGGGCCGCCGCTAAAGGTATTGCAACCTACTAAATAGGCAAAACCTTCTTGCTCGTTAATTACAATATTATGGCAATTACCAACACCAGTAAAAACCGCATCGGTGGTAAAGGTTTCTGGCGGATTTGCGACATTACGTAAACGTGTTAAATCGAAAACTTGCATACCGTGGTTATTGGCTTCACTAACAATAAAGGCATGGTCTTTATATACTTTTACGTCTCTCCAAGAACTGCTAACCGTTTCTGTTGGTACATTGCCAAGGTAAATGGGGTTTGTAGGTTCGGTAATATCAATAAAAGCTACATTCGCATCGGTTGCCAATAACACATATTCATTTCCTGTTGTAGAGTCTGTCCAACCCCAAGAATCATTTCCTTCTAAAGCATTAAATGTATTTATTGGTAAATGCGCCATTAAATCATAATCCTTACAAGGGTAAATACCTGCAAAACCATTTTCGCAAATTGCAGCAGGATCTTTAGAATTAACAAAATCGCTATCGCATAAATTGCCTATACCATCATTATCTGCATCTGCTTGATCTGGGTTTGCAATAGATGGACAATTATCTAAGCTTTCTGCGATGCCATCATTATCGGTGTCAATAATGGTATTTACAATTTCTACAGTTTCATTATCGCAAGAATAAGTTATTGATAATAAGAAAATGCTAATACTTAAAATTTTTAGGATGCTGGTGCTTTTTTGAGACATACTCATATTCGCAATTTTTTTAATTATTCTTTTTCAATCTTTAGAATCGATTTTAATATCATAGCATTATATTAAAACGAACGATTTGTTACAAATATTATAATCTTAAAAAACTAATAAATAATGATTTAGATTATATGTTGAGCAACAAAATTAGTTTAATGATACTTAATAAACCCGACAACTCATCGATTTTAATGTTAAAATTGAATGATTGAATTTTGAAAAATCACTTCTTTCTAAAGTTATAAAATGAAAAGCATGCTGATTAATAAAAATAGCTTCTTATTTTTGCAGCATGATAGAAGATAAAAACCAACAAAGCACGCCATTAAGTAATTTAGGAGAGTTTGCACTTATTGAGCATTTAACCAAGAATTTTAAAATAAATCATAAATCGACCATTAAGAGTATTGGCGACGATGCCGCTGTTTTAAATTTTAAAGACAAAAAAGTGGTTGTTACCACCGATTTGCTGGTTGAAGGCGTGCATTTCGATTTAAGTTATATGCCACTTAAACATTTGGGTTATAAGGCTGTAATTGTTAATTTATCGGATGTGTATGCGATGAATGCAACGGCTACACAAATTACGGTGTCTGTTGCGGTTTCTAACCGTTTTCCTTTGGAAGCCCTTGAAGATTTGTATGCAGGCATTGAAACTGCTGCCAACATTTATAATATTGATGTTGTTGGTGGAGACACCACATCTTCTACAACCGGTTTGCTTATTTCGGTTACCGCCATTGGAGTCATTGAAGCTGACGCTGAAGTTTACAGAAGCGGAGCAAAACCAAACGATTTACTTGTGGTTTCCGGCGATTTAGGCGGTGCTTACATGGGCTTGCAAGTGCTTGAGCGCGAAAAAGAAGTGTATAAAGTTAACCCCAATAATCAACCCGATTTAGAGCCTTATTCCTATATTATTGAGCGTCAATTAAAGCCGGAAGCTAGAAAAGATATTGTTAAATTATTAAGCGATATGAAATTAAAACCCACCTCGATGATTGACATTAGCGATGGTTTATCTTCTGAAATTATTCATATTTGTAAAGCGAGTAAGGTAGGTTGCGATTTGTATGAAGAAAAAATTCCGTTAGACCCGCAGGTTATTTCTACTTGCGAAGAATTTAATATAGACAGCACTACGGTTGCGCTAAATGGTGGTGAAGATTACGAACTTTTATTTACGATTGCTCAAGAAGATTATCCTAAAATAAAGGCCAATCCTAATTTTTCAATAATTGGACATATCAAAGAAGAAAGCGCAGGTATGCATCTGGTAACCCGAGCAGAATCAAGAATACCAATCAAGGCACAAGGCTGGAAAAACTTTAATGCTTAAAAACCAGTAAGTCAGGATTAAGCTTTTTACGATTGGTTTTAGAAATACGTTTTTTGTGAATGTACTCTAAAACGCTATTAATCTCTCTGTATTTAGGCGTAAGGTGTGTTAAATTACCAGAACTGCTGGTTGTAAATTCTTTTTGGCAATATTTGCAGGCATATTCTTTAACATGATGGGTAACATCTCGAGATATATGTAAATCATGCCCAAACATCTTGCAATGCATGTTTTTCATAAAACTTTAACTATTAATCAATACTATTTTAGGGATAGACTTTAAATATATTAAAAAAACCGTTAAAGTTGTCGAGGCTCTTTTAATAAATCGACGAAGCGAATGATTTTTCCTTTAAACGTTGGGTTCTTGAGGCGTGTATGCGACTTAAAATAGTGTTTATCTCCCTGAATTTTGGGGTAAGCTCGATTAAATCTCCGTTGCTGTTGGTTGTTAACTCTTTTTTACAATGTTTGCAGGTGTACTCTTTTACGTGGTAGGTTACTTTTTTTGTTACTTGGTAATCGTGCCCAAAAAGGTTGCAGTACATTTTTGGGATAAAAGTAGGTTTGTTGGTAGTTTTTTTCATGGGACAAGCATTTGGGCAATAAACTTAAGTAAAAAAATCAATAATAACGATAAAACGATGTTAATTTTCGATGAAATACATAATACTGTGTAAGAAATCGTCTTTATTTTCGATATGGCACATGTGCCCGTCTGGAAATTCAACCACTTTTGCATTTGCTTTTTTAGCTTGTAATAGTAATGCGCTATGCTCTAAAACAGGGTCTTCTTTACTAATAATCATCATTGCTTTAAACTGTTTGCTGCTTAAAACGGCCTCTCTGTTCGGTCTTGTTTTCATGCCTTCTAATGCGGCAACAATACCCTGCAATGGCGTTTGCAAAGCTTCTGCAACGATTTGTTCTATGGCTTTGGCAAAAACGCTTCTGTTTTTTGGGCTGAATAAATTCTGGACAGCAATTCTAATAAACGTTTTATGGTTTTGTTTAACAGCGATTACGGCTCGATCTCTATTTTCTTTTTTCTCTTTTGAATCTGCTTCGGCGGTAGAATTCATTAAACATAAGCCCGTTACGGCATCTGGGTTTCTTTCCGCGAAAGCGAGTGCCACATAACCGCCCATAGAATGCCCAATAAATGTAGATTGTTTAATTTTTAAATGATTTAAAACGGCTTTAACAGCACTAGCCATAAGTTGCATGGAATGTATATACCCCAAACAACCTGTTTGCCCGTGGCCCAATAAATCGATGCGGATCACTCGGTTTTTTTGGGTTAATTCTGGCAGAAAAGGGTTCCACATGTTCGAGTTTTCTAAAAACCCGTGAAGCATAACAAGTGCTGGCCCTTTACCAGAATCTGTAAAAAAAACAGGAATCCCTTTGTGTTGTAAAATCATTTTTAAACTCTTTTGTGCAAAGATATGCAAGGAACAAATAAAACGAGGCTAACCTTTGTGTTTGGATTTGCATTATTTGCTGGTTTTTTGGGTTTGTTATTTAATTTAAAACAACTTATGCCGTTGGCCAATTTAAATTTGGGTTGGGTGCAACCCGCATTAATTACATTTTTTGTGTTAAATATTAAAACTTTTACGACTAAAGCCACATCCAATTAATTTTGATGTATGGCAGTTCAAGATATTTCAACCTATTCCTTTAAAGACATTTTTTCGTTAAGCGTAGTTCAATTTGAAAAAGCTTGTGTATTTAATAAACCCGAACAAATTGATGCTTATAATATCTATTGGATTAAACAAGGAAGAGGAGTTTATAATATCGATTTTGAAAGTTATGCCTTTAATGATAATGTGCTATTCTTTTTATCGCCGGGACAAGTATTTTCAGTTGAATCAGAAAAAATTAAAGAAGCTTACAAACTTAATTTTGTTCGCGATTTTTACTGCATCCAAGCGCACGATAAAGAAGTGGCCTGCAATGGTGTGCTTTTTAATAATATATACGAAACGCCATTTGTAAAACCTTCTAAAAGCGATACCAAAAAATTAAACTTCATTTTAGAAAGTTTAATTGATGAGTTTAAGAAAGAGGAAGCAACTGCGCAATACGATATGCTTCAGGCGTATTTAAAACAATTCATTATTCTTTCGGTACGCGTAAAAAAAGAGCATCATGTTATAAAAGACGATACTGAAACCAAGCTTTTTAAAGATTTTAGTTTACTGGTTGAGCAGAATTTTAAAACCCTACATTCTGTTACAGATTATGCAAATCGTTTGGGGATTTCGCCAAAATCGTTAACCAAAAATTTTCAAAAAACGGGTTCGCAAACACCAAGCAGTTTTATAAAAAACCGAATTGTTTTAGAGGCAAAACGCCAGTTAATTTACAGTAATCAATCTGTAAAACAAATCGCCTACGGTTTGGGTTTTAACGATGCGGCTTATTTTACCAGATTCTTTAAAAAAGCGACTGCAAAATCGCCACTTCAATTTAAAAAAGACTATTAACGTTATTGCGAATCTTGTTTTTTTTCAAACAAGATGTGGCAATCTGTTTCATAAAATGAGATTGCCATGTTTTCGACTGCGTTTCAGCATAGGCTCACTTTTTTCCTTTAAATGACATTTAAAAATTACCAATCCAATCATTAGGAACTTTTGTCCATTTTTTCACTTTACTATCCGTCGCATATTTGCATTGTAATTAAAAAGAAACAATTATGAATACAATAGAAAACACGCAATGCCCTAATTGCTGGGGCTATCAAGAATATGATGAGAATTATCCAGAACGCCAATTATGCGAATGTAAAAACACAAGTAAATAACAATAAAAAATTAACGAGATTCCCTCTTTCGAGGGAATGACAAATAAATAATTGAATATTATGAGCACAAGAATTGAAACATTAAACCCGGAAACAACAACAGGAAAATCAAAAGAATTATTTAACGCCGTACAAAACAAGTTAGGATTTATTCCAAACTTAATTAAAGTATTTGGCAACTCGCCTGCAACATTGCAAACCTATTTAAGTTTAGGCGAGTTAACTGCAAGTGGCAACTTTAGCAACAAATTTAGAGAACAATTAGCATTAGCAATTGCCGAAGAAAATGCTTGTAACTATTGCTTATCTGCACACACCGCCATTGGAAAAATGAATGGTTTAAGCATTGAAGAAACCGAGCAAAACAGACAAGCAATTGCCGCCGATGCAAAAACTCAAGCTGGTTTGCAATTTGCACAAAATGTAACAAAAAATAGAGGGCAAGTTTCAACTGAAGCTATAAAATCGGTAAAAGAAGCTGGCTATAACGACGCTGATATTTTAGAAATTGTGTTAAACGTAGTGGCCAATACTTTAACAAATTATGTAAACCACATTGCGGAAACTGAAGTGGATTTCCCTAGTGTTGAGGCTGGAAAATTTAAAGTAACTGCTAACTAACGTGAGTTCGATTTAAAATTTTTATAATTATATGCTTTAGTTTGTTGTTTTTTAGTTGTTTGTTATTTCGACAGAGTGAGGAACGAGCGACGATAAATCTCATTCAATAGAGATTCTTCCTCATTCTTGGTCTGAATGACATGGTTTTAACTTTGTAAATTTACAACCTACTGATTATGAGCTATAAATATGTCGAACTCACGTTAACTAATAATTAAAATATAGGGGCTTAAAAATTGTTAAGGATTTCAATTTGAATATTAAAGTTGAATTGAAAAACGTGAAGTCTGCGTTAGGGATTGAGGCATTTGTTGAAGCTCCCCGACGCAGGAGGGAGCGACTGCCGAAAGCCCGACCCCATTGGTCGCTGAGCGGAGTCGAAGTGCGGGGTAACGCCCAAATAAAAAAATAAACAGTAAAACCAAAATAGAATAAAAATGAAAACCATGAAAAATTTAATAGTAGGATTGTTTTTAGTAGCCTTTACATTAACTGCTACTGCGCAAGAAAAAATGACGAAAACCGATGCTGTAAAAACAGTATCGTTAGAGCAAACAAAAGGTGAGTTTACACAGAAGAAATTAACCCTAAAAGAGGGGACTTATATTTTTAAAGTATCAAATAACAATGCAGCTCCAGAAGTTGGTTTGGTTTTAATTGAAGCTGGTAAAGATGGCTCTAAACCTGAAAACCATATTGCAGATGCTTATGTCTTGCAAATGGTAAAGCATGGTAAAACTGAATCTACAAAAGCCGTAACGCTTAACAAAGGAACGTATAAATATTTCTGCCCTTTTAATAAAACACCAGAATATACATTAACGGTTAAGTAACGTAAGGTATTAAAAGTAGTTTTAAAATAAGCATGGTATTAATAAGCTTGTTGTTGAACGGCTTCTTAATACCATGCTTTGTAGTATAAAATTTATTGTATGTGTTTATTTGATGGAAGGCTTATGGCTAAAATAGGCACTAACTTTATTAAAACAAAACCAGGTTGGTTTATGGCATTAATTAACCTGAATAATAAAAAATACAACCCCCTAAAAAAAGAGCTAAAGCGTTTGCCTTTTGTAGGTTTAAAACTTTGCAAAAGACAGTATTTTTTTGTATTTTGTACCTAGAGCATATAACAGGCAAATAGCTTAAATAAAGCCGCTCAATTGTTTTTTAGGCACTTGTATGCCAAAGAAAAAAACATAGGTATTAAGAACAGGCTTTTAGACTTATATATTCATTATATTTGTATTTGTTTTACAAAAGTTGTGTAATTTTTTTACATTTTTAGTTATTCCATATCTTAATGCCATAGCGGTTTAAGTTATGGGATTTATAATAATTAGTCAATAATTTTTAAACCGAATAACATGAAACTACTAGAAAAAATATTGGTTCCAATTGATGTTAACATCGACTCGAAAGAGCAAATAGATACCGCAATAAAAATCGCGAATTTGGGTAATTCCGAAGTAATCATATTGCATGTGCTCCCAGAAGAAGGTCTAGATCCTGCCATTAGGCATGTGGTAACCGGCAACGTATCGGATGCGTTAAATGAAATACAAGAGCTGTTTAAAAAAGAAGGCTTAAAAGTAAGCAAACAAGTAATAGAGAACGGCAATGCTGTAAACCATATTCTTAAAATAGCCGACAAAGAAGCCGTAAATCTTATTCTTATGGGGTCGGGCAGTAAGGAAAAAAAAGAAGAATTTAAACGCGGCAGTACTACCGAAAAAGTAATGAGGCAATCCAATATACCTGTATGGGTTGTTAAATCTGATAAAACAAACAAGCTAGACCATATATTGTGTCCGGTAGATTTTTCTAAACACTCTGTTTATGCGCTTAACAATGCCATTTTACTGGCTAAGTTTTTTAATGCCAGTTTAACCATTTTAGGCGTTTATGAAAAGTTTTCCAGTTTATCGGTAAGGTTTAAGGATGAAGCCGAAAAGGAAAACGCCAAAAGGCTAAAGGATATTGAAACCGAATTAGATACATTTATTAAAGATTTCGATCTGCAAGATGTAAACTATAGCATAAAAATTAAAGACGGATTGGCCCACGAGCAAATATTGCGAACCATTAAAGAAGACAATTATGATTTGTTAATTATGGGGACACACGGCAGATCCGGTTTAAATAGATTTGTTATGGGTAGCGTAACAGAGAAAGTTACCCGCAAAGTACCCTGCTCTTTTATAACAACCAGAACAGCAGATATTTTAGATTTAAAATACGACAATGAAGTAAAAGAAATTGAAGACTATTTTAAGCAAGCCAATACCTTGGTTAAAAGTGGCTCTTACCAAGAAGCTATTGCCAAATATTTAATTTGCTTGGAAATTAACAGTATGCATATTCCTTCAATGTACAAGCTGGCCCATGTTTTTAAAATTCTAGACAATAAAGAAAAGGCTAAATATTATTCCCGTATGGCAAAAAATATATTGACCAGGATCTGGGATGACACAATCGAGCAGAAAATTACAAAGCACTATACTGCTTAAATTTAGGCTTTTACATGGCTTGCCTTTAGCTGCTTCAAATAACCGTAAAACGAGGTTTTATAAAAAGGCAAAATAAAAGTAGTTTGTTATTCTGGGCGCAGTCGAGTAATCTATGTATCAGTTATATTAGATATTTCGACTGCGACCAATATCACTCTATAAATTACTTTTCAGACCGTCACATCTTTTTAAACCATAAAGTGCAAACTGCTCACAAAATGGTTTTGTACAAAACCATTTTGTTTGAAAAGCCCGATGTTTTACGCTTACTTAAAAAAACAAGATAATGCCAAAAACCCGTTTTGCCAACGTGTTTTAATTTGCTTTTTAGTTTTTTACCCTTTTAATGGCCGTAAACGCTTTGTCAACATATTGATCTTCTACCAATATGGTAAACTCGTTTGTTGTAGAAAGCACCTCGTAAAGCACAACACCTTCCCAGGCTAATCGTTTAAAAAAATGATAATACAGTCCGGCAACTTTCGAGTTGTCTTGCGGCAGGTTTATGGTTATTGCCGTTAAGTTGTCTTGTACCGCAAGAAAGGTTTCGTGCTTTAAATGTGTGGTAATATAATCTTTTAAACTGCTTGAAATAATCATATTGCTTTCGTGGATGCCTCGGGTAAAGGTGTAAAACAGTTTAGACTCATCATCTATTTTCTCCAGTACTTTAGCGTGATTGTGTATTAGGCTGTTCGAGTTTTTTACTGTAAAATCGGTTAAATTAGAGCGCACCGTTATATCGCCAAGGTGCTGCAGCATACGTTTCATTTTTACCGAATTCGATAAGGTTACGGGCGGGTTGTAACGCCTTAACGCCATCATAATAGCACCGGGTTTTACATCTTTTTTTAGCATATCGCTAATGGGTTTGGTTAGCTCAATGGCTAAGGCGCTAAAATTTATAATGTTTCTGGATAAAGCCTCTTCTAAATAAGGTTGCGAAATCAAAATATCTTCAACGCAGTTAGATACCGTTTTCATGTAATAGTTTTTGCTTTTGTGATTGTAATAACATAAAAATAGGTGAGTTCGATATAATTGTAGTTCATAATCAGTAGGTTGTAAATTTACAAAGTTAAAACTATGTCATTCAGACGAAGAATGAGGAAGAATCTCTATTGAATGAGATTTCTCGTCGCTCTTTCCTCGCTCTGTCGAAATGACAAACAACTAAAAAACAACAAACTAAAGTATATAATTATAAAAATTTTAAATCGAACTCACGTTAAAAATCAAAAGTTTTTTAAAATTAAATATAAAGTCCTTGATGCGTATGTTAATTATATAACAATATGTGCAAATGTAAACAATTTTTTCAGAAAATATCTTTATTGAAAAAAGGAGTTATAATTTTACACCCTAAAATCATTACAATGAAAGTATTAAAGTTTGGCGGTACCTCGGTAGGTTCGGTAGAAAACATTATTAACGTTAAAAATATAATTAACGATGGCAATAAAAAAATAGTGGTGTTATCTGCCATGTCTGGAACCACAAACGAGTTGGTTGCCATTTCAAATTGTATAAAAGGTAAAAACACGAGCGAGGCCGAAGATAAAATTTATAAACTTCATAAAACTTATAAACAAACCATTGATGCGCTTTTATCAAATAAAACGCTAAACAATGAAGCCAAAAAATATGTTTCGGATATTTTTGGACAATTAATTGATTCAACTTACAAAACATTTTCAAACAAATTAGAAAATACCATTTTGGCGCAAGGCGAATTGCTTTCAACCTTTATGTTCAATTGTTTTTTAAAGCAAGAAGGTATTCGTTCTGCTTTGTTGCCCGCTTTGGGCTTTATGCGAACAGATAGCTCGAGAGAGCCCCATTTGTCTTACATAAAAACACATTTAGATACTGCTTTCAATACCACCGAAACCGCAGATATTTATATAACCCAAGGCTTTATTTGTTTAGATGCCGAAGGCGACATATCAAATTTGCAACGTGGCGGTAGCGATTACACAGCCACTATTATTGGGGCTGTAATTAAAGCTGAGGAAGTGCAGATATGGACCGATATAGACGGTATGCACAACAACGACCCAAGGTATGTTGAAAACACTAAACCTATCTCAAACCTGTCTTTCGATGAGGCTGCAGAATTGGCTTATTTTGGTGCTAAAATATTGCACCCGCAAACTGTTACGCCAGTACGTGCACTTGGTATTCCTGTGCGTTTAAAAAACACAATGAACCCATCTGCTCCCGGCACTTTAATATCTAATGAAACCTCAGAAAAAGGTATAAAAGCCATGGCTGCAAAAGATAACATTACGGCCATAAAGATTAAATCTGTGCGCATGCTTCAGGCTTATGGTTTTTTAAAGAAGGTTTTCGAGGTTTTCGAGGTTTTCGAAACATCCATAGACATGATTACAACCTCTGAGGTCGCTGTGTCGCTAACTATTGATGACGATAGAAATTTAGATAAAATTGTAGCAGAGCTGGAACAATGTGCACTAATTGAAGTTGATAAAAACCAAAGTATTATATGCTTAGTTGGGCATGAAATTGTAAATCACCAGCAAACCTACAAGCTATTCGAAATTTTAAAAGATGTAAAAATCAGGATGATTTCTTATGGCGGAAGCAAAAACAACATTTCGTTATTAATTAACTCTAACGATAAAATAAAAACACTGCAAAAGTTAAATCGTTATTTATTTGATTTAAATACTCTATAAATTTGCCTAATATTTGGTTTGACACACCATGGTAAAACATCTAGTGTTTACTTTTAATGTTTTACCATGGTGCACCATGTGCCGTTAAAAGCTCAATCTTCTATTAAGCCTCTGGTTTTATTGGTTCATTAGCTCTTCGATTTCATCGGCTTCAATAGGAATGTTGCGCATTAAATTAATGGGTTCGCCGGTTTCTTGAATAACTACATCGTCTTCCAATCGAATGCCAAAGCCTTCATCCGGAATGTAAATCCCTGGCTCAACCGTAAAAACCATTTGGGCTTGCATGGGTTCTGTTAAAATGCCGTAATCGTGCGTATCTAGCCCCATGTGGTGGCTGGTACCGTGCATAAAATATTTTTTGTAAGCGGGCCAATTGGGGTCTTCGTTTTTTACATCGGCCTTATCAAGCAAGCCTAAGCCCAATAATTCGCTGGTCATTAATTTACCAACTTCAACATGGTAATCTGCCCAAATAGCACCAGGAACAAGCATTTTAGTCGCTTCATTTTTTACGCGATTAACAGCGTTATAAACGGCTTTTTGTCTTTCAGAAAATGTACCCGAAACCGGAATGGTTCGCGTCATGTCGCTGGCATAGTTAGCATATTCTGCGCCAACATCCAATAAAATTAAATCGCCTGCCTTACAGGGTTGGTTATTTTCAATATAATGCAATACATTGGCATTGTTACCAGAAGCGATTATGGGCGTGTATGCAAAACCTTTAGAGCGGTTATTTAAAAACTCGTGCATAAATTCGGCCTCAATATTGTACTCCCAAACATTGGGTTTTACAAAGTTTAAAATACGACGGAAACCCTTTTCGGTAATGTTGCAGGCTTGTTGTATTAAATCTATTTCTATGGGGTCTTTAATCGATCGCAAGCGTTGTAAAATAGGATTGCTTTTGGCAACCGCGTGCGCAGGGTATTTGTTTTTTAGCCATTTGGTAAACCTGTCTTCCCGGGTCTCGGTTTCAACATTAGCACGGTAATGCTCGTTGGTGTTAATGTAAACGGTGTCGCATTGGGTCATGATTTCAAACATGATTTTCTCCATGTCCTGCAGCCAATACACGGTTTTTATTCCGCTGGTTTCCAAGGCTTTTTCTTTGCTTAGTTTTTCGCCTTCCCAAACCGCAATATGCTCGTTGGTTTCTTTTAAAAAAAGAATTTCACGATGGCTTTCTTTAGGGCAGTCGGGGAATAATACCAAAATACTTTCCTCTTGATCTACACCGCTTAGATAAAAAATATCACGATGTTGCTGAAAAGGCATGGTGCTGTCTGCGCCAATGGGATAGATGTCGTTAGAGTTAAAAACAGCCAAACTATTGGGCTTCATACATGCAGCGAAATTTTTTCTGTTTTTTATAAAGAGTTCTGTGTTAATGCGATGATATTTCATAATAACGATTAAATTAAGACGATAAATGTAATAATTATAAGTAAATCATTGGCTATAAATTGCTATATTTGGTAATCCCTATAGATTTTTTTAAAGCCATACAGAAACTTACAGCCTTTATTTTAAGGCCAAAACCTTTGGTTTTTAACTTTAACTTTAACATTAATAAACAAGATGATGAAGAAAACTACATTACTTATAGCCTTATTATTTTTAATAAGCGCCGGACATTTATGGGCACAAGAGATGCTTAGAGAAATACCTTTACAACAACAAATTGAAAATTCGAGCTTAGTGGTTGAAGGGAAAGTGATTGCTAAAAAATCTGTTTGGAATGCAGAGCGCAATAACATATACACTATAAATACTGTTGAAGTATATAAAGTTTTTAAAGGAGAGCAACCAAAAACCATTGAGGTTATTACAAGAGGCGGAAAGGTAGGGGATACAGAACAGGTTGTAATACCGGGTTTAAAATTAAATGTTAATGACACAGGTGTGTTTACATTGCATGAAAGAGCGGTTACGGAAAATATTCTTGGAAAATCATCAATAAAAAAATATAGGGTTTATAGTTCTCTACAGGGGTTTTATAAATATGACTTAGCTAATAACGTAGCTTTAAATCCTTTTCGTTCAAAAAAAGATGTTTCAAAAGGGTTTTATAATGAAATAATGAAATACACAAAAACGAAATACATGGAGATTTCAGGCTTTAATATTCAAGATCTTATTTCTAAACCCAATACGCAAGCAAAGGTTTTTTCTCCTCCAATGGGCATAGCTTTTTCTCCGAGCTCCATAACAGCGGGAACGCAGTCGGTACTTACTATTACCGGATCTGGCTTTGGTACAACAAAAGGAAAAGTTGGTTTTAGAGATGCCGACACAGGCGGTACCGTGTCGCAATCAGATAGCACCCCTAAGTATATTGATGCTTTAGATAGTCAAGTAACATGGTCCGACACTCAAATTACTGTTGAAGTTCCTGCTGGAGCAGGAACGGGAGACATAAGAGTTACCCACGATGATAATTCTACGGGCGTTTCATCAGCCGAATTAACCATAACATACGCTTTAATAAACTCTGATGACGGATTGGGTACGCAGCACTTTTCAGCAAATAATACTGGAAATATGACATGGCAGCTCAACACAGATTTTGATGCCAATACCGCAGCAAAAACAGCTTTTTTAAGAGCCTTTGAAACTTGGCGTTGCGAAACTAAAATTAATTGGATAATTGGTGCTAACACCCCGGTTAGCAGTAGTGAGATAGATGGAATTAGTCTTGTAACATTTGATACTGCTGCAAACCCGCTACCAGATGGACTTTTAGGGAGGTGTACCTATGTAATAAACACCTGTAGCCCAAGAACAGTGCGTGATTTAATTAGTGAGGCTGATATTGTTTTTGATAATGATACCCCTTGGTATTTTGGTAGCGACCCTAATGGTGTTGGTTTTGACTGGGATTTTGAGAGTACAGCACTCCATGAGTTGGGGCACGCCCACCAATTAGGGCATGTTATAGATCCCAACGCGGTAATGCATTATAATTTTCCACGTGGCTTAACATTAAGGGATTTAAGCACCAACGACATAAATGCAGCAACAGTAATTCAAGGTTTTAATACAGGTGCAGCACTGTGTAATACAACAGCAATGAGCAATTATACAGGCTCTTGTAATTTAAGTGTTGAAGAAGATGAGCTATACAATGCCATTAGTTTATATCCCAACCCTGCAAAAAATCAATTTCATATCAATAAGGCATCGTATGTTAATTTGCAAAAAGCCGTTATTTATGATATTAGCGGACGATTGATTTCAGAACACGATCTTGCAAATGCTTCAAACACGAAAACCATTAAAATGCATGCTGCTTCAAAAGGTGTTTATTTTGTAAATATCCATTCAGATTTAGCAGTAATTACTAAAAAAATTGTGTTAGAATAAAATACGTTATTACATTTAAGAAATAACAAAAAAACTAGCAAATGCTAGTTTTTTTGTTATTTTTGATAAAAAATTTAATAAATTATGAATAAAACTACGCTGATAAGCATTGTTTTCACAATGTTTTTTTTTCTATCCTACACGCCCAAATTACAAGCTCAAGGCGCTTTAGTTGAAATGCCTTTAAATGATCAAATTGAAAACACCCAATTAATTGTTGAAGGTAAAGTTATAGCTCAAAAATCATTTTGGAATACCGATTACACAAATATTTTCACGAGCAACACAATCGAAGTCTATAAAGTGTTTAAAGGCGAAGCACCCAGTCAAATAGAACTCATTACCAAAGGTGGTTGGGTAGGAGGTATGGGAGAAACTGTTACACCTAGTTTGCAGGTAAAACCAGGAGAAACAGGTGTTTTTTTTCTATATGATTCTAAAACGCAACTAATAAACAACAATAGCGCTTTAAAAAAATACAACCCTTATAGCGGAGCACAAGCATTTTACAAATACAACACACAATCAAACACGGTAAATAATGTTTTTAAATCGTTTCAAGGCATTGAGGATAGTTTTTACACTGCCATTACGTTAAAAACCAAAACCAATTATAAGGAATTAGCAAGCAAAAGTTTTAAGCCCAAAGCAAACTCAACAGGTAAAGTAAAAGGACCCACCATTGAAATTACTGGTGTATCTCCTTCAACCATTACGGCAGGAACATATTCCGTTTTAACAATTACTGGAAACGATTTTGGAGCAAATATGGGTAAAGTATATTTTCAAGATGCCAATTCAGTATCTGGTCAAATTACTGCATTAGATACTCAAATAGTAAGCTGGACGAATACTGAAGTGCAAGTACAAGTGCCCGGAGATGCAGGAACAGGTTCCATCCAGGTAGAAGATGCAGAACCAATACCGAATAAATCCAACTTTAGTGGGCTAGCATTTATTACTGTGCCGTATGCTCAAATAACGATTATAAGTGGAGGTTCTGAATATCAAACACAACATGTAGATACTAATGGTTTAGGAGGTTATACATGGCAAATGAATACTGATTTTGATGCCAATGCTGCCGCAAAAGCATCCTTTTTAAGAGCCTTTGATACTTGGAGGTGCGAAACAGGTGTAAACTGGGATATTGGCGCAACAACCATGATAAACTCCCAACAAAGGGATGGCACAAACATTATACGATTTGATGTAGGAAACGAACTTGAAGCCAATACTTTAGGTGTTTGTTATACCTATCCATCAACCTGTTCGAGCACCGGAACCACTTATGTGATAGTAGAAGAATTGGATATTGTCTTTAACGATGATACAAATTGGGAGTACGGAACAAAACCGGCTGTGAGTCCAAAAACAGATTTTGAATCTGTGGCCGTACACGAGTTAGGTCATGGACATCAATTGGGCCATGTTATAAATTCTAATGCTATTATGCACCGCTCAATAGGTGCTGGCCAAAACAATAGAACATTGAGTGGTGATGATATTGATGGCGGGAACAATGTACAAAGCAGAAGTATATCGATCGATGCCGGTTGCAGCAGTACTTTAATGACCAACCACTCTTGTTCTTTGAGTATAGAAGAAGATGAGCTATACAATGCCATTAGTTTATATCCCAACCCTGCAAAAAATCAATTTCATATCAATAAGGCATCGTATGTTAATTTGCAAAAAGCCGTTATTTATGATATTAGCGGACGATTGATTTCAGAACACGATCTTTCAAATGCTTCAAACACGAAAACCATTAAAATGCATGCTGCTTCAAAAGGTGTTTATTTTGTAAATATCCATTCAGATTTAGCAGTAATTACTAAAAAAATTGTGTTAGATTAAGTTAAGCTTGTAAAATAAGATGAAAGCCTGTGAAGTAAAATTTACAGGCTTTTTTTTATCTCCACCCGTCAGAATTTTTCAATGGAATGTAAATAAAAACGGTTAAATTTTGCCACAACAATTAGAATAGTTAATTTTCATAACCATAAAAACCAATCAACATGCGCATTATAAAAAAGTTTACTTTTTGCTTCATTTTATGTTTCTATATTGGCTATACTCAACAGCCATCAACATCATCAAAAGTTTTAGAAAAAGCGATTCAACAAAAGCAGGCCTCAACCCAAAATTCATTGGTTAAAAATGTGCCATTTAAAAATATAGGCCCAACCATAATGAGCGGCAGGGTTGTAGATTTGGATGTAAATCCAGAAAATCCCATAGAATTTTATGTAGGTTATGCTTCTGGTGGCGTTTGGCATACAACCAATAACGGCTCTACATTTGAACCGATTTTAGATACTTCAAGCACTCAAAACGTCGGCGATATTGCGGTAGATTGGAAAACCAAAACCGTTTGGGTTGGCACCGGTGAGAATAACGCATCGCGCTCAAGTTATGCGGGAATAGGTATTTTAAAATCTTCCGATAACGGGAAAACCTGGACTCATGTTGGGTTGCCAGATTCCCATCACATTGGCAGGATTCTTATTAACCCCAATAATGCCGATGAGGTTGTTGTAGGTGTTACGGGACATTTATATTCTCCAAATAAGGAGCGAGGCATTTATAAAACCACCGATGGCGGTAAAACTTGGGAACAAAAACTATTTGTTGACGATGTAAGTGGTATTATCGATGTGCAGCACGCCCCAAACAACTACAACATTATGTTTGCTTCATCGTGGACAAAAGATAGAAAAGCCTGGAATTTTAATGGAAGCGGGAACCAATCCGCAATTTATAAAAGTACCGACGCCGGAAATACTTGGGTTAAAATAACGACTTCAGAAAGCGGGTTTCCTACGGGCGATGGCGTTGGCAGAATTGGTTTGGCAGTGTTTAACGAAAACATTATTTACGCCTTGCACGACAGTCAATTCAGAAGGGCTTCAGAAAGTAAAAACGACAAAAAAAACGGTTTAACCAAAGAAGATTTTAAAACCATGACCGTTACAACTTTCTTAAATATTGAAGACAAAAAGCTTAACGAGTTTTTAAAAACCAATGGATTTCAAGAAAAATACCGTGCCGAAAACGTAAAACAATTGGTAAGAAGCGGCAGCGTGAAGCCTATTGATTTGGCTAAATATCTTGAAGACGCCAATTCACTCCTTTTCGATACACCAGTAATTGGCGTCGAAGTTTACAAAAGCACCAATGGCGGAAAAACATGGCAAAAAACACACGAAAATTACATAGACGATTTGTATTATAGTTACGGGTATTATTTTGGGGAAATACGAGTAGATCCGCAAAACAAAGACGGTATTTATATTATGGGCGTACCCATTTTAAAATCTAAGGATGGCGGAAAAACATTTGTAAATATAAATAAGGAAAATGTGCATGTCGATCATCAAGCACTTTGGGTAAACCCAAAAAAACAAGGGCATTTAATAGATGGAAACGATGGTGGACTAAACATTAGTTACGATGATGGCGAAAGTTGGGAGAAACTAAACGTAACCTCCGTTGGGCAATTTTACGCTATAAATATCGATAACGAAACACCGTACAACGTTTACGGTGGTTTGCAGGATAACGGTGTTTGGGTTGGGGCCCATAATGCAAAAATCGATAAACAGTGGCAGCAAGAAGGCAAACACCCATGGCAAAGACTTATGGGCGGCGACGGCATGCACATTCAAATAGACAACAGAAACTCCAATGTGGTTTACACAGGCTATCAATTCGGGAATTATTTTAGAATCAACAGAAAAACTGGCGAGCAAAAATACATTCAACCAAAGCATAAATTAGGCGAAAAGCCCTATCGTTTTAATTGGCAAACCCCTATTTTATTATCGCCGCACAATCAAGATATTTTGTATTTGGGCGGCAATAAATTAATGCGATCCATGAATCAAGGTGATGATTGGACAGCCGTTAGCAACGATTTGACAAACGGCGGAAAGCCCGGAAATGTTGCCTATGGCACCTTAACAAGTATTAGCGAATCGCCTTTTCAATTCGGATTGATTTACACCGGAAGCGACGACGGGTTAATTCATATCACTAAAAACGGGGGTGGAAGTTGGGAGCATATTTCAAACAACCTGCCAAAAGATTTATGGGTATCGCGCATTATAGCATCGCAACATAAAAAAGAGCGTGTTTACGTAACTTTAAACGGTTACCGTTGGGACGACTTTTTGGTGTATGTTTACTGTAGCGATGATTATGGAAAAACATGGAAAAACATAAGTTCAAACATACCGCTATCTCCGGTAAACGTAATTAGAGAAGATCCTAAAAACCAAAACATTTTGTACTTAGGAACAGATAACGGTGCTTACATATCGTTCAATAAAGGCGAAACATGGGAAGCTTTTAGCAACACATTGCCAGCAGTTGCCGTGCACGATATTGTGGTGCAGCCAAAGGCGAACCATTTGCTTTTAGGCACTCACGGAAGAGGTATTTACAAAACCAATATTGCGCACTTTCAAACCATGGATGCATCAAAAATGAATCAATCCAGTGTGCTTTTTGATGTTGACGACATTAAACATTCAATACGTTGGGGAAGCGCCTATAGCGCATGGTCCAAGGTTTTTGAACCCTCAATCGATATTAAATTTTATACCAATAATGCCGGTGTTCAAACCATTAAAATCTTATCTGAAAACCAGTCTGAATTACATCAAATTAAAGTGAAAGCAGATAAAGGATTTAATGTAGCGCAATACGATTTAACCATTTCTGAAAAAGCTAAAAATATGCTGATGAAAGAAAATACAAGTATAAAAATACACAAAGCCGAAAACGGTAAATATTACTTGCCAAAAGGTATGTATGGCATTCAAATAAGATCGGAAAAAACAAAACTCGCCATTAATTAAATAGTTAGATTAAAACGATTCTAAATAGCAAAAACATAACATTTGTAATTTGTCTATAACTCCATGCATAACTACCTTTGTAAAACTATAAATTAACTTTAAAATAATGAGCGGATTTTTTAAATCTTCGATAGGAAGAAAAGTAGCCATGGCGCTTTCTGCGTTTTTCCTTATGTTTTTTTTGCTTCAACATTTAGCTATTAATTTTTTATCTGTTTTTAGCGCAGATCTATTCAATGAGGTATCCCATTTTATGGGAACAAACCCATTGGTGCAATTCGCATTACAACCGGTTTTGATTTTTGGCGTGGTGTTCCATTTTATTATGGGGTTTGTATTAGAAATTAAAAACAAAAAAGCCCAGGGCATTGCCTATGCAAAAAACAACGGAGCTGCAAATTCTACTTGGATGAGCAGGAACATGATTTGGAGCGGTATTGCTATTTTGGCATTTATAGTTTTGCATTTTATAGATTTTTGGTTTCCAGAGATTAACACCAAATTTATACAAGGCGATTGGTCTGGCACTATGCAAGGCGTAGAAGGTTTTCGTTATCACGAAGAGCTTACACATAAATTTCACAACCCTATAAGAACCCTGGCTTATGTTATTGCATTTATATTTTTAATACTGCATTTATGGCATGGTTTTACATCGGCTTTTCAATCTATGGGAGCTTCAACTATTCGTAAAAAACGCTTACAAACTATTGGTAAAGTATATTCAATAGCAATACCATTAGGATTTATTTTTATTGCACTTTATCATCATCTTAAATACCTATTATCATAGATATGGCAACACTAGATTCAAAAGTACCTCAAGGTCCAATAAAAGATAAATGGACAGATTATAAAAATCATATCGATTTAGTAAATCCAGCCAATAAACGTCATATCGATGTAATTGTTGTTGGCACAGGTTTGGCCGGCGGATCGGCAGCTGCAACCTTGGCCGAATTAGGCTATAACGTAAAAGCCTTCGCTTATCAAGATTCTCCAAGGCGTGCACACTCTATTGCCGCTCAAGGCGGAATTAATGCCGCAAAGAATTATCAAGGCGATGGCGATTCAACATACAGATTGTTTTACGATACCGTAAAAGGTGGCGATTATCGTTCGCGTGAAGCGAATGTGTATCGTTTGGCCGAAGTATCTGCCAATATCATCGATCAATGCGTAGCCCAGGGCGTACCCTTTGCTCGTGATTATGGCGGACTTTTAGATAACCGATCGTTTGGTGGTGTTTTAGTATCGCGAACGTTTTATGCAAAAGGACAAACAGGACAGCAATTATTATTAGGCGCATATTCGGCCATGAACCGGCAAATAGCTCGTGGTAAAATTGAGATGTTTAACCGCCACGAAATGCTCGACGTTGTTATTGTTGACGGAAAAGCGCGAGGTATTATAGCCCGTAATTTAATAACAGGTGAAATTGAAAGACACTCCGCTCACGCTGTTGTAGTGGGGTCCGGTGGCTACGGCAATGTATATTTCCTTTCAACAAACGCAATGGGCTCCAACGCCACGGCGGCATGGAAAATACATAAAAAAGGTGCGTTTTTTGCCAACCCTTGCTTTACCCAAATCCATCCAACGTGCATCCCGCGCTCGGGCGACTATCAGTCTAAATTAACTTTAATGTCTGAATCCTTGCGTAACGATGGCCGCATTTGGGTGCCAAAACACAAAGAAGATGTTATGGCCATTCGCGAAGGCCGAAAAAAACCAACCGATTTATCTGAAGACCAACGCGATTATTACCTAGAGCGTCGCTATCCTGCATTCGGTAATTTGGTGCCTCGAGACGTAGCTTCTCGAGCCGCAAAAGAACGTTGCGATGCCGGTTATGGTGTAAATGCCACAGGTGAAGCTGTGTATTTGGATTTTGCCGCGGCCATTGAACGCTACGGAAAAGAGCAGGCTAAAATTCATAATATCTTAAACCCTACAAAAGAAAAAATAACACAACTAGGAGAGGCTATCGTTGAAGCCAAATACGGAAACTTATTCCAAATGTACGAGAAAATCGTAGATCAAAACCCGTACAAAACACCAATGATGATTTACCCCGCAGTACATTACACAATGGGTGGCGTTTGGGTAGATTATAATTTAATGACTACCATCCCAGGCTGTTACTGCATAGGAGAGGCCAATTTCTCAGACCACGGAGCCAACCGCCTAGGAGCCTCGGCTTTAATGCAAGGATTAGCCGATGGTTATTTTGTGCTGCCCTATACAATAGGGGATTATTTGGCCGACGATATTCGAACCGGAAAAATACCAACCAACACCAAAGAGTTTGACGAAGCCGAAAAGGAGGTAACCGATAGAATAAACTTTTTTGTAAACAATAAAGGCAGTAAATCTGTAGATTATTTCCACAAAAAATTAGGAAAAGTAATGTGGGACAAAGCAGGTATGTCAAGAAACGCAACAGGCTTAAAAGAAGCCATGGCTGAAATTAAAGCTATTCGAGAAGAGTTCTGGAAAGAAGTTTCAGTTCCCGGAAAAGCAAACGAGATGAACCCAGAACTTGAAAAAGCTGGTCGAGTTGCAGACTTTTTAGAACTTGGCGAACTCTTTGCAAAAGATGCATTAATGCGCGAGGAATCTTGTGGCGGGCACTTTAGGGAAGAGTCTGCTGAAGAATCCGGGCCACAAAAAGGCGAAGCCAAACGCGACGATAAAAACTTTGCTTTTGTAGCCGCTTGGGAATATAAAGGCGAACCCGCAAATGCGGTTTTGCATAAAGAAGAATTGGAATTTAAAGATATTGAATTGAAGCAGCGTAGTTATAAATAGTTATTAGGTTGTAAAGTTATTAAGCTGTGAATAATTTTAAATCGTTTTAAGAATTGCAATGTTGGAAACAAGCAAGGAATTTAAGATTATTTGTTACAAAAGATATTATAACCAAACTACCTAATTCTGAAAATTTTCACTTATTGGCCAAATAAAACGCTCTTCGCGTTCGGTTGGAAATGATGTAGCTGAAGGATATGGAAGATTTCACTTTCAAGAGAATATTCAGTTTTGTAGAATTGCTAGAGGATCATTATTTGAAACTTTAGATCACGGAATTATAGCTTTTGATGAAGGCTAAATTTCGGAAGAAAATTTAAACAAATTAAGAAATATACAAAGTAAAATACTTTTAATTTTGAATGGATACATTAAGTACCTAAAGAATTAAAAGTTAAAATAAAGTGAGTAAGTTAGTAAGGGTTCAGTTAGAAATAACTAAATAACCAATAACTAAATAACAACGCAATAACTTAAAAACAATGAATCTTACGTTAAAAATTTGGCGTCAAAAAGACGCAAACGACAAAGGCAAGATGGTCGATTATAAAGTGGCTGATATTTCAGAGCACATGTCTTTTTTAGAAATGATGGATGTTTTGAACGAGCAATTGGTAAACTCTGGCGAAGAACCCATAGCGTTCGATCACGATTGTCGTGAAGGTATCTGTGGCATGTGCTCCATGTATATAAACGGTGAGGCCCACGGCCCAGACAGAGGCATTACAACCTGCCAGTTACACATGCGTATGTTTAAAGATGGCGACACCATTACCATAGAACCGTTTAGAGCAGCAGCATTTCCTGTAATAAAAGATTTGGTTGTAGATAGGACTTCGTTTGAGCGCATCCAACAAGCTGGAGGCTATATTTCTGTAAACACCTCTGGCAATACCCAAGATGCAAACTCCATCCCTATTTCCAAACATGCTGCCGATCAAGCCATGGATGCAGCAACCTGTATTGGTTGCGGAGCCTGTGTTGCAACCTGTAAAAATTCGTCCGCAATGCTATTTGTAGGCGCCAAAGTTAGTCAATATGCATTATTGCCTCAAGGTCAAGTTGAAGCTGCCGATCGTGTTAAAAACATGGTGGCCCAAATGGATTTAGAAGGTTTTGGAAACTGTACCAATACCGGTGCCTGCGAAATTGAATGCCCAAAAGGGATTTCGTTAGATAATATTGCACGCATGAATAGGGAGTTAATCAAGGCTAGCATTTAAACCACAACATTAAATTTATCATAGGCCCAAACATAATACGGTTTGGGTTTTTTAAGTGTTTAACTTATCGTAATATTGCAATATTACGATGATATGTGCTTTATTTCAAACATTCAAATTTAAATGGCTTTTTAAAAATAAGCTTTCAATTGAATCGTTCCTGTATGAACGGTTTTACTGGTTTCTGTTTTTCTGCCAAAGTAGTTTAAATTCAAATCTAAAAAATCAGTTAGTTTTTTTTGCGCCAATAAACTCCAAGTAAAGTTTTTTCCGGGTTGTAAACCTTCTAACATTTGATACGAAACAGGTGTATTTGCACTACCATTAAAAGCATTCGAAAAATAATTAAACTCACCATTTATAGCATTTTTTCCTTGGTTTGAAAAAGCAAAAGATACGCCATATTTTTGCTGTTTTAAGGTTTCAAAACCACCAATGGTATTTTCCTTTTTTTTGTACTGATAAATAATATCGAAACTGGAATTATCATTAAATAAATAAGAGATTTTAGGATTGAAAAGCGCTTCATCAAAATTGTAATTCTTGCTGGTAAAGTTTTCGCTGGTGCTTTCATTTTTATCAAATGCCGTTTGAAAAGACAGCAACCAACTTTCTTCAATTTTATGATTAAAATTAAACTGATGGCTTTTCAGGCTATTTTCAATAAAACCGATGGATAAAATATTTCTAGATTGATTGGACAAATATGTGTACCATGTGGTGTAACGCTGTTTTCCGCGATTAAAAAACAATACGTTTCTAAAGTTTAACTGTAAACCCAATTGGTTCTCCGCATCGTTTTCAAAAGGATTCAGGTTAAAACTATTGCCATCTCGCTTAATTTTTCTATCAATTAAATAACTGGTTTGATTGTAAAAATGCGACCAAAATTTCCTAGACTTATTCTTGCTAACCGACCACTGCGACGGATTAACAGTTACCGTTTGGCTCAACCTGTTTTGATGTGTTTTTAAATAAATTCGGTTGGGCAATAATACCCGAATGTATTTGCCTTGGTCTTGAAATTGCGCCAATTCAAACTCTTCTAATTCTTGAATACCGTTGGCATTATAATCAATCCAAGTGTAGGCGCCTTGTCCAGCTTCAACTTCCACATAAGTAAAATCTTGTTGTGGCAAGGTGCCCGAATTGGTTTCAAAAACAGTATTCCATAACACGGCTTGTTTAAAAAGTTTTTGGTTGAATTGCAATCGGGAGTTTATAGATTGCTCGTTGCTTGTGCTGAGCGAGGTCGAAGCATCAATAGTGCCGTCTTCATTCTTAAGCGTTCTGTAATTGGCAAAAAACGACAAATTGGTGTTGCTGTTTTGTATGAGTTTAGAATCTAAATAAAAGGTATTGGATGTATTTACTTTTTGCAATGCGTTATTTCTGATGCTGTCGTTTACTCTATTTTTATATCCAAATTCTGCAAAAACTTTGGTGCTATCGCCAACACCAACAAACACCCCGTACGATTTGAATTTCTGGCTTAAAGGTGTTAAAATTTGTGTAGCATTATCTTTTTGTTCATTATTTTCAATCGCTAATTTTGTGCCCATCCAACTTTTTTTCATACTGTAAATTATGCTATTGTACGACCTTAAAAAAGTAGATGAACTTGTGTTGGATTGCGCCTTTAAGAAGCTAGAATTGGAATTGATTATGAATTTATTAAGCAACAGATTAATGTTGGCAACATGCCGGTTCCCGTTAAAATTTTCAGAGAATTCCAGATGTTCAAACTGATAGTTTATAATGCCTTTTTTGGGATGAATGAGTTGCAGCCCCGTTTTTGTAAATTGCTGATTGCCCAAAGGGTTTTCAATATTCCAATCCCTAGAAAATTCAGCATTGTACAAACGCTCAATGGTTTTGTAGTTTTTTTGAATATAATCGCCATCAATAAAAGCGTTTAAACTCCAAAGGCTGTCTTTTTTAATGATATTTTGGGTAATCTTTAGTTTGCCGGCAAATCCGTCGTTATCACCATCGTTCAAATTGGAAAAAAGGTTTAAATCCTTTTTGCTACCGGCAGCCTCAAAATGAATAGCAGTTTTTTTTGTGGGATTATAGCTTCCGTTAACCACTGCTATTTGAAGTTTGGTGGGCGCAACCAATTGAATAATAGGCGCGTAATTACCTTGATTAACACCAATATATTTATAAATATTATTGATGGCGTTAATGCTGCTTAAAATATAATTGCCGTTGTTTTCGCCAACTTGTGTAAAGGTAACCCGATACAGCTCGTCGTCCGGATTGTTAGAAAACACAAAAGCTTCAACACCGCCAATAATTTCTTTTTTATAAAGGATTCTATTTTCGTTTAAAGCCTCTAAAACCTCTGATGGCGCAACCATTTGCACGCTATCATCACCGGCATTTGCCAGAATTTCAACTTGTTTGGTCGATAGATTTTGTTGCAAAGGCTGATTTTTGGCATCGTTTTCAGAATATACCGAAACACCAAGTTTGAGTTTGTCGCTTTCAAAACGGCCGCCACCAAAAGCCACCAAACGCGAGTAATTACGCTCGCTTACTTGGTAATCTGCCGTAATGCGCATTTCGGAAGTAATGGGAAATGTGGAGTTGAAAATGATTTCGCCGGCGTTATAATCGATAATATAATCCTGGTTTTCACCACGTTTTGCGGCGACACCGTTTACGTAAACCGTTTCGCTGCCCGATACTATAAGCACAAACAATTCTCCATTTTGCCCTTGTAATTTATACGGCCCTTGGTTGCCTTCTTGTGCTTTAAATTCGCTTCTTGTAAATTGCCCGCGCACAAAAGCTCCGGCTGCAAAAAATTTGGTTTGCGCTGCTTCGCTACCCAATTTTACATTAATATTTAATCCCTGTACCCGCTTTGAAAAACTAGCAAAATAAGAATCGGTGTTTACCAAATCGATATCGCCTGCACGAATGTTCCAGCGGTCGCTAAACAGCTCTATAAACACCTGGTCAAACTCATCCAAACGCTGCGAATATCCGCTTTCTTGTAGTGGAATATTTGCATCTTGAATAGAGGCTCGTAGCGACACTTTTTCGTTAAGCTTTCCTGTAATTTGTAAATCGAGCTCGCTTTTTAAAACTGAGTTTTGGTTGTTGCCAATGGTAACACCACGGGAAATGCTTCCAGCCGTTGTTAAGCCATCAAAAGGAATAAAATTTTTAGAGGCGTTGGGTTGCGATAATTTGTATAATGTTTGGGCGTTACTGTTGTTTTCAACAATAATATTATCGTCTAATTGTTTATAGGTTTTGGTTAAAAAATCCGGGAACTTTAAATAATTAATAACGATGGAATCTGTTTCAATAGGCCTTTTTAAGGTTAAAATAGCTTTTGCAAAATTTACTGAGTAATAAGTAGAATCGATTATCGAGTTGTCTTTCCTTTTAATTGAAAACAAATTGGGGTTAATACTTACGCTATCAATTCTAATGGTATCTTTTACAGCAACTTTTTTAGTTTTGTAATTAGAGTTTTGGTCTTGGGAAAATCCGTAAAAACCAATCAAAATAATAAAAATGCATGTAAAAAACTTCATCAGATACTTAAACTGCAATACGTTTAAAATATTTTGTTAATAGCTTCGTTAAAACTCCTTAAACAAATAATAGTGTAAATGTAACGCATTATTTATTTTAGCTGAAACAAATTTGAAGAGCCCTTGAGGATCTCATAATTATTAACCAAAATAAATAATTCCCTTTCCTCTGGAGAGGGTTAAGGGAGCAGAATGAAAATTATATCCTATAACGTAAACGGCATTCGCGCCGCCATTAACAAAGGCCTTATCGATTGGTTAAAAAGCGCCAATCCCGATGTGGTTTGCCTTCAAGAAATTAAAGCCATGAAAGAGCAGTTGGATTTAAGCCTATTTGAAGACGCCGGATACAAATACAATTATTGGTTTAGTGCTCAAAAAAAAGGGTATAGCGGCGTTGCTGTTTTAAGCAAAACAGAACCCAATCATGTAGAATATGGCACAGGAATAGAATCTATGGATTTTGAAGGGCGAAATATTCGAGCCGATTTTAACGGCGTTTCCGTAATGAGCTTGTATTTGCCATCGGGCACAAACGATGCACGGTTAAACCATAAATTGGAATATATGGACATGTTTCAAGACTATATAAATACGCTGAAAAAAGACATTCCGAATTTGATAATTTGTGGCGATTACAATATTTGCCACGAAGAAATAGACATCCACAACCCAAAAATGAAAGGCGTTTCGGGGTTCTTGCCCATAGAACGCGAATGGATTGGCAACTTTATAAAAAGCGGATTTATTGATTCCTTTCGGTTTATAAACCCCAAATTACAACAATACAGCTGGTGGAGCTACCGCGCCAATGCCCGTGCAAACAATAAAGGCTGGCGATTGGATTATGCCATGGTTTCGCAACCATTACAAGAAAACATAAAAAGAGCCGTTATACTCTCTGAAGCTGTTCACAGCGATCATTGTCCCATTTTAGTAGAAATGAAAAAATAATATTTAACAAACAATAAATTTAACCCAAAATCATGTTTAAAAAAATCCCATTAGCAGTATTAACCTTAGTGTTGGTTGCCTCGTGCGTATCGCCAAAAGTTTATAAAGAATTAGAAGATAAATATGCCAATCTAAAACAGGAAAACAGAACCCTTTTAAACGAAAACGATGCCCTTTTAAATGCAAAAAACACAGCCGAAAACGAATTAAAACAACTTACAGCGGCCTATAATGAAGCTGTTGCCGAACGCGATAAACTCCAAGCCGATTTCAACGCAACTAAATCTAATTTAGATAATTTAAAAGCCTCATACGCTGCTTTAGAAAAAAACAGTTCTGCTTCAATAGCCGAAAATTCTAAAAAAAACAGAGAATTATTAGCACAATTAGAAGCCAAAGAACAAGCCTTGGCAGCAGAAAACGCACGATTGGCAAAACTTAAAAAAGAGCTGCAAGACCGCTCAGACCGTGTAGCAGAATTAGAAAGTGTAATCGCCTCAAAAGACGCTGCAATGACTGCCTTAAAAAATGCCATTTCAAGAGCCTTAACCGATTTTGAAGGCAAAGGCTTAACCGTTAATCAGCGCGACGGTAAAGTATATGTATCCATGGAAAACAAACTGCTGTTCAGCCCGGGTAGTTGGGCAGTAGGAACAGAAGGCCGAAGAGCCGTTCAGCAATTGGGCAGCGTTTTGGGCGTAAACCCAGACATTGCCGTTTTAATTGAGGGTCACACCGATAACGCACCCTATCAAGGTAGTGGGAATTTAAGCGGAAACTGGGATTTATCAACAAAACGTGCCACTGCAATCGTTAATATTTTAAGAGAAAACCCAGCAATAAACCCACAAAACCTAACGGCTGCAGGCCGTGGCGAACACGCCCCAATCGCAACAAACGACACAGCTGAGGGTAAAGCAAAAAACAGACGGATAGAAGTCGTTTTAACACCAAAATTAGACGAGCTCTCAAAGCTGTTAAACGAGCATTAAACCGCACATCTAAAGTTTTCAGTTTTTTCTAAACGGTATCCAAAATTAGGGCGTTCCCTTTCAGGTCGGGCTTTCGGCAGTCGCTTTTTTGCGCTGCCCAACTACCCCAAGGCAGTTGGGCAGCGCAAAAAGAGCTTCAACAAATGCCTCAATCCCTAACGCAGTTCACGTAAAAAACAGTAAATTTGCCATCATTTTTTCAAAACGTTATGATCGATAAACTAAAAGAACTAATAACCGAAGCAGAAGCCTTTAAAGCAGAATCCATAGAAGAAGTAGAAGCCTTCCGCATAAAATATTTAGGTAAAAAAGGCTTGCTAAACACCTATTTTGCAGAGTTTAAAAATGTAGCCAACGAGCAGAAAAAAGAATTTGGGCAAACCATAAACCAACTTAAAAAAACAGCCGAGGCCAAAGTAAGCACCTTAAAAGAAGCGCTGGAAAACCAAGACGATGTAAAAGGCGTTTTTGGCGATTTGTCGCGCCCGGGCGAACCCCTTCAAATTGGTGCCCGACACCCTATATCCATAGTAAAAAACCAAATAATAGACGTGTTTGCAGGCATAGGTTTTAACGTAAGCGAAGGCCCAGAAATAGAAGACGATTGGCACAATTTTACAGCCTTAAACCTTCCAGAATATCATCCCGCACGCGATATGCAGGATACATTCTTTATACAAACCAACCCAGATATTTTATTGCGCACCCATACCAGTTCGGTACAAGTGCGCTACATGGAAAACAATAAACCGCCCATACGTACCATTTCGCCGGGGCGCGTTTACAGAAACGAAGCCATTTCGGCACGTTCGCACTGTTTTTTCCATCAAGTAGAGGGCTTGTATATTGATAAAAATGTGAGTTTTGCCGATTTAAAACAAACCCTACAATACTTTACAACCGAAATGTTCGGCAAAAGCAAAATACGTTTGCGCCCATCGTACTTCCCGTTTACAGAACCAAGCGCAGAAATTGATGTGTATTGGGGATTGGAAACTGAAACCGATTACAAAATAACCAAAGGCACTGGCTGGCTGGAAATAGGTGGCTGCGGTATGGTAGATCCCAATGTATTGGAGAATTGCAAAATAGATTCGGCCAAATATTCGGGCTTTGCTTTTGGCGTTGGTATAGACCGTATTGCCATGTTATTGCACCAAATTGGCGATATTAGATTGCTAAGCGAAAACGATGTGCGATTTTTAGAGCAGTTTAATTCTGCTTTTTAAAAATTGTTTAATCGCATCGAGTATTAAAACACAGTTTTGCTATTTATACACAAGCCTAAATTAAGTTTTCGTTTTTTTTCGATACAGCCAAGTTTTAAACAAATAAAAAAATGCAAATCACTTCTTTATATAAATAATATATTTGTAAAGTGAAAAAAGACATCGAAATACCAGAAGTACAAGACGTTTACATAGCCATTGTAAACGAATACAACAGCATTTATAAAACCCAAGATTGGAACGCCTACATTATTAACGATAAAGCGGTAGATTTAGAGATGGTTATTATTGTAAGCAGTGGGTATTCTGAAAAAAAAAACAACTTCGGTTTTCAGAAAAAAAATCGATCTGCTCCCCAAAAAAAGCTATGCCAAGATAGAGCTGATGCAAGACCAACTATTCGCCTTAAACAATACCTTTAAAGTTTCATTTTTTGAAGGCGCTACCATGTTTGACAAAACCTACCTTTTTAGAAAAAACACCATTAACTTAAAGGCTTTGCAACCACTTCCCTTAATGGACGTAAAAGGGGTTTTGGTAAAGTAATATAAAGCTCTAACCCAATAAACTAAAAGGTAGTGGTATTGGCTGCTATCTTTTTTTTGTTTATAAATATATGCTCAAGTTTCAGAAAAAATAAAAGTATATTAGTGTTTCGGTTTTAATGAATTATCAGATAACCCATTCTATTAAATACTACAAATGAAACCAATATTTAAACCCTATTACGCCGTTATTTTTACATCAACCCAAAACGAAAACACCAACGGTTATCTTGAAATGGCTGAAAAAATGGAAGCCTTAGCAAAAAAACAAAACGGTTTTTTAGGAATTGATAGCGCACGAAACACCGTTGGAATTACAGTAAGCTATTGGCAAACCTTAGAAGCCATAAAAAACTGGAAACAACAAAGCGAGCATTTGCAAGCCCAACAAAAAGGGCGAGAAGAGTGGTACAGTTGGTATAATGTTAAAATATGCAAAGTAGAACGCGAGTACCAATTTTTTAAAAAATGATTCGCACAAAAGCCTCACAATCCTCATAAAATTATCTTAATACACATCCAAACACAAAAGGCTTAGAGTATATATTTTAAGTGCAACGATTAGTAAACTACATAAAAAGACATAAAATAAAAACGGCAATAATTGCTGTGCTATTGCTTGTTTATTATTTCTGTTTACCAAACCAACTTTTTAAAGACCCAAACTCAACTGTAATTACAAGTGCCAATAATATGCTGTTAGGGGCAAAAATAGCTAAAGATGGGCAATGGCGATTTCCAGAAATTGATACGGTTCCAGAAAAATTTAAAACCTGCATCATTCAGTTTGAAGACGAGTATTTTTATAAACATCCAGGGTTTAATCCCGTTTCAATCTTTAAAGCACTGCACCACAATATTAAATCCGGCAAGGTTAAACGAGGCGGAAGCACCATTACACAACAGGTTATTAGGTTATCAAGAAAAGGAACAAAACGCACCTATTTTGAAAAAATTATCGAAATTATTTTAGCAACCCGATTAGAGTTCCGCGAAAGCAAAACCAAAATTCTATCCTATTATACAAGTCATGCGCCTTTTGGCGGAAATGTGGTTGGGCTCGATGCGGCTTCGTGGCGCTACTTTAACAGACATGCTAATAATTTATCGTGGGCAGAAAGTGCAACTTTAGCGGTTTTGCCCAATGCACCAAGTTTAATTTACCCGGGAAAAAACCAGGAACGATTGTTAAAAAAACGCAATCGTTTACTTAAAAAATTATTAGATAAAAACATTATAGATTCGCTTACTTATAGTTTATCGATTGTTGAAGGCTTGCCACAAAAACCCTATCCGTTACCACAAACAGCACCACATTTATTACAAAAAATTGCAACATCGCATAACGGAAAACGCATACAAACCACTGTAAACCATCAGCTTCAGAAACAGGTTAACGCCATGGTTAAAAACCATTACAACCAATTAAGCCAGAACGAGATTTACAACGCTGCCGTTTTGGTTTTAAATGTAAAAACCAGACAGGTTTTAGCTTATGTGGGCAATACACCAACAAATAAAGCGCATCAAAAAGACGTAGATATTATTAACAAACCCAGAAGCACAGGCAGTATTTTAAAACCGTTTTTATATGCCGCCATGTTGGATGCCGGCGATATGTTGCCACACACTTTGGTGGCCGATGTGCCTACGCAATTTGGAAGTTACAACCCCGAAAATTACAACAAAACATTCGATGGTGTTGTACCTGCAAGTAGAGCACTATCGCGGTCTTTAAACGTGCCTTCGGTTAGGATGCTGCATACTTTTGGGTTGGATAGATTTCATCATTATTTAAAACAATTGCAGTTAAAAGATTTAAAATATAATGCCAACCATTATGGCTTGTCTTTAATTCTTGGCGGTGCCGAAAGCAATTTGTGGGATTTGTGCAAAAGTTATGCGGCACTATCTTCAACTTTAAATCATTTTTCTGAAACTTCATCAGAATATTTTTCAAATGAATTTTGCGAACCTACTTTTTTAGCTTCTGAAAAAATAGATTTTGGAATCAAAACTACCGCTAAAACCTTATTTGATGCCGCTTCTATTTATTTAACTTACAACAGTTTAAAAGAAGTGAACAGGCCCGAAAGCGACGAAAATTGGGCTTTTTTTGATGGCTCGAAACAAATTGCTTGGAAAACCGGTACCAGTTTTGGTTTTCGAGATGCTTGGGCCATTGGCACCACAAAAGATTACGTGGTTGGAGTTTGGGTTGGCAATGCCGATGGCGAAGGTCGCCCTGGTTTAGTTGGCGTAGAAACCGCTGCCCCTATTTTATTTGACGTGTTTGATTTGCTGCCAAATAGCGATTGGTTTGCTGAACCTTTTGATGAAATGCAAGATGTTGAAATTTGTAAAGAAAGTGGCCATCGCGCGTCTCATAATTGTGAAAATATAGACACTAAATTCATTCAAATAAGTGGGTTGAAAACGAAACCTTGTCCGTATCATGTTTTAATTCATTTGGATAAAACTGAAACATTTCAAGTCAATTCATCCTGCGAAAGCATTGATAGCATCAATCATAAGTCGTGGTTTGTGTTGCCGCCTTTAATGGCCTATTATTACAAAGCTAAAAACCCGTTTTACAAACCCTTGCCAAAATTTAGAGAAGATTGCTTGGGCAATAATACCATGTCTATGCAATTTATTTACCCAAAAGAAAACAACAGTATTTTTTTACCAAAAGATTTTGATGGCAATACCAACAATCTGGTTTTAAAAATGGCACATTCTAAACCGGAATCGACATTGTTTTGGTATTTAAACAATAGGTTTTTAGGAAGCACAAAAGACATCCACGAGTTTGCTGTTAAGCCAAAACAAGGACAACATATAATTACCGTGGTTGATGAATTTGGGAATGAGGCTAAACAGCAGATTGAAATTTTGGAGTAACAACCTCTTTTTAGCTTTATGTTAATTGAACAACAATGTTATTCCAAACGAAGAATGAGGAGGAATCTTATTATAATCGCAAGGTTTCTCGCTCTGTCTAATTACATTCCCAAAAAACAAATCAGTTTCTAACATAGGTTTTAAGCATACTGTGATCCGATTTAAAAGTTCCAATTTTTTCGGTTTTAAGAATTTCTAAATCTTTTGAAACCCAAATATGGTCCAGAGAAAGCAACGGAATATTCCAAAACCAAGTTTCTCTAAAACCATTGCCTTTTTGGTTAAAAGCATGGTTGAAATTACTTTTAAATGCGCTTAAATATTTAGATTCAAAAGGCACATTAAAGTCGCCCAATACTATTGTGTTTTCTTTTAGTTTAACATGTTTGTTTGCAAAACCTAACTCCCAAGACCGCGGTACATCTTGGCTTCCGGTAATATCTGTGGCATAAAAATTAAGCGCGTTAGTTTGAAAATGTATTATAGTTGAATTGTACTTTGAAGTGTTTTCTTGAATGATTTTTATTGGCGTTTTTGAAAACAGGGCAATTTCTTTATCAGACAGATAAAAGTGATAATCAGGAAATTGTAGTTGCAGTTTTTCAATATCGTTTTTACGGCCTTCAACCAAAACCAAAACATCGGGGATACCTTTACTTACGTTAAAAGCATCTTGAAAACCTCTGTTTCTGGAGGAGTTCCAAAAAACAATTTCCAAATCGGCTTCATCAATAGCTTCAGGAAAACTAATATTAAAACTACGCAACAACCAAATTAGCAATATTATTGATGCTATTATGATGTTGACTTTCCTGTGTTTTTTATTTAGAAGAACAGACAGAAATAAAATTACAAGAATAATAATTGGCAAGGGGAACGTGTAATACAGCAGCGAACTTTCGTAGCTATTTTCTTTAATCAAAAAATGAATGGCCAACAACGTAATAATAATTACGATGTTTAAAAACAGGTAAAGTGCTCGGAAATTTATTTTAAGCATTAGCGTAAGGGAAAGCCTTTTGCTGCCCACCACGGGTGTATTTCAATTTCCAATCGCCCAGCTTTTACCATGGGGTCTGCGTTGGCTAGACTGTCGGCCATTTTTTGTGTTGGAACGTTGTAAATGGTAATGCCACGAATATCGCCATCGTCTCCAAAAGGCCCGGAAATATCGGCATACCCAAGTTCGTACATCTTTTTTAAATGGGCTAAATGGGCGTTTTGCAAATCGGCAGCTTCTTCTTCGTTTTGCCCACGAATGGGACCGCGTTTTAAAAAGGCCATAAAATATTGTTGCATTAAAATGGTGTCGTTTGTTTTTTCATCAATATAGTCGAATGTTTTAAATCCTTTTGCAGTTAACTCTGCTTTTACCTGTTTTACAGATTTTTTTTCGGGTAGTTTTACTTCAACTTCAACAATAGAATCTATGGGCTTTTCTGTAGTTTTTATAGGCTGTTCTTTTACTTCTTCAATTGGTGTTTTTACTTCTTCTTTACATGCTATAAAGGCTATTAAAGAAATTACTATTAAAAATATTTTTTTCATAATTACCAGGTATTATAAGGTTGCTTGCTTAATTGCGAATTGTAATATTTTATGTGTCCCGTTACTTCTTTACCTAACCAATCTGGTTTTTTAAAAGTTTCGTTTTCGTGCTGTATTTCTACTTCGGCAATTATTAAACCTTGGTTATCTCCAAAAAACTCATCGATTTCAAAAACATGGTTTCCAAGTTTTACTTGGTAACGTATTTTATCAATAATACCCTTTTCGCACAGTTTTAAAAGTGCTTCGGCTTCCTGCTTACTAATGGTTTTTTCCCATTCAAAACGCGATAATCCATTATTGGATGATTTTCCTTTTACGGTTAATACGCCATCGTTTCCTTCTAACCTTACCCTAACGGTACGTTCTGGATCCCGATTTAAAAACCCTTGTATAATACTTGTACTGCTAAAGGCTTGGTCTTTAAAAACGTTTGAAGTTACTAAAAATTTACGTTCAATTTCTATCATTATTTATCGCAATCTAAATTTAATAACCGCAAGAGTAAATATAATTAAAAGGCATTTAATGCCTAAATTTACAGTATGTCTTTCAATTTACCAATTCGAAAAATTATTCATGTAGATATGGATGCGTTTTATGCTTCTGTAGAGCAAATGGATAACCCTAATTTAAAAGGCAAACCCCTTGCTGTTGGTGGCGGTGGCAAGCGTGGTGTGATTAGTGCGGCAAGTTACGAAGCTAGAAAATTTGGTGTTAAAAGTGCCATGTCTGGAAATTTAGCTGCTAAATTATGCCCAGATTTAATTTTTGTAAGACCACGTTTTGAGCGGTATTCTGATATTTCTAAAAAGATTAGAGCTATTTTTTATGATTATACCGATTTAGTTGAACCCCTTTCTCTTGATGAAGCGTATTTAGATGTTACCGAAAACAAAAAGGGCAACCCGAGCGCATCGTTAATTGCCAAAGAGATTAGGCAACGCATTTTTAACGAGGTTGGCTTAACGGCATCGGCGGGCATTTCAATCAATAAATTTATTGCCAAAGTAGCGAGCGATTACAATAAACCTAACGGACAAAAAACGGTAAAACCTGAAGAGGTTATAGGCTTTTTAGAGCAATTGGATATTAGGAAATTTTATGGCGTTGGCAAGGTTACAGCCGAAAAAATGTACCAAAAAGGCATTTTTACGGGATTGGATCTAAAGCATAAATCGTTGGAGTATTTAGATGCTAATTTCGGGAAGTCAGGTAGGTATTATTATTACATTGTTCGTGGTATTCAAAATAGTGATGTAAAGCCAAATAGAATACGGAAAAGTTTGGCTGCCGAACGTACATTTAGCGAAAATTTATCGTCTGAAATTTTTATGATCGATAAATTAAAACATATTGCGCATGAGGTTTCGCGCCGATTAAAAAAAAGCAAAGTGGCCGGTAAAACGGTAACTTTAAAAATAAAATACAGCGATTTTACATTACAAACACGAAGTAAAACCTTGCCGTATTTTATAAGCGATACCAGTATAATTATTGAAACTGCAAAAGACTTATTGTATCAAGAAAAGTTAAAAAACTCTGTTAGGTTATTGGGCATTTCTTTATCTAACCTAAATACAGAAACCCAAAAAACTCGTGCTGAGCTTAGCCGAAGTAAAACAGAAAGAAAAAGTATTAGCGTGCAGCTTAAATTTGAGTTTTAGGCTGGTTTAGTAGTGGTTTTGGTTAATTTTGTTTGTTGGTTTTTAAAACCCATTTTAAAGTCATTTTTTCAACTAACCTGCAAAAAAACAGCACTTTCTGGCTTTATGCATAAACTTATCGCCCATTTTAAGGCACAAAAAAACCCGACACTTTCGTATCGGGTTTTGTTTGCTCCTCTTCTTGGGCTTACTTCGACTGCGCTCAGCATTAACTTCTCGCCCAATCTTTTCCACAAAAAAACCCAACACTTTCGTATTGGGTTTTGTTTGCTCCTCTTCTTGGGCTCGAACCAAGGAAGGTATAATATTCTTAATCAACTATTTGACAACTTGACAACTTTAATAGCTTCCTTTTTATACGCCTTTTTACATAAATCACCCAGCATTATCATTAACAATATCAATAATAGAAATTATCTGCCTAACATCGCTTTCATCTTGAAAAATTCCAATAATTCCAGCATCGTGTGCTTCGTTAAATGGTGGTTTTACCAGTAGTGATTTATCTAAAGTCCCATTTACATTAAGATAATCTATTAGCGTTTTTATAAACGTTATTTGCCTAGCTGATAAATTTTCGTTGTTTATAAAATCTGCAAATAGCTGATTAACCACTTCGATATCTAAACCAACTATGCTTCTTATAAAATTCCCTAAAGGCATATCGCCATATTGCCTTTTGTATTCATCTTTTGTGCCAATGGAATCTTCAAATAACAACGTTTCTAAAAGGGCTAATTCTTTTTCAGTTATGGGTATATTTTTATGCAACTTACTAACCACTAAATGTGATTTATTTTTCCTTATAAACGATTCAACACGGTCTTTATAACTTTGTAATTTTGTATAACTTGGTAATATATCACGTTCTTCAACTTTATCATAATGCAAGACATCTTCAAAATCGGTGTAAACGGACTTTATATCTTCTTTATTAATAAACTTTATAAGTTCTCGAAGCTCTATACGAATATGCTCAATCTGCTCTAAATCAACAGATTTCCAAAACTCTTGAGTTTTTACTTGGTTTATCGTAGTGAGCTTATCGGCTACTACAGGAATATTTCTTTTTTTATATAGATTAACACCAACATCGTAAATCTGCTGAATATAAGTTTCTACTGACTTTGCTTTATTAAGTAATGCTAATTGTAATCTTAGAGCCAATAAATCAAATCGTTTTGCTAACACATCATCATCTGATTTGTAAACTGGTAAATGCGATAGATGATCACAAATATCAAACACGTCTCCAACGGATAAGCTATTCCAACGTGCTCTATCTTTAAAATCTTTTACATAGCGCAACGATTTTCTAACTTCAAAACGTTTTTCATCTAAATCGTTAATAGCAGTATGTAATTGATTAGTGTATGCTGCGGCCATAGCATCATCTTCTGGTGTTGCTTCTGCTAAATCTCTGATGGTTGTAATGATATTTAGCTTTGTTTCAAACACCTTTTGAGACAAAGTTTTAGACGAACCTGTTTTTACACCATCTGGAAACTCATCAAAAAATTCAAAATTGCCACAAAAATCAAATATTAAAAAGTGTTCTTTATGTTGTTCTGGAGCAAATAAATGAGGGCGTAATCGTGTGCCTCTACCAATCATTTGCCAGTACTTAGCGTAAGATTTTACTGGTTTAAAAAACACCAAATTAACAACTCTTGGTGCATCTACACCTGTGTCCATCATATCTACAGATACCGCAATTTGAGGTTCTTGTTCCTGCTTATCATCACAAAATTTTTCTAATAAATCTTGTGCTTTAGATTCGTAATTATCAATAACTCTTAAAAAAGAACCTCCAAACTCTGGGTAATTCTTATTAAAGCGTTCTTCAATAAAAACAGCGTGTTTATGGTTTTTGGCAAATATGATGGTTTTACCCAATGTATCGCCACCATCCACTTTTACACCTTCATTCATCAAAAAATCTAGAACAACATCAACTGTTTTAGTATTAAATAAAAAGCTATTGAGTTGGCTTTTATCAATTTGAACCGAATCATCATCTGGTTCTACTTCAAAACTTCCGAATTTTTCTTCAAATTTGATTTTATCTTCCTCAGATAAGTCTTTGTATTTAATACCTTCTTCTAAAAACTGAATGGGTACTTTTTTTGCTTTTGGCGGATTTAAATACCCATCATTAACAGCTTGAGTTAACTCATAAGCAAAGGTGGGATTATCATCTTCTATTCCAAATAAATTATAAGTATTATGGTCTATATCACTTTTTGGTGTTGCAGTTAAACCAATTAGAATAGCATCGAAATAATTGAATATAGCACCATATTTCTGGTAAACAGACCTGTGTGCCTCATCTATAATAATAACATCAAAATGCCCAACACCATAAAACCGTTCATCATCATCCAGCTTATCAATTTTATTCATGATAGTTGGGTAGGTAGAAAATACCAACCTTGTTTTACTATCTTCTTTCTCCTTAGTTAAATCGATGGCGCTTAAATGTGGCAAATGCTCTTTAAACGCATTTTTGGCTTGTGTTACCAAGGCATTTCTATCGGCTAAAAACAAGATGCGTTTTGCCCAATTATATTTGGTAAACATATCGACTATAGCAGCAGAAGTTCTGGTTTTACCGCTCCCTGTTGCCATAACCAATAACGCTTCACGATGTTTTCCTTTTAGTTGGTTTTGGTGTGTAGTTACCAAACTTTCACTTACACGTTGTATGGCTTCTAATTGGTATGGACGACCAGCAATGTCAGTATTCACTTTAAACTGCCTAATATCCTTTCTGGTTTTACGTTGCTCTATTAAGAAATTAAGCTCCTCTTTAGTGTAAAAACCATAGACTTGTCGTTCTGGGTAAAAGGTATCTTCCCATAAATAGGTGTCAAAACCATTGGAATAGAAAATAATAGGACGTTGCCCTGTCATTTGCTCTAAACAATTGGCATATAATACCGCTTGATGTTTTCCTTTTTTTGCATCGTGTAAGGTTTGTTTTGCTTCTACTACTGCAAGTGGCAATCCGTTATCGCCCCAAAGCACATAATCTACATAGCCTTTACCTGTTGGGTTGGTGCTTCTTGGCATGCCTGTAACAGGAAACTCGATATCTACACCAGTTTTTAAATTATTCCACCCTGCTTCTTTTAATAATACATCTATATAAAGCTTTCGTGTTTCAAGTTCTGGTGTTAATTTTGGAATATCACGTTCTTGGACAACCTCCTTTTTACGTGCTGCTTTACGTGTTGCAAGTTCTTGTAATTGTTGTTCTAATTGGCGTTTTAAAAGTTCGTTTTCTTTAACTAAGGCTTCTTTTTCTTCTTGTTGCTTTTTAAAAGCTTTAAGTTGTGCTTCCTTTTCTTCTGCTAATGCCTTTAATTGCGCTTTTGTTTTGTCTTTAACTATATTATCCTGTGGACTTGGCAATAGGGTTTCATCAAAAATAGGAATATCTGCATGGGTTTCGCCATAATATTTTACTAAATAGACTGAAAAACTAAAAATAGCTTTTAAAGATAATAATGACTTTCTTGAAGTTACTAGGTTGCCATGTGCACCATCATTACCAAAACGCCTCACTAAATCTAACTCGTGAAATAAAGATGGTTTAATACTGCTTTTAAAATCGTAATGAAAGAGTAATGCAGCTAATTTAGAATCGTAAGGTTTTGTAAACTCTACATCGTTATCGTACAACCAATTTAAGCCTAATTCTAAAACCGTTCTGCATAACAAAGCGGCATATTTAGGTTCTGTAAAGGTATATTTTTCAGCATTTATAGCTTCTGTGTAAAGCTGCGGAAAATCTTGTTTTAGGAAATTGAAGTTGCTCATTTAGATAAAAATAGTCACAGCTTTAAAAGTAAGGCTTTTCTTTTAATTGAAATACTCATGTAAAGATTTTTCCATTTTCTTTACACGTTTTGGTTTCATGTAAAGCAAATGTGTTTTTCTTTATATGTTATACTATTTTACTTTTATTTCATGGTTTTTATGTTGATACAACCCTCCATAAAACAGATGTTTACGTAATAAAGCTTAAGGTATATCAACATTTTTATCAACATTTATCAACATTTTTAAGTTTATTTCATGGTTTTATGTTGATATAATATATTTAGTCCCTTTCTTTTCTCCTAGCTTTACCAACAAACCTTTAATAATCATTTCATCTAACTTAGCTTTAAGTGTGCGTTGATTAATCTCACTACCAATACGTTTATTTATTTCACTAATAGCACTTTCAGGATAATTTTTCAAGTCTTCATAAATTAATTCTTGAAGCCTATGAGGTTCAATACGTTTTAAATTTGTTTTTTCAATAAAATCTGTTGTTCTTAAAAACTCAGGGTTCACATAATAGAGTGTTCCTTTGGTCTTTCCTTTGGATAATACAATTTCAAGTTTAAGCAATCGCCCTAACCAATGCTGTAGTCCATTGGGTTTATTTACATTTAATTCTTTAGATAAATCGGGAGCAGAAACACCTTCTTTTTGTGCAATTAATCCTAGAGCAATTAACTCGCGTTGCCTTAATTGTAATTCTTTGGATGCTTTATCCATTAATTTTAAAACCTTATTGCTAATTATTTGCTTTTTAACTGTAACAATAACTCTGTCGTCTCCTTCAAAAACTTCAGGAACTTCTTTACCATTACCTAATAACACTTCATAAACCTTATCATAACCACTACCTTCTTTTTCCATGAGTTTTAAATCATAAAATAATTTAGCTAGCAGTTGGTTACGCTGTACCGATTTTGTTAAAATATTATCTGGAGTTACACCAAGCGGTAACAAACCAGGGCTATGAATTTCTAACCTATCTGGATATAGATTAATAAAAATATCGCCACGCATGGTGTAGTTCCTATGCGCAAAAGCATTAGCAATAAGTTCTCGAATAACCTCTGGCGGATAGTTGTAAATATTTTTTCTAAAAATACCATCAGATACTTCTAAAAATTCATTCCAATCTGGTATTTGTGTTATAATATCTGAAATGAGTTCTTTTGGGTTGTATGAGTAATCATCCCACACCTTTTTATACACTTTATTACCATCTTCATTATACTTAATAAATTGAACAGATGGTGCATAATGTAGTGTTGCTCTATCTCTACGTTTACCAATCCACAATACCCCAAGGTTTGTTAAAAATCCATTATGGGTTAAAAAATAATAATCTGTAATTTCTTCGGTAGTCATGTCTTTTACAAAACCACTAACACGCTCAGAATTTTTTATATCTTTTAAAAAGGTATTGAATTTTTCAATATCACAATCTGCTAACGGTACTTTTTTAACTGTTTTTTCTTCCCAAACAAAAGCATTCTTTTCTGAAAACAAGCGTTCTATTTGGTCTGGCATTACAGGTTTGCATTCGTCTGACACCCTAATATAATAGCGCCCATCGGTGGTGCTTGCTATAGATTGTGCGCTTCTAAAAACAGTAAGCTCTATATATTGACCACCATTTTCGGCTGTGATAATTTGAGGTGCGATACCAACATTTAAAGCCAATGCAGGAATACGTTTATTAATTTGTTCTATAAGTTGTTTAGATATTTTTTGCGATGGTTTAGGTGCATCTTTATCATCCTCAATACCAATAAGTATTTTGCCACCGTAGCCATTAGCAAAACAGACACAATCTTTTGCTAATTCCTTCCAGTTTGCTGTTTTACCAGATATTAAGGATAACGACTTTTTATCTAAACCACTATTTTCTTTCATTGGTATAAAAGTATCTTTTTTTTATTTTGTTTGCAATTTAAAAGTTAGTAACCAAACTTTATAAGATTGCCACGTCGTTCCTGTCGCCGCTTCTCGCCATGACGTTACAACGCCCCTTTAAATGCCTTTTGTAACAAACTATTAAACAAGGCATCACTTTTTTGTAAGGCGGTTTGGGCTTGGGCTTTTTGGGCTTCTATGAGTTGTACGCGTTCTGCGAATTGGGTTTGGAGGTGGATTGGGGGATTCAAAAAATCTAAATCTCTTAAAATTGAAAGATTGATATTTTTTTGAGCTGATTCTGGTGCTGAATCTTCCAAAATTTTTTGCAAAAATGAAATCCAAAATTGAGTGAAAACAGCATTCGTTTTTTCATTAGGTAGAAAGCCAACGACGCTATCTGGAAAACAAGCATCAAATGTTAAAATTCCTGTCTTAGCAATATTTGCTGCAATAGTAATACATAGAGTTCCTGACTCCCACATTCTACTTTGAGCTAAACCAATTTCAGAATAAGTTGATTTATACTCTGTAATATAACCACCTGAATTTGCAATATCTCCTGTTTGAATTAAGGGATATTTCCCTCCTAGTAATTCAGGCGCATTTCTTGGTCTGTGCTTAGATTTTCCTCTATCTAATTTGCCAACTTCATTAAATTTAACTTTTTCCCAACCCTTAGGATTCGTAACAGGGTCGCCAAACATATCCAAAAAGAGGCTTTGGGTTAGGGCATCGTATTTTTGGATGAGTTGTTGGTTGAGTTGGCGCAATTTGTCGGCTTCATCTAAAATAGCAGCGATGCGTTTTTGGGTTTCTAGTGGTGGTAGGGGGATTTTTACTCTTTTTAATAACCCTGCTGATATATTTGGCTGTGCTCCACCAACACCCATACGAATAATTTCAGTTTGATTCCCCTTAAAAAAATAATACAAATATAAAGGAGTACATTTATCCGTTGGCAAAAAAGCTGCGCAAGCTTGATTTGTACTTGCCTCAATCTCTAAAATTGAAGTAGCCCCAATAGTAGCGCCATACATTGCAATTAAAACCGTTTCTTTTGGAAATAACTTAGCAGAAGAATTATTTAAACCTTCTTCAGTAATGTAATCAATAGCTTTGTTTATATATTTTGGTTTTAAATCTCCCGTTTTAACCCAAGGAATATTTCCATCCTTATAATATTCAGTTTTTCTTCTACTTGGTGTTCCTCCAGATGAAATTTTAAATACTTTACCTAATTCAACTAACTCCATTAATTCATCATCTTTTCCAAATTCAACAAGGCTTCGTTACGTTGGGCATCCAAATCTTTAATTTGATTAATTAGGGTTTCTGGTTTTTCGTATTCAATGGCTTCATAAACAATTTCTTTGTAGCGGTTTATGGATAAATCCCAATCGTTGTCTGCTATTTCTTGTTTTGGCACTAAAAAGGATTGTTGGGTGCGGTCTGAGAAGTCCTTTTCATGAGATTGCTTCATTTCTACTCCGCTCAATGCAGGCTCTCGCAATGACGTGGTATTCATTATTTTGTTGGCATCTAATAGTATTTGGGGGATGTCGCATTTGCCTTTTACCGCTTCAAGCATAGTTTCTGGCTTGGTAAAACATTGCTCAAAAGTGTCTTCTGATACTAATAAATTACGTTTATCGTCTAAGCTTAAACCATCTGCTTTCATATCGTAAAACCACACGGTGTCTGTACCTCCAGAATTGGTTTTGGTAAAGAATAAAATAGCGGTGCTTACGCCAGCATAGGGTTTAAAAACACCACTTGGCATAGAAATAACAGCTTGTAGTTGTTGGTTTTCTACTAGCTCTTTACGTATATTTTTATGGGCGTTACTACTGCCAAACAATACGCCATCTGGTACAATAACCGCTGCTCGTCCTCCTGTTTTTAGCATACGTAGCATGAGGGCTAAAAAGAGAAGTTCTGTTTTTTTGGTTTTGGTAACTTTTAGTAGGCTGCTTTCTACTTCGTCATAATCCAAACTGCCTTTAAAGGGTGGGTTTGCCAGAATCAAAGAATATTGATTCTCTATATCGCTATTACTTTCACTTAGGGCGTCTTTACCAATTAAAGTTGGGTTATCCATACCGTGTAATTGCATGTTCATGGCACCAATACGTAGCATGGTAGGGTCGAACTCTACACCGTTAAACATGCTGTTATGAAAGTGTTCTCTAAAGGTTTTTTGGTTAAACCAATCTTTATGCTTATCGTAAATATACTCGCCTGCCGAAACCAAAAACCCTGCGGTACCACAACTTGGGTCGCATATTACATCGTCTTGTTGTGGTTGCACTATCTCCACCATCATACGGATAATGTGGCGTGGCGTTCTAAACTGCCCATTTGTTCCTGCTTCTGCTATTTTAGAGAGCATGTACTCGTACAAATCGCCTTTGGCATCTTTATTATCAAGGTTTAAGGCGTCTATTTGTTGTACTACTTTATCGAGCAACTTAGGCGATTGTATCATAAAAATAGCTCCTTTCATGTACTGTGCAAACACACCACCTTGCTTGCCTATGTTTTTCATAAAATCAAAAACAGTTAAATCGTCTAAGTTGCGCTGTGGTTTGGTGAACAAATCGAACATCACTTCAGGGTCTTTTTCTTTAAAGCTGCTCCAACGTAATGGTTCGTGTTTTTTGCTGTAAAAGGCATTTTCCAATGGAATACCCAATAGGTTGGCTGCCTTTTCGTTATCCATCTGTTTGCTATCTAACTGTTTTAAAAATATAAGATAGGTAAACTGCTCTATTACGGTTAATGGGTTAGAGATCCCTCCTGTCCAGAAATCGTTCCAGATTTTATCAATTTTACTTTTTAATTCGCCTGTAATCATAGATTCATGTAGTTTCATAGCACATGTGTTTTTAAGTTACTGTTGTAAAAGTAATTAACACCTGTGCAGTGTATTCGCACTAATAGTTTTTGTATTGTTGTTCTACTCTTTTTTTTATGATTTCTTTAATGAACGTCGGTTTCATAACCCGGAGGTCTTCGCCTAACGACAAAATTAGTTTTTCTAACTCGTAATTAGGTACTACTTCAATAGAAAAGGTATAGCCAGTTTCGTCGTCTTTTACTTTTTTCTGTGAGCCATGAAAAGGTTTCGTTTTTATATAAGGTGCTAAAGCGGGTTTTGCGTGAAATTCTATTTTTACCAAAGGTTTATCATGGGGTTTGGTAACCCCTATAATATCATCAAAATAGTCTTCAAAATTAACCATTTGGCTCGTATCATAGTGTTTTGATGATTGGGTGATTTGCTTTAGCCTATCTAATGCTAAATTGGTCATATTATTATAATCATCATGTTTTCCAAATACAAACCATCTATTATTATACTGTTTTAAATGATAAGGATGAAAAATAAAATATTGTGTTTCGGGATTGTTGAAAGATTGATACCCAATTTTTAAAGCCTGATTGTTTTGAATGGCAGAAAAAAGCGGTGTTATATAGTCTATTCCTACTAAATAATTATTGTTATCGAAACTGATAATTTCTTGATTTTGATTAGATAGTTTAAAGGTTTGGTCTAACTTAGGCAAAAGTTCATTAACCCATTCAAACTGTGGTAAGCCTTTAAAACGCCCTAATACTAACATGGCAGATTTTAGTTGTTCTGCTTCTGTGGGATTTAAGGGCTGATTGTTTATTGAAAAGGAAGGGTCTTTATATTGATAATAAGCACGCCTACCATCTTTAATTTTTTCTAAGGGAATGGAAAAGCCTTGTGAGGATTCCATAAACCTGATATCGTCATATAATTGCCGTTTTTTAATGCCTACTGAATTAGGGTCGAATTCAAATAAGGCGTTATTACAAGCTTCTAATAAATCTTCTATATAATATCGCTTACCCGTGTTTTTAAAGCACCTATCCAAGCTCTGATATCGAATAATAGCGTGTTTATTGGTGGACATGGTTGTTGGTTTGTGTAAACATAAAATTTTATGTGCACATACACTGCATGAATCGTCCTTAAAATTGCATACTATTAATAATAAAACACAAAAACTATGGAACGCGATTACTTTTTACGTTTTAGCATTGCAGGTTTTTCATATTATGAGGGTGCTATTGCTTTTAAAAACCTAGAAATAGGCACGATATTAACTCTTAAAAGAGAACCTACCAATACCTATGACAAACATGCTATTGAGATTTTTTTCAACGATTTAAAATTGGGTTATGTACCTAAGTTTGAGAGCAGAAAATTATCATTATTGTTAAAATATGGCTTTGATAAATTTGAAACCAGAATACAAAACATTAATACGGATGAACACCCCGAATCTCAAATTGATATTATTTTGTATTTGGTAAAAGAAGAGGCGCCATTATAGCGCCTCTATTTTTAAAATTTAGTAACTCCATTTATAGCCTCCACTTTGTTCTCGTTCATTTCTGCAAACTCTGCTGATGCAGGTCTTAGAAACTCCCGTTTTTTTACTTGCTTCTGCAACAGATTCGTAAACTGCTATTTGTTTGCCAGAAAGGGAATATTGAACTACTTGTTTTTTACGCAAATCCTTTTCAGGACAAAAGGGCACACTAAAGTTGTAAGACCAATAATAACCTTTGCAGGTTTTATTTTGCCCAATACAAGCATTCCCAACACAGGTTTTATATGCATTAACTGCATTAGCTGCATTTTGTAGGCAATCATAAGTATTTAGTAAACTACCATCTTTTATATTGTACTGATACACTGTTTTTTTGATGCCTCCACCAGAATCTGCATTAAAGCCTTTTTCTTTAGAATCTAATTTTTTAATAGTTTCCTTTTCTTTTCTGGCTAGTTCGTCTGTTGAATTGGCAGTATCTGTTTGCTCCCAAGTAAATGCTTCAACATCATGTGTTGCTATGGCTTGTGCAAAGGGGTGTTTTTCTCCCCTATTTGCACGTTCTTGATGGTCTAGTTTACGCTGATGTAATGAATCTTTAGTTGCACCTACATAGAACTCGCCAGTGATTTCACATTTGACTGTGTAGATGATTCCTGCTGGTTTTTTATTTTTCTTCATCGTTCTCAACTTTATTAGAGCAATCCATAGAAATATAAAAACCGTGTTTAGGTTTTTTAATTTTACCACCATTAACCAAATCTCTTAAATGCTCTTTAATCTGGCGTTCTTCTAAGCCTATTTCCTTTTTCAGAATTTTTACTAAATCGGCTGTAGATACAGGTTTACATTCAAGTTCTTTAATTTTTTTAATAATTGAATTACGATGATTGTCGGCTCGTCTGCCATCTGTACCCTCCAATAGCTCCCATTCAGTTCCAGTTCCCTGATAGTCAATTGTTGAATTCTGGGTGAATTGAAACTGATGTATTACAGAATCATCTACTTCTTTATACCTAAATTCAATATTTTTTAGATATCTAACTTTATTATTAGTATTTCGTAAACCAATAATAAAATCAGCCTCTTGTGCAAAAACAACACTTCCTTTCATACAGTCCATTGTTAATGATCTGTTTCCAATTTTAGGAGTGTGATGTATGCAAATCAAAGTGATATTTAAGTCTTGGCTTAAATTTCTGAGTTTAAGCATGATTTTTTCTGCATCACTACTTTTTTCCAAGCTACCATGATTTAAACGAGTAATACTATCTATAAATACAACTTGCGCCTCAGAGCTTTTAATTGTTTTTTTTAGCCTTGCCCAATCACTATCCTTGGATATTAACCTTAAATACTCTTTTGGTTGATAAGTAAAATTAGTGTTGTACAATAGCTGTTCAGCATCATTAAGCGTTTGGTACTGGCTTATATTACGTCTTGCCCTCATTTTCCAATGCTCCTCAAGCCCTATAAAAATTACTTTTCTGGGATTGCCATCTAAGTTAAAACCCATAAACTCCTTTCTACCTACTGCTAGGTGCATCCCCAAACACTCACATAATGTCGATTTTCCACTTTTGGGTGGAGCAAAAAATATGCCCATGGAATTTTCAACAATACCACTCCATAAATAAGTTATTGGTGGCTCTTTTTCGTATAACTTTACGATTTCTTCATAGGTTAAATAACCCTTTTCTTTAGCTTCTGTTACTTTCATTTTTTTTAATTTTTACCGAAACGGCGTTAAATATTAATTAACAAAGCAGTTAAAGACGTTAATAGAATACTCTAGAAACACTTAAAAACAAGCTTTCCAGATAAGACATACCTATCTAATGTATTAAAATATAAAACTGCAATGAAAGTCACTTTTTAGAAACATTTTTTTGAAGCTAATGTTTCCGTTTATGAAGTTGTAAGTGACTAAAGAATTTGTCCACTTTGAACTCTACAAATATCTCAAAAAAAAAGATTTGAAAAAAGCATTTTTTCAAAATCTTATTAACCAAGCTGTTAATATCTCTGAAAGCATCAATAAATATGAGCACTACCTGCCATCAAAAGGCAAAAATTTCCTAGAAATGCACAAAGTGCAGGTAATGCATATATTTCTGATTCTTTTCAGTATTTTTATTTTAGTACGAAAAAGTCTCAAAAGAATCGAGTAAAGAAAATGCAACATAACGTACATCTATAGATTTTAATTTTAGCTATATTATTATCACAAATGGGTTAAAATGTCGAAATAGTAATAATAGTAAGCTCTTTTGTTGATGATAAATACGGTGTTGCCAGAACTGGATAGTTTTACTTCAGTTACTTTAGCATAATCCCCTTTAGTCAATTCCCCAATGTCATGTGCAATCTTAACGGTAATAGGGCAATGCAAAGTTTTTAATTTTCCATACCATGTGATTACGAGTATGGATTTTGGCGAACAATATTTAAAAAGTTCAGCCAGTTCTTCATTTTTCATAAGGATTAAATAAAATGCCCAAGCATAACACCTGAGCATGTTTTAGCTATTAATATTTAATTGAGATACCAGAAAGGTGAATCATTTTGCATTGAAAAGGATAGTTTTTGGATAAGTTCGTGTGCGTTCAAGCTTCTTCCTAAAAAGGAATCTATATAACTGCTCTTATTTGCTTCGGTTAATAGGTTAAACACATTCCATAAATTGATACTGCCATCCTGTTGCCTTGAAAAATTTTCATCTTCGTAATACCCTTTAGCTATTGAGTTGATTTGTCCATCATTCAGCATTAAGGTGGGAATTTCTCTTTTTTCTGGCTTTGGCAAATAGTTATACATACGACACTTGCCTAAAAATCTTGCAAATTGTTTTTCAGTTAAATAGTGTTCTGATAACTGCTTCAAAGCATTTAAATGGTTTTGCATTTCATAAGTGCCCAATAGCTCTAACACCTTGGATTTCAGTTCCTCGATGCTTGTTGCTCTTAATTCTTCTACCATTCCATCACTACTGACACATAGATTCGTGCATACCATATTTTTGAAACCTACAAACACCTTAAACTTTTCGTAGTTCTTTTTACTGTATAAATTTTCTTGATTATAGGCTCTAACGCCACCTATCACTAAGCTTAAGTCATTGCCATTAATGGTTTCTGAAATACTAGGCACCTCTATTTTAAACATCATTCTTTCGTAATAAATGGTTTTATCTTGCTCTGTTAACTCCTTAACAGGTTTGCCAATAGCTTCGGGAATTCTCCCTTTTATGACATGGCTTACTCTCAATTCTGGTTTTAAAATACGTTGCCCTGAAAACACAGTTCTTGCACAACTATCAACTGCATCAATAAACTCGTGATGAGCCAAAGTACACTCGTTATCCTTTGAAAATACCGGGATGGTACAATCATTTTGTAAATGAGAAAGGCTAACCTCATGTGTGTTAGCCTCTATAAATGGGTTTGGTGATTTGGTAATTATCTGCTCTTCTGGTATGACTAAATTATTCTGTACTTGTTGTAGTTCCATTTTCGTTGGGTTTTTGTTGTTCAATAATTTCTGAATTAGGCACGATATTGTGGTCTATGGCTTCAATAAGTACCTTCCTTTCCATAATATCAGCTTTAATTACTTTTTGGTAATTGGGGTATTTAGCATAAATATGCCTTAAACCATCAACAGTTTCGCATTTTTGAATTTCAGCTTTAGCTTGTTCTAAATCTTTTCCATTATTACACCAACGCATTAATTTTTTACCTGTGGAAGCATTTATAACAAACTCTGGTTTATTCATAAACAAGCCAGTCCTGTCTTTAGAAGCTCTAACTAAATGGTTGTCGTTAATTAATTCAAGATTTACAGTTAATTCGTACTCAAATCCCTCTCTGGTAATTTCTTTAGTGCCATGTTTTATAACTTTAGTTTTACCATTATTATCAGTATCCATAGAATAATCCACCTTACGCCTTGTTGTAGTAATGATGTGACATTTAGATTGTAAAATAGCATCAATAAATGCTTGATGTCTTGGGGTTATTTGTGCCCAATTCTGGAACCTCCCACCTAGTTTCTCATGAATATCCAAACATCCGCCTTTGCCATTCCATTCATGTGTAATACTATCGACTATAATTACCTCCATACCAGATTCTTCGCATACTTTAATAGCTTCTATATACTTTTCTGGGGCATAAGGAGGTTGCATACTTAATGTGTTGTAACTTCCTAAATGTGAGTATAAGCTAGCTGATTGATTTTCTGTGTCGATTATAGCTACTTTAGAGTAATCATTAGTAATGCCATAAGCCAATAATAGCGCTGAATAGGTCTTGCCAAATCCAGATGCTCCACTAAGTCCAATACGTAGCTTTACTTGTTCTCGTTGTGCTTGTTTAAGTTTCATATATATTAATGTTATTGGTTATACTATTTTTTAGTTACATATAAAACCAAAAAAAGAGGCAATTAAACCTCTTTTCTTAGTTAGTAATGTTTACATCACCTCTTCTTCTTCGATAATATTTTCTGTAAGCACCTTCGGAACTTCCTCTAAGGAATCATCTTGATACTCCCAACGATGCTCTAAGGTAATTATCTCACCAGATTCTGGTAATGCATATTCGTATGGGTCTGTCTTTACTTTAACAATATTGCCAGGGAATTGCTGACCTATAATCTGCTGGCAGGTGTCTTCATCAAATGTACTAGCTATAGAACAGGTTTTAGCTGTAAAATACATTCTGTTGGTTTCTTTACTTTTTACTGGTACTACACCGCCTTGTAGAATTAGCACAAAAAATTCTTCACCAGTTTTAGTTTCTCTCTTCTTGTAATCTTTAATCGTTACCATAGTATTATAATTTAAATTAAACAATGGCGGGGTTTGTCCCAGCCTCACTATTTGGGCAGGGTGCATTGCTTAATTATAAATCAATCTTGGCTATATAAAATTTCTCAAAAAAATTGAAAAAATTTTATAAAATAAGTTGGCTTTATGGCGTTTGACAAGTTGCCAAGTTTTTTTGGAAGAATTTATTTAGGATACTCGTTAGTTTGTATTGCTGATTTCCAATGTGGTACTACCGTACAGATATCTATTCTGGTAATTAAGTTGTTTTTTGCTTCAATGAGTATTAATGCCCCTTTGTTTTCTTTATCTCCTTGCGATAAGATAATACAAGGTTTTTTCTTGGCTTTATCAAGAAATCCCAATTCGGCATAAACTTGATTGCCAGAATTATGGATTGTTTTAAATTTACCTTCTAAATAACTTAAAACATTTTGCTTTCCTTCAAGTGCATTTAAAACGTTTTGGCTTTCGTAGATAATATTTTCATCCAAAACAGATTCTAAACCATCTTGATTTAGATTATTATATGATTTAGCTAGTGTTTTAATTAAATTTATCATTTGCTTTTTATTATCGTCTATTGTTTTGAGAATTTGATACCAATTAATTCATCTTAACATAACCTAATTCTAAATATGACTGTTTTGTACAATAATAAATCCTATTGATTTTATTATTTACTGTGTTTACCATCACTAAGGCGGTTTTTTTGTTTTTATTGCTTGTACATATAATTATGCAAGGTTTATCTTTATCATTTTTATAATAACCCAAACTAGCAAAATACTGTCGGTTTTTAGTTTTTAACTTCTTGAATAGCACATAAAAGTAATTTTTGATATGACCATTACCTCTAATTGCAAAAAAAGGTTTTTGTTCTTCGTAAACAATATCTTCATCAAATAAGCCTTCCAATAAGTTTGCGTCTAAAGTGTTTATTGCTTTTACAAGTTGTAAGGTTAGCTGTTTGTTATATTTAAAATCCTTAAAATTAATTCTAAGAGTATCAGCAATAAATTCAAGCATACTAAAAAATAAAGGGGCTTCATTTAAAACATCCCGCATGCCTTTATCTGTGTAACGATTTAATCTTTCGCCATCAACGAATGCTACGACTTCTTCGATTTCTTGATTTGCTACATGGAGAACAACTTCAACAAAAAAACCATCGAGTGAATAACAGGTCATTAGTTTAATGGCTCCATACCTAGTAAAATCTTTAGCGACTTCTATGCCCTTTGTTTGTATAGCTAGTAGCTTTTGCTTGCGGTTTAGGTTGTTGAATTGGCTGCGGGTCATCTTCAATTTTGAAATCAGTTATTATATCTCTTTCTATAACAAAAAAAGTATAGTTTTAGTTTTAAAAAACAATACACAGATTTAAATCTAGCTAATTAATAACAAGAAGTAGTCTATTAAAATTAGGATTTTTTAACTAAAAATCAATTTCTGATTCAATTAAAATTTTACTTTTTAAATATTCGTAAAGTTTTTGATGATATTTTTTGCCTGTTTCAATTATTTGCTCTTTCGTATTTTCACTAAAAAAACCAGCATCAATCATTCCTCTAAGCACTTTTATTCTGTTATTAAAGAATTCCATTTGACACAACTCTGGGTACATTTCAAGGTCTGCTATTTCCATTCTAAAGATTGCGTCCCTTGCTTTGATAGGAGCCATTGAACCAGAATTACTAAATATATCTGAAATATGAGGGGTTAAATCTAAAGCATTCATAACAGTATACGTAATAGGTTCAAATCCATAAAACATTGCTAATAGTCTATTTTTACGCAAATTCAAATTTTCGTTATTAATATACAGTCCAGAACTAGAAAAATAGTAGCTTAAACTTGAAAACATTTGGTTTACATCAACATTATCAGATATTTCTTCTGTTAATGCCAACATGAAACATTCCCCTGTTGAAAAATAATCATTAAGGTTTTTTAGCTGAGCGGGATTAGCTATTATTGATTGTTTTATAAGATTTAATACGTTTTTTCCCTTTTGTAGTTCCTCATTTTTTATTAATCCATTTGCTAAATTTACTAATTGGTCTAATTCCATATTTTATAATTATTAGTTTTACTTTTTTTCAAATTTTCGTTATTCCTCATAAGTAATTAAGTCAACCCTAGAATAATTACCATTTATATTAGTATAACTTATTCTAGTTGGATATTTATTTTCATCATATTGGTATGTAGCTGAATATAACAACTCTCCATTACGATAAACTTTAGTTACGTTATTCTCAAAAAGCTTAATGCCCATATCTTCTGATGTTATATAATCAAAACCAGTACAGGTATATAAACTTAAAAGTCCAGAATTTTCAGTAAGTACATAAAATGGATTAATGTTATCATCATATTCAAAAGTGTAATTGTAATTTGAAGTGACTGAACCGCCTGGAGTATTAAATTCAATTTTATTTAAATTACTTATTTTATCATTTGCATAAGTAACAATTACCTTTTCCCACAAACCGATATTTGGCAGCAACCATTCAATTACTTGAACCTTGCCGTCAGAATTGTAACTAAATTGATAATCTATAAAATTATCGTTGTATTGCATTTTAACTAGCTTATCACTTTCATAAACATATTTTAAAACTTCACTATTTTGCTTAAACGCATTTAAATCAAATATATTTGGGTTGAAAGTGGCTGAATTAAAAGAGGTTGTGCCTTCATACCTTTTAGAAATTTTCCCGCTAGAATTATATTCAAAATAATAAAGTTCTCCGCTACAATTATCTAGAAATACATATTCTAGCTTATCATTATTATAAAAAAATTGACTTCCTTTCTGCCAACTTTCAGGATTTTGTTTTTGAATTGTCTTAATAAATTGTTTAGAAATGTTGTCTTCTATATCGGAGGAGTCTTCGCTACTACTACATGAAATAAATAACAGAAAAAACACTATTATTCTGGAACTGTAAATTAAAATTTGATTTTTCATTTAATTTTTTGATTTAAAATAATTTATAACCCATACCAAACTGAATACTACTCTTCTCATGTAAGCTAAATTCACTTGTGCTTAGAATAACAGTATCATCCGTATCATTTAAAAATGATGGAGAAAAACTATATCTTGCTTCTATAAAAAAGTTTGTTTTAATTGTGTATTCAGCTCCAAATGTAAATGCTCCATTAAAACTTGAGTTGTTGTCAAATTTTCTTTTGGGTTGAGCAGTTCCCCTTATAGAACTATTGATTTCACTTTTATCTTTATCTACCAAAATTAGCGATGGTGTAATACCTGTATATATTGAAAAATTCTCTATTATTTCTTGTTTAATAAGTAACGGTAAGCTTATTTTCATAACATTACCATCATAAGCATAATCTTCATTTAAAAGACCATCACTTCCAGAATTTGAAATGTTTAATTTATATATGTTAAACTGTAGTTCTGGTTGAAAAGAAAATTTATCTCCAAAATCAAGACCTACACCAATATAAGGGCTAATAGTGCTTTCTTCTAAATTATTGTCTTTTATCGTATTACTGTTAATCCCAGCTTTTAAGAAAAATAATTTGCTTGATTGAGAATAACTTGTAATTATTGCTCCTAGAAATACTAATAAGAAAAGTGTTTTTTTCATTTTTTAATTGGTTTAAGTTTAGCCTTGTGAGCTATTTATTAATGCTTAGTTGTGTTTTTGCATAATGCAAATATTTTTATAAGGATTCTATTTTCTTTGTGGAAACCCTCAGTTGGATGTAATTAAATTTATACGAAAATAAACAAATAACGCATATATGCGTCTATAAAATGTAATTGTTTTGTGGATTTTTAATCCGTGATTAATGTTAAGAACAAAGAATTTATTTCTGCTTTTGGAGGGAACCTAAAAAAGATTCGCAATGAAGCAGGGCTTTCCCAAGAAGATTTGGCTAATGATGCCGATATACCATTATCACAAGTAGGCAGAATAGAAAGAGGCGAGGTTAACACAACCATTTCCACGGTTTATGTTTTAGCAAAAGCTTTAAAAGTTAAAATAACACACCTCTTTGAATTCCAATAAAAAAGTTGGCAACTTGATGTAAGCTTTATACAGCTTTTATTTGCTTTTCAACCGCTCCATTTCCAAACTAACCTTTTTCTGCACCACTTTACCATAGCTTTCCTGTGTTACTTTCATGCTGGAATGCCCCAATAACTCGCTAACAATTTCCATCGGTACATTATTATAAAGCAATACGGTACTTGCAAAGGTTCGTCTAGCCATATGTGTAGTAAGGTTCTTATCAATCCCAACAATAGTAGCTATTTCCTTTAAATAGGAATTATAACGCTGGTTACTTATTCTGGGAAATACCAAATTATCTTCATTCTGGTAAATATTTAAAATAGTTTCAGCCTTTGATAGCAATGGAACAGATAGTTCCCTAGAGGTCTTCTCTCGCTTAATTTTAATCCACAGGTTATCGTCAAAACCAACAAATATATGCTTGTTTTCCAACCGCATCAGCTCATTATACGGCAAACCTGTATAACAGCAGAATACAAATAAGTCCTTTACAAATCGCAACCTAGATTGGCTAAAATTGTGATTCTCCAGTTTTTCAAGTTCCTCTGCTGTCAAAAACACCACTTTTTTAATAATGTTTTTGGCTTTATAAAGCATAAATGGGTCTTTAATTAAATATCCTTCTGCTACCGCAACTCTTATCACTTTTCTAAAACGTTGTATCTTTTTGTTTATCGTAATCTGTTTTAATTGTGGATTATGCGTTGTTTTATAATAATAATCCAAATCTGTTAAAAAATTAGATTTTAACTCTTTTAGAGGAATATCATTAGTTTTAAATTTAAATTTAACAAAGCGTTTTATATCAAGCTTAATGTACTCAAACTTATTATAAGTTACTTGCTTTATATCAATACTTACAAGTGCTTTAAGTGTATCTAAATAGTTCTCATAGAATTGGATTAGATTGTAATCTTTTGTGGCTTTTTTGCCTTTGTAGGCGTTATAAACATCATCTACAGTAAAGTTTTCTTCTTTAACTTGAAGCAATAAAAAAGCCTTATTAATTTTGGTTTTAATAAGGCTTAGTTGTGTGTTTATAAATTCAGCATCAGGTTCTAGTGGTTTTACTAATTGTTGTTTGCTATTCCAGTTTTTGGGATTTACGAATTGTCCTGTAGAGAATTCTTTACGTGTTTTATTGTATGTTATTCTGCATCTAATAGGACATTTTCCTTTAGAATTGATTTTAGATTTATACAATAGGAATAATATATTTAATTTCATGATTTTCAATATTTTATTAGATTATTCAATGGTACACCTTGAAGAAAAAATGGTACACCTTATAGTATGCCTTTTAAGTTAAAAAACTTGACAACTTGACTTTTGAAGTAAAATGTAGGTAGTGCAGTAAATGCAGGTAACACAAGGAAAGTTTTGAGCACAAAAAAACCCAACACTTTCGTATTGGGTTTTGTTTGCTCCTCTTCTTGGGCTTACTTCGACTACGCTCAGCATAAACTTCTCACCCAATCCTTTCCACAAAAAAACCCAACACTTTCGTATTGGGTTTTGTTTGCTCCTCTTCTTGGGCTCGAACCAAGGACCCTCTGATTAACAGTCAGATGCTCTAACCAACTGAGCTAAAGAGGAAGGTTAACTATATTTGTTTTTAAGTTTTTCTGTAATTTCAGGATGTTTAACCAAATTCTGAATATACACTTTACTTTTCATTTTTTTAATATGGGCTTCTATTTTTCTGGCTTGAACCCTAGATTTACATTCGATATGATAATATAACATCCAATCTGAAACCTGTTTGTAAAAGCATTATTGTAAAAACCATAATTATGTTGTTCAATTCGTTCTTCTAAGTTTGATGCTTCACCAACATAAAACTTGTCAAGCAATTTAGAATACAAAATGTAAACAAAATTCATATTAATATTTAAAAGAACATTTTTCAACTTTGCTCTAACCTCCCGATAGCTATCGGGATGAGCTAAAGAGTAAGGTTGTTTCGCTTTAGCGAGCGCAAATATATATATATTTTTATATACTACAAAACGACTTTTAATTAAAATTAATATTTTTTTAGTTTTAATTAAAACAAAGTTTCACACTGTGCTTAATATTTGTCCTCAGCGTAAATTAACAATTAAAAAATTAATTAAAAATAGCTTTATAAATATCGTTTCCGTTGGCAAATAGTACCAAGGCAATTAATATAAAGAAGCCTACCATTTGCGCGTACTCCATAAACTTATCGCCTGGTTTTCTGCCAGAAATCATTTCGTACAGTAAAAACATTACATGGCCACCATCTAAGGCAGGTATTGGCAACAAGTTTAAAACGGCCAGCATTATCGATAAAAAGGCAGTAATACCCCAAAACGCTTCCCAACTCCAGGTGTCTGGAAAAATATCGAATATGGCTTTAAAACCGCCAACGCCTTTATAGGCTCCGGTGCTTGGGCTAAATATTGCTGCTAATTGGTCGCCATACGATGCGATTTGATCAATAAATTTATTATAACCAACACCAAAGCTTTCGCCTAAGGTGTACTTCTTTCTTGTAATGGATAGATAGCCTAACTCTTCAAACATATCGTACGAACCGGTTGAAAAGAAACCAAACTCCCCTTTATCGTCAATTTTCAGTTCGGTTGTAAAAGTTTCGTTATCTCTTAAAACATCAACAGAAACGGTTTGGTTCTTCAGGCTGCTTAAAACGGGTTTAAACTGGTCAAAATATTTATACTTTTCTCCATTTATTCCAATAATTACATCGCCCTTTTTTAAATTGGTATTTTTGTTTAACGAAGAATCGCTTACTTTTCCAAAAACAAAAGGCCTTCTTATTTCAAAAAGACTTCTGTCTTTACTTGTTGAGAGTTGCCCTAAAAAATCTTCAGGAAATTGAATGGTTTTTTCAGTGCCATTTCTGTTAATTGTTACCGACTGTGCGCCAATTATGTTTTTTTTAATATCGAAATAATTTTCAATCTTATAATCGCCTACAGCTACAATTTGGTCGCCGGTTTTAAAGCCTAAATCGGTTAGTAACGGATTTTCTATTGAATAACCGTCTTGTAAACTTGATGCCGATATGTCTGTGTCGCCATAAAAGAATGAGGCAAAAATGTAAATTATTAAGGCCAGCACAAAATTAACCGTAACGCCACCAAGCATAATAATTAAACGTTGCCACGCCGGTTTAGAGCGAAACTCCCAAGGTTGAGGCTCTTTTGCCATTTGCTCGGTATCCATGCTTTCATCAATCATACCGGCAATTTTTACGTAGCCACCTAAGGGCAACCAACCAATACCATAAACGGTGTCGCCAATTTTCTTTTTAAATAACGAGAATTTTACATCGAAAAACAGATAAAACTTCTCTACTTTGGTCTTAAAGGCTTTAGCAGGAATAAAATGCCCCAATTCGTGCAAAACAATTAATAAAGAAAGGCTCAATAAAAATTGAGATATTTTAATAACAAACTCCATATAGCTTCAGTCAAATTTTTTAATCGTGCAAAAGTACACTTTTAAACCAACTTTAGAAAGACTATTATTTTAAGGCATATATTTTTAACACGATTTTAAGTTTAGTTAAAATCTTAATACTTTAAATTTTTGGTCGTGGGTGTTTCATTGTATTTTTGCTGTTGTATAATTTCAATTCCTAATTAATGCTTTCATTTTTTAAAGAATACAAAGGGTTTGCTATTGTTTTTTCCATTATCTCAATTGTTATAATTGCCATTATTTACAACACTTTAAACGTGTATAAACCGCTGCCAATTTACCAGCCCGCCATGGTTAGCACCGCCTTGGTGGATAGCACCATTCAGCACAAAAAAAAATACCATAAAATTGCCGATTTCAAACTTGTAAACCAAAACGGAAAAACCATTACCCAAGACAATTACAAGGACAAAATCTATGTTGCCGATTTCTTTTTTACCACCTGCCAAACTATTTGCCCGATAATGACTGACCACATGGCTAAAATACAGAAAGAGATTATTAACGATACCGATATTTTGTTGCTTTCGCATACCGTAACCCCAGATATCGATACGGTGGCGCAACTAAAACGTTATGCCAAATCTAAAGGTGTAATTGATGCGAAATGGAATTTAGTTACTGGCGATAAAAAACAAATTTATAAGCTCGCCAGAAAAAGCTACCTAGCTGTCTTAGATGATGGCAACGGAGATGAATTTGATATGATACACACCGAAAACTTTATGCTTATAGATAAAAAACGACAGATTCGCGGGTTTTATGATGGTACAAACGCCGAAGAAATTGATAGGCTTTTGGGCGATATTGAAATTTTGAAAAATGAAAATCTGAAGAATTAAAAAAAGCGTTCCAGTACTTTGCTAATTGCCCATTGTTAGTTTAGTTGAACGATAACGAAACTTTTGAACTTGAAACTTTTGAACTTGAAACTTTTTTACATTACTTTTGCTTCTTTAAAACCAATCTAAATAAGCTTGCAGGATACATTAGCCAATTTAAAACGAGGAGAACGCGGCATAATTACCGATGTTTCGTCTGTACATATCCCCCTAAAACTTTTAGAAATGGGTTGTTTACCAGGTAACCCCGTTCAACTTTTGCAGCTTGCCCCGTTTCAAGACCCCATGTATTTAAACATTAACGGTACGCATCTGGCAATAAGAAAAGAAACTGCTATTCATATTTTAATAGAAAAAATAGCACATGAGTAAGCAAATAAATGTAGCTTTAATAGGAAACCCAAACACAGGAAAAACCTCTGTTTTTAATGCGCTTACAGGCTTAAACCAAAAGGTTGGTAATTACCCGGGCATTACCGTCGAAAAAAAAGAGGGTATCTGCAAATTACCACGTGGTGTAAAAGCCCATATTATCGATTTACCGGGTACTTACAGCTTAAATGCCTCTTCGCTAGACGAGAATGTGGTTATCGAACTTCTACTTAACAAAAACGATAAAGATTTTCCTGATGTTGCCGTTGTTATTAGCGATGTAGAAAACCTTAAAAGAAACCTATTGCTTTTTACCCAAATAAAAGATTTGGAAATCCCTACGCTACTTGTAATAAATATGAGCGACCGTATGGGCTACAAAGGTATTACTTTGGATATTGAGTATTTAGAACAACAACTAAACACCAAAATAGCCTTAGTTAGCACACGTAAAAACGAAGGCATTAATAACTTAAAACAACTTATAGCCAATTATAAGGATATTCCGGTTTCGCCTTGCTTGAACGCCACAGAAATCGACAAAGAATATTTCGACAATTTACGTAAAGCTTTCCCCAATCAGTTAATTTATAAGCTTTGGTTGGTTATTACCCAAGATGTAAACTTTGGAACCATAAATAGAAATGAATTTGATGCCGTTGCCGATTTTAAAACAAAAAGTAAAAGCGACTTAAAACGATTGCAGCAAAAAGAAACCATAAAGCGCTATCAGTTTATTAATAAGGTGCTAAAAAAGGGGCAAACCATAGATGCTTCTAAAGCTAAAGATTTACGCACAAAATTCGATAGAATACTAACGCATAGGTTTTGGGGTTACTTTATATTTTTATTCATATTGCTCCTTATTTTCCAAGCTATTTACGATTGGTCCAGCATCCCCATGGACGCCATCGATAGTGCTTTTGCATCACTAGGCGAGTGGGCCAACACCCAACTACCAGAAGGCACGTTTACAAGTTTACTTGCAGACGGTATTATACCTGGACTTGGTGGTGTGGTTATCTTTATACCTCAAATTGCTTTCTTATTTCTATTTATAGCCATACTTGAAGAAAGCGGGTATATGAGCCGCGTGGTATTTTTAATGGATAAAGTAATGCGGCGTTTTGGCTTAAGTGGAAAAAGTGTGGTGCCTTTAATTTCTGGTACCGCTTGTGCTATTCCAGCTATTATGGCAACCCGTAATATTGAAAGCTGGAAAGAACGTTTAATTACCATTTTGGTAACGCCTTTTACAACCTGCGCTGCACGATTGCCCGTGTATTTAATTATTATTGCACTGGTTATTCCTGAAGGGCGGTTTTTAGGTTTAATAAGTTACCAAGCTCTTACTTTAATGCTTTTGTACCTTATTGGTTTTGGCACAGCGGTACTTTCGGCTTACGTATTAAACAAAATTTTAAAAATAAAAAGCAAATCGTTTTTTGTGGTCGAAATGCCAAATTATAAGCTTCCCCTACTTAAAAATGTCGCTTTAACGGTGGTAGAAAAAACAAAAGCCTTCGTGTTTGGCGCAGGCAAGATTATTCTTGCTATTTCCATAGTGCTTTGGTTTTTGGCTTCTTTTGGCCCCGGAGAAGAGTTTAAAAATGCCAAAACTATTGTAGAAACTAAATATGCCTCCCAAAATTTAAGTGAAGACGAATTAGAAGAGCATATCGCCTCCCATAAACTAGAACATTCCTTTATTGGTATAACAGGAAGAGCCATTGAGCCTGCTATTAGGCCATTGGGTTACGACTGGAAAATTGGTATTGCCATAGTAAGCAGTTTTGCCGCCCGCGAGGTGTTTGTAGGCACACTGGCAACCATTTATAGTGTTGGAAGCGATGAAGAAGAAACCATTAAAAACCGTATGGCTGGAGAAGTTAACCCCATTTTGGGCGGACCACTGTTTAATTTCGCATCGGGTATTTCGTTATTGTTGTTTTATGCTTTTGCCATGCAATGCATGAGTACGCTTGCTATTGTTAAAAAAGAAACCAATAGCTGGAAATGGCCCATGTGGCAACTGGTTATTATGAGTGCTTTTGCTTATGTTGTGGCATTAATTGCGTTTCAGGTTTTGAAATGATTCGTTGTTGTGAAGAGTTTTTACGAGGTAACAATCTTTTAAATTGAAATAAAAACACTAAATTTAATGAATGATTGTTGTTTTGAAGCAGTTGCTTTAGATTGATTTAAAAGGAATTATGAATACTATCATACAGAACATTATCGCTTTTACCATACTTGCTTTTGCGATTAGGTTTTTAATCTTAAAGTTTGTTTGGAACCCGAAAAAGAAAACCAACAATCCCGATAGCTATCGGGACTGCGGAAGTGATGCTGGTTGCGGCTGTAGTTAATTTATTCATTATACCTATTAATCCAAGCCAAAGTATGTGCCACCTTGCTAATTAAATTGCTTGGTTTTTTGGCAATACCATGGGCAGCACCTGGGATTTCTACTAAAACCGTTTCTATTTTCCGTAATTTTAAAGCATGGTACAATTGTTTGGCTTCGCTTGGTGGCGTGCGCAAATCTTCCATACCCACCATAAGCATGGTTGGGGTTTCAATATTGCCCACTAAAGATATTGGCGAAAACTTCCAATAGGTTTCAAAATTCTCCCAAGGTTGCCCAGGTAGACGCGTGTCGGCATAAGCATAATAATTATCGGCAACCAATGTTTTACTAATCCAATTTATAACGGGTTTTGTAACTACGGCAGCTTTAAAGCGGTTGTTTTTACCAATTAACCAAGTGGTCATTATGCCACCTGCGCTACCGCCAGTAACATAAAGTTTGTTATTATCTACGATGCCTTTTTCAACTAAATAATCTACGCCATCCATCACATCTATATAATCTTCGCCTGGGTAGTTATGGTATAATAAATTTGCAAATTCTTCGCCGTAACTCGTACTTCCACGTGGGTTTGGGTAGAATACCACATAACCATCGGCAGCGTATAATTGAATTTCTGCCGTAAAGCGGTCGCCATAGTTTAAAATAGGGCCACCATGATTTTCAACCAATAAAGGATATTTTTTTGAGGGGTCGTAAAACGGTGGTTTTACAATCCAGCCTTGAAGATCTCGACCGTCGAAAGACGATTTATACCAAACTTCTTCGGTTGTTCCTAAGGTTCTAAAGGCTAAAACATCATCATTTAAACGGGTTATGCGATTAGCGACTTTTTTATTCTGAATAACAGCTAAATCCGCAGGATAATCTGGTGTAGATTGTGTAAACGCAATAACGCCATTTTTAGACACCGAATACGATCCCGATGCATAAGGACGCCCCAGTGTGGTGCCACCCATATTATCGGCATGCTTTGTTATTTTTCCTGAATTAGAAATATAGGCCACTTTAGAATTCCCTTTATCATCATAAGTAAAATATAAGCCTTTTCCGGAGCTGTCCCAAGAAATATTGTTCACACTACGATCTAGATTGGTGGATAAAACACGTCGTTTACTACCATCAACATTCATGATATTCAATTTTGTGGTTTGAAAGGCTTGCATTTTGTCTTCGTAAGATAAAAAAGCAATGGTTTTTCCGTCGGGTGAAACTTTAGGTGAGTAATCTGGCCCGTTTTGAGTGGTAAGCGCGGTAATTGCTCTTGTATTTACATCGACTTTATACACTTCGCTGTTTCTAAACTCGTATTCCCAATTATCGCTTCTATTGCCAGAAAAATAAATGGTTTGTCCGTTTGGAGCAAACGAAAAGTTTCCGCTATGGTTAAAATTGCCAGAGGTGATTTGTCTAGGTGTTCCGCCGTCTGCTGGCATAGTGAAAATATGGGTAAATCCCGGTTCTAGATAGCCTCTCCCATCGGCTTCATGCTTTAATCGGTCTGTTATTCTAACCGGTTTTGCCCAATTTGCACCTTTAGGTTTTGCGGGCATTTTTATAATTACTGGAGCTTCTTGCGGTACAAACATGGTAAATGCCAAGTGTTTTCCATCTGGCGACCAGGTTAATGAAGCTGGAGATTTTTCTAATTGAGACAGCTTTGCAATTTGCCCTGTATTTACCCAATACATGTATAATTCTGATCCTGCTTCAGTCGTGCTTGTAAACGCAATTCTATCGCCACTTGGCGACCATCGTGGCTGCGATTCGTTAACCTCTCTGGTGGTTAATTTACGGTGAGATGTGCCATCAGCATTTATAATCCACAGGTTGCCCTTGGGTTCATCCGTCATAATATCAAAACCGTTTCTTTTGTACACAATTTGTGTTCCGTTAGGTGAAATTTGAGGATCTGATGCCCATTCCAATTCAAAAACATCTAAAGCTTGAAATGGTTCTTTTTTAATTTGACAAAAAACGTTGTTGGCAAATACGACTGAAACTAGAAAAAGGATAAAACGATTCATACAGATTTTTTATTTAAAAGCTTAAAGTTAATAATTATTGTGCTTGCTTTAATAATTAAATTTTTTAGTTATATTTGAAAAATTTTTAAGCTTACTTAAATATTTTGTTAAATAAACCATAAATGTCTATAGCCATAGAAAATTTTGTAAAGGCCATTTACAAAAACGATAAAAACGACAGTAATGATACCAAACCCGGTAATATTGCTAAAAAACTGGGCATATCTAATGCTGCGGCTACAGATATGGCCAAGAAATTAGCAACTAAAGATTTACTGCATTACGAGAAATACCAAGAGTTGAAGCTAACCGAAAAAGGCACAAAAATGGCACTCAATGTGGTTCGTAAACACCGCCTTTGGGAATGTTTATTGTTTAAGATGTTCGATATGTCGTTGCACGAAATACATAGGGAATCTGAATTATTAGAGCACCAAACCTCCGATTTTCTGGCCAATAAAATAAGTGCGTATTTAGGTAACCCCAAGTTCGATCCGCATGGCGATCCCATACCAAATTCAAAAGGGGAAATTACCACTAACGATACCTCGGTGGCCTTATCAAATACTCAAGAAGGCAAAACTTATACTATTTCTAGATTGATGAGCGATGAAAAAGAGTTCTTCGATTTTTGCGCGCAAAACGGTTTAAAATACGGGAACTCCATTGTGGTAACCAAACAATTCAGCAAAAATAAAATGACTCAAATCTCTATTAATAACAACACCATTGTTTTAAACCAAGATTTTACAAATATTATCTATGTTAACGAAACCAAATAAAAACAGCCTATTTATAGGTATTGCTTTAAAAGCGTCTGTGTTTTCATTCGCGCAAAGCAACAGCAAAGCAGAATCTTTAATTACAGATAGACCAGACCAAACCGAGTCTTCAACAGTAATGTCCAAAGGTTTTCTTCAAATTGAAACCGGAGCTTCTTACGAAGCGTTTGAAAGCAATAATATTAAAAACGAAGAGTTCACTTTTAACACAACCTTAATGCGATTCGGGTTGTTGGACAACCTAGAATTACGATTGGGTTGGCATTTTATAGAAGGCAAAACAACTACTTTAAGCAATATATCTAGTGGCTTTAGCCCTTTGTTATTAGGTGTTAAAACCGGTATTGCCAAAGAAAACGGATGCTTTCCAGAAATAGGATTATTGGGTCATTTGTATTTGCCATTTACCGCAAGTAATGATTATAAACCAGGAACCACGGGCGTGGATTTTAGATTTGCTTTTGCACATACACTCAACAAAAATTCAAGTTTATCTTACAACCTTGGTGCGGCTTGGGGCAACGATTCTCCAGAAGCCTCTTATGTTTACACCATTTCTTACGGGCAAAGCATTACAAATAAATTAGGCGCTTACGCCGAATTGTATGGCGATATACCAGAAAACAATAAAGCCAACCATTTTTGGGATGCTGGTTTAACCTATTTAATAAACAACAATGCGCAATTGGATGTTACTATTGGATCAAGCATCACCAAAGGCCAAGACATATTATTAAGTGCTGGGGCTAGTTTTAGAATTCCTTCAAATCAAAATTAAAACCGTTTGTCGTTCCTGCGAAGACAGAAATACATACAAATTAAATTAAAAAATAATTCCTTTTTCACGAAAAATAAACATGATAAAAAATTTACTTATACTGTTGGTTTTAGCAACCACTATTAGTTGTAAAACCGACAAAAAAGACAACAGCAAACTCAACATTGTTACCACAACAACCATGATTACCGATTTGGTAAAAAATATTGGCGGAGATTATATTAATATTGAAGGTTTAATGGGTAGCGGTGTAGATCCGCACCTTTATAAAGCCAGCGAAGGCGATGTTACCAAACTCGTAAATGCCGATATTATTTTTTACAACGGATTGCACCTTGAAGGTAAATTAGTTGATGTTTTTGAAAAAATGAAAAGCAAATCGCCTATTGCTTTAGCTGAAGAGATTGATAAAAGCACCTTAATAGGTTCTGAATATTTTGGGTCTAATTTCGATCCGCATGTGTGGTTTAATATTGAATACTATAAGCAATTCGTAAAAAAAGTAACCGCGGTTTTATCTGAAAAAGACCCAAAAAATTCAGTTAATTATACTGAAAATAAAACACAATATTTGAAGAAATTAGAGGAACTTCAAAATAAAGTTATAAGCTTGATTGAAACACTTCCAAATGAAAAAAGAATATTGGTAACCGCACATGATGCCTTTAATTATTTCGGAAAAAGTTACGGTTTTCAAGTGGTTGGCTTGCAAGGTTTATCTACGGCAACCGAAGCGGGTGTGCAGGATGTACAAAAACTGGCAGCCTTCATTATAGATAATAATGTAAAAGCTATTTTTGTTGAAAGCTCTGTGCCAAGGCGCACAATCGAAGCCTTGCAAGCCGCAGTAAATTCGAAAGGGCATGAGGTAAAAATTGGAGGCACCTTATACTCTGATGCTTTAGGAAATGCAGGAACGGTTGAAGGGACTTATATTGGTATGTTCGAGTATAATGTGAACACGATTGTTAATGCGTTGAAATGAAACGTCATTCTGAGGAGCACCAAAAGTGCGACGTGAAAATCTGTTAAATTATAACCCAAAATTGAACAGATTTTCACGTCGTTTCCCTCCTCACAATGACAAATAAAAATAAAAGATGAAACAAAACATCGCAGTACAAATAGACGATTTAACCGTTGCGTACAACTACAAACCCGTACTTTGGGATATCGATTTAGAAATCCCCGAAGGTGTGCTTATGGCTATTGTTGGGCCCAATGGTGCAGGAAAATCAACGCTCATAAAAGCAATTTTGGGCATTTTAAAGCCCATTGCCGGAAGCATTAGTATTTACGGAAAGCCTTACGACGAGCAACGCAAATTGGTCGCTTACGTACCCCAAAAAGGAAGTGTAGATTGGGATTTTCCAACCACGGCGTTAGATGTTGTAATGATGGGAACTTATGGTAGTTTGGGGTGGATAAAACGCCCTAAGCAAAAAGAAAAAAAGGCAGCACTCGAAGCTTTAGAAAAAGTAGGCATGCTGGCTTTTAAAAATAGGCAGATAAGTCAGCTTTCCGGTGGCCAACAACAACGTATATTTTTGGCAAGAGCATTGGTGCAAAATGCTTCAATATACTTTATGGACGAGCCGTTTCAAGGTGTAGATGCCACCACCGAAATTGCTATTATCAACATTTTAAAAGAGTTGCGAAAAGCGGGAAAAACAGTTATTGTTGTGCATCACGATTTGCAAACCGTACCCGAATATTTTGATTGGGTAACCTTTTTAAACGTAAAAAAAATTGCCACAGGCCCCGTTAAAGATATTTTTAACGATGATAATTTGACAAAGACTTACGGTATAAACTATAAAGTAAGTATTCAAGAATAAAACAAGTTAACAATCTTATTATCAGGATTTTACATCAATGCAAAATGAGCAGAAATAGTTTCAAAAAAAAAATTAACTAAATTAGTTTCTGCTTCGCAGGAATGACAAAAATGAATTTACAAGACTATTTTTCTTTAGTATTTAGTGATTACACTCTAAGAACCATCACACTCGGAACAGCTATTTTAGGTGCTGTAACAGGTATGCTGGGTAGTTTTGCAGTGTTACGTAAACAAAGTCTTTTGGGCGACGCCATATCTCATGCGGCATTACCAGGCATTGCTATTGCTTTTTTAATTACTGGCACAAAAGATACCAACGTATTGCTTTTAGGGGCTTTGGTAAGCGGTCTAATTGGAACGTTTTGGATTCGTGGAATTATTACCAAAACCCATTTAAAATCCGATACGGCCTTGGGTTTAATCCTGTCTCTATTCTTTGGGTTTGGCATGCTATTGCTTACATACATACAAAAACAGCCCAATGCCAATCAAGCGGGATTGGATAAATATTTATTCGGACAAGCCGCCACATTGGTTGAAAGCGATGTTTGGCTCATGGCATTGGTTACAGGTGTTTGTATAATAGTGTTACTGCTTTTTTGGAAAGAATTTAAAATACTTTTGTTTGATGCCGATTACACAAAAACCCTAGGTTTCAACACTAAGTTTATTGATGTTTTAATTACCTCTTTTATTGTTTTGGCCATTGTTTTAGGTTTGCAAACCGTTGGAGTGGTTTTAATGAGTGCCATGTTGTTGGCGCCCGCCGCCGCCGCAAGACAGTGGACAAACAGTTTGGGTACCATGGTTTTTCTTGCTGCGGTTTTCGGTGCGTTTTCAGGGGTGTTTGGTACAGCCATTAGCGCGAGCCAAAACAACTTATCGACCGGACCCGTTATTGTTTTGGTTGCTGCGGTTTTTGTGGTATTTTCGTTTGTGTTTTCTCCAAGCCGCGGTTTGTTGTTTAAACAGATCCGTTTTATTAAAAACAGACGCGATTTACAGCTTCATAAAACCTTGGCCTTCATGTATCATATTGCTGAAACGCACGAGAATATTTCGCATCCGCATGCTATTAAAATATTGAATAATTTTCAGGGATATACCAAAGGAACACTTCAAAAATTAGTAAAAAAGAATTACGTAAAACTTGATGGGAACATGTGGAGCCTAACGGAGTATGGCTTTAAAACAGCCTCAAATCTTTACAATCAACAAGCCAGTGAATAGTGCTCAAATAGAAATACAATTAATTGCCAGTTTAGTGGCCGTGGCTTGCGCTATTCCGGGTACATTTTTAGTGCTCAGAAAAATGGCAATGATAAGCGATGCCATTAGTCATTCCATATTACCAGGTATTGTTGTTGGTTTTTTTATCACACAAGACCTCAACTCGCCATTACTCATATTGCTTGCTGCCTTAACAGGAATTATTACGGTTGTTTTGGTAGAGTATATTCAAAAAACAGGATTGGTAAAAGAAGATACGGCAATTGGTTTAGTATTTCCTGCTTTGTTTAGTATTGGAGTAATAATGATTGCCAAAAACGCCAATGATATTCATTTAGATGTCGATGCCGTTTTATTGGGTGAATTGGCTTTTGCGCCATTTGATAGATTGCTTATTTCTGGTGTCGATCTTGGACCAAAATCGTTGTGGGTTATTGGCAGTATTTTAATAATTACAGTGCTTTTGCTGTTGGCATTTTTTAAAGAGTTGAAGCTAAGCACCTTTGATGCTGGTTTGGCGGCATCGCTTGGTTTTTCGCCGGCTATTGTTCATTACGGTCTCATGTCGGTTTCCTCGGTAACCATTGTTGGTGCTTTTGATGCTGTTGGTGCTATTTTGGTCGTGGCGCTTATGATTGCCCCGGCAGCAACCGCATACCTTTTAACAACCAATTTAAAGAAAATGCTCGCCCTGGCCATAGCATTTGGGGTTTTTAGCGCCCTTTCTGGATATTGGTTTGCGCATGGGCTCGATGCCTCCATTGCCGGCTCGATAACAACTGTTTTGGGTTTACTGTTTTTAATCGTGTATTTATTTGCCCCAAGCAAAGGTGTTATTGCGGTGCTTTACAGAGAAAAGCAGCAACGCATAGAAGTTTCTTTATTAACGTTTTTACTACACTTAAAAAACCATTATGAAGAAGAAGAACGCCATGTAAACCATTTAAACGAACATATTAATTGGCAAAAAGTGAGGGCTAAAACGGTGCTAGAATTGGCTTTGAAAAATAATATGATTTTAATTGAAAAAAATATTGTATCGCTAACCGAAAAAGGCGACTATTTTACCTCGCAGGCCATCGATTATATTATAACCAACGAAGATGCAAAAATTGAACACATGAAGGACGATTTCTTTTTGTTTAGGGGCTAAGGCATGCAGAACGCTGCGAAACATATCTTGGTTTTACTGGTTCTTTTATTTGAAAGATTGCTTGGTCATGCTTGCTCGCGATGAGCGTAGCGAAACACCTAAAACCCCATAGATTAAATATAAAACTCGTTAAAAAAGATGCTTTAGTCGTGCCTCCTTCTTAAAGGTGCAGTAATTTCATTTAATATATTTATTTTAGCAACATGGCACAACACAACGAGCTTGGTAAAAAAGGCGAACAACTGGCAGTAGATTTTTTGTTGGAAAACGGATACGGTATTATTGAGCGCAACTATTTTTTTGATAAAGCCGAAGTGGATATTATTGCCCAAAAAAAAGACATTCTTGCCGTTATTGAAGTAAAAACACGTTCGACCACCGATTTTGGAAATCCGCAGGATTTTGTTAAACCCAAACAAATACAACGCCTTGTGAAAGCTGTTGATGCGTATGTTACCGCAAACGACTTAGATGTTGAGGTGCGTTTTGATATTATTGCCATTGTTAAAGAAAAGAAGGGTTTTGGTATTGAGCATTTAGAGAATGCTTTTTATCATTTTTAATTTGCCGAGGTTGTTTTAAAAAAAGTTAGCATCATTGCCAAACGTACTGATATTGTAGATTTTTTTTATTGCCAAATCAGATATCTGGTTTATTGGCTGATGGCTTATACCCACCCGAATCGAATATTGATGTACTACAAAAAAGGGATAATATATATTGCACTCACGGTAATAAAAAATTCTATTTTAAAGTTTTGTTTAATTCTGTTTTTATGCTTTCTAAATAATTCTTGTTTTGATTAACATCTAGTACCAAAATATGGGTTAGAATTTCTGGTACGTCGGCAAAATCAAATGTTATTGGGGTCATTATCATTAACTTTTCAACCGATCTTTTAATGGCAATGTTTAATTCATTTTGGCAATGGTTTTTAACATTGTAACTTTTAGATATTACGGGAATAATAACTTTAGAGTCTGCAATGCCCTTCATATATTTAATTGTAAATTGTTCGCCAATGCCAATACTCTTTTCATCAAAAAATATTTTTAGTTTATTTCCGTCTTCTTTTTTAAATTCTGATAGTGGTAAGTAAAGATTTTTTTTTACCCAATCGTAATCATTGTGCGAATAACTTATAAACACATCATAAACGCCTCCGCCTTCAATAATTCCCATAACCAGAAATTTAAGTGCATAGCGCCATGTTAAAAATGCTGCAACAGCCATACCCATTAAGGTCATACCAATAGGGATAACTTTATTAAAAGCAAATACCAGAAGCCCGTATGTGGCAAAGAAAATTGCGCTAATTAAAAATGAAATTACCGCAAGGGTTTTGGGTTTGGTTTGCAGCCGTTTTATGTATTTAAATAGCAATGCAAAAACGAATACGGTAAATAAACTAAAAAACAATGTTTGTCCTAAAATAATGGCCAAATTTGTTATTGGTTGTTTAGCTATTTTAACATCGATTATTTTTTCGTTTAGAGCCCAAGCCAAAAAATAAGTTCTAGGCATTGAAATATCTTTCTGAAAATCATTTTTAAGATCTCCTGCAATTACATACTTCTTGTGCATCTTTAAAGGAACATTAAAGCTGCCAATAGATTTCGAGCTTTCATCTGGTGCAACAAAATCATAGCGCTGTTTTTCTATAGCTTCAATTGGGCCTAGAGGCACCGCAAGGTTTTCGAATTCATTTGGAAAACTATTTGAATCGTCGTTTAAAGCAATACGCTTTATGATAGATTCTATTTTTAACGTATCTCCAAATGCGGTTTTTAAAAATAAATCTGATGGGTAATGAATTAACTCTTTATCTGCTACAAAACCAGCGTGAAGCCTTCCTCCAACTAAAATACTATCACTATCATACAGGGTTTTAGCCTGCTTAAAATCATTAGTCTCAAAAATAGAGTCTTGAGCATAATAATTTCTGAGGCTATAAACAGCATATACATCAATACGTTTGGCTCTTACTTTTTTAATTGCTTCTTTTAGTTCTTTAAGTTGAATTGTATCATTAGAAAATGAAATGTCTAAAATAACAGCCGTTGGACTTTCTTGATTGGTTGTGTTATGGTGTTGAACTGTATTGAGAAAAGAGATGATTTTTTTCCGAAACTGTTTTAAAGATTCATTTTTACTGTCTAGATTTGGTTTTTCAATATTTACAACCGCAATACGAGAAGAGAGCTTTGAAGCAGCATCGCTCTCATTCATATATACCTTTTTATAAAATGCGTAATCCCAATCTTTCCAGAATTTAGTTATTGTTAATGCAACAATTAATAAAGTAAAAAACGTAATGAGATATATTGCAAAACGTTTAAGAGTTAGTGTTTCCATACTTATAACCTGCTATCGTATTCGTCTGCCCAATCGTAATAAAAGTCAGATTTTTTGAAATTCTTTAACAGCTCATAAGCCCAACCTAAATATTCATTAATATCAACTAAATCGTAGCAGATATCCCATGCCCAATCCTCATCATTATATTGAATTGCATATTTATATTCGCTTATATATTCATTTAGCTCAGGAATAAGGATATTTATAATATCGATCGCTAAGGTATTCCCTATATTTTGGTACTCAGTAATATTTGTGCTTATCATGGCTTCACTTAAATACAGCGACGTATCGAGTATGTATATATCTTCAGGGTCAGACATTGCCATATACTCAACAGCTTTGCCTAAAGGTATAATGGCTTTTTCAAACTGGCCAATTTCCATATATAGCTCTCCTATTAGGCTATAGTTTTCTGCCAGCTCTTCAAAGTAGGCATTTCCGCTCTGTTCTTTATTATAGGTGTCTTTCTTAAAAGCATCAATGGCTTGCTCGTAAGTTTTATAAAAAATTGTATCCCTTTTTTGATGAGTCGAGTAAGAATCACCAGCAGTATTTGTAGTTCTAACTGTGGTATTTAATTGAGATCCAACTTTTTTTCCGCCTATGTTTGTTGTTGCGTTTTGGTTTATTATAACAGGAACTTGATCGATAATAACAACTCGACCCTCTGCTGTTTGAATATTTACAGCCTTACTTTGTCCAGCAGCTTGAACTCTAAACTGAGTGCCATCTGCATGCCCCCAGGTATAGCCATTGCCCGCTTTATAAAACCCAACATTTTGTTTTACATTCTTTAATATATGATCTACTGTTCCTTTAACGGTTTGAGCCTTTATCCCATATTTTTCCTTGATTAATTTTAAGGATGAATTTGGGTGAATTATTTGCCTTTGGCCTTTGTACATTGTTGATACAGCAGTGCCAAAAGTTGTGATTGTTGTTCCAAACTGATATTGTTTAGTTGGATTATACTGAATGGTTTGTGTATAAGGAGGCTTGTTAGGTTCGTGTATTGACAATTTAGCTACATTAACCATTTGCCCATTATTTTGCATCCCAGCAATATTAAATTGTGCAGATACAAAAGAGGAACAAAATAAAGTAATATATATAATAATAAAATATTGTAGGCAACAATGGAGGGGCTTCTTAATTTGTATTGGGTTCATAAGAAGTTCTTGTTGGTTACTCTTTAAAGATACATTATTTTTTTGTAATGTTAAGGATAAACATCAATATTTCAATATATACAAAGTTTAACACTGAAATGAAAAACACCTATAAATGAAAAGTCGCGTTTGATGTCGATTTGGAAATTAACGATAATTGGTTGCAGGCATTTTAATTTAATGATGACATTTTTTTTTTAATACGATGTACATACAACTAATCAATCGTTATTAATTATGAAAAAAAATATCAAAATCAGTGCTCTCGTTTTTTTTGCGGTATTTACCCAAACAGTTAGTGCACAAACCTCTTACTACATACCTACCCATTATCGCGGTGTGTTCAACGGGCAACCCTCAAGCACCAGAGCTACAGGCATGGGCTTAACAACCATTACCTTAGAAGGTATTGAAAATGCATTTTATAATCCAGCAACCGTTGGACTAACTGACGAAAAAATTGCTGTTCATATAAATTATGCATCCGGAAACCAAGTTTATAAAGGCGGCAAATACCCTTTTCTTGGAGTCTCCTATCGTGTTAACGAAAAATTAATTGTTGGCGCAAGTACCTTAAATTGGTTCGACGAAAAAAATTCGCCATGGACCACCATAATAGGTGGGTTTAGTGAAAACGTAAAACGTAGAAGTCAATCGGCATATACCTTGGTAGGGGCTTTTGAGGTTATTCCTAACTTGAATTTAGGATTATCGGGTAATTATTTGGTCGAGAAATTTGTTAATAATACGGTAACAAATTCAGAATTTATTTTGTCTTTTGGAGCTGTATATGACAAAGAAGTGAATTGGATAAAAGCTGAAAACGTAAGCAACCAAAAAATAAGATTTGCAGGCAGTTTTGTAAACCTACTAATGAAAAACCAAATTGAACAACGCTATCAAAATTTTTTACATTACAGAGATTTACCAACCTATTTAACCCTTGGCACATCGTACCATGCAAGCTTACCTTTTAATGTTGGTTTTACTCAAAACAAAGGGTTTTTTGAAGGTGCACCAAACACCGTAGATTTATCGTTGCACTTACAGTATAAAGATTTAATGAAAGGATCAAAGAAAAACTCTGTAAATCCTGACCACAAAAACAACACCGCTATTGGTATTGGTGCCGAAGCTTGGTTTATGGATCTAATAGCTATAAGAATGGGTTATTATAACGAAAAACGACCCAATGGCCCTAAATCTGGCGGCGGCACATGGGTTACCGATAATAAAAAAGGCTTTACTTGGGGCTTTGGAGCTAAACTGCCACTAAACAGATTAACCAATGGCAAACTGCCATTTAACAGTGAGGTTAATTTTGTAACCAGTAAATTACTAAACGAATACGGTAATAATTACACCCAACCCAGTTATTTTACCGATAGAAATTTTTTGTTTTCAGTGGGCATAAATCTTAAATTTGTAGAGCCAACTAAACCTTAGCGAAAATTATATAAAACCAATATTTAGCCTATTTGGTCTATCTTATTAAAAAAGAGGTCTAATTAGGCTTTTTGTTTGCATATCCCAATCGGTACAAACCCATAATTATTAATCTAAAATAATCTCACTTCACTATTTGGTAATCAAATATATAATCGTAAATTTGCAAACTCTTTTTTAAGAGAGGAATGTTTAATTAGAAAAAATTTAAAGTGTGGACACATTAAGCTACAAAACGATTTCAGCAAACAAAGCTACTGTAAACAAAGAGTGGGTTTTGGTTGATGCTGAAGGTCAGGCGCTTGGTCGTTTATCATCTAAAGTTGCAAAACTTTTAAGAGGTAAGCACAAGCCAAACTTCACACCTCACGTAGATTGCGGAGATAATGTAATTGTTATCAATGCTGAAAAAATCACGTTATCTGGTAACAAATGGAACGACAAAACCTATGTTCGTCACACCGGTTACCCAGGAGGTCAGAAAAGTTTAACTGCTAACGAACTGTACGGGAAAGACCCTGCAAGAGTAGTAGAAAAATCAGTAAAAGGGATGCTGCCTAAAAACAAATTAGGTGCAGCATTATTCCGTAATCTAACCGTTGTTGTTGGTTCAGAGCACAAACACGAAGCTCAAAAACCAAAAGCAATTAACTTAAACGAATTCAAATAATGGATGTAATTCACAAAATTGGCCGTAGAAAAACGGCTGTTGCGCGCGCCTATGTTGCCCCAGGAAAAGGTAACATTACAATCAATAAAAAAGACTTAACTAATTATTTTACTACCGCTACTTTACAGTACAAAGTAAAACAACCTTTAGTTATGACTAACAATGACGCCAACTTTGATATTACAGTAAATGTATTTGGAGGAGGTATTACAGGGCAAGCAGAAGCTGTTCGTTTAGCAATCTCTCGCGCTATGTGCGAACTTGATGCAGAGAACAGATTAATCTTAAAACCAGAAGGTTTGTTAACTAGAGACCCAAGAATGGTAGAGCGTAAAAAATTCGGACAGAAGAAAGCGCGTAAAAAATTCCAATTCTCGAAACGTTAATTTTATTGGCAACTTGGTTGGGAATCTGTTTATCAGTTCCTCAAATCATATTCAAAACAAATTATTAAAAAGATACTGAAACAAGTTCAGTATAAAAAAACAGTTATTGTTGTCCTAGTTGTAAAAAACAGGATTTAGTTTAGCATCTAAATGAAGCCAAAAGCCAGCAGCTAAAAGCTAAAAGCCAAATGGAACATTGCTAATTCAACAGAACGTAAACTATTACAAAATGGCAGTAGAAGTAAAAGAATTACTTGAAGCAGGTGTACACTTCGGTCACCTTACACGTAAGTGGGATCCAAACATGGCGCCTTACGTATATATGGAGCGCAACGGCATCCATATTATAAACCTTTATAAAACAGCGGCTAAAATTGACGAAGCAGGTGCAGCATTAGCTAAAATTGCAAACTCAGGCCGTAAGATTTTATTCGTTGCAACAAAAAAACAAGCTAAAGATATTGTAGCTGAAAAAGCCAGCGAAATCAACATGCCCTACATCACTGAAAGATGGCCAGGTGGTATGTTAACCAACTTTGTTACCATTAGAAAAGCCGTTAAAAAAATGGCCTCTATTGATAGAATGAAGAAAGACGGCACCTTCTTAACATTATCTAAAAAAGAACGTTTACAAGTAGATCGTTTAAGAGCTAAGTTAGAAAAAAACCTAGGATCTATTAGCGACATGACACGTTTACCAGGAGCTTTATTTGTTGTAGATATTAAACGTGAGCACATCGCGATTAAAGAAGCTCAAAAATTAAACATTCCAATTTTTGCAATGGTTGACACCAATTCTGATCCACGTCAAGTTGATTATGTAATACCAGCAAATGATGACGCTTCTAAATCGATATATAAAGTGCTTTCTCATGTGGCTTCTGCAATTGCAGGTGGTTTAGCCGAACGTAAAGCTGAAAAAGAAGCCGCGGCTTCAACTAAAGAAGACACTCCTAAAGCTAAGGCTAAAGCTGCTCCAGCTAAAAAGGCTACAGCCGAAGAAGAAGAATAAACAACATTAATAAAACATAATTAAGTCGTTTAATTTTTTTCTCCACAGAAAACATATTGAACGGCTTTTTTAAATTATAATAACTATGAGTACCACAGTAAAAATAACAGCACAAGAAGTAAACAAATTAAGACAAGCAACTGGCGCAGGCATGATGGACTGCAAAAAAGCTTTAGTTGAAGCCGAAGGCGATTTTGACAAAGCCATTGAAGTGCTTCGCAAAAAAGGGCAAAAAGTAGCTGAGAAAAGAGCTGATAGAGACTCTTCTGAAGGTGCTGCCGTTTCTAAAATAAACGCAGACCACACACAAGGCGTTGCCATTGTTTTAGGATGCGAAACTGATTTTGTTGGTAAAAACGAAAACTTTTTAGCACTGGCAAACCAATTGGCCGATATTGCTTTAAATCACGACTCCAAAGAATCTTTCTTAGCAGCCGATTTTGATGGTATGACGGTTGCCGATAAATTAGTTGAGCAAACTGGTGTTATTGGTGAAAAACTAGATATTAAAGCTTTTGAAAAATTAGAAGCTGCCTATGTTGGTACTTACGTACACATCAATAAAATTGGGGCTTTGGTTGGTTTAACTACTAAAGTTGAAAACGCAGACGTATTAGCTAAAGATATTGCCATGCAAGTAGCATCTATGGGTGCCACCACATTATCTTATAAAGATTTTGACCCCGCATTTATTGCATCAGAAACTGAAGCTAGAATTGCTGTTATTGAAAAAGACAATATTGAATTAGGGCGTTTAGGTAAAACCTTAAAAAATGTACCAAAATACATCTCAATGGCACAATTAACACCCGAAGTTTTAGCTGAAGCTGAAGAAGCAGCAAAAGCAGAACTAAAGGCAGAAGGCAAACCCGAACAAATCTGGGACAGAATTTTACCTGGTAAAATGGAGCGTTTTATTTCTGATAACACCACTTTAGATCAAGAACAATGCTTACTAGATCAAAAGTTTATTAAAGACGAAAAGAAAACCGTTGCAGAATACGTTTCTTCTTTTGGCGATGTTGAAATTGCTGGATTTAAACGTGTTGCTTTAGGGTAATTCTAATTCCTGCGAAAACCAGGAACCTCGATATAAAATTGAAAACCACTATTTTCTCTATGATTGTAGTGGTTTTTTTTTCGCTCGTTTGTCACTCAGAAGGAGGAACGACTGAAGAATCTAGAACGCTCCATTCCTCACTTCAATTATAGATTCTTCGACTCCGATAATTATCGGAATGCTCTGAATGACATTTTGCGTTTCGTTTAACGATTGGAAAGTTATTTTATCATACAGAAATAGGCACACTTTATCATTCAGAGGAAGGAACGACCGAAGAATCTATAAAACAAATACTATCATTCAAAAAAAGCCATTCAGGATTAACCTTTGAAATTACCTTCTCTTTCTTTAACCTACTTTTCCCTTTTATTTGTTTCTCCCTTGCTATAGCATCTTCAATTTCTAAAAAATGTTCGTAATTCAACAAATAAAAACATTTATATTTAGCAGTAAACGTTTTTGAAAACGGTAATGGGTTTTTATGAAAATACAATCGGTCTTTCAAATTGTTAGTTACACCTGTATATAAAACCGTTTTGTTTTTGTTGGTTAGGTGGGATATAAACGTAATAATTATGGCTGCCTTTTGTTTTCATAGAATGAAAGTATTAAAATAAATTGAGATTCTTCGCTATGGCTATGAATGACATTGCTTTTCATACTTTTAAGATACAAAAAGAAACACTTTTTTATAAATCTAAATCATAAAAAAAGAGACTGCCTTTTTTAGACAACCTCTTATTATTCATTTCAATTTATTTTTTAAAATAGAGCTCAACAACATTACTGTTTATATATTTGTTTTCTTTTGAATAGGCATAAATTTTATATTTTCCAGCTTCATAAAAATCATAAGAAAAATAGGTGTAATATGAGGTTTTCGATACATTGTAAACTAGATTTTTATATTTTTTGTAAGTTCCGTTAGCAGACATTTTATCAATATACACTTTAATTTGGTCTGTATTTAATGGTGTAATATAATTATCTATATAAACCCATATTTTTCCGCCTTTGTTTTTCGGATCCATAGAAAACTTGGTATGCCTTTGAGACACACTAGGCTTTTTATTGTTATTCTGTTTTGTTGAAACGTTTGCAAAAAAGACCTTGGAATTTTTATAATAATCTACATTGTTTTTTTTTGTTGGAATCTTATAGGTTATCTTTTTGGGTTTTCTGGCCTCAACCAAGGCATTAATCTGAGCCACGGTTTTAATGGGTTGCTTAGTGCCGCGGGTTGTGTTTATTGATGCCGACCTTTTGGGTAGGGTAAGCCCTTTTTCTATAAGTTTAGAGTGCGCTTTACTATCAATTGCAGAAATATAATACATACCGTTTATGCCTCCTACCAAACCAATGCCAGTGGCTTTTCCATAGGCCGTTGCTATGCCAATTACCTTGTTTTCTTCATTAAATACAGGGCCGCCACTATTACCTGGGTGTATTTCGGCATCGGTTTTCAAATACCCATAGTCTGCGTTAAAATTATAATCCAAACCGCTCATAATACCAATGCTTAAGGTACTCATGTCTTTAAACATAACACTTGCCGATCCTTTAATTTGCTGCGGAAAACCAAAAACGCACAATTGTTCGCCTTGCGACACATTATCAGAATTACCAATGGGTACGGTTGTAAATTTTTCTTTTATGGGCTTACCGTCAAAATCACTTACTATTTTAAGTAACGCCCCATCATAAGCACCTTCTCCAATAGCTATAACTTCTGCCCTATACAAGGTGTAGTCTGTTTCGTTATTACTATTAAAAACCTGAATTATTGGTGTGGTGTAGCCTACCCTGTAAGCTTTAATTAAATTTTTATTATTTACAATGGCATCAGAATATAGAGCTACTTTAGACGATTTTTTCTTGTTAGAATTATAATAATCATAATCAATATAACCCTTAACGCATTTTTCCACTACATGCCTGTTGGTAAATATATAGCCATCATCTGTAACAATAAAACCAGAGCCCCTACCTAGATAACCTTTACCAGGTTTTGCTTTTTCTAGCTCAGAATCAAAAAGCAAAACTTTTACAACACCTTTATAATATTTAGACGCTATAAGCTTTGTGTCTAATTCTTTTTGTTTACAAGATGTTAAAACTAAGGCACAAGCGCATATAACTAAAAATTTTACTTTCATATTTCAACGGAGGTTAATCAATTATAAAAAAACGAAATTATATTTGCATTTCAAAATTTAGTATTTTATTTAAAATTCATTAAATCCTAAATTTTGTTTAGTTTTGCTAAACTTTAGTTTTCGCTTACGCGGAAATCTTATCAAATAAAAACGACAAGTGAAATACAAAAGAATACTCCTCAAACTATCTGGCGAAGCCTTAATGGGCGACCGGCAATACGGTATAGATCCAGAACGATTAGCAGAATATGCCCAAGATATTAAAGCCGTTACAGAAAAAGGCATTGAAGTGGCCATTGTTATTGGCGGCGGTAATATTTTTAGAGGTGTAGCAGGTGCGGTAAATGGTATGGACAGAGTACAGGGCGACCACATGGGCATGCTCGCAACAGTAATAAATGGTTTAGCGTTACAAAACGCTTTAGAAGATGCTGGTGTAAAAACACGCTTGCAAACCGCTATAAAAATAAACGAAGTTGCAGAACCGTTTATACGTAGAAAAGCCATGAGCCATCTTAAAAAAGGGCGCGTAGTTATTTTTGGCGGCGGCACAGGAAACCCATATTTTACAACCGATTCTGCTGCAGTTTTAAGAGCTATTGAGGTTGAGGCCGACGTGATTTTAAAAGGCACAAGAGTTGATGGCATTTATAACACCGACCCTGAGAAAGACACATCGGCTATAAAGTTTGATAATATTACATTTGATGATGTTTTAAGAAAAGGACTGAAAGTTATGGACACTACCGCTTTTACATTAAGCCAAGAAAACAAACTGCCAATAATAGTTTTCGATATGAATACCAGAGGAAATTTAATGAAGGTTGTTACCGGCGAGAAAATAGGAACAGAAGTGAATATTTAATTATTAAAATATAACTTTAAGGTATTGCCTTAAAGTTTCAAATAAATTGTCATTCCCTTTAAATAGAAGATTCATCAATTCATTATCATAAAAAATATTATTTAATGAATAAAAAGGAAGTCTAAGGAAACAATATTATAAAAATAAAGCATTTTAGTTTGGCTCAATTTTTGAAATTATCGATATAAAATTTTAAAACCATGAACGAAGACGTACAATTTATACTAGACACGGCAAAAGAAGCTATGGATAATGCCATAAAGCATTTAGAAAAACAATTGGTTAACATTAGAGCAGGTAAAGCAAGTCCTGCAATGTTGGGCAGCGTTATGGTAGATTACTACGGCTCGCAAACGCCCTTAAGTCAAGTGGCCAACGTAAACACACCCGATGGCAGAACCATAACCGTGCAACCTTGGGAAAAAAGCATGCTGCAGGAAATCGAGCGTAGTATTGCTTATGCCAACCTTGGCTTTAACCCCATGAACAACGGAGAAACCATTATAATTAATGTGCCACCTTTAACCGAAGAACGTCGAAAAGATTTGGCTAAACAAGCCAAATCTGAGACCGAAGATGCCAAAATTAGTGTTAGGGCTGCGCGTAAAGATGCCATGAACGATGTTAAAAAGAATGATGGTATATCTGAAGACCTAAAAAAGAACGCTGAAATAGACATACAACAAATTACCGACACATACGTTAAAAAGATTGATGAGGTCTTTGAAAATAAGGAAAAAGAAATCATGACCGTGTAAATTAAGAAGCGACTAAATTGTCGCTTTTTTTTAACCAGAGTTTTTTATTGCTAGCATGCCAAAACATTGTACAACTTTCCTGTTTTTTATTTTTACAATGTTGCTGCACTCTCAATCTTTTTCAAATATTAACATAGAACCCAAACAAGATTCCATTAAAAAAAAAGCTTTTGTAAAACAGCTCGGTAACGGTTTTTTGCCCACCAAGTTTTTTAATTTCGATTTACGTTATTTAGTAAAATTCAATCAATACGAAGGCCTCCGTACAGGTATTGGCGGTATAACCAACGAGGCGTTTTCAAAGACATTCAGAGTTAACGGTTATACCGTTTACGGTTTTAAAGACCACCGTTTTAAATATAGTATTGGCGCCGGTTTTATGTTAGCCGAAAAAACCAACACCTGGTTAAATGCTTCATATACTAACGATTTACAGGAAACAGGAAGCACAAAGTTTTTAACAGACACACGCTTTTTCCAGTTTTTCGAACCACGTTTGTTAAATATCGATTTGTTTCATAAACACGTTACAAAAACCCTTTCCATAGAGCACCAAATAACGCCCAAACTTATATCTGAAACCCAATTTGCCGTTAGCAACATAAACCCAACCTATAACTATCAATACGTATTTAATGGCCATACACTCAGCGAGTTTCATTTAAGTACCGCAACTTTGGCATTGCAATGGAGCCCTTTTAACAGTTTTGAATATGCCGAAAATAAATTAGTTGAAACCAAAGAAGGCTACCCTAAATTTACGCTTCAGTTTACCAATAGCTTTAAAAATGTGTTTAACAGCAACATCAATTTTTCAAAACTGGATTTTAGAACCATTCATAAAATCCAGTATAAAAACGAAACGCTATCAGAAATTACTTTAGTCTCTGGAATTACTTCCCAAAACGCGCCGTTAACCCATTTGTATCACGCATACCCAAACAACATCAGAAAAGAAACCATTATGCAACGGTTTTCGGTAGCAGGCTTAAACAGCTTTGAAACCATGTTTTTTAATGAGTTTTTTTCAGATAAATTTACAACCCTTCAACTCAAACATTTTATTGCGCCATTTAAAATATCAAAGCGTTTTCAACCACAACTGGTATTAATAACCCGATATGCCATTGGCGACATAGAAAATCCAGAAAGACATCAAAACATAACATTTAATTCTTTAAATAAGGGCTTTACAGAATCTGGTTTCGAGCTTAACAAATTACTTTTTGGTTTTGGCCTAAGCTTTACTTACAGGTACGGTGCCTACCATTTGCCCGAAATTGCCGATAATATCGCACTTAAATTTACTTTCAATATTACATTATAAGCTATTTAAGGCTAGTTATATATAGGTTTTTTCTACCTTTGCGCATCTTTAAAACAGAGCATGTTTAAACTATTCACAAAAAACTTCTGGGATGTAACGGCAAGACTTATTTTGCGTAACAAAATAGCCATTCTTGTTGCCATAATTGGGGCTACTGTATTTTTTAGTTTTCAGTGGAAAAACATGCGGTTTACGCACACCGAAGCCAACTTATTACCGGACGACCACGAGGTAAACGTGGTTTATAACGATTTTTTAAAAATCTTTGGTGAAGAAGGTAACTTAATTGTTTTTGGAGTTAAAGATACTTCCCTTTTTACCGTTGAAAAGCTGAATGCTTGGAACAAACTTTCAGAATCGTTCAAACAATTTGAAGATGTTGAAACTGTTATTTCAATCAAAGATTTACAAAAGCTTATCAAGGATGATGAAAACGCAAAATTCAGGCTCGAACCTTTTATAAAAGATTCGGTTTCATCTTTAAAACAAATTGAAACGCTTCAAGATGAGCTTTTTAAAAAGTATCCATTTTATGACAATTTCCTGTTTAATAAAGAAACAAAAACGATTAGAACGGCCATTTATTTAAAAAAGGATATTGTTAACACATCGGCCAGAAAAGACTTTGTTATTAATGTTTTAAACCCCGCCATTGAAGCCTTTGAAGCTGCCCAAAATTTAGATGTTAGGGTTTCTGGAATGCCTTATATAAGAACCCTTAACGCTCAATTGATTATAGACGAAATAGGCAAATTTATAGTCGCTGCCTTATTGGTTACCTCCCTTATTTTCTTTTTCTTTTTCAGGTCGTTTCGAGCCACTTTTATTTCGCTAATCGTGGTGTGTATTGGCGTGATGTGGACCTTGGGTTTCCTAGGTTTGTTAAATTACGAGATTACCGTTTTAACGGCCTTGATTCCGCCATTAATAATTGTAATCGGTATTCCAAACTGCATCTTTTTAATAAACAAATACCAACACGAGGTTAAACTACACGGCAATAAAGTAAAATCGTTGCAACGCGTAATTACCAAAATCGGGAATGCAACCTTAATGACCAACGTAACCACGGCTTCTGGTTTTGCTACCTTTATTTTAACCGAGAGCAAACTTTTAAAGGAATTTGGTATTGTGGCATCGCTAAGTATTTTGGCCATTTTTATTTTGTGCCTGCTCATAATTCCTATTATTTACACCTTTTTGCCTTACCCCAAAGAGCGCCATTTAGAGCATTTGAACAAACGATGGATAGGTGCTTTTGTAAACTGGATGGAGCGCATGGTAAAGCAAAAACGCATAGCCATTTACGCAACATCGGTAGTGCTGTTAATAGCTAGTATTATTGGTATTTATCAAATAAAAATTTCGGGCAGTTTAATTGAAGATATGCCACAGCAATCTGAATTTGTAAACGATATTCGCTTTTTTGAAAACGAGTTTAACGGCATTATGCCATTGGAAATTATGATTGACACCAAGCGCAAAAAAGGTGTTATGAAACTCGCCACTTTAAAACGTATGAACGAACTGGAGGAATTAATTGCTGAAACGCCCGAACTCTCTAAACCCATTTCGGTGGTTGGTTTGGTTAAATACTCCAAACAGGCCTATTACAACGGCAACCCAAAGCACTATCAACTGCCAACATCGCAAGAAAATAGTTTTATTTTATCGTATGCCAAAAACTCGACATCAAATGTCGATTTGCTTAAAAATTTTGTTGATAGCACGGGGCAGTATGCGCGTATTACAACATTTATGAAAGATATTGGTACCGATAAAATGGAGCGTATCGAAGAAGACCTGCAAACCGAAATAGACAAGCTTTTCCCTAAAGAACGCTACAACGTTACCATGACTGGCAAAGCGTTGGTGTTTCAAAAAGGCACAGAATATCTGGTAAAAAACCTAGTAATTTCTTTATCGCTGGCTATATTTCTTATTTCCTTGTTTATGGCCTATATGTTTAGGTCTTTTAGAATGATTGTTGTTTCGCTCATCCCAAACCTACTGCCATTATTGGTAACCGCAGGTTTAATGGGCTATTTGGGCGTACCTATAAAACCCTCGACCATTTTGGTATTTAGTATTGCCTTTGGTATTTCGGTAGATGATACCATTCACTTTTTAGCAAAATACAGGCAAGAGTTACAGGCCAACCATTGGAAGATTAAAAAATCGGTTTACGCCGCTTTACGCGAAACGGGGGTAAGCATGTTTTACACCTCCATTGTTTTATTCTTCGGGTTCTCGGTTTTCACCATTTCCAGCTTTGGCGGTACGGTGGCATTAGGGGCTTTGGTCTCGGCGACTTTACTTTTCGCTATGCTTTCAAACCTCTTGTTATTACCGTCTTTATTACTGTCTTTAGAACGCAGTATTGCCAATAAAGAAGTATTGAAAGAACCTTCAATAAATATTATTCCAGAGGAGGACGAGGCTGAATAAAATTCCAAAAAAAAACAAATACTAAATTCCAAAAAATATTTCTCATTTTGGAGTTTGTTTTTTAATTATTTGAAGATTGAAAGCCCAAAGCCCTTAAGCCTTAAAATTACTGCCTACTGGCGACTGATTACTGTGTACTAAATATTATATTTGCACTTTAAAATTAAATACACATGCAATTACGTACCGTATCACAATTATTATCGCAGGAAATTACCCTGCCAGAAGTAGAAGTAAAAGGTTGGGTAAGAACCTTTAGAGCAAACCGTTTTATAGCCTTAAACGATGGCTCTACTTTAAATAATATACAATGTGTGGTGGACTTTGAAAATACAGACCAAGCTATTTTAAAACGTATTACAACAGGTGCTGCGCTACATATAAAAGGCGAATTGGTAGAAAGCCAAGGCAAAGGCCAAAACGTTGAAATCAATGTAAGTTCCATTGAAATTTTAGGCGATTCTGATGCCGAAACCTTTCCTATTCAACCCAAAAAACACTCCTTTGAGTTTTTAAGGGAAAACGCCCATTTACGCACCCGTACCAATACTTTTGGCGCGGTAATGCGTTTACGCTCTTCGTTATCATTTGCCATTCATAAATATTTTAACGAAAACGGGTTTTACTATATGCACGCACCAATTATTACAGGAAGCGATGCCGAAGGTGCAGGCGAAATGTTTCGCGTTACCAATTTAGATGCCAAAAATCCGCCGTTAAATGATGAAGGCGAAGTCGATTTTTCAAAAGATTTCTTCGGAAAAGAAACCAACCTTACCGTTTCGGGTCAATTGGAAGCCGAAACCTATGCCATGTCTTTAGGCAAAGTATATACCTTTGGTCCAACCTTTCGCGCAGAAAACTCGAATACCTCGCGCCATTTAGCTGAGTTTTGGATGATTGAACCCGAAGTGGCTTTTATGGATTTAGCTGGTAATATGGATTTAGCTGAAGATTTTATGAAATCGGTTATCGCTTATGTTTTAGAAAATAACCGCGAAGATTTAGAATTTTTAGACAAGCGTTTACAAGACGAAGAAAAAACAAAACCTCAGGCAGAACGTAGCGATATGTCGTTAATTGAAAAATTAAAATTTGTTACCGAAAACAATTTTAAACGTGTAAGCTATACCGAAGCTATCGATATTCTGCGCAACAGCAAACCCAATAAGAAAAAGAAATTCAAATATATTATAAACAAATGGGGTGCCGATTTACAAAGCGAACACGAGCGTTTCCTAGTTGAAAAACACTTTAAATGCCCTGTTATTTTATTTGATTATCCGGCAAATATAAAAGCCTTTTACATGCGTTTAAACGAAGACGGCAAAACCGTTCGTGCCATGGATATACTGTTCCCAGGCATTGGCGAAATAGTTGGTGGCTCGCAACGCGAAGAGCGTTTAGAGGTTCTAAAAGAAAAAATGAAGGCTTTGGATATCGACGAAGAGGAACTTTGGTGGTACCTCGATTTACGCAAATACGGCACCGCTGTACATTCTGGGTTTGGCTTAGGCTTCGAGCGTTTGGTTATGTTCGCAACAGGAATGGGCAATATTAGAGACGTTATTCCTTTCCCAAGAACCCCGCAAAACGCAGAGTTTTAGATTTACTTTCGTCTCAAATAGACCTGTCAGGTTCACTGTGCTTAACTTGTTTCAGTATCTAAACCAGACAGGTCTTCTTTTTTAAAAATAGTTTTATATTTTTACAATAATCAAATCGGAACATGCTTAAACAATATTTACAATTCAAATTATCGCAAAAACTGTCGCCGCAGCAAATTCAATTAATGAAATTGATACAGTTGCCCACACAGGCTTTCGAGCAACGTATAAAGCAAGAACTTGAAGAAAATCCAGCGCTTGAAGGTGGTAAAGAAGAATTGGACAACGATTACGATTCTGATTTAGATAATTCTACCGATGATTATGGTGATAATGAAACCATAAATGCCGAAGATATTAATGTAGATGAATATTTAAGTGATGATGAAATCCCGGATTACCGCACACAAGTAAATAATTACAGTAGCGACGATGAGGAAAAAACGATGCCCTATGCCGCAGGAACATCTTTCACACAACATTTAATCAATCAATTAAACACCTATAGGTTATCTGACGAAGAACGCGATATTGCTGAATTTTTAGTAGGAAGTGTTGATGAAAGCGGGTACATCCGTCGTTCGTTATCCGATATTACCGATGATTTGGCGTTTACACAAAACGTTTATACCGATGAAGACAAAGTAGCATCGGTTTTGCGCATTGTACATCAATTGGATCCTGCTGGTGTAGGTGCTAGGAATCTTCAGGAATGTTTAAGCATTCAGTTGCACCGAAAAGAAAAAACGCCCGATACCCAATTAGCCATCAATATTATTGATACTGCTTTCGATCAGTTTACCAAAAAGCATTATAAAAAACTACTTCAAAAATTCGATATTTCAGAAATTCAACTCAAAGATGCCATTTCAGAAATCGAGCATTTAAATCCAAAACCCGGCGGAACTTATGCCGGTAACAACCGCATTGTAGAACATATAGTGCCCGATTTTGCCATTAGAATTGTTGATGGCGAACTAGAACTTACGCTAAACGGCAGAAACGCACCAGAGCTGCACGTATCCAGAGAATACAGCAACATGCTTAAAGGCTATAAAGACAGTAAGGAAAAATCGAGTTCGCAAAAAGATGCCGTAGTTTTTATTAAACAAAAACTAGATGCGGCTAAGTGGTTTATAGAGGCCATAAAACAACGCCAACAAACCCTTTTTGTAACCATGAGTGCCATTATGCACTATCAAAAAGAGTACTTTTTAACTGGAGACGAGCGCAATTTAAAACCCATGATCCTTAAAGATATTGCCGATGAAATTTCGATGGACGTTTCAACGGTTTCAAGAGTGGCAAACAGTAAATATGTCGATACACCTTACGGTACTAAATTGATTAAAGAATTCTTTTCTGAGTCGATGAAAAACGATCAAGGCGAAGACGTTTCAACAAGAGAGATAAAGAAAATTTTAGAAACCGTTATTGAAGAAGAAGATAAACGCAAACCCCTTACAGACGAAGCTTTAGCGTCTATTCTAAAAGAAAAAGGATACCCTATTGCCAGACGCACCGTAGCAAAATATAGAGAACAATTAGATATTCCCGTTGCACGTTTACGCAAAAAAATTTAATGGGCATGATAGACCGCGTTTTAAGAAGCATCTCGTTTATTTTCCACCCGTTAATAATGCCTTTACTGGGCGTGGTGTTTTACTTTGCCAAGTCACCAAGGTTTATTCCCATAGAAATTATTAGAGCTAAATTAATCTCGCTTTTCATTTTAACCATTGCATTGCCCATCTTGCTATACTATTTGTTAAAAACTCTGGGCAAAGTAAAATCTATTTACCTAGAAAGCACCAAAGAGCGTATTTTCCCGCTTATACTTAATGTTTTGGTTATTCTACTGGTACTGCAGCGTATTGTTAAACCAAGCCAGTTTATAGAGCTGTATTACTTTTTTGTTGGAATATTAATTTCTACTCTGGCATGTTTGTTTTTAGCGTTTTTTAAATTTAAAACGAGCATTCATATGATTGCCATATCTGGGGTGTTCATGTTTTTTATTGCTTTAAGTATTCATTTTAACATAAACATTAATGGTACGTTGGCGCTAATGTCTATTATTACCGGTGCTGTGGCAACATCGAGATTGCACTTAAATGCCCATACCTACAAAGAATTGATTATAGGCTGTTTTATAGGCCTGTTTCCGCAGTTGGTTTTGGTTAACTATTGGTTATAAAGATTGGCGGTATCTTCACTTAAAAACAAAGAAACGGTTTAAAGTATATAAAATACCAGACCCACTTTAATGGCCTTAATGTTTATTGAACTGCCGTTTATTGTAGCTTTTTTGTTAAATATAGGGCTTAGTGCATAATATAAATGAAGATTCCATGTACCATAGCCAATACTTAGAGTTAAACCATATTGAACAGTTTCGAAATTATTGACATTGCTGTATTTTAAAACTCCCAAATCGCCAACATGTTTTGCGGTGTGCATTACCAAATAACCTAGTTTAAACCCTGTGTAAACCCGCCAAAAATCTGAGTTGGTTGGTGTAGATGTTCGCCACCTAAACTCTAAGGGCAGTTCAATTAAATGCATTGAGATTTTATTTTTGGAATAGCTGCTCTTATCGTTTAAAATACTGTACTCAAAAAGGCCTGAAGTCTCTTTGTTAACCAATAAATTTTGGTTGAACGAATTGGCCGAATACCCAAGCCCAATGCCTAGGGCAATATTTCTGCCTTTATTAAAGGGCATATCTTTAATGTACCCTAAATGAAAGCCTGTTGAAAATCCACTTTGCTTAATGCTTTCTGGTGTGCCCGCTAATAAATTATAGGTGATTCCAGCATAAAAGTGATCTTCTTTATAAAGCGAATCTGTAACTGTGCCTTTAGTGTTTTGCGAGTAAACACAATTAAAACCCATTATAAAAAATATTGCCAAAAAGATGTTTTTCATTTATGCGGATGTGTGTTTAAATTAACCAATTCATGAATTTGCTGTTTCTATTTCATTTAAATGAAAATGACTTCAAGTTTATCATCAATCATTTTAAAGCTCATTTGGTATAACTAGTAAAGTGCTGCTAAAATTGTACTATGATTAAAAAATAAAAGCGCTTTGAATTAACAAAACGCTTTTATAATATAAAATTAAGATTGATTTAATCCATGTTTCCTAATGCATCACCAATACCTGTTGTGTAATTGATTTTCAATGCATTTACTTTTCTAAGTTCTTGCTTAACATCGCCAACAATTCCCATATTGGCTTCTTCATCGACTTTAAGGGACACGGTTAAAAACGGAATAAGTTCTTCTCTTAAAGCTAACCTTTCAGCTTCTATAAAGCGTCCAACTTCAGAAACATCGGCAAATTTATCGTTAAGCTGAATTCTGGCAACGGTACCAAATTTTTTATAGTTTTCACTTGGCTTGCCCATATAGATATAGCTAATCGGGTATTTTTTGTCTAGCTTTTCTACCTGGTCTGCCAATGGTAACTTATTTTGTATTTTTAATGTGTCTTCTCGCATTACGGTAGCTACCATAAAAAAGAACAATAGCATAAATACTATATCTGGCAATGATGCTGTGTTAACAGGAGGCAATCCTCCATCTTTTTTCTTTTTAAATTTAGACATAATCTTTGTTCTATTTAATTCTAAATTATTCTACAACTTCAGAAAGTTTTTGAGGTATTTCTTTCTTGATTTGATCGACAACCTCTTTTAACTTGTCTTTGTTACCAGTCCATCTTACATCTTTAAGGTTGTTTTGCATTTCAATAAAGTTCATGTTATTAAAACCTTTTTGTGGGCCAACCTCAAGGGCTCTTCTGTTTCTTAACTCGTTATAAGCTGCTACCAACTCGTTTTGAACGGTAATATAAGCAGCATAAGATGTTTCTCTATCGTTGCTTAGCGATATAATAGCTTTATCTGGGTTATCTGAAGAACTTGGGCTTTTAGCACCTTGGCAATAGTCGCAAGTGCCATCTCCACCGTTGTCTAAAAACTCAACGGCTGCTTTTCGCAGGTCTTTAATATCCATAATCTCGTCTTCAACCAACAACCTATCGTTTTTGTTTATAACAACGGTAAAAATATTTTTCTGCTTAATAATAACATCTTCTTCAGACTCTTCCATAGGAGGGAGCTTTCGGTTAATTCCCGAATCTTTCTCAATGGTAGTGGTTACCAAGAAAAATATTAATAATAAGAAAGCTATGTCGGCCATTGAGCCTGCATTAACTTCTGGTGCTGCTCGTTTTGCCATATTATTTAATCATTTTTTTAATTCCGAAAAACAACATAGATCCGCCCGCAATAGCCAAGAGAAGATAGAATAAATATAATCCTGCCCCTAATAGTTGAGAACCGCCCGCAGATAACATGTCCCCGTCTTTTAATGGTGTTTCTACTCCAGTGGCCAACCCAAAATAGCTTATGGCCGCTAACAGTGCAAAAGCACCAAAACCTTTAAGGGTATTTATAAGTGTTTCTGAATTGCTTAATATGTTTTTTAAACTAAAAACAACAACAAACACAAGGGTTAAGAGCAAGATAACGTAGCCTATGTACATAATGGTGTTTACTGTACCACTAGACTCGCCTGCTTTAATAGCCTCATCGCCTGTTGAAATTATCATTGCGAGAAATATAATAGATACTACGCCTACTATACCTAACAATATGGTTAATATTTTTTTCATTTTTTTACGTTTTATTAATTTATATAAGTGTACTTAGACCAAGCTTTGTACAGGGATGTAATTAACCAAAACCCGTTTTACGTAACGTAATTTTAATTGTTCTGGCCCATTTACTGCTACTTACAATGATAATGAATTACTTCTTGTGCTTAACCAACATGTCCATTAACGTAATTGAAGCATCTTCCATATCGTTAACAATACTATCGATTTTTGCAATAATATAATTGTAAAAAATTTGAAGTATAATAGCAACAATTAAACCAAATACGGTTGTTAAAAGTGCTACTTTAATACCACCAGCTACTAAAGAAGGGTTCATGTCGCCTGCGGCTTCAATTTTATCGAAGGCCTGAATCATACCAATTACCGTACCCATAAAACCAAGCATCGGCGCCAGGGCGATAAATAAAGAAATCCAAGACACGTTTTTTTCTAACTGTCCCATTTGCACACCGCCGTAAGCTACAACAGCTTTTTCGGCCGCATCAACACCTTCGTTTGTTCTGTCCAATCCTTGATAGAAGATAGAAGCGATAGGGCCTTTTGTATTTCTACAAACCTCTTTTGCTGCTTCAACACCACCAGATGCTAGTGCATCTTCAACATTTTGAGTTAATTTTTTTGTGTTTGTTGTAGAAAGGTTTAAAAAGATAATTCTCTCGATGGCAATGGCTAAGCCTAAAATTAAACACAATAATACAATACCCATAAACCCTGGGCCACCTTCAACGAACCGCTTTTTTAGTTCTTGATGAAAGTTTGCCTCTTTTGCAGGTGTTGCATCTGTTTCTTGAGTCGTAGTTGCAACTGTTGTTACTGCTGTAGTTGCGTTTGCATTTGTAGTTGCATTAACAGTTCCGAATGCCATCATTCCAGATATGGCAAGGATAGAAAATAATCTTTTCATGTTCTCGATCTTAATTTTATTAGTTAAAGTGTTAAAGATATAAAAAATAAAGTAATAAAAAACAAAAAACAGCAGAGAGGAAGGGATTCGAACCCTCGATGCGCTATTAACGCATACACGCTTTCCAAGCGTGCGCCTTAAGCCACTCGGCCACCTCTCTGTTTTTTTTAAGCCCTTTTAATTACGGTGGCTCAAATAACAAAAAAAAATTAAGCTGTTAAAATTTTAATGGTTAATTTTATGATATTTCCCCTCTTAAGGGCATTTCGTAGCTTGTTTTAAAGGTTTTAGTAGAAATGTCCTTTCCTAAAAGATACATTAACTTGGGTATTGCGGCCTCGGTTGTAATGTCTTTGCCCGAGATAACGCCTATTTTTTTTAACTGATTACTGGTTTCGTAATGCCCCATAATTACACTTCCGCCAGAGCATTGTGTTACATTAATAATATGTATATTTTTTTTAATGGCTTTTTTTAGAATAATTATAAACCAAGCCTCGGTGGTGCAATTCCCTGCGCCGTAGGTTTCTAAAATAACGCCTTTTAAATTTGGTGTGTTAAAAACACTTTGTAAAACGGCTTCAGAAATGCCTGGAAACAATTTTATAAGTGCAATGTTTTTATCTAAATTTTTATGAACTATTAATTTTTTATTCAAATTAGGTTTTAACAAATATTCATTATTTACTTTTAAATGGACTCCAGATTCTGCTAAATCTGGATAATTTAAAGAGGCAAAAGCTTCAAAATGTTCGGCATTAATTTTTGTGGTTCGGTTGGCGCGATACAATTTATACTCAAAATACAAACACACTTCTTTAATTACAGGTTTTTGTCGATGTTGCAACGATGCCACTTGGATAGAGGTTATTAAATTTTCTTTGGCATCCGTTCGTAAATCGCCAATAGGCAATTGAGAGCCCGTAAACACAACGGGTTTTGCTAAATTTTCCAACATAAAACTTAAAGCTGATGCGGTATAACTCATCGTGTCGCTGCCGTGTAACACTACAAATCCGTCGTTACTGTCATAATTTTTTTCAATTATTTCAGCAATTTGCACCCAATATTTAGGGTTCATATTACTAGAATCAATGGGTTCTTTAAACGATACGGTATCAATATTACAATCTAATAGGTATAATTCGGGAATGCGTTTTAAAATATTTTTAAAATCGAAAGCTCGCAGTACTCCCGTTTTAAAATCTTTTACCATACCAATGGTGCCGCCTGTATAAATAAGTAATATGTTGGGTTTGGTTTTACTCATAATTTATATTTTAAAAACTACTTTTGAGTTTTCGGTGGTAATTTTAGCAATGTCTGCTTCACTTCTATTATATATATAAGACAATTTTTCTAACACCTTTAATATGTATGCGCTTTCGTTTCGTTTGCCTCTATAGGGTGTTGGCGCTAAATATGGCGCATCGGTTTCCAGCACTATATGTTTTAAATCGATTTGATTTAAGAATTTATCAACCTTTCCGTTTTTAAAGGTGGCAACACCTCCAATGCCCAATTTCATATTATAGGATATGGCTTGGTGTGCTTGTTCTAAATTACCGGTAAAGCAATGAAAAATACCGAATAAATCGTCGCTCTTTTCTGTTTCTAAAACTTCAAATATTTCGTTAAAAGCTTCACGACAATGAATAACAATGGGTAATTTATATTGTTTTGCAAGCTGTATTTGATGTTTAAAGGCTTGCTTCTGAATTTCTAAAGTCGATTTATCCCAATACAAATCAATACCAATTTCTCCAATGGCATAAAAATGCCGCTTTGCTAGTAAATCTTCAACATGTTTTAGCTCGTCTTTATAATTGTTTTTTACATATGTTGGATGTAAACCCGTCATTAAAAACACATTTTCGGGATATTCTTTTTCAAGCTGAAGCATTGCTGCTGTATATGTTGAATCGATGGCTGGAATAAAAAAGCGTGTAATGCCTTGTTTTATGGCGCGATTAATCATCGCATTGCGGTCATCATCAAAAGCTTCGCTGTATAAATGGGTGTGGGTATCTGTAATGATCAAATTTTGTATTTTTTTAAATGAGTTCAAAAATAATTGTTTTATAGGATTATCTTTGTTTAAAACTAAAATAGATGCAAACCCTTCAACAATTTCTGCTCGACAAAGGCTATACAAAAGTAAAATTGAAACTTACCAAAACCAATCATTTTGAAGTTAAAGCTACCATAAATGGCGTAAAAGGGCTATTTATTTTAGATACCGGAGCTTCAAGCTCTTGCGTAGGTTTTGAGGCGGTTGAAAATTTTAAACTATTGGCCGAAGACTCCCAAATTAAAGCCGCCGGTGCTGGCGCTATAGATATGGATACCCAAATGGCTAAAAAAAACAAAGTTAAAATTGGCAAGTGGAAACACGATAAAGTGGTTTTGGTTTTATTCAACCTAACGCATGTAAATACCGCACTTATAAATCATAACTCAAAACCGGTTGATGGCATTATTGGTGCCGATATTTTAAAAAAGGCAAAAGCCATAATTGATTATGAAAAAAAATATTTATATCTAAAATTATAACATGGTACAATTATAATAATTACTTTTATGTTTAATAGCAAAAAATAATCTCTCACGAATTAATTAATGAACCACAGTATTGTAATTGCGGACGACCATCCGCTTATGTTAAGAGGTTTGTCAGATTTTTTAACCTCAAAAGGATTCAACATTGTTGGCAGCGCCCAAGATGGCAATGCTGCGTATAATCTTATTGTAAAATTAAAGCCAGAAATTGCTATTTTAGATATAAGAATGCCCCATAAAACAGGGCTGGAGGTTGCCGAAGCTTGTAAAAAAAACAACCTTGATACTAAAGTTATTTTAATAACCTTTGACAAGGAAGAAGAAATTTACGATAAGGCCATAGAAGTTGGTGTTTACGGCTATATTTTAAAAGAATTTGCTATTGAAGAAATTGAAACCTGTATTGCTCATGTTGTAAACAACAGGTCTTATTTTAGTGAAGAAATCGCATCGTATCTAAACCATAATAATTTAGGGCAAAAGCCTAAAGGACTAGAGTTGTTAAGTAAATCTGAGCTTAAAATAGTTAAGCTTATTGCCGAAAACAAAACGAGCCAAGATATTGCTGAAGAGTTAAGCATTTCTGTAAGAACCGTAGAAAAACACCGAAGTAATGTTGTAGCAAAATTAAAATTAGACAACAAACCCACATCGCTCTCTAAATGGGCAGGTTTAAATAAAAACTTTTTGTAATACCCGTTAACAATTAAAATAACCGATTTGAAAAAATACGTAGAACTACGTATTTTTTATATCGTCTCCATAACTTACCTTTACAGAGCTATTAATTAGTTCTTAGGGAGAATTATTGAAAGCTCTAAATTGTAATGATTTAGAGCTTTCTTTATTTATAAAACAAGCGTCTTGTAAAAATTACGTAGAACTACGTATTTTTTATAAGCACCTTATAACATACCTTTACGGTGCTATTAATTAGTTCTTAGGGAGAATTATTAAATGGGCTCTAAATTGTTATGATTTAGAGCCTTTTTTTCTACAATAAAAATTTCTTGAAACACACTATATTCGAAGCAGTACAGCCAGTTTTCGGCATTCTCGAAAAAAGCCAATTTAAACGAAAACCTCTAGGGTTTCTTTTAGATTTAAACTAGGCGATTGCAAAAAATACGTAGAACTACGTATTTTTTATAACACCTCTATAACATACCTTTACAAAGCTATTAATTAATTCTTATAGGGAGAATTTTTATGAGGGCTCTGTTTTTTTAAAGCAGAGTCTTCTTTAGAAAAATCAACATTCCTCAAGCCTATCCTAATAATAAACAACATGGAAACAAACAACAGTCTAGAAAAATACTTTATAGCAGGGTTAATTATTTTGGTTCTTACTACTATTTCTGTAAATATACTTGTTACTTTTTTTTAAAGCATTTTCTTTACTTTTTTTCAATTTTTTTAATTGAACAAAAAAAAGCGAGTTACCCGTGGGCATCTCGCTTTTTTGATTTATAAAATTTATTTTTAAAGCTTTAGTTAGCCCCCCCCCCCCCATATAAGCTAGCGCTTAACTCCTGTCTAGCATCGTAAACGTTTATGTTTTCTCTAAAATAAACGTGACTCCCACTTATTTAAGCATATTCAAAATCTTACAAAAACTGACTTATATCATATTACACAAGTTTTAAATAGGCTAGTTTTGCTTAAAATTATTTCTTACAAAAATTGAAGCAACCTTTTAGGTGTTTTTGCATCTAATGGGTATAACCTTAAATATAAAACTATGAAGTCTTTGATTGTTTTTTTTGTAGGAATAACATTGATGTGTTGTTCCAATAGTGATGAATCTATCAATCCAACCTGCTATAAAGATGAAAACAGAAAGGTGATAGCTACATTTGAAAATGCTAAAGGGAAAATTATTGGCCCTAACAGTCAAACTTGTTCTAAACTTTTTACTTTGGAAGATGAATCTGGAAAATACACATTAACATTTAGCCCTTGTAATCTTACAGAAGAATTTAAGGAAGATGGATTAGATGTTGTTTTTAGTGGTTATTTATTTGAAACATTTGAAGTTGAGAATATTTGCGCATTCCCTTTTGAACTCACTAAAATAAAAGTTGAGTAGAAAAATAAATTATTCAAAATTAAAATAAAACACAGCGATAATTATGAAAAGACAATTATTATTCATTCTTCTATTTGGAATTAATTTTTTCTTGTTGCAAGCACAACATAAATTGAAAGGCTCTGACATTGATATGAACATTGGTCAATTAAAAGGTTTAGATAATCTGTTTAGTGAATTTGAGGTGTTTAAAATTGATTTGGTAAAACTAAATACCATTGTTTCTAATGGGAATGAAACTCAATTAGATTGGCAGATAGGTAATAAACATCAATATTCACTATCTCTTTACAATAAAGATATTAGGTCTTTAAGTTATCGAGAAAGTTTATCTGTTTCAGATACTAATATAGAATTTAAGCCTGTCGGAAAATCAAAAACCTATAGAGGGCAAACTGGTGATGGTGGTTTTGTAAGATTAACAATCACACATGATTTTATTTATGGTATTATCGAGACAAAAAATGGGTTAATGGTTATCGATCAGTTAAAATATGTGCTAAATAACAAGAACATTCCATCAAATCAACTTATAATTTATAGCTATAAGGATGTTAAGCAAACAGATGGATTTTGTGATACTGTTGATAAGGTTTTTGAAAAAACAGGAAATAAGACTGAAACAGAAATAATCCAAAGAGCAACAACTGTCTAGTCCTGAAATATGGCTACAGGTTAAAATTGATTTTACGCTGTTAATTTATATACCATATTTGGTGTTTTATAGTCTAAAGATAAATGTAATCTTATTTCGTTGTATAGATTAATTGCATTT
>NZ_JBHULK010000005.1:0-224591 GCF_042684345.1 Gelatiniphilus marinus | reverse complement strand
AGTACCTGCAACTTTACCTCAATGAGTTTGTTTATAAGCTTAATCGAAGATATTTTGGCGAACGAATCTTTGATAGGCTCGTTATTGCTAGCATTACAGCTAATGGACATTAAACGGATATACAAAATTAATTTATACAAATCCAAGTTTAAACCAGTGCTGATTTTATTCAATATCTTCTCCCATCGACCATTTTAGCGGTATGTTGCTATTTGCGGGAGAAACCCTAATGTATCCTTGCATTTCTTGGTGTAACGCCGAACAGAAATCTGTACAATAGAATGGCCAAACACCAACTTGTTTTGGTTCCCATGTTAAGGTTCTGGTTTGCCCTGGAGCTATTAATAACTCCGCATTATTAGCACCAATTACAGCGAATCCGTGCGGTACATCAAAATCTTGTTCTAAGTTTGTAATGTGGAAGAATACTTTGTCTCCTACTTTTACACCTTCTATATTATCTGGCGAGAAATGGCTACGTATCATGGTCATGTAAACATGCACATTTTTACCCTCTCTAACCACTTTAGTTTCATCATCATTTGTAGCTTTGCGCGGGTGTTTATTATCGGCTAGTTTATAAAATTTTAGTGTGTTTTCTTTAATTATTTCTGCTGGAATAGCTGCTGCATAATGTGGTTCTCCATGTGTTGGAAAATCTAAAAGCAATTCCATTTTATCTCCAGAAATATCATATAATTGTGCTGAGTGTTCCATTTCTGGACCAACTGGCAAATAACGGTCTTTAGTAATTTTGTTCATGGCGAACATGTATTTACCAAAAGGTTTTCTGGAGTTTCCTCCAGGAATGGTTAAGTGGCCAACCGAGTAATACGTTGGTTTTCTATCAATAACTTCCCAAGTGCCTAATTTCCATTTTACAACTTCAGAAGAGATAAAGAAGGTTGTATAAGCATTTCCTTGACCATCAAACTCGGTATGTAAAGGGCCTAAACCGGGTTGTTCTACCGAACCTGCTAAAACATCTTCGAAATTTAAAATTGGAATACCGTAAGCCTCACCAGCAAATTTTTCATTCTCAATAGCATCTAGCATTTTAGTAAATGAATGTACCGTTAAGTTAGCTGATAATTTACCATTGCCCACAATATACTCTCCAGAAGGATCGACATCGCAACCATGGGGCGATTTTGGTGTTGGCAGTAAATATATAGCTCCGGGAACCTCAGAAGGGTTTATAACACGTACTTCCTTTTTCATGGTAGATGTTGTAGTATGTGTAGCTTCATCAAGTAAGTTATGTGCATAATTTGCTGGCATCATGGTACCACCACCATTATTTACATATTCTTCAATTTTTTTCCAGTTAATTGCTGCAATAAAATCTTTGTCGTTTTGAGATGCATTAACCTCTAGCAAAGTACTTGCTTCTTCGGTATTATAGGTTGTAAAGAAAAACCATCCGTGAGATTTTCCGCGTCCAGGGTGCGATAAATCGTAGTTAAAACCTGGCATTAGAACCTGGAATTTAATATCCATGTGTCCGTGTTCTGGATCTACAGAGATAAAAGTTAAAGCGCCTTTAAAATTCCCTTTATAGTCTTTAATAGGCATATCTCTTTGAGGAACCGGTACAGAAAAACGTGTTCCTGCTACTACATATTCTGTGTTTTCTGTGATAAAAGACGAACTGTGGTTTCCTGCACTATTTGGAACTTCAATAATTTCTTCTGTTTCAAAAGATCTTAATCCAACTCTAGCAATACGGGGTGTATTGTTTCCGTTAATAAAAATCCAACGCCCATCTAATTCTCCATTAGTTTGAGAAATGTCTGGGTGATGCGAATCGTCCCATGGTATAAAACCATAAGAGGTTTCTAGCATGGGTTTAGATTCTTCAGAATACCCGTAACCGTTTGTTGGAAATTGTGAGAATACCGGAATTTCTTTAAACATTCTGCCAGAAGGTAAGCCGTAAACGGTTAGGTTACCACTATATCCTCCAGAGATAAATGCGTAATGAGAATCGTGTTCTCCAGGTGCCACATACACTTTTTCTGCGTTGTTGCTAGATAATGCACCATTTTTACTAGACTTGCCTGAGTTATTACAACTTGTAAATGCGACAAGAAGCGCTACAATTACAATAGTTGATGTTAATATTTTTTTCATTATTACGTTATTTTAATTAGTTAAATTATTCAGTTGGTGGTAATAAAACTTTGTTTATGACGTGAACAATTCCATTGCCAGCTTTAACACTTGCCAGTATTTTTGCTCCTCCAATTATGGGTTCTCCATCAATAACTTCTATTTTCACATCGGTGTTGTTTGCTTGTCCTAGTTTTTTAAACTTCTTTAAAAAGTCTTTAGAATAGTTTCCGGGCGTTACATGATACTTTAAAATATTTGCTAAAGCATCTTTGTTTTCTGGTTTTAATAAGTTTTCAACAGTGCCTTCTGGCAAAGCTGCAAACGCTTCATTTGTTGGTGCAAATACCATTAAAGGACCTGCATTTACTAAAGCATTTTCTAATTGCGCAGCTTGCACTGCAGCAACCAAAGTTGTGTGGTCTTTAGAGCCTATTGCTATTTGTAATACATTAGGTGAAGACCCATCATCTTCAATAAAAGCTTGCCCTGATCTTTCTACCGATTCGTTTTCAGTTGTTTTAACTGTAGAGGTCGTAGAGGCGTCTTTAGTTTCGTTTTTACAGGAGCAAATTAATGCTACAGAGGCAAAAACAAAAAACAGTAGTTTAATAGTTTTCATCGGATATTGTTTTAGTTAAATTGATTATTATAATGTCCTAAAATATTCTAACACAGCTCTAGCATCTTCTTCAGATAAATTTTGATTTGCCATTGGCGAGCCATTAAACTCTATTAATAAGTCTTTAGCCAGAGGATCGTTTTTTACCATGCCCTCTGGATCTAAAATCATATTCATTACCCATTCTGGGGTTCTGCGTTCTAAAATTCCTTTTGGGGCTGGCCCTATAAATTTTTTATCTGGCCTGTGGCAAGCGGCACACATTTTTTTAAATACATCTGCACCATGAGCTACCATTTTTTGGTCTATTTCTGCACCTAATGTTATAGACTTAATGGGGCCTACACCTTTATTGGTTAAATCTATGGTTTTAGATGCTGGAACTTTTTCGGCTTTTGGTGCTGTTGCCTTAGTTTCGGTTGTTGCCTTTTTCTTAAAAGAAGGGGTTTCTTTCTTTTTTTCTTCTTTGCCTCCGCAGCTAAAAAGTAGCGTTACAAATAAAATGGTCATTAATTTTAGTGTTGTTTTCATCTGTTAATTTTAGTTTTTATTAAATCTATAAAATGAAATTAGCATAATTAGTTATGTATATATTACTTATACCCAATTCAAGCAACTAAATTACAACCAAACAAGGGGGAAAAACATGATAAATATCATATTTAGGACAAAATGGTCTTTTTTAATTTCAAATTAATTTTTTTTAGAAAAAAAAACGATTGTAAAACTTTGTTTTTCAGTTTTTTAAAAAAAAATATGCGATAAGTTTTAATGATAAAAATAAAATAAAAAAAGGCAAAGCGTTTAGTGCTTTAATTCGATTTCTAGCATTAAAAGTAAAATCTTACAAAAGAAGCCCAGGCATTGGCATAAATACTTCTATCAGCATCATACAGCATATCGTATTTAATGCCAAAAGTTATATGGCCAATTCTGTTTCCAGCTCTAAAAAAATAAAGCAGGAATACAATAATCATATTTGTTCAAGCCTAAATTAATACTAAGGTTTTGTTTTACATGTAGTCCTTCAATCTCTACAAAAATCCGTAGCTCGTTTACAGCTTTAAAAAGTCCAATTAGGCAACCGCCCAAAATAGTATGTTTGCAAACTTTTTTTATTAAATGTAGTATTAAGCCCTTGGCAATAGCAAAAGCCTTATCAAATATGTAAACAGCTCTTGGAACAACAGTGCCACAAAAGCAACCATAGCCATAGTTTAAACCAATGCCAGCGCCAAACCTAACTTGGTTTAAAAAGTACGGGGCGTTCTTGGGCAAATACAATGTTTGCAGTTACAAAAACAAAAAAATAAGATAGTTTGTTTAATTTATAAAGATTTCTATTAGCATGAAGAATTAGAAGAAACAAAATAAACTATGTAATGCAAATGTATATATTTAAAAGATTAACGATTGTTTATAAATATATTAAAAGAAACCTTTAATTTTAGTAAAAATTGTATTTTTGAGAAATATTTTAATGGATCTACACGGTATTAAATATAATAATGGATAAATTTTCATTTTTAAACGCAGCACATACAGCATATTTTGCTGATTTATACGATCAATACTTACAAAACCCAGATGCCGTAGAACCAAGTTGGCGGGCCTTTTTTCAGGGTTACGATTTTGGCACCGAGAATTATGGTTTAGATACACAAACCGATAGCTCTTTTGAAGATTTAGTATGTATTCCTCCCCATGTACCCGAACAGCTAAAAAAAGAATTTCAGGTGGTTAGGCTTATAGATGGCTACAGAATGCGCGGGCACTTATTTACCAAAACAAACCCCGTAAGAGCACGCCGTACCTACTCGCCAACGCTAGATCTTAAGAATTTCGATTTGTCTGAAAATGATTTAGATACGGTTTTTAACGCTGGAGAGAATATAGGTATTGGTGCCAAAACCTTACGCCAAATAATTGCTCACTTAGAAAGTGTTTACTGCAGATCTATAGGTGTAGAATATATGTATTTGCGTAATCCTGAGGTGATTGATTGGTGGCAAAATCAATTAAATGAAAACCAAAATCAATCCAATTTTTCGTCAGACACAAAAAAATATATTCTTAAAAAACTAAATCAAGCTGTTTCTTTCGAGAACTTTTTGCAAACCAAATACGTTGGGCAAAAGCGTTTTTCGTTAGAAGGTGGCGAGTCTTTAATACCAGCTTTAAGCAACGTACTGTTTTACGCCGTAGAAAAATACGGTGTTAAAGAGTGTGTTTTAGGTATGGCCCATCGTGGGCGTTTAAACACCCTTGTTAATATTTTTAGAAAGCCACTTAGAGAGCTTTTTAGCGAGTTTGATGGTAAAGATTTTGAGGACGAAAATATTGATGGCGATGTAAAATACCATTTAGGTTTAACACTCGATAAAACCTATCAAAACGGTAAAAACATAAAGATGAACTTGGTGCCAAATCCATCGCATTTAGAAACCGTGGCATCAGTTGCAGAAGGCATTACCAGAGCAAAAATCGACTCGGATTATCAAGGAGACGACTCTAAAATAATCCCCATAGTTGTTCATGGCGATGCCGCCATTGCAGGACAGGGCATTGTTTACGAAATAGCCCAAATGAGCCAACTTAACGGTTACAAAACAGGGGGTACCGTGCACATTGTGGTAAACAACCAAATAGGCTTTACAACCAATTATCTCGATGCACGCTCTAGCACCTACTGTACTGATATTGCAAAAGTAACACTATCTCCCGTTTTGCACGTAAATGCCGACGATGCAGAGGCCGTTGTGCACGCCGTAGAAATGGCTTTAGAGTACAGAATGCGCTACAAAAAAGATGTATATATAGACCTGTTAGGCTATAGAAAATACGGGCACAACGAAGGCGACGAACCCCGTTTTACACAACCTAATTTATACAAAAACATAGCCAAGCACAAAAACCCCTTTAAGATATATTCAGAGAAACTTATTGCAGAAAACACTATTGATAAAGCGTATTTAAATGAAATCGTTTCAGACTTTAAACATACTTTAGAAACCGAATACGAAAAATCCAGACAAGCGGAATCTTCCAAGGTAAGAGAGTTTATGCAAGAACGCTGGGTCGCCTTTAAACGTCAAGGATTAGAGGCCATGCTTGAAACGGTTAACACAAATTACCCTAAAGAAAAGTTAGAACATATATCAAAAGTTGTTTCAACTGTTCCAGAAGGCGTTAAGTTTTTACGTAAAGCCGAACGTATTTTACAAGGTCGGGCAAAAATGGTTTTCGAAACCGATACGCTCGATTGGGGCATGGCAGAAACCTTAGCTTATGGCAGTTTAATGGAAGAAGGTTTTAATGTGCGCATTTCAGGGCAGGATGTAGAACGCGGTACCTTTAGCCATCGCCATGCAATTTTAAGGGATGAGATTTCTGAAGAACGAATTAACCTTCTAAACATAAATCCAAATAACAAGGGCAGTATGGATATTTATAACTCCTTGTTGTCTGAATATGCTGTGTTAGGTTTCGATTACGGTTATGCCATGGCCAACCCAAACACCCTAACCATTTGGGAAGCACAATTTGGAGACTTTAGCAATGGCGCCCAAATTATTTTCGATCAGTACTTATCGGTAGCCGAAGATAAATGGAAGGTTCAAAACGGCATAGTTGTACTGTTGCCACACGGATACGAAGGGCAAGGGTCCGAGCACTCTTCAGCAAGAATAGAACGCTATTTGCAACTCTGCGGCGATCACAATATGGTGGTAGCCAATTGTACAACACCATCAAATTTTTTCCATTTGTTGCGCCGTCAAATGAAACGGGACTTTAGAAAACCATTAATCGTTTTCACGCCAAAAAGCCTGTTACGCCACCCCAAAGCGGTTTCATCTATAAAAGCATTGGCAAACGACTCGTTTCAAGAAGTTATAGACGATTCGGCAAACCCTAAAAACATAAAAAAATTAGTGTTCTGTACCGGTAAATTCTATTACGATTTATTGGCTGAAAGAGAAAAATTAAATAACGAAGATGTGGCATTAGTAAGAATAGAGCAGCTATTCCCGCTACACCTCGATAAAATTCAGCAAATCATTAACCGTTATCCAAACGTAGAAAATTATGTTTGGGCTCAAGAAGAACCTCAGAACATGGGCGCCTGGAGCCATATAATGCAACACATGGATTTGGTAAAATTAGAAGTCGCATCCAGACCCTACAATTCCGTACCCGCACCAGGATCTAGTACCCGAGATAAAAGAAGGCAACAGCGCGTTATAAACGCTGTTTTCAATATTGAAAATTAAAAACACCTGTTTAAAAAACTCATACAAAATTAAAATTATAGAGCATGATTTTAGAAATGAAAGTACCATCACCCGGTGAATCTATAACCGAAGTAGAAATAGCAACATGGCTAGTTGAAGATGGCGATTATGTAGAAAAAGACCAAGCCATTGCCGAGGTTGATAGCGATAAAGCCACCCTTGAATTACCAGCTGAAGCCAGCGGAACCATTACGCTAAAAGCAGAAGAAGGTGATGCCGTTGCCGTTGGAGCCGTAGTATGCTTAATTGATACGAGTGCAGAAAAACCAGAAGGTGGTGATGCTGTAAAAGAAGAAAAAAAGGAGGAAGCGCCAAAAACTGAAACTACAAAAGAATCAGTTGCTGAAAATAAAACATACGCCACAGGAACTGCAAGTCCTGCAGCAAAAAAGATTTTAGCCGAAAAAGGAATGGATGCCGCTTTAATTTCTGGAACAGGAAAAGATGGTCGTGTTACTAAACAAGATGCTGTAAATGCTGTGCCAAGTATGGGTACACCAACAGGAGGAAGCCGAGGGACTTCAAGAAGTAAAATGTCTATGCTGCGCCGTAAAGTCGCAGAACGCTTAGTGGAAGCTAAAAATACAACAGCGATGTTAACCACGTTTAACGAAGTGGATATGTCGCCAATTTTTGCATTACGTTCAGAATACAAAGAAACCTTTAAAACAAAACACGGTGTTGGTTTAGGGTTTATGAGCTTTTTTACTTTAGCAGTTGTTAGAGCTTTAAAAATGTACCCAGCAGTAAACTCCATGATTGATGGCAAAGAAATGATTTCTTATGATTTTTGCGATATTAGTATTGCGGTTTCTGGACCTAAAGGGCTTATGGTTCCTGTAATGCGAAATGTAGAAAATTTGAGTTTTAGAGGTGTTGAAGCCGAAGTAAAACGATTAGCTATTCGAGCTCGCGATGGGCAAATTACAGTAGATGAAATGACGGGTGGCACATTTACCATTTCAAACGGTGGTGTGTTTGGTAGTATGCTATCAACACCAATAATCAATCCGCCGCAAAGTGGTATTTTAGGTATGCACAATATTGTTGAACGACCAGTTGCTATTGATGGCAAGGTTGAAATTCGCCCCATTATGTATGTGGCACTATCTTACGACCACAGAATTATTGATGGTAAAGAATCTGTCGGGTTTTTAGTGGCCGTAAAAGAAGCTTTAGAAAACCCCATTGAATTATTAATGGATAACGATGTTAAAAAAGCATTGGAGCTTTAAATAAGAATTAGCACAAAATATAAAAGCGAGCTACCTTTTGTTAAGTAGCTCGCTTTTTTTGATTAATAATTTTTGACCACATTACCTATGTACAGTAACTTTTAACGATCTACAAGTATTCTGTGTACTTCGGTATGTTTTTCTGTTATTACCTTATAAATAGTAAATGCCGTTTTTTAAGTTGGGAATGTTTAAACTATAATTCTTTTTATTGGTTAGGCCTTTTTTTGATTTTAATTGTACGCCCATATCGTTAAACAGCAAAAATTCAACTTCGTAATTGGCATTAAAAGCTTTTGTTTCGTTATTACCCTTCTTTAAAATAGTAAGCTCTGTAGATGTTATTGAGTTTGGTACTACTTTAAAATAGCCACTAAAGCAATAATCATCTTTTTTAAAATACATGGTATGTACACTATTGCCACAAGCTCCGGCATAATCTACATCTATGGCGTAAGTATTACCGTAATTCATGTTATTGGGCGTAAAGGCAATTTCGTAAACACCGTAGGAATACGATGTCCAACCACTTGGTATCGTGGTATAATTTATACTGTTAACGTTGTTTGAATCCATATTGATAACGTGCTCTTCTCCTCCATTGCAAATTAAATATGGATCGGAATAAGTACCACTACCGCTTAAATTGTTATAATAGCTATCGCGAACAAAAACGTCGTTATTGGTTAGAGTTGGGTTGTTTACTTGAACATTTCTGGTTATAGAATATCCTGTACTAAAATTTGCTCTAACCCAACCTGTACTGCCTGAGCTATATTTTGGTTTTACAGTAACCGAATTAGTTGTACTACTTAAAATTTGTAGATTGGATGATACTTGCCAAGTTACTGACAAATCAACGTTACTCATAGAAAATGTTGAATTTGGAAAGCTACACACTAAATCTGGCCCATTTATATTTATAGCCATCTGCACAGCTGCATTTGCATCTACCAAACCATATCCCATCTCATCATCCCATGTCCCATTTGGTCTTCCCCCAGTAGTACTATAATTATAACCACCAACTTTTTGTGCTGTACGTTCAATAATATTTCTTACTTCTAATCCAGTAAGGCTTGGGTTAACTGATAATACTAGAGCTGCAACTCCTGCAACATGAGGACAAGCAGAAGAAGTACCATTAAACCATCTCGTGTAATCTCGGTCGATATAATCTGTTGCAACTAAATTTCCTCCTGCATTTGTATGTAATGGTTCATTAGGGTTATAGCCATTATTACCTTGCCTATCGGTTGTGGGTATTAAAACTCCAGGTGCAACGATATCAAGTTCAGTACCGAAGTTACTGCCCCACTCATCCTCTGTGTCACAAGAGGTAGGGCTTTTTCGCTCTCCACATTGACTCATAGCTCCAACAGCTAAAATATCAGGATTTGAATTTGCGGGATAGCCTACATTGCCGTTGTTATTACCAGATGAAAAAACTACGATACAACCTAAACCGTTTCTACCTTGAGTAAGTGCTGCAGTAATAGCGTCATCTATAAATGCCCCTTGTAATCCTACATGACTCCATGAATTACTAATAATACTAGCTCCATTCTGCCACGCAAAATTTATACCATTTGCAAGCTCCTGCCTCACATTGATATTTAGTAGTAACTCGTTACTTATCGACATCAAGGTACAATTTGGTGCAACTCCAATGCTACCTATTAAGTTATCAGATGCTCCAATTATACCTGCACAAGCTGTTCCATGATTACCTAACACTAAACTAGGAGAAGAGTTAGATTCAGTATCAAAACTTAACGGTGATATATTTAACAAATCTGGGTGGTTCAATTCTATTCCATGATCAATAACTGCGACAACCACATTTTGCTGACCCAGTGTGATATTCCAAGCTTCAGGGGCATTAATATCAATCCCAACAGTACCGTTATTTTGTCCCGTATTATTTAAACCCCATTGGTCTGGATAATTAGGGTTGTTAGTTAAATCATCTGCAAGAAGATCTGGCTCTGAAGCCGAAAATTTACCTGTCTCAAAAAAATAGTTAGCCATTTGCAAGGCATTCCCATCTGACTCTTATGAACAAGCTAGAGTAAACCATAAAGGCATAAAATCATTTTGACCAATAATTTCAACCTTTTTTCTTTCGGCAAATTCCTTTAAAACTGTTAAGTCTTGTTTCTTTTTTAATTTTACATAAAATAAATGTGATAAACCAACCTCAACACTATCTTTTGTATAATAAAAAGGAGCTTTATATGTTATCCAATCATAATCTTTTAGACTAATATTTCCTTTAACTATTGCCCAATTACCATCATTAGTATTTTTTTCACGATTAAAAAATGAATTACGTACTTTGTTTGGATGCATTTTTTCCAAGATAAAATTATCCTGTGATAGTTTTTCAACTACTGCACTTCCACTTTTATTCTTATTTGTTAAAATGTAATGACGTGAATTTGACTTATATAAATTTACTTTTTTAGATTTATAGTAGTAATAATCGGAATTCTGGCTAAACCCAATTAGGGCTAGCATTATGAATATAATTAAGCATAAAGACCTTTTCATAGTTATTTATTGTTTAAGTGAGTTTCTTTAATAAATTTTGCAGAGGTTAAATTATTTGGAAATGGGATGGTTGCTACAGTATAATTAAACTTGTCTATTACTAACTCATTTTGGTTATTATAGCTATAGCCCGTACTAACTACTCGGGTTTTATTATTGACAACCCAAGTTATATCCATTTCAGAATCGTTTAAAATCTCAATCGATATAACTTTCTCCTCTACACCTTCTGATGGTAAAATAACATTTACATTGTTTAAGCTATCAATTATTAAAGTATAGTTAAACTGTGGGTCATGAATATCGATATTTGATATATGATCAAAGAATACACCTTTCCATGTCCCTGTACTTTCTTGGTTTTCAATATCTTTATCACTACAGCCCAGTAAAAAAACACTTGCCGCCAACATTAAAATTAACTTTTTCATGATTTTTTTATTTTTTTAAGGTTATACTCATTAGATGCAAAAACACCCAAAAGGTTGCTTCAATTTTTGTAAGAAATAATTTTAAACAAAACTAGCCTGTTTAAAATTGGTGTAATATGATAAAAATCAGTTATTGCGAGATTTTTTTATAATCTTAAATATGCTTAAATAAGTGTGAGCGCGCTTATTTTACCACGAGAAAGCAGATACGTTGATGGCATCCGACAGGAATTCGAGCGCTAGAATTTACGGAGACTAGTTAAGGAAGACAGGAATTCACTTTATGTTATAGTTTCAATTTAAAAGACTCCTTCCCGATGACTATCGGGATTCGCAGGAATGACAATACTTTCATAACCTTACTCCTATTCCAAATTCTACAGCTTCGGCTTTGGCACCGTGCGATTTTAAGGTTAAAGCCCCAAACCATTTATCATTTATATAACGTTTTAAACCAACCCTAAAATAGGTTTTCCCTTCAAAATCAAAGGGGTAATATACGTAATATCCCAATTGGGTTATTAATGAGGTTTTATTGATAAACAACTCGTGTCCTGCAAAAACGCCAACGCGTTTATAATCTTCATCGCCTGCAACATTTTCCTCTGGAAACGACACGCTTTTAAAATGGATAAGTTCTTTTAAGAAGTTGGAGAAAAACACATCGGTTCCCAATTGAATGGCGCTTTTTCGGTTTAGCCTTTTATCGGCATAACCAGAAAAAATATAAAACGGAAACTGCCCACTTCCCACCACATCGCTTTCATTAATACCGCTTCTAAAGGCAATATTATACTTTATGGGTTGGGTAAATTTGTTATCATTTTCATCTAACGTATTCTGATATTCGAGGGTTTCTTCATCCAAATTATAAGTAACACCCAAATTAAAGGTCAAGGAATTAATACTGGTATTGGGTGCTTTTACATTGGCGTTGGAATAGTGAATAAGCGACAAACCCGCTTGCAACCCAAACCTATCAATAAGCCGTTCCTTTTTATAATTGAGCATTATATATGTACTACTCATGAGTTTTGAGCCGAAAGCAATATTTCTAAAATTATTTGCTTTATCGTACGGATTGGTGGTAAAAGCCAAACCTTGCCCAATACGCAGCATCAACTTCCGCTTTAAAAAATAAAAATTATAATGGGCAAACAATGCCGACACCTCGCCCAAAACATCATTTTTTAAATTTTGATAGGCAAAAGACACCCCATAATCGGGGTAGTTATAACGCTGTTCCCAAGCGTTAAAACCATAGGTTTTTTTATTCCAACTTAAAATATAACCTTCGGGACGGCCTTTAATTAAATGAAGGATATCGTTGTTATGCAAGGCAATGTTGCCTTTAAAATAAGATAAATCTATATACGAGTTATGCGTTTTATCTTGCGAAAAAGAAAAGCTAAAAGCTAAACAGAAAACACATAAAATTAGTTGCCGCATAAAGTAGGTTTTATGCGACAAAAATAGTTTAATTATTAAAACAACGCCGATGCAATGGCTTTTATATTATCGCTTTTTCCCATGGAGTAGTAGTGCAGCACAGGAACACCGGCGTCCAACAACTCTTTAGATTGTTGTATGCACCACTCCACGCCCACTTGACGCACTTGTTTATTGTCTTTGCACTTTTCAACCTCATGAATTAAGGTTTCGGGTAAGTCTATTTTAAAAACCTGTGGCAATAATTGCAAATGGCGGTTTACGGCAATAGGTTTAATTCCCGGAATAATGGGCACGTTAATCCCTGCTTTTTTAGCGGCTTCAACAAACTCAAAATATTTATTATTATCAAAAAACATTTGCGTTACCACATAATCTGCTCCGGCATCCACCTTTTCTTTTAAGCGTTTTAAATCGCTTTTCATTGATGGCGCTTCCAAATGTTTTTCCGGATAACCGGCAACGCCAATACAAAAATCGGCTTTATCATCAACATCCAAAACACCATGCAAATACTTTCCGGAGTTTAAATCCTTGATTTGATTTACCAATTGCGTAGCATAAGCATGCCCGCCTTTTGTAGCCTTAAAATACTGCTCGCCTTTCATGGCATCGCCACGCAACGCCATCACGTTGTTAATGCCCAAATAATGGCAATCTACCAACAAATACTCGGTTTCTTCTTTGGTAAACCCACCACACAGCACGTGCGGTACCGTATCTACATTGTACTTGTGCTTTATGGCGGCACATATACCCAAGGTACCGGGGCGCATTCTGGTAATTTTTCTATCGAACAAGCCTTCTTTTTCAATGTAAACAAACTCTTCGCGCGAGGTGGTTACATCAATAAAAGGCGGATTAAACTCCATTAGCGGATCTATGTTATTATACAATTCCTGAATGTTCTTTCCTTTTTTTGGCGGAATAATCTCGAACGAAAACAAGGTTTTCCCGTTTGCTTTTTTTATGTGTTCTGTTACTTTCATAAAGCCTCCCCAACCCCTTCAAAGGAGGGGCTTTTTAATGGTCGTGTTTTAATTTTTAATTCGTTTTATAAATTCTTAATCTCTTTTTCACCTCATGTGTTCCTCCCCTTTTGGGAGGTTAGGTGGGCCTTTTTTATTCCGCCAAATTAGCGTGCAGCCATTTTCTAGCTTTGGCTTTTGTTATGCCTTTGCGTGTTGCATAATCGGTTACTTGGTCATCGGTAATTTTGCCCAAACCAAAATATTTAGCTTCAGGGTTTGCAAAATAATATCCTGAAACCGCTGCCGCTGGCCACATAGCTAAACTTTCGGTTAATTTTACGCCTATTAATTTTTCAACATCCAACAATTTCCAAATGGTTTCTTTTTCCAAATGGTCTGGGCACGCCGGATATCCTGGTGCCGGACGAATGCCTTTATAGCTTTCTTTAATTAAATCGTCGTTGCTCAAATCTTCATCAGCCGCATAGCCCCAATGTTTGGTGCGTACTTGTTTGTGCAAATATTCGGCAAGAGCTTCGGCAAACCTATCGGCAATCGCTTGCGCCATAATCGCATTGTAATCATCGTCTTTGGCTTTGTAACTATCGGCCAATTCTTGAGCGCCAAAAACACCCACGCAAAAGGCGCCCATATAATCTGTTTTACCGGTTTGTTTTGGTAAAATAAAATCTGCAAGGGCGTGGTTTGGAATCCCTTCTCGCTTTTTTAATTGCTGGCGCAGGGTTCTAAAAACGGCAATTTCTTTTCCTTTTTTCAGAATAGAAATATCGTCGTCGTTAATTGAATTTGCTTCAAACAAACCAAAAACGGCTTTAGGTTTTAAGAGTTGTTTTGCTATGATTTCCTTAATCATTTGCTGCGCTTCTTCATACATAACTGATGCTTGTTCGCCAACAACATCATCAGTTAAAATAGCTGGGAATTTACCATGCAAATCCCAACTTCTAAAAAACGGGCTCCAATCTATAAACGGTAATAATTCTTTTAAACTCAATTGTTTTAAAATTTGAACGCCCATTTCGTTGGGTTTCACGATTTCAGATGTTTCCCAATCTATTTTATATTTTCTGTTTCTAGCCTCACTAATTGAAATATAAGATTTCTCTTTACCGCGTTTTAAAAACTTGGTTCGGAATTCATCATAATCCGCTTTCATTTTAGCAACATACGCATTTGATGTTTTCTTATTTAATAAATCGCCAACAACGGTTACCGCTCGCGAGGCATCATTTACGTGTACCACGGCATTTTTGTACTGTGTATCAATTTTAACCGCGGTGTGCGCTTTTGAGGTTGTTGCACCACCTATAAGCAAAGGCAACTCGAATTCCTGACGTTGCATTTCTTTGGCCAAATACACCATTTCGTCTAGCGAAGGCGTAATCAATCCCGATAATCCAATGGCATCAACACGTTCTTTAATGGCGGTTTCAATAATTTTTTCTGGCGGAACCATTACACCTAAATCTACAATTTCGTAGTTATTACAGGCTAAAACGACACTTACAATATTTTTTCCAATATCGTGTACATCGCCTTTAACGGTTGCCATTAATATTTTGCCAACAGGCTCTTGTTTATCGGTTTTTTCGGCTTCAATAAAGGGGTTTAAATAGGCTACGGCTTTCTTCATTACACGCGCCGATTTTACCACTTGCGGCAAAAACATTTTACCTGCGCCAAACAAATCGCCAACCACGTTCATCCCTATCATTAAATGCCCTTCAATAACATCAATGGGCTTATTGGCCTGTTGTCTTGCTTGTTCAATATCTTCAATAATAAAAGCATCGATACCTTTAACCAAGGCATGTGTAATTCTATCTTGCAATGGATTTTCGCGCCAAGACAAATCGACTGTTTTTTCGGCTTTTGTGCCTTTAACGGTTTCGGCAAATTCCAATAAGCGTTCGGTAGCATCATCGCGTCTATCCAACATCACATCTTCAACATGCTCTAATAAATCCTTCGGAATATCATCGTAAACCTCTAACATCGCTGGGTTTACAATGCCCATATTCATACCGGCTTGAATGGCGTGATATAAAAACACGGAGTGCATGGCCTCGCGAACGCCATTATTGCCCCTAAACGAAAACGACACGTTACTCACACCCCCGCTTACAGAAACATTTGGTAAATTTTCGCGAACCCAACGCGTGGCTTCTATAAAATCGATGGCATTTCTACGATGTTCTTCCATTCCTGTGGCGACAGGAAATATGTTTAAATCGAAAATAATATCTTCTGATGGGAAACCTACTTTGTTAACCAAAACATCGTACGAGCGCTTTGCTATTTCTATTCGGCGCTGGTAATTATCGGCTTGCCCAACTTCATCAAAAGCCATTACAATTACTGCTGCACCGTAGCGTTTAATTTGTTTGGCTTGCCAAATAAAACTGTCTTCGCCTTCTTTAAGTGAAATGGAATTTACCACGCATTTGCCTTGTACCACTTGAAGTCCAGCCTCAATAATTTCCCATTTTGAGCTATCGATCATTATGGGGACTTTGCAGATATCTGGTTCGGCAGCTATAAGATTCAAAAAACGAACCATCGCCTCTTTGCCGTCAATTAAACCATCGTCAAAATTAATATCGATAATTTGTGCGCCGCCATCTACTTGATGGCGTGCAATATCTAAAGCTTCATCAAATTTTTCTTCTTTTATTAGGCGAAGAAATTTTCTTGAACCTGCAACATTAGTTCGCTCTCCTACATTAATGAAGTTGCTATTCTCATTCAGAATTAGAGGTTCTAATCCTGAAAGCTTCATATATTTTGTTTGTTTTATTTTCATTTATTTTACTACTGTTAGACCTGTTTAGGTTTTAAAAACCTGACAGGTCTTTAAACTTAATGTGATGCTAAAACTCCCGAATTTGTTGAAACAGCATGAGGCCGTGGTTTATATTTTGCGGCTAAATTCGCAATAACTCTAATATGCTCTGGGCTTGTGCCACAACATCCACCAATAATATTAATTAAGTTTTTCTTTAAGTATTCTTCAATTTGTTCGCCCATTTCTTCTGGAGTTTCATCGTATTCGCCAAAGGCATTTGGCAAACCTGCATTGGGATGTGCCGAAATAGCAAAGTCTGTTTTATTGGCAATAGCCTCTAAATGCGGTTGTAATAAATTGGCGCCTAAAGCACAGTTAAAACCAATTGATAATAACGGAATATGCGATACCGAAATTAAAAACGCTTCGGCGGTTTGCCCCGATAATGTTCTACCCGAAGCATCTGTAATTGTGCCGCTTAACATTATTGGAATATCTATGTGGCGTTCATCTTTAACTTCTTCAATTGCAAATAAAGCGGCTTTTGCGTTAAGCGTATCAAAAACCGTTTCAACTAATAACAAATCTACTCCGCCATCAATTAAGGCTTCAACTTGTTGCTTGTAAGCGATACGTAATTCATCAAAGGTTACGGCTCTGTATCCTGGGTCGTTAACATCTGGCGACATACTTGCGGTACGGTTAGTTGGCCCTATGGAACCCGCTACAAAACGTGGTTTGTGTGGTTCTTTTGCCGTAAATTCGTCAGCTACTTCTTTGGCTATTTTAGCCGATTGAAAATTCAATTCATACACTAAATCTTCCATTTGATAGTCTGCCATGGCAATGGTAGTTCCTGAAAATGTATTGGTTTCAACAATATCTGCGCCTGCTTCAAAATACTTTCCGTGGATCGTTTTTATAGCTTCTGGCTGGGTAATAGATAACAAATCGTTATTGCCTTGCAATGGTGTTGGGTAGTCTTTAAAGCGTTCGCCCCTAAAATCATCTTCCGTAAATTTATAGGCTTGTAACATCGTACCCATGGCGCCATCTAAAACTAAAATGCGCTCTTGTAAAGCTTGTTGTATGTTTGACATTTTTTTATGTATTTCGAGACCTGATAGAGTAGATACCAAATTAAACTTGGCTCAAGAAACCTAAAAGGTCTATTAATTTTAATGTCATCAAGAAAAGTGGAGGTTTACTTTTCGTTATCTTTCCAATAATAAAAACATAGCTATTGGTAGAATTTAGCACCTTCCCCGAGAAATCGGGAGGTTGCCAAGGCTTCAACGGGTCTATTCCCTCTGCCTTTCTTGATAACATCAATAAGATTATGAACTAAAGGCAAAAGTAACACAATTAACTTTATTTGTTCATTATTTGCAGAGAAAAATAAATTTGATTAGTTAATTTTTAATGCCCTGGTAATCTCTCTTCCATAACCTTTTATAAAAATTGAATCTTTGGTAAACTTTGCAGTAGCAAATGCAGAAGTGTTTTTGGTATCTAACATACCTTTAAATGTAAGATGATGCACGCTGTTTTTTTCAAGATAATCACCATTGTGATTGTGTCCATTAAAATAAAACTTCACATTATCGTAACTATCTATAAGTTGAAGAAACTGTTTGTAGTTCCATAAATTATGAGCGTCTCCATTTCTTCCAGCTGGAAAATGGCAATAAAAGCCAACATATTCATTTTTGTTTTTTGCTTGATTCAATTCTTCTTTAACCCATTGCAATTGGTCTAAACTCAAACCACCATTCCAAGTCTTTAAATTAGGTTCGTCTTCATTTTTAAGAAGCTTAAAAAGTGAGTCTGTTTCTTTTTTCTTTGAATTGGCTATAACGCCATAATAACTAAGATCGTTACCATCCAAAACAATAAAGCGCCAATTGTTTTTTATAAAACTGTAGTACCTATTTTTTAATCCCATTGTTGTTGGAACTAAAGGTTTTAAAGAATCTGAAACGCTAAAATCGTGGTTACCAAGAACATGATATTTTTCAGATTTTAAACTATTCCAAATAGGTAAAACAGAATCGAAACTTTCAAAATTACGATCAATAAAATCTCCTAAATGAATGGTATAATCTAACTCTTTAGTGTTTAATTTTTCTACGGCAGATTTAAATTTGCCAATCGACTGCTTATAAAAGCGATTGCCTTGTGTTTCGCAATTGCAGTATTGACAATCAGCAATAATTCCTATTTCAAAATCGGTGAAAGGGTTGGTTTCAGTTTTTGATTTACAAGCGATTACTAAAATAGCTAAAAAGATTACTTTTTTCATAGAAATTTAACAACCAAAATTTAGAATTGATTACGGTAAATTTACTCAAATAAAGCAGAGGATAAATACCTATCGCCCCTATCGCAAATAATGGCAACTATAACGCCTTCTTCTATTTGTTCTGCTATTTTTAAAGCACAAAACACTGAACCACCACTACTCATACCTGCAAAAACCCCTTCTTGTTTTGCTAAACGTTGAGTTGTAGCTTTGGCTTCTTCTTCTGAAACATCAACAACTACATCTACGTTTTTAAGGTCGAAAAATTTTGGTACATATTCTGGAGACCATTTTCTAATACCCGGAATACTGGAACCATCTGCTGGTTGTGCGCCAACAATTGTAATGTTTTTGTTTTTTTCTTTTAAGTATTTTGAAACCCCCGTAATGGTTCCTGTGGTGCCCATTGCCGAAACGAAATGGGTTACTTTCCCTTGGGTATCTTTCCAGATTTCTGGCCCTGTGGTTTTATAATGCGCTTTCCAGTTGTCATCATTTTCAAACTGATTTAGCAAAGTATATCCTTTTTCATCTCGGAGCTTAAAAGCAAGGTCGCGCGAACCTTCTATACCAATATCTGCTGGGGTTAAAATAACCTCGGCACCATAAGCGCTCATGGTTTTTACGCGTTCTTCAGTGGAGTTTTCAGGCATGATCAAAACCATATTTAAACCCAAAAGTTTTGCGATAAAAGCTAATGCAATTCCTGTATTTCCGCTAGTGGCTTCAACTAAAGTACCGCCTTTTTTTATATCGCCTCGTTTTAAGGCTTCATTTATCATATTAAAAGCGGCACGGTCTTTTACACTTCCGCCGGGGTTTTGGCCTTCTAATTTTAAATAAAGCTTTACGTTTTTATTGTAAACAATATGACTTGCCTCAATTAAAGGCGTATTACCGATTTGATGTAATATGGATTTACCGAATACCATTCTTTTTAGGTCTAATTTTTATTTCCGTTTTGTAGGTTACCAATGAATTTTCTGGAACCGATTGAGTAATCCAAACATTAGCGCCAATGGTACTGTTTGCGCCAATTACTATATCGCCACCCAAAATAGTTGCATTGGCATAAATGGTTACATTTTCTTGAATGGTTGGATGCCGTTTTGTGGCCGCCAGATTTTTATTAACCTGCAAACCGCCAAGCGTAACACCCTGATATATTTTTACGTTTTTTTCGATTATTGAAGTTTCGCCAATAACAATTCCTGTACCGTGATCTACAAAAAACGATTCGCCAATAGTAGCCCCGGGATGAATATCGATACCTGTTATGCCATGTACATATTCGCTCATCATTCTTGGAATTATAGGCATGTTTAATTTAAACAATTCATGGCTAATCCTGTAAATGGCAATAGCATGAAACCCTGGATAGGCGAGGTAAATTTCTTCTAAACTTTTTGATGCGGGGTCGTTTTTTTCAATAGCTTCGGCATCCAAATCTAGTTTGCGCCTAACCTCGGGCAATGTGCAGTAAAAGGCATCCCATGTGTTTGCTCTGTTTTTTACACAAAATTGTTTGGCAATCTCTAAAAAATCGATTTTTAGTTGTTTCCATTCATTAGTATTTTCTTCTTCAAAAAGCGCATAAAACAAGCGTTTTGTAAAATCTTCTACTCTATCTTTTAGCCTAAGGTTGAAGCATTTAAAAGGTTTTCCAAATAAACTCATAACAATATTGCATTAGGCCTCAATAGCTCTTACAACGGCTTTGGGTGCTTCTTTACGTGTACCATCGAAACCATTAATACCACTTACTGTTGTGTATTTTAAAACGTACTTTTTACCTGGGTTTATAATTCTGTAAGCGGCTTGACACATTAGTGTAGCCTCGTGAAACCCACAAAGAATTAGTTTTAATTTTTCTGGATAGGTATTTACGTCTCCAATGGCAAATATACCGGGAATGTTTGTTTGGTAATTTAAAGTATTATCGACTTTAATTGCATTTTTTTCTATTTCCAGCCCCCAATTTGCTATGGGGCCTAATTTTGGTGATAGCCCGAATAAAGGAATAAAATGATCGGTCTCTAAATGGTGTTCTTCGCCTTCTTTTACTACGGTTACACTTTCAACTTTACCATTGCCATGAATACCTGTAACTTCGGCTGGTGTTATTAAGTTTATTTTCCCGAGAAGTTTTAATTCTCTAACTTTCTCAACAGAATCCAAAGCACCTCTAAACTCGTGTCGCCTATGAATTAAGGTTACCGAAGATGCTACATCGGCCAGAAATATACTCCAATCTAATGCAGAATCGCCACCTCCTGAAATCACTACTTTTTTGTTTCTGTAAATTTCTGGGTCTTTAATAAAATATTCAACGCCTTTATCTTCGTAATCTGCAAGACCTTCTATGGCTGGTTTTCGTGGTTCGAAAGACCCTAATCCGCCAGCAATGGCAACTACGGGCGCATGGTGTTTTGTGCCTTTATTTGTGGTTACTATAAAAGTACCATCGTCTTGTTTTTCTATGGTTTCGGCGCGTTCGCCTAGTGTAAAACCCGGCTCGAATTGCTTACCTTGTTCTAATAGGTTTTTGGTTAAATCGCCTGCCAATATTTCTGGAAATCCGGGAATATCGTAAATTGGTTTTTTAGGGTAAATCTCAGAGCATTGTCCACCGGGTTGCGGCAATGCATCAATAAGATGGCATTTAAGCTTTAATAATCCGGCTTCAAAAACCGTAAACAATCCTGTTGGGCCTGCGCCAATTATAAGTATGTCTGTTTTAATCATTTTATATTTCTTTTTTTGCAATTAATCCTTTAGTAAATTCGTTTAGTGTTTCTACTTTTTGCTCGAAATCTCCTTTTATTGTTTTTCTGTATTCGTTTAAATTTTTAACTAGATCGTCAACATTTTCTGGAATTACGTCTTCAAAAAATTGACGTAATCGTTTGGCTGTTGTTGGCGACTTTCCGTTTGTGGAAATAGCTACTTTAACATTGCCTTTTGTTACAATGCCGCCCATATAAAAATCGCAGTACGGCGGATTATCGGCAACGTTTACCAAAATACTTCTTTTTCTGCAATGCTTGTAAATTTTTACGTTTACCTTGGGCGCATCGGTTGTTGCTACAACCATGTGCTTTCCTTTTAAATAACGCTTATTGTATTTATCGTTTATAAGCGTAACGTTTCCTTTTTTAGACAAAGATAAAGTATCTTCTCTAAACATTGGCGATACTATTGTTACACAAGCATCTGGACTGGATTTTAACAGGAAACTTAATTTTTCCTCGGCTACATAACCACCACCAACTATAAGTATATTTAGGTTTTTGGCCTTTAAAAAAATGGGATATAGGTTATTTCGTTCCATTAGGTTATACTGTTGCAAAATCTTTAAAAATTGAGTTTAAAACCACGCGCTCTTTCACTACATCGCCAATAACTATAATTGCCGGAGAAGACAATTGCTTTTCTGCAACAATTTTTTGAATAGTACTAATGGTGCCTATGCCACATTTTTCGTTTTGAGTTGTCCCGTTTTGAATAACGGCTATGGCCGTATCTTGTTTGTTTTCTGCTGAAAAAACGGCAACTATTTCATGAAGCTTACCCATGCCCATTAAAATTACAACGGTTGCTGTCGATTTTGCCGCCAATGCCACATCGTTGGATAATTTATGCGCTTTTGTGGTGCCAGTTATTACCCAAAAACTTTCTGAAGCGCCTCGTTTTGTTAACGGAATACCTTGATAGGCCGGCACCGCTATGGCCGATGTTATTCCGGGCACAACTTGCGTTTCAAGTCCAAATTGTCTGGCATACTCTATTTCCTCGGCACCTCTTCCAAAGATAAAAGGATCGCCCCCTTTTAAACGCACAACATGCCCATGAGACTTTGCCCTGCTTACAATAAGCTGGTTAATTTGCTCTTGTTGGTAACTGTAACAGCCTTTGCGTTTGCCCACGTAAATAAGCTCTGCTTTAACTGATGCGTATTTAAGCAACTCTTCATTAATAAGCGCATCATATAAAATTACATTGGCAGATTTAATGGCTTTAATAGCTTTTAGCGTAATTAATTCTGTATCGCCTGGCCCTGCGCCAACAACAGTTAATTGCCCGCTAAACAGCCCCCTAGACCCCAAAGGGGAAATTGGGTTCTCTATGTTGTTATTAGCGTTTTTCTTATTCATTTTTTAAAACCTCATCAAAGATGAGTGCTATTTATTCGCTCCCATTCTAGAAAAAAACATTAAACTGTCGCTTTTCCTCCTTTGGTGGCAAGAGCGTTTTCTGCGTTTCTATAGGCTCTTACTTTTTGTAAAAACTCACTTGCATTTTCAATATATTTTGAAGCAAACTCTTTTGTTGGTGCGTACTTTTTAATTTGATAAATCAATTCTGAAAAAGATACGCCCAAATCAATTCTTCCGCTTGCAACAAACAATTCATCAAACTGACTAATGATTCCTGCTTGTGTATTTGTCTTTTTATTTTCGGCTAACAATAACGCTTTCGCGGAATTTACCAAAGAACTATAAGCATGATAAATGGCACTTGAATACACGTTGTTATTGAATGATTCGTGGGCATTTTCAATTTTTTCTTCGCTTTCTAAAAACAAAGTTGCTATTAAATCGATAACTACGCCGGCACATTCGCCAATGCCAATTTCCTTAACGTATTTTTCTTCTTCGCCCCAATCGATAAAATCGTCTTGGGTTAAATTGGTAACGTCTGAAAGATCGGTTAAAAAGTCATAAAAATACTTTTCGCCTTTTTCTTTATAATATGCTGCAAATGGTTTTCCGTTGGCGTTGGCTTCAAAATCGTTTAAAATCCTGCGCAACGCTTCTGGACCTCTTTTACTTGGTACTTTTACCACTTTATCTGCAAAAGTTGCATTGCCGTTACCTAAATTAGTGCCTCCTAACAATACCTGTAACGCGGGTGCCACTAATTTATCTGGCGTTCTAACAGACATCCCTTGGAAACCAATATGTGCCATATTGTGCTGCCCGCAGGCATTCATACAGCCACTAATTTTAATCACTAAATCTTCGTTTTTTAAATACTGCGGATATTCTGTTTTTATAACGCGCTCTAGCTCATCGGCAATTCCGGTACTGCTCGCTATGCCTAGGTTACAGGTATCTGTACCCGGGCAAGCTGTAATATCTACGGCTTTATTATAGCCGGCTTCAACAAAGCCCAATTTTTTTAATTCTTGGTAGAAAAACGGCACCAATTCTTCTTTAACAAAAGGTATAACTATGTTTTGGCGCAGTGTTAATCGTAATTCGCCAGCGGCATAGTTTTCAACTAAATCTGCCAACAATCTGGCTTTATCTGTGTAAAAATCGCCCAACAACACTTTAATGCCAATAGCTACAAAACCGTCTTGTTTTTGTGGAATGAGGTTTGTGGATTTCCAAGTTTCAAAAGCATTTTGGTCTTTAATTTCAACTTGCGGAATATCTTTTACTTCAACAGGTTTTGAGTACCGATAAGCATCGGCATCGATGGCAACCGATTTAAATTCAATGGCGTTTTGCTCTTCTTCAACTAAGGCTTTAAAGGCCTCTAGCCCGATGTCTTTTATTAAGAATTTCATTCGAGCTTTGGCGCGACTTTTACGTTCTCCGTGGCGATCAAAAATTCTTAAAACACCTTCCATTACCGGAATAATTTTATCGGTTTGTAAAAACTCATACAACACATCGGCATGACGAGGTTGCGAACCCAAACCGCCACCAATCATCACTTTAAAACCTCGAATACCATTTTCAATTTTCGCAATAAAACCTAAATCGTGCATGTACGAGAGTCCGGTATCTTCATCGGAAGCCGAGAACGAGACCTTAAATTTCCGTCCCATTTCTTGGCAGATTGGGTTGCGCAAAAAGAAACGAAATAAAGCATCGGCATACGGCGATACATCAAACGGTTCGTTAATGTCTATGCCAGCCGTTTCGCTTGCGGTTACGTTACGAACTGTGTTTCCGCAGGCTTCGCGCAGGGTAACATCGTCGCGTTCTAATTCTGCCCAAAGTTCTGGTGTTCTGTTTAAATCGACATAATGGATTTGAATATCTTGACGGGTGGTTATATGTAATCTTCCTCTTGAATATTCGTCTGAAACATCAGAAATTCTGCGTAGTTGATTGCTTAAAACCTTTCCGTAGGGTAATTTAATACGAATCATTTGCACGCCTTCTTGACGCTGTCCGTAAACACCGCGTGCCAAACGCAGGCTTCTAAATTTTTCTTCGTCAACCTTTCCGTTGTTAAAAAGTTCGATTTTATTGGCTAATTCAATAATATCTTTTTCAACTACTGGATTTTCTATTTCTGTTCTAAAACTTTGCATAAAAAAGCCCCTGCTAACCTCCCCAAAGGGAGAGGAATTCTTACTCGGGCAGAGCAAGAATATTGTTATTAAAAAAGCCTCTCCTAACCTCCCCCAAAGGGGAAGGGATTATTACTCGTAAAGAGCATCTATATTTATTATTTTTTTACAAACCTGCTGGTTTCCCCTTTGGGGTTAAGGGCTTTTACTGAATAAAACCTGCACCAACGGTATTATTGGTTTGGGAATCGATGATTATAAACGACCCATTTGTTCTATGGTTTTTAAACTGATCGTAAAAAATGGGCTTGTTTAGTTTAAAGGTTACCGAAGCTATATCGTTAACATTTAACCCAGAGACATTGGTTTCTATGCCCGAATAATCTGGGTTTATTTTATGGTGAATGGCGCCAACTTTGGCCAGTACTTTATTAACACCATGCTGGACCACGTATTTTTTTCCTGTAGTTAACTGGGAGGAATCCATCCAACACACATTTGCGGTAAACTGTTTTTCTATGGTTGGCAAATCGTTTTCTTTAACAATCATATCGCCACGACTTACATTTATATCGTCTTCTAAAGTAATGGTAACCGATGAGCGCCTAGAAGCGGTTTCGTATTTTTCATCGTAGAAATAAATGTCTTTTATCTTCGATTTTGTTTGCGATGGCAAAACGACAATGTGGTCTCCAACGCTTAAATTTCCGCCATAGACTTTTCCTGCATAGCCTCTAAAATCATGAAATTCCTCGGTTTTTGGCCGGATAACGTATTGTACTGGGAAACGTGGTGTACCAACGTTAAAAACATCTTTTTTATCCAACTGCTCTAAATGCTCTAACAAGGCCTCGCCTTTGTACCAAGGCATGTTTTCAGATTTATTTACCACGTTATCACCTTTTAAAGCGCTAACAGGAATGAATGTTATTTTTTGATCTTGGTAATCGCGTTTGCCCATAAGTTCAGAAAAATCGGCTTTTATTTTATTGTAAACCTCTTCTGAATAATCTACCAGATCCATCTTGTTAATGGCCACGACCACATCTTTAATTCTGAGCAGGTTATTGATAAAGAAATGGCGATTGGTTTGCTCGATAACCCCTTTTCTGGCATCGATTAAAATGATGGATGCCTGCGATGTTGAAGCGCCAGTAACCATGTTTCGGGTATATTCAACATGCCCCGGCGTATCGGCAATAATGTAGCTTTTTTTTGCGGTTGAAAAATAGATGTGTGCCACATCAATGGTGATGCCTTGTTCTCTTTCGGCCACCAAACCATCGGTTGCCAATGAAAAATCTAAATAATCGTAACCGCGTTGTTTACTGGTTTTTTCGATGGCCTCTAATTTATCTGTGGTTAACGATTTTGTATCGTAAAGAATGCGACCAATTAAGGTGCTTTTTCCGTCATCTACACTTCCTGCTGTTGCAATTTTTAATACTTCCATTACTCTACCCAACCCTCTCCAAAGGAGCGGGAGTTCTTTACGGGTTATATTTTAAAATTTGTTTTAATTCTTTTGTTTTTTATACCTACTCGCGAAGCTTTGGGTTTTAAAACCTAATTTGTATTCTTTTAAAAAGATTTCCGCCTTTGCGGAAATGACAAAAGTTGGTGTTTTAAAAATACCCTTGTTGTTTACGTTTTTCCATGGCGGCTTCAGAGCGTTTATCGTCTATACGTGCGCCGCGTTCAGAAATGGTGCTTTCCCTAATTTCCTGTACTACGGTTTTAATATCGGCTGCATCCGATAAAACTGCTGCTGTGCAACTCATATCGCCAACGGTTCTAAACCTTACCATACGTTCTACGACCTCTTCATTTTCGTCTCTAAAAACCACGTCGTCGTCTGCAGACCAGATTAATCCGTCGCGTAAAAAAGTAGCTCTGGTGTGCGCGAAATAAATGGATGGAATTTCGATATTTTCTTTTTCGATGTAAGACCAAACATCTAACTCTGTCCAGTTTGAAATGGGAAATACGCGTACGTTTTGCCCGTGTTCGATATCGCCATTAAGCATATCGAATAATTCGGGGCGCTGGTTTTTTTCGTCCCATTGCCCAAAATCGTCTCTTACAGAAAAAATGCGTTCTTTGGCTCTTGCTTTTTCCTCATCACGTCGTGCACCACCAATACAAGCATCGAATTTAAACTCTTCGATAGCATCTAAAAGCGTGGTGGTTTGCAGCATGTTTCGGCTGGCGTAACGCCCGGACTCTTCTTTTACCTTGCCTTCATCAATAGAATCTTGTACGTTTCTAACTATCAATTCTAAACCTAATTCTTTAACCAAACGGTCTCTAAACTCAATAGTTTCCGGGAAGTTGTGCCCCGTATCGATATGCATTAAAGGAAACGGTATTTTTGCTGGGTAAAACGCCTTAAGGGCCAACCTAACTAGGGTAATTGAATCCTTGCCTCCTGAAAACAGCAAAACGGGATTATCGAATTGTGCTGCTACTTCTCTCATTATATAAATGGCTTCGTTTTCAAGCGAATTTATATGCGATGTGTTTTTATTCATAAAAATGCCCCTCCTAACCTCCCCAAACAGGGAGGAACTCTTACTCGGGCGGTGTAAAAGTTTTGTTGTTATACTTTTTTTTTCACTTGCGTGAAATTATTATTATTTATATTTATTTTCTGCCAACTGCTTACTAACCACTGCCTACTCATTTATGCATGCAATCCGCACTCTCTATTCTCTAATGCTTTGGTTGGGTCGAAATATTTAAACTCGTTTGGCAGTTGGTGTTGGTTTAAATAGGTGTCTAGTTCTTTATCGGACCAATAGTAAAACGGACTCACTTTTAACACGCCATCTTTACTTAAACTAAAAATGCCTATGCTGTTTCTAAACGCAGTTTGTCCTTGGCGCAGATTTGTAAACCAAACGTTTGGTTTGTGCTCGTCCATGGCGCGCTTAAAAGGCTCTAGCTTAACTTGTTCTGTAAACAATGTGTGCTCTGGTGCATCTATACTTGGGATTCCCATAACCACATCGCGATGTGCCGATGTTTGCTTTGGTACATATAAAAACACATTTAAGTTTAAATCTTTTATAACTTGTTCTGCATGTTTATATGTTTGCGGTGTGTTGTAGCCTGTATCGCACCAAACTACCGGAATATTGGATTCTACTTTGCTTACCGCATGTAAAATTGCCGCTTCGTAAGGTCTAAAATTCGTAGTTACAACCGCTTTGCTGTTTATTTCGAAAGCTTTTTTAATAATTTCTGCAGGCGATGCCTCTTTTAATGTATTATTTAAAACTTCTATTTGATTTTGGTTAACCATAATTATTTTCCCCATTTTATTTTATTCCATGCTCTTTCGTGTAAGAAATACAATATCATTTTCGATGCAAATTCTACTGATGCAATAGCGGCTGCTGTTGAAATCTCGCCTACAATAATCCAAGACAAGATAAGCGTATCTAAAGTACCTATAATCCTCCAACTTATTGTTTTTACTAAACTGCGCTTCACTTTTTCGGCAGATTGCGCTTCTGCATTAGGTGCTTTTTTTCCAGATGGACCATTAACATCAATAACCTTTGACTCTTTATTACTTCTGTTAAAAACAGCATCGATAATCATAATTTTTCGGTTTTATTATTAACCCTATCAATTTAGTAGGGAATACAAAAGTAAAATTTATTTTTACAAGTAAAATTTATTTAACATTTTTTATGGATAATGTAATGATTACCAGTTTATTCTGTAAATTTTAAAAATAATGCGTTAATTTTTAAGAATTTAACAATCTTATTTTCCAGATAAATCTGCTAAACTGGTGTTTCTGAAGACTTGAAGTGTATTGTCGCGTACCTGTACCATAAGTTTGTTAACGCTACATTTGTCTTCATCGGGGCAGTCGTCGCACTTTTCGTAAAAATTTAAGCTCACACAGGGTACCAATGCAATAGGGCCTTCTAGAACACGCATAACATCGGTCATTTTAACCGCGGCTGGTTGCTGCCTTAAATAATAGCCACCATGTTTACCTTTTTTAGAGCCTAAAATACCTGATTTCCTGAGGGTAAGCAAAATGCTCTCTAAAAATTTTGGCGGTATGTTTTCGTTTTCGGCAATCTCTGACACACGAACAGGATCTTCGTCTTCTTTTCTGGCCAAATAAGCAAGTGCTTTTAAGCCATATTTTGTTTTTTTGGATAGCATGGCGCTAATATAACTAATTACTTATTCTCTTTAAAATAAACTAAAACTCAGATAATTTTTTGTTATTTTAAAACTCAAACATATTCAAGCAATTTATTTAGAAGTTTATTTTATTATTTTTACTTAATCAACATATAACTTAAAACATGAAAACCCTTTTTAAAGTTTCTTTATTTCTTATTATTATCATTTTAAAACAAGGGTGTAAAGAAATCCATAGTGATCTCGAAAGTTACGAAGCTATCATACAAAAAAGTGCAGAAAAATATTCTGACATGAACAAAATAATATATCCTAAAATAAATAACAAAAACTTTATTCCCAGAACTATAAATAAAACCGGCGATGTTCGATTAGTAAATATATACGACTGGACTAGTGGGTTTTATGCCGGATCGCTTTGGTATTTAAACTTTTTAACCGAAGACAAAAAATGGGAAAAATTGGCTTTGGAATACACCAAAAAATTAGATTCGATACAATATTGGGAAGGCAACCACGATGTGGGGTTTATTATGGAATGTTCTTATGGGAACGCCTTAAAAAAAACCACATCAAAAGCATTTGAAAGCGTTATAGTGCAAACTGCAAAATCATTAGCCACTCGTTTTCACCCAAAAGCAGGCATTATTCAGTCTTGGAATTCTAATGAAAAATGGAATTGCCCCGTAATTATCGATAACATGATGAACCTTGAATTGCTTTTTCATGCCACAAAAATTAGTAGCGACTCAACATATTATAATATTGCGGTTTCTCATGCCAACAAAACAATAGAAAATCATTTTAGATCAGACAATAGCTCGTACCACGTACTCAATTATGATGTTAATACTGGTGAGATTTTAAACCGAAATACCCACCAAGGACTTACTGATGATTCTGCCTGGGCACGAGGACAAGCTTGGGGATTATACGGTTTTACTGTATGTTACAGAGAAACAAAAGATTCTAAATACTTAAATCAGGCCATAAAAATTGCTGACTACATTAAAACCCATCCTAATTTACCAGAAGATAACATTCCTTATTGGGATTATAATGCTCCAGCAAGTAACGAAACACCAAGAGATGCTTCTGCGGCAGCAATAACAGCTTCAGCTTTATATCAATTAAGCACTTTTACAAAATCAAAAGAAGATGGTAAAAAATATAAAAAATTTTCAGATGAAATTATGCAAAGTTTGTGCAGTCCAACCTATTTTGCAGATAAAGGAACTAATGCAGATTTTTTATTGAAACACTCGGTTGGAAGTATTCCCCATGGTGTAGAAATTGATGTCCCATTAAACTATGCCGATTATTATTTTTTAGAAGCCTTATACAGACTTAAAAACTTTAAATAATAATGAAACAATTAGCAATCGTATTAATTCTATTCATTATCCCTTTGAATATGTTTACCCAGAACTACCGAACAATTTGGGTTAACGAACTCACAAAAATGGCCGAACCTTATATATGCACCGGAAGTTTATACTTAACAGCCTTAGGTTTTTTAAGTTTAGGCTTACCCGAAAACCACTCATTTTGGACTTCTAAATCAGAGCCTTGGACTATGGTAAAGATTTGGCGTGGAGATGCTTCCGTTAAAAGAGATACCTATAAAAATTAACCTATTCTAAAGCCTGCCCCAAATCCGCAATAATATCATCAGCATGTTCCAACCCAACAGAAACCCGCACCAAACCATCGGTAATATTAGTTACTAATCTTTCTTCTTCAGATAATTTACTATGCGTTGTACTTGCCGGATGCGTTACAATAGTTCTGGTATCGCCTAAATTGGCAGAAAGCGAACACATTTTTAAGGTGTTTAAAAATTTACGTCCGGCTTCAATACCGCCTTTAACTTCAAAAGCAACAATATTGCCACCAAGTTTCATTTGTTTTTTAGCGACTTCGTACTGCGGATGCGATTTTAAAAACGGATATTTTACCCAATTCACTTTAGGATGATTTTCTAAAAACTCAGCAATTTTAAAAGCATTTTCGCAATGTTTATCTACTCTTACGGCTAGGGTTTCCAAACTTTTTGATAAGGTCCACGCATTAAACGGCGATAAAGCGGGCCCTGTATTTCTGGCAAACAAATAAATCTCTCTAATTAAATCTGCACTTCCAACGGTAACACCTCCCAAAACACGGCCTTGACCATCGATTAATTTGGTTGCCGAATGAATTACCAAATGCGCACCAAATTTTATGGGTTGTTGTAAATATGGTGTTGCAAAGCAATTATCGATTATTAAAATGAGATTATGCTTTTTAGCTATGTTGCCCAACACCTCTAAATCGATAATATCAATAGCTGGATTGGTTGGCGATTCGGCATATAAAATCTTGGTTTTTGGTGTAATAAAACTTTCAATGGTTTCGGGTTCGTTAATATTAAAATAACTGGTTTTAATATTCCATTTTGGCAAAAACTTAGTAAAAAGCGTGTGTGTTGAACCAAATACAGATCGTGCAGAAACAATATGGTCGCCACTATTCAACAAGGCTGCAAAGGTTGAAAACACCGCTGCCATTCCCGTGGCAAACGCGTAACCGCTTTCGGCGCCTTCCATTTTACAAATTTTATCGACAAATTCTGTGGTGTTTGGGTTGGTAAAACGGCTGTAAATATTGCGTTCTTTTTCTTCACTGAAAGAAGCTCGCATGTCTTCGGCGTCTTCAAACACAAAGCTCGATGTTAGGTATAACGGACTTGTATGTTCTAAAAATTCCGTGCGATTTATTTGCGATCTAATGGCTTCGGTTTCAAATTGTTTTTTGCTCACTTTTATTTTTTTAAATTTTTATTTTGGCATTCCCCTATCGGGTCGGGCTTTCCGCTGCAAGTCCTCGCACCTCCTTCGTCGGGCTGTGGGCTTTCCACTACAATCCCTAATGCACTTTTCTGTGGTGGTCTTTGTTAATCTTAAATTTTTAGCGCGTTTGCATATTTTAAGTTTTAAAAACCCACCCCCTAACACCTCCAAGTAAGAGATCTGTTACCGATTTTAATTAATATGTTTCGACAACCTTAAAATATCTCCAAAAACACCTCGTGCAGTAACCTCGGCGCCTGCGCCTGCGCCTTGAATAACTATGGGTTGCTCGCCGTAACTTTCGGTAAAAATCTCAAAAATGGCGTCGCTTCCTTTTACGTGCCCCAACGTGCTATCTTCTGGAATAGATACCAATTTTACTTCCAGGTTTCCTTTGTCTTTTGATAAATCGCCCGACAGATCGCCAACATACCTCAAAACATGTCCTGCTTCTTGATTATCTTTTATCTTCTGATATTGTTCATCTAAAACATTCAATTGGCTTAAAAAGGATTCCACAGAAATATTTTGATAGGCTTCCGGAATAAGATTTAACACCTCAACATCTTCAAATTCATTTTGCAAATCTAATTCTCTGGCTAAAATTAACAACTTTCTTGCAACATCGTTTCCTGAAAAATCTTCTCTCGGGTCGGGTTCGGTAAATCCTTTGTCAATGGTTTCTTGAATAATTTCGCTAAACGGTTTGTCTTGCACCGAAAAATTATTGAACAAATAACTCAAAGTTCCTGAAAATACGCCTCTAATTCTGGTTATGTTTTCTCCAGATTCGTGCAACAATTTAATGGTATCAATTAATGGTAAGCCAGCACCAACAGTAGTTTCGTACAAATATTGTTTGTTATGCTCTTTTAATTGCGCTCTTAAATTGGTATAAAAATCGTGCGAAATGGTATTGGCTATTTTGTTTGACGATACCAAATCGAAACCAGCCTCTATAAGCGGGATATAATTTTGATGAAAATCTGTGCTCGCTGTATTATCAACGGCAATTAAATTTTCTAAATGATGTGTTTCCGCGAAAGCGATAATGTCTTCAATATTACTTTTTAAACTTGTCGATTTTAAAGCTTCTTTCCAATTTTTATCAACGCCGTTTTTATTTAAAATAAGTTTTCTGGAGTTGGCAATGGCAAACACATTTAGGCTGATGCCTTTTCGTTTTTCAATCTCGTTTTTAGATTTTAAAATCTGATTTATCAACGCGCCACCAACGCCGCCATGACCAAAAATGGCAATATTTATCTTTTTTGAAATACCGAAAACCTCGCCGTGAATTACGTTAACCGCTTTGTGCAATTGGTCTTTTTTTACCACCAAACTCACGTTTCTGCCGGTAACCGTATTGTTGAAAAGCAACGGTGTAATCTGGTTTTTAATTAGGGCGTTAAACGGTTTATGAAACGAGCTTAACTCGATACCGATTATGGAAATAACCGACACATCGTCAACCACTTCAATTTTATTAACGTCTTGCGAGTAAAAATCTTTTTCGAATTCGCGCTCTAAGGCAATAACGGCTTGGGTTGCTTTTTGTGCATCTATAATTAAGCCAATACCGCGCTCCGACGAGCCTTGTGAAATAATGCTCACGCTAATGCCGTGGTCGCTTAAGGCTCTAAAAATTCTGGCATCGACACCAATTTTCCCCAACAAGCCGCGGCCTTCTAAATTCAACAACGCCACGTTATCTAAAACCGATAGCGAGGTTACTTCTTTAGAGCTTGGTTTGGCGGTAATTAAAGTGCCCTCATCGTCGGGATTAAAGGTGTTTAAAATACGAAGACTGATATTTTTTTCTACTAAAGGAATTATGGTTTTGGCGTGCAAAACGGTGGTGCCAAAATTTGCCAGCTCGTTGGCTTCGCTAAACGACAGCTCCCTTATTTTTTGGGCATCGGCTACCAAATCGGGATTTGCCGTGTAAATGCCGTTAACGTGGGTATAGTTTTGAAGCTCATCGGCATCTAAATGATTGGCCAATAATGCAGCCGAATAATTACTGCCGTTTCTGCCCAAAGTTGTGGTTTCGCCTCTTGAATTTGAAGCAATAAAACCCGTTACAATGTTAACGGTTTCGCCATTGTTTTGCTTAAAGTAATTATTAATATGCGCTTTGGTTTGCTGAGAAATAGGTTGCGCATTCCCGAAATTTTCATCGGTTTTTATCAGTTGTCTCGAATCTGTGGCTTTGGCTTTTATGCCGCTTTCATTTAGTAAAGCAGACACTAATTTAACCGATAGCAATTCGCCTTGTGCCAAAACTTCATCTTTAGTTTTCTGACTGTAGTCCCGTAATAAACTTACGCCTTCAAACAGTTTGTCGAGGGTTGAAAATTCTTCAGAAAAATCGATTGTTTTTAAAGGTTCTTTTTGGTAGGCTTTAAACGCTTGCAACGATTCTTGGTAATCTTCACCTTTTAAAGCTTTGTTTAAAATAGCTTCTAAATCATCTGTGGCATTGCCTCTTGCCGAAACTACAACGGCTATTTTTTCGCCATCGTTAACTTTGTTTTCTATAATGGAAAGCACTTTGTGCAAACCATCTCCATTTGCTAAAGATTTACCTCCAAACTTTAATATTTTCATTTTTCTTTTTTTAGAATTGGGCACGAAAATGCCTTCTATTATTTTTTCCAACTGCTCGTATTCTATTAAAAACGCATCGTGCCCGTGTACCGAATTAATTTCGTTGTACGTAACATTAGGGTTTGTAAGTGCCAACTGTTTGTGGGTTTGCCTGTTTTCTTCGGCAGTAAAAAACAAATCGGAATCGACTCCTATGATATGAATGTTGGCTTTTATGTTTTCTAAAACATTAAAATCGTTTGTTCTGTTTTTTGTAACATCGATGGTTTTTAGCAACTGATTCATTAATTTATAAGCAGAAAGCTGAAACCGTTCTTGCAATTTATTGCCGTGGTGAAGCAACCAGCTCTCGACATTAAAAATTTCTAAATCCTTATTTTTTGAACGGTGAAAACGCTCCTTAAAAGATTCCGGTGTTCGGTAACAGAGCATGGCGTGCATTCTGGCATCGTGCACTGGGTTTTTGGAATTTAACAAAAACTGCTCCTGTATTTGGCAATTTGCAATTAACCAATCGGTAGATTTCCAATCGGTAGCCACAGGTATTAAATGCTGCGTTAAATCTGGTTTTAAAACTGCCATTTCCCAAGCAATTCCGCCACCCAACGATCCGCCAATAATTGCAAACAATTGGTTTATTTTCAACTTTTCTAATCCCGTTAAAAACAGATTCGCAATATCTCTTGCTACAAAATCCTTATAGTTTTCAATAACAAAACCATCAAAACCGTTACCTGGGATATTAAAGGCTAAAACAGAGTAAAGCTTGGTATCGATAACCTTATCATCGCCTATTAAATCTTTCCACCAGCCATCATTTCCAGCCACATTGCTATTTCCTGTTAAAGCATGATTTACCAAAACTATTGGCGCGCTTCCCAGAGGCTTACCAAACACTTGATAGCTTAGTTTAATTTTAGATATTTGAACCTTGTTTTCGGTTTCAAAACCTTTAATGTTAATATGTTGTAATGGATGTTTCAATGCTTATTTTTTCTTTATCAAGACCAGTCAGGTTTTAGAAACCTGACTGGTCTGACTGGATTGGTTTTAATTAAATGGTTTTAAAAGCCGCTTTTAAATCTGCTTTTAAATCATCAATATCTTCAATACCGACTGATAGCCTGATTAAATCTGAAGACACACCTGCCGATGCTTGCTCTGCATCATCCAATTGTTGATGTGTTGTACTTGCTGGGTGAATAATAAGCGATTTAGTATCTCCAATGTTGGCAAGCAACGAAAACAATTTGGTATTATCTGCTATTTTCTTTGCCGCATCAAAACCACCTTTATGCCCAAAGGTTACAATACCGCTTTGTCCTTTTGGCAAATATTTATCGGCCAGTTTTTTATACTTGCTAGACTCTAAACCTGGGTAGTTTACCCAAGCCACTTCGTCTTGCGCTTCTAACCACTTTGCAATTTCCAGAGCGTTTTCGCTATGTTGTTTTATTCTAACTGGCAAGGTTTCTAAGCCTTGGATAATATTGAATGCGTTTGTTGGACTTAAAGCGCCACCAAAATCTCTTAGGCCTTCTAAAATTAATTTAAAAACATACGATGCCGCGCCCAAGGTTTCGTAATACTTTAACCCGTGGTAACCGGCCGATGGCTCTGTAAATTCAGGAAATTTACCATTGCCCCAGTTAAAGGTTCCGCCATCAATAATCGCTCCTCCTAGCGAAGTGCCTTGTCCGCCAATATATTTAGTTAAGGAATGGATTACAATATCGGCACCGTGCTTTAGTGGATTTAATAATACTGGTGTTGCCACTGTATTATCAACAATAAAAGGCACGCCAGCTGCTTTTGAGTGTACCGAAATGCCTTCCAAATCTAACACATCCAATTTTGGGTTACCCAACGATTCAACAAAAAAGGCTCTCGTATTATCTTGTACGGCATCAGCAAAATTTTCTGGGTTTGAGGCATCAACAAAGGTTGTTTTAATACCTAAACGAGGTAAGGTTACGCTAAGCAAATTGTACGTTCCGCCGTATAAACTACTTGAGGCTACAATATGGTCGCCGGCTTTTAACAAGGTTAGCAAACCAGTTGCAATTGCTGCTGTTCCAGAAGCGAACACTACAGCGCCTACGCCACCTTCAACTGCGGCCAAACGCTCTTGTAAAATTTGGTTTGTGGGATTGTTTAAACGCGTGTAAATAAACCCTAATTCTTGTAATGAAAATAGGTTTGCCGCATGATCTGAATTATTAAAAACATACGATGTGGTTTGGTAAATAGGAACTGCTCGTGTTCCTCCGTTTGTAGTTACATCGTGTCCTGCGTGCAATGCATTTGTTGCTAATTTTTGTGTGCTCATTTTTCTAATTTTTTTGAGTTAATAAATTGATTAAATCAAAAGTCAAAATGCACCATAAATGGTATACTTAATAGAAAAATGTTAAAAAGAAATTATTAAAATTACTGGACGTAATTTTTTGGTTATCTATCCTTGAGATTCTGAAACGCGTTCAGAACAGGGTAGAATTTAGCACCTTCCCCGAAAAATCGGGAGGTTGCTAAGGCTTCACAGGGTCTATTCCCTCCGCCTTTCTTGATAACATTCCAATAAGTTATTGAACTTTGTGAGTGCAAATATTCGTTCAGAAAAAATTAAAAACCTAATTTTTTTTATTTTTTTTTTTAAAATTATTGATTTTTCAATATTTGGACTTCAAATTTATTACTGATTACCAGACCAACAGGTTTGTTTTCAATTTTCGATTCCAGCCACGAAATGATGTCTAAATAAAGAAACGCTCTGCTTTCATAAGGATCGTCTTCAAACTGCTTCAATTTTTTATGAAGTTTTATAAATTCGGCTTTCACATCTTGGGGATAAATATCGCCCAAACCTCTTAAAAACTTGATGAATTCTTTTTGCACTTCGTATAAATCTTCCATTTTAATTAAAAACTTGTACGTGCTTTTTATTAAGACATCTAAATTGTAATCCATTCCGGCTTCGTAGTGGGCCACCAAGTTTAATATCCTTGAGAAACAGAGCAAGTCTTCGCGCATTTGCAACGATTTATTGCTTATTATCTTATCTAAAAACTGTATGCATTTTTTATTTTCGCCGGCACCAAAATACATGCTCGCTATTTTATAATAAAATACCATAACATGGTGCTCGTCTATGCGGTTTTTGTACTTGTTTAATTGTTCTAAAACGCTATCGATTAAGGGCAGCCCTTGGGTAAAGCTGCCTTCAATAAAATGCATATTTAGCTTATTGTTATAAATATACAAAAAGGCCAAACTTTCGTTATTATCGTCTAAAGGAAACCATTTTTCTGTGGTTATTTCTTCTAACTTAAACAAGGTTTGTTTAAATTTTTCATAGTGCCTTAAATAAAACAGTGCTTCTAGCAAATAATGGTTCCCTCTTAAAAAAAAGACCGGATTTAGCACGATCATATTTTTGTTTTCGTAAAACAGATCGACCCATTTTGAGGCATACTTATAACAGGCTAAAAAATCCAGGGTTAAAAAGCTGTACCACAAGTAAGCTTTGTAAAGCCATAATTTTTCTCTAAATCCTAATTTGTTTATGTCGTATTTTGGCAGTCTGTCATAAAAATATTTTGTAATGCGCTTATGCTCGGTATCGTTTTTTATGTAGCCTGTTTTTAAAAACAATCCGTATAACTGCAATGATAAATTAGACAATTTACTGGCCAATACATTTTGTAAGCTCAAGGTTTTTGCTTGTTTGGTTAGCTCGTCTGCCCTATTGCTTAAGCTTCGTGTTATGTATTGCGATTCGATTATTTTTTCGAGTTCTACAATTTCGTAAGCAACGTTTTTTTCTTCGTTGTTTATAGCCAAGGTTTTCGCTTTATCTAATATTTTAAGGCTTTGCTTATACAGGCCTTTGTGATATAAAATGGTGGCAAAATCGAGTTGCTCACGTATTTGGATCCTTATGTTTTGATGCGAGGGGTTAAGCCTTAAGCTAATAAGAATCTGTTTGTAAAGGTGTGCTTTTAAATTTGATAGTTGCTGTTTTTTTACAATGCCTTTTTTTAAAATAGCGGCTTCGTTGTAAACCGAAAGCTTATCGAGAATGTTAAAAAGCATCAAAAATTTAGAATCTTCGTTTACCCCTAATCTTCCCACATAAAGCTTAAATTGTCTTTTTTCAGATTTAGACAGCGATTTTACCAATACAAACAGATTATCTTTTTGCTCTTTTGTCATAATTACCAAAACGCGTTTAACTTTCTCACTTTCAATTGATTGCAGTTCAATAATTCAAGTTAAACATCGTAAAAAATGTATGTTTAATTCTCGTTTTACGAAACCAAAATATACATTCGTAGTGCAATACAAAAATATATTATACTAAATGTCTAATAATAACGTCCAAATTTTTGATACAACACTTCGTGATGGCGAGCAGGTCCCGGGCTGCAAACTCAACACTGAGCAAAAATTAATTATAGCCGAACAGCTTGACAGCTTAGGTGTAAACATTATTGAGGCTGGCTTTCCGGTGTCGAGTCCCGGTGATTTTAAATCGGTTGAAGAAATATCTAAAATTGTAAAACATGCAACAGTTTGTGGGTTAACACGCTCTGTTGAAAACGATATAAAAGTGGCTGCCGAGGCCTTAAAATATGCCAAAACACCACGAATACATACTGGTATTGGCACTTCGGAATCCCATATAAAACACAAATTCAAATCGACTCAAGATGCCATAATAGAACGTGCCGTAAAAGCCGTTAGTTATGCCAAATCCTTTGTTGAAGATGTCGAGTTTTATGCCGAAGATGCCGGAAGAACCGATAACGCCTATTTAGCGCGTGTTTGCGAAGCAGTTATAAAGGCCGGAGCTACGGTTTTAAACATTCCAGACACAACAGGTTACTGTTTACCACACGAATACGGTGCAAAAATAAAATACTTAAAAGAAAACGTAAAAGGTATTGATAAAGCTATTTTGTCTTGCCATTGCCACAACGATTTAGGTTTGGCAACAGCAAATTCCATTGAAGGTGTTATTAACGGTGCGCGCCAAATAGAATGTACCATTAACGGTATTGGAGAACGTGCCGGAAACACCGCTTTAGAAGAAGTTGTTATGATTTTAAAACAACACCCTTACCTAAATCTAGACACCAATATTAAAACCGAAATGCTATATGGTATTAGCCAATTGGTATCAGACAGTATGGGCATTTACACACAGCCCAACAAAGCCATTGTTGGTGCCAATGCCTTTGCGCATAGCTCTGGAATACACCAAGACGGTGTGATTAAAAACCGTGAAACCTACGAAATTATAGACCCTAAAGATGTTGGGGTAACCGAATCTGCCATTGTGCTAACAGCAAGAAGCGGCAGAGCAGCTTTGGCGTACCGAGCAAAAAATATTGGCTACGAATTAACAAAGCTTCAGCTAGATGAAATCTACACCAACTTTTTAGATTTTGCCGATAAAAAGAAAGAGGTTAACGACAATGACATACACCAAATTATAGAAAAAAGCAGAATTTATAAGGAAATTATTTCAACATAATTTAAAAAAATACTAGAGATTTGTTTCTAGTTTTCCGTTATTATTGTCATTTTTGTAAATCGATGCACATTAATTCTTAAATTTGAGAGTTAATGAACAAACGGAACACTTAATACAAATCTAAATGAAATTAAATATTGCCGTTTTACCAGGCGATGGTATTGGCCCAGAGGTTACCGTACAAGCCGTTAAGGCTTTAAAGGCCATAGCTATGGAATTTGGGCATATTTTCACTTTTAACTATGGCCTTGTTGGCGCTTCGGCAATAGACAAAACAGGAGAAGCCTTACCTAACGAAACCCTTAGCATTTGCAAAAACGCAGATGCTATTTTATTTGGCGCCATAGGAAGCCCCAAATACGATATGGATCCCGATGCCAAAGTACGTCCGGAATATGGGCTTTTGGGCCTCAGAAAATCGCTCGATCTCTATGCCAATATAAGACCCATTATCGCCTATGAGGATTTACTGTACAAATCTTCATTAAAAATCAAGCAAATACGAGATACCGATATTTTAATTTATCGCGAACTTACCGGAGGCATTTACTTTGGAGAAAAAAATTACACAAACCATTCGGCTTCCGACATATGCGAGTACTCCCGCTTTGAAATAGAACGCATTGCGCATTTGGCCTTTAAAGCAGCTCAATCCAGAAAAGGAAAGCTTACTTTGGTAGATAAAGCCAATGCATTGGCAACCTCCCGTTTGTGGCGCAAAGTGGTACAAGAATTGGCCTCCCAATACCCAGATGTTAAATTAGAGTTTCTCTACATAGATAATGCAGCCATGGAACTTATAATAAACCCAAGGCAGTTTGATGTTATTTTAACCGAAAATATGTTTGGCGACATCTTATCTGAAGAAGCCAGCGTTATTATTGGCACCATTGGTTTGTTGGCATCGGCATCTATAAACGACAAGCATGCCATGTTTGAGCCTGTACACGGTGCTTATGGTAAATTTGCCAACAAAGGTGTTGCAAACCCTATTGCCTCTATTTTATCGGCCGCCATGTTGCTGGAACATTTTGGGCTAGATAAAGAAGCAGATTTGGTGAGACAAGCTGTTGACAAGTCGTTGAAACTTCATATTACCACTCCAGACCTGAATATGAAATACGACAACATTAGCACCACAAAAGTGGGCGATTTTATTGAAGATTATATAAACAATCCCGAAGAAACCAACCTTAACTTTAAAAACATACACCTAGGGCAATCCACTATTATTTAAGCTATTGCCAAAATAATTTTTTGTTCATATTATAAAGTCCCATTTCAAAATAATTGGCCCAAAACAAATTGCACGCTTACAACTTTGGCAAACGCGCAATTATCAACTAAACCAACTCAAAAAAAAGTATAAAAAATGCAGGCAGCCCCTACTAATTAACATTTGGCACATGTGCTTTTTTAGTGTTTTTAAACACCTTGTTTATTTATTAATTCGCAACTTACCAAAACCTGTGATATTGCATACCACACCCTTCCATCGAAATAGAAAAAAAATGTGAGCATAATTTTAAACCCGATGTAACAAAAAAATGTTAAGAGCTTCTTATAATAACAGGCTGTGTGCAGATTTTTTATATTTTTGGAACAGTAATTGTAATTTCCTGCATACAGCAATAAATATATAATCAAGGAGTTACAATATCCGTTACCCAATATAGCATGAAAAAAATACTACTTATATTACTAACCTTAGGCAGCATGCAAATAGTTTTTTCGCAACAGGAAAAAGCTTTTGGCAATGGCGAATGGTTTAAATTTAAAATGAGCTATAGTGGCTTTTTAAAAGCCGGTAATGCCACACTAACGGTTAAAGATTCTAAAATAAACAATAAAGATGTATATCATGTGGTTGGCAAAGGCTGGACCACAGGCATGATAAAATGGTTTTTTAAAGTTAAGGACCGCTACGAAAGCTATTTCGACAAGCATACCTTAATACCTTATAAGTTTGTAAGGAATATTTACGAGGGCGGGCACACCAAAGATATAGAAATAGAGTTTGACCAGATAAACAACAAGGCGCACGTACACGACAAAAAGCACAAGAAAAAAACAACAATAAACACTAAGCCCAATATTCAAGATATGGTATCTACCTATTATTACCTGCGCAACAACATTAATGTTAGCACATTAAAAATTGGCGACGAGTTTAAGATTGATATGTTTTTTGACGAAGAAACCTACGGCTTTAAATTGCAGTATTTGGGCAGCGAGACCATAAGCACTGATTTTGGAAACGTTGAAGCCTTAAAATTCAGGCCCTATGTTATGGCAGGCCGTGTTTTTAAAGAAGAAGAAAGTTTAACGCTTTGGGTGTCGAAAGACAAAAATAAAGTACCTTTGCGAATTAAGGCCGATTTAGCAGTTGGCTCTCTAAGGGCAGACCTTGAGGCTTTTAAGGGCTTAAAACACCCTTTTAAGATAGTAGTTGAAAATTAAAGACGTTTTGAGTACAAAAATAACCAACCAGCTTAAAGAAAAATACAAGGCCATAGACCAAGATTTAGAGGCCCACCTAGAAGGCCTTCTGCACAGTAAGCCCCTAAACTACTGGGATTACATACAAACCGATGCCCTATTAAGCCTGCAGGTACAACGTACCAATTTTCCAGACGAGATGGTCTTTATTATGTACCATCAAATAAACGAGCTGTTATTTAAAATGATATTGGGCGAAATCGATCAAATAGCAAAACACGATGCCGTTAATGCCGAATTATTTACCTCAAAATTAATGCGGATAAGCCGTTATTTTGACATGCTTACATCATCGTTTACCATTATGAAGGACGGGATGGACGTGGATCAATACAACAAATTTAGAACCACACTAACACCAGCAAGCGGTTTTCAAAGCGCACAATACCGAAAAATCGAATTTGCATCTACAGAGCTTATCAACCTCATAGATAAAAGATTTAGAAACACTATTAACAGAAACACCTCTTACGAGCATGCTTTCGAACATTTGTACTGGCAAGCCGCAGGAAAAGATTATAAAACAGGAAAAAAAAGCTACACTTTATCAGCGTTTGAAGACAAATATAAAGACGAATTTATTAGGTTTACCAAATTTTACAACACGCATAATTTATTATCAAAATTTAGAGAGCTTCCAAAAGCGGTTAAAGAAGACAAGAATTTAATAAAAGCCATGCGCCATTACGATTATACGGTAAACATAAAATGGGTAATGGCACATTACAACACGGCAAATCATTATCTAAACATAGGCGGTAAAACTGCCGAAGCCACAGGAGGAAGCGAATGGGTAAAATACATGCACCCAAAATACCAAAAAAGAATATTTTTTCCAGAATTATGGACCGAAAAAGAAATAGAAGAATGGGGAACAAATGTCTAGTACTGGTCGCTCTGGCCATAACAGCCATGGGATGCAAAAACAACAAACAAGAACCAACACCTGTTTTACAGGAAGAAGTAGCCATAGCAGAAAAACCAAAAGAAATTTTAGAGTTTGGATTTAACCTGGAAAATTACATCGTTAAAAGAGATACTGTAAAAAAAGGCGATAGCTTTGGCGAGATTCTAGAGCGCAACAAGGTTGGTTACCCCAAAATATTCCATATTGCAGAAAAGGCAAAAGACACCTTCGACATCATTCGGTCTTTCCAACAAGGAAAACCATACACACTCTTATTTTCCAAAGACTCTTTGGAAACGCCCGAAACGTTTATCTACCAACCCAATAAAGAAGAATATGTCGTTATCAATTTTAAAGACTCCATTCATGCCTTTAAAAGCAGAAAGCCCATAAAATATGTTGAAAAAACTATATCGGGCGTTATAACAAGCAGTATTTCTGAAACCTTGGATGAAAAAGGAATAAGTGCCGTTTTAACCAACAAACTGGCCGACGACATATATGCTTGGACTATCGATTTTAACAGACTTCAAAAAGGAGACCGTTTTAAGGTTATTTACTCAGACAAGTATATAGACGACACCATTTACGGCGGTGTACACGATGTAAAAGCAGTACTTTTTGAACATAAAAACGAACCTTTTTACGCCTTTAGATTTGAAACCGACTCGGTTAAAGGCATTGTCGATTATTTTAACGATGAAGCCAAAAATCTACGACGCGCTTTTTTAAAAGCACCCGTAAAATATTCTAGAATATCATCCAGATACAACCTTAAAAGGCGCATAGCCGTTTACGGCTACAATGTTCGCGCCCATAGAGGTACAGATTTTGCGGCCCCAATGGGTACAGAAATTATGGCCACAGCAAACGGAACCGTAACAGAATCCAGAAGAAAAGGCGGCAATGGCAATTACGTAAAAATAAGGCATAATGCCACTTACGAAACCCAATACCTGCACATGCAAAAAAGAAAAGTAAAAGTAGGCGATTTTGTTAAGCAAGGCGATGTTATTGGTTGGATTGGCATGACGGGTAACACCAGTGGCCCGCACGTTTGCTACCGTTTCTGGAAAAACGGCAAACAAGTAGATCCGTTTAAAGAAAAGCTTCCAGAGGCCAAACCCATTTCAGATTCTTTAAAATTCAAGTTTTTAGAGTATATAAAACCCATTAAATACCAATTGGACAACATCCAGTTTGAACCCGAAATACCAGAACAACAATCAGAACAAGCAATAATAACACAAGCAAATTCATAACATGGCGTTACCAAACATAAACCCAACCACAACAGTGGCTTGGAAAAAACTCCAATCGCACTACAACAGCATCAACACGGTACACATGAAAGACCTGTTTGCGCAAGATAGAACACGGGCAAATACATTTACCGTTACCTGGGATGATTTTTATGTCGATTTTTCTAAAAACAGAATCACCACAGAGACCTTTAAATATCTGCTGGAATTGGCCAACGAGGTAAAGTTAAAAGACGCTATTAAAAGTCAGTTCTCGGGCGAAAAAATAAATAAAACCGAAGGACGAGCCGTTTTGCACACCGCATTACGAGCGCCTAAAAATGCTGAGTTTTATGTTGATGGTGTTAATGTCATGCCAGAAATACATCAAGTAAAACAAAAAATGGAAAGTTTTACAAACAAGGTTGTAAATGGCGATTTAAAAGGCTTTACAGGCAAACCATTTACCGATGTTGTAAATATTGGCATTGGAGGCTCAGATCTGGGGCCAGCAATGGTTGTTGAATCGCTACAGTATTACAAAAATCATTTAACAACACATTTTGTAAGTAATGTTGATGGCGATCATGTAAACGAAGTGATTAAAAAGCTAAACCCAGAAACCACGCTTTTCGTGGTAGTTTCAAAAACATTTACAACTCAAGAAACCTTATCGAACGCCAACACCATTAAAGATTGGTTTTTAAAAACAGCAACCCAAGAGGCTATTGCAAAACACTTTGTTGCTGTATCAACAAATATTGAAAGTGTTAAGAATTTTGGAATAGACCAAAACAACATATTCCCTATGTGGGATTGGGTTGGCGGTCGTTTTTCACTGTGGAGTGCCGTGGGCTTATCTATAAGTCTAGCGGTAGGTTATAATAATTTTGATAGCCTTTTAAAAGGTGCTAACAAAATGGATAATCATTTTAAAAATGAAGATTTTAATAAAAACATACCCGTTGTTTTAGCGCTAATAAGCATTTGGTACAACAACTTTTTTAAAGCCGAAAGCGAAGCCGTAATTGCATATTCGCAATACCTAAACCAATTTGCAACCTATTTGCAGCAAGGTATTATGGAAAGCAACGGGAAAAGCGTCGATAGAAACGGAGAAGCCATAAATTACCAAACCGGAACCTTAATTTGGGGCGAGCCCGGAACCAATTCGCAGCACGCCTTTTTTCAGCTTATCCACCAAGGCACAAAATTAATTCCAGCAGATTTTATTGGGTTTGCAAAATCGTTACATGGTAATCAAGACCATCAGGATAAATTGATGTCTAACTTCTTAGCGCAAACCGAAGCACTTTTAAATGGCAAAACCAAAGACGAGGTTATCACCGAAGGAACCGACAAATCAATAATTCCATTCCAAATATTTAAAGGCAACAAGCCAACAAACACCATTTTTATAAATAAGCTAACCCCTGAAAGTTTGGGCAAATTAATAGCCATGTACGAGCACAAAATATTTGTACAAGGCATTATTTGGAATATTTTTAGCTACGACCAATTTGGAGTAGAACTGGGCAAGCAATTGGCCAATAAAATCTTAAACGAATTTGGAGAAAGCACAATTGGCAATCATGACTCATCCACCAGTAATCTGTTAAATTATTACAAAAATTTGTATTAATTTTTTAAGATATTAATAATATTTACACAAAAAAAGACGAATACTTCAAAAATGTTCGTCTTTTTTTCGTCTAAAATGTTAAACATCTTAACATTCGGGCAATACATATTACTTAATTATACGTATTTTTGCAGCGACTAATTTCAATATAATTCATTTAAAATTATGAAAAAAACTACTCAATTATTAATGCTAACCGTGGCATTGTTATGTACTACGGTTATTATGGCACAAAGCAGTGTAAGCGGTACGGTAATAGATGCCGAGATTAACGCACCATTACCAGGCGCCAACATTGTTGAAAAAGGCACCACAAACGGTGTTTCTACAGATTTTGACGGGAATTTTACCTTAACTACACAAGCTAATTCAGGGCAACTTGTGATTTCTTATGTTGGGTATAGCTCCATAACTTTATCTTTTGATGGTAATGTTGACTTAGGAAACATCAATTTAACACCAGACAACTCATTAGAAGAGATTGTTATTGTTGGTTCAGGAGTTATAGATTTAGCCGAAGACAGACAAACACCTATTGCTGTTTCTACAATTAAAGCAAATAGGATTCAAGAAAAAGCAGGTAATTCTGATTTGCCTGAATTATTAAAGTCAACACCTTCTGTTCATACTACACAACGAGGTGGATTTGGAGACGGACAAATGTTTTTAAGAGGTTTTGACCAAACTAACACAGCATTCTTACTTAATGGGCAACCTGTTAATGGAATGGAAGATGGTAAAATGTACTGGTCAAACTGGTCTGGAGTATTAGATGTCGCTCAAGCAGTACAAGTTCAACGAGGTTTAGGTTCTTCAAAATTAGCTATTTCTTCAGTTGGTGGTACGGTAAACATTGTTACCAAAACTGTAGATAAAAAAGAAGGTGGCTTTTTACAACAAATGTTAGGTAATGATGGTTATACAAAATCAACTGCATATTACTCAACAGGTTTAATGGAAAACGGCTTAGCGGTATCTGCGTTATTTGGACATTGGAGAGGTGATGGTTATGTTGATCATACTGAAGGTCAAGGTCAAACCTATTTCTTATCTTTTGGTTACAAAGTAAACGATAACCACATCCTAAACTTAATGTTAACTGGAGCACCGCAATGGCATGCTGCTGCTGGAAATGCTGACTTGAAAGACTTTTTAGAAGAAGACAGAGGAAGACGTTACAACGGTTGGAATACAACAGGTGTAAATAGCCCAAATAATTTGAATTCTGGTGTTTATCCAGGCGGAAGAAATGTATATCACAAACCAGTAATGAACTTAAACTGGGATTGGGATATAAATGATAAATCATCTTTATCAACTGTTTTATACGGTTCTTTAGGTAGGGGCGCCTTTGTTCAATCAAGAAGTTCTAACGGTGTAGTTACTTACGGTAGAGGTTCTAATAACAACCATAACTGGTATGGTGTAGTAACCAACTACAACAATGAGATTAATGAAAATTTAAACTTTAATGTTGGTGCAGATGTACGCTTATATAATGGTATCCACTTTAGAAGTGTAAACGAATTTATATCGGTTGACTCGGTAAGCGATTCTAGTATTTATAATGGCGGTAGTTATGAAGTAACTAAAGCCTTTGGAGGTATCAACCCATGGAACATATTGTTTAATACAAATGATGATCATGCGCAACGTTTACATCCATATTACGATTATGAAGAAGACATCAATTATTTAGGGGTATTTGGTCAATTGGAGTATACTAAAAATAAATTTTCAGCATTTTTTCAAGGATCAGCATCAACGCAATCACATGTTAGAACAGAGTATGGAAACTCTTCAACCGAAGGTAAAGGCGAAGTATCAGAAAAAGTTAACAATCCAGGGTTTAATGTTAAGCTAGGTGGAGCATATCGAATTGACGACAAAAACACTGTGTTCTTAAATACAGGCTATTACTCACGTCAACCTTATCATAGTGACTTATTTATCGACGATAGGCAATCTAACCAGTTAAACCCTTTAAGTGATGAAAATCAAAAAGTAACAGGTGTTGAAGCAGGATATAAGTTTTTGGGAGACAAAGTATCTGTTAACATGAACTTGTATTATACAATTTGGGATAACAGAATTGATTACGATTCTGAAGATACTGATAATGACAACATAGCAGATGTGTTCTACTCTACAAGTCCTATTAAACAAGTACACTACGGTGGTGAACTGGAAATTTTCACAAGATTAACAGATAAGCTTCAACTTCAAGGATTTTTATCAATTGGAAATTGGCAATATGATGGTAATGTAACGCTTATTGAAACTGTAGAAGGCGGTGGTGCACCAACAGAAGTAGGAACAAGTTATATTGATGGTGCTAAAGTTGGTAATGCTTCTCAATTTACCGCAGGTATAGGTGCAAACTATGAAATTTTACCTATGTTCAAGGTAGATGCAAACTGGAATCAGTACGATAAACTTTATGGCAATGCTAATTATGGCGGAAGTGAGTTTTCAAACCCTAATAACAAAGGCTCTATTGAATTACCATCATTTGACACGGTTGATGCAGGAATCTCTTATAAATGGATGTTAGGAAAAGACGATACAAACTCATTACAATTCCGTTTAAATGTTAACAACATATTTAGCGAAGTTTATCTTGAATATTCTGATGAAAACAAACATGTTGAAGCTGGAGATGAAGCTTGGAATGGAGTTAATGTAGAAAACCGTGTAAGATTTGGTTACGGCAGAACATGGAACTTTAGTATGCGTTACAACTTCTAATTTTAAAAACAACAACACATTAAAAACCGCTTCGCAAGAAGCGGTTTTTTTATACCTATTATTATTACATTTGCTAAAACTAACAATAAAGCTTAAAATATGTACGAAACTATATTAAATCTGCACTCCTATTGGGCATATCTTGTTTTTCTGGTTTTAATCATTGCCGCCATTAATGCCTTAATTAAAACATTTGGCGATAAAGAATATACCGCTAAAGATTTTAGAATAGCGCTTTTCTCCTTAATTGTATCGCATATTCAATTTTTAATAGGGCTAATATTATATTTTGTATCCCCAAGATTCGAGCTGTGGAGAGAATTAGGAGGAAAAGTAATGAGTAATTCCTTAGCACGCCTATACCTTGTTGAGCATCCTTTTGTAAACATTTTAGCCGTTGCCTTAATTACCATCGGGTATTCTAAGCATAAAAAGAAACTAACCTCGGCTTCAAAACTAAAAACCATAGCTGTTTTTTATACCATTGCTTTAGTGCTGTTTTTATCTCGGATTCCGTGGGACTCTTGGATGGGTTAAAATATAAAGTTTAGAGTTTAAGTCTGGTTGGGTTTAAAAACCCGACCAGACTTTTTTAATAAATCCTATACCGTAAAACAAGGTATTTTAAAGCTTAGTTTATCCCTTTTTGGGAGGCGCTAGGCAATTCAGTTGAAACCTCTTTTATCACATAAACAAAAACAGGAAAATGGTCGCTAAAGCCATCTGTAAACGCTCCGTTTGAAAAGCTGCGGTTCGGGTAACCCTTATACTGTCCGCGTTTACTAATTAAGTAATTCTTATTAAAAACACCTGCTTTATAAAACCGAAACGACGAAAAATCTTTTTCCAATAAAGGCTTGGTAATTAATATCTGATCGAACAGGCTCCATGCATCTCTATAAGCATTAGAGCCCAACCCTTTTTTATAAAAGCCTTCAAACGGATTATAAATACCTTTTAAACCTACTTTTTTTCTGTCTTTTTTAGCTTTCAAAACATCTTTAACACTCGCATTGTTTGGGTTGTCGTTAAAATCGCCCATAACAAAAATCTTGGCATACGGATCTATAGCTTGAACAGAGTCTATTAACCGCTTGCTCAATTTGGCAGCTGCAACACGTTTGGGTCTGCTACGCGCTTCGCCTCCACGTCTTGATGGCCAATGGTTTACAATAAAATGCATTTGCTCTCCCTCCAAATTACCGCTTACCAGCAACTGGTCTCTGGTGTAAACACGTTTTCTGCTACTATCATCGTAAATCTTTAATTCGTGGCTGCTCGTACTAATAGGTGTAAATACTTTTTTTTGGTACAGTAACGCCACATCTATACCTCGGGCATCGGGCGAGTTGTAATGCACTATGCCATAATCTTTAGCTAGCAATAGCGAATCGTTTACAAGGTCCTCAAGAACCGTTCGGTTTTCAACCTCAGACACACCAATAACCGCAGGTGCATTATGTGTTACATCCAACCCAACATCAGCAATCACACGGGCCATGTTTTTTATTTTCTTTTTATAAACCTTGCTACGGTTGGCTTTTAGTTCCATCATGGGGCTGGCTTCGTCAAATTTTGTAGGATCGTTTATGGTATCGAACAAATTTTCTAAGTTGTAAAACGCAATAGTATGTACCTTATAAGCTTTTTTTTCTTGGGCTTTAACATTAAAAATGCTAAAAAAGATTAAAGCGATACAGGCTAATTTTAAGTGTCTCATTGAAGAAATATTATTTTTTCGTTATTATAATACAAAAGCTACGCCAAAAGTAAATATTTATTATAAATATCGTAAATTTGTTGTTGTTAAATAATGCTTATTTAACAACAATCAAGATATTAATTATAAATTCAAGTATGAAAAAAAATTTACTCATTTTTTTATTTGGAATTTTCTCGTTTTCAACAGCATTTGCCCAACAAACATTTATAAAAGGCAGTGTTAAGGATGCTGTTTCTTTTGAGCCAATTCCAGATGTAACCATTACTATTGAGAAAACCAATCAATCCACTCAAACCAATAATTTGGGTGAATTTGAATTCGCTTTAAATGTACCTTTGGGCGAACAGGTATTAAGAATTTCAAAACTAGGGTACCTAACCAAAAGGTACCCAATAGTTGTTAACCAGAACCAAACCGTAAACATTACAGACATGACCTTAGAATTGGCGTCTGTTACAGAAGGTTTGTTTACCATTACGCTAGCAGATGACGAATTGAACGACGACACCAGTGGTGCCGATAATATATCGGGGCTTTTATCTTCGTCGCTAGATGTCTTTCAGCGTACCGCGGCTTTCGAGTTTAGCTCATCGTTTTTCAGAGTAAGAGGCTTAGACTCCGATAACGGTTCGGTATTAATTAACGGTATAGAAATGAACAAAGTGTACAACGGAAGACCGCAATGGAGCAATTGGGGCGGATTAAACGATGTGATGCGCAACCGCGAACTAACCTCGGGCCTTACACCTTCAAGCTACAATTTTGGCGGTATTTTAGGCACCACCAATATTAACCTAAGAGCATCTCAGGCCAGATCAGGCGGACGTGTTACCTATTCGTCTTCAAACAGAAGCTACACCAACAGACTTATGGCAACCTACGCCACAGGGCTAATACACGATGGGTGGGCTTTTACCTTCTCGCTAGCCAGAAGATGGGGTAACGAGGGCTATCAAGATGGCACCCTATACGATTCCAATTCCTTTTTTGCCTCTATAGAAAAAGTGTTTAACGACAAGCACAGTTTAAATTTCGTCTCTATCTATGCCCCAAACCGAAGAGGTAAATCGGCTCCGCACACCCAAGAAGTTTACGATTTAAAAGGCATAACCTACAACGAATATTGGGGCTATTTAGATGGCGAAAAACGCAACTCGCGCATAAAAGAAGTTGAAGAACCCATACTTATGCTCAACCATTACTGGGATTTTAACAGCAAAACAAGGTTAAATACAAATGTAGGCTACCAATTTGGCAAATTGGGCAATAGCCGCTTAGACTATGGCGGTGGCGCCAACCCTAGTCCGGCTTATTACCAAAAGCTGCCAAGTTACTTTTTAGCTGATAATGACGGGCCAGATTACGCAGGCGCTTACCTTGCCGAACAAGAATTTATTAACAACGGACAAATAGATTGGGAACGCATTTTAGATGCCAACTTAACCAACAACATAAACGGTTTAAACGCCGCCTATGTTTTATATGAAGACAGAAGCGACGACAAACAACTTACCGTCAACTCTATTTTAAATGCTGAATTAAGTGAGAACATTTTGCTAAACACATCGGTTAATTACAAGACATTAAAATCTGAAAACTTTGGAGAAGTTATCGATATTTTAGGCTCTAATAACGGTGTTTTAAATGTCGATTCGTTTGATAATTTCCAATACGATAACCAAAACCCAAACAGAGTTATCGGCGAAGGCGAAAAATACAGATATAACTACAATCTCTATGCCGATGTTATATCGGCCTACGCCCAAGCCCAGTTTAAGTACAATAAAATAGATTTCTATCTTTCAGGCAGCGTTTCTAACACCAAATACCAACGCGAAGGCTTATGGGAGCACAGTAAGTTTGCAGGCAACGCATCGTTAGGCAAAGGCGAAAAACTATCTTTTACGGGTTTTGGCGCCAAAGCGGGCTTTACCTACAAAATAACAGGAAAACATTTATTTGATGCCAATGCGGGCTACATTACAAGAGCACCAAGGTTGCGCAACACCTATTCCAACTCAAGAGAAAACCATAGCATTGTAAAAAATATAGAAGAAGAAAAAGTAAGCGCCTTAGATGCCAGCTATATTTTTAGATCCTCGATTGTTAAAGCAAAACTTACAGGCTATTTTTCTAAAATAAAAGATGCCAACGAAGTCTCGTTTTATTTTGCAGATGGCCTAAGTGGTATTGAAATTGAAAACAACGAAACCTCGGCCTTTGTTCAAGAAGTATTGCAAGGTGTAAACAAGAAACATTTTGGGGCAGAATTGGGCATTGAAGCACAAGTAACTCCAACCATTAAATTTAAAGGAGCTGCATCAGTAGGACAATTTACCTACGATAACAACCCAGATCTATACCTAACTTCCTCAAGCTTTAACTCTGCCGATGGATCTATATCCTATGGCGAAGCAAACTTAAAAAACTATAAAATCGCCGGAGGGCCACAACGCGCTTACTCGGTTGGTTTCGAATACAGAGATCCAGATTATTGGTGGTTTGGCGCTACAACCAATTTTTTCTCCAATACCTATGCAGATATAAACCCTTTTACCAGAACCAGAAACTTTTATTCTGATGTTGATGGATTGCCATTTAACGATTACGATGAGGCCATCGCCACCCAACTGTTAAAACAAGAACAGTTTGATAATTACATGGTGGTAAATCTGGTAGGCGGAAAATCGTGGAGACTTGGCGATAAGTACATTAGTGTTTTTGCAAGTATCAACAACCTGTTAGACAAAAAGTTTAAGTCTGGAGGTTTCGAGCAAGGCAGAAATGCAAACTATCACGAATTAAGAGACGATGTAAATCTTGAAAAAAGAAGATTTGGCCCTAAATACTGGTACGGTCGAGGCACCACCTATTTTGTAAACGTAAACCTTAGATTTTAAAAACACAACATGAAAAATTTAATATTAACAGTTATGAAAACGAAAAAATTTTTAACCGTCTTGCTAGTAGCGATTTTAGCTACAACATCTTGTGTGCAAGACGACGATTATACCATTCCAACAAGTTTGGGAGCCGAAGAAAATGCAGCATTACAAGCCTTGCTTAACAGTGGTGCATCTGCAATTAGCATAACCGATTTAAAAGCACAGTTTGAACCCGGTGAAGCCACTCAAATTGTTTCGGATATGTATGTAAAAGGCTATGTGTCTTCATCAGACGCCACAGGAAATTTTTACAAAGAATTTTTTATACAAGACAGCCCAAGCAGCCCTACTGCAGCCATGAAAGTGGTTTTAAACCAAGTAGATTCTTATAACCAATTTAATTTTGGCCGCGAGGTATATATTAAACTAAAAGACTTGTACATTGGCGAAACGCGCACAGGCGACGATATTATAACCATTGGCGGTGTTGCGAATACTGATAACGAGGTAGAAGCCCTAACCGGAAAACAAGTGCCTTTGCATATTTTTAGATCAGAAGTAACAGAAAACATAGAACCACAAACAGTAAAATTTACCGAAATTAACGATTCGCATATCGGTATGTTTGTAATGATTGAAAATGCGAGCTTCCCAGAAAGCTTAAAAGGCGAATCCTTTGTTGATCCTTTAGACGATTTTGATACCCAACGCACACTGCAAAGCTGTGACGGATTCGGTTACTCAACCTTTCCGTTAGAGACCAGTTCGTTTGCAAATTTTAGCCAACAAATACTTCCAACAGAATTAGGCGGCACCATTTCTGGAATTGTAGCCAAAACATTTAACGGCAGCAATTTAGTACTCGTGCTAAACGATTTAAGCGGGGTTGATTTTACCCAAACCAAATGCCAGCCATTGGATATTAATGACTTTTCTGTAATTTTTGAAGAAGATTTCAATACGGCCGTAGATAATACGAATTTAGATATTCCTAACTGGACAAACTTTGCCGAAGAAGGCAGCGAACTTTGGACCGAGCAAGTTTTTAGCGGCAACGGATACGCAGAATTTAGCGGATTTAGAACCGGTGACGATGTTAACATAGGATGGTTAATTTCTCCTGGCATAGATATGGATGCCCAAGAAAACGAGTTCCTTAACTTCTTTACAGCACAGCATCACTTAGATTCAGATGCAAATACCTTAGAGGTCATGGTATCTACAAACTTTAACGGAACCGATGTGCTAAGTGCAACATGGACACCAATAACAGCTAATTTGGCAACCAGAACAGATTCGTGGTACCAATTCAAAGATTCTGGACTCATAGATATTTCTTCATATTCCGGAACGCTTCACGTGGCTTTCAAAGTTACAGGATCTGGTAACGACCAACAATTAGATGGCGCCTACCATGTTGAAGATTTTAAAATATTGGCAACAAAGTAATTTTTAAATTATCATATTAGCCAGTACCTCATAAGCTTACATGGTTTATGAGGTACTGCTTAAATAAAAACCCATTAACCAACAGCTTTTAATCTGAAAAAAAACTAGTTTTTAGCCGGTATCATCCTTTTATTCAACCATTTAACACATTCTCCAAAATCATCAAAAATTTCATCATCTGGAATAATATAAGGTATAGCATCTATACGTTCCAACATGTAACGGGGTTGCGATGATAGCTTAACAAAAAGCACCTTGATGTTTTTTTTCTGTAATTCCCTTAACATATCTTCCATGGCATAAGCTCCAGATTGATCCATGTGGCGCACGCGGCTTAAACGCATTATAACATAAGTTGCCGTATTAGGAATAAGAGTGGCCAAGTTTAAAAAATCTGTAATGGAGCCAAAAAACAAGGGACCCTTTAATTGTGCTACAAACACCTTATCTTTTAACTGGTCGGGAAAATCAATTTTACCTTTCCATTCATTTTCTTTAAACGCTTGTACGTCGCTTTGTTCGCCGGTTAAATCACTAATTTTCTTCATAAACATCAAAGAAGATACCACTAATCCTATGGCAACGGCATAAACCAAATTCCAAAAGCTAGATAAAATTAAAACCGTAAACATTACCAACGCCTCAGAGCTGAATTTTAATGGCCCTAATTTTAAATCTCTAGGCAAACTGCTTATAGCTCTTAAACCTTTATAGTCCATTACCCCTATGCCAACAGTAATCAATACGCCTGCTAAAACGGCCGCTGGAATTTTTGATGCCACAGGCCCCAAGCCCAACAAAATAACGAGTAACATAACACCAGCAAACATACCGGACAATTTTGTTTTTCCTCCAGAATTAATGTTTACAACAGTTCTAATAGTTGCGCCAGCTCCTGGAAGGCCACCAAATATAGCGGCAATGCCATTGCCTATGCCTTGACCAAACAGCTCTTTGTTTGGCTTGTGCCGTGTTTTAGTTATGTTGTCTGCCACAACACTGGTAAGTAAAGAATCTATGGATCCCAATAAAGCCAGCGTAAAAGCTGTAAATACATATGGAGCCATACTGCTTAGGGAAAATGCGGTGAAAATCTCTAAATTAGGAACAGGAAAAGTATGGGGTATTTCTTCAATTTGCTTATAATCTAAACCAAAACCTATGGCTATTCCAGACATAACAATTAATGCCACCAGTGTGCTTGGAACCGCTTTTGTTACTAACTTAAATACGTATATAATAAAAATCGTGCCCAGAGCCAAAAGCAACTCCAGCCAACTTATATTTTTTAGCGCACGGGGAAGCGCCTTTATAGAGCCCATGACCCCCGATGTTTTTTTTGAGGCAAGAATTTTAGCCTCTTTTAAAATAGCCTCTTCTGTAAACTGAGTGGTTTCAGTTATAATTTGTTTGTAATCCTGTAAATCCAAAACACCTTCTTTTGCTTTTTCCTCTAAAATATTCTGGACAATTACATTTTCTGCCTCGGCTTTAAACTGGTTTAAATAGGTATAGTCCTCTTTAGGGTAATAACCCAATACGGGCAGAATTTGAGTAATTAAAATTACTACGCCAATAGCCGTCATAAAACCTGAGACTACAGGGTAGGGTATATATTTAATGTATTTTCCGAAACCTAGAAAACCAAATGCTATTTGTATTAGGCCCGCTAGCAAAAAAACACTTAAAATAATAGGAAGGGCTTTTTCCAGGTTACCGTCGTTAGCCGCAACAAGGCCAGAAACAAGTACCATAGAAACCGCAGTCATAGGTGCTGTTGGCCCAGAAATTTGTGTGTTTGTGCCTCCAAATAGAGCAGCAAAAAAACTAACAAAAATAGCACCATATAAGCCTGCAGCAGGACCTAAACCAGATGAGACCCCAAAAGCCAGTGCTAATGGCAAGGCTACAATACCAGCAGTAATACCTCCAAAAGCATCTCCTTTAAAGTTTGAAAAAAAAGATTTCATTATTAGATTACATTAGTTTTAAACAAGAAAAACAGTTACAATAGACCTAAGTGAGTCCGTAAAAGTATGGCCTTAGCAGAATTGATGCACTAGGCCTTATTTCAAAAGGCAAAACTAGCCATAAATATAGAGATAGTAAAACCAATACCCATCAAAAAAAAAAGAAAGTATTTTATTATAGAAATGAAGCAATTAAATAATCGGTTCCATTAATGCTTAACACAAATAAACCGCTATGGAATGTAATTCTATAGTTTTAGTTTTTACACTGAAAGTCTGATTCGTGAAATGGCTAGTAAAACTGCGAACACATTATAAAGTTTTTGTTTTAATTTTTAACTTTGGTGGCTAAAATATTTTTTTAAACTAAAGCAACTTCAATAATCCGGAAGCCTGTGGATTTGGGTTTTAACCTTCAACCTGAAAATTAAATATACAAGACCAACAAATAACATAAAATTATAACATGCCATGCCACTCTGGTTTTAAGCACCTCAACCAGAAAAAAGTGTAAAATTATATGCGCTGTATAAACTTAAATAGTTAACGGCATAAATATATTTTTATATTTACCTTAAAAACATAAATTATATTTATGAACTATACACTCAATCAGCTTCAAATTTTCTTGAAAATTGTTGAAACTAAAAGCATTACCAAAGCTTCAGAATTATTGTTTTTAACACAACCTGCCGTTTCCATTCAATTAAAAAATCTTCAAAACCAATTTGAAATACCGCTAACAGAAGTTATTGGCAGGCAGTTATACATTACACCTTTTGGCGAAGAAATTGCCGAAGCCAGCAGGCGAATACTTAAAGAGGTAAATGCCATGAAACACAAAACCATGGATTACAAAGGATTCTTGACCGGGCAACTTAACATTGCCGTTGTATCTACCGGAAAATATGTAATGCCCTATTTTCTTTCTGGATTTTTACAAAAACACGTTGGGGTTGATCTTAAAATGGATGTTACCAATAGGTTTAAAGTGCTTGAGAGTTTAGAACAAAATAAGATAGATTTTGCATTGGTTTCTGTAATGCCAGACAACTTGGAGGTAGAGCGCATTGCATTAATGCAAAATAAATTATTTTTAGTGGGTAACAAGGCGCATGCCAAAAACCTGTATAATAAGAAATTTGATTTTATTTTAAAAAATCTACCTCTTATATATAGAGAAAAAGGATCTGCTACACGCAAAGCCATGGAAGATTATTTAAGTACACGCCAGATTACAACTAAAAAAAAGCTGCAACTTTCAACCAACGAAGCCGTTAAACAGGCTGTAATTGCTGGTTTGGGCTACTCTATTATGCCATTAATTGGAATAAAAAATGAATTGCAAGATAACGAACTGCATATAATTGAAGCCAAAGGCTTACCTATAACATCGTCTTGGAACTTAATTTGGCTGAAAGGCAAAAAATTTATGCCTACCGCAACCGCTTTTATAGATTATATACAAGACCAAAAAGATACTATTATTTCAGAAAACTTTAAATGGCTTGAAAATTATGAGTTTTATTAATTATCACTTTATTTACTTTTTTTAGCATTGCATTTTAATTACCTAAGCTTAAAGCACTTGCCATTTTAGGTCTTTTGTATAGCTTGTAGGCAGATTTTGGTTATCTGGGTCTAGAATTTTTAAATAAATCCATTCGTTATCAACCAAATTTTTAAGATGATGGTGTTTTTTCAAAATATTTTCCACACGCTTTAAAGGCGCCTGAATAACTACTGTTAAACGCAAGGGTTTATGGTACAATTCTTTGTCGGTCGCCTTTAAAGACTGTAAGGGCAAGCCCATTTTAATATCGCCTCCATTGCCCTGCAAAACACCAAATTTACCAGTAATATTATGGGTAATTTTAGAGCCTCCGCCAAATTTATCTGTATCAACTGTGGTAAAGTAATAATGATTGTTAATCCACTGTGTTACTACCATGGGACCACATAAAATACCTTCTAAAGCTTCACCTGTTTTATCCTGCTTATAATTGTAAGAATGTAAAAAACAACGCCCATCCAAATTGGTGTTTTGAGTAAGCGATCGAGGAGCAATTATAAAACCTGCATTTTTTGCCAATCCCCATTCCGGACGAGTTTCATCCCAATCGGTTGCCTTTTTTAATGCTAGATCAATGCTTCCAGACTCCATACATAAGCGCTCTTGAGTAGCGGTTTTTTGAGCTTTTGCAAGGTTTTGCTTTAAAATAGCAAGCGCTTCCAGATGCGATGTTGGCACGTTGCCATCAAACAATGTTATGGCATCTGTGGTTGTGTTATGTTCGGCACCAATAAATAAGGTTTCGTTAGGTATAGAAATATTGTGTGCTGTTTTTAAAACATCGCGAACTTCTTGTAAATTGGCTAATTTGGCCAGTAATCTGGCGTTATGGCGCCCAGGGTTTGCAGCACAGGCACCACAATCTAAACTTGATGCAAATGGGTTGTTTGTAGTATGGCTCCCATGGCCAACAAATAATACCAAGGGCGCAAAATTTTGCCATCCTGTTAAGCTAAAAGCAGATTTTACAATAGCCACTTTTTCATCTAAAGCAATTGGAATCCCCTCACTTTCGCATCCTTGATTATAGCTTATTTCTGGTTCGCAAAAATCTTCATGACTGTTACTGCTTTTTGTTTTAATCTTGAAAAAAGACTGTGGTATTAAGGTTTGCATAATTAAACTCAATCCGTAAAAAAAACCGGCGCCCTCTACAAATCCAAATGATGAGGGCAACATGTTTTTAAGTCGTTTTAATACATATTGCATGGCTTTACCTTGCTGCTTTTGTCTTTTAAACAAGTGTACCTTATTTTGCTGTTCTGGGTTTGGCTTTTCTGTTACCAAATAAGGCGATCCCACTATTGGCGGACAAGCTTTTGAGATGATATTAGTATCAAAACGTTTATAATCCATAGCTATGCCAAAAAAACCTGCATACCCATAGGTTTCATAGTTGCCATGAGCTTCTATATGACGGCGAATTAATTCAGATCGCGTATCGATGCAAAATACCATTTGCGCTTCTATTACTGTTTTTGGTCGTGTTACTTTATTATTGCTGCTTATGGCTGCTATTAAGTTGTTTTGAAAAGTCTGTTCCCAAGCTTTCAACCAGGTGTTTTTCAGTTTAAATTGGGTGGCGTTATTTGCTGGAGCTTCAACATTGTTTAGTTTGCCGTAAATATGTTGCGCAATACTTAATCGAACTGCTAAATAATCTTCCATTGTAATAGGGAACGATTGGTTCCACAAACTAGCATTGTTTTCCCTGTGCTTTATATATCCAACCCAACCGGATAAAGCGGCCATGTGTTCTTCAAAAAATGCTTGGTAATTGCATATATCGTTTTTATCCAATACTATTTTTATGGCTTCCAAACTGGTTTCAGGTAATGTAGTTATTAGTTTTTTTCCTAAACTAGCATCAAATACAGCTAATAGTTTCCATGCCTTATAAAAACCTTGTTCTTTATTTGGCATTTGCCACTCAGCAAGACCTTCATCTAAAAAAGCCGATAACCATTTAGACATGATAACATCTAACTTTCCATATTTTGCTTTTGTTTTATTTTGCTCATGAGCTAACATTTGTTTTAGGTAAAAACCAGAAGACTCAAACAATTGATTTTCAGATAGGCAATTCAATAAAACATCGTTATCGATATCGTTTCTTTGTAAAGCGGCTTTAAACTCTGAAGCGTTAGGATAGGTTGATGCTTTTAAAAGTCGCGATGCTAGTTGAGCCGCTTTATCAAAAGGCATGTGCTCGTAACCCGACAACGGATTAGAGGCGACAAAAGCATATAAAGGCCATGTGGTTCCAAATGTTTGTGTAGCCTTTTCGATACTTTTTAAAATATCCTGCATAGTTAAGATCGATTATGTTTATAAGAAATAACTGATTTATTGAATGGCTGAGATGCATTTAACAGTTTTACATAAAGCCAAGGGATTTTTTGGTACCTACCCGAAAGCATAACATAAAACGCCAACAAGAATAGGGCTCCAACAAGAACATGAACATAGGTAAGGTCTATAGGCTTATTTGCCATTGGCATATCTGCAAGAAGTAAAGCAATACCGTTATAAGTTAGCGCATAAACGCCTATACCAATAGCTAATGCAAATGGCAAAACAATTATTTTTTTTACTATTGAAAACCTAAAGTGATTTAACACGTTATAGGTTATTTGCCCAACGGTTATGGCTACAATAAAGGTTAAAAACAAACCTGTATCCCATGCCAAACCTTTACCAGTTATATATGCAAACAAGACGCCTCCCAGACCACTAATTACTAAAATAAACAGGGTTTGGATTGGCTTGATTTGAATAGGCAGAGCATCTTTAGGTATGCTTTTTTCTATTTCTTCGCCAGAAGACAGAAACAAATACGCTTTGTAAAAACCATGCAAAATAAGATGGGTAATAGCTGCGCTGAAAAAACCAAGACCACATTGCATAATCATAAAGCTCATTTGCGCACTGGTTGAGCAAGCTAATTTTTGTTTTATGTTTACTTGAAGTAATTTTGAAAACTGAGAAAAAATAGCCGTTACACTACCTATAATAAAAATAAGAGTTAAAACCTGGGTCTCGACTAATAAAGGGGCGAAAATAGTTAACAATATCCCAGCAGCATTTACAAAACCGGCATGCATTAATGCCGAGGCTGGCGTAGGAGAGGTCATGGCAGACATAAGCCATCTATGAAAAGGAAATATTGCAGATTGTATAAGTGCCGCCAATAACACACCCAAAGCGGCAAGTGTAGCTACACCCTTGGTAAGTGCTGGCAAGCCTTCGCGAATTCCAGTTAAAGTCCAAGCGTTTGTATAAAATACTAGTAAACCTGTAGCAAGACTTAAAAACACAGTACTTATAATAAAATTATTACGGGCATAACGTGCGGCGTTTTTAGCTTCTTCCCAGCCGGTGTTGATACCTATTAAAAGCGTCATTAAATACCCCATAATTAACCACGAAGCACAAAAGAGCACAACATTGTTGGCAACTACAAAAAACATAACGCTAAGCGCGAAAAGAAAACTAACAAGCAAAAACTTACCTTTGTACTTAAACCCTTTTAAGTAATTGGAAGCATAAGTTTGTATAATAGCACTAAAAAAAGTAACCACTAACCACATAATAGTTGATAAGCCATTTATAGCTATAAGGCCGCCTAATTGCCATTGTGGTAAATTAGGCACGTAAAACAATACATAACCTACATTGGCGATAAACAAGACCCATGCCAGAGGGATAAAAATACCTGAAAGCCAATGCCTTTTTTTTGGCGGTGTTGGGGCTACAGACCCTAATTTGTTTTTAAATGATGCCGTTTCTGTTGAAGTCATAAAAAGTTATTAAAGCGTTAAATCGTTTTTGCCAAACAGAATTTGTGCGCTGCAAATTTTAAAAAAAAATCATATAAATTTTTATTTATATAAAATATATAATACATAAATATTTTTTATGATTTAAGATAATAAAGAGCACCCTTGTAATTAATTTTATCTACCATTCTTTTCCTTACTAAGCTTCAGTCAATATGCCAGAAATAGCTACAAATCGGAAACTTGCTTTTTTTACAAAACAAAAAAAACTCCATTTATGGCATTTAGATTCCCTTTAAAAGAATAAAATACCTTAAATGAAGTTTTTAGCAAATTTATATGATTATTACATCATATAAACCCCTTGTCTTAATTTAAAAAAGACACTTTACCTGTATCCAAATCGTAAACAGCTCCAACGATTTTAATTTCGCCATTATCTTCCATTTCCTTCATTATAGGACTATTGGCACGAATTTCGGCTATAGTGTTTTTAACGTTACTCTTACATACCTCGGCAACAAACTCGGCATTTTTAGAGTTTCTTTCGCCATCGTATTCTACCATATTTACGGCTGGTTTAATTTTAGAAAGCATTGGTGTAATGTTACCTAGCTTAACATCATCTACGGCCGCTTTTACAGCACCACAATGTTCATGGCCTACCACCAATACCAGTTTGGAACCTGCAACTTTTGTGGCATATTCCATACTACCTAAAATGTCTTCGTTTACAAAATTACCCGCTACCCTTGCAACAAAAATATCTCCAATACCTCTATCAAAAACATCTTCTACTGGCACTCTACTATCTATACAAGATAACACAATGGCTTTTGGGTATTGGGCTTTAGTGGTTTGCCTTACCTGGGCCGAATGGTCTCTTTTTGTAAGATCGTTGTTAATAAAGCGCTCATTGCCTTCTTTAAAAATGTTAATTACATCGTCTGGAGATAATGCGGCTTGCTCTTCAGCAGTTAGTACTTTGCTTACAAGTACGGTTTCCTGCTCGGTTTTGGTTTCGGTGTTACTGTTTGTCGAATCGTTAGAATCTGCCTTTTTATTTTGGCAAGCTATAAGGCCAAAAGAAAGGGTTACTAATAAAAATACTTTTGCTAATGTTTTCATGTTTTTATTTGTTTATTATGTTAATGTGTAAGCTCGTTATCTTTGATTAAAAAAGAAACGCCGCTTAAAATTTTAAGAGACACCTAGCTGTATGCTGTAAGGTGTTAATTCTATAACTATGTTGATATGGAAACGGTTTTACTAACCTAAATAGATTTGTTCTGGAGGCTGTGAAATAAGAATTAAGTAAGGCTTAGGATACTTTTTTAAGTTGTATGCCAGAATATTTTTGGCGTAATTGAAAACAGTTTTTGTTTGTATAGTAGCGGTGTTTGAAAAAACCAGCTCTAGCCCTTGGTCTTTTTCTTCGGAAGTAGAAATTACAACAGATGCATCAGATGCATTGTCAACCATTACTACAATAGCCGGTGCAGTAATGTACAGTAAAAAAATTACTGTAAAAAACATCGATATACTTTGTTTTGGCATGTGTTTAATTTCTATTACTGCAAATATAAGATTTTTAATTTGCTTTGTTTAACATCAATTAATAATCGTGCAACAACTTTATATCTTTTGCCGAAATCCAACCGGTTTTGCCATCGGCGAGCTTTATCTTTTTCCATTGGTTTACGGTATCTAAAACCTGGACCTTAGTACCTTCGTGCAGCCTAAAAGACTCTGCGCTTCTTGAATTTGGTTCGCTTTTTACTTTACTTTCCTGGGCAAATACAATTGCGGGTTTATTATTCTTATCGATATTGAATTTATGAAATGCAAACCCCAAAGACATACAAAGCAAAAACAAGCTTGTTATAAAACCAATAAAAGCAAGACGTTTTTTTAGTGTTGAATAGGCAAAATAATAGATTAGAAACAGAGTAACAAAACACAATGCAAAAGCCACAGAGGTTTTTGCCCAAGCATCAAAACCCATAATGTTTGTTGCGTTTTTTACCAGCTTGGAAATGGCTGATTGCGGAATAATATCAATAGCATCGATAGTCATGTTTTTTGCAAATGCCATGTTGTTTTTTATCTCTTTATCATTGGGCGATAGCAATAAAGCTTTTTCGTAAAAATAGATGCTTGGTGCAATATTATTTAGTTTGTAATGCGCATTGGCCATATTAAAATACAATGCCGTAGAATGGTTTCCGGTCTCTAAAATAGCGGTGTACTTATCTATGGCTTCTGCATATTTCCCTTGGTTGTACAAGGTGTTTGCTTGCTCGAAAAGTGTTTCGTTTTGAGGAAAAGCCAGTGTGCTATACAAAAATGCCAAAATGTATATTGCCTTTTTCATTTTTAACGTGCTTGTTTATCGATTAACGAAATGGTCTTTGCGGCCTTATCGTAATCTTGTTGCATTTCTACTTGGGTTATTGGGGTGTAGCGTGCCAATTCGCAATTCTTGATTATGCTTACAAAATCTGAAATTACCTTGTCATCAACCTGTTTGTCCTTTAGCAAATCAATCACTTTATCTTTGCTTAAATCGCTGGTTTCTATGTGCAGCTTCGCCTTTAGGTAATTGTGCAGCGCTTTTTCTAGTGCAATATAAAAAGCTTCTTTTTTGCCGAGTGCTTTTTTGGCATTGCCCAAATATTTCTTAGCTAATCTATCGGCTTTTCTTATTCTGTTTCCGTAAACATCGGCAGCTCTGGCCGCTTTTTTGTTTCTGATAATTATGGCAAACGGAATAGCTAAAAACGGTAACAACAATGCGCCCCAAAACAATGGGGTTTTAAAGAAATAGCTTGGTTTTATAGATGAAAAATTTGTTTTGGTCTTTATAAACGCAAACTGGTCGTTGTTTAAAACCACACGTTGCTTTCCTGGATTTGCAGTAGTGGTGTTTGAGTTTGAATCGGTATTAATAGGGCCATCCAAAACATCGATTACAATTTCGTTGGACGTTAATCTTTTGTAGCTTTCGGTCTTTAAATCGAAATATGAAAACGAAATACTAGGTATGGGATATTTGCCTTTAAATTGAGGTACAACCGTGTAACTATCAGAGATACTGCCTTGCATACCTGCTAAATTTGTTTTTACGTTTTCGGTATGTTCGGGCTCGTAAACTTCCAACGAGCTTGGTAGGGATATTTTAGGAAGTTTAAATAATTTTAAATTGCCTTTGCCATTTACTCCAACTTTTACCTGAAGCGATTCTGAAGCATCCAATTCAGTTTTTGATGCCGACACATTAAAATTGAAACTGCCCACGGCTCCGGTAAAATCGACTGGTTTTCCTTTTTCGGGCAAGGGTTTTACGGTTATGGTTTTATTGCCTGCCGAAACGGTTCTATGAGCTCGCGTCATTATTCGGCTTCCAAAAATATCACGCCTGCTGGTAGGTACTTGTACAGCAATATCCAAACTTAATGGTTCAATGTTTAATTTTCCGGTTTTTTGCGGATAGAGTACTGTTTTTCGCAACACTAAAAATCTATAATCTTCGCCTTTATAAGTGCCGTTTTGCACTTTCTGCCCTTTTATATCTATATTCTGGCTCCAAAAATCGTTATATCTTGGACTATCAATTTCCCGCCAATTATCAACGCCTGTGTTTGGTGAGACGTACAACTTGTAAACCACCGTAATGGCTTCGTTTAAATAGGGGTTTGTTTTCGAAATTTCTGCAACTAAGTGAATATTTTCTGAAGCAATGTAATTGGGGTCGTTGGGATCCTTTGGTTTGTCAACCGCAGCAGTAACCACAATTTTTACAGGTAAGGTTTTGTAAGTTTCATCATCAACAGTAATGGTGGCTTGACTAATGGTAAATGTGCCCTGCTTTTTGGGCGCTAAAAAATAGCTGTATGTTTTTTTATAGGATCGCACCCCATTAATCCAGGAATTGCTAACCGATTGGTTTGGCCCGCCAACAACCGTAAACCCTTTAAAGTTTGGCGGATTAAAGTTATCGCCATCTTGATTCATTTCAAAATCAACACGCAATCGTTCGTTTATTCCCAACTTTTTTTTACTAACCTTGGCTTCAAATTTTACCTGCGAAAAGGTAAAGCTTGTTACAAGCATTAGCATTAAAATGGATATGTGTTTTAAAAAATTCATATTAACGAACAACGATTAACGATTTTTGATATTAGAATTATTTTTTTTAGATGTTTTTATGCTAGCAACAAAGATTGATATTAATTGATTGTTTTCGTTTAAAGCCTTGTTGATTTTATCCTGATTTCCATTATACAAATTAGCTCTATTTATAATTTTTAAGCAATTATTAGACTCTCTGATTTCTTTTAAACATATTCCCATTTTATGAACAAAACCTTTATGAGATTCAGCACTTCTGGCTTCACCATAGTTTAGCGCTGGAGAACCAGAAGATCGGATAAGCAGATTTCCATAATAATTACCCGCATAATTATTTTTAACATTTTGTATTATATCAATAATAAAAACAGTGAAATTTATTATTCGTTTTTCTAAATTATTTGTTTTCATAAACTTCTCAACTCAAAAATCGTTAATCGTTTTTCATTAGTTAAAATTTATTAGTTACCAATCTTTTTCGGTTTTAATTTTTATGCCTTTTTGCTTTTCGGCATTCATTTTTTCCTGCACCTTTTTTTCTTGGTTATTCATTGCTTCCAATAAGCTTTTTATTTGCTGTGGCGATAATTGCCCGGGTTGTGGCTTTGGTTTTTGCTGTTTGTTTTTCTTGTTGTCGTCTCCTTTTCCTTTATCTTCTTTTTCGTCTTTAGGTTTGCCTTCGTCATCTTTTTTATCGTCGCCTTCTTTTTTGTCTTTCTCGCCTTCGTCTTTTTTATCGTCTTTATTGTCGCCTTCTTTATCCTTTTTATCTTCGTTCTCTTTATTTTCCTCGTCTTTTTTATCCTTGTCTTTGTCGTCTTTATTTTGGTCTTGCTGATCCTTTTGTTGTTCGGCACAGGCTTTTGCCAAAGCTAGATTATAGCGTGTTTCATTATCTGTTGGATTGTTTCTAAGTGCATTTTTGTAGATTTCCACAGCTTCTTTGCACTTTTTATTTTTCATTAAAATATTACCAATATTATGATATGCTTTGTGTTTTTCAGCTTTAGATTCTGCATTTTCAGCGGCTTGTTGATGGCGGTATAAGGCTTCGTCAAAATTTCCTTTTTTGTAATACGAATTTCCCAGATTGTAAATGCCTGCAACACCTGTGGGTTGTTCTGAAATGGCTTTTCTGTATGCCATTTCTGCCGAAACAAAATCGTCTTCTTTTACTAGACTATTGCCTTGGTAAACATAGTTATTGGCTTTTTTTAATGCTATTAACTGCTCTTTTTCCTGCGCAAAACAAAAGGTTGCGCTTAAGGTTAATATGATTATTGCTAAATGTTTCATCTTCATTGGTTCTAAATTCTAATATAGAAAACCTTTCAATTTATGTTCGTTAAAAATTTTATAAATTATTAATTATAGGTTCAATTTATGAGATTCCCTCATTATTCATTGGTTCTTATTTCAAGTTAATGAATTCAAGAATCTTCGATTTCGCGGGAATGACAATTTTAACTGATGCTTTGAAGCGTCTTTTAAAAGCGATACTTTACAAATTTTCATTAAACAGATTCAACTTTTTTAACCATGCTGTTTTTCGTTCTAAAAGAAAAATATCTAAAAGCAAAAAGAAAATACCGAAGCCCAAAAACCATTGAAACTGGTCTTTATACTCGGCAAATTGTTTGGCTTCAAATTCGGTTTTATCCATTTTATTTAATATTTCCCTGATGCTTTCAACCACATTATTGGTGTTTTTTCCGTTTATATAAGCGCCATTGGCTTCTGCGGCAATACTTTTTAGCGTTTCTTCGTTTAAGCGGGTTATTACCGTTTCGCCTTGGTTGTCCTTTTTGTAATTTAAAATAATGCCATTGCGTTTTTCTGGAATGGGACCGCCTTTTACATCGCCAACGCCAATGGTAAAAATGCGGATGCCTTCGTTGTTTGCCTCTTCGGCCACCGCAGCGGCTTGTTCACTATGGTCTTCGCCATCCGAAATTATAATAAGCACCCGATTGGTTTGCTGTTCGTCATCAAAATAGGTTTTGGCGAGTTTTATGGCTTCGTTAATAGCAGTGCCTTGCGATGATAACATATCGGTATTCATGCTATTTAAAAACATTTTTGCCGATGCATAATCTGTGGTTATGGGCAGTTGCGGAAACGCTTTTCCGGCGTAGGCGATAATGCCCACGCGATCGCTTGCCAGATTGTTTATGATTTGGGTAACCAATTGCTTCGATTTTTCCAATCGGTTTGGTGCAATATCTTCGGCGAGCATACTTTTAGAAACATCGACCGCAAAAACAATATCGATACCTTCGCGTTTTACGGTTTCAAGTTTTGTGCCGATTTTTGGGTTTACTAATGCCAATGCTAAACATGCAAATGCTAAACTTAAAACCACGATTTTTAAAATGGATTTGAATAATGACCTATTTGGACTTAACCTATTAAGCTGTTTTTTATCGGCAAACTTGTTTTGTGTGTTGTGTTTCCAGATTTGGAGCACTAAAAACAATAGGAGTATTACCGGAATAATTCCCAGAGCCCAAAACCATATTTTTTCTTCTAATTGCATTAAATGTTGTTTAGTTGTTTTAAAACAAATTACAATTTCCTATATTTTTTAAAACACTTCGACAAGCTCAGTGTGACTTAATATATTCTATTTATCCTTCTTCTATATATTATTATTTAGCTTGGTTTATGAGATTTCCGCTTTCGCGGAAATGAAAAAAACTCATCTTATATAAAACTTCTAAAAAAGGTAAAGCGCAATAGTAATTCTAAAAGCAAAAACAATCCTGCTAAAAGCACTAATGAACGGTACTTTTCCTCGTAATTATAAAATTTGAATTCTTCAATTTCTGTTTTTTCAAGCTTGTTTATTTCGTTATATATTTCTTCCAGTTTTTTATTGTCTGTTGCTCTAAAATATTTCCCGCCTGTGGCCTGGGCTATTTCTTTTAGTAGTGCTTCATCTATCTCTACTTGTACCCGTCCGTATTGAAAATTTCCGTTTGGCAAAATAGCCACTGGCGACAATGCCATTCCGTTGGTTCCTAAACCAATGGTATAGGTTTTTATACCGTATTCTAAAGCGAGTTCGCTGGCTATTTTGGGGTCTATAAACCCGGAATTGTTAACGCCATCGGTTAATAAAATTATAACTTTACTGGTTGCTTTACTGTCCTTTAACCTATTTACCGCGGTTGCCAAACCCATGCCTATGGCGGTGCCACCTTCAATAATGGTGTTATATCTTATCTCTCTTAAAGACCGTAACACAATAGATTTGTCGCTGGTAATGGGTGTTTTTGTAAAGCTTTCGCCAGCGTACTCCACCAAACCAATCCTGTCGTTTGGCCTGCCTTTAATAAACTCTGCGGCTACTTGTTTTAAGGCGTCCAATCGGTTTGGCGATAAATCTTTGGCCAACATACTTGCCGATACATCTATGGCCATAACTATATCTATGCCTCGTGTGGTTTTTGTTCTGGTAGATACATCAACAGTTTGCGGTCTTGCAATGGCTGTTATTAAAAGTGCTAAAGCTAAAAGCCTTAAAGCAAACAATACGTGCTTTAATTTTGGCAACCACGAGTTGGTTATTTTAAAACCTTTTAGGCTCGATATTTTTAATTCGGCCGTTTGCTTTTTATGTTTTAGCACGTACCAAATCACGGCCAATGGCAAGAGCAGCAATAACCAAAACAATTCTTTATTTAAAAATTGGATCCCTTCAAACATTATTCTTCGGCTTCTTTAAGTTCTACTGAATTTAAAATGCGCTCTACCATGGTATCTGCATAGGTATCGTCTTTTGCACTAGTAATTATAATTTGTTGTAACACGTTTTTTGATGCAAACTGAAGCATGGTATATTTCCCTTCCTGAAGTTTTTCAGAAGTGAGGCTTGGTATTTTTAAGGTTCCGTGCGTCTTTAACCCTTCGGCCCCATTTGGTGTTGTAAACTTATCCCTTAAAACCAAAATGTCTTTGGCTCCTTTGGTCTCAAAACCTTTTAGGCTATTTTCTGAAGCTTTTTCTAAATCTATCTGGTTTTCATTGGCAGAATTCAATACGGTTGTGCTTACGGTTACCGAAAAGAAATCTAAGAGCGTGCCGTAACTAAAGGCCGAAATAGACATGTTTTGCTTCATTTCGTCCGAAATAGGCACGTCAACACGTTTTAAAACCTTTGGTGTTGAAATGGTTACGGGCGGAAAACCGTAGGCGCTGTTTACCCAATCGCCCTCTAAAAGCTCCTTGCTTTGGTGCCCTATAATAGTATCTTTAACATAGCTGAAACCATATTTTAAGCCAAAACCAACAAAGGTTGCCATGAGTAAAAACACACCAATAACAATTGTAATTATAACTTTTTTACGTTTCTTTTTTCGGGCTTGTTCTTCTTTATATTTTTCGTCTAACAGCTTTTCTTCTTCGGTGGGTTCGGGCAGTGCTTCTTTAACGTTATCAATCTCAACATCAATGGTGTTTCGGTCTAATTTAGCCAATTCTACATCTGGTGCGGATTTTGCGAATTTTACCAAATCGGCACGTTTTAAAATACTTTCAAGGTTATTGATCTCGTCTTTACTAATATCGACTTGATTGCCTTCTTTAAGAAGCCTAAGCCTACTAATTAGCTCGTCCGTGGTACTTTCCAAAGCACGGTCGTAAACCTTTTCGTCAAGATATTTTCTGATGATGAATGTAAGTTCTGAATAGTAATCCTTTAGGTTCTGGTTTTCCAGGTACTCACTTTCATCTAATTTTTTTAAAGCTAATTTTGCTCTATCGTAAGGTGGCAATAATGCTATTTGCTCTTCTTCAGTAAGTGGTTTTTTCCGCCAAACAAACCAATAGATTAAAAACCCTATAATACTGGTTATCAATAGTGTTATTAATAAATTTTTCCACCAATTGCTCCCTTTTTTATCTACTTCTATAATGGGCTTAATGTCGTAAAGCCCTTGTTTTGTGGTATCTATGGCAACGTTTTTTATTTCAACTTGCAAAGAATCGGTAAAAACCGTTTTATCGCCAATAATAATTTTTTGCCTCGGAATGCTGTACGTGCCCGAATCGAATTGTGTTAAAGCGTATTTTTTTATGAGATTGAATGTATCGTTGTTTTTTAAAGTATCGACTTTGTAGGATTCAATCATTTCTAAAGGCGAAAAGGTTTGCCCTTCGGGGAAAACCACTAAGCTCGAGCTATCGGTTTCCACCTGGATACGGTAAGTGATTTGCTCACCGATTTTTACCGAAGCTGTATCTATGGCCGAGGTAACTTGGGCGTTTAAAGCGAAAAAAGAGCATAGAAAAAAGGCCAAAGAAAAAAAGATGCAAGCCCGAAGACCGATGACCGAAGACTTCATTTCATTATTACCTTTATTTTTAAACTTTAAACTTCTCACTTTTAACTTTTAACTTTTAACTTTTAACTTTTAACTTAAATTAACCTCTTCTTTTAAAATAACCCAACAGTTTTTTAACATAGCTTTGGTCCACCCGACAATTTATTATTCCTGCTCCAGATTTTGTAAAGGCTTCCGTATAATAATCTACTTTTTCCTGATAAAACTTTCCGTAATTACGCCGTACGGTTTTTGATGATGTATTGACCAGCATCAACTCGCCGGTTTCTTCATCTTGCATTTGCACCATGCCCAAATTCGGAATTTCCTCTTCGCATTTATCGTAAACCCGAATGCCGGTAACATCGTGTTTACCAGAAACAATTTTCATGGTTTGTTTATAATCGTCTGCAATAAAATCGGAGAGCACAAACACAATGGCTTTCTTTTTCATTACGTTCGATAAAAACTTTAAAGCTTCAGCAATATTGGTTTGTTTGCTTTCGGGCTTAAACTCAATTAACTCTCGAATAATGCGCAATACGTGCGAGCGCCCTTTTTTTGGCGGAATATAAAGTTCTACTTTATCTGAAAATAAAATGAGCCCTATTTTATCGTTATTTTGAGTGGCAGAAAACGCTAAAGTTGCAGCGATTTCGGTAACTATTTCGTTTTTAAATTGCTGTTGCGTACCGAATAATTCGGAGCCAGAAACATCTACCATAAGCATCATGGTGAGTTCGCGCTCTTCTTCAAAAACCTTAACAAAAGGTTCGTTATAGCGAGCGGTTACGTTCCAATCGATATTTCGAACATCGTCTCCAAATTGATACTGGCGTACTTCAGAAAACGTCATACCACGACCTTTGAAGGTGGAATGGTATTCGCCCCCAAAAATATGATCAGACAAGCGCCGTGTCTTAATCTCAATTTTTCGTACTTTTTTTAGTAATTCTTTAGTATCCATAGCCCCCTATCCCCCAAAGGGGGAATTGATTGCGGTTAAATGTTTATTTTGATTTTTTTTTTTAACATATTGTTGTATTTAGCCCTCTAAATAACGTCTGAGTGAGCGTTCCCCTTCTGGGGGCTAGGGGGCTTTATGGTACCTCAATCTCGTTTACAATTTTGTTGATGATGTCTTCTGAAGTTACATTTTCGGCCTCGGCTTCGTATGTAATACCAATTCTGTGCCTTAAAACATCGTGTACTACAGCACGAACATCTTCGGGGATAACGTAACCTCGACGCTTAATAAAGGCAAAGCATTTGGCCGCAGTGGCCAAATTAATGCTACCACGTGGCGATGCACCAAAAGATATTAATGGTTTTAAATCGGCAAGTTTGTATTTTTCTGGGTAGCGCGTTGCGAAAATGATATCGAGTATGTATTTTTCAATTTTCTCGTCCATATAAACCTCACGAACTACCTCTTGGGCTTTTAATATTTGTGCCACAGAAACTACAGGATTTACTTTATCCCAAGCGCCTTTTAAATTGGCACGCATAATAAGTTGCTCTTCGTTTAATTTGGGGTAATCTATAACTGTTTTTAGCATAAAACGGTCAACCTGCGCCTCAGGCAACGGATACGTTCCTTCTTGCTCCACCGGGTTTTGCGTTGCCATTACCAAGAATGGTTTATCTAAAACAAAAGTTTCGTCGCCAATTGTTACCTGTTTTTCCTGCATGGCTTCCAGTAAAGCCGATTGCACTTTTGCTGGTGCCCTGTTAATCTCGTCGGCCAACACAAAATTGGCAAAAATAGGGCCTTTTTTAATAGAAAAATCATTAACCTTCATGTTGTAAATTAAGGTTCCGGTAACATCGGCAGGCAATAAATCTGGCGTAAATTGTATTCTGCTAAAACTGCCGTCAACCGCTTGTGCGAGTGTGTTAATGGCTAATGTTTTTGCCAAACCGGGAACACCTTCAAGTAGAATATGCCCTTGCCCCAAAAGGCCAATTAGCAAACGTTCAACCATGTGCTTTTGGCCCACGATAACTTTGTTCATCTCCAACATCAGCAAATCAACAAAAGCGCTTTCCTTTTCAATTTTCTCGTTAATTGTCTTAATATCAATTGTACCTGTCTCTTCCATTGTATTTAGTATTAATTATCCCGAATATACCACTCTTATTTTGGGCAGTGCAAATTGTTAAAATTTTTATTGCAATGCTGTTAAAAATTGGTTAAAAATTAAACGAAATGCAATAGCCATAAGGTTTAACACAAAATTATGATTAGTTTATAGCCAATGTTACTTTTCAAGCAAGGCCTACTTAAGTTAGATTTAAGTATTTTTATAGATGAAAAACGCAAAACACATTATTTAAAATGACAAAAACAGCCCTAATAACCGGAGCCACAAGTGGCATTGGCGAAGCCACAGCTTACGAATTTGCAAAACACGGTATTCGCTTGGTGCTATGCGGAAGACGATTGGAGCGTTTAAAAACAATTCAGCAAGCTTTAGAAAAACTAACCGATGTGCATATTTTAAATTTTGATGTTCGCGATAAAGGTGAAACGTTAAAAGCCATTGCTTCTCTCCCAAAAGATTTTAAAACCATCGATATTCTTATTAACAACGCAGGAAATGCCCACGGATTAGACCCTATACAAACTGGCAATTTAGACGATTGGGATGCTATGATGGATATAAACGTTAAAGGATTGCTTTATGTGAGCAAAGCCGTAATTCCGCAAATGACCGAAAGACAATCGGGGCATATTATAAACATAGGCTCGTTGGCAGCCAAAGAGGTTTATCCCAAAGGCAATGTATATTGCGCCAGCAAACATGCGGTTTTAGCGATTACAGAAGGGATGCGTATTGATTTGAATCCGTTTGGAATAAAAGTAGGCGCTATAAATCCGGGTTTGGTTGAAACCGAATTTTCGCAAGTGCGATTTAAGGGTGGCAAGCAAGCTGACAATGTGTACACGGGCTACAAAGCCTTACAAGCAAAAGACGTTGCTGAAGTTATTTATTTTGCAGTTTCTAGACCTCCGCACGTTAATATCGCTGATGTTTTGATGTTTTGTACAGCACAAGCGAGTTCAACTATTGTGAAAAAAGAACTTTAGAATTTAAACCATGAGATTCCCGCCTTCGCGGGAATGACAGCTATGATTAACAAACGTCTTCTAATAAAACACCTTTTGGCTCATAACGATGAGAACAGTTTTTATGATAAAAAGCGTAAAATTGATATTAGCCATAAAGAAGGAAAGGCAAAGTTTTTAAAGCATATCTGTGCGCTATCAAACAGTAACCCAAAAAACAACTCGTACATTGTAATTGGTGTAGAAGACGAGGACAATAACATTGTTGGTGTCGATTTTTTTGACGATAGTAAAATCCAGAACCTCATCAATGCCTATTTAACCCATCCGCCCATTGTACAGTACGAAAACATTCCGTTTCCGCATTTGCCCGACCATAAAGTTGTGGGGTTGGTAACCATTCGGCCCACCGGAAAAATCACTTCGTTACGCAAAAACATTTGGAAATATTACGGTGGCTCGGTGTTTTTTAGAGATGGCAGTATGAGTATGCCCAAAGTGTTCGAGGTTGAAATAAAAGACATCAATTCTAAAATTGTCGAGGCCATAGAAAACCACGCGCAAAACAATATTGAACACACGCTAGATGCTGTTTTTCATTTTATGAAAACCCGTAAAGATTACAATGCACAATACAAGGTTTTTAAAGAATATTTTGTGGTGTGCTGGTCTGGGCAAAAAAAAATAATTGATGGCGAAACCTTTTACTCCAGAGTTGATATTGAACTGATTAACGAACAGGTACGTTTGTTTTTTTCGGCCCTGGACCAGGTCGCTATTGCTATTAATGCCTATAGTTTTAAAATTATTGAGTATGTAAACCTTGGGCTTCAAAACAGCAACACCCATTATCCGTTGGAAGAAACCACAATTAGTTTTGAAGATAATGCCAGTTATAATATTGAAACCAAATTATTATTTGAACCACCCCAGTTTGATAAAAAAGTATTGCATCATATTTACAACGCTAATAATGCTATTTTAGAAAAATTAAAAAAAGGCTTGCCAATTGAAAAAACCGAAGAGGAAGATTTAAAAAACCTGCCCATAACCTATTTAATTTGCTACTTTAATCTTTTTCATGAAGCCATTGATAAACTTAACGAAGCAAAGCCTTATTTGAAAGATTATGGCGAAGAATTATACAGCCTTTACAAAGAGGCGTTACGGGTTTTAAGAAAGGTAAAATATAGTTAATTACTTGTTGATAAAGTTATTGTTAATTTAACTTTGGCTTATTGCATAAACTATTAATTATAAGCATTTTTGCAGCGCTATTAATCTTTTATAGATTTAAACCTTGTTTCTGCCAGTACATTTCTGGAATTTGAGACAAGGTTTTTTCTTTTAAATAAAACCTAGCCGATTAAAAGAATTATCAAGTATTTTTTTATCATCTACCTCAAGCCATTTATCTAATACTGTGGCGTAAATGGTTCTAAAATCTATTTCGAATTTTAAATCGCCATTATCGTCTAAATCATTTAAGCTAGCCATATTGTTGTAAAAGCCTTGTTTCTTTAAATTTTCGCCAATTACAAAAACATTGTTTGCTGTACCGTGGTCGGTGCCAACGCTCGCGTTTTGCTTAACACGACGCCCAAATTCTGAAAACGTTAAAATTAAAGTATCTTTAAATGTATCGTTATCTTTTAAATCTTGTACAAAGGCTTCAATGCTATTTGCATAAATTCCTAATAATCGTTTTTGAGCATTTAACTGATTAACGTGCGTATCGAAACCACCTAACGAGGTGTAAAAAACTTTGGTTTCTATATGCGAATTAATAAACTGCGCCGTGGTTTTCATTTGCTTTCCAAAGGTATTGTTCGGGTATTCTTTTTTGCTCGAAATGGTTTTACTGGTTTCGAAAATATATTTAGCAGACGATTCGGCAGCAATCATAGATTTGTACAAATAGCCTAAATTGTGCTCGCTTAAATGCGCATCGTTTTGGTGTTTAAGAATATTTTTAAAATAAGGATCTTTTGATAATTTATATAACGATTTGGCATCTTGAGTGGCAATGGCATTGATGCGTTCGCCTTTCATGGCTAACGATAAACTTTCGTTTACCTCAATGGCGCTATGCGGTTGTTTTCCGTAATGGTCTAAATACCTGCCAATCCATCCGCTTTGCGAATATTTATTAGAATCTGTTGCCGTTTGCCAAATATCCATAGACCTAAAATGCGACCTAACCGGGTTTGGATAGCCCACATTATTTATGATTGACAAAAACCCTTTATCGTACAATCGTTTTAAGGGTTTTAAACTGGAATGTAGCCCAACCTCATCATTAAGTTTTATTATGTTACTTTTTGCAATACCTATAGTTGGTCGTGCTTTATAATACAAATCGTTTCTAAATGGGATTACGGTATTTAAACCATCATTACCACCAGAAAGCTGTATAATAACTAAGCGTTTATACCCCAATTTGCTGCTTGCCACTTCCTCGAATGCCCTAACAAAACTAGGCACAAAAAATAAGCTACTTGCTAAGGATGAATGTTTTAAAAATTTTCTTCTGTCCATAATTTAACACATTTGATATTCTGGTAACGACATTAGTTGCACACAGTATTCTTGCTTCGATACTTTTTCTAAAGCGCTTAAATACGCTTTAGCACTGTTGTTAATTTCGCATGCCAAAAGGTGGTTTTGCAAATCATTCAATGCAACGGTTTTAAAATGATTATTAAAATACTTCCAATCGGTTTCAGTTTTAAAACGTTTCCCGTATTTTTTCTTGAACATCGCCTTTTTAGCTTCCGCATTAACATCTTTTTGCCCTTCTTTTACCTTAGAGATGTAAGCGTCATTTAACAATAATGATGGTAATTTTAAACGCAACACAATGGTATTGCTATCTATCCAGCTTCTGCCGCCTTTCCATCCCGCAACATTTGGTGGGTTTAACAGGGTTTGCCCCAGCAATTTTTGAATGTACAATAACTGCTTTGGGTTTTTAAATGTAGTGGGCACCGTTGTTTTCATTCCTACTAAAAATTCAATGGGAGATTTTATTTTTGTGCCTATGTTTTTTTCATCATAAAACCAATTTGACATTAGCATGTAACGCATTAGGTTTTCAATATCATAATCTTTATAAAACACGTTTGCCATGGCGTTTACATGGTTTTCATCTATACTATCATTTACAAAATAGCGATATATTTTTCCGCAGATATATTTGGCGCATTGTTTGTTTTCTAGAATTATATCAATAATATCTTCGCCCGAAAAGTTTCCTGTTTTACCAAAAAAAGTTTTATCACTTTCATCATGATGGCGTTTTCTAAAAACAAATTCCCCACGCAAATTATGGCTATAACCAGTAAAGGCTTTGGCACTTTCTTTAATATCGGCTTCGGTATAATGCCCAACGCCTAAAGTGAACAATTCCATTAACTCCCGTGCAAAATTTTCGTTAGGTTTTTGCTTTTTGTTTTGCTTTGTGTTTAAATATTTTGTCATAGCTGCTTCTTTTGAAACCGCATTCACAAAATCCTTAAAATTACCTAGCGCGTGTTCTCTGAGTGTGTTTTTAAATTGTTGAATATAAGTGATGCTGTTGTCTTCGCATACAAAATGATTAGCCCAGAAAAGCGTCATTTTCTCTCTTAAGATTTCAGACGAATAAGTAAGCCTATCAATCCAAGCAATATTAAGTTCTATTTGTTTTTTACGACTTATTTTCCTGATTTTACGGCGTGTTTCGGGGTCTAGTTTATTGGCACTCATTAAACTGCTTCTAAAAATTTCTTTTATTTCGGAAGTATCAACTTCAAGCGGTGTTACGTTTTTTGAAGCTACAAAAAGGCCATTGATTAATTCTTTCTTGTTTATTTTTGATAGCTTTTCAAGCTGACTTGGAAGCACTCCAAAACCTATGCGCCAATATAAATGCTGAATGTGTTTGCGTTTCATTCTGTTTTCTTTATTACACTTTTTTGACTGAATATTATCAAACAGGTTTAATCTTAAAAAAGTAAAGTACAAAAAAACCGTTTCTATTTGAAACGGTTTTTAAAATTTATTATTGATTTAAAGTCTATAAATCAAACTTAATTCCTTGAGCTAAAGGCAACTCATCAGAATAATTAATAGTGTTTGTTTGGCGTCTCATATACACTTTCCAAGCATCGCTTCCAGACTCTCGCCCGCCACCGGTTTCTTTCTCGCCACCAAAAGCACCACCAATTTCGGCACCCGAAGTCCCAATATTTACATTGGCAATCCCACAGTCTGAACCTGCATACGACAAGAATTTCTCTGCTTCTTTCAGTTCATTAGTCATAATGGATGAAGATAAACCTTGGGCAACACTGTTTTGTTTTTCAATGGCATTTTCAACCTCACCAGAGTATTTCATTAAATATAAAATGGGCGCAAAGGTTTCGTGCTGTACGATTTCAAAATGGTTTTCGGCTTCAATAATGGCAGGTTTTACGTAGCAACCACTTTGGTAACCTTCGCCACTTAAAACACCACCATTAACCAATACGTTTCCGCCTTCAGCTTTTGCTTTTTCAATAGCCGCCAAATAGGTTTTTACGGCATCTTTATCGATAAGTGGCCCAATATGGTTGTTTTCATCTAACGGATTACCTATGGTTAATTGTTTGTAAGCACCAACAATGGCGTCTCTAACTTTATTATAAACCGAGTCGTGAATAATTAAACGACGTGTTGATGTACAGCGCTGTCCACAAGTCCCCACAGCACCAAATACAGCACCGGGAACCACCACTTTTAAATCGGCCGACGGTGTGATTATTATAGCATTGTTTCCGCCTAATTCCAATAAAGATTTCCCAAAACGTTCAGCAACCGTTTTGCCAACAATGCGTCCCATTCTTGTAGAACCTGTGGCAGATACTAAAGCAACTCTTGTGTCTTTAGTCATCATTTCACCAACTTTATAATTGCCATTAATAATACAAGAAACACCTTCGGGCAAGTTGTTTTCTTTTAGAATTTCTGCGATAATATTTTGACACGCTACAGCGCATAACGGTGTTTTTTCAGAGGCTTTCCACACACAAACATCACCACAAATCCAAGCTAAAGCGGTGTTCCACGCCCAAACTGCAACAGGGAAATTAAATGCCGATATGATACCAACCACGCCAATAGGGTGCCATTGTTCGCGCATAACATGTCCAGGGCGTTCAGACGGGATGGTTTGCCCGTTTAACTGTCTGGACAATCCAACGGCAAAATCGCAAATATCAATCATTTCCTGTACTTCGCCGTAGCCTTCTTGCAAAGATTTACCCATTTCGTAAGACACTAATTTCCCCAAAGGTTCCTTTAAATCTCTTAATTTATTTCCAAATTGGCGCACAATTTCTCCGCGTTGAGGCGCTGGCATATTTCTCCAAGATAAAAACGCTTTAGTAGCAGTTTCCATTACTTTTTCGTAATCTGCTCTGGTAGTTGCTTTAACTTTTCCAATTAATTTACCATCAACTGGCGAATAGGATTCTATTATTTCTCCTTTACCAAAGCAATTCAAACCTGTTGATGTACCTTCGTTAACGGCTTTTACTCCCAATTGATTTAAAGTTTCTTGTATTCCGAAATCAGTTGTTACTGTTTTCATATATTATAATTTTTAATACTTTTATTCGATTTAAATGCCAATATACTAATTTATAGCATTTATCTTTCTCAATTTTATATTAATATGCTATCTTTAAAAGCCATTCTACGTATTTATTTGTTATGAGAAAAACCACCATTTTATTAAGCTTTTTATTGGTTTTTAGCACTTGTAAAAATGCTGAAAAGAACACCAAAGAAACTACCGAAGCTACCAAACAAGAATTTGCTATAATCATTCACGGTGGCGCGGGCACGATTTTAAAAAAGAATATGTCTGAAGAAATGGAAAGCGCTTACAAACAGAAATTAGAAGAAGCCATTCGCGTGGGTTATAATATTTTGAAAAACGGCGGAAGCAGTTTGGATGCCGTAACCAAAACCATAAACATTATGGAAGATTCGCCACTTTTTAACGCTGGGAAAGGTGCTGTTTTTACACATGAAGGAACCAACGAACACGATGCCTCGATAATGGATGGAAAAACTTTGAATGCAGGTGCATCGGCAGGAACAACAACCGTTAAAAACCCCATTGATTTGGCACGAGCCGTAATGGATAAATCGCCTCATGTGATGCTATCAGGAAAAGGGGCGGATGCTTTTGCCGAGGAACAAAATTTACAAATTGTTGACCCCAATTATTTTTACACTGAAAGGCGTTTCAAATCTCTTCAAAATATAAAAGACAAAGAAAAGACAGAACTGGATCACGATACTAAAGTGTCATTTTATGATGAAACTATTAAAGATTCTAAATTTGGAACGGTAGGTTGTGCGGCACTCGATAAAAACGGGAATTTGGCCGCTGGAACTTCAACTGGCGGCATGACTAATAAACGCTGGGGGCGCATTGGCGATTCGCCCATAATTGGCGCTGGCACTTACGCCAACAATAATACCTGCGCCGTATCGAGCACGGGTTGGGGCGAGTATTTTATTAGGGGAATGGTGGCTTATGATATTTCTGCGCTTATGGAATACAAAGGCTTATCGCTTAAAGCCGCTTCAAAAGAAGTTATTCAAAATAAACTAACCAATCTTGGTGGCACTGGCGGTATTGTTGCCATTGACAAAAACGGAAATATGGTAGCCGAATTCAACACTGCTGGGATGTATCGAGCTATAATGAATGATAAAGGGGAATTGGTTATTGGGATTTATTCTAATTAATATAAATACATAACCATGATCTTTTTACGCTTGCTAGATATAAATTTTAAGAGCAATTTAACAACCCCAAAAAGCCTAAACACCAAAATTTGAACGTAACTTTATTAACGAGAAACATCGTATGTGAAAAATATCTTTATCCTACAAAAGCTATTTCGATGTTACATTTGATAGATAAAATCATTAGGGATCTACAAATGAAACTCCCTACGCTTTCTTTTTTTAGTTATTTTGTTCATTTAAAATCCATCAATCTATGTCATTTAAAAAGCTTTTTGCTTGCGTATTGATTCTTGCGTTAGCCGCATCCTGTAAAAAGAAAGTAGTAGAAACCGATAATCTTTTCAAATTTAGAGATTACATAAGTTACACCACGTCGGGCATCACATCGGTAGCGAGCCCAATTCTAATTAATTTAGCAAACGAGGTTGATGATTGGGAAACGGGCACGGAAATTACCAATAAAACCGTTAGCATAAAACCGCATATTGAGGGCAAATTAACAGTTGCAAACAAACACACTTTGCTTTTTACGCCCGATGAACATTTAGAGCCGGCAACAGAATATACCGTAACGGTAAAACTCGGCGATATTTATAAAAATATGCCCGATGGTTTTAAGGATTATACATTTCAGTTTAAAACCATTACGCCCAATTTTAACGTGGTTACCAACCATTTGCAATCGTATAGCAAAAATTGGCAATACCTTGAGGGCGTTATAAAATCTGCCGATGTTATATCGATTAACGATGCAAAAACCATAGTTGAAGCTTCTCAAAATGGCAAAAAACTGAATCTTGTTTTTAATGAAGCCCATAAAAATTCTAAACATTTCGAGTTTAAAATTGATAGTATAAATCGACAAATTGAAGACAGCAAAATTGATATAAAATGGAGCGGTAAAACTATAAACGCTTCAAACAAAGGTGAAAACTCGCTAACGATTCCGGGAATAAATAATTTTACGATTGTAGATGTGAACGTGATTCAATCACCCGAACAACACCTATCCATCAACTTTTCCGATCCGCTTAAAAAACAACAAAATTTTGATGGTTTGGTTTCTATTCAAAAAATTAAAAACCCGAAATATATCGTTGATGGCAATGTGCTAAAAGTGTATCCAGACAGCAAATTGGTGGGCAATATTCAAGTGGATGTTTTCCAAGGCATTAAAAACACCAGCGACTTTAAACTAAAAAATCCTTTTTCAGAAATTATTGCTTTTGAAGATTTAAAACCCCAAATACGATTAATTAGTAACGGCACCATTTTACCAAATTCCGAAGCCTTAAAATTCAATTTTGAAGCCGTTAATTTAAGTGCTGTTGATGTTAGGGTAATTAAAATTTTTGAAGACAATGTGCTACAATTTCTACAAGACAACAACCTAAATAGCAATAATAAATACGATATAAAAAAGGTTGGTCGCCGCATTGCAAAACAAACCATTAAATTGCAAAACCCGGCTGAAAACACCGGAAAATGGAAAGCGTACAGCATCGATTTATCAAAGTTTTTTAAGGCCGATGCCGGCGCTATTTATCGTGTGGAATTGAGTTTCAACAGAAACTATTCGTTATACGATTGCGAGGCAAATTCAAAAATAACAAATACCGAAGAAGATGAATACAACGACTATTACGAAGAAGATTATTATCAAGATGATTTTAACGAAATATCTTCCGAAGAAGAAGACTTAAAAGAGGAAGCCTATTGGGACAATCTCGCGTACCGCTACAAAAACTACGCGTACAATTGGCGTGAGGAACAAAACCCATGTCACGATGCCTATTACAACGAGCGCAAAATAGTATCTCAAAATTTGCTCGCTTCAAACTTGGGTGTTATTGCAAAACGGGGCTCGAACAACTCGTATTATTTTGCGGTAACCAATATTTTAAACACTAATCCTGAGGCCAATGCGAAAATTACGTTATACAATTTTCAGCAACAGGAAATCGCCAGTAGAAATACCGACGAACAAGGTTTAATTACCATCGACTCCGAGAAACATGCAAATTTCGCCATTGTTTCCAAAGGACAAAACACCACCTACGTAAAACTGCACGATGGCAATTCGCTGTCGTTAAGCAAGTTTGATGTTTCCGGAAACCGACTGCAACGTGGCCTTAAAGGCTACATTTATGGCGAGCGCGGGGTTTGGCGACCGGGAGACAGCTTGCATTTAACCTTTATGCTAAACGATACCGATAACAAACTTCCCAAAGGGCATCCGGTTAAAATGGAAATTACAAATCCCAACGGGAAATTGGTTTATAAATACGTAACCAACAATAATCTCAATAACTTTTACAAATTTACCGTTCCAACGGCTCAAGAAGATAAAACAGGGAATTACAACGCCAAAGTTTCGGTTGGTGGCGCCACATTTTACAAAGGATTAAAGGTTGAAACCGTTAAACCAAACCGATTAAAAATCAAGGTAGATTTCGATAATGAAGTTCTAACCAATGATGCCCCATTAAAAGGAACTTTAGATGTAAAATGGCTCCACGGTGCACCCGGAAAAAATCTTAAAGCTGAAATTAAGGCGAAGTTTACGCCAACTCTCACCAGTTTTAAAAACTATAAAAATTACGTTTTCAACGACCCCACGCGTAAATTCAGTACCGAGGAAATCAATGTTTTTGAAGGTAGCGTTGATACCGATGGTTTAGCAAAAATTAACAGCAAATTAAATGTTGGTAAAAATGCCCCGGGCATGTTAAACGCCCAATTTTTAGTGCGTGCTTTCGAAAACGGTGGCGATTTCTCGATGGATGCCTTTACAAAACCCTACGCGCCTTATAAGTCGTTTGTCGGTTTACGTTCCCCCGAAGGAAATGCCTATGGTTCGTTTTTTACAGATGAAAACCAAACCTTCGATGTTGTGGTGGTCGATGCTTTTGGCAAGCCCATAAAACGCGACAACCTCGAAGTAAAAGTTTATAAAATTGAATGGCGTTGGTGGTGGAACTCCTCTTACGATAACCTGTCAAGTTACGTATCCAGCAGTTATCACAAACCGTATTTGAGCTCTAAAATAAATACCGATGCCAACGGAAAAAGCACCTTAAACATCAATATTCCGGATAGCGATCGTGGGCGTTACCTCATCAGGATTATCGACCCAATAAGCGGTCATGCCACAGGACGAACCGCGTATTTCTACAAAAACTGGTGGAGCAATTCCAGCTCCGGCGATAAAGAAGCGGCTAAAATGCTCATATTTTCTGCCGATAAAGAAACATACAATGTTGGCGAAACGGCAAAAATCACCTTTCAATCGGGTAGCGAAGGGCGTGCTTTGGTGAGTATTGAAAATGGTACCGAGGTTTTGGATTACAAATGGGTAAAAACACAGCAAGGCGAAACTACGGTTAATGTGCCAATAACTCCAGAAATGGCACCCAATGTATTTGTAAATATCTCACTTTTGCAACCGCATGCTATTTCGGCAAACGATTTACCTATTCGTTTATTCGGCGTTATTCCAATTATGGTTGAAGACCCAAACACCAAACTGGAACCGCAGTTAAAAATGCCCAACGTGCTGCGCCCAAAAGAAACATTTCAAGTAAATATTTCAGAAAAAAACAACAAATCCATGACTTATACGATTGCCATGGTTGAAGAAGGTTTGCTCGATTTAACACGTTTTAAAACCCCAAATGCTTGGGACGAATTTTACAAACGCGAAGCCTTGGGTGTAAAAACCTGGGATGTTTTTGATGATGTTATTGGTGCGTATTCTGGTAGTATCGACCAAGTATTTGCTATTGGTGGCGATGGTTATACAGCTGGCGGCAAAAACAAAAAAGCAAACCGTTTTAAACCTGTGGTTACTTATTTAGGACCTTTTCATTTAAAAGCCGGCGAGAAAAAATCGCATACCCTAACACTGCCAAATTACATTGGCGCAGTGCGTACCATGGTTGTTGCTGGCGATAATAAAAACCAGGCTTACGGAAGCACCGATAAATCCGTTGAGGTTAAAAAACCTTTAATGGTTTTGGCAACGCTTCCGCGGAAATTAAGCCCGGGTGAAAAAGTAACGCTTCCGGTTACCGTTTTTGCTATGGAACCCAAAGTGAAAAACGTTGCTGTTAGTTTGAAACTTAGTGATGGCATTTCAGTAATTGGTAAGAATTCAAAAACCTTAAGCTTCGCAAAACCCGATGAGCAAATGACCTATTTTCAACTTGACGTTAGCAAAGCAAAAGGCATAAATACCGTTGAAGTTATTGCCACCGGAAACGACGAAAAATCAACTTATAAAGTAGAATTAGATGTTGTAAATCCAAATCCAATGACATCAAAACATATTGATAAAACTTTAGCTGCGAATGCAACTGAAACCTTAACCTTTTCAACCTTTGGTGTTGATGGGACAAACTCTGCTACTTTAGAGTTTTCAACATTACCGCCAATGGATTTTTCGCGCAGGTTGCAATTCCTCATTCAATATCCGCATGGATGCTTAGAGCAAACCACATCGAGTGTGTTTCCGCAGTTATTTTTAACCGATATTTTCGATTTAACACATCAGAAAAAGCAAGAGATTCAAACCAATATTGAAAACGGCATTAAACGAATGGCACATTTTCAAAAACCAAATGGCGGCATGAGTTATTGGATGGGTGAAAACATTGTAAACGATTGGAGCACCAGTTACGCGGGTCATTTTATGATTGAGGCTGAAAAGAAAGGATTTGCTTTACCGCTAACCTTTAAAAGCAATTGGATTGCTTATCAAAAACAAGCGGCGAGCCAATGGCGACCAACTTACCGAACTTATAATTCCGATTTAGCACAAGCTTACCGATTATATACCTTGGCTTTGGCTGGAAGTCCGGATTTGGCAAGTATGAACAGACTGCGCGAATTCACCGAAATATCTAACGAAGCCAAATGGCGACTCGCGGCGGCCTATGCTTTAGCGGGACAAAAAGAAGCGAGTGATAACATTTCGCAATCGGCAAATATCGAGTTTAAACCCGTTAAACATAATTATTACACCTATGGTTCGAGAGACAGAAATCGAGCTATGGCCTTAGAAACCATGGTGCTTACCAAAAACCCAAAGCAACGCGAATTGGCAGAATACATCGCTAAAAGCTTATCAAGCAACCGATGGATGAGCACGCAAACCACAGCCTATAGTTTATTGGCGATGGCAAAAATGGTAAACGCCAACGGCGGAAAAGCCTTAAATATAAATTACACCATTAATGGTAAAACAGAAAATATCGACACCAAAAGTGCCATTGCACAACGCGAGTTGCAAGTAAACGATGGTTTAAATAACCTTTCTTTTACAAACCAAAAGGACAATGTGGTTTATGTGCGTGTTTTAAATTCGGGGAAATTACCGCTTGGGCACGAGCTTGCCGAACAACGTGGTTTAAGTGTATCGTATGCCTACAAAGATTTAAAAGGCAATACCATTGACGTGTCTAAGTTAAAACAAGGGCAGGATTTTGTGGCCACAGTACGTGTTAGTAATTTAAAAAACGAACTGGTTAACGATGTGGCTTTAACCCAAATTTTCCCATCGGGATGGGAAATTGTGAATACCAGATTTACCGCTTTTGGAAGTAGCACGACAAGCCAAGCGCGATATACAGATATTAGAGACGACCGCGTAAACTTTTATTTCGATTTGCCCGAAAAAGGAAAACACAGTACAAAAACCTTTAACCTGATACTGAATGCAGCCTATTTAGGTACCTATTATTTACCTGGTATTCAAGCGGAAGCGATGTACGATAACGAGTATTTGGTAAGAACGAAAGGGCAATGGGTTGTGGTTGAGAGATAGTAAATTCCTGAGCAAGTAATAGAATCTCTGTTTATGGCAGTTTAGTATATTGCTTAACTTTGTCAGAAAAAAATGTAACTTAGGTTAACATCGGATATAAGTCGTTAAAACTGCTCATATCTGCGTGCCATTACCCAACATATTGATAATCGTGCTATCGACATAAATTTAACTATATTTGGAATTTAAGTAAATCAACAAATCTGAATGAAATTAACACCTGAACAGTTATATAAAAAACTGACCAAAGAATACAAAATAATAGGCGAAAAAGGGAATATAAAATTTACGCTCAAAGATCTCACAATAACTGTAAAAGCTAAAGATACTGTTGGAAACCTAATTCAAGAATGGTTGGCTGCTTGGTTAGAAAAGAATAATGTTGAATATAGATTAAAACCAAACGCGCAAGACTTTCCAGACCTTAATTTAGATGTTGACGACCCAGAAAAAGGATTGGTTGAAGTAAAATCTTTTGACTATGATAAAGCAGCAAATTTTGATGTAGCCAATTTTATGGCTTATAGACGTTCAATCATTGATTTTCCATATAGACTTGACTCTGATTATTTGATTTTTGGATATAAAATGGTAGATGGAGCAATTGAGATAGCTGATGTTTGGTTAAAAAAAATTTGGGAAATAACTGGACCAAGTGGCGACTGGCCATTAAAATGTCAAGTGAAACAAGGCGATTTAGTTAATATTAGACCAATTAAATGGTACAATAACGACAGAACTAAATTCAAGCCTTTCAATTCTGCTTTGGAGTTTTTAAATGCTTTTCAAGAAAACCAATACAAATACGGAAAAACAAGACACGACAAAGCAACTGCACTATTTATGGACAAAATCCAAAAAGGCTATACTGCTTCAACTGGTAAATCTTTAACTTGATAATTTGCTTTGAAAATTTGGGCAACTTGACTTGCAACGTGTTCAACTACAGGAACAGCAACTGTATTTCCTAATAAATCAAAAGCCTCTGTTTCTTTTACCGGAATTTCATACCATTCGGGATAACCAAATAACCGTAACCCTTCTCTTATTGTTAATCTTCGTAAACCCCCATTGTCTGGAACCGCCAAACGTGAAACGTCAGTAGCAACAAGCGTTGGTGCAATATCGTCAGGATTCAATATTTTATTAATTTCAAAACTCAATTTTCCAGTTACGATATTGTAGCCTTTAGGTTTTGTTTCATCAAAGACACGATATTTCTTTTCACCATTTTCAGTTTCCTCACGAACTAATTTTTTTGGATGTTCAAATCTTAAATATCCTTTTTTAACCAAATCATCTAATAAAACTTTGAGATTATCACTTTTATGAAATGTTGAGATTTGTTTTAAAGTCAAAGCCATTCCATCCATCCAATCAATGCCAATTTTTTCTGCCCAATGCTTTTTTCGTCTTTCTTTAAAAAGTTTATTCAATAAATTAATCTGTTCATCAGAAACTTCGCCCTTAATTCCAATATCCCAACTGTGAATATTGTTATCACCACCTCTTTTATCTTTAATGGACTTCCCATATAAATCTTCCATTTCAAAATGTTTGAACAGCTTTTCTGTGAAATCGGACTTAATTGTTTCTAAACCTTTTTCTAAAATAGTTTTTAGAGGTTTAAATTGTTTTGTACTAAAATTCAATTTCGCGGTTTCATCTTTTGTGCCTACAATAAAAATTCGTTTACGTGATTGAGGTAAACCAAAGTCAATGGAATCTAATACTTTCCAAGTAACATTATACCCTAATTCATCCTTTAACTTGTATAGAATGGTAGATAATGTTCTTCCTATTTTATCGTTTTTGTTTTCTAAATCGTGCTTAACAAGTCCTTCAACATTTTCCAATATAAATCCATAGGGATTTTTATCTCTTAAAATTCTTTCAATTTCAAAAAACAATGTTCCTCTCGTTTCAGCAAATCCGTGACGATTTCCAGCAGCACTAAATGCTTGACAAGGAAAACCACCCAATAAAAAATCAAAATCAGGAATTTGTTCGTTTTCAACCTTAAAAATATCGCCAACAAAATAATCGTGATTAAAATTGGTTGATAATGTTTGGACTGCATAAGGTTTAATTTCAGATGTCATTACACATTCCGTTTCAAAACCTAATTCTGTAAAAGACTTTTCAAAACCCAACCTTATCCCACCAAGTCCTGCAAACAAATCTATAAATTTAACTTTCGGCATTTTGTTATTTTTTTTGGTTATAATCTGCTTCTGGTTCAGCAGCAATTGATAATTGATTTTCGTATTCTTCAATTTCTATTTTTTCACAACCAATTACAGTCAAACATTGCAAAAAGAAAGATGCACTAAAAGTACCTCGACTGATTTTACTATCGATACTTGATTTTGTTTCTTCAATTCCGATTTGTTCCAGCATACTTGCCAAGTCTGAATTTGAAATTCCTCTACGAACCAATTCTGACTTCAACAAGCGTTTGACTTTATCATTCCAATCTGACATAATTGCGGATTTGATTTATTGCAAATTTGTATAATTATTTGTAAATATGCAAATAAAAAGGCAAAAACAAAAATGCTTTGGTAACAGCAGGCATAAATAATAGCCGTTTTGGTGCTTAATCAAAGTTAGTTTTTTATCTTTAAAGTCAAGTTATTAACCGAAAAGTTATGGCATAAAATCCCCAACTACTCATAGCCGGAGCCGTTAAACAAACCTCTGCAAAAATAAAAACAACTTTCAATTTTAAAATTAGCTAGCAAACAAATACGTTAGGATTGCACCAAGCATAGGGAGCATTCTTTTTTGAAAAGAAATAAAACACAGCCATGTAACAAAACCATAAAAAATCAAACTAACAATAGTATATTTGGATTTTTAAAAAGAAGAATAAATTAGATGAGTTTTTCAAAATGGATAGGAGCTTCTTTGGGTTGGTCGTTTGGCGGACCCATTGGTGCCATAATAGGGTTAGCTTTAGGTAGTATTGTTGATGCCATGACCAGCAACAATACCAGCACACAAAACAGACAAAGCAGAACCACCTACAGAACCCAACCCAGACAACGCCCACAAACACAATCTGGCGATTTTGAAGTGAGCTTACTCGTATTAGCCTCGGTGGTTATAAAAGCAGATGGCAAGCAAGACCAGCGCGAACTGGATTTTGTACGCCAGCAATTCTTGAACATGTACGGCAAAGAACGAGCAAATAATGCCTTTAAATTATTTAAAAACATAAGCAAGCAAAATATTTCGGTACGGCCAGTGTGTTTGCAAATTAAACAAATGATGGATCACCCCTCGCGTTTACAGCTTATCCATTTTTTGTTTGGTATTGCCAAAGCCGATGGTTTTGTAACCCAAAAGGAAGTTAATCAAATATATACCATTGCAGGCTATTTAGGGATTAGTTCTCGCGATTACGAGAGCATTAAAGCCATGTTTTACAACAGTAGCGACAACGCGTATAAAATTCTTGAAATTGATAAAAGTGCTACCAACGATGCTATTAAAAAAGCCTACCGTAAAATGGCAAAAAAATACCACCCAGATAAAGTGATCCACTTAGGTGAAGAACACCAAAAAGGTGCCGAAGAAAAATTCAGGCAAGTACAAATGGCTTACGAACAGTTACAAAAAGAACGTGGGTTTTAATCGAAAAGAATTCCTTGAGGCTCTGCCTCGGGGTTTCTGTTGAAATTATCATTCCCGAGAAATCAGAAATCTAAATAACAAATTTCGATTTTTGATTCTAAGATCAAAATGATACGAGCGAAATACCTCTATGACTCTGTCTCGAGGTTGGTTAGTTTCAAGAAATTTTTATTAAAACAAAAAAACCTTGAATTTATAAATCCAAGGTTTTCTTAAAATATTTACAATAACTTTTGCTTAAGCTTGGTGAAATGCTTCAACCTGTAAAATCTCGATCTTTTTTTCACCATTTCTAAAAGGCCAAGTAATAATATCGCCAACTTTTCGGCCCACTGTAGCTACGGCAATATCGCTTAAAATTGAAGATTTACGCTTTTTGTTATTCTTTTTATCGGTAGAAACGAAAATGTATTCTTCTTCTTTATTTGCCGTGTGGTCCATAATTTTTACCCTACGGTTTACCGTTACAACGTCGTTTGGTAATTCTCTTCTACGCACCTGTTTAGCCCCTCTTAATTCTTCAAGCAATAGCGCTTCTTCTTGTTGGGTTACTTTTTTTCTTCTTACATGATCTTTAATCATATCGTAAATTCCGGTTGTTAAAATAACTTGATCTGACATAATAATATTTTTTTATAACGTTCTTATTTCCATTTGATGCTTTTACCAACGACCCAAACCATTAAACACAACATAAAACATGCAGCTGTTTAACAATAAATGCAACTTGAAAATAAAGAAAATTTAGACTGTATTGTATTCTATAAAACTATAAAAAAAGCCCCTGCCTTGAGTCTGGACAGGGTTTATAGAATAAACTCTTTGGAGTGTTTTAAAAAAATATCGTCGTGCAAGTAAGGTATTGATAGATATACCTCAAAAAAACTTGCTTGTTTAAATAAAATATAACTTGTTGCCATGTTGCCTAACGAATAAATGCAAATATAATCTTTAATTACCACATTTGCAAAACCCCTTGTTTTTTAGGTATTTAAGTATTCTTACTCCTCAAAAACAACCGTACTTTCATCTTTGGCAACGTTCAATGTAATCGTTCGTCCCAAAATCAAAGCCCTATTATCGTCTTCGTGTCCGGCGGGCATATTAAAGGCAATCGGGAAATCGTAATCTGCCAAAGCATCTAGAATAAGTTGTTCCATAGGGCTTCCCCAAGGTGTTGTGTTTTTTCGCACTTTGTTTATATCGCCAACTATCACGCCTTTGCAATCATCGAAATATCCAGCGCGTTTTAAGCTTTGTAACATGCGGTCTATATGGTATTTGTGCTCTCCAACTTCTTCAATAAACAGTATTTTTCCCGATACATCAATACTGGTTTCAGAACCTAACATAGTGTGCAACAAAGTTAAGTTGCCACCAACCAACTGCCCCGAACTTGTACCCGATTTATTATACTCAGAACCTTCAAGGGTGTAGCTTAAAGGCTTACCGAAAACAGCATCTTTAAAGGTTGAAATGGTTTCTTTAATAGCTTCTAAATCGTCTATCATACTGGTGCACATCATGGCGTGCAGGCTTTCAAAACCTTTGTTGTGAAACTGATTGTGCAGTGCCGTAATATCAGAATAACCAATGAGCCATTTGGGGTGTTTTCTAAATTTGGTATAATCTAATTTATCAAGAATCCTAACCGTTCCGTAACCACCACGGGCACACATAATGGCACTTATTGTTGGGTTGTCCAGGGCGTTTTGGAAATCTTCACAACGCTCGTTATCGGTTCCAGCAAAATGATTGTTTTGATTGAAAACATGTTTTCCAACCACGGTATGCAAGCCCCAGCTTTTAAGCAATGCCCTAGTTGCTTCTATTTCCTTGAATTTATTTTTTAAAATGCCAGAAGGCGCAACAATTGCTACCGTGTCTCCCGCTTTTAAATACGGAGGTTGTATTAATTTATTTGTTTTGTTTAATGGTTTACCTTGTGCATAAACGGTTTCTTTTCCAAAGAAAAAAAGTGTACAACTTAAAACGAGAATTAAAATATTTTTTGTCATAATGTAAATTTACATTTTTTTTCTAAATAGGTGTCAAAATGTGTACTTTTACGGCTTCAAAATGATGCGTCATTCCGAGTAAAACGAAGCTAGCCTCTACTAAGCACAGTCAAAGTATGAGAATCTGTTTAATTTAATTTCCTATTCATGAAATTGCTACAGTCGCAACCTCCCTCGCAATGACGATCAAAACTTTAATTTTTAGATTGATGAATCAACCAAAACGACATACCATTACCGCAGCATTACCATACACCAACGGCTCCATTCACATTGGGCATTTAGCGGGTGTTTATGTGCCGGCCGATATTTACGCGCGATATTTACGCCTAAAAGGAAACGATGTGCTTTTTGTATGCGGTAGCGACGAGCACGGTGTACCCATTACCATTAAAGCAAAAAAAGAAGGTGTTTCCCCTCAGGATATTGTAGATAAATACCATACTATAATCAAGCAATCTTTTGAAGATTTTGGGATTACGTTCGATAATTATTCGCGTACATCGGCTAAAATCCATCACGACACAGCATCAGAATTTTTCACAACCCTAAATGATAAAGGGGAATTTATTGAAGAAACCACCGAGCAGTTGTTTGATGAAGAAGCCAACCAATTTCTAGCAGACCGTTTTGTTGTGGGCACATGCCCAAAATGTGGCAACGAAGAAAGCTACGGCGACCAATGCGAAAACTGCGGAACAAGCCACAATGCCACCGATTTAATAAATCCGAAATCCGCAATAACGGGCAATGTTCCCACTTTAAAACAAACAAAACATTGGTTTTTGCCTTTAGATAAACACGAAGATTTTTTAAAAGAATGGATATTAAAAGGCCATAAAAAAGATTGGAAACCCAACGTTTACGGGCAGGTAAAATCGTGGATCGACGATGGTTTGCGCCCGCGTGCCGTTACCCGCGATTTAGATTGGGGCATTCCTGTTCCAGCCAAAGGTGGCCAAGGCAAAGTGCTTTACGTTTGGTTTGATGCGCCCATAGGCTATATTTCGTCAACCAAAGAATGGGCCGCTCGCGAAGGGAAAGATTGGGAGCCTTATTGGAAAGACAAAAACACAAAATTGGTGCACTTTATAGGTAAAGATAATATTGTATTTCACTGCATTATCTTTCCAGCGATGCTAAAAGCGGAAGGCTCATATATTTTGCCAGAAAACGTGCCAGCAAACGAGTTTTTAAATTTAGAAGGCAATAAATTATCAACCTCTAAAAATTGGGCCGTTTGGCTAACCGAGTATTTACAGGATTTCCCAAACCAGCAAGATGTTTTGCGCTACGTGTTAACCGCAAACGCCCCAGAAACCAAGGATAACGATTTTACTTGGAAAGATTTTCAAGCACGAAACAATAACGAATTGGTGGCTATTTTTGGCAACTTTATTAATCGAGTAGTTGTACTTACCAATAAATATTACAATGGTATTGTGCCCGCGCCAAGCGATTTTTCTCAATTAGATAACGAGACTTTGGCAGCAGTAAAAGCCTATCCGGATGTAATAGCAAGCTCTATTGAGCGGTACCGTTTTAGGGAAGCCGGACAGGAATTAATGAATTTAGCACGACTGGGCAATAAATATTTGGCCGATGAAGAGCCGTGGAAAATGATTAAGGTTGATGAAGCACGTACCAAAACCATTATGTACGTGGCGCTTCAAATAGCATCGGCATTAGCCACTTTAAGCGAACCCTTTTTACCGTTTACTTCAAATAAGTTGAAAGAAATTCTTGGTTTTACCAAAAAAAGCAAAAACGAAAACGGATGTGATGCTGAGCTTGTCGAAGCATCTTATTGGAACGAAGTAAGCACCAAAGAGGCATTACTTCCAACAAACCATCAAATAGGAAAAGCTGAATTGTTATTCTCTAAAATTGAAGACGACACCATTCAAAAGCAATTGGAAAAATTAGAGGCGAGCAAAAAAGCCAATGCTTCGGCTAGCTCAGCACAGGCTCTGCAACCACAAAAAGACACCGTTACTTTTGAAGATTTCACTAAATTAGATATGCGTGTAGGCACTATTTTAGAAGCCGAAAAAATGCCAAAAACAAAAAAATTGTTAAAGCTTAAAGTAGATACCGGTATTGATGTACGCACCATAGTTTCAGGAATTGCAGAAAGCTTTACTGCCGAAGAAGTAGTTGGTAAAAAAGTAACTGTTTTGGTAAATTTAGCCCCCAGAGCATTACGCGGTGTAGAGAGCCAAGGCATGATTTTAATGACTGAAACCACCGATGGTAACTTGGTGTTTGTAAATCCTGATGACACTAAAGTTAGTAATGGTTTGCAGATAAGTTAGTTATTCGTTAATTTTATAAAAAAACTAAAAACCATGTTGTCAAAAACCATAGAAAGCGCATTAAACAACCAAATAAAAATAGAAGCCGAATCTTCTCAAATATATTTAGCCATGGCCTGTTGGGCAGAGGTTAAAGGTCTAGAAGGTGTTGCAAACTTTATGTATGCCCAAAGCGACGAAGAGCGCGAGCACATGCTAAAACTTGTAAAATTTGTTAACGAACGTGGTGGGCATGCCAAAATCTCTCAGCTAAAAGAGCCTAATGCTACCTTTAATTCGTTTAAAGAAATGTTTCAAAAATTACTAGAACACGAGATTTTTGTTTCTGAAAGCATTAACGAGCTCGTGCACATTAGCCTTAACGAAAAAGACTATGCCACCCATAACTTTTTACAATGGTATGTAGCTGAACAGATAGAAGAAGAAGCCGTTGCACGCACCATTTTAGACAAAATCAACCTTATTGGCGACGATAAAGGAGGCCTATACTTATTCGATAGGGATATTGAAAATTTAACAGTAACCACAGCAGCAGCAGATACAACCGAATAATTTTAACATTTAAGCTTATTTAGATTTAATTAAAATAACTTACTTTTGCTCCAGAATATATTTTCATACTTCGGTTTTGGGTAAAAAGAAGAAAAAAAAAGCAATTAGGAAATTGAGAGAATTAGGAATTAAACTTCCTGAGAACGTAAAAAGCTCTTGTTGCAAAAAATTTAAAAAAGGAGAAAACAAGCGTTGTAAAAAATGCCCTTGTTTTGATTTGGCTAAAAAAGTGGCATAAGCACTATACCCAAATAAAATAAACTATAAATTAGACCTGTCAAGTTTCTAAAAAAACTGTCAGGTCTTTTTAAATTAGTACCATGATACACTTTATAACACAGCACACCCAATTAGCAGAACAATCCGTTAAAAATACCATTGCATTACTTAACGAAGACTGTACCATCCCTTTTATTTCCCGTTATAGAAAAGAGCGCACAGGCCATTTAGATGAGGTTCAAATCGAGGCCATTGTAAAATACAAAGAACAATTTGAAACCTTAGAAAAACGAAAAACGGCCATTTTAAAAGCCCTAGAAGAGCAAGCAGTTTTATCTTCAGAATTAAAACAAAAAATTGAATCGGCCCAAGATTTAACAACGCTAGAAGATTTATACCTGCCCTATAAAAAAAACCGAAAAACAAAAGCCGAAAAAGCACGACAAAACGGATTGGAGCCACTGGCAAAAATAATCATGTCTCAAAATGCAAATGCTATTGAGCCTATTGCACAAAAATATGTAAAAGGCAACGTAAAAAGTATTGACGATGCTTTAGAAGGCGCACGCCACATTATTGCAGAATGGATAAATGAGCGTATTGATATTCGTAATAACATTCGCCGTCAATTAGAGCGTTTTGCTATGATTTCCACGAAAGTGATAAAAACAATAGCCAATACTTCAACTGTGCTAGTTACAAATGAAAACGCTCAGAAATTCAAAGATTATTTTGATTGGGAAGAAGCTTTAAGTAGAATTCCGTCTCATCGATTATTAGCTATTTTAAGAGCCGAAAAAGAAGGGTTTATTAGAGTAAAAATTGAAATTGATAATGATAGGGCATTAAATAATATTGAAAACAGAATAATAAAAAGCAATAACGCTTGCGCAGAACACATTAAAACCGCCATTAAAGATGCTTACAAACGTTTGTTGTTTCCATCGTTAAGTAACGAAGCGCTGCAAAAAGCCAAAGAAAAAGCAGACGATGCCGCAATAAGTGTGTTCGCTAAAAACCTAAAGCAATTGTTATTAGGTTCGCCATTGGGCGAAAAAAACGTTTTAGCAATTGATCCTGGGTTTCGTACAGGTTGCAAAGTGGTGTGCCTAAATGCACAAGGGCAATTAAAGTACAACGAAACCATTTATCCGCATGCACCAAAAAACGATAGCATTGCTGCCATGAAAAAAATAAGTTCGCTCTGCGATGCGTATAAAATTGAAGCTATTGCTATTGGAAACGGAACGGCATCGCGCGAAACCGAGGCTTTAATTAGAAAAATTAGATTTAAAAACAACATGCAAGTATTTGTGGTTAGCGAAGCTGGAGCCAGTATTTATTCGGCATCAAAAATTGCCCGGGAAGAATTCCCTAATTACGATGTTACGGTTCGTGGCGCAGTATCTATTGGCAGGCGTTTGCAAGACCCCTTGGCAGAATTGGTTAAAATTGATGCCAAATCTATTGGTGTTGGGCAATATCAGCACGATGTGGATCAAAGTAAACTTCAAAAAGCCTTGGATATGGTGGTTGAAAATTGTGTGAATTCAGTTGGAGTAAACATCAACACAGCAAGTAAACCATTATTAAGTTATGTGTCTGGTATTGGGCCTAAACTAGCCGAAAACATTTTTAATTACCGAAGCGAAAACGGCATGTTTACATCAAGAAACACTATAAAAAAAGTACCGCGTTTAGGCGCAAAAGCTTTTGAGCAAGGCGCTGCTTTTTTAAGAATTAAAGATGCTAAAAACCCTTTGGACGATTCGGCAGTACATCCAGAAAGTTATGCGGTGGTTAAACAAATGGCAAAAAATCTGGGCACAAAAGTTGAAGATTTAATAGCTAACAAAAACTTGCTTAACAAAATAAACCTAAAACAATACTGTACAAATTTGGTAGGTTTGCCAACACTGCAAGACATAGTTAAAGAACTTGAAAAACCAGGGCTTGATATTCGCGAACAAGCTAAAGTTTTTACTTTTGATAAAAACATAAAAAACATTACCGATTTACAAACAGGGCAACTGCTTCCCGGTATTGTAAACAACATAACCAATTTTGGTGCTTTTGTAGATGTTGGTATTAAAGAAAGCGGTCTTATCCACGTCTCTAATTTATCAGATGCTTTTGTAAAAGATGTAAACGATCATGTTAGTTTGCATCAGCAAGTTATTGTAAAGGTTTTAGAGGTTGATGTTCCGCGAAAGCGTATTCAATTAAAGCTGCATAAATAAACATGACAACTGTATCGGTTTTATTTACAATCTGTAAATCAACGGGTTATAAATTTTAACATAAAAAAATATTATTCTTATTTAGATTAAGTAAAAATAATAAATACATTTGCACCAATGTTTTAAGGAAATTGCCAATAAAAACCTAAATCGCATTGTAAAGATGAAGAATTTAAGGCCGCCCTAATAAATAAAGAAACCGGTACGCGTCTGCAAACAACATACCGGCTAAACGCCAATCAACTCTCATAGAAAAAAATCAATTAACATCTATTCAAAAATATGAAAAATCTCAAGTATAATATAGGCTTTGGTCGAATATTAAAAAAAAGCCTATTCAGTTTAATTTACTTAACAATGTGTTTTGCTTATGCTCAAAACAGTTCTGATACGGTAGAAATATCTGGAAAAATTACCTCTCAAAACAATACTGCAATACCTTTTGTAAGTGTTATTTTAAAAAATACGAGCCTAGGAACATCTTCTGATGAAAACGGCACATTTAAATTATACGCACCAAAAGGCACATATACTATAATAGCGAGCTCTTTGGGCTACAAAACTGCAAACCAATTAATTGATGCCACAACCAAAAACAACATGGTTGTAAATTTTGTTTTAAACGAAAACAGTACCGAGCTGCAAGCGGTAGAAATTATAGGACGGGTAGAACAGAGTTACAAAAACACAAACTCTTTTATAGCCACCAAATCTGCAACTAAATTAAAAGACGTTCCGCAATCTGTTGGCTATGTTACCAAAGAGGTTATTTTGGACCAAGGTGCTTTTAGAATTAACGATGTTGTAAAAAACATTAGCGGCGTAAACCAGCATTCTTTTTATAACGATTTGGTAATAAGAGGCCATAGGGTTGCTGGCCAACGCAACTCTGGTTTAATGCTAAATGGTATGCGTATTATGACCAGTTTTTGGAAACAACAGCTTATTCCGCACATAGAACGTGTTGAGGTTTTAAAAGGGCCAGCATCTGCTTTATTTGGCAATGCATCACCCGGTGGCGTGGTTAACAGCGTTACCAAAAAACCCTTGTTTGAAGAAAAACAGTCTATTAGTGCTTCTATTGGCAGTTTTAATACCTTTAGATTACTATCAGACTTTACCGGACCAATGACCAAGGATAAAAAACTACTTTACAGATTAAATATTGGCTACGAGAATTCTGATGGCTTTAGAGATTTGCAGTTTTCTAAAAACATTGTTTTTGCGCCTTCGTTTTCATTTATTCCCAGCGATAAAACCCGTTTGAATTTCGATGTGGTTTATCAAGATTCCAAAGGAAGAATAGATAGAGGGCAAGCCGTTTTTGGTAATGGCGATTTAAATTCGGTACCTATTACAAAATCTTTAAGTGCCGCCAACGATTATTTGAATGAATTTAATTTGAACATTACCTTGTCGTTACAACACAAGTTTACAGACCAATTAAGTTTTAATAGCAAATACTTAAACTCCAGCTACGATGAAGATTTATTGGAGCACCGTACAGCAAACTCTTTTGCCGCTTTGGGCGATGGTACATTTGATATTACAAAAGTTGCTATGCGTGTTTTTGACAGGAAACGCTCTTGGAACAACCAAAACTTTAACAACTACCTAAACTACAATTTTAATATAGGTGCCGTTAAAAACAAACTACTGGTTGGCTACGATTATTTTCAGCAAGAGCTTCAACCCGGTGGCTCTCAATTGGAGGCACGGGCCTATTTGTTAAAAAACGGGACGGCTACAAATTCGTTTAACATAAATAACATAGACAATTATGTTTTAGATGCCAACGGAAACCCTACAACCAATGTGGCACATTTTGATTTAACCGCCAATAACGAGAACGGATTAAGGGACATGAGTAAATACGTTTACAGGCTTAGAAATTATCCGCAATTTAAACAGGCCAATAGTGGCGTTTACATTCAGAATCAATTCAGTTACAAAAAATTAGACCTTTTAATTGGTTTAAGAAAAGAGTACTTTACAGACTATATAAATTACAACACACCAAGTGAAGAAAAAGTAAAACAAGATGCTTTTATACCCAGAATTGGTACCGTTTATAAAATAACACCAAATATTAACGCTTATGGAACTTGGGTTAAAGGCTATCAACCACAAAGCGCAACAGCTATTAACAACCCAGATGCTGGTGGCCCTTTTGATCCGTTAACAAGCGAATTGATTGAGTTTGGTTTTAAGTCTGAATGGTTTAAAAACCGATTGGGCGTTACCTTAGCCTATTACGATTTAACACAAAATGGCGCTTTGTACGATGCCGGAGACCTTAATAATCCTGATAGGCTGATGCAAATAGGCGAAGAAAAATCTAAAGGTTTTGAAGTTGATGCCTACGGAAAGTTGCAAAACAATTGGAGTCTTGTGCTTAACTATGCTTATAACGATGCCTTTTTCTCTAAAGCCGATGCAACAACGCTCGAAAAATTTGGCGACACCAAACCAAATGCCCCAAAACACACTTTTAATTTATGGACAAAATATGTAATTGACCACGGAGACTTAAATGGCTTAGGATTGGGCATGGGCTACGATTATGTAAGCGAAAGAAAAGGCTCTATTATTCGCGATGCGAGTTTAGTTCCAATTTTTCCTAGTTACGGCTTAGTGAATACGGCATTGTACTACAACGTAGATAAGTTTCAAATACAACTTAATGTAAACAATGTATTTAACAAAACCCATTGGGTTGGCGCTTATGATTTTTTAAGGTCGTTTCCTGGGCAACCCAGAAATATTATGACTACCGTTTCATATACTTTTTAAAGAGTGGCTATTAACAAAAAAATATTCTTTAAAATCCATAGTTGGATTGGTATAAAGTTAAGCATACTGTTTTTTATAGTATGCTTTTCTGGTACCCTAGCTACCCTAAGCCATGAAATGGATTGGCTGTTTATAAAAGAAATAAGAGCAACGCCACAAGACACCCTGGCCTCTCGTAATCTTATACTAACAAACCTAAAACAAGAATTCCCAGAAGGCAAGTTAACCTATTGGTTAAGAACAGATGAGCCTTATTTGTGTGATATCCTGTATGTAGAACGCCCAAAACTTGGCAGAACTTACGTGTTCGCAAACCCTTATACCGGTAAAATACAAGGGCATGCCAACTTAACCATACAACGTTTTTTTAGAGACTTGCATTACTTTTTGTTTATTCCTTTTCAAATAGGACATTTTACGGTGCTTATATTTGGGTTTCTGTTGTTAATTTCGTTGGTAACCGCATTGGTTTTTTATAAAAAATGGTGGAAGAAATTATTTAAGCTACAGACCGGAAAAGGCAGTTTGGTTTTTTTTAGGAGCTTGCACAGGCTGGTTGGTTTGTGGTCCATCCCATTTACCATACTATTTTCAATTACTGGGTTATGGTATTTTGCTGAACGCATAAATTTAGCTGGTTTGGGCGATACGGTGAACCCCAAGTCGCCAAAAACTGAAAACGTAGCAGACCATGAAGCTGAAAATTTTAGCCATACCATTGATTACGACAAAGCCATTGCCATTGCAAAACAGCAAATTCCAAATATGGAGGTGGGCGGCATTAGTCCGTCTAAAACCAGTAACCAAGCTATTTATTTAAGAGGCAAATCTGATGTGCCTTTGGTTAGGCAAAGAGCAAACAGAGTTTACATTAACCCCAATAATTACGAAGTTATAAAAGTACAGAAAGCCGAAGACATATCTGCTTTAATGTGGGTTAACGATATAGCAGACCCGCTTCATTTTGGGTATTTTGGGGGTTTGCTAACAAAAATAATATGGTTTGTTGCTGGTTTGGGTATTTCATCATTAGTGCTATCTGGTATATGGATAACCATAAAACGCAAAAAAATAAAGCAGAAAAATAAAGACACCAAAGTTATGGGGGTTTGGAGATATGTAAACTGGGGCTTCTATCTTGTTATGTTGGCATTTATGTACAGTATTATAGTTAGCAGGTATAATGCCTCAACAAAGGTTGTTTTTATAATTAGCCTAGGTTGGTTGGTTTTTATGGCAATAGGCTATTATATTTTTGTATATCGGCTAAACAAGTCTGTAAACAAAAGCCGTAAATAGAACTGTTTGTTTTCCGCGAAAGCGAATTAACAATAGTTTTAAAACTAAAAAAGACTGCTTTTTACGGCAGTCTTTTATTTGTATTATCCAATGGGTTTTTATTCCATACGTTTTACACGACCTCCAAAAACCTTGCTTTCATTTATATTTTCCGGGTTGCCGTAAATAAAGACATCGCCTCCTGCCCTTATTTTAACATCTACTTTTTTAGAAGCATTTACATGGGCTTCGCCAGCAGCTCTAATGGCAACTTCGGTGTTGCTGGTTTTTAAAGACTCGCCTTTGTAAATACCGCCTGTTAGCAACGATATGTTTTGGTTTTTAGATTTTCCGGTGGCCGCAATAACGCCTCCAGTAACCGATTTAATATTGGCGTAGCTAACGTTTAATTTAACATCAATTTTTGCACCTTCCTGGGCTTTTAAATCGATTTCGAATTGCTTTATTTTGTCTTTAGAGTGTACAAAAGAACCCTCGTTGGCATCAATAAGTTCCAAGGCTGTGTAGTACAGTTTTACTTTGGTGTTGTTACCGTCAAAAATCTCTTTAAGTTTCATTTTAATTTTTAAGGTTCCGTTTTTATTGTTTATAAGCACGCTAGAGCTGTTTTCGCCAGAAATAACCACTTTGTTTTCTTTGGCTTTTACAAGCTCTACTTCAATTAAATCGTAAACTTTAAGTTCTGAGAATTCGCCAATTGATTTTTCTATTGGGGTTTGCGATATTGCCAATGCCGAAATAAAAAGGCCTAAGGCCGTTACTAAACGTTTCATGTTTTTTGGGTTTATTTGCTTTTTTAGATTTAAACGTAAATCTATCAATAATTATTCCGTAGTGGTATTATTTAAGAAAAAATTATAGTTTTAAGCGATGCCCGCAGTAAATAACAACAGGCACTTAGCAAGCCACTGCTAAACCTAATGCCAAATAATGGCTTAAAACAGACTGATTACAATATTATTACATTCTAAAAACGCACTTAAAAAAACCAAGCAGAGCATAAGTGCATGCAGCTTTACAGGCAACAAAACTTGGTTATTGTATAAAAAAGGCTTACTTCTTAATTGCTTTTTTAGTAATAATTGCACCGTTTAATAATTCTACCTTGGCAATAAAAACCGTGTTTTTAAGGTTTGAAAGCTTATAGGTTTCAGAGCTGTTAGTACCTTTTAAATTATAAAGTTGCCGGCCTAAAAGATCGAAAATAGTAACCGTTTTAATCTTTAAGTTATCCGATAGTTTAAAGTTTACAAAATCGTTATCCAATTCAATAATTTTAAGCGCATTGTTGTTTAAGCCAAAGTCGTTCGTAGATAATGCCTTATCGCTAAAAGCTATTTGAAAACGGCTGTTAAACTCGCCAACCTCTGAGGTAAATGTATAATCGCAAACCCTTAAATCGTGCGTTTTATTTAGTAGGTTATCTATTAAATAAACAGGATTGTTATTTAAAAAATCACCTTTTAACTTATTGATAGACAATGTGTAGAGTGTTGCTACATCAATAGTGGTTTTAAAACCTAAATTAATAATTTCGTTTTCGGTTAAATCGCTTGGGGCTTTGCCTTGTATGGCGAATTTTTTATTCGAATTTTCTATAGTTGAGTATAAAGCGGCAAATGTTTTTGGTGCAACTATTTTATGAGTATCATAAAAAGAACCATCATAAGCGTGAGTTGCCCCATCAACGTATCCTATACCTATTTGATTAAACACCCCATTATCTGAAGTTAAATCAATCCATAGTTTATTGTCGTTATTATTTGTGGAAACACCTTTTTTAGACTTAGTATTTTTAAAGAATTGGCTATTATCATGTGCAATACTACGCATAGAATTATTGAAAATAACATTTCCAGTAGAACTTGGTCTAGCTTGAGCAAAAGAGACAAAAAAGCCTTGACCCGAAGGAATAAACCCATTTGGCACAGTAGGATCACCTCCTCGCACCCCCATCACCCCATTAAATCTAGCATAATCAGAGAGCGCAAAATTTAACTGCTCATTACCGTTTGCGGAACTAGAAGGTGCTGTGTTTTGCGACCAAAAGTAAATAGTCCCTTCTAAAGTGCCTGTTGGGTTTGTTGTAGCATCGAACATGTTTACAGCTAGAAAATCCGAGATACTAATTGGAGATGGGTAGGGATTTCCTATAAAATTCCAATTTTCGTCTAATGTTGAGCCATCATTTCTAACCACCGGAACAGTGATAATACCATTATTAAAACGGCCTTGAAAAGTATAATCGAATTGGTAAGGAGGAGATCCAGGGCCAGCAAACACAGATTCTTCGTGTGTAGAAGCATAGCCTACACCTGGCACCATTAGGGTTGCTCCGCCTACTTGTTGCCAATCATTTTTGTTATCATCAATATCGTCTTGCCCAGGATCTGACGCATTATTGTTTCCAACCTCCATGGTGCTATCTTCAAAATTAGAGGCATCAAAGCGAAAACGCCTGTTAACATCAGATTCCGCTAAACCATTATTTATATCTGCTCCAGAAACCGGCGAACTCCAATAGGTGTATTCGTACCAGTTATTTGCAGGTGCAGTTCTCTTTGTAACAGTCATGGTACCACTACCTAAAACCAAAGCGCCATCATCAATTTGAACAACAGCACCTTGGGGTTGTACGGTTATATTGCCGTTTGCTATAATGTTGTTTTGTACTTGTATATGATCGCCATCGGCTATGATAAGTGTATATTCAGGTAAAGTTCCGCTTGAATTAACAACAAGATTACATGCGGAAAAACTTCCGCCATTAGTTTGTGTATTAAAACTACCGTCTATTATTGCGGTTGTATTTATATCTGGACCGCTACCATTACTCCATGTAGAACCGTTCCAAGTAACGGTGGTTAAACAAGGGTCGCATGTGTAGGTACAGCCTCCAAGTGTTAATGGAGAATTGCTTAAAGTCCAATTGGAAATATCGCTGGATACGGCAGCTAAAATTGCATATTTACCCGTTACTACCGTACAATTATAATTAGCATTATCAGTTTCACTTAAAGCAACAGCATTTACCATATCAGTTAAACCAGTTGGTAAAGCAGTGGTTTGTGAGCTTACTGCATCTAACCATAATGTATCATCAAAAGTTACGGCATAAATAAAAGTTGGCGTAGCATCTGGTCCTTGGTATGCTAATATTTGGTCTCCACTGGTAGCTAAATTAAATTGTGAACTATCAGTTACAGAACCAACTGAAGCATAAAAAGGACTGCCATCTATAATTGTAATTTCAGTGCCACATGACAAATCAGTATCTGCTGTCCAGATTAGCGTACCTTCATTAGCTCTAAAACTGCCTGTGTTTTGCCATCCATTATCAGTAAACTTTATCTGTGTAGAGGCAAGCACATCCTCAAGTAAAACAAAAGTAAATTGATCGGGAGCATCGGAATTAAATCCAGTTATAACAATATCCCCAGCCGCCAAGGTAGTTTGCCCATACCCAAAATCAATGGCAAAGAGGAATATTATTAATAAAGTAATTTTTTTCATAACCGTTAAGTTTTAAAATTTTACGATTTGGTTTGTATTAATATATCTATTGTTATTTTTGAAACATGCATTCAAAAAAAACATATACCCTACAAGAAGCTACCAAAAAACTGGAGCATTATTGTGCGTATCAAGAGCGCTGCCATAAAGAAGTTAGACAAAAACTAGAAACTATGTACATGATACCCGAAGCTATCGATACCATAGTGGTACATTTGTTAAAGCACAACTTTCTTAACGAAGCACGTTTTGCCAAAACATTTGTAAGCGGTAAGTTTAGAATTAAGCGTTGGGGACGCCGCCGTTTAACTTTAGAATTAAAGAAAAAAGACATTAGCAAAGTTAATATAAATCAGGCACTTAACACCATAGACAAAGAGGAATACATCGAGGTTTTTAATGCGTTAGCCGAAAAAAAAGCCCATACCATTACCGAAACCAACGTTTTTAAAAAACGAAAAAAATTAATAGATTATCTGCTATATCGGGGTTGGGAACCAGCTTTGGTTTACGATAAGGCCAACGCGCTTATTAAGTAACGCCATTTTTTTTATGGGTTTGCACAACAGCTTGTGCATTCTTCCAATCTATCCATTTCTGGCCTTTTATGCGGCGCATGGCATTGTCGAAATTACGCATAACCAAAAGGTTGTAAATGGCCTTCCCAAAGTTTTTGGGGTTGCGTGCCATAGCGCGCAAACTCATAGAAAAACCAGGGGTAACATAACGCATGTAATGCCAATAGCCTTCGGGCATATACAGCACTTCGCCATGGTTTAATTCGGTTTTAAAACCTTGGGCTTTTTTTAGCATGGGCCACTTTTTAAAATCGGGATTGTTAAAATCGATATCCTCTCTGGTAATTAACGAATGTGGGATTTTATACAAATAATCATTCTGTTTTTGGTCGAACAAAATAATCTCTTTTTTACCCTCAAAATGAAAATGGAAAATGTTAGCCAAATCGATATCGTAGTGCATAAAAGTGTACGAGTCCCTACCACCAAAAAACAGCATGGGCAAGCCTTTCATAAGTCGCAATCCAAAATCCGGATAGCTAAAATCGTTTTGCAACTGGGGCACTTCCTTTAAAATATTCCACAAAAAAATACGGTATTTTGTAGGCTCTCGCTTTAGCAAATCTACATAATCGGCCATTTTCATTTTGGCATGCGGCTGGTTAAAACCATCTTTATAATCTACGGGTCTATCGTCGTAAAGTGGTACTGTTTTATCGCCGGCAACGGCTTTCATGTACTCTAAATCCCATTTGCTATATGCAGGCCAATCCTCAATAAAACGCTCAATAACCACGGGCTTTTGCGGTTTAAAATACCGTGTTAAAAAGTCTTGTTTGGTAATCGTTTTTACACGCGGAATATCTTGTAAGTTTAGTGCCAATGCTTAACCTTTTTAATAAACCAAAGTTAATAAAACGTTGTTAAAGTTTAAATAGTATATTGGGCGTTACCCCAAAAACGGGGTCGGGCTTTACGTTGCAAGTCCTCGCACCAAAAAAGGCGCTGTGGGCTTTCCACTGCAATCCCTAACGCGGGCTTGCCATAAGGTTATTTTTACTAAGCGATGGTTATTGTTTTATCGCTTTAGCCTTTGCTTTGGCAGCTTCGTTACGCTCAATGGTGTGGTCTGGTCTGGTCCATTTTGGTTTTTCGCCCAAGGCTTCAAATTGAGATTCGGAGGCTTCAACCGTTTTGGGCTGCACCTTTTTGGTAAAAGGTTTTTGAGGCTCCATACCCAAAATAGCAAACATTTCCATGTCTTCGTTAACATCTGGGTTGGGTGTGGTCAATAACTTATCGCCGGCAAAAATAGAATTGGCACCGGCAAAAAAGCACATCGCCTGCCCTTCGCGCGTCATTTGTGTACGTCCTGCACTTAAGCGCACTTGGGTTTCTGGCATTACAATTCTTGTGGTGGCCACCATTCTAATCATATCCCAAATCGATACGGGTTTTTGGTCTTCTAACGGTGTGCCTTCAACCGCTACCAAAGCGTTTATAGGTGTCGATTCCGGTTGCGGGTTTAAAGTTGAAAGCGCTACCAACATGCCCGCTCTATCTTCAAGACTTTCGCCCATGCCAATAATACCACCAGAGCAAACTGTTACATTGGTTTTACGAACATTATCAATAGTATCTAAACGGTCTTGGTAACCACGGGTAGAAATCACTTCTTTATAATATTCTTCAGAAGAATCTAAATTATGGTTGTAGGCATACAAACCGGCTTCGGCTAAACGCTGCGCTTGGTTTTCGGTAATCATACCCAAAGTACAGCACACTTCCATATCTAATTTATTAATAGAACGCACCATTTCTAAAACCTGATCGAACTCTTCGCCGTCTTTTACATTACGCCATGCAGCACCCATACAAACGCGCGAGCTACCGGTAGATTTTGCTCGTAAGGCCTGTGCTTTTACCTGTTGCACCGACATTAAATCGTTGCCTTCAATATTGGTATGGTAACGTGCGGCTTGTGGGCAATACCCGCAATCTTCAGAGCAGCCACCGGTTTTAATAGACAGTAAAGTTGAAACTTGCACCACATTGGGGTCGTGGTTTTTGCGGTGTATGGTAGCCGCTTCATAAAGCAGTTCCATTAAAGGCTTGTTGTGTATTTCTAATATTTCTTCTTTGGTCCAGTTGTGTTTGGTTGTGCTCATAAGTTTGCGTTTAATGCTTCAAAAATAATCATAATCTTCAGTTTACTTTACTTTTGTAAAGTATTTATTTAATTAATTGTCTGCCCAATTCTGCTAAAAACGGAAACCCAACCGTGTCATATTCATAAACATTATCGTTAAAAACTTGGTTTTTATTAACGTGAACGGTTGCTGTTATTATGTATTCTTTAATGGTTTTTTCATTAATAATATAGGCGCAATCTGTTAAATAGCCATAAGCATTACCTACTTTATTGTATATTTTTATGTGTTTTGGAATGGGTTTTTTTGAGTCGCCCAACACTAAAAACTTTACGTAGCTTTCGTAATAATCGTTTGAGGTGTAACCAGCTTCGTGGGGCAAGATTTTCATGGTGTTTATTAAAAATTCCCTGTCGTTTGTTGTTAAATGAAATTGTTTGTTTTTTGGATATAATTCAGGAAACATAAGTTGTTTCATTATTTGATGCAAAGCCGTTACGGGTAAATAATTTTTTAATGAAAAATCCATAGGATTGTTAACCAGACTATCGCCAACCTTATAGCCTTTGCCTTTTGTGATTTTATTTAGATTCAACGATTTTATAGGTTGATTTATTACGGAATCGGTTTTAAAAACAACCTGATTTTGATAGTAAAATATAAGCGGTTTGGTTTTTAAATCGGCAGAATTACCAACCGATAAACGATGAGAAATCCTCGCATTTATACCTTTTTCTTTAAGTTTTTGGTTGATGTAATCTTTACCCAAATATTCAAATAATCTGTTATAAGCGGCATTATCGCTTACTGCAAATATTTTTTTAATGGCGTTGGATACGGTTGTTTTCGTGCTATCGCCTTCAACATTAAAAATGGTGTTTCTGTCGATGAGATTGTTTGTTCGTATCTTTTCCAAAGCCAATATGGCAATAGGAAATTTTACGGTACTCGCCGGATAAAAATAGGTGTTGTCGTTAACTTGAAAACTGTGGTCTTCAAAATAAACGGAGTCATTTTCTCTTTTAACTTCAGTAAATAGAATTTGGACTTCGTGATTTTCAAGCGAATCGACAACCGTTTTAATTTTTGGGTTATTGGAGGCTATAATCTTTTCAATAGGATTTACACTTTCGGTTTTGCAACTTGTTAAGACGATAATAGCGATTAGAATAAAAAATCTCATTGTAATAATTGGTTTCAATAAATATAGCATTTTATTTTTTTATTAGAATTGAAACCGCATTGCCTCCAAAACCAACGGCATTCACCAAAATATGTTTGATGTTTTTAGGGTGTTTTTGATTTTCTAAATAAGGAATACCAATAAACTTTTGATGCTGTAACATTAAAACAGCAAGCTCGATGCTTAAAGCACCAGAGGTACCAAAAGTGTGCCCTATTTTCCATTTGTTGCTCGTTAATGCTGGCATGTTATCTTTAAAAACAGTTTCAATGGCCTTGTATTCTGAAAGATCGCCTTTTACCGTGCCTGGGGCGTGCATTACGATAATATCTATGTCCTTTGGTTTTAAGTTTCCCAAAGCCATTTTCATCGATTTTTGAAAGCATTTTGCATCGGTAGAAATGGAGGTGTTGTGCTTTAAAATTTCGGTGGCGTAACCCGCACCGATAATGTATGCCAAAGCATTTTCTTTTTTACCAGCCTCTAAACAAGCCACTGATGCACCTTCGCCCAAAACCATGGTGTTTTGTTTTTTGGAAAGATTTAAGGCTTGACAGGGAAATGATTCTTCTTCCAATTTGGCTTTCGAGTAAATTTTTAAAGCCTGCATTTGTGCCACAGTAAACGGCGTTAACGGTGCTTCGCTGCCACCAACTAAAAACTTATTGCACATGCCAGAATTTATCCAAGCCATGCCATTTAACATGGCGTGCAATGCTGTGGAACAGGTAATGGAATGGCTTATTTCTGGGCCATTGGTTTGCAAATCGTGCGCTACCCAAGACGATATATTTCCCAGCGTTGTGGTTGGCGAACTTAAGGTTTTTGCGTTGTTGTTTTTTAGGAAATCTTTATGGTAATCTTCGAAAAGTTTTGTGGCGCCACGCGACGACCCCATGTTAACACCAAAGTTGTCTGAGGCTTTCCAACCCGCATTTTTTAAGGCTTTCCGCGAGGCGTAAATGGCGTATAAAACGGTATTGTCCAACGATTTGTACTTATTATCTGAAAGCCGTAAAGCTTCAATGTCTTGTTTTGCTTCTTCAGATATTTTGGCAACTAAAACAGACTTATTGTTTAGATTTTTTTCAGTGATAAAATGCCTATTGCTTTGATAGTTTTCCCAGGTTTCATCTAACGATTTTCCTATTGGGGAAATGGACGCTATGGCGGTTATGGAGATTGGTTTTTGCAAGGTTTTTTGTTTTGGTAAAAGTAATACTTATGTGTGTTTTATAACAACATCTGAATATAAGAATTATAAAAACAGTTACCGTTGATTTTTTGTTTATACCGTTTACAATTTAAAGCTACGACCAATCTTACAAATAAGTGGATGCTTTGGTTTGTTACTGGTGTTGGCGGATTAATGCGTTAGGGATTGCAGCGGCATCCTTTTTTGAGGCACGAGAAAAAGATATAGCGGAAAGCCCGACCCTTTTGGGTAACGCCCTAAATAATTTTTAAAGCATCCTCAATAACTTGATACACTTTTTCTAGCTGTTTTTGGGTGATTACGTAGGGTGCTTGTATGTAAATGGTGCTGCCTAACGGACGAAGAAAAACGCCATTATCCATAAAAAACGTAAATAATTTGTCTCGTAAATTGCCGTAGCGCTCCATTTTTACATCTAAATCGAGCGCAAAAATAACGCCTAATTGTCGTGTTGATTTTACTTTAGGATGTGTTTTTATGCGATTGCCAAATGCTTTATGCGATGCGATAATGGTTTTAATATTGTTTTGAATAGCATCAGATTGCAACAATTCTAAACTCGCCAAAGCTGCGGTGCAAGCCAGCGGGTTTGCAGAATAGGTATGCCCGTGGAACAGGCCTTTGCCAATATCATCGCTATAAAAAGCATCGTATATTTTTTGCGAACATGTGGTGAGTGCCATGGGCAACAAACCGCCAGTTAAGGCTTTGCTTAAACAGATAATATCGGGTTTGGTTGCCATGTAAAGCGATGCAAAATGTTTACCTGTTTTACCAAAACCCGTCATCACTTCGTCGGCAACGGTAATGATGTTGTGATTTTTACAGAAGTTTAGGATTTTATTTAAACCTTCGGCGTTGTGCATTTTCATGGCGGCGGCACCTTGTACCAAAGGCTCGTAAACAAAACCTGCGACTTTATTGTTTGAAACGATGTCTTGTAATGTGCTTAAAATGGCATCGTGATTTTTACCGTTGGGAACGGGAATGCGTTTTACGTTTAAAGAGAAATCCTCAAAAGGCCCATTGTAAACCGATAGCCCCGAAACACTCATCGCGCCAAAGGTATCGCCGTGGAAGCCGTCTTCAAAAGCAATTAAGGTATCTCGTTTTTCGCCTTTATTAAAATGATACTGCAATGCCATTTTAATACCTATTTCAACGGAAGTTGAACCGTTGTCGCTAAAAAAAATTTTATTTTGATTTTCTGGAAGTATTTTAATAAGTGCTTCAGATAGTTTTATGGCAGGTTCGTGCGTAAATCCGCTAAACACCACTTGATCTAATTGTTGCATTTGTGCCGAAACACAACTCGTTATATAATCGTTGCAATGTCCATACATGCAGGTGTACCACGAGGCAATGGCATCGATGTATTCGTTACCATCTTCATCGGTTAAAACACAGCCTTTTGCTTTGGTTATGGCAATGGTTTCTGGGTGTAGTTTGTGCTGTGTTAAGGGGTGCCACAGGTGTTTTTTATCGCGTTCTTCGAGTGTCATATTTTTTTTCATTCTCGCCTTTCGGCTACCGCTCTAGATAAACTATGGAGGGAATCTGTTTTTAAACTTTTAGTTGCACTGTGGGTTCCTGCTTTCGCAGGAATGACAGTTACAAATTATCTTTAAACAATTCAGCATATTCTTTTACCACATTTTTATCAAAATAAGGTTCTTCGTCAATACGCCCAATAATGGGGATGTTTGTCATTTTTTTAATGATGCTCTCTGTTGATTTGTGTTCGTTTCCACTAAAAACCAGTGAAACGTTAAAGCCTTTTTCTTTTAAAGTATTAATGGTTAAAAGCGTGTGATTTATACTTCCTAAATAATGCCTTGAAACCACAATAACTTTGTAATTAGGCTTAATTAAATCGAAAATGGTTTGTGTGTCGTTTAATGGCACAAACAATCCGCCGGCACCTTCAATAACTAAATGGTTGTTTGTTTGCGGTGCTTTAATTTTTTTAATATCAATGGTAATATCATCAATCTCTGCTGCGGCATGCGGACTCATGGGCGTTTGCAATGCATAACTGTTTGGATGAAATTTTGATTTAGAATTTGAAACCAATCGTTCTACTTTTTTGGTATCGCAATTATCTAATTCGCCTGCTTGCACAGGTTTCCAGTAATCGGCTTGTAAAGCTTCGGTAATTATGGCCGATGCTATGGTTTTGCCAACATCGGTTGAAATTCCTGTGATAAAATATGTTTTCATTTTAAATCGAATTCTGTTTTACAATCTTCACATTTATATTTATGTTTTGCATGCAAAGGCAGCGTTCCGAAAAGGAATCCAAAGATAAAAGCAAAAAAGGATTTGAAGTCTTTTATTGTAGAAAACAGTTCTATTTTTTCACTTTTACAATTCGGGCAGTTTATGGCATCTCCATCATCATCAGTAGAATATTTTTTAATAGATTTTAAAATATCTTCTGCTTCTAAAACATCATTTGATAATACTTTTAATTTAACGCCACCAATGGCATTACTTACCAGAGGGTCGGTATCTATTGTTAAATTATCCGATAGAAAAACTTGAATACCTTCGGCCTCTAATCGCCCTTTTATAATTTGGGCTTCAGCCGAATACTGAAATCTGGCTATGGTTTTAAAGGTGTCGCTCATATATTTACAAATGTAGTTAAGAGTTGTAATACTTTCGATATATCGCTTTCTGAATTATCACTATGCAAACAAAAGCGCAAACGCTCTTCGCCTTTTGCAACTGTTGGCGATAAAATGGGTTTTACATTAAAGCCGTTTTCTTGAAGTTTTTTAGCCATTAATTTTACTTTTTCGTTACCAGAAACGATGCAGCAATGTATAGCAGAATCACTTTTAATAAAATGCTTTTGAAGATTTTTTTCAATGATTTCAGCTTTAAAATATTGAATATTTTGATGTAATTTTTTTATGTTTTCTGTTGCAATTAACTCACTATAAGCTGAATGAATAGTCGCTAAACTATGCGGCGATAATGCGGTTGTATAAATAAAACTGCGTGCAAAATTTACTAAATATTGTTTTAAAACAGCGTTTCCTAAAATAGCGGCGCCGTGGCAACCCATGGCTTTCCCAAAAGTAACTAAACGCGCAAAAACGTATTTTTCTAGATTTAATTGCTGAATTAAACCAGTTCCGTATGCCCCAAAAACACCAATAGCATGCGCTTCATCAACCACTAAAAAGGCATTGTGTTTTTTGCTTATTTGGCATATTGTAGCCAAATCTGGCGAGTCGCCATCCATGGAGAATACAGATTCTGTAACAATATAAGTGTCGCCTTTATGTTGAATTCGTTTCAGCATCTCATCTAACGCTTCTAAATTATTATGCATAAACTTATAAGCTTTTGCATTGGAAAGTTTAATGCCATCGCGAATTGAAGCATGTATATATTCGTCGTACAAAATAATATCATCACGTTGCGGCACACAGCTAAAAAAGCCTATATTGGCATCGTAACCCGAGTTAAAAATTAGTGCCGATTCGTTATTATGAAAATCGGCTATAATGGTTTCTATAATGTTATAAAATGTATGATTTCCAGAAAGTAAACGTGAACCTGTCGATCCGTTTTGTTTAATATTATGCCCGATTAAAAACTCGTGCGTGGTGTTAAAAATAGATTCAGATTTGGCAAACCCTAAATAATCGTTTGATGAAAAATCTATTAAACCATTTTGCAAATCAAGTTTACGTAAGGCATTATTCGCTTTGCGTTCTTCTAATTTTTCTTGTAGTTTTTTGGGTAGCATTTGCCAAAGATACGAAGACCTGTCAGGTTTTAAAAACCTGACAGGTCTCAACTTTAACTAAAAAACCTAAACCCAAAAACTACTTTTCCTTTATCTTTGCAATTATGTTTGCACTCGTAGATTGTAATAATTTCTATGCCTCTTGCGAACGTGTTTTTAACCCTAATTTACAAGGAAAACCAGTCGCTATTCTCTCCAATAACGATGGTTGTGTTATCTCACGAAGCGACGAAGCTAAAGCTATTGGTTTGCCCATGGGCGCACCTATTTTTAAATGGGACGCCTTTTGTAAAACCAATGGCATAACTGTGCTATCATCAAACTACCCGCTGTACGGCGATATGAGTAGTCGTGTTATGTCTATTTTAAACCAATTTACACCCGATGTAGAATTGTACAGCATAGACGAATCGTTTTTAGAATTTAAAAATTTTAAAGCCGATTATAATTACGATGACTACGGAAATAAAATCAGAAATCGGATTCTAAAATGGACCGGCATTCCAACCTGCGTAGGCATTGCCCCAACCAAAGCACTAAGTAAGGTGGCCAATAAAGTAGCGCGTAAATTCCCGAAACAAACAAACGGTGTTTATGTTATTGATACCGAAGAAAAACGCATAAAAGCCCTAAAATGGATAAAAATTGAAGATGTCTGGGGCATAGGTCGCGGTTTAACCAAACGCCTAAAACTTAAAAACTGTAAAACAGCTTTCGATTTCACGCAACTTTCAGATGCTTGGGTGCGTAAAAATTTCTCGGTAACCGAGTCTCGTTTAAAACGCGATTTACAAGGTATTCCCACACTGCAATTGGACGAAATTAAAACCAAACGCGCCATAGCAACCACACGTAGTTTCGATTATACGTACAGCGACCTCAATTATATAAAAGAACGCACCTCAACCTTTGCCACAAGTTGTGCCGAAAAATTGCGCAAACAAGGTTCCAGCTGCCACGTTATTATCGTTTTATTAAGTAGCGACAGGCATAAAAAAAACCTAGAGCAGCACAGAGGTAGCATTGCAATCAATTTGCCATACCCCACAAACTCCTCGTTAATTATTAGTAACCACGCCGTAAAAGCGGTAGCCTCCATTTTTAAAAAAGGCATTAAATACAAACGCGCCGGCGTTATTGTATCTGGCTTGGTGCCAACCAATAATTTCCAGCTAAATATGTTCGAGCACGAAAACCCAAAACATAAATATTTAATGCAGGCTATAGACGGACTTAACACCAAGTACGGCGATTACAAAATTAAAATAGCAAACCAAGATTTAAAACGCACCTGGAAAATGCGCCAAGAACGTTTATCGCCACGGTACACCACCAATATTAACGATATCATTGTTGTAAAGTAAAGGAGCAAAAATCTTATAAAAAATATTTTTATTTAGGTTTTGCCACAACCATTAAATTCACTCAGCACGGGCTGTCGTACTTATTCGCTTTTCCTATTTTAAAATATTGAACTCATGAATATAAATATTTCACTACTTGTTTCCTTCTGCCCCGATAACTATCGTTAGAGGGTGGGGAAAGTCAGTTCAAATTCCGTTTTTCAATAAAAAACCGTTTTAAAAGCGCTGAAGCTTCATCTGCTAAAATACCGCCTTTAATAGTGGTTTTTGGGTGCAATTTGGTTTTTAAATTAATACAACCACGCTCGTTATCTCTGGCTCCATAAACAATATTAGAAATCTGGCTCCAATACAAAGCCCCGGCACACATTTGGCAAGGCTCTAAGGTTACGTACAAGATACATTTCTGTAAATATTTGCCACCTAAAAAATTAGCGGCGGCGGTTATGGCCTGCATTTCGGCATGGGCCGTAACATCGTTTAAAGTTTCGGTAAGATTGTGCCCGCGGGCAATAATTTTATTGTCAATAACAATTACTGCACCCACAGGAATTTCGCCTTTTTGAAAAGCAGCTTCGGCTTCGTGGAGTGCTTTTTTCATAAAATAGGTATCGTCAAACGGTTGTAACATAAAAGCAAAAATACAATTTCAAATGATACCAATATCAATTTCAAATACTACATTTGTATAACAATGAACAGCTTTTTAAATAGTATAAACTCCCCAAAAGAACTCCGTCTTTTAAAACAAAAAGACTTACCTCAACTTGCCCGAGAATTACGCGAGTTTATCATTAATATTGTTGCTACCAAAGAAGGTCACCTAGGGGCAAGTTTAGGCGTAGTAGAGCTTACCATAGCATTGCATTATGTGTTTAACACGCCCGAAGATCAACTTATTTGGGATGTTGGCCATCAAGCTTACGGCCATAAAATACTAACGGGTAGAAAAGCTGTTTTTAATTCCAACCGGCAGTTTGGAGGCATTAGCGGTTTCCCTAATCGCGACGAAAGCGAATTCGATACCTTTGGTGTTGGGCATGCCTCAACATCTATTTCGGCAGCTTTGGGTATGGCTATTGCCTCGCAACTAAAAGGCGAAAACAAACACCATATCGCAATTATTGGCGATGCTAGTATTGCCAGCGGAATGGCTTTTGAAGGTTTAAACCACGCCGGAGTTACCAATGCCAACTTACTCGTTATTTTAAATGATAACGCCATTGGAATAGACCCGAGCGTTGGGGCTTTAAAAATGTATTTAACAAACGTTAAAAAAGGCACACAAAAACAAGACAATATTTTTGAAGCCTTAAATTTTGATTATTCAGGCCCCATAAATGGCCATGATATTAATGCGATTATCTTAGAATTAAAACGATTAAAAACCGTAAAAGGCCCCAAGTTTTTACATGTAATTACCACTAAAGGCAAAGGCTTAAAACAAGCCGAAGAAGATCAAGTAAAATACCATGCTCCCGGAAAGTTTAATGCCACCACCGGAGAATTAATTACCAAACCAGCCTCTACAGGACAAGCACCAAAATACCAAGATGTTTTTGGGCACACCATTGTGGAACTTGCAAAAACAAATAAAAACATTGTGGGCATTACACCCGCTATGCCTACAGGAAGCTCTTTAAAATATATGATGAACGAAATTCCGGACCGCGCTTTCGATGTTGGTATTGCCGAACAACATGCCGTAACACTTGCAGCAGGTATGGCAACACAAGGGTTAATTCCGTTTTGCAATATTTACTCTACTTTTTTACAGCGAGCTTACGACCAAATAATACACGATGTGGCCTTACAAAAATTACCTGTTGTTTTTTGTTTAGATCGGGCGGGCTTGGTTGGAGAAGATGGCGCTACGCATCATGGGGTTTTCGATTTATCGTATTTAAGATGCATTCCCAACCTAGTTATTTTTGCACCAAGAAACGAAGTTGACTTACGAAACATTATGTACACCGCCCAATTGGGTTTACAGCAGCCTATTGCAATTCGTTATCCTCGCGGACGCGGCGTTACAATGGATTGGAAACAACCTTTTTTTAAAATTGAAATTGGTAAAGGCATACAACTTAAAAAAGGAAATAAACTCGCCGTTTTAAGCATAGGAAATATGGCTAAAAACGCATCCGAAGCTATTGATCTATGCTGTAATAATGCCGCCATCTCCCATTATGACATGCGCTTTTTAAAACCTCTAGACCAACAACTGTTACACACAATTTTTAAAACCTATAGCACGCTAATAACCATTGAAGACGCTTCGGCTATTGGCGGTTTTGGTTCTGCTATTTTAGAATTTGCCGCGGCTAACAACTATAAAAACAATGTAAAGGTTTTAGGAATCCCCGATGTTTTTGTTGAACACGGCAGTATCAATGAATTACAAAAATCTGTTGGATTGGATGTACAGAGTTTAACAAAACTATTTACATTATTAACATAAACATTGTTTTGCACAACACTTATTTTAACATGCAAACATCTGTTTTTGTTTGCGCTTTTAGTAATAGTATAGCTTAATTTTTAAACACCAAAAATATAAAAGCGTTGCCTTAATAATAAAATTAAAAAAGCAACGCCCAAAATCGTGTAATAACAGCTTCGGTTAAAAACTGCAGCTCGTAATTTCTGTAACTCTTAATGTATTAACCATGCCTTTTTCTTTTATTGGCATAGCAGCTAAACTAATAACCATGTCGCCAGTTTCTAAATAACCTTGTTTACAAGCTATGGCATTAACGTCTTCTATTGTTTGATCTGTACTTACAAACTTATCGTAATAAAAAACTTTTACGCCCCAAAGTAGGCTAAGGCGTGTTAAAATACGCTTATTGGACGTGAACACCAAAATGTGCGACGATGGTCTCCAAGCCGAAATTTGGAAAGCCGTATAACCACTATTTGTTAGGGTTGAAATGGCCTTTGCACTAATTTCGTTGGCCATATTTGCAGCATGATAGCAAATAGATTTTGTTATATAACGCTTGGTACGAATGTGTGGCGGCAACTGGGGAACTTGTATTAAATCTGAATTTTCGACACTTTTTAAAATATCGGCCATTTGTTTGATAACCTGTATAGGATAACTGCCCACCGAGGTTTCTCCAGAAAGCATCACGGCATCTGCACCATCCATAACCGAGTTTGCCACATCGTTTACTTCGGCTCTTGTTGGTGTTAAACTAGAAATCATGGTTTCCATCATTTGTGTTGCTATAATAACTGGGATTCTGGCTTTTTTGGCGCGCAATACTAATTTTTTTTGAATGAGCGGAACTTCTTCAGCAGGTACCTCTACGCCCAAATCGCCACGAGCCACCATTAAGCCATCGCAATGCGATACAATTTTATCTATGTTTTCTACGGCTTCTGGTTTTTCTATTTTGGCAATAATAGGGATTTTGTAGTCTTTATGTTTACTGATTAGATCGCGTAGCTGCATTAAATCTTCGGCATGCCTAACAAACGATAGGGCTATCCAATCAACGTCTAAGCCTATGGCAAACATAGCATCGTCGATATCTTTTTCGGTTAATGCTGGTTGCGAAATATTGGTATTGGGCAAATTTACGCCCTTTTTAGATTTTAATGGACCGCCTTGGATAACCCGAGCTTTAACTTCATCTTTTTGGTTGGTCGAGACTACTTCGAAAATTAATTTCCCATCATCCAATAAAATGCGTTCTCCGGGTTTGGCATCTTGCGGAAACCTATCGTAGGTCATGTAAACACGCGCTTTGGTGCCTTCAAAACGCTCGCCGGTAGCAAATATTATTTCGTCGCCTTCATTTACAACAACCTCTTCTTTCATGGTGCCCACCCGTAGTTTCGGGCCTTGTAAATCGGCAAGAATTGCAGCTGAAAAGCCATATTCTTGGTTGAGCTCGCGTATCATTTTAACGCGTTCTTCTACATCGTTATAATCGGCATGGGAAAAGTTGATTCTAAATACATCTACGCCTTCTTCAAGCATTCCTCTTAAAATTTCCTTGGTACTTGTTGCGGGCCCTAAAGTGGCTACTATTTTGGTTTTTTTTCTGATTGGCATTAGCTAAAAATTAAATTGTCTTTTGATTTTAGTTGATTTACATCAACGTTAAAGGCCGTTACAACTTGCGGAATATTTAAGATAGCACTTAAAATATAGGCCTCTTTTCTAAAATTGTTGTCGTTATCTATTTTTAAAAAATAGTTTACACCTTTGTGTTCTGGTATTAAATTAAATGTTTTTGTAATTTGCTGTTGTGTACTAAATAGTGATTGTTGATTGCTTTTGGGTGTTTCCTGAGTTTTACAGATATTAGACACTAAGTTCCATTTGGTAAGCAGTTTATTGTCTTCCCATTCAAAAATAGAATAGGTAGATTTGCCGTTGTTGTAATCTAAATCCAATGGTTTTCTAACAAGGTTTATCCCTAGATGTTTGTTAAGAAGGTAGGCTAACCTGTAATCTTCAATAGTGCAATGAATTGCTATTAAGGTAAAAAGCGCTTCTTCAAAAACATCATCTAAAACAAGTTTGTGAACAGCCATAACTTATGGTTAATAACGGTAAATATAGTATTTTAAATAGTTAGTTTTAATATGTTTGTATTAATCTTAACGATAAACGCTACTAAAACGTTGTAGTGGGTTTTAATTTAAAAAAGGCGATTTAAATCATTTTAGACATCCTGTTCTGGAATGCAAAAAAGGCTCGTTTTGAGGCTTTTTCTTCGGCTTTTTTCTTAGAGGTTGCTCTGGCTTTGGCAATTACCTTATCGCTTATTGATAGTTTTACCGAAAAGTGCCTTACATCGTCGTTCCCTGTATCTTCATATACATTATAGGTAAAGGTTTTCTTTTCTTTTTGGCACCACTCAATCAACAAACTTTTGTAGCTAATTACTTTGCCTTCAAGCTTTTGTATATCTACATATGGCGTTATAACGCGTTTGTAGATGAATTTTTCGCAGTATTTATAACCTTTGTCAAGAAATATAGCACCTACCAAAGCTTCGAATAAATTGCCATGGATATTGTCTCCAAAATGTCCTGGCGGTATTTTGCTCTCTACTAAATCTATTAGGTGCAATTCCCTCCCCAGCTCGTTTAAATGTTCTCGACTTACTATTTTAGAGCGCATCTTAGTAAGATAGCCCTCATCACCACTTGGAACTTCAAGATACAAATGTGATGCGATGACTGAACTTAACATGGCGTCGCCCAAAAACTCTAAGCGTTCGTAATTAACGGCGTTGCCTTTGCCGTCTTTAATGTTCATAGAGCGGTGGGTAAATGCTGTATTGTAAAACTTTAGTGTTTTGGGTTTGAACCCGAGGATTTTTGTTAATTGCATAAAAAAATTCCCGTTGCCTTTAAAACGGGAATTTAATATGTTTCGAATGTTTTTCATCTGAGTATTAATGCAATTATTTTATTGTCAGATGTGATAAACCATGTTTCATTTTACAGTAATTGTATTGTTTTTATTATGGTTTATTTCATTCGGGATTCAATCTATTTTCTTGAATAACACACAAGCGTTATGCCCACCAAATCCAAAGGTATTGCTCATGGCAACCTTAACATCGCGTTTTTGTGCCTTGTTTAAAGTTAAATTTAATTCAGGATCGATGTTTTCATCTGCAGATGAATGGTTAATTGTTGGTGGCACAATACCGTGCTCCATGGCCAATATAACCGATATGGCTTCAATAGCACCTGCAGCACCTAACAAGTGCCCTGTCATCGATTTTGTAGAATTAATATTAATGTTTTTTGCATGACTACCAAACACCTTAGATATGGCTTTTAACTCAGCTACATCTCCTAAAGGCGTAGATGTACCGTGGGTGTTTATGTGATCCACATCTTCTGGTTTTAGTCCTGCATCCTTCAAACAATTTTCCATTACCGCAACTACACCAACACCTTCAGGATGCGGCGCCGTCATGTGATAAGCATCAGAAGACAAACCACCACCTAAAACCTCGGCATATATTTTTGCGCCTCTTGCTTTGGCATGCTCGTAATCTTCTAAAATTAAAGCACCACCGCCTTCTCCTAAAACAAAACCATCTCGGGTGCCATCAAAAGGTCTCGAGGCAGTCTCTGGGGTTTCATTTCTAGTAGATAGGGCATGCATGGCATTAAAGCCGCCCATACCTGCAATGGTTACTGCAGCCTCACTACCTCCTGTTACTACCACATCGCAATAGCCTAAACGTATTGTGTTTAAAGCATCGAATATAGCGTTGGCCGAAGATGCGCATGCAGAAACCGTTGTGTAGTTAGGCCCCATAAAACCGTGTTTTATAGAGATGTTTGCTGGCGCAATATCTGCTATCATCTTAGGAATAAAGAATGGGTTAAATCTTGGTGTGCCGTCGCCTTCAGCAAAGTTTAATACTTCTTGCTGAAAGGTTTCCAGTCCACCAATACCTGCGCCCCAAATAACACCAACACGCATTTTATCGACTTTCTCCAGATTTAATTTGGCATCTTCAATGGCCTCGTCTGCTGCGATCATGGCATATTGTGCAAACTTATCCATTTTACGAGCCTCTTTTCTATCGAGAAAATCGGTGGCGACAAAGTTTTTTAATTCGCAGGCGAATTTTGTCTTAAACTTTTCGGTGTCATAATATGTTATAGGCGCAGCACCACTTTTACCACTTACAAGGCCATCCCAAAACTCGTCTTTGGTGTTGCCTATTGGTGTTAAAGCCCCTAATCCTGTGACTACAACTCGCTTTATTTCCATAAATTTTTTGGGCTTATTTTGCAGCTTCTATATAAGATATAGCTTGACCTACTGTAGCAATGTTTTCAGCTTGGTCGTCTGGAATTTGGATATCGAATTCTTTTTCGAACTCCATAATTAGTTCTACAGTGTCTAATGAGTCTGCTCCTAAATCGTTTGTGAAGCTTGCTTCTGTTACAACCTCGTTCTCATCAACTCCTAATTTATCAACGATAATCGCTTTTACTCTTGATGCAATGTCTGACATAATTTTTTAATTTTAAGTTTTAATTAAGTGGCAAAAATAAAAAACTTTATTTTAAATCACACCTTTAGTTTAAAAATGTGTTGGTAATTTACTAAAATTACTTTTAAGTATTTATATTTTCGCTTCCTAATTGTTAATAATTTATTTTTTTTTGTTTGAATAATATTATCATTACAGGCTTTTAAATGAAATGTGCTTGATAATTTTGCTGAACATTCTTGTAATTTCGTTTTACGAATAGCTCGCTTATTAATTTTAAAATAAAAACCAACAAGATGAAACGTATTGTAATTTTTGCGTCCGGAAGTGGTACTAATGCTGAAAATTTAATTAAATTTTTTCAAAACAGCCATAATGCGTCTGTTATTCAGGTACTTACTAACAATCCGCGTGCCAAAGTCTTAGAACGCTGCAAGAAACTGAAAGTGAGCGCTTTATCGTTTAACAAAACAGCATTAACAGAAACAGACGATGTTTTAAACATATTAAAAGCCTCTAAGCCAGATTTAATAGTTTTAGCGGGTTTTTTATGGAAATTTCCCGAAAATATTTTGCAGGCATTTCCTAATAAAGTAATTAATGTACATCCGGCCTTATTGCCCAAATATGGCGGAAAAGGGATGTACGGTATGCATGTACACCAAGCCGTTGTTGCGAATAACGAAACCGAAACAGGAATAACCATACATTATGTAAACGAGCATTATGACGAAGGCGCTATTATTTTTCAGGCGAAATGCGATGTGGCTCCAAATGATTCGGCCGAAGATGTTGCTGCAAAAATACATTTGTTGGAGATGGAGCATTTTCCGAAGGTGGTTGAGAAGCTAATCCTTAAAGAAATTTAGAATTTATATTCAAAAGATTTCCGCTTTCGCGGAAATGAAAAAAATGGGAAAATCTAAAAAGAAAAAATACTACACCGTTTGGAAAGGCAATAAAACTGGCGTTTTTGAGTCTTGGGACGATTGTAAAGCCCAAATAAAAGACTACCAAGGCGCTGTTTACAAATCGTTTTCAACCTTTAATGCTGCAAAAAAAGCTTTAAAAGGCAACTATAAAGACTATATTGGCAAAACCCAAAAGTTTAAAAGCGAACTTTCTGATGCGCAACTAAAAAAAATTGGGCAGCCTAATTATAATTCCATTTCGGTTGATGCCGCATCTAGCGGAAACCCTGGGGTAATGGAGTATCGTGGCGTTGACACTAAAACCAAAAAACAACTCTTTATTCAAGGCCCTTTTGATGAAGGCACAAATAACATAGGTGAATTTCTAGCTATTGTACATGGCTTGGCATTGCTTAAAAAAAACAATAGCGATCGCATTTTATATACCGACTCTAAAACTGCCATAAGTTGGGTTAAAAAGAAAAATTGCAACACAAAGTTAGCGCGTAACCAAAAGAACAAAACACTATTTGACCTTGTTGAAAGAGCTGTTGATTGGTTAAAAAATAACACGTACCAAACCGTTATTGTAAAATGGGAAACCAAAGCTTGGGGAGAAATTCCTGCGGATTTTGGAAGAAAATAACGTATGGCATCTTTCTAAAATAGAATTGAGCCTTAAAACTCGTGTTGTTTTAGAAATACAAAGAGGGCATTGGTACGTTATTCTCTTCATACATAAAGGTTTGTTTTTAAATCCTATTAGCTACTTATTTAAAAATAGTAAATTGATTAAATTTTGAGGAAAACGCTTTTTTTCTTTTGCTATATTTTATAATAATTAATAATATGATAGTTATCATATAGTCATAAAAAAATATTATTGTCTTCGTTTTTAAAACACTTATATTTGCAAAAATTAGAACACCAGTATGGGTAAATTAGTGATAGTAGGTACAATGGCTTTTGATGCTATTGAAACACCTTTCGGAAAAACCGATAAAATTCTTGGTGGCGCTGCCACTTTTATTGGGCTTGCAGCGTCCCATTTTAATGTGGATGCCACAGCGGTTTCAGTTGTTGGCGGTGATTTTCCCCAAGATTACTTAGATCTATTATCAAACAAAAACATTAATCTCTCTGGAGTAGAAATTGTAAAAGAAGGCAAAACATTTTTTTGGAGCGGACGCTACCATAACGACATGAATTCCAGAGACACCTTAGTTACCGAGCTAAATACACTGGCTGATTTTAATCCGGTTGTTCCAGAAAATTATCGTGATGCTGAAGTGGTTATGTTAGGAAATTTACATCCTATCGTCCAATCTGGTGTGTTAGACCAAATGACGACCAAACCAAAAATGGTGATTCTAGATACGATGAATTTTTGGATGGATTCAGCTTTAGATGATTTGCACAACGTTATAAAACGAGTTGATGTAATTACCATAAATGATGAAGAAGCTAGACAATTAACCGGCGAGTATTCGTTGGTTGTTGCTGCTAAAAAAATACATAAAATGGGGCCTGAATATGTAGTCATTAAAAAAGGCGAACATGGCGCGCTGCTCTTCCACCACGACAATGTATTTTATGCACCTGCTCTACCACTAAAAGAAGTTTTCGATCCTACCGGAGCTGGAGACACCTTTGCAGGAGGATTTGCCGGTTACATTGCCAAAACTGGAGACACCTCGTTCGAAAACATGAAAAACGCCGTAATATACGGCTCTACACTAGCCTCGTTTTGTGTAGAAAAATTTGGAACAGAGCGCATGGTAAACCTAACCAACAACGAGGTGCACAAACGCCTTATGCAATTTAAACAATTAACACAATTCGACATACAGTTAACACAAACCAACGCGCTTTAAAAATAGAGCGCGTTTTTATTTTTACAAAACCTCCAAAATGAGTTTTCGTTTTGGCATAAAAAAATTCGTAGTTTCTGCCAAGGCAGGAATCTTAATAATTTATTTTTTCCGCTACAGCCTTTGGGCAGACAGGAAAATAAAAACCTTTATATAATTATGAGTGATGCAATAAAGCACGAATGTGGAATAGCAGTAATTAGACTTTTAAAACCACTGGAATATTATAAAGAAAAATACGGAAGCGCATTTTATGGCGTAAACAAAATGTATTTAATGATGGAAAAACAGCATAACCGAGGTCAAGACGGTGCTGGTTTTGCAAGCATTAAATTAAATACCAAACCCGGAGAACGCTACATAAGCCGCGTGCGCTCCATAGCACAACAACCTATACAGGATATTTTTTCCCAAATTAACGACCGCATAAACAAAGAATTTAACAAACACCCAGAATATGCCAACGATGTAGCCGCACAAAAAAAAAACATCCCCTACATTGGCGAGGTATTATTGGGGCACGTAAGATACGGTACTTTTGGAAAAAACAGTGTTGAGAGCGTACACCCATTTTTAAGACAAAATAATTGGATGCACAGAAATCTAATCATGGCAGGAAACTTTAACATGACTAATGTTAAAGAACTTTTCAGCAATTTGATAGAATTAGGACAGCATCCAAAAGAATATACCGATACCATAACGGTTATGGAAAAAATCGGTCATTTTCTAGATGATGCCGTAAGCAAAATATATAAAGACCTAAAAAAAGAAGGCTACAATAAAAAAGAAGCCTCACCACTTATTGCAAAACGCTTAAAGGTAAGCAAAATATTACGTCGTGCGGCAAAAAACTGGGATGGAGGCTATGCTATGGCAGGTCTCATTGGCCATGGCGACGCCTTTGTATTAAGGGATCCTGCAGGTATTCGCCCCACCTACTACTATAAAGACGACGAGGTTGTTGTTGTCGCCTCAGAGCGCCCAGTAATTCAAACGGTTTTTAATGTAAACTTCGAAGACGTTAAAGAGCTAGAACCCGGTCATGCCATAATTACAAAAAAATCAGGTAAGGTTAGCATCAAAAAAATATTAGAACCTTTAGAAAGAAAATCCTGCTCGTTCGAGCGCATATATTTTTCCCGCGGAAGCGATGCCCAAATCTATAAAGAACGTAAAATGTTGGGCAAGCTATTAATACCCAAAGTGCTTGAAGCTATAAACAAGGACACAAAAAACACCGTGTTCTCATACATACCAAATACTGCCGAAACATCATTTTTTGGTATGATTGAAACCGTAGAAGATTATTTAAACGAAAAGAAAACAGAGGCTATTTTAAGCGGAGGTGGAAAAATGTCTGCTGAAAAAGTTACCGAGATTTTAGAAGAAAGACCACGAATAGAAAAAATAGCCATAAAAGATGTAAAACTTCGCACATTCATTACAGAAGACAGCAGTCGAGACGATTTGGTCGCACACGTTTACGATGTAACTTATGGCGTAATAAAACCAACCGATAACTTAGTAATTATAGACGACAGCATAGTAAGGGGCACAACCCTAAAAAAGAGCATCCTTAAAATGCTGGACAGGTTACATCCTAAAAAAATTGTAGTGGTTTCTTCGGCGCCACAAATACGCTATCCAGATTGCTACGGGATAGATATGGCTAATCTTGAGACCTTAATCGCCTTTAAATCTGCCTTAGCCTTGCTAAAAGACAGAAACATGTACCATATTGTAGAAGAGGTTTACAACAAGTGCCTGAGCCAAACCGAATTAGACGATAAAGACGTGAAAAATTTTGTTAAGGAAATATACGAGCCTTTTACCGAAGAGGAAATATCTGATAAAGCCGCTGTTTTATTAAGTGACGAAAGCATAAAAGCAGAAGTGAAAATAATTTTCCAAACTGTAGAAAATTTACATCAAGCCTGTCCAGAACATTTAGGCGATTGGTACTTTACCGGAAACTACCCAACAGTTGGAGGCAATAGGGTAGTAAACAGGGCTTTTATTAACTTTTTCGAAGGCAATAACGAACGTGCTTATTAATTTAATTACACCTAAACAAGTAGAGGTTTTTTCTTAAAAAAACACTTTATCTATAAAATTATACCGTTTGTCTAAAAAATAATCGATTATAAATTAAATACACATAAATTGGCTCTACCATAACATAAGTAGGTTAAGTTCATGGTAGATTTGGGGCAAAAAAAGGTGAACATCTGTTCGCCTTTTTTTATGCATTTAGCGCTAAAAAATTACCATAGTGAATACATGCCCCAGTAATACTGCATAATAAAACATCCACCTAAAGCAACAGTTCTCTCAATTTTGTTTCCTACAACCATCGCCTACAATAAAATATATTAGCCCGTTGTGCATCTTGATTGAAAAAAATTCCAGACATATCGGTTCAGTAGATTTTGGGGAACGAATCGCGTAATTTCGGGAGTATCGAAAACCCATTTATGGCTAAAAATTCTTACTCACCTTACTCCCCAAACTTAAGGATTATTTATTTCAATCGTAAAATTTACTAGAATTGACAGAATTTTGCCAAAATGCATACCAAGTTATATTATGCTCTTTTAAGCCAATATTTGCGCCGTTTAACTAAAATATTTTAGCGCGCTGCAGAAGCGTTATATATTTGTACCACCATAACATAAGTAGGTTAAGTTTATGGTAGATTTGGGGCAAAAAGGTGGACATCTGTTCACCTTTTTCATTTTAATTTCTTTTTTTAATTACAAAGAAATTATAAGTTGTTTACAACAAGCCAAAAAAAAATCAACACCTCACAATGTTTGCTTAATATATACAACATATATCCCCTTTACTTACAAACAAGAGGCGGAAATTAAAAAAAATGTAAAAATTGGTTGTTGCTAAATTTATTTATCAAACAGCGCTTTTAACTCGGTTGCTTCATTGGGCGAGATTTTACCCGCCAAAAGTAGGCTTAATTGTTTTCGGCGTAAAGCAGCATCAAAGCGTGCTTTTTCTAAATCTGTTTGCGGATGCACTTCGGGGACAGAAATTGGCCTTCCCGTATCGTCAACGGCTACAAAAGTATAAATAGCTTCGTTGGCTTTGGTTTTTTCTCCAGATTCGCGGTCTTCAATCCATACATCAATAAATACTTCCATCGAGGTTTTAAAAGCACGAGACACTTTGGCCTCTACCGTAACTACACTACCTAGGGGCACCGCTTTGTTAAACGCTACATGGTTAACAGATGCGGTAACCACAATACGCCTGCTGTGGCGTCTTGCCGCTATACTAGCCGCCCGATCCATTCGGGCTAATAATTCACCTCCAAAAAGATTGTTTAGCGGATTGGTTTCACCAGGTAAAACCATATCTGTAAGGGTTGTTTTAGATTGCTCTGGCGTTTTAGATTGCATTATATTTGGTTTAATAATGCTGCAAAGGTAAAATGATTCTGGGGTTTATAGGCAAGTTTTTTTAAAAGGTTGAAAAGCTTTTTAATGTGAATTGACCAAAGCTATTTAATAACACACAAAGAGCTGTTTATTTTAAGTATTACAATTCCAGATACTGCTTGTAAATTATTGGTAATTGAACAACAACAACAAGGCTATCCAAAGCCTACATAAAAAAAATATTTATGCTAAAGCATAAATATTTTTTTTGTTAAATAGAGCAAACTTTTAAAAAACCTTAAATTTTCTTCAATGGTTTCTTTTAATTTACTGTCTTTAAAAGCAGATGGTTTAGGTAGATTTGTTTCCATAGTTAAGTAGGTTAAATTTATGGTAGATTTGGGGCAAATCCATATAATTTGATTAGGTTGATTTGGGACTGTAAATATGAAACTATTTTTTAAAAAATCAGATTAAAAACATATTAATTCGATGAAGTGCATTTTATTTTAACATTTAGTGTGTTTTTTGTCGATTTTTAGGCTTACAAATTCATTTCTGGTATATCGCCTTTAATGATTAAATTTCCTTGGGTAGCGTTTTTAATTGTTTCTACAGTTACTCCCGGGGCACGCTCTAAAAGCTTGAAGCCTGATTTTGTAACTTCCAGTACCGCTAAATTGGTTACTATCTTTTTTACACATCCCACACCCGTTAACGGTAAGGTACATTTTTTTAATAGTTTAGACTCTCCTTTTTTATTGGTATGCATCATCGCCACGATTATATTTTCTGCGCTAGCCACCAAATCCATGGCACCTCCCATGCCTTTTACCATGCGTCCTGGAATTTTCCAATTGGCAATATCGCCGTTTTCAGCAACTTCCATAGCGCCTAAAATGGTTAAATCTACGTGCTGTCCCCTTATCATGGAAAAACTCATGGCCGAATCAAAAAAACTGGCTCCTGGTAAGGTTGTTATGGTCTGTTTTCCTGCATTAATAACATCGGCATCTTCTTCGCCCTCAAAAGGGAATGGCCCCATACCAAGTACACCGTTTTCGCTTTGAAATTCTACTTGAATATCGTTTCTTACGTAGTTTGCCACCAAGGTAGGAATGCCAATTCCCAGATTAACATAATAACCATCTTTAACCTCTTTGGCTATGCGTTTTGCAATTCCTGTTTTATCTAACATAAATATTTTATTTTGTCATTCCCATGAAAATGGGAATCGTTTTAATTGAACCTAAATTTTAAAAAGTAGATTCCTGCCTGCGCAGGAATAACAAACCTTTAACCTTTCTGTCTTACCGTGCGTTGTTCAATCCGTTTTTCGTAGGCTTCCCCCTGAAAGATGCGTTGCACAAAGATTCCCGGAATATGTATTTGGTTCGGGTCTAATGTACCAAGCGGTACTAATTCTTCTACCTCAGCGACAGTTATTTTTGCTGCGCCGCACATATTAGGATTAAAATTTCTGGCAGTTCCATTAAAAATTAAATTGCCTGCTGCATCGCCTTTCCAAGCTTTTACAAAGGCAAAATCGGCATCAAATGCATGTTCTAAAACGTACATTTTCCCGTTAAACTCGCGTGTTTCTTTTCCTATGGCGACTTCTGTTCCAAAACCTGCTGGTGTATAAATTGCGGGAAAACCAGCTTGTGCTGCTCTACAACGTTCAGCCAGTGTACCTTGCGGGATAAGCTCTACATCTAACTCGCCCGAAAGCATTTGCCTTTCAAACTCATCGTTTTCGCCCACATAAGATGACACCATTTTTTTTATTTGATGTTTTTGAAGCAGTAACCCTAATCCAAAATCATCGACGCCTGCGTTGTTGGAGATACAGGTTAATCCTTTTACACCGAGTTTTACCAATTCTGCTATGGCATTTTCAGGTATTCCGCTTAGGCCAAAACCACCAAGCATAAAGGTCATGTTATCCTTTACGCCACGAAGTGCTTCTTTAACGTTAGCCACTTTTTTATTAATCATAACGTTTCGTTTTATGTTGTATAAAATTACGAATTATTGAATAAAAACATTGTATTATCATTAAATAAAAGAGGCTGTACAAAAAAGTGCTTTTGTAATAAAAATTATTGGAAACTAACTATGCCCTGGGCAGTCCCGATAACTGGGTGTTCTTGCGAATAACGATTTAAAAGCAAATCGCGATAGCGGTACATCGAGGAATTCTTATCGATTAGGTTTGTTAGCCTTTGCTGGTTGAAACCCATCTTGGATATCAAAAAAAAAAGCCAAACTATTGTACAGCTACAGTATGCATTCAACCTGATTTTTTTTTGAACAGCTTCAAAATTTCAGCAATGCCATTGAATTATTTTATTGAGATTGTTACAGCACTTTTTAATTAAAATCCAAATCATCGGGAAGCTGGTCGTTTTCATCATCAACAGGGGTTTTAGGTTTAACCTTAGAGCAATCTACTTGAATGGAAAGGCTAGCAGGTGCTTCAAATTCTGCTTTAGAAATGTTCAAGCTTTCATCGGCGTAGCAATTCTTCATATAAATGCCCCAAATTGGCAATGCCATTGCGGCTCCTTGTCCGTAGGTAATGCTTTTAAAATGTACCGATCGTTCTTCGCCACCTACCCAAACGCCAGTAACCAAATTAGGCACCATGCCCATAAACCATCCATCGCTCTGGTTTTGTGTAGTACCTGTTTTTCCGGCTATGGGATTTGTAAATTGGTAGGGGTATCCTGTAACAATTTCTCTGTAATCTGCTCTATAAGCATCTACGCCTTTAGATCTTAAACGTGCCCCAGAACCCGATTGAGTAACACCTTCCATAAGTTTAACGGTTACATAAGCGGTTTCTGCACTAAGCACATCGTTGGCTTCTGGTGTAAATTGATATAAAACGGTGCCGTTTTTATCTTCGATAGTGGTTACCATAACGGGTTTGGTATAAACGCCCTTGTTTGCAAAAGTAGCGTAAGCGGCAACCATTTCGTAAACGCTTATATCTGGGGTGCCCAAAGCTATTGATGGTACTGGTGGGATATCTGATTTTATACCCAGTTTCCTTGCTAAATCTATAACGGTCTGTGGGCCTACTTTATCAATTAATCTTGCTGTAATGGTATTAACAGAATTTGCCAATGCGTTTTTTAAGGTTCTGTTTCCGCCATAATCATTATCGCCTCCAGAGTTTTTCGGGCACCATTCTTCTGGGTTTCCGTGTTTGTTGGCTTCGATACAAAACGGTGTGTCTGGAAATTCGTCGCAAGGCGATAAATGTAACTGATCTATGGCAGTAGCATATACTAAAGGTTTAAAGGTTGATCCTATTTGGCGCTTGCCTTGTTTTACCATATCGTATTGAAAGTGCCTGTAATTCATGCCGCCAACCCATGCTTTTACGTGTCCTGTTTGGGGATTCATGGACATCATACCTGGTCTTAAAAACGATTTGTAGTAACGCATGGAATCGATAGGTTTCATGATGGTATCGCGCTCTGAGGGCTTACCGTCTTTCCATTCGAAAACAGCCATTTTAATTGGCTTGTAAAATGAAGCCTCTATTTCTTTGTCAGATTTTTTAAGGTCGTATTTCAGGTGTCGCCAACGTTCAGATTGCCTCATGGAGCGACGCATTAAAGTATCTATGGCTCCTTTGGTTAAATCTAAAAACGGTGCAGTAGGATTCCTGCCTGGTGTGTTTTGATGGAAGAATTCAGCTTGTAACCTAGGCATGTGCTGTTGTACGGCATCTTCAGCATGTTTTTGCATGCGCGAATCTATGGTGGTATAAATTTTTAAGCCATCGTTGTATAAGTTCCATTTTGTGCCATCTGGTTTTGGATTGTTTTTTATCCAGTCTTTCATAAAACCGGCGAGGTATCCTCTAAAATAAGTAGCAATCCCATCACGATGCGATTGAGGTGTATAATTTAAATCTAACTCTGTTTTTTGAAGTGAGTCCTTAACGTTTTCTGTAATATATCCATTCCTATACATTTGATATAATACCACATTGCGCCTGTTTTTCACCCCTTCTGGATTTCTTCTTGGATTGTATAAAGATGAGTTAACAAACATACCAACCAACATAGCCGCTTCTTTTATATCTAAATCAATAGGTTCTTTATCAAAATAAATACGAGATGCACTACGAATACCATCTCCATTATTACCAAAATCATAGATATTAAAATATTGAGCGATAATTTCTTCTTTAGTGTATTGGCGCTCCAAACGTGTAGCTATTACCCACTCTTTAACTTTTTGAGTAATCCTGCCAATTGTACTTCTTGAAGCAACACCAACAAACAATTGTCTTGATAATTGTTGAGAAATTGTACTGGCCCCTCCTTTTTTGCCTAAAAAAACAAAGGCTCTTAAGGTGCCTCTGGCATCAATTCCAGCATGTTTGTGATAGCGCTCATCTTCTGTTGCAATTAATGCATCTACCAAATGGGGCGATAAATCATCATAGGATACTGGTGTTCGGTTATCGTTAAAGTAATATTTCCCTAGGGTTACGCCATCGGACGATATAATTTCGGTTGCTAAATGGGTTTTGGGGTTCTCTAACTGTGTGTGGTCTGGCATGTCTCCAAAAACGCCCCAAGCGGCCAATAAAAAAATTAGTGCCACAGAAAGAACACCGGCTGAAAACAATATCCAAAACCATCGGATATATTTTGAGAAATCTGATCTTGTCTTTGCTTGTTTCTTTTTTGCTTTTGCCATTTAATTTTTTGAATGTTAAATACTTCTCGATACAATTCCTCATGCTTTGGAATCACTTGAAGTGACATTATTTATTTTGTGGTTTTTCTATTCTAAAGCCAACATCTGTAATGCCTTCTAATTCGACTACACCATTAACTTTTCCGTTTTCTCTCATGGCATGTTGTATATTTACTTTGTATTCTCCAGTTTCGTTAAACACAACCTGCTCTTTATACCACAGTTTATTTTCTTTAACACCTGTTATGCCTTCACCTAAAAGTTTACCGCTTGGGTCTGCCATTCTGTACTCTAAGGTGTCTTTTATGGTTTTGCCATGCGGAAAGACCATTTCGACAATTAAAAACAGGTTGTTGTATTTATATTGGTTGGTGTTTCTTAAATTAACAAACAAATTATAGGCTTTGGTTGAATCTGGCGGATTTACCTTAAAGCTAACCACACTATCTTTATGCCAGCTTTGGGGCACAGATTTGTAGCTATCGAATACGCGATTGGAATCGCATGAAGCTAACACTAAAGAAAACACTATGGAAAACAATACGGCACTACTTGGTTTCATTTTTACTTTTTTGAGGTTTTCTTCTGTTGTTTTTATTTCTCTTGTTCCTGTTCTGCCTAGTGCTTTTATTTGCCTGATTGTCGTTTTTACTATTGTTTTTACGTTTCTTGCGGCGTTTTGGATTATCGAAACGTGTTAAACTGTCTTGACCTACAACGTTTTCAAATTCGTTTTTAGTATCTTCTACAAGATCTGAGGCGTACTCTTCAAGACTGGCTACTTTTTTGTTTTCCTGGTTGGCCTGAATTATTTGGTTGGCTTGTGCCGTGGTTATCTTGTGCCAATTCATCCATTCGCCTTCGTAGGCATACCATAAATGTCCTTTAAAAATATCGGTTTTTTGGCAAACGGCCGTTCCTTTTTCTGTTTTGAGCTTTATTTCGGTTTTTGGAAAGTCTTTTAGGGCATCTAAGTAGGTGTCTAGCTCGTAATTTAAACAGCATTTAAGTTTGCCGCATTGGCCAGCCAGTTTTTGCGGGTTTAACGAAAGCTGCTGATAGCGGGCCGCCGATGTGCTTACCGACCTAAAATCTGTTAACCAAGTAGAGCAGCACAACTCGCGCCCGCACGAACCTATGCCACCAAGTCTTGCGGCTTCTTGACGGAAGCCTACCTGTTTCATTTCTATACGTGTTCTAAACTCGCGGGCGAAAACTTTTATAAGTTCCCTGAAATCTACGCGTTCTTCGGCGGTGTAATAAAAAGTGGCTTTGCTGGCATCGCCCTGAAATTCGATATCTGAAATCTTCATTTGCAATTTCAAATCGATGGCAAATTGGCGGGCTTTAACCTTCATGGGTTCTTCTCTGTCTCGTGCTTTTTGCCAAATATCTATATCTTTCTGGCTTGCTTTACGGTATATTTTTAATACATCGTTGTCTTGGGCAGAAACATTTTTACGTTTCATTTGTACGCGCACCAGCTCCCCCGTAAGGGTAACCATACCTATATCGTGTCCTGCTTTGGCTTGGGTGGCTACTACATCGCCAATGCTTAGCGTTAAGTTTTCGGTGTTTTTATAATAGTTTTTTCGTCCGTTTTTAAATCTAACCTCGACCCAGTTAAACGGTTTTTCGCCATTGGGGAGCGACATGTTTGCCAACCAATCGAAAACGGTTAGTTTGTTGCAACTGTCTGTACCGCAAGTGCCATTGTTTTTGCACCCTTTGGGCTGTCCGTTTTTTCCAGTTGAGCAACTGTTACAAGCCATAAGTTTTATATATTGATTTCGGCTGAAAACCAGGGTTTTCCCGAAAGAATGTTGATAATTGTTTTTAAAAAGGTAAATATAAGATTATTATAGCGACTTTTAAAAAGCATCTTACATTTAAATAGTCTTAACGGTAATGATTTTTACGGGACAGGCCTTGGCGGATTTGTAGCAATCTTCAAAAATGATATGGTCGTTGGATTTTAAGGTGGAAAACCCTTTTTTTTCCTTGGAGTGAAGCAGTACGGATTTGCCATCTTTTTTAGACATTCTAAATTGATTTGGGGCCAATTCTACACAATAATTACACCCTATGCACTTGTTGCGTTGCAGCGTTACTACTACCATTAGGCTTCTACTTTGTTTTCAACGATTTTGTATAGTTTATCTGAAGGCCTGATTCTAAAATCCAACGGAATAGTTACAGAATCGCCTTTTGTGGCTTTACTTAATGTTTCATCATTTACCAGCATTTCTTTTACCTCAAATTCTTTGGCTCCGGTTGTTGGCCCTGTGATTAAAATGGTATCGCCAATGTTTAAATTGAACGCTTCAATTTTAAACTCTCCAATTTTGGCTTTTGTGAAAAAATGCACGCCTTTGCCAATATAAACCTTTTTTTGTGTAGCATGAGACCCAGAACCTTTACTCCATTCGCCTAGTTTTTGACCTAAATAATAACCATTCCAAAACCCACGATTGTAAACTTTTTCCAATTCTTGCATCCAAACAATAACTTCTTGTTTATTGTAACTGCCGTTTGCAACACTATCAATAGCTTCGCGATAGCATTTAATAACTTTGGCTACATACTCTGGAGCACGACCACGCCCTTCTATTTTTAAAACCTTAATGCCTGCATCGGCAACTTGATCTAAAAAATCGATGGTGCACAAATCCTTTGGCGACATAATATATTCGTTATCCAGCTCCATTTCAAAGCCGGTTTCTTGGTCGATAACCGTGTATTTTTTTCGACAGTTTTGTTTGCAAGCCCCTCTATTTGCTGATGAGTTATAAGCGTGCAAACTCATATAACATTTACCAGAAACCGCCATACATAAAGCGCCATGTCCAAAAATCTCGATTTCAACAAGCTTCCCCGAAGGGCCTTTTATCTGCTCTTTTTCAATTTGTTCTGTGATTTTTTTTACTTGGCGTAAACTAAGTTCTCTACTTAACACCATAGTATCGGCAAACATGGCATAAAACTTAACCGTTTCTATGTTTGTAATGTTTATTTGAGTTGAGATATGCACTTCCATTCCGGCTTCTCTCGCGGCCATTATTACCGCTTGATCCATGGCTATAACCGCTGTAATGTTACATTGTTTAGCTTTATTAAGCAAGGTTTTAATAATGGATAAATCGTGATCGTAGATAATGGTGTTTAAGGTAAGGTATGTTCGTACGTTTTTAGCTTGGCAGCGTTTGGCTATTTCGGGCAAATCATCTAAAGTAAAATTAATAGATGCCCTGGCGCGCATGTTTAATTGCTCTACGCCAAAATACACCGAGTCTGCACCATTATCTAAAGCGGCTTGGAGGGATTCGAAATTTCCCGCGGGTGCCATTAATTCTATTTTCTGCATCATCACTTTTTATTTTTATCGGTTTTTAAAGTTTCGAAAATATTTCTTAAATCTTTTTTATAGGGCAAATGGTCTGCACGTCCTTTTTTAAAAATATCGTTGCTATTGCCTTGTCCTTTGCGGATTGCTTTTTGTTCTTCGAATGGTAGAGCATGAATGTGTTTACAAGCTGCAGAGCAACAATTATTCATTTCTGTTTTGCAGGTTTCGCACTGAATAAACAATAAATGGCAAGCATTGTTGGCGCAATTGGTATGCACATCAAAAGGGTTGCCGCATTGGTGGCATTGTGCTATTACATCGTTTGTAATTTTTTCGGCTCTGCGCTCATCAAAAACAAAATTCTTTCCAATAAATTTATTTTCTAGCTGTTTGTCTTTTACTTGTCGTGTATATTCTATAATACCGCCTTCTAATTGGTAAACATTTTTAAAACCTTTGTGTTTAAAATAGGCACTGGCTTTTTCGCAGCGAATGCCACCAGTACAATACATAACTAGGTTTTTATCTTCTTTATGGTTTTTTAAATCGTCTTCAATAATATCCAACGATTCTCGAAACGTATCCACATCTGGCGTTACGGCATTTTTAAAATGGCCTATTTCGCTTTCGTAATGGTTGCGCATATCTACCAAAACCGTTTTTTTGTCTTCAATAAAATTGTTAAAGGTTTCGGCATCTACATGAATGCCTTTATTTGTAACATCAAAAGTATCATCGTTTAACCCATCGGCAACAATTTTGTGGCGCACCTTTATTTTTAATTTTAAAAAAGACATGTTGTCTTGCTCGATGGCAATATTCAATCGAATGCCTTTTAAAAAATCGATAGTATCTAAATGGGTTTTAAAGGCGTTAAAACGATCTGCCGGAAGCGATAATTGCCCGTTAACACCTTCGTGCGCAACGTATATTCTGCCCAGAACATCTAAAGCATTGCAAGTAATGAATAGTTGATCTCTAAATTCTTGAGGATTGGCAATTTTAGCGTATTTGTAGAAAGAAAGCGTTAACCGATCTTTTCCTGCTTTTTCGATTAATGCTGCCCTTTCTCTTGCGCTTAACGTATTGTACAGTTGCATGCTATACTAATATTTAAGTTTAAAGACTATTTTTGATGCGCAAAAGTACGACTTTAATATTAATGCATAAAAAAGCACCTTTTTTAAATTAAAGGTGCTTAACAAACAGTTCGAGTTAGTCTATGTTCAAACCATCATTAGGTAAATTTCATAGCAAAAAATTTCCTGCGTTTGTTATATAGATGCAAAATATGCAAAAAGGTTGCGTGGTAATTTCGATTTTATATTGAAATAACATCATAAACATCAAAATGTTCAGGGTAGATTTTATTCTGGGTACAATACAATATCGAGGATTTTTCTTTTGTTTTAAATTGAATTTTCAAGTTGGGCTTTTGAAATGCTTTAGGAAGTGTAGCCGTTATTATAGAATTGTTTTCATTAATCTTAATGATAAAAACAGGCTCAGGGCCACCGCGACATGAGGTTTGGTTTAATACAGTTCCGGTTTGATTTAACGCGTCTTCATTTTGAGAATCACAAGAAACCAATATCATGCACAAAAAAGCAACTAAAATTTTAGAAATGTTTAAAAATAGCCAGCATATTATAGAGATGCAAAATATGTAAAAAGGTTGCGCGGTGTTTGGTATTCATTTTAAAAATCATCAAAAAAAAATTAATTTATTCGCTTAATATTTTAATGTTGAAAACTATTATTGTAACATGAAAAAAGATGTAGTATTTTAGCCTAAATAAATTTCAGAAAAACAGAAAATGAGCAACGAAAAAGAAAAAGAAGCTAAATTAAAAGCACTAAAACTTACTTTAGATAAGTTAGATAAAGCCTATGGTAAAGGCACCGTAATGAAAATGAGCGATGCCGCCGTTGTAGATGTAGAGGCCATTCCATCAGGATCGTTAGGGCTGGATATTGCCTTGGGCGTTGGCGGTTACCCACGTGGGCGTGTTATAGAAATTTACGGCCCGGAATCGTCGGGTAAAACCACGCTAACTTTACACGCTATTGCCGAAGCCCAAAAAGCAGGTGGTATTGCGGCTTTTATTGATGCCGAACATGCTTTTGATAGGTTTTACGCCGAAAAACTTGGTATCGATATCGATAATTTAATTATCTCGCAACCCGATAATGGCGAGCAAGCTTTAGAGATTGCCGATAATTTAATTCGCTCTGGCGCTATAGATATTGTGGTTATAGATTCTGTTGCTGCCTTAACGCCAAAAAGCGAGATTGAGGGAGAGATGGGCGACTCGAAAATGGGTCTGCACGCACGTTTAATGTCTCAGGCCTTAAGAAAACTAACCGCCTCGATAAGCAAAACCAATTGTACCGTAATTTTTATTAATCAGTTACGTGAAAAAATAGGCGTTATGTTTGGTAATCCTGAAACCACAACTGGTGGTAATGCCCTAAAATTCTATGCATCGGTAAGGTTGGATATTCGTCGTTCTACTCAAATAAAAGACAGTAACGGCGATGTTTTAGGCAACAAAACCCGTGTAAAAGTAGTTAAAAACAAAGTGGCACCACCTTTTAAATTGGCCGAATTTGACATTATGTACGGTGAAGGCGTAAGCAAAGTGGGAGAAATTTTAGACGTCGCCGTAGAGCACGAAATCGTTAAAAAAAGCGGCTCTTGGTTTAGCTACCAAGACACCAAACTGGGTCAAGGTCGAGATGCTGTAAAAGCCATTATTAAAGACAACCCGGAGCTCATGGACGAGCTCGAAGAAAAAATTAGAACCGCTTTAAAAGCAACAGAATAATTTAAAAATCCCGACTTATCGGGATTTTTTTTACAATTAATATAATTTTACACGCAACCTTTTTGCATATTTCGCATCTATTAAAGACAAAAACATGTATTAAAAAAAGAAAAACAAAAAAATTAATTGCAATGAAAAAGTTTGTCGCCCTAAGCTTAGCAGTGTTTTTATTTGCATCATGCAGTCTAGATGATGATAGCCAAAACTATAGCTTTGAAATTTTACCCATAGAAAGCGTTGATATCCCCGATGCATTTACTTTAGGCGAAACCTACCCGATAACGGTTTCCTATTTTAAGCCATCAACCTGTCATGCTTTTAAAGAGTTTTATTATTTAAAAGAAAATAACGAACGAACGGTTGCAGCCATTAATTATGTACTTGAAAAGAACAGTTGCGATACCCTAACAGACGAATTGGTAGAGGCCACATTCAATTTTATTGTTACCAGCAACGGCTCTTATATATTTAAGTTTTGGCAAGGCGAAGACACCAACGGGGAAGATAAATACCTAATTATAGAAGTGCCCGTTACAAATTGAGTTTAACCCATTAACAAATACATGTTTTAATTTGAGTTTAAGTCAACTCATAGAAAATTGTAGAAGTAATGATACTAAAGCCCAAGGAGAATTATACAAGCTCTTTTCGAGTAAACTATTCTCTGTGTGCTTAAAGTATTCGAGGAATTATGCCGAAGCCGAAGATAATTTACAAGACGCCTTTTTAACGATTTTCGATAACATAAAGCAGTATAAAGGCAAAGGCTCTTTTGAGGGTTGGCTAAGGCGAATAACGGTAAACACCGTTTTACAACGTTACCGAAACGAAAAGGTTTTTGATATTGTAAGTGAACATGCAGCCGATGAGGTTGAATTAGAGATCGACGAGCACCAGGTTCCCATAGAATACCTCTTAAAAATAATTCAAGAATTGCCAGACCGCTACCGTTTGGTGTTTAACCTTTATGTTTTAGACGGGTATTCGCATAAAGAAATAGCGATAATGCTAGATATAAACTTAGGCACATCAAAATCCAATCTGGCACGTGCACGCCAGATTTTAAAGGAAAATATTGAGAATCACAAAGCAACACAACGTTTACAATCCTTATAAATGAACGATAAAAAACATATAGACAGACTGTTCCAGGAGCGCTTTAAAGATTTTGAAGCCACGCCCAATGATGCTGTTTGGAAACATATTGAAACCCAACTTAACAAGAAAAAGAAAAAACAACGTATTATCCCTGTTTGGTGGCGCTACGCTGGCGTTGCAGCTTTACTTGTGCTTTTGTTAACCGTTGGCAGATTGGTTTTTAATGATGCTGATAACCACAATATTGTACCTCCGCAGGTTGTAGATACAAAAGATGGATTTTTAGAAGACTTAAAAGGAGATTCGAACAAAGGCGACAATAACACTTTAATTGATTCCAATATAAATGAGGATAAAATTATTGACGAAAAAGAAGCAGTTGCAACCACGAATACAGAAAAAGATTCATTAAAAGAAGCTACTCAAATTAAAAATAATATTGAAAAAGCTTCAGATGGCACCGTGCCTTCAAACAAAACATCGGTTGCCGAAAACGCAAGTTCAAAACACAAAAACGAAGGCACACAAAAAACGCTGCAGCCATCAAATAAAAAAACAATTAATTCTGAAGCTATCTTAAAAACGGATAACACTACCGCAGTTGCCCAAAATTCAAAAGAAAAAAATAAAGAGGTCATTAAAAAAACAAATGAAAGCCCTCAAATCGACATTAAAAAAGCTTCCGAAATAATTAACAATTCAACAAAAAACAATACCGCTATTGCCAATGCAAAACCCAACGATATTTTGGCAGATACAATAACCAAAAGTATGGCCAATAAAAATGCTAAAGACAACACCCATAGTATTGAGGAAGCATTAGAAAAAAACAAAGATATTATTGAAGAAGAAGAGTACGAAAAATTAAACAGGTGGCGTATTGCCCCAAATGCTGCCCCTGTTTATTTTAGTAGTTTAGGCGAGGGCTCATCCATAGATCCGCAGTTTAACAATAACGCTAAAAGTGGCGAACTTAACATGAGCTACGGTATAAAAGCCAGTTATGCGGTTAATAAAAAACTAAGTATCCGCACGGGCATTAACAAAGTTAATTTGGGTTACAACACCAATAATGTTGTGGTGTTTCAATCTATAAGTTCAAGTTCGAGCGCGTTGCAAAATGTAAATTCAAACAGCAACATATCTGATGCCGTTTCAATTATTAGCGGTAATAATTTAAGCTCTGCAAAAAGTCCGGAAGCTTTTGCAAAAAGCTCAACTACCTCCATTAATCAGGCTATGGGTTACATTGAAGTGCCTTTGGAAGTTCAGTATGCACTTACAAATAAAAAATTGGGTGTTAACCTTATTGGAGGCTTTAGCTCGTTCTTTTTAAATAAAAATGAAGTTTTCTCAGAAATTTCGGGCTCTCGAACCCTTTTGGGCGAAGCGAATAATATTAACAACGTAAGTTACAGTGCCAATTTTGGCGTGGGATTAAATTATAAAGTTTCAAAAAAAATAGATTTGAATTTTGAGCCGATGTTCAAATATCAAATCAATACGTTTAATAACACGTCCGGTAATTTTAAACCTTATTTTATTGGGGTTTACACCGGGTTTGCTATTAAGTTTTAGGTTTTTGGTTAGATCTAGGTATGGGTTTCCTTTTAAGCTCGGAAACCCATATCGAAAAAGAACTGCTCGCCCCAGAGCAGTTCTTATTTATTATAATCTTGCAATTGCCTTAAAATTACCTGTCTGGCCGCTTGGTTTAAAGCTTTGGTGTCTTCAACCGTTAAATTTTCAGTATATAAAAACTTATGGACTTTAACGCGCATCTTTCCAGGGCTTCCGCTAAAAAATATATACGAAAAGCGTTTTTTATTATCGGCAAATGTTAAGGGCACAACGGGTATTTTGTGGTTAATGGCCAACCGAAAAGCACCATCTTTAAAGCTATCGAGCTCTATATGCTCTTCTGGCACACCACCTTCAGGAAAAATGCAAATGCTTACACCAGTTTTCAATCGGCGTTGCGCTCTTAAAAAAACGGCTTGCCTGCTTTTAGCAGAGCTTCTATCAACTAAAATACAGGTGCGTTTATAGAAAAATCCGAAAAGCGGAATTTTAGCCAGCTCCTTTTTTCCAACAAAAACAAACGGGTTTTTAACCGAAACCAACATTAGCATAATATCGGTCATCGATGTGTGGTTGGCAATAAACATGTAGCTTTTGCCTTTTTCCGGTGTTTGTTCGCGCTCAATTAGAGGCCTAAAGCCCATGCCCATTAAAATAAATCGAGCCCAAAAACGCGCTAATTTAAAAAAGAACGGATACCAAGATTCTTTTAAAATAGATATTAAAAGAATGGGAAACATAATAAGTATGGGTAAGGCAACAAGTATATAAAACCAAATGCGGTACAATACCCAAAAAATATATTTAAAAATGCTCATGGAGCCCAAAAATACGTAATTGTATTGAGCAATTCTATTAAAAAAATTACCTTTGTCCGAAGAATAAAATCTGAGTTTTAATTTAAAAAGATTTCCACTTTCGTGGAAATGAAAACATGGCAAGAATACTTACAGGCATACAAAGTACCGGAACACCACATTTAGGAAACATTTTAGGCGCTATTATGCCAGCAATAAATATGGCAAACAACCCTGAAAACGATTCGTTTTTGTTTATTGCAAATCTGCACACATTAACTCAGATTAAAGATGCTGAAACATTGCGGAACAACACCTATTCTACCGCTGCCACATGGTTAGCTTTTGGATTAGATATTGAAAAAACCGTGTTTTACAGACAAAGTGATGTGCCACAAGTAACCGAATTATCGTGGTATTTAAGTTGCTTTTTTCCCTACCAACGTTTAACCTTAGCGCATAGTTTTAAAGATAAAGCCGATAGGTTAGAGGATGTAAATTCTGGACTATTTTACTACCCTATGCTTATGGCGGCCGATATTTTATTGTACGATGCCAATATTATCCCTGTTGGGAAAGACCAATTACAGCATATTGAAATGACACGCGACGTAGCATCGCGTTTTCATGCTAAAATGGGAGACACTTTTGTGTTACCCGAAGGAAAAATACAAGAAAACACCATGCTTATTCCGGGGACTGATGGCGAGAAAATGAGCAAGAGCAGAAATAACATCATCAATATATTTTTAGATGATAAAAAACTGCGCAAACAAATTATGGGTATTCAAACCGATAGCACGCCACTTGAAGAACCAAAAGATTGGAACACCTGCAATTGCTTTGCGCTTTATATTTTATTGGCTTCCGACGAACAAATTGCTGCCATGAAAGCCAATTACGAAAATGGCAATTATGGCTATGGGCACGCAAAACAAGCTTTATTTGAATTGATTGTTGAAAAATTTGCAACACAACGCGAACGTTATAATTATTATATGAATAACCTTGAGGAAGTTGATAAAGCCTTAGCTATTGGTGCTGAAAAAGCGAAAGTAGTTGCCGATGAAGTTTTGAATCGAGTTAGGGAAAAGGTTGGGTATTAACAAATCAGTAATGGTATCTACATTGAATAATTGTAAGTATTTGTTCTCCTTTATTTCCAGAGACTTTGTACACTAACCTGTGTTCATGTGTAATTCGTCTAGACCAATAACCACTTAAGTTTTCTTTTAAAGGTTCTGGAGTTCCTATTCCGTCAAAAGGGGTTCTTTGCGTGTTTTTAATTAATCTGGTTAATTTATTAAATATTTTTTTATCAGTACTCTGCCAATAGCAAAAATCCTCAAATGCATGACTTGAAAAATAGACATCCATTAAACTTCAACTTTTTTCAAATCATTTTTTTCAACCTCCGCAATAGATTCTTCTAAGCGTTTTCTGTTTGCTTCAGTTGCTGTTAAGTAATTAGTTTCAATTAAAGAGTTATATTCGCTTAAAGGCATAATTACAACAGCATCGTCATTCTCAGAATTTCTAGGAATTAAAAGTGTTTCGCAAGATTCAGAAACCAGATCTAAAAAGTATTTCATTCTGTTTCGTAAAGATGTAGATGTTATTGTTTTCATTTTATAATTTAGGTTTAATTCATTAAATACAAAAGGCATACCAAATGTACATTATTATGTACATTATTGTTGTTGTTGTTGATACTAATTATCTATTTTAACTAGCGCATATATAGTTTGCATCTATATATAAATTAAACAACCTCAAACAATTTCCCGGGTAGCGGCCTTATTACACCTTTAAGTTCCATGGTCAACAAAATACTCGCGACTTTAAATATGGGCATTTCGCAATTAATGGCGATCACATCAAGTAGTTGTTTATTGTTGGCTTTTAGATAATTATAAATGATTTTTTCGGTTGTATCCAACTCAACAAATAGTTGCTTTTGTATAGCTGGTTTGGTTATTGAGCCTGTCGAAATATCGTCTAATTGCCAATTCAACATATAAGGCACATCCAACGGGTTGGTAAGCATGTGGGCTTTTTGGTGTTTAATTAAATTATTACAACCCACACTTTGCGAATCTGTTGTGCGCCCCGGAACCGCAAAAACATCGCGGTTATAGGAATTTGCAATATCGGCAGTAACCAAGCTTCCGCCTTTTTGGGCAGATTCTATAACAATGGTAGCTTCGCTTAAGCCAGCAATAATTCTATTTCGTTTTAAAAAATTGTTTTTGTTAAAGGTATCGCTACTCCAAAAATCGGTAAAAAACCCACCGTTTTTTTCAACCTCAGCCATATATTTTTTATGCACTTTGGGGTAAATGGTGTGCAGCCCATGCGCCAAACAACCAATGGTTTGTAAGTTGTTTTTTAATGCCGATTTATGCGCGGTAATATCAGTGCCGTAAGCAAAGCCAGAAACAATAACTGGGTTGTAAACCGAAAGGGTTTCAATCAGGTTTTCGCAAAAAGCAATACCGTTTGTTGTAATTTTTCTTGTACCAACAATGCTAATAATACGTTTTTGCCGCAAATTGATGTTGCCCGATTGAAAAATTAAAATAGGCCCATCAATGCAATGCTTTAGCTTTTCTGGGTAGTTATCGTCTTTAAAATATAAAAGCCTGAGTTTGTTTTCGTTTATAAATCTTATCTCTTTTTCGGCTTCTTTTAAATGATGGGGTTTATACAAATCGCTTAAAGTAACAGTGCCGATTCCATCTATTTTTAGCAAATTTTGCTTTTTTTCCTTTAAAACCGCTTCGGCAGAACCACAGTGCGCTATAAGTCGTTTTGCCATAATATCGCCAATATTTGGTACATGCTGCAAAGCCAAAGTGTAAAGCAAATTATTTTCTGTCATGATAAGCGTTTGGTTTTAAAGCTACAATAAAAGAATTTTTAGAGTGTTAATAAATACTTCGGCATAAATTTTATGTAAAAGCATATTTTTTTAACTTTGTTTTTATGCAATTAGAAACCTACATAAGCGATTTACTTTACAGATACGAGTGCGTTACCATTCCAGAATTTGGATCTTTTTTAACGCATCGGGTATCGGCAAGCATTAACGATTCCAACAACATGTTTAATCCGCCAAAAAAAGCGGTGTCGTTTAACGAGCAAATTCAACAAAACGATGGTTTGTTGGCACATTATATTGCCGATGTTGAGAAAATACCTTTTGAGATTGCCACCAAAAAAATTGCAAAACGCGTTAAAATACTTAAATCGTATTTAACTGAAGGCGAAACACTTACGTTTAATAATATTGGCGAATTGGTGTTTAACAATGAGGGTAAAATTTTATTTGAACCAACTTACAAACTAAACTATTTAACCGATTCGTTTGGATTATCTCAATTTATATCGCCATCTGTAACTCGCGAAGTATATAAAAAAGAAGTCGATCAAATAGAAAATGTAATTCCGCTTACCGTTACACCCAAAAAGAGTACTTCTGCAGGCTCAGCAACCACAAAAAGGCCGTATTTAAAATATGCCGCCGTAGCCTTAGTAGCCTTAACGCTTGGTGGTTTTGCCGCTTCAAATTTTTATGTGAATCAAATTGAAACGCACAACCAGCTAGCACAAGAAGCAGCCTCAAAACAACTCGATACCAAAATACAGCAAGCTACTTTTAGCTTAAATCCGTTGCCAGCAATTACCTTAAATGTAACCAAACAAACAGGTAATTACCATATTGTTGCAGGGGCTTTTAGAGTTGAAGAAAACTGCAATAAAATTATTGCGCAACTAAAAAAAGAAGGTTTCAATGCCAGAACCATTGGTGTAAACAAATACGGTTTGCACGAAGTAGTTTACGCAAGTTACCAAACCGGTAAAGAAGCCCTTAAAGCCATTCGCGAGATTAGAAAAACACACAACAAAAACGCATGGTTGTTGGTTAAAAAACTAGATTAGTAAAAATTGCTGCTCTCTGCATTTCCCTTCAGATAGCATAAGCCTAAGAAAACAATTCTGTAGTCTTTATTACATTCGGCTTTTCGCTGCCTAAAAATCTTTAGGGCTTTCTTGCCAATTACCTTTATTTAATCTCATTGGCTTTTAACGGCCAAAACGCAGGGCAATAAAAAAATTACTTCTGGCTTAACCTGAAATCTATCAGTTTGTTAAGTATAAAAATAAGTTATTTCTTCAAAAACACTGCGGATAACCCGTAAAAAACTACATAATTTGAAGATTGTCTATAATATATGTTTTTAATCTAAAAAAAACTTTTATTTTCAACGTAATTTTTTAACTAACAACCAACCCAAATGAAAAAATTATTACTATTTACCTTAATGTTTACTTTTGCTTTTAGTTTTTCGCAGAGCAAAGATGCCCAAAAAGCAGAAAAATACTTATCCAGTAAAGGAGAGTTAACTTTTACCTTTAAAGTTAACAGTAAAAATGAAATTGATAATTTCACAAAAGATCTTTCAATAGTACATTACAACCCAAAAACTAAAACGGTTAAAGCATGGGCTAACAAAAACCAATTTAGAGTCTTTCAAGCAAAAAATATTCCATACCAAGTTCCTGTAAGCGAAAATGAAGTAGATGCAGATTTAATTTATGACAATCCATCTAAAGCTTCAAAAAACCAATCTGCAAAAGGACTTGCCAACACGCTTAATTTTCCTGTGGCTAATTACCCAACCTATGCCCAATATGCCCAACAAATGCAGGATTTTGAAAACGACTACCCAAACCTAGTAGATAAATTTAGCATTGGCACAACCACTCAGGGCGATAAAGAATTATTATTTGTAAAAATATCGGATAATGTTACAATCGATGAGCAAGAACCAAAACTCTTATTTACCTCTTCAATGCACGGCGATGAAATTGCAGGATATCCGATGATGTTGAGCTTGATAGATTATATATTGACTGTGTACTCAAATCCTATGCACAGCGATCATGCCAGAGTAAAAAACTTGGTGGAAAATTCTGAAATCTGGATAAACCCAAATGCCAATCCAGATGGCACATATCATAATAGCCCATCTAATACCTCAGTAGTTAACGCCAGAAGAGGCAATGCCAATAATGTAGATTTAAACAGGAATTATCCAGATAATGTACAAGGAGCACATACCGATGGCAATGCCTATCAAACTGAAACCCTTGCGTTTATGGCTTTAGCAGATGCTAATCACTTTGTTATTTCTGCCAATTTTCATGGCGGTACAGAATTGGTAAATTATCCGTTCGATAATGCCTATTCAAGCCAATATACGCATCCAGACGGCAATTGGTTTGAATTTACGGGAGTTGAATATGCGACAAACGCTCAGAATGATAGCGATGCTCTTGGCGACACTACTTATATGACTATTGATGAAGACAGCAATGTATATCCAAGTCTAGGAGTAACCCATGGTGCAGAATGGTACCGTGTTTACGGTGGCAGACAAGATTTTATGAACTTTTACCATCAATGTAGAGAAATAACAGTTGAATTATCTGATACCAAAATTTTGCCCGAAAGCCAATTGGTAAATTACTGGCTTTACAACCGCGATGCGTTGTTAGATTACTTAACCCAAGGCACTTATGGTTTTAGAGGCACAGTTAAAGATGCAAATACAAACACTCCTATAGAAGCTACTGTAACCATTGTTGGGCATGATGCTTATGGCTCGCACACGGTAACCGACATTTCACATGGCGATTACTACAGACCAATAAAAGGTGGTACTTACGACATTCTGTTTGAGGCACCTTGTTACCAGTCTGAAACTTTATCTGGGCAAACCATATCAGATTACCAATCACTTACATTGCCTGATGTTTTATTTACACCAATTGGATCTGTAGCTCCTACAGGTCTATCCACCTTTAATTTAGGGGCAAACACAGCGTCTTTAAACTGGGACACCACCTCTGGTGCAACTTACGATTTAAGGTATAGAGAAGTTTGGGCTTCAACATGGACTAACGTAAATGGATTATCTAGTGCCTCAACTAATTTAACAGGTTTAACCGCTTTAACACAATACGAAGCTCAAGTTAGAAGTAATTGTAATGGCGGAAGTAGTTCGCCTTATAGTAGTTCTGTAAACTTTACCACCACAAATGTTCAGTTAAATTACTGTAATTCAGCAAGCACAAATGTAAATGACGAATATATAGGAAGAGTACAATTGAATACTATTGATAATAGTTCTGGAGCTCAGTTTTATACTGATTTTACAAGTATTTCAACTACATTAACTAAAGATACGCAATTTACGATTACAGTTACCCCAATATGGACAGGAACGATTTATAATGAAGCATATTCTGTTTGGATTGATTATAATATTGATGGTGATTTTGATGATGCGGGTGAACAAGTTTGGACTAATGCCCGAACCAATTCAACACCAGTTAGCGGAAACTTTACCATACCGTCCGGAGCAGTTGAAGGCTCTACAAGAATGCGTGTTTCTATGAAATATAATGCAATTCCAACATCTTGTGAAACTTTTCAATATGGCGAAGTTGAAGATTATACCGTAATCATTCAAGGACTGATTGATACAACAGCACCCGTAATCACCCTCAACGGCGCATCAACCATCAACCTGAACGTGGGCGATGTTTATACCGAACAAGGTGCAACGGCAACTGATAATAAAGATGGCGACATAACAGCAAGCATAATTACTGCAGGCGATGCGGTTGATACCAACGTAGCAGGTGCTTACATAATCACCTATAATGTAAGCGATGCGGCTGGCAATCCTGCAACTGAGGTTACACGAACGGTAAACGTAATTCCAGATACAACAGCACCCGTAATCACCCTCAACGGCGCATCAACCATCAACCTGAACGTGGGTGATGTTTATACCGAACAAGGTGCAACGGCAACTGATAATAAAGATGGCGACATAACAGCAAGCATAATTACTGCAGGCGATGCGGTTGATACCAACGTAGCAGGTGCTTACATAATCACTTATAATGTAAGCGATGCGGCTGGCAATCCTGCAACTGAGGTTACACGAACGGTAAACGTAATTCCAGATACAACAGCACCCGTAATCACCCTCAACGGCGCATCAACCATCAACCTGAACGTGGGCGATGTTTATACCGAACAAGGTGCAACGGCAACTGATAATAAAGATGGCGACATCACAGCAAGCATAATTACTGCAGGCGATGCGGTTGATACCAACGTAGCAGGTGCTTACATAATCACCTATAATGTAAGCGATGCGGCTGGCAATCCTGCAACTGAGGTTACACGAACGGTAAACGTAATTCCAGATACAACAGCACCCGTAATCACCCTCAACGGCGCATCAACCATCAACCTGAACGTGGGCGATGTTTATACCGAACAAGGTGCAACGGCAACTGATAATAAAGATGGCGACATCACAGCAAGCATAATTACTGCAGGCGATGCGGTTGATACCAACGTAGCAGGTGCTTACATAATCACCTATAATGTAAGCGATGCGGCTGGCAATCCTGCAACTGAGGTTACACGAACGGTAAACGTAGCCGAGGTTCCAAATGGATGTACTGGAGGCATTTCTTCATTTCCTTATGCCGAAGGTTTTGAGAATACTTTGGGCGCATGGACACAATCTGCATCAGATGATATAAATTGGACAGTTGATGCCAATGGCACACCTTCAAATAATACGGGGCCATCTAGTGCTACTCAAGGCAGTTATTATGTTTTTGTTGAAGCTTCAACACCCAATTATCCAAGTAAAGGAGCTATTTTAAACTCGCCTTGTTTTGATTTAAGTGGATTAGCGGAAGCCACATTCAGCTTTAAATATCATATGTACGGTTCTTCAGATATGGGGACCATAGATTTGGAAATTAGTACTGATGAAGGCACTACGTGGACAAGTATTTGGAGCCAATCTGGTAACAAAGGAAATTCATGGCAAACTGCAAATGTTGATGTGTCGGCTTATACAGGTGGCGGTATTCAATTACGATTTAACAGATTTGTTGGTGGTACTTGGCAAGCAGACATAGCTATTGACGATGTTAGTTTGGTTGAAGGAGGCGTTGTGGTTACCCCATGCTCTGGTGGTATTACAGCATTTCCTTATACGGAAGGTTTTGAAAACACTTTAGGCGGATGGACACAATCAACCGAAGACGATATAAACTGGACCGTTGATGCCAACGGCACACCTTCAAACAATACAGGGCCATCTAGTGCTGTTCAAGGCAGTTATTATATTTTCGTTGAGGCATCAGGTAATGGTACAAGATACCCTAACAAACAAGCCATTATTAATTCACCTTGTTATGATTTAAGTGGCGAATCTTCAGCAACATTCAGCTTCAATTATCACATGTATGGAGCTTCAGATATGGGCACCATTGCTTTAGAAGCTAGTAACGATAATGGTATAAGTTGGACAAACATTTGGAATGAATCCGGTAACAAGGGCAACTCGTGGCAAACGGCAAATGTAAATCTATCAGCCTATGTTGGCAGTAGTGTCCAGTTACGATTCAATAGAATAACAGGTAGTACTTGGCAAGCCGATATAGCTATCGATAATATTAATTTAACAACATCGTCAGCCTTAGCTAAAAACAATTCAAACAAATTGTTAGATGTAAACACAAATACTTTAAATACATTTAAACTGTATCCAAACCCCGTTAAGGGCGATGTTTTAAACATCCAACTATCCAAAGGCACAAACATGTCTTATAAAATAATAAATATGTTGGGGCAAGTTGTAAATACAGGAAAAACCACAAAAGAAGTTATGGTAAATAACCTTGAAGCTGGAATGTATTACATTGAAGTTAATAATGGTACTGCAACCATGACAAAGAAGTTTATAAAAGCGAACTAACATTCCCTTTTTTAACCTTGAAAAAAGTCCAGTTAATAGTTTTATCTGGACTTTTTTCATTCATTTTATTGAGGTTTTGTAACCCAAAACGGTTTATTATACGTGTATAATTTCATCATCGCTCAAAAGCGCATCGCCACGCAACCTTAAAAATATCTGGGCCACGGCAATGGTATCTTTTTCGCAGTATATAATGATGCGATCTATGTCGTTTTCCTCATAATACACCTTATAGACTTCGCTACCGTCAATATCGTCTTTTGGTGAAGGAATGCCCAAAACATTGGTGAGTAATTTTAAAGAGGTATAGGTTTTGTAATCGCCGAATTTCCAAAGTTCCAGCGTATCTAAATGCGGAACTTCCCATGGTTTTTTCCCGAACAGATTGAGTTTGTACGGCAATTCGATATTGTGGATTATCATGCGTCGCGCAATGTACGGAAAGTCGAATTCTTTACCATTATGGGCACAAAGCAAATGTTTGGTTTCACTAAAATGAGCGATTAAAAGGTTTTTAAAATCTTTAAGAATTTTAATTTCATCACCATAAAAAGACGTGACCCGAAACGTTCTGCTATCGCCTTGATGTGTAAAATAGCCCACCGAAATACAGATTATTTTCCCAAATTCCGCCCAAATTCCGGCACGTTCGTAAAACTCTTCTGCAGTAAAATCGTCTTTGCGTTGGTACTGCGATTTTTGTTCCCAAAGCGCTTGTTTGGTGTCGTCTAAATCAGAGAAACGCTGGGTTTCCGGAACGGTTTCAATGTCCAGGAATAGGATGTTTTCTAGGTTTAGTTTGCTAATCATTTACTCTTTTTTAATAATTCCGATAGCCTTTTCCAATGGTTCGTCAATACCATTTTTAATACCCTCAATAGTTGGTTTTACCTCAACATCGGGTATAATGCCAATCCGTTGGGTTTCGGTGCCGTCTGGATAATATACGCCAATTCCAGAAAATCTAGTCAACAAACCACCAGGTAAATACATTGAAACAACATTGCCGTCCGCTCCAGCCGTTGTACTGCCAACTATGGTAGTGTTATCGGCTGCTCTAAATGCCATAGCGGTATATTCCGATTGACTTTGAGAATCTTCATTGACCAAAACAACCAATTTATTTTTATAGGTTTCGCTTGGTTTTGGAATTTCATCACCTCGCTTTAAAACGAATTCTCCGGGATTATTGATATTGCCAATAGTAAATTTAGCAAATTGTGTGTTTTCTGAAACAAAATAAGTGCCCAACATAAACGGAACGAAGGTTGAAGGGTAATTACGAATATCGATTATAATACCTTTGGTATCTTTAAACGCTTCTTTAATTACTGGAATATCTTCTTTTTTAATGAATTGCAAAGTAATATATCCAATGTTTCCATCTAATATTTTATAACATTTACCTTCCCATTTGTACCAGTCTAAATTTAAGTCACTTTTTTCATAAAGTGGTAAACGATGTTGTTTGTTTTGATTATTTGATATGAATTTAATGCTGATTTCCTTTTTATTTGAACGCAAAAGATCTCTGGAAATATCCCTTAGTTTTGATGTTTTATTTGAAGCGGGGTAATACGGACTGATGCTATCGACTATGGATTCGATTGGTTTTTCATTGATGTGTGTAATAATATCCCCAGCTTTAACTTTTGAAGCGTCTTTAAATTCGGGATTATAATAATCGGTTACCACAAATTTATTTTGGATAAACTGTAATTTAAACGACGGATAATATTCGCCTCTTCGATTTTGTACATTATTAAACCCCACAGAAGTAGTTGCATGCGTATCGTTTATTTCGCTTATTAATAAAATGGTGATTAATTCATATTCTAATTTATTTTTAGAATTAATGAATTTTGGAATGTACTCCTTTAAAATAGTATTCCAATCTTTATCCGTTACATATTTATACGGGAAGAAATATTGCATCATATTCCAATACCTATACAACGCTAATAGTTTAAATCCAGCGTCTTTATAAGACATGTTGTAATACTTATTCTCATTCAAAAATTTAATACGATCTGCAACAGCATTAATATAAAAACCATTTCCTTGATGCCTGTTTTTATAGATATGATTTAATTTATCTTTTAATTCAGCACTTAAACCAAAAGCGTTTATCCACGCGTGGTCTGGTTTTACAAAAGCGTTTTCCGAAGTGTCTTTGCAGGATTTACAGGGTTCAACTTTGCCTAAATTATCTATCCAATTAACCAACAACGCATCTCTTTCAGCATTGGATTTAACTTGATTGTATTTTGGTAAAATCCTAAACAATTCGTAATCCCAATTATAGTTTCCTTTGGCAATCTCTGGATGATGGTATTTTAAAAAGCCCCAAACTCTACCCAACACGTCTAAATTTGTAATACGTTTATCATCAAGTTTTGGGAAAGTAATGTTTGAGCCCAAATCGAAAGCTTTATCGAGTTCTGCTTTTAAAATGGGTTTTTCAATTTCTTTTAAGGTTTGAATGTTTTTGCCGTCAATAGTTAAAACAAAATCGTCAAACCACGCTTCGCCTGTACCATCCAATAAACCCGCGACATAAATGGTTTTTGCACCGTCGGGGTAAGGAAGTGTGATTTTGTATTTTTGCCAATCTTTGGTGCCGTTTATGTTTTGGTCTTTCATATTATCGAAGCCCAAAATTTCGCTTTCCCCATCAATTCTTAAAAGTAAACCTGCAAAGCCATTTTCAATATTTTTAATTTTCATATAGCCTTCAAGCTGAATGGATTCCCCTTCGTAGTTTGCAGGAATAGCATAGGCTATACTGCCAAAAGAACCTTCTTTTTCTCCTGAATTGATTTTAGCTGAAAATTTTCCAGAACGCACATGTAATGTATCGGCTTCTAAATTATATTTGCCCCATTTAAACCATTTATTGGGGAGACCCAATAGCCTGTTATATTCCTCAAAATCTAAATTGAACTTTTTTGTGTTTTGATTTTGCGAACACGACTGAAACGTTAAAAAAAATATGCTTAAAAAAAGAATTATTGTTTTCATAATTGAATATTTCAACTAAAGAAAATTAAAAATATTTTCTTACAACTTAATAAAACGTTAAATAACAAAACATTAGGGTTTATAAATTGTAACCCAACATATTATAAGCTTCTTCAATATAAGTAAAAATATCCCCCGTAAATTGCCCAACTTTGTTGTTGTTTCCTTTGGAATGCCCAAGTCTAACGATGATAATATTGTCGCTAGGCTCAACAATTACATATTGCCCGAGGTGCCCGCGCATCATAAAAAAATGCTTATCGCCAATGCTTTTTAGCCACCAGCCATAACCGTATTGTGGACTTTCGGGAAAACGCGGTTTTAAGGATTTTGCCACAAAAGCAGAATCCAGTAGCTGTTTGCCGTTCCATTTGCCGTGGTCTTTGTAAAGTTTTCCAAAACGCGCAAAATCCTTGGCGTTACTGGCAATACAGCAATAGGCCTTTACCAGATCGTGATCTTCGCTATCCACTTGCCAAAGGGTTGGGTTTTCGCAATTCAAAGGTTTCCAGAAACTTTCGGTTAGGTAATCGTATAGTTTCTTACCTGTGGCTTTTTCAATAACCATAGCCAACATTTGGGTGTCTCCACTTGAGTATTTAAAAGCTATTCCTGGTTCTTCAACCACTTTTAAACCCAACATCACTTTTTCCAAATCGTCATCAAAATAGGCGCGTGTTGTAATGGACAAAGGCGAATAGTATTTTTCGTCCCAATTGGTGCCAGATGCCATAGACGATAAATCGCCAACCGTCATTTTAGCGGCCAATCCTTCTCCAAATTCCGGGATAAAATCGCTAACCGGTTGGTCTAAACTTTTAATATAACCCTCTTGAATGGCTTTTCCCATAAGCCCGGACACATAGCTTTTGGCCATGGAAAACGAGTTGGTTTTAGAGTTTTCGTTAAAAGCGTCGTAATAATTTTCAAACCATATACTATCGTTTTTTATAATCACATAAGCAATGGTGCCATTCGTTTTATTGATTTGTTTTAAGCCTTTTGATTCTTGAACGGTATTGTAGTTTTTATGATTTGGCCAGGGCTGGGGCGTGCCGTTTTCAACCACTTGGTTGTCAAATTTTTTGTAATCTTCTAAATATGCCGTAGAATGTCCGGTAAGATAAATGGTTCTAACCGCTTTAAGCAAATAATCGGTATCGGTGGCGTAAAGTACAACGACCAACAAACCGAATAGGATGATTATCCATTTTAAGAATTTTTTCAGGAATTTCATTTTAAGAATTTTAGTTGAAATAAATATAGGAAAAATTTTATGTTTTCAGACAACTAAAACAGCGATTGTTGTTTATAAGGGCTTTCGTGCTCTAACAGCCATTTTTTTCGGTGCAATCCGCCAGCGTAACCGGTTAAACTACCGTCGCTACCAATAACACGATGACACGGAACAATAATCCAAAGTGGGTTTTTGCCATTGGCATTGGCAACGGCGCGAATGGCTTTTGCATGGCCCAATTGTTTGGATAATTCTAAATATGAAAGGGTTTTACCATAAGGGATTTGCTGAAGCGCTTTCCAAACTTTTTGTTGAAAATCGGTGCCTTTGGGGTTGAGGTTTAAGTTGAATTGTTTGCGAGTGCCTTCAAAATATTCGTTAAGCTGAATAGCGCAATCTTCTAATTCAATAGGGATAATATCGGTGGTTTTTTCTTCTGATTGCCACTTTCGTGGGAAAGAAAAATCAGTTGTTTCTCCTTCGGAGGTGTCTAAAGTATTTAAAACTGTAATTGAAGCAATACCAACTTCATCACCAATAATTTTAGTGAACCCCAAAGGCGTTTTGATGATGCAAGTTTCCATTAATCCTCGGTAATAGTGTCGTCTAGAATCCCCAGTCTTTTGGCTCGGGCCTCCCAGTTTTTTCTAGCCTGCACCTGTAAATCTGATACGTTGTCGCTTTCATCCATAATCTCTAAACCGAGCAAGGTTTCAATAACGTCTTCCATGGTTACCAATCCGCTTACGGTACCGTATTCATCAACCACCAAAGCCATGTGGTTTCGGGTTTCTACAAGCTCTTCAAACAGTGTTGGAATGGCCATGTTTCGGGTTACGATGATGATGTCCCGTTTCAATTCCGAAAGTTTTTTGCTGCCGTTACCAAGTGCCATTTCCTTAAATACATCGTCTTTTAAAACCAGTCCTTTTATATTGTCTTCGGAATCTAAATAAATAGGAACCCTAGAAAAGCGAAGGTTTAGATTTTGATTGAAAAAATCTTCAACGGTGGTATCTCCGCTTTCTGTTTTTATAACGGTTCGCGGTGTCATCACATCTTTGGCTTTAATTTCCTTAAAGGTTAAAAGATTTTTAATGACCTTACTTTCAGATTCCTGGAAAACACCTTCTTCGTGAGCTATATCTGCCATGGCATGAAAATCTTCTCGACTTAAAATACTGCCATGTCCTTTACCTCCAATAAGCTTAGTAGTGAGCTGAAGCAACCATAGCAAACCCGTCCATTTTAAAGGAAAAATTAAAACCTTTAGGGCTTTGCTTGTAAAATTCGCTAACGATTTCCAATAGGTAGCGCCAATGGTTTTCGGGATGATTTCTGAGGCAACCAGTATTAAAATAGTCATAATTGTAGAAACCACACCAACCATTAAATCTTCGGTAAACCTAAGTCCAAAAATAGTTCTTGTTTGCGAACCGTATAATTCTACGTAAGCCACTTTTGCCTGTACTCCAACCAAAATAGCACCAACGGTGTGTGCAATAGTGTTTAAAGTTAGGATAGCTATTAACGGCCTATCCACATCTTTTTTTAAGGCTTCCAAAGCTGATGCATAGTCTTTGCCTTCTTGCTTTTTTACATTTATAAATGTTGGCGTAACGCTAAGTAGTACAGCTTCTAAAATAGAGCATAAAAACGAAAAAAACACTGAAACAAAAGCGTAAAACAGAAGTAATCCCATAAGAAAATTTAAAGGTCTAAAATACTAATTTCAATCGATATTAATCTTTTAAAGCGGTATAAAATAATTGTTGCAATTTGGGCCTGATGTTCAAATTATAAATATTGCGATGCGTTCTTGTTGGGTACACCCGATTGGAAAGAAAGATAAACACCAACTCGTTTTTAGGGTCTGCCCAAACAAAAGTGCCTGTAAACCCAGCATGCCCAAAACTTTCCGGACTGACCTCTGGCGCCGGATAAGCCTCTTTTATGCTTAACGTGTCGTTGCCAATTAATGGTTTATCGAATCCAAGACCTCGGCGGTTGTTGTTTTCCGGGTATTGTATTCTGGTAAATTCCATTACCGTTTCGGGCTTAAAATATTGCCTGCCCGCATAATTGCCATTTTGCACCAGCATTTGCATAAATTTTGCCAAATCTGTTGCACTACCAAACAAACCCGCATTGCCCGAAATACCACCTAAAAGCGCCGCATTATCGTCGTGTACCCAACCGTTTACCAATGTTTTTCTAAACACGGTATCGATTTCTGTGGGAACAATGGCATTTTTAAAGTTTTTCTCTTTTGGAAGATACCCAAGTGTGATGCAACCCAAGGGTTTGTAAAAATTGTTTTGAAGATAGATGCGGTAGGGTACGCCCGTAATATCTTCGATAATCTGCGGATAAATCAAAGAAGCGATCCCTGAGTATAAATACTCTTTTTTACCATCGGCTTTTACCCGTTTGATTTTGCGATAGATTTTATTCTTAAATCGGTTCTTAACATAAATGTCTTGGTAATATTCATTTGAAAACCCTTTGCTTTTTTCGGTTTTAATGAATCGTTTTTTAATTTTTCCGTTCTTTTTAAAAACCTCAGCTAAAAAAACAATGTATGGTTTTATCCCCGATTGATGCGCCAGCAGTTCCCTGAGCGTAATGTTTTTTTTGTCTTTTTGGTGTTTCCAATCTTTCCAATAGGTGCTAAAAGGAATATCTAACTTTAACTTATTTTCTTCGTAAAGTTTCATTAAAGCCGGCAATGGTCCCGCTATTTTGGTTACCGATGCCAAATCGTAAATATCGTTTAAATTTACTTTTTGAATGCTGTCGTAGCCATGAAACCCGTAAGCCTCATGGAAAATGATTTTACCTTGTTTGGCAACCAGCAGTTGCGCGCCCGGAAATGCTTTCTGAAAAATGGCGTCGCGCATTATAGAATCGACATTGGTTTTTATGTAAGTTGAATCGAGCCCAACAGATTCTGGCGTATCGTAGCTTAGTTGGGCGCTCAAAGGATATTTTATCAGCAGACAAAATAAAATACATAAAATGATATTCTTAAACATGAATATGGGTTAATATGAGATAAAAATACAGTTTTTAAATTTGATTTAGCCTTGTTAGGTTTTTAAAACCTTACAGGGCTTGTTTATCTGTTAATGTACTAAGAAATCAATTTCACAATATCTTTTGCAAAGTAACTCGCAATCACATCGGCGCCAGCGCGTTTAAAAGCGGTTGTGGTTTCCATCATAATTTGGTCGTGGTTTAACCAGCCTTTTTCGGCGGCAGCTTTAATCATGGCATATTCGCCCGAAACTTGATATACGGCTACTGGCACATCAAATTCATTTTTAATGTCGCGTAAAATATCTAAATAGCTCATCCCTGGTTTTACCATCACGATATCGGCACCTTCATCAATATCCATTTCGGTTTCCCTAAGTGCTTCGTGCCTGTTGGCAACATCCATTTGATAGGTTTTTTTGTCTTTCGGGATGTTTTTTAAATCCACCGGCGCCGAATCTAAAGCATCCCGAAACGGGCCATAAAATGCCGAGGCGTATTTTGCGGAGTAACTCATAATACCGGTATCTGTAAAGCCTTCGTCCTCCAAAGCTTCGCGAATGGTTAAAATGCGTCCGTCCATCATATCGCTTGGCGCTACAAAATTGGCACCGGCTTTGGCGTGTGAAATGCTCATTTCTGCAAGAAATTCTGCGGTATCGTCGTTAACAATTACACCGTTTTCAATAATGCCATCGTGCCCGTACATGGAATAGGGGTCGAGTGCCACATCGGTCATCACCAACATATCGGGGCAGGTGTTTTTTACGGTTTCAATGGCGCGTTGCATCAATCCGTTTGGGTTTAAAGCTTCCTTTCCTTTATTATCTTTTAAATTATCGGGCACTTTCACAAAAAGCAGCACCGATTTTAATCCTAGTTTCCAAAGTGCTTTCACTTCGTTTTCCAATACATCTAAACTGAAACGATAGTAATTAGGCATTGATGCGATTTCTTCTTTAATGCCTTTGCCTTCAACCACAAATAATGGGACTAAAAAATCGTTTGGCGTTATTATGGTTTCACGAACTAATGAACGAATAGCTTCGTTTGATCTTAATCTTCGGTTTCTTTTAAGTGGGTACATATAAACCCCCTATCCCACAAAGGGGAAATTCCTATTAGGGGTGAATAGGGTTTAAGACTCCTGTTTTTATAGGATAAACAGAAATGTGGTTATTATTTTTTATTTTAATACTCTTCAATTATTGAGTTCTTTTTTGTAGTTAAGAGGCTATCCAATCTTTAGGTTTTTTTAATACCTCAATTAATTTTTCCTCGTCGCTACCGGCTTGCGGATGATGGTCGTAAACCCATTGCACATGCGGCGGTAAACTCATTAAAATACTTTCTATGCGCCCGTTGGTTTTCAATCCGAAAAGTGTGCCTTTATCGTGTACTAAATTAAATTCTACATAACGCCCGCGGCGAATTTCTTGCCAACTGCGTTGTTCTTTGGTATAGGGTAAATCTTTTCGTTTTTCAACGATGGGAATATAGGCTTCCAAAAAACTATTGCCAACATCTGTTACAAAGTTATACCAATTTTCCATGGTCATGGTTTCTGATGCTTTGCAATAATCGAAAAACAAACCGCCAATGCCTCTGCCTTCGTTTCGGTGCGTGTTGTAAAAATATTCATCACAGCGTTTTTTGTACTTTGGATAAAATTCTGGATTGTGCTTATCGCATGCTGTTTTACAGGTTTTATGAAAGTGTTTTGCGTCTTCTTCAAACAGATAATACGGCGTTAAATCTTGTCCGCCACCAAACCAAGCCCCAACCAACTTCCCCGAAGGGGAAGAGCTATCATACATCTCAAAATATCGCCAATTGGCGTGTACGGTTGGCACCATGGGATTTTTAGGGTGCAATACCAAACTCAATCCGCAGGCAAAAAAATCGACATCGCCCACCTTAAAATAGGCTTGCATAGATTTTGGTAGCTTACCATGAACACCCGAAATGTTTACACCGCCTTTTTCGAAAACATTGCCGTTTTCTATAACGCGTGTTCGTCCGCCACCGCCTTCGGGCCGTTTCCAAATGTCTTCTTTAAATTTGGCTTTGCCGTCAATGGCTTCTAGCTTTGACGTGATGGTGTTTTGTAAACCTTGTATGTATTGGTAGAATTTGTTTTTCAATGCATTGTTGTTTTTTTAAGCCTATCGGATTTTGTTTAATCATTATCTATGCTATCTAATTAGCAAGTGATTCTGTGTTTTTTAATTGCAAAGCTTCAACCGTTTTTACAGAGGCCGCGGTTACCGATAAAGGCAACACCAAAATAACGCCAATTACCGGGATAAACAGGAACAATATAAAAACCAAACCGTTGCCTATGGCCAATCCGCGATGTTTGCGTACAAACTGGACGCTTTTGGCATATTTAAAATGCCGCTCTAATGTATAATCCATATTACCAAATCCGGCATAGTATGCTTGAACGGCAAAGAGTAACACCGTTGAAAATATATTAACCACCGGGATGAATTTTAACAGCAGAATGGGTATGGTTAAAAATAGTTCCATCAATAAATTTCTGCCGTTAATGCGAACACCGCGCCAAAGTTGTTGTAAAAACGAGGTGTCCCGGTACGAATGGTTTTTAGTTCCCGTTAAATGGGCTTCGATTTTTTCGGACACGGGACTCATAAAAGGTGCCGAAAGCGCCATGATAATATGCTTGAACAGGATAAGCCCGATTACAATAATAACTAAACCGCCAATAACATTACCAATGGTGGTAAAGGTGGTTTTGCCCCAATCCCAAATCCAGATTTTAGAGATGTAATGCCCAATATTATCGGAGAGGCCATAGGCTGAAACACCGATACTAATAGCGGTTACAATGCTAATTAATATTGGTATTGCAAAATATTTCCAGAGTTTTAACTTTGATATTAAACTAAACGCACCAAAATATGCTTTAATGCTTGAAATAATATTTTTTATCATAGGCCTCTCTCTAGCCCTCTCCAAAGGAGAGGGAATTAATTACGTTTAAAGCTGTTAAAATAATAAAAACCAATTAATTGACGTTACACCCAGATCTTGTGGTCTCTCCCCCTTTGGGGAGATTAAGAGGGGCTTTTATACTCTTTTACGGCATCTATAAACGCTTTTGCGTTATCTAACGGAATGTGTGGTAAAATACCGTGGCCCAGGTTTACAATGTATTTGTCTTTGCCAAAATCGGTTATCATTTGATGCACCATTTTCTTGATTTCCGCCGGCGGCGAAAGTAAACGCGACGGGTCGAAATTACCTTGTAGCGTTATGTTGCCACCAGTTAAATAACGGGCGTTTTGTGGCGAGCAGGTCCAGTCGATACCCAAAGCCGAAGCGTTGGATTTTGCCATCTCGCCAAGTGCGAACCAACAGCCTTTACCAAAGGCTATAACCGGCGCATCGTCTTTTAAGGCTTCAATAATTTGATTGATATATTGCCACGAAAATTCTTGATAATCGGTTGGCGATAGCATGCCGCCCCAAGAATCGAAAACCTGAACCGCATTAACACCTGCTTTTACTTTTTCTTTTAAATAAGCAATGGTGGTATCGGTAATTTTTTGCAATAATTGATGTGCCGCCACGGGGTTTGTAAAACAGAATTCTTTGGCTTTATCGAAATTTTTACTGCCTTGACCTTGTACGCAATAGCACAAAATGGTCCATGGCGAGCCTGCAAAACCTATTAGCGGAATCTCATTATTAAGCAATTCTTTAGTGGCTTTTATGGCTTGATATACATAGTCCAGCTCTACCGTTACATCGGGCACAATAACGTTATCGACATCTTTTTGAGTGCGTACCGGATTTGGTAAATACGGGCCAAAATTGGGCTTCATTTGTACCACGATATTCATCGCTTGCGGAATCACCAAAATGTCGCTAAACAAAATAGCGGCATCCATACCGTAACGGCGTATGGGTTGTACCGTAATTTCGCTGGCCAGTTCTGGCGTTCGGCACCGGGTAAAGAAATCGTATTTCTCTCGGATGGCGATAAATTCCGGCAAGTATCGACCTGCTTGACGCATCATCCAAACGGGTGGACGATTAACCGTTTCTCCTTTTAATGCTCTTAAAAATAAATCGTTTTTCATATCTGACTTTTGGCTGTTGGCCTTTTGCTTTTAGCTAAGGTTTATAAGCTGTTTTTAATTGTATTTATAATCCGTTTATCATTTTCCCTTCAGTCTCTAAAAGTTCAATAATTGGAACTAAATCTTCTGACTTAATAAAATTTAATTCTTGTATAATGATTAATTGAGTATGAACTTCAAAAAGTGAACCCATTGCTATTTCTAAAAAACGTTTAAACTCGATTTCACTATTTCTGCTACAACCTTCAGCAATATTTGAAGGAATTGAAACTGCTGCTCTGGTAATCTGAGATTTTAACCCAAATTTTTCGGATGAAGGTAACTGTTCTACTAAAACATATATCTGTTTTACTAGCTCAATCCCTTGCTCCCAAATCTTTAAATTTTTATAATTCCTCATGTTTTAGCTTTAGTCTTTTGGTTTTAGCGCAACAGTGAAGCTAGTAGCTAACTCCCAATAGCTAACAGCAATCAAACAAAGTGCATATTCACCAACTCAATAACACTCTCCACAGTTGGTACTTTGGCGACCCTAACATCGCTGAAGTGCTTTTTGGCTTCTTTTGCGGTGCTTTCGCCAATGCAAAACGCAATAACCTCGGTGTTGTTCGCTTTAACAAAACTCTGTACGGTCGAGGGGCTATAAAACATAACAGCTTCAATAGAATCGTTAACCTTTACACCGTCGTACTTGGTTTGGTAGGCTTCCACTTCGTTTACTTTTATATGGTTTTCCTCCAGGATGGTTGGCAAATCGTCCAGCCTTAAATTGCTGCAGAAATAAGTGACTTCGGTACCTTCAATATAGTCAACCAAATATTCGGCTAATTTTTTGGCATTCTTTTCAGAATGTTTAACAGGCCCTATTTTTTGCTCGATAAGTCTTTTGGTGCGCCTGCCCACACAATAAATGTTTTTAAACTGTAATTCTGCTGCCGAATAGTTTGTTATTAACGATTCTACCGCATTTTTACTGGTAATGATAACATTTTTTATTTCGTTTTTGAAAATTCTTGGATGGATTCTGTTGAGGTTTATTTTGATAAAATCGAAACTTTCGGCCTTTACCTTTTGATGAAACAAAAGACGCTGGCTCTCGGTAAGTGACTTGGTGGAATAAACGTTAGTTTTTTTTGTTGAATTTTTAATCGTGTCCATTAAGCGTTTGCCACCGCGCTCGATAACAAAATCGGCACAAAATCTAGCCATATCCTTGTGTTCGCCCAGTTTTTTAACGCGTGTAACGTCGATTCTTTTGCTGCCGTCTTCACTTAATAAAACACCTTTAAAATGTACTTCTTCATTTTTAATATAAGCTAAGGCGCCAATGGGGGCGGTACAACCGCCTTCTAATCGGTTTAAGAATTCGCGTTCGATGTTGATGCAGGTTTCGGTTTCCTTATGGTTGAGTTCTGCGCAAATGGCCTTAGTTTCTTCATCTTCATCTAAAGCCGTAATCATTATGGCACCTTGTGCCGGTGCTGGAATCATCCAATCTAAATTAACAGCTTCTTCGGGCCTTAGGCCAATGCGCCCAATGCCCGCGGCAGCGAAAATAGTGCCGTTCCAATGGTCGTTATCTTTAAGTTTTTGCAAACGAGAGTTTACATTGCCGCGAATATCTACTATGGTATGCGTTGGGTAGCGGTTTAGCCATTGTGCTTTTCGGCGTAGGCTACCGGTGGCAATGGTGGCGTTTTTGGCGCTTAAAAACTCCTCGTTGTTTTTAAAAACCAGTGTATCGTTTACGTTGCCACGTTTTATTACGGCTGCTTGCACAATGCCTTTTGGTAATAATGTGGGCACGTCTTTTGAGGAATGTACCGCAATATCGATATCGTTGTTTAGCATCGCAATATCCAGTGTCCTGGTAAAAATGCCTGTTATTCCCAATTGATACAGGGGGCGGTCCAAAACAATATCGCCGGTAGATTTTACTGGGACCAGTTGTGTTTTATAACCTAAACTTTCAAGTTGTTGTTGTACGGTTTTAGCTTGCCATAGCGCCAATTCGCTATCGCGCGTACCGATTCTTATAATTTTAGACATTTGTTTTCGGAGATTCTTCTAGCTGAAATACTTTTTTGATAAGTTCGAGGCTGTCGCCGGTAGAGATGCTATCATCTTTTAAATGATGCGCAAAATGATTGGTGATTTTTTGAATGATGTTATTGCTGATAATCTCCGCTTGCTTTTCGTTAAAGTCCGATAGTTTTTTGCGTTGGGCATCCAACTCAGCTACTTTAAAATCATGTAGCTTATGTTTTAAGGCTTTAATGGTTGGGGCAAATTTTCGGGTTTCCAGCCAGTCGTTAAATTCGGCGTTTACCTCATCAATTATAGTTTCTGCCAAAGGAATATGTTTTTTCCGTTCCTCTAAGGTTTGATCTGTTAATTTTGATAAGTGATCTAAATGCACCAACGATACATTTTGCAATTCGGTTACGTTATCATCCACATTTTTAGGGATCGACAAATCTAAAATTAAAAGCGGCTTATTGGTATTTATCAAGTGTTTATCAATGGTTGGACGCTGTGCACCAGTGGCAACAATTAGTATCTCTGAGTTGTTAATCTCTTCTTGTAAGTTGGCATAATCCTTAACCACTAAATTAAATTTTCCGGCTATTTTTTCGGCCTTATCCTTCGTTCTGTTGATTAGTGTGATTTGCTCGTTTTTGGTATGTTTAACTAAATTTTCGCAGGTATTTCTACCTATTTTTCCGGTTCCAAAAAGCAAAATGTTTTTATTTGAAACATTTTCAATCGTGTTTAAAATATACTGCACCGAGGCAAACGATACCGATGTGGCACCAGAAGAAATGTTGGTTTCGGTTTTAATGCGCTTGCTGGCCTGAATAACGGCATTTACCAAACGTTCTGTAAAATGGTTGAACAAACCGAATTTTCTGGAAAGCTTAGCGCTTTTTTTAAGCTGGCTGATAATTTCGAAATCGCCTAAAATCTGGCTATCTAAACCAGAGCCCACACGAAACATGTGCGCAATGGCTTCTTTGTTTTTATAAGTATATGCTACTTTTTTAAACGCTTCAACCGTACCTCTGGTATTATCGCATAGCAATTGGATTAGCTGGTAAGGATGCTGTGCAAAACCATAGATTTCTGTTCGGTTACAGGTAGAAGTTACAAGCAGGCTCTCAATATCGTTGGCTTTGGCCTGCTCCATCAATGCTAACTTTGCCTCTTCGCTTAAACTAAAGTCCCCTCTAGTGCAAGCATCTGCTTTTTTGTAACTTAAACCAATGGCGAAAAAGGAGTTGCATCTAGATATATTGTATTTCTGCATTAGTGTTCTGTAATTTCTCTAACAAATGTATATTTATGATTAGAAAAAAAACAACGCTAAAAGAACTTTTAGTGTCGTTTGTGGTTTTTTAACCGTTTTTTTAATAAAAGTAGGGGAAATGTCATATTTTAGCAGTGAAACCAACGGGTTCTGACTTCTTAGTTTAGAACCAATCTAAATAAATTGAAATGACCAACGAAGAAATCTCAAAAAAAAATATCGCTAGAGGGACTTTTAACGAAACCCAAGTTGATGATGGCTTTTGGATTTTTACTAATAAAAACGATGGCAATCTGGTTGAAAAAGTTGAAAAAAGCATAGATAGCGATTATATTCAGTTTCATTTTTGCCTTAAAGGGTTAAGCAAATTTCTTTTTAACGAAGGCCGATATGCTTTAAACATCCAAGAAGAAAACTCGTTACTGCTCTATAATCCGCAGCGCGATTTGCCCATTAATTTAGAAGTAAATCCAAATTCTTGGATGGTTTCTTTACTTATTTCAATTAAAAAATTTCACGGTCTGTTTTCTCAAGAAGCCGATTATATTTCATTTTTAAATGAAGACAACAAAGACAAAAAATATTATAAAGATGGGGTAATTTCGCCATCTATGGCCATTGTTTTAAACCAATTGATTAGCTACAACCTTAACCAATCTATAAAAACACTTTATTTTAAAGGAAAGGCCTTAGAGCTATTAAGCTTGTACTTTAACAGAAGTGAAGATGCAAATATTGAGCACTGCCCATTTTTAGTAGATGAAACCAACGTTATTAAAATACGGCAAGCCAAAGACATTGTTATTTCCAGAATGGCAGAACCACCTAGCTTACAAGAACTTGCAGACGAAATAGGATTGAATTTAAAAAAACTAAAAGAAGGTTTTAAGCAAATTTATGGCGATTCGGTTTTTAGTTTTTTGTTTGATTACAAAATGGAGTTTGCCAGAAAATTATTAGAAACCGGCGATCACAATGTAACCGAAGTTGGGCACAAAGTAGGCTATAGCACATCCAGCCATTTTATTGCAGCTTTTAAAAAGAAATACGGTACAACGCCCAAAAAATATTTAATGTCGCAGGCATAAAAACCACTTTAATATCCGCGGTTAATACGCTTTCTTGTTTTATGCTTTATTAAAGTAATGGTGTTTTCAATAACTTCATTATCCGTTTTAATTCCAGATACTGAAACGCCATTTTTTCGACTCGTGTAATACGGTTTTATAGTATTATTATTTTCAAAAGCTATATAATGTAAGTATTCATTATCATCATTTAAGCGTTTGTTTATCCGTTTAAAAATAAAAAGACGAATGTCTTCATTGGTATCGGTTTTAAAGGTTTTTTCTTCCAGAAAGCAAATAGAATCTTTTGGCATTTTATAGTTTGATTGCGCAAATAACTTTGATTCGGCAAAGGTTTTTAAGTCGATAACTTGTGTTTCTTCTTGGGTTAAAATGTTATGAGTTTTCAATTTAGTAAACAGTAAATGTTGTGCTGGTTTTTTATAAAGGGTCTTAGATTTTAGTTGATTTGTAATCAACTCGTTATTTTGTTTTAAAAGCGTATAATAGGTTGTTAAGGCTTCCCAATCTTTGCTATCTAACAATCTTAAATAAAATGCTTTAACGCTTTTTTCTTCTCTAAAAGGAAATAAAAGTTTGGTGTAATTATCTAAAGTTAAATTTCTTTTATAGTTGTATGTGTACTTTTTTTGGTTTCCTAAGCTTCGTTTTATTTGAATTTTAGCATCGTTTATAATTTGTTTTTTAAAGGGTTTGTAAATTTTTGGTTTAACAATATGGCTATCAATAAGCTTAGTTAATAATCCATAAATTGGTGCTTTATATTCTTCAACAGTTGAAAAATTCAACAATTCCGGAAACAGAAATTTTGCGGTTTTTAAAGAATCTGATTTAAAATCATACAAACCTAAACTTGGTGTTTTAGAACCTAATGGTAAATCTTTGTGCATCAACTTTAAAAACATGGTATAAGATTCTTTATTTTTTCTTCGGAAAAGGCCATTAAGAATAAGCCTTTGCGTGTTTGGATCGGAATATGATTTTAAGTATAGGTTTTCAATAAATTTGTTAACCGTTTCGCTTTTATCGTTTTCAATAAGTTCTTGCAACAAATAGTTTTTAATCAATAATTTATCTTCTGAAAAAGTGTAATTCTCTAAAGCATCAATAAGTAATGGCGTATGTTTTTTAGAAAATTTAAGCTGTCTGTAACCATCTAAAACTATACTGTCATTATTTTTTAAAGCATCAAAAAACTGTTGCGTTTTGTCTTCTAAAATATCATTACCCATCAATGTGTCCATGGGTTTAAAATCATTATAAAATCGGGTAATAAACGCTGATGGTTTACTTATGGAATCGCTTAATGCAGAGAGTTTGTAGAGCACACCTTGCTTTTGAATGTATTTTACAAGAATTATTTTGTTGCTGGCAGTGTCTTTTAACTTGTGCGTAAAAATGTTAAGTCCATTTTCGGTAAATCTGTTTTCATCAAAAATTTCAAGTTTTTTATGATTTGTGTGTATTGATGAAAACTTTGTTTTTCGGTTAACACTATTCCATAAACTATCAATATTCGCATACATTTTAAAGTCGTGAAACTTTGTTCTAGTAACCGATATTTGCTGATTGGTTTTTGATGTGTAGGTTGTTTTTTTTATAATTTCTTGATACGGCTTTTTGTTTTTATCCTTAAAGGAAATATAGGGAGGCAACGCTTTTACAGGTGAATTTGTAGTGAAATAAAGCGATGTGTCTTTTACTTGTTTTAACGACTCATAAAAAGACGCTTTAAATTTTAGCGAATTAAAATAAGCCTTGGCTTTAGCTTCATTTTTGCCCGAATAACCTAAAAGGTAATAACTATTATCTTTAACTACAGATTTTAACCAGAGCTTTCTGTTGTTTAAAGTATCGATAATTGCTGACGACACATAGCTTTTATAGTCGCCATTTTCAAAACTGCCATTGGTTTCTTCAATTTCAAAATCTTTATAGAAAGCAGTATGGATATACTTTGCTTCAAAAGCATCTTCTTCAATATAATTAACATCGTGGTGTGGCGATTCTTGAAAGAAATAATAATCGTCATCCAAATTAGCTTGTATTAGTTTTTTGCCCGATTTATCAATATTATTGGTAATGTAATTGTTGGGAAATGTAAAGCTGTATTTTTTAAAAGCATCGTTAAAAGTTGTGAATTCCTTATTGAGAGGTTTAAAAGTGATTGAGTTAAAAATATCAGCTTCATAATTTTTAACAAAGTCTTTTTTACCTCCAAACTTAATAATAATAACCTCTAAAGGGGTTTTGTAAATATGATATTTTTGGTAATCGCCTTTTTTAGTTTTGTTTAAAATGCTAAGGCCTGGGAAAGGCCATTTAATTTCTTTTTTTTCTAAAATAGTTCCAGGAATATCCTCGTAAAGTAAGTCGTTAATTTTTTCTAATGCAATAGGTTTGTGGTGAGGTAAATACTCAAAAGTACTAATTCTTTTTATGGCTAAAAAAGCACCGTTTGTCATATCTGGCGCTAGGTAAAATTTTTGCGTTCCGTTTGAAAATTCGCGAAGCGAATCGAAGCTTTTGATGCTTAAGAGTTTATCGGGCGTAGTTTGTAAAGACAGCTTGGGTTTAATAAATAAATTCTCAAGTTTATTTTTTTCAGATTTCCCAAAATTAGTTTGCTTAGAAACTAATGGCTTAACAGTGTAGCCTTTTTCAATAAGCATATTTATCATACCCTTTTCTCCGGGTAAATGTGCAGCACCAACACCCGAAAAAACAGATTTTTTATGCATTAAAGAATCTAAAACATCAACCATATTTTCGTTGCGTTTATATAGCATATACTCTCTAAAAAATGGAGTATTTACTGCAACACCAATAGAGTCTAATAAATCTAAATTGCGCTCTCGATAGGTGTTTTCTTGAATTAAAAAGGCATTCTCTTTTTTAAACCGTTTTTGTAACCAAGCATCTGGTTTTTTCTTATTGGAGTTATAACGGGCTTTAGTGGTTAAATATCTAGATTCAGCCAAATCTTCTAAACCAACAATAGGTTTGTTTTGCTTTTTGCCTGCTTGATAAATAAACATATCCAAATAGGTTTCTTCTTCAAAATTATCAAAGCCGTAACTTTTTCTGTATAAATAGCCGCTAATTAACCGGTTGTCTATTCTAATACTATTTCTAACGGCTAATTGAGTTGGTGCTTTTAATCGAAATAGATTGGAGTAAAAATTGTTACCGTAATAACGATATCCAGAATTAGTTGTTGTGCTATTATAACTAAAAGCCAACCAAGTTGACGGGTCCGATTCTAAAGCAACACACTCACTTTTATTTAATGTCTCAAAAAAAACATCGTCTAATCTAAAAGCTACTTTTTTGCTAACGTGCATGGTGCCGTATAGGTATGACGATTTTTCCAGTCCGTTTCCAGAAATTTCCCAAAGCAAACTTTGGTATTTTTGCTGCGCAGAAAGGTGGCAAGAAATAAGTAATATGGCTAGGTACAGTATTTTATTCATAAAAAAGAAATGTCTTTATTTCGCAAAGTGTAATGACTAAAACGAATATATAAATATATGTATTTTAATGTAAGATGATAAACACAATTTAGCTAAAAGGACTTTTTAATGGGTGAGCGCGGTATTTTAATGCGTATTACAAATTAGTGTCGTATTTTTGTAAAATGCTCGTTTAAAGTTTTTGTATTTAAACGAGAGCTTAGCAAAAAATGAAAATGAAAAAAGGAATTTTACTAGTAAACCTTGGGTCTCCAGATAGCCCTACGCCAAAAGATGTAAAAAAATATTTGGGCGAATTTTTAATGGACGAGCGCGTTATAGACATTCCGTACATAGCGCGAGCCGCTTTAGTAAAAGGCATTATTTTAAAAACCCGCCCCAAACAATCGGCTGCAGCCTACAAAAAAATATGGTGGAACGAAGGCTCTCCGCTAATCGTTTTATCTGAACGATTACAGAAAAAAATACAAAAACAGATTAGTATGCCCGTGGCTTTAGCGATGCGTTATGGCAGTATGACTATTAAAAAAGGTCTTCAAGAATTGGTTGATAAAGGGATTGACGAGGTGTTGCTTTTTCCGTTATATCCGCAATTTGCTATGGCAACAACCCAAACCATTACAGTATTGGCCGAAGAACTTCGCCAACAACATTTCCCTAATATTACTATTGAGTCTGTTCCTGCATTTTACAATAAACCCGATTATATCGAAGTACTTTCAAACTCCATAAAAAAACATTTAAAAGGCAAGAATTACGAGCATTTGTTATTTTCGTATCACGGCGTTCCCGAACGTCATATTCGTAAAAGCGATATTACAAAATCGCATTGTAAAATAGATGGAAGCTGTTGCATAACACCAAGTAAAGCCCATGAGTTTTGCTATAGGCACCAATGTTTGGAAGTAACCCGATTGGTTGCCGAAAAACTACAGTTAAAAGCAAACACCTATTCTACATCCTTTCAATCGCGATTGGGATTCGACCCTTGGTTGCAGCCCTATACCGATAGAACCATTGAGCGCTTAGGAAAACAGGGGCTAAAAAACATGGCTATTGTAACACCAGCATTTGTTAGCGATTGCTTAGAAACCTTAGAAGAAATAGCCATGGAAGGACAAGAGATTTTTCATGAAATGGGCGGGCAAGATTTTACCACAATCCCGTGTTTAAACGACGACCAAGAGTTTGTTGATTTACTTTCAAATTGGATTAACCAATGGGCAGATAAAAAACTTGAAACCGTATAATTTATGGATGTTTTTTTAGACTATTACCTGTATATAAAAGCACTTCACCTTATTTTTATAATTACTTGGTTTGCTGGTTTATTTTATATTCCGCGCTTGTTTGTTTATCAAATAGAAGCTTCACAAAAACCATCGCCAGACAAAGACATTTTGGGCAAACAGCTAAAACTCATGGCGAAACGGTTGTGGCATATTATTACGTGGCCATCGGCCATTTTAGCAACATTTTTTGGCATTGTTTTATTTATAATAAATCCAGCTTTATTACAACTGCCCTGGATGCATGTTAAGCTCGCTTTTGTTTTGCTACTTATTATTTACCACCTAAAAACCCATCAGTATTTTAAACAATTACAAAATGGTGTGGTAAAAAAATCATCAAGCTTTATGCGTATCTGGAACGAAGGCGCCACCTTTATTCTTTTTGCGGTCATCTTTTTAGCCCTATTAAAAAGCGCCATAAATTGGGTGTTTGGTGTTGTAGGTATTGTAGTTTTGGCGGTATTGATTATGCTAGGGTTTAAACTTTACAAAAACATTAGAGAAAAGAATCCGGAAGCTTAAAAGGCAAAATTCAATTTTCAAATACTAAATTCCAAAACCAACATATTTGAATTTAGATTTTTTAATTTTTATGGTGTTACCACTCCCAAAGTTTCGGGAGGTCCGGCTTTGGGCAGTCGCTTACTCTCCCGTAGGGTCGGGACATCAACCCCTAACGTACCTGCTTGCAATGGCTAATGCTAAGCTTAATTGCAAAAACTCTATCCAATTAAACCATTTAACTTTTAGCAAGTCTTATTAGCAATACAAGTCCAAAATCTATATTGCCATGAGAACTTCAGCTATTTTCTTTTCAGTTTTATTTATGTTAAGCGCAACATCTTGTGCAACTTATGTAAAAACAGCCCCAACAAAAGTTACTGTTATTAAAACCGCACCTAAACATTACAAAATTGTGAGGGTTAAAGGCAAACGCTACTACTTTTGGAATGGGAAACATTACAGAAAAACAACACGAGGTTATGTTTTAGTGAGGGTTTAAACTTGTTTTTATGAGATTCTGAAATAGGTTAAGCATAGCTCAAAATATTATCACATTTTGTAAATCCTCTAAAAAGTATTTCAAAATATTATCACATTTTGTAAACCCTCTAAAAAAGTATTTCAAAATATTATCACATTTTGTAAACCCTCTAAAAAAGTATTTCAAAATATTATCACATTTTGTAAACCCTCTAAAAAAGTATTTCAAAATATTATCACATTTTGTAAATCCAAGACGCTGGATTTTGAGTGTTGCTTTCTTTTGATATACTAAAACTCAATATGGTTTCGCCGGTTCTTCTGTTGGTAAAAACCTCTCCTATTTCTTGTTTGGTGGTTACCTTATCGCCTTCTTTTACATAAACTTTAGATAGGTTTTTGTAGGTGGTAATATAGTTTCCATGGCGTATCATAACCAACGGATTTATGTTTTTCATGGCCACAACACCAATAACCTCACCGTTAAAAACCGCTCTCACTTTAGCGTTTTTTTCGGTGGCAATCCTAACCCCATTGCTTTTAATGGTTAACGATCTGTTAATGGGGTGCCGCTGTGTGCCGTAGCGTACTTTTACAATGCCTTTTTCTACAGGCCAACCCAATTTACCTTTATTCGACTCGAAATCTTTTGCCAAAGCTCTGCCTGCAGGCGTTAACGCAAAGGTATTAGAGCTTGAAGATTTGCCCGCTTTTTTATTCGATCTTGCAATGGCCGCTTTTATGATTTTATTTATTTCGGCATCTATTTTTCTAGCCTCTCGTTCTCTTATATTAATTTGAGAGGTATAAAGATTAATGTTCTTTTTAATAGACTGCATTAAAACTTGGTGCTGTTTCCGCTCGGCTTCTAATGATTTTTGAGTTACTTTATTTTCGGCAATTAAATTCTGTTTGGCTTCTTTTTGCTTTAATAAATTGGCATTAATATTTTGCAATTCTGTGGTTTTAGCTTTAATAGTTTCGCCTTGTTGCTTTTGGTGTTCGCTATATTGCTTAATGTATTGCAACCGTTTGTAGGCTTGTTTAAAATCGTTTGAAGACAGTAAAAACATAATCCTGCTTTGTTGGTTTTTACTTTTGTAAGACTTCACAATCATTGCCGCATAATCTTCTTTTAATTGCTTTAATTCGTCTCTAAGTTTGCTGATTTTTCTTTGATTCGAATTAATTTCCCGGGTAATTAAATTGGCTTGTTGGTTAGTAACTTTAATAAGGTTATTTAGTATGCTAATTTTATAATTAAAATCTTCAATTAATGATAATTGAGATTTTTCTTTAGACTTATTTTCTAAACGTAATTCGTTAAATTTCTGAATTTCGCGACGCAATTCCTGCCGGCGTGTTTCCAGCTCTTTTTGCTTGTTGTTTTGAGAAAGCCCCAAGGTGCTGCTAAACCCAAAAACAAGAAGCACTATAACTTTATATATTTGTTTAGTATTCAAAATTAAATCTTAATTTCTTTAAATCCAGATGGTATTTTAAACGGAAAACGCAGGTCTTCGTTTAACGATACATTTTTAAATTCTAGTTGTATAATAGTTTCTTGAGTCGCTTCGGCTGCATTAATTTTTACGTACTGAGGCAATTTTTGGCTTCCAACTTTTTGATACGATACATAATCTATTTGAAGCATTCTGCGCTCTTTTGGCTGCCATATTTGTTGCGATGTTAATTTAAAATGCGATGGGTCCAACAGAAAGAAAATCTCAAAAAGCTCGCGTTGCTTTTTTGGCTGAAGTATATAAACATTATCATCAATACTGGATTTGTAAGCATCATTTTTTAAGCTAAACAATGCCTCGCCAAATAATAAATTTTGAACTTTTTGATAATCTAATTCTGTACCCAACAATTCACTTAAATATTCGTAATCGCCTTCAAAATAGGTATTATCCAGCTTGTTATAAAAACTAACTTTTTCTGGTGTAACTTTGGCTCTAATAACCGAAAAAGTGGCACTTATCCATAAGACCTCATCCTTTTTCGCTCTAAAAGAAACCGTATGGGTTTGCTCTTTTTGGTTTTTATAATAGCTTATTTTTAGTTTTGCTTGTAGCGTTTTAAAGTTAGCTGCTTGTTTTGCGTTTTCCTTTATTAGCTGCCTTGTAGATAAGCTGTAGTTTGCGTTGCCGGCACTAATTGCTTTACCAGGTTTACAGCTAAAAGCAAACAAGGTAAGAAGCGTAAAAATAATATAAGTTTGTTTTTGCATTAATTTGGGGTTTCTAATTGTTTTGCCTTATCACTAAACGTTTTGGCTTTTTCTGTATTGTTTAAGGCCGAATAAGCTTTACTTAACTGTTTGTAAAAGTCGGCTTCCATTTTAGTGTCTTCAATAATATAATCGATTCCTGATTCTAAGATTTCGGCGGCTTTTTTGGGTTGATTAAGGCCGTTAAAAGCCACGCCGTTTATTAAATAAAATATGGGTTGCGACGGATATTTTTCTAGGGCTTTACTGCTTTTTTCTGAAGCTAAATTAAATTGTTTTAAATCGATATAAAGCAACAGCACATTACGTAAAATTTGAAAGTTATTAGCCTCTAAAGCTAAAGCGTCTTCATAATATCTTAAGGCTTTTGTTTTATCGCCTTTTTTTAAATAATACTGTGCCAATTCAACCAAGGTTTTCGCATTTTGCTTATCGCCAACAAGCGTAGTTGCCTCAACTAAATCTGCTTCATATTCAGGATTATGCCGAACAAAATTCACAAAATCTGATAACACTTTTAGTTTTGCATCTGGTTTTATTTGACTGCTTTTTAAAACTATTTTCATAGATTCAATAGCTTTTTCAGTATCGTTATCATCTAAATAAAACTTGTATAAAGCTAAATGCACGAGTTGCGAATTCGGATTTATTTTAAGCAGTTCCTTGGCAGTTTCAAACGCTTTTTCTTTGTTGTTGTTTTCGCTGTAGCGGAAAATAAGCGCTAAATAGTTCGATTCTTTTTCCGGGTTGTTCTCTACGCGCGATTCTAAGTTTTTAATCTGGTCTTTTTTGCGTCCGGTTGCTTGGTAAATTTTATTGCGCATAAGGTCTCTGGATACTGATATGCCAAACTCAGCATCCAATTCGTCTAAAATTTTTAGAGCGTCGTTGTACTTTTTTGTACGTAGGTAAAGCGATGCCAAATCTTCTTTATAATCGGGGTGGTATTTTACCAGTTGCCTTACTGTTTTTATAGCTTTATCATAATCATTCTGTTGTGCATAAAAACCATAAAGCTCGTCTAAAAACCACTCGTTTGCGGGTTCTATTTTTACAGCTTTTTTAAACGCGTCTTCGGCGGCTCCAAAGTTTTTAAGCTTGTTGTAGTTTTTACCCAATTCGAAGTATAAAACGGGTACGGAATTATCTATTTCGATGCATTTTAAGAGCGCTTCGACCGAGCGGTCGTAATTCTCGATACCTTTTTGTTTTAAAGCTTCGTAGAACAATTCCTGGAATTCATCATCTACATTGCCTAAATCGTCATCTGGTTTTGTGTTAAAATCGACTTGGGCATAATTTACCTGCGGAAAGAGAAACAGTCCGAAAAAGAAAACCAATATGTAAATTTGTTTTTTCATAAGAAAGATGCTTAGACTTCGCTTAGCATATTATGGTGTTTCAAATTGCGTACCAAAGTATAATTTATAAGATTCCTGCTTTTGCAAGAACGTATTACTTTGTTCCTGTGCTTCCAAAACCTCCTGAACCTCTATCGGTATCAGAAAGTATTTCTACCTGTTCCCATTCAGCGCGTTCGTGTTTTGCTATTACTAATTGTGCAATGCGCTCGCCGTTATTTATTACAAAATCTTCATTTGATAAATTTACAAGAATCACGCCAATTTCGCCTCTGTAATCGGCATCAATGGTACCTGGGGCATTTAAAACAGTAATGCCTTTTTTTGCTGCCAATCCGCTACGCGGCCGTACTTGTGCTTCAAAACCAATAGGCAGTTCTACAAATAAACCCGTGCCAACAATACTGCGCTCTAAGGGTTTTAAGGTTCTGGATTCTGAAATATTTGCACGTAAATCCATGCCTGCCGAGGCTATGGTTTGGTAGTGCGGTAAATTGTGACTGGATTTGTTTGTTATTTTAATTTTCATTCCCATATTCCGTCTTCCCAAAGGGAAGAAGCTATTTTAGTTTTAATAATTGTTTGATTTGATTTTTTTCTGATATGTATATGATTGTCAAAAATACGATTAACAATGCTATTCCGACACTATAATTTTCTCTAAATTGATAAAATGAAACTAAAGAGAAGCCAATTGAAAGCACCAAATACAGCCCTATTTTTTTTAGATTATATGGAATTGGATAATATTTTCTGCCATAATAATAAGATAGGAGAATCATTAACGCATAAGCCACCAAGGTTGCAATTGCAGAAGCTTTATAGTTATATTCTTTAATAAAAACCATGTTAATAATAAGGGTTACAACGGCGCCAACAATGGATATGTAAGCTCCAAATTTGGTTTTATCGGTTATTTTATACCAAACCGATAGGTTATGATATATACCTAAGCAAAAGTTTGCAATTAATATAATAGGCACCACCCACATGGCTTCCCAATACGCTTCGCTTCGAACGATAAAAATTTTCAAAATATCTGAAAAAACAACTACTGTTAATAAAATAACCGAGCCAATGGCCACAAAAAACTCTAGTATTCTGGCGTAATTTTTTTGAGGGTTTTCGCTTTTGGCATGGCTAAAAAAGAAGGGTTCAATCCCTAATCTGTATGCGGTTGCAAATAATGTCATAAACAACGCAATTTTGTAGCAAGCCGAATACATGCCTATTTTGGTTTCAGCAATATCGGGTGGTAATAATTCTTTCAATAAAATTCTATCAAAAGTTTCATTTATAGAAAATGCAACGCCCGCAATTAAAACGGGGTACGCATAGCGAAACATTTTTTTCCACAACGCAGCATTAAACACGTATTTAACTTTGGCATAAAACGAGAGCATTAGTATTAGGGTTACTGCACTGGCAACCAAGTTTGCTATAAATATATAACTGATTTCGAAATTTGGTTTATATATACTTTCAAATAAAGATCCATTTGTTGCCAAATTTTTTAAAGCTAGTAAAAAGAACAGGTTTAATACTAAATTAATAGTAACATTAAGTATTTTAATAATGGCATAACGCATGGGTTGCTGTGTTGCCCTTAACCAAGCAAAAGGGATAATTACCAAGGCGTCTAATAATAAAATCCAAATAACCAGATTGATGTATTTTGCATCTATGTCAATAAATGAAGCGATTTGGTTTTGTAACAATAATGCCAATATAAAAAACCCTATTGACGATATTATTAAAGACATTGCAGATGTACCGATAACACTGTTTTTATCTTCTTCTTTGTTAAAGAATCTAAAAAAAGCGGTTTCCATTCCGTAGGCTAAAATAACATTGAAAATAACAAAGTATGAAAAAATAATATTGACTCTACCGTATTCTGCTACCGAAGATAGCACGCCATCTGTAGTGTAAAGAGGCACCAACAAAAAGCTTAACATTCTGGGTAGCACTGTGGCTAATCCGTAAATAAATGTTTGTTTAAAAAGTGATTTGAGTGCGCTCAACTATGGATTATTTAAGGGCTAAAAATACGTTTTTAGCTAACGTAAACCAAAGATATATTATTGCGGTGTTGCACTTGGGTAAGACCACGTAGGTTTAATTATAGTTTTAAGCTTTTTACTTTTTTAACAAGGTAAAATAAAATGTACTGCCTTTTCCAACTTCACTTTCAACCCAAATTTCACCTTTATAATGGCTAATAATTTTTTTAACTATAGATAATCCAATACCCGAGTTGGAGCCGGTGTTATGTAACTTATTAAATGCTTTAAAAATACGCTCAAAGTATTCGGCTTTAATACCAGCACCGTTATCTTGTACATAAAACTTATAATGGTTGTCTTTGTTGGTACAGCCTATATTAATTACTCCTTTGGGTTTATTGTTGTAATTAATAGCGTTAGTTATTAAGTTTTGAAACACTTGCCTAAAACGCCAGTTGTTTCCTATTAAATTGGGTAAAGTGTTTTGTATATTTATGGTAATATGATCTGGTACAAAAATGGTTTTTATAACCTCGTTAACAAGCTGGTTTAAATTTACCTTAATTTCCTGAGATTCTAACCTATCAATAGTAGAGTAATCTAAAATGCCTTTAATTAATAAGTCCATTTTTTCTACATTAGAAAGTACCATTTTAAAGTTATCTAGCACTTTTGGCGATAATTGTTCTTTATTTTCGTCTAAAAACCAACTCACTAAGGTATGTACATTGGTTAATGGTGCTTTTAAATCGTGCGAAACTGCATGGGCATACTCATTAAGTTGCTTGTTTTTTTCAGACAAGTCCAAAAGCAATTCTTCTTTCTTCCTTTCTTGTTCTTGAATATGTTCTTCGTTTTCTTTGCGCTTAATTACATTAACCAACATGTTGGCGTAAACAAACAATATTTCTTTTTCGTTATTAGTATAAGTATTTAACTTTTTAACCGAATCAAAACCAATAAAACCAATAAGTTCGTTATTATTAATTTTTGGTATGGTAATTAAGCTTTTAACGCCTTGAGGCTCTAATATAGCACGCAAACCAAACTCACCATCTCTAGGTAATAGGCTTACATTTTCTACATAAAAGGGTTCGTTTTTTTTATGGGCATCCAACCATTGTGGTATATGGCTTAAAGGAACATCTTGTAGGTTATGTATTTCGGGCTTTATACCATTGGCGCACCACTCGTAAGAGTTTGATGTTGTGTTATTGTTAAAATTATAAGAAAATATGTAACTGCGATCTGCCCCTACAAACTGGCCAATTTGCTTTAAAGAGGTGTTAATTAAATGGTCTATGTCTGATAAATCGGAATTAATATACGTTGTAGAAATTTGAATTAATAATTCCTGAAAACGCATTTGGCGCTCTATAATTGTAGCTTTTCCCAAAGGTGGTCTTAATGTTTATTACAAATTTACTGAATTTTTTTTAAAACAATACTTGTTTACAAGCACTTACAAGTATTTAAAAAAAGCTTAAAACTACTGCAAATACTAGATTTTTGAAAAATATAAATGTGTAAACCAAAAATGTGCGAAACTAAATAACGGTTTTTAAACACTTAATAATCAAATAGTTATTTTATTTATTAATATATTTTTAGTATTTTTAAGAGTTACTAAATTCCTCATAATCTAGCCTTGGCTTCCTCTTCAAAAAATATGGTAACACTTTTTATTTAAACAAATTTATAATTATGGGAAAGTACAAAATAGGGAAAGACATTGGAAAATTGACGGTGCGCCTTCAACAGGTAGAGGAAAAAGTAGCTTACACAGCAAACAATGTGCAATCGGGTAATACTACTAATTCTGGATGCAAGTGTAGGGGAGTATCGGATAGCGAACTTTATGAAAGCCTTGAAGATGCCGCACCAAATAGCAAGGTATTCGAGATTCTAAAAAACTTGGTGATTGATGCAGGAGAAGTTACAATACGGGAATTGTTTGCCTGTACCGTAGAAGATGTTGGGCATAAAGCAGCAAATGCAATAGCACTAGCAAAAGAAATAGGGTTTCTCGCTTTAAGCAATGACAAATGCTGCCACGAGGTAGATGATGTGCTGAAGAATGATTACTGTAAGAGCAAGACTGGAAAATGGTGTAGCCTTGTAAAAAAACACGGGCTTAAACGTTGCACACTGGCAAGCGATAAGTGTTGATAAAAACCAAACAGCAATAAAAAACCTCTCATTAAATGTTAATGAAAGGTTTATAATATTGTAATTTAAAAAATCGTGCTTTAATTATTCAAAGCCTCTGCACCACCAACAATTTCTAGGATTTCGTTGGTAATTGCTGCTTGTCGTGCTTTGTTGTAAGTTAATTTAAGCTGGTCTCTTAACTCTGTGGCATTATCTGTTGCTTTGTGCATTGCCGTCATTCTTGCACCGTGCTCAGAAGCAAAAGAGTCTCTAATACCTTTATACAATTGTGTTTTTAATGACTTAGGGATAAGCTGTTCTACAATTTCGGCTTTTGAGGGCTCAAAAATATAATCGGTACTGGTATTTACATCGCCTTCAATGGGGAGTATTGGCAAAAATTGCTCGGTTATTACAATTTGAGTCGCCGCATTTTTAAATTTATTGTAAACAATTTCGATTTTATCGAACTCACCCGAAACAAATTTATCCATCAAAGTTTCAGCTATTTCTGAAACATTATTGAAAGTTAAATCATCAAAAACCTCGCTTTTATTAGCAATAACCAGGTTTTGCTTTGTAAAGGCATCATTGGCCTTTTTACCTATAGCGAATACAGATACGCTTTTATCTGCATAAACATTAGTTATTAGGTTTTGGGTTTGTTTTATAATGTTAGAGTTAAACGCTCCGCACAGTCCTCTGTTTGAAGTAATGGCAACAACCAATACTTTATTGACATCGCGCTGGGTTGAAAATTTACTTCCGGAATTTGCATCTAAAGTCGCACTTAGAGTTTGTAAAAGCTCGGTTAATTTATCTGCATACGGACGCATTGCGGTAATAGCATCTTGCGCTTTCTTTAACTTTGCAGCCGATACCATTTTCATGGCACTGGTAATCTGCATGGTTGAAGATACCGATGATATTCTGTTACGTATTTCTTTTAGATTTGCCATTCTATTTTTGTCATTCCTGCGAAGGCAGGAATCTATTTTAATTGAACTTCAAAACATGAGATTCCTGCCTTCGCAGGAATGACAACTATGCTCTATACTTCCCTGATAAATCTTTAGCTACAGCGGTTAATGTATCTGTAACTTCATCAGTTAATTTACCTGCCTTTAAAGTATCTAAAACATCTCTGTGTTTTGCGTTTAAGAATTCAATATAATCGCGCTCGAATTCTTTTACTTTTTCAACAGGAACATCTTTCAATAAGTTTTTAGACCCCGCGTAAATAATGGCTACTTGGTCTTCAACTGTGAACGGATCGTTTTGTGCTTGTTTTAAAATCTCAACGTTACGCTTACCTTTTTCGATTACGTTTAAAGTAACGGCATCTAAATCAGACCCAAACTTAGCGAAAGCTTCTAACTCGCGGAATTGCGCTTGATCTAATTTTAGTGTACCAGATACCTTTTTCATGGATTTTATCTGTGCGTTACCACCAACACGCGATACCGATATACCTACGTTAATTGCCGGACGAACACCAGAGTTAAATAAATCTCCATCCAAGAAAATCTGCCCATCGGTAATAGAAATTACGTTTGTTGGAATATATGCCGATACGTCTCCTGCCTGTGTTTCAATAATTGGTAATGCTGTTAACGAACCTCCACCTTTTACCATGGGCTTTAAGCTATCTGGTAAATCGTTCATTTCTTTAGCAATAGCATCATCATTAATTATTTTTGCAGAACGCTCTAGTAAACGCGAGTGCAGATAGAAAACGTCTCCTGGATACGCCTCACGTCCTGGTGGGCGACGTAATAATAAAGACACCTCGCGGTAAGCTACTGCTTGTTTAGATAAATCATCATAAATAATTAAGGCTGGACGCCCCGTATCTCTAAAATACTCTCCAATTGCAGCTCCTGCCATAGGTGCATATACTTGCATTGGTGCAGGATCTGATGCGTTTGCTGCCACTATTGTTGTGTAAGCCAATGCTCCTCTTTCTTCCAGAACCTTGGCAATGTTTGCTACCGTAGATGCTTTTTGGCCTACTGCAACATATATACAATATACAGGCTCGCCTGCATCGTAAAATTCTTTTTGATTTAAAATGGTATCGATACAAACGGTTGTTTTACCTGTTTGCCTATCGCCAATAACCAACTCACGCTGCCCTCTACCTACGGGTATCATGGCGTCGATGGATTTTATACCTGTTTGCAATGGTTCGGTAACTGGCTCACGATAGATAACGCCAGGGGCTTTACGCTCTAATGGCATTTGGTATGTTTCGCCAGTTATTGGGCCTTTACCGTCTATTGGTAAACCAAGTGTATCTACAACACGACCAACAATACCTTCGCCTACATTAATAGATGCGATACGTCCTGTACGCTTAACCGTGGATCCTTCTACAACGGCTTTAGAGTGCCCTAGTAATACAATACCTACGTTATCTTCTTCTAGATTAAGGATAATGCCTTCAAGACCGCCTTCAAATTCTGCTAACTCACCGTATTGGGCGTTAGATAATCCGTAAGCACGTACAATACCATCACCTACTGTTAATACGGTTCCTACTTCGTCTAGTGAAGCGCCTGCTTCAAAACCTGAAAGTTGTTGTTTTAAGATTGCTGATATTTCAGCTGGTTTTACTTCTGCCATCTTTATTAATTTGGAATTCAGAACTCAGTATCCTGAATTATTTTAATTTAACGTAAATTCTCTTTTTAGTTGGTTGAGTTTATTTGAAATGCTCGCATCGTACTGAACATCTCCTACCCTTAACACAAAACCACCTATAATGCTTTGATCTACAATATTTTCTATTTCTGCACTTTTTCCGGTTAGTTCTTTTACTTTAGCCAGTACTTTGGTTTTTAATTGATCGGTTAAAGCGACCGCAGTAGTAACCGTTGCCAACTGCATTCCTCTTTGTGCGTCGTATAACTTTATGTATTCTAAGGCTACAGACTCTAATAAAGCTAAGCGCTTATTGGCCGTTAAGATATCTATTAAATTAACCGATAGTGCATTAGCCTTTTTAAAAATTTCCAATAAAGCCGATTTCTTTATAGCTGCACCAACAACGGGACTTTTAAGCATATTGCTTAAGTCTTTGTTTTGTGCGATGGTTTTAGCAAAGAGCTTCATGTCTTTACATACAGTTTCTGCTGTATTCGAATCGTTTGCTAAACTTAAAACCGCTTTTGCATAGCGTATTGCTGCTCTTGCTCCTGCCATAGTTTCCTGTGCTATTAATAATCTTTAAGTTGTTTTAAATGGTTAAAACGTTAAAAGGCTATGTTTTTTGGTTATATACTTAATTAAATTTCGCTTCGCTCAACATGGTGTTCACTAATGCTAGTTGCTTGTCTTTGTTAGACAATTCTTGCTGCATTACTTTTTCAGACATTTCTATAGAAATACTGGCCACATGGCTCTTTAATTCGGCCAAGGCTGCTTTTTTCTCAATTACAATTGCTTCTTGAGCTTGCGCGATCATGGAATCTACTTGTGCCTGAGCCTCTTCTTTTGCTGTTGCGATCATGTTGTCTTTCATTTCGCGGGCTTCTTTTAATATGCCATCTCTTTCTATGCGGGCTTCTTGAAGTAGTTTCTCGTTTGATGCAGTAAGATTCTCCATCTCTAATTTTGCTTTCTCTGCAGAATCTAAGGCGTTTTGTATGCCTTCTTCTCTAGATTGTAGAGCATCTAAAATTGGTTTCCATGCAAATTTTCTCATTAATACTATTAATATTACTAAGATAGCAGCTTGCATAGCAAATAATCCTACCGAAAAATCGTTTAATAAAGTTTCCATACTATATAGATTACTAAAATTCTTTTTTTGTTTAATTTAAAACAGTTTCTGCAACCAACCGTTGCAGAAAACTGCTTCATTTTTTCTAGGAAATTCTTATTTCCCTAAGATTAACGCACCGAATGCCAAACCTTCCAATAAGGCTCCGATGATAATCATCGCTGTTTGAATTTTTCCAGCTGCTTCTGGTTGGCGAGCAATACTTTCCATTGCTTTTGATCCAATTTGACCTAGACCATAACCTCCACCGATTACGATTAATCCTGCTCCAATTAAATTGTACATACTAATTTGGTTTTATAAATATTAATTAAACAAATTCTTCTTTGTTGTACCTGCAGGATTTTTTACGTCCTATGGTATTAATTTTATTTAGTGTGCTTCGTGGTGCTCTTCAACAGCCATGCCAATAAACAGAGACGATAGCATTGTAAAGATAAAGGCCTGTAAAAAGGCTACCAAAATCTCGATAAGCATAATAAATAACGCCAACACTAACGACATTCCCGTGGACACCACCGGCCCAAAAGAGGCTTTAAGGGTAACCATTAACGCTATTAAGCTCATTACTATAAAGTGACCTGCGGTTATGTTCGCAAATAAACGCAACAATAACGAAAACGGCTTGATCAAAACAAAGCCTACCAACTCTATAACTGCTAAAATGGGCCTTAAAACATGCGGTACACCAGGCATCCATAAGGTGTGCGCCCAAAAATATTTTGTGCCGCTTACCAAATATATAACCATAGTAAAAATGGCTAGACAAGCTGTTACGGCTATTTGGCCGGTTACGTTAAAACCTAGTGGCGTTAACCCTAACATATTTAAAATCCAGATAAAGAAAAACACGGTTAACAAAAAGCCCATAAATTTACGGTACTTTTTCTCGCCAATATTTGGACGTGCAATTTCGTCGCGAACATAAATAACCAAAGGCTCTAATACTCTTGAGAACCCTTTTGGGATGGTTTTTCCTTTTTTATATCCGCGCGCTAGCGCTCCGAAGCCCAATAGCATAAGCAAGCCTGTTAACAACATACCAAAAACACTTTTTGTAATAGAAAAATCGATTACTTTTTTAGCATTTGTTGGGTGCTTGTCTGCATCAAAATTAAGCGCTGTTGCAGCATCGTCCAATTCGTAAATTTTAGAATGGTATTTTACCAGTTTTGTATCGCCAGCTTCGACAATTACTTTTCCGTAATCGTCATGATGAAAAGCTGAAGACATAAATGTTTTCAACCCATTGCTGGTCCAGACAATAACTGGCAGTGGGAAACCGTAATGAACACCGGTTTTATTATTGGTAAACAAATGAAAGTCGTGTGCATCTTTAAGGTGATGTGCTATATATGCTCCTATCTCGTCTGGCGAATCTATTAAATTATTTTCAACAGTTTCATCTTGAGCTAGTGCTGTAAAAGATGTTAATGCCAAAACGAATGCTACTAAAAACTTGATAGATTTTTTTGCTACCACCATATCTTTTCTAACTAATAATAATTATGCTATCCAAAAATTTTGTGCAAATGTAAGCAATAATTTAAAAAACCAAACCCCTTTTTTATTTAACTTTTTTAGTTTTTGGCAAATTCGAGAAAAGATTAGAACAATATATTAACTATTTGCTATTTAACAACTTTGCTACTGCAATAGCTTCGGTAATTAAAAAAACAAACAAAGGCACCACCAGTGCTATGCGCTCTGGCATAGTTAATGCATCGTTTTCAAAAACAGCGGTTTTAAATATTAACAAGAATATCCCTATTTTAAAACACATAAGCACCAAATAGGCGTTTCCCGCTTGGGTGGGCAGGTTTTCGGCAACAAATTCTACTGTTGCATAAATTATAGCAACCGCAATAACATGAAACAGATACACATGAAATAATGAAAAGCTTAAATCTGTACTTATAAGGGTATTATGTATGGAGTAGCTTAACACAAACAGCAACAATAGCACTGCGAGCATTATTAAAATACGTTTAGTCATCAGAATCTTTATTTGTTAGTTTTAATACTTGATATATCACCGAAAATATAGCCATGAAAACCGCTATTAGAGATACTATTTTGAAGTATAATTGATTGCTATTGTTAAATTTTACATCTAGCCACTCGCCTAATTTACTACCTAAATATATGGTTAAACCCATTTGAATGGCCATAGATGTAAAACGGATGTACTTATTAGGCGTTTTTTTTGGTTTCGGGCTGTTTTTGTTCTTGTGGGCCACTTTTGCTGGTTTCTTTTACAGTGCCTTTCATAGCACAGGTTACATTAAATGTTGCCCCGGGCTCAACCGCTAGTTTGCCTACAATTACCTCGCCTTCTATGTGGGCGGCGGTTTTTAATGTAAGTGTACCTGATAAGGCTAGTTTTCCTGAGAACTTCCCTTCAAAATAAGCATCGGTGCCTTGCAGGGTGCCTTTTATAAAACCAGCTTTTCCCACAACTACTTTTCCTGTGGTTTTTATGTTGCCTTCTATAATCCCATCTACTCTAAAATCGCCTTCGCTATTAAAGTCGCCAACAATTTTAGTGCCTTGAGATATAATGTTTTGATTGGATGTTCCTTCTACCATATTTTTATCTTTTTTATTATCAGAGAACATAATGTTTAAATTTAGTTATTATTGAGGCTTAAATATGTGTCTAGATTTTTATGAATTTGAACGATTTGATAGTTTGCCGATGATATTGCAAAATAGGGCTTGTTAATTTGTTTTTGGTCTGCTTTGGTTAATAATTGATCGAATGTTTTTGCAAGTTGAGCATTTTTTAAACCATGCACTATAACAAGCTTTACGCTTGGGCTGTAAACATCAACCGATGTTTTTAGTTTATGATATTTTATGTTTTTTATAATGGTGTCCAAGTTTTTTTTAAAACCGCTAACCTGTTCTAATTCGGCTTTTTCAAATTTATAAACAACCTTAAAATGGGTTGAGCTATCGTTTGTTGCTTCAACAAAATCTGTACTAGCCAATTTTGGTAAAATCTCAGATTCTATCTTTTGCGCCTGCTTGCCCTGGTCTGTATTTGCAAAGGTTATGGCTACGTAATTAATGGCTTTTTTATAAGCGTTAAAGCCTAATAACCTACCTGTTGCAGTGGCTTTTAAAAGTTCTAATTTAGGCACAATGGGGTCGCCATCAAAAGCATTGATATAGGTTTCGCATTTTGATATAACGTCTGAATATTCTTGATTTTCGTGTTGTGCATATAAGGTTTCATATATAAACTCAGGGCTATTTTTGTCTTTTAAATCGGCTAGGTCGGGGTTGTTCAAGATAGACGCGTAACGCGATTCTGGGTACTGGGTAATAATCTCGTTTTTAGCGATTGATGCTTCGTCGTTTTCGCCTAATAATTCATAAATCTTATATAAATTATATTTTGTTGGCAATATTAATCGTTGCTCCGGATTGCTATTTAATAAACTTTGGAACTTGTTTTTTGATAAATTATATGCAGCAAATTTTTCTTTGTAAATAAGTCCTAATTGATAATAGGCGAAATTGCGTTCTTTTGAAATGCTGTCGATCACTTTTTCTTCGGAAGGAATTTTAGATATATAATACTGCGGATTAAAGCGTTCTTCATCTGAAGCTAAATCTGCAATATTAATATCTGGCCCCTTGTTACCTGATTTTGAAGTTGTTTTGTTGGACCATCGCCAGTTATCTTCTAAAACCCTGTCGCCCCATATTTTAATAAACTCGTTTTTACCATAAGCTACCGTGGTTGGATTGTAAAAATAAAACAAAGTTGCTTGGTTTGGTTTTGCGCTATTTTGTATTTGCCCACCAATTTTATTGTTTACCATTGCCAATCCGGTGTTGCGCGCTGCGGTACCGGCTTTTTCTTTTTCTTCTTCGTCTTTAGCTTTTAAAGTTTCTACAAAAGACTCGAAATATTCCAATCGTTCGGTTTCAGAGAAGTTTACCAATTGCAAAACACTGTCGTTTACACGGGCTATGTTTTCGTAATAGATAACGTCGTCTAAATTATCGCGTTTTCGTTTTGTAACACGGTATGGTTTAGAGTTTAACACCAAATTGGCCATGGTGCTATCGTAATAACTACCTGCGGTTTCGTACATGGATGTATCAAAATTCATGTCGCCAAGGGTTTGGTAGTTTTTTGCTCTTAAAAGCTTGTCTTGCGAGTTTGTGCGCAGCGATTTGTTGTAATAGTTCACTGCCAAAGAATCGGATTCATTAATTAAATGATACTCGGCAATTTGATGGTAAATCTTATCTAAATAAGGTCTGTTTTCTCGGTTTTCTTCAAGTGCTGTGAGGTGTTCTAAAAGTGCCCGTTTATCGCCATTTTCGTAATCGAAATTTTTTATTTTTTCAATATGGGCGCTTATCAAATAAATTCGAGGTGTTTTTCTATTAAGCTCGATTACTTTATCGAAAGCTATATTTGCGCTGTCTTTAAAACCCAATTTGTTATAGAGTTGCCCTTGTATAAAGCGGTATCGCCCGCGCTCGTCGTTGCTTTTTGTAGCATTTGCGGCAATTGTTAATTGTGTAATGGCGCTATCAACAGATTTGGTGTTTAAATAGGCCTGGGCCAAAATAGAAGTGGCATCGGCCAAGTCTTGGTCTTCAAGCTCTTCTTCGTATAATAATCGCTTTAGTTTTTTTATGGCAACTTCATTGTTTTCTAAGCGGATATTTGCTTTTTCGCGCCAAATTTTAACTTGATTTATTTTATCGCTGGTTGGGTATTTATTGAGAATATTGTTGAAAGCAGCAAGTGCCGGCACAAAACGCTGATCGAAATACCGTGCTTTTCCCAGCAGCAAATATGCTTCGTCTATTTGCGGATTTTTTTCTTTGCCCTTAATATTAATGCTGTGTTTTTGAATGGCTTTTACCGCTTTTTCTTCGGCTCTATTAAAGTTCTCGTTTTTAAATTGCCCTGGCAACACAACTTCTTCTTGAATTTGCATGCGCTCTATGGGCAGAATATCCCAATAATTATCGGCGTAGCTTTCGTTTAAAGTATTTCTGCCCGCTTCTAAAGCCAGATAACCGTTGTAAAGCGCATTAAATTCGGCAGTAACGGCGTGGTAGTTTCGGCTAACAAAGTTGTCTTTTTTTCTTGAGCAACCCGTTATTAAAACAACAGAACATGTTATAGCTAATATGGCTTTAATTGGCGTTTTCAAAAGGCAGGTTTTTAGTCTATTAGATAACTGAAAAGTACGGTTATTATTATTTAGAAAGTTCAAAACAAAAGAAAAAATAAATGCACTTGTTCTTTAATCTTATCACTAACAGTCGCAAAAATAAACATCTTTTTGGACTTAACGTCTTATTAGCGAAACGAAATGGCTTGTTAAACACAAAGCAAATGCCAAAAACCAATGCTTGTTTTAATTAAAAACCAGCGGTTTTTGCCGCATAAGGTAACCATATAAAATTATTACCTTTGATCTATTCTATAAACTTATTTTAGGAGTTCTCATATTTGATACACTATAACATTTATAACACCGTTAATAAGCTGCCAAACTCTTGGGATGCCCTTGCAGAACACGATATATTTTTAAATACCGCATTTTTAAAAGGGCTAGAGCGATCTTTACCAAGCAATATTACATCGTACTATTTGGGTGTTTTTAAAGCCGAAAAATTAGTTGGCATTGCCATTATAAAACGTGTGGAAATGTATGCCGACGATATTTTTAGAAACCACAAAAACAGCATAATTAAGCAATTAGCCAAACAATTGGTTTCTAAAATTATTAGGGGAAATGCACTAATTGTTGGTAGTTTAATGCATACGGGGCAACACGGAATTTATTTTAATGCACTTGAGATATCGCAAAGCGAATTTTTAAACCAACTAAAAAAAGCACTACAACATTTAAGGGCTAAAATTAAATCTGATTTCAATAAAAAAATACGCATTATAGCCTTTAAGGATTATTTTGAAAACGATGCCATACATAATAGCGCAGAGTTTTTTAAAACCAACAATTTATATAAAGTACAGGTACAGCCCAATATGGTGCTTTCGGTTTTAGACGGTTGGAAAACCCCAGAAGATTACGTATTGTCTTTTAACAAAAAATACAAAAGACGTTACAAAACAGCCCGGAAAAAGGCATCAAGTTTAAAGTGCAAAGCACTGAACGAAGCTTATATTAAAGCACATTCTGAAACTCTTTTTGAGTTATACGAAACAGTTTCGGACCATGCGGGCGTTAATTCGTTTAAACTTCACAAAAGCCATTTTTATAATTTAAAACTTAGTTTAGGCGAAAAATTTAAGGTTTTTGGTTTCTTTTTAAACGAACAATTAGTTGGTTTTTACACCTTGATTTTAAATAACGACATTTTAGAAACCTACTTTTTAGGCTATAATAAAAGCCTACAGCGCAAGCATCAAATGTATTTAAACATGCTGTACAATATGGCTTTTTATGGTATTGAAAATAGCTTTAAAACCATTGTTTATGCCAGAACCGCCATGGAAATTAAAAGCTCCATTGGCGCAAAACCCAAAACCATGTATGTGTATTTAAAGCACACCAATAGTTTTATAGCCAACACCGTTTTAAAATGTATTGTAAAATACATGAACCCGATAAGAAAATGGGAGGAACGGCATCCGTTTAAACCAGACTCGACCTAGTAGTACAGCCCATTTTCTAAAATAGACTTTACCGCTTTTTTTTCGTGTGAAACTAATTTATTGTAAGCCTCTTCACTAAGATTAGATTTAACCCCAACATACTTCAATTCAAAAGATTTTAAAATTTCATTAAAAATTAACTTCACTCTTTCTAGGTGGTAATCTGATGTGATAACGGTTAAACGCACCTGGTTTAATGCTTTAACAATAGGCTTTATTTTAACGGCATCATCAACCGTGTTTGATGATAACGCGAAATCTAAAAACGCATGCCGCAAAACCCCGTTTTTAATTAAATAAGCTTTACAATATTGAGCATGGGGTTTATTGGATGTGTTAAATTGATCGCCCCAACCGCCAGTACAAAGCACAAGGTTTTCTTTTGCAAAGATACTTGCACAATGGTTTAACCTGCTTTTAGAAATTACACTTAACTTACCATCAGGAGAATTTGGAGCACCTAAAACAATTAAAACGTTTTTTTTCATAAGTTAAACAAACAGAAAAGAGGCTCTCTTATAAGGTAATTATCGTTATTAATATAAATGTCTTGCCAACATTATAATTAAATTACTCTTTTTTAAGACAGCCTCTTGGTTTTTATAAAAATGTTATTCGTTTTTCTTTTTAGCATTTTTCATGGCTTCACCAATTTGGTTGCTCGCTGCAAAACTAGCCACCATATCATTAAGCATATTGCTACCGGCCTGCGGTGCATTGGGTAAAAGAATTAAATTACTGTTGGTTTCTTCGCCTAGGGATTGCAGAGTATCGTAGTGCTGCGTAACCACAATTAATGCCGATGCTTCTTGGCTGTTAATGCCCACACGGTTTAAAACCTCTACCGATTCTTCTAAACCACGGGCAATCTCGCGCCGTTGATCTGCAATACCTTGACCCTGCAAACGTTTGCTTTCGGCTTCTGCTTTTGCTTTTTCAACTATTAAAATACGGGCTGCATCGCCTTCAAACTGGGCTGCTATTTTTTCGCGCTCTGAAGCGTTAATTCTATTCATCGCTTCTTTTACTTGGGCATCCGGATCTATATCGGTTACCAATGTTTTAATAATATCGAAACCATAATCTACCATAGCATCGTTTAATTCGGCTTTTACAGCTAAGGCGATATCGTCTTTTTTAACAAACACATCATCCAATTTCATTTTTGGCACTTCGGCACGCACCACGTCAAATACATAACTTGTTATTTGGTCGTGCGGATAATCGAGTTTATAAAATGCATCATAAACTTTGTCTTTTATCACTTTGTATTGTACCGATACTTTAAGGCGCACAAAAACATCGTCCAAAGTTTTGGTTTCTATTATAACATCGAGCTGCTGGATTTTTAGGCTTAAACGGCCGGCAATTCTATCGACTAACGGTATTTTTAGCTGTAAACCCGATTGGCGAATACTTTGAAATTTACCAAAGCGCTCAATAATTACGGCGGTTTGCTGTTTAACAATAAAAAATGCAGAGATTAATATGATTAATCCGAAAAGAATAATGGGAATAAAAAATAAATTGTTCATGGAAATCTTTTTAACTGTTAAGAAAATGAATTACTAATTTAAGCTATATTTGGCATTTAACCCTAAATAAGCCATGAAAAAACTACAACTTACATTATTAGTAGTGCTAACGCTAGGTTTTGTTACAAATAGTTTTTCGCAAAAAGGAAATTACGCCATACAAAATGGCTTTGGAATTGGTGGCGGCCTTACCCAGTTTAATATTGTTACCGATAATTTTACAACCAAATCGTCCAACGGGTTTTTGGGAGGCTTATCGTCAACCGTTAACATCCCTTTACAATGGTACGATATTAGTTTTGGCATGCAACTCTCTGAGAACAACATAGAAATAATGGGCAGTTCAAGCTTGGTAAGTTCGTTTAAAGAATTTATTGCGTATAAAATGTTTGCCGCTCAAGTGGCAATGTTAATGCACATAAAAGTGATTCCTGATTATTTTACTATAGAATTGGGGCCTATGTTGCAATACAACGGAAAATTAGAACTAAAGGAGAACTCTAAAAAAGGCTATATTGTTGATAATTATGTTAATTTTAATGCCGAAGATATTAGCAATATTTCGCAATTTAATATTAATGGCGCTATTGGTGCAACAGTTGGGATTAAAAACTTTAAGCTGAAAGCTCAATATATTTACGGGTTTACCAATATTTTAAAGAAATTAAATTCTGAAAACTTGCAGGCTCCAGACAACACTTTTAAATTTAAAGGAAACCAGACCATGCTGGTTTTAGGAGCTGCGGTTTTGTTTTAGCTTTTTTTGTAAGTATGTTTTTTTAAAATTCCCTCAATTTTTACCATTTTTTCGATTTGACTTTCTTCATTATTGAATTCTTCAGTTTTTATCAATTCTCTAATTTCTGTTAATTTTTCGTAAGCCTTATATTGATTGAAGTAATCTTTGTATTTTCTTCCTTTATCATCTTCATACAAATCGACAAGATGTTTTTTTTGATGCAGATTTTCTATTAAAGTTAGTGCCTCATTAAAATTTAAAAAAGGAATTTTGTAAGGCAAATAATCAATTCCTGTTTTTACTTCGCTGAATAGTTTTTTTCCTTCTTTTAAAAACTCAAAATTATATTTGGCCCGTGCGAGTAATTGCGGTACAATAAGCCCGATTATTGCAATTAAAAAACCAACGATTATTGTTTGCAATACATCGAATTGAAACTTGTAGGATTGGAATAGCTGCTCTGGTTTTAAATTCAAATTCTGAAAAAACAAAAAAGCTATTGTCAAAAAAAGTAAAGTAAGCCCTAGTCCAATCAATAAAATTTTTTTGATGTCTTTTTCCATTTACTTTTAATATTGTTACCAATTCTGTTAAGAATATTGGTTTTCACTAAATTAATTAAATAATTAGAAAGCACAAAAAAGTGGCAATTTATATAGTGAAATAAAGCGCTTCAATAATGTTTTTATAATTTACTTAAAAGCATTATTTTGCTTTTTCAATACTTTTAAATTTAAAGTAAACCAAACCACGTTGGTTTTAGGAGCTGTGGTTTTGTTTTAAAATTTAGCCTAATTTAACTTTACTTAATTTTTCAATTTTGATTAATTCTCAAAATTCTGATATTTTTTTTGCTTATTTATCACGCATCACAGTTTTGATATTGATTCTATTTATTGCATTTTTGCTCAAAATATAAATTCGAGCAGCAAATCGCTAATTAACTAATTAAATGTTAACGCAATGGGTTATAAATTACAAACCCCAAAAGGGTACTATCCGCAATTAAATATACAAGAAACAGAGCAAGCCATTAAATTGATAAAGGACTTTTTTGAGCTTAGCTTATCTTCAGAATTACGATTAAGAAGAATAACAGCACCTCTGTTCGTAAAAAAAGGCTCTGGAATTAACGATGATTTAAGCGGTATAGAGCGCCCTGTTAGCTTTCCTATAAAATCGATGAATGATGCTGAAGCAGAAATTGTGCATTCGCTTGCAAAATGGAAAAGACTGGCTTTGGCCGAATTAAGCATAGAGACCGGTTATGGCGTATATACCGATATGAATGCCATTCGCCCCGACGAAGTATTTACCAATATTCATTCTATTTATGTAGATCAGTGGGACTGGGAGCGCGTGGTCTCCAAAGAAGAAAGAACTATTGATTTTCTTAAATATGTTGTTACCAAAATTTATAGCGTTTTAAGAAGGGTTGAATACATTGTATATGAACATTACCCGCAATTAAAACCCGTTCTCCCTAAAAAAATTACTTTTATACATACGCAAGAATTGGCAGAACAATATCCAGATCTTACACCTAATGAAAGAGAAACCGAAGCTACAAAAAAATACGGCGCCCTTTTTATAATTGGAATTGGAGCACAGCTTGCGGAAGGGCGAAAGCATGATGGAAGAGCCCCGGATTATGATGACTGGAGTACAGAAACCGGAGATGGAAATAAAGGCTTAAATGGCGATATCCTGCTTTGGAACCCTGTTCTTGAACGTGCTTTTGAAATTTCGTCGATGGGGATTCGTGTTGATAAAGACGCTTTAAATAAGCAACTAGCAATTGAAGGTGCAGAAGACAGGAAAGAATTGATGTGGCATAAAATGCTACTTAATGACGAATTACCACTTTCTATTGGTGGTGGCATTGGGCAATCGCGTTTATGTATGTTTTTCTTGAAAAAAGCGCATATAGGCGAAATACAAACCAGCATTTGGCCCGAAGAAATGATTGAAAAATGCAAGCAAGCCAATATTCCTATCTTAAAATAGGGCTTTTGCTTTTAAATATATAAAAACAGGATTAAACCATTAATAATGTGGCCCTACAATTTTTAAACCTAGATACTTTTTAGGTAAATGTCTGTTTAATATGCTTTTTCTTCGCCTTTTACGGCATTTAAAAAGGTTTGAATAATAATTTTTAAATCTAAAAGCAACGACCAGTTTTCAATATAAAAAATATCGTATTTAACACGGTTAATAATATCTTTATCCTCTTCTATTTCGCCTCTAAAGCCACTTACTTGAGCTAATCCTGTGATTCCCGGTTTTACACGATGCCTAAAAATAAAGTTATATTTATCTATTTTCTTTGAATAATCATCTGTATAAGAAATCATATGGGGGCGAGGCCCTACTACGCTCATATCTCCTAAAAAAACATTTATAAATTGTGGCAACTCATCTATACTTGTTCTACGCAATATCCGTCCAGTTTTTGTAACACGCTTATCGTCTCGTTTTACGTAAGTGCCTTTTTCCTCCTCGACAACCTTTAGCGATCTATATTTAAAACATACGAACTCTTTGTAGTTTATACCGTTTCTTTTGTGCCTGTAAAACAATGGACCTTTTGATTCTAGCTTAATAACAACAAATAGAATAACAGACAGCCAAGAAAGAATAAAAACAATAACAATTAAAGAAAACAAAATATCAAAACCTCGCTTAATAAATTTGTTTATATCATTGTTTAAAGTAACTTTTGGAATGTATAGAACAGGCATATTACCATAAAAGTCTGCTTTAAGGCGCTTATTAAAAAGGTTTAGTTTGTTGGGAATAAATTTAATATTACAATGGTTAAGGTTTGCATGATTAACAACTTTATTTACTTGTTTTTCTTTCAATCCATCTATTTCACAATAAATTTCGTCAATGTTATTTCTTGCTAAATAACTAAAACTGTCTTTTATCTTTCCTGTTGCATTATTATCAAAATCGCTAAAAACAGCCTTCAAATTATATCCCAATTCTTTTTTATTAGTAAAGAAGTTTTTAAGTTCTTCTATTGCAGGACCGCTTCCAATAATAATAACATTTCTCAGGTTACCCTTTAAATACGAACGAACCTTTTTTAATATAAAATAGCTAAGAATTTTAATTGCACCTATTGCTGTTAAAGAATAAAATATATATTTCAAAACATTAAAAGCTTCGATATCAATACTTCTAAAAACACCAATGAATGCAAAAACAACTAGTAAGTAAGCTAAAAACTGCTTTATTAAAAGCGATATAATTTTGAGAATTGAAGTAAACCGGTAAACCTCATAAAATTTTAATAAAAACGCTAACAAAAGCCAAAAAAATATAGAGTAAATTATAAAAAGTAGATGTTTATTGTTAAGTAACCCAACCGAAAAAAAATATAAATTTTTAGTGTTAAAACTAAATAAATAAAACGCTAAAAAATTAATCACGAAAAGGTCGTACACCATTAAAATTGGTCTTAACAACCAAGAGTATCTACCTCGTTTATAATGCATTAATAATTATTTGTTAATTAAGCTTGTTTTTTTATGCTCGCTTTAAACAACTCTTCTTTAGGTAGAGATTTAAAGTCCTTAAAGTTTTTTTATGCTTTTGCTTTCCCGTTTTTGGCTACCAACCAAATAATTTCTTGACTAAGGTAATATCTGGTTTGTGTTTCATGGGGTTGTTTTGTGCCTGTTAGATTTATTATTTCTATAGTAAAATATTATATTATTGTTTCGTTTTACAATATTAACAGGAAACAGATAATCACTTAACAGTAATTTGTAAATACCTTCTATTTGATTGCCAATATAACAAAAAGGTCGGGTTTGCATGCCATCTCCAAAATTAGTTAAATACTCTTAAAACTTATCCAATAAATACTGAAGTTGTAATGCCATTTTGAAACCGCAGTTTTGAACCGTAGGTAATAAATATACGAACAATTCGGGTTTTCAATCAAAGAAACCTATGTTATACCATGGTTATAGATTTTTTTAAGCCTTTTGCCTGATTGTAAACTCACCACTTCACAGACCAGGTATTTATAATGCCATATACCTAAAATATTGATGCTAAAAGTATGCTAGATTTTTCACTTTTACTAAAGGGAACAGATTGTTTGTACCTAAAGTGCTTATTTTTTGGATTTGAACAAAGAATTTAATTAATTGATAGTGTAGGTCTTGTAGGTGAAGAAATTTTAAAATATAGTTTAGATAGAGGGGCTTTGGTTGTAATGAATTTCTTAGATTGTTTTCAATAAAAGAAAGTTTCGATGAGGCTCCAGGTACTATAGTTTTTTTTATCTCCAGTTATAAAACTAACTATTACAATAACCATATGCCCTTAATCTAAAAAACGCTGGCACAAATGCAAGACAAGAAATCGTGCGAAATCTGTAATTAGGTCATGTTTCATAAAAAATTAATTGCTACTTCCTATTTTATAATAAGCAAAACCAATTTTTTCAAGCTGTTGTTTATCTAAGATGCCTCTTCCATCAAATATAAAAGCTGGTTTTTGCATACTATTGTAAATGCTTTCCCAATTGTAATCTTTAAACTCGTCCCACTCGGTTAAAACAGCTATGGCATGAGCGTTTTTACAGGCTTGATAGGGGTCTGTTTTTACGGTTAACAAGGTTTTGTTTTCTTCTGAAGGTCTTGTTTTTAAATAGTCTAAATCTGCGTAAATTCGTTCTTTAGAAACTTTGGGGTCGTAAACTTCTATTTCTGCTTGTTCGCTTAAAAGGTTGTCTGCAACTTTTATGGCGGCAGACTCGCGAGTATCATTGGTGTCTTTTTTAAATGCCCAACCTAAAAATGCTATTTTTTTACCAGAAACGGTGTTGTACAAGGTGCTAACTATGTTGTCTGAAAAGCGATTTTTTTGGTGGTCGTTCATAATAATTACCTGCTCCCAGTAGTCTGCAACTTCGTTTAATCCGTAAGTTTTAGCGATGTAAACCAAGTTTAAAATATCTTTTTGAAAACAAGAACCGCCAAAGCCAACCGAGGCGTTTAAGAACTTGGGGCCAATTCTGCTATCCATTCCAATAGCTTTTGATACCTCTTTAACATCTGCTCCTGTTTTTTCGCATATTTCGGACATGGCATTTATTGAAGATACCCGCTGTGCCAAAAATGCGTTTGCCGTAAGTTTTGAAAGTTCTGAAGACCAAACGTTAGTGGTTAAAATTTGTGCTTTGGGGACCCAATTGGCATAAATATCTACCAATGCCTGAACGGCTTCATGTCCTTTTTCGGTTGACTGGTCTCCGCCAATGAGTACACGGTCTGGATTAAGCAAGTCTTGTACTGCGGTGCCTTCTGCTAAAAACTCAGGGTTTGATAATATCTGGAAATTTACGTCATTGCCAACATTATCTAAAATACTTTTTATGGCAGATGCAGTTCTTACGGGAAGTGTAGATTTTTCTACAACAATTTTATTTTGCTTTGAGACTCTGGCTATCTGTCTGGCGCAGAGCTCGATGTATTTTAAATCGGCAGCCATTCCTTTGCCTTTTCCGTAGGTTTTGGTTGGCGTGTTTACCGACATAAAAATCATTTGGGCTTCATCTATTGCTTTATCTATATCTGTGGAAAAGAACAGGTTTTTATCTCGGGTTTGTTTAACAATATCTGCAAGACCGGGTTCGAATATAGGTAAATGGTCAAGGTTTTTGGAGTTCCATGCGGCTATTCTAGCTTCATTGATATCTACAACAGTAACTTTAATATGTGGGCATTGTTTAGCTATTACCGCCATGGTTGGCCCGCCTACGTAGCCAGCGCCTATGCAGCAAATGGTTTTAATTTTCATTTTCATTCTTTTTTATAATTTTCATCCCTCTTTTTTTGGCATTATTAACTTTCTTTTTGAAACGTATTTTTCTTCTAATATTACTAAAGCTATAATCAAAACGATAAAAGAGATAGCCTAAAATAATTACGGTTATAACAAGAATTGTTACTAACCATAAATTATAGGAAGCACTTCCTAATATTATAAATAGATATACAAAAAGCAGGTTAAACCCGCCTATTATTAGGCTTGCTTTTCTGTGTGAAATTTTAAAGTAATCAATCAAAATATGGTGCGTATGGTTTCTATCAGCAGAGAAAGGGCTTTTCTTATTTGCCAATCTAATGGTAAAGACCCTAGCGGTATCAAATAAGGGAACAATTAAAATACTAATTGCGATTAATGGTATGTTTTCTATTAAAAAAGGTAAACTGTCGTATTTTTCAGGGGTTAAGGCTAAAAATTTCAATGTTAAAATACTAATAATAAAACCAACTATGAGCGATCCTGTATCTCCCATAAATATTTTTTCATTGGTTGTAGATAGGTTATACTTTAAAAAAGCGATTAAGCAGCCGTTTAATGTTAAGCTTAGCAAAAGAAAAAAGTATTCTTTTGTCATGTAAAATATGGTGGCATAAATTATTAATATTACAATGCCTACAATTGCAGCGAGACCATCAATACCATCAATTAGGTTGTAGGCATTGATAATGGTTAACATTATAAAGCCTGCTATTACATAATAAATATAGATTGGTATTTCATTAATACCTAAAAAACCATTTAATGTGTGAATGGTAAAACTCTCATTACTAATAACAAATGTTATTGCTAAAACCTGTGCAATTAACTTAGCGTAGGGAGATAGCACTACCAAGTCGTCTTTTAGCCCTACAATAAAAAGGATTGTTAAACCTGGTATAATATAGATTGGCTCATCAAACTCGCTCCATTTTTTAAGAAAAAAAAGAGCGAAAATTAAGGCATAAAAGAACGACACACCACCTAAAGTTGGAGTTTTCTTTAAATGAGAACTCCTACTGTTAGGGCTATCCATTAGGTTTTTATACTCAACTAAGCCAATAATTTTTGGTATGGTTAAAAACGTAAGTATGTACGAGCCTACAAAATATAATATCGGAAAATATAGTGGCAATATAATAATTTTAATTAACCAAAATTAGTAAATAATTTTGCTATAATGCAGGAAAATGCAATTAATTACATAAACTGGCTTTGTTATAAAAACGAAAAGAGAAGTGTATCTAGATTATTGTATGTCCAACTTCCATTTTTTAGTTTAACAATAAACCAAAGCAAAAATACTAATATAATTGGCACAAAAGAAATTTGGTTTATTGCTTTAGAAAATCTGGAGCTAAAGAGCTCTCCGTAAAAATAGAAACTCAACGGAAAAAGAAAATATATGTAGAAAGAAAAGCGCAATGCAATTTCGGTATTATAGTAATTTGAAATTATAAATAAGAACAACAGTAAGCTGATAAAAAATAATTTATATCTTTCGTATACAATATTTTTAAAATTATCAGATATGCTCTGTAGGTAAAAAAGAACAACTACAAAAAGTTGTAATGCATAATTAACCAATCCTAAATTATCGGTTTTAAAAATTCCGTCAGGATTAGATAATCTTTCTAAAACATAGGATACAACGGGCACAGAATCAAAAATTGAATGTAATGTTTCTGCATAGTAAAATAAAGAAAAAACAATAGCTAGAAACAATATAGAAATTACAAAAATTCTTAATAATTTAACTTTTTTGTTTATCGGTAAAAAAATCATTAAGAATATTAACGACGTGCTATGTGTTAAAACAGCCAAAATATAATATAAATACTTGTTCTCTTTATAAAATATTTTGCTAACTAATACGTACATAATTAAGCTAGATGCCAAAAATTGCCTCATTAAATGAGCAGATAAAGAAAATAGCATTGGAAAAAGAACTGATATGCCAATACAAAGCAAAAAAGAGTACACACTACCCTTAAGGCTTTTATGGACTTTCCATATAGATGTAAAAATCAGGTAATAAGAAATTACTGTAAATATAGCAACATACCATATAAACGATCCAGAAGTTAATTTGTATGTAACATAATTGAAAAAGTAAAAAAACTGCTCCTTTTTAAAAAGGAAAATATAATCAAAAAAGGTATTCGTTTCTACTAAATTGTACTGCCATAGGTACATTTTTAAATCATTTTCTGGAACCTTTAGTGTATTAATAATTGCTAAAAAAAGGGCTATATAGAAAAAACATATCCTAGTTAATCCTTTATTGTTACTAAAATAGAACAACGCCAAAAAACTTAGTATAGCTCCTGTAATTGGTGAAATTACAAATAGCAAACCAAGTATAACAAAAACCCCAATCCTATTTTTTATACCTAAAACTCTCATGATTTTTGGCATGAAGGTGCTCTTGAATTAAATAGACAAATTATTAAACAATAAAAACCACAAAATAAAGATATTCCTGAATACCTTTCAAATATAGATTCAAATAAAGAATTAACTGCAACAATTAGCAAAAAACCAAGAACAAATAATTTTTCATTATTACATTCTATTTTTTTCAGTACAATGCCCACAAGAGATGCAAAAATCATTATAAAGATTAAAAAACCAACTATTCCAATATCTAGTAGTACTTGTAAATATTGGTTGTGTGCATGTAATTGGTGCCTCTTGTCGTAATGCTGTTGGTTTAAAGCTACTCTTTCGTATAATTTTTTATGTGAACCTCCAGCGCCAATGCCAAGCATTGTGTTCTCTTTTATCAATTCTAAAGCTGAAAGCCAAATTATAATTCTTGTATTTGTACCTGATCTTTCTGTATTCGGCATTGCATTCAAATCCCTTACTACCATTTCTGGCTTTTCGTAGTTAAAGATGGTATTGAAAGCTTTTATTCTCGGGTTTAATAAAAAAACAGCTATTGCAATAGATAAAAGAGCTAATAAGGAAATAACTTTATTTTTAATGCCATTTATGGCATAGTATAGTTTTAAACCAAACACAAGAAACAAAACTATTATACCTGCTTTATTCAAGATTTGTACAATTACTATTGCAAACAGAAAAATTACAAGATACTGGGTTTTTTTTTTAAAAACTTTAAACCAAGACATTATTACTATCCCCAATGTTAAGTACATTGAAAAATATACTGTTTGGTGTAAAAATGAAAAGTGTTCTGAAAATAAATAATTTTCGTTATTCTTGATTGAATCAAAAAAAGTGAAATTCAAATTTGCTCGGGAATCAAATGAAAAACCAACAAAATTGAATGAGTTAAATATTGAATTAAATTCGCATAAAAGTATGGCTACCAAACATCCATATATATAATATCTTAAAACATAATGGGTATAAAACTTTAAATCTTTATCTAAAATGAAAATAAGTGGAAATGCTAAAAAAGAGGCTTTTTTTTCAAGAACAGATATTTGAAAATTTGAAGAATATAGTAATGAAACTGAGTAAATGGAATAAAATAAAATTAAAAGTAACAGTTCTTTTTTTAGGTAAACTCTTGTTTTATTATAACTTAGCAATGTTGCCAAGGTTAATAAAAGAATAATTATGGTTGAAATTTTCTGGCTAATAGGTAAAAAAAGAAAAAAACCAACATATAAAAATAATTTAGTCTGGTAAATAACATTTGTAGTTTCAGAAATCTTTTTATACTGCATTAAAAACCTTTTTTAAAATATAATACAAGTACGTCTTTAATGAAAATTGGCGTAGAAACAAAGGTTCTTCTCCAGAGCCTACTTGGGTTTTTTACTAGCCTAACCAACCATTCTAACCCTAAATATACCCAAAAACCACTTGGTCTCTTTACGGTCTCTGCATAAAAATCGAACACGGCACCAATAGAGCATATTACAGAAGCATTGATAAAGCCCTTGTTTTGAAAAGACCACTTCTCCTGTTTTGGCGCTGTCATTCCAACAAATAAGATATCTGGATTAACCGCATTTATTTTACTAATCATATCAGAATTGTCTTCTTTTGTAAATTCAGCTTTAAAAGGCGGTGAGTAAGTACCAACCGTAATTTTGGGGTACTCCTCTTTAATTTTTTTCTCTATTCTTGATAGCGTTGTATTTGTTGAGCCCAAAAAAAAGCATGTTCCTCCTTCACTATTCAACTTGTTTAATAGGTATAAAAATATATCGTGTCCGGCAATTTTTTTTATTTTTTTTGATTTCAAAAGTTTTAAAGCATAAACAATGCCTATACCATCGGGTAACAAAACATCAGATTTCAATAATGCTTCGTTAAAAACCCTATCCTGCTTGGCAATTACATAACTGTGTGGGTTAATCGTGTTAATTATGCTTTTTCCTTTTATTGAAATAGTATTTATGTTATCCTCGAAAATATTATAATCTAGTACTGATCTTTTCATAACATTGCTTTATTGTAAGCCTCTATTAAATTTTTATAATAATGTTGGCTTCTAAATTTATCATTTAGTTTTTTGTAACCTTTTTTTCCCATCTTATCGGCTATTTGAGGATGTTCCAGTAGGTATAGTATTTTTTTTCGCAGGTCCTCTGTATTGCCCGGTTTGAACAATAAACCTGTTTTATCATGTTCTACTATTTCAGGAACCCCTGCGATATCTGATGCAATAATAGCACATTTTTGAGACATCGCTTCAACTAACGATAAGCCAAATGTTTCATAACAAATGCTAGGGAAAATGATAAATTTAGAGTTTTTATAAAAACTCAACAATTCATCATTGCTTAAAAACCCAAGCAATTGAACATTTTTATATTTATCTTTTATGTGCTTATATTTTGGATGTACCGATCCTGCTAATTTAAAATTAACGTTTGGCATTTGTTTTGCCACACTTAAAATAGTTGAAATCCCTTTTTCTTCTGAAATGCGGCCAACATAACCTATATACTGATTGCCTATCTGTGTGTTTGCAGTAACTTCAACTTGTTCGCAAACATTATTAATAACCAATACTTTACTTTCATCAAAACCGTTTTTTATTAACTTTATTTTTTGAAATTCGGTTAAACATAGAAAATAATCTACATTTTTTGTGTAAAACTTAAATAGGCGAGCAGTAAAATTTCTTGCTGCATAGCCAAAACTTTTAAATATGGATTTTTCACAATTATTAATAATGGCATTCAACTCTTTTCCCTTGCCAGTACATTTTTCACAAATTTTATTTTTTGTAAAAAAAAGACCGTTTGGACAAAGCAACCTATAATTGTGAACAGTCATTATTATTGGAAGCTTAAAAGTTTTTAAATAAGGTAGCACACTTGGGGATATTAGCGGATATAGGTTGTGAATATGGATCAAATCGGGTTGCTCTGCCTTTATGATTTTTTTTAAATCACGAAATGACTTAGGGTTAAATATCGAAAATATTAGTGCTTTTAATTTTCCTAAAAACATGGTTTCCAACTCCTCACTACTTCTAAAATAAGTAACAACTTTATGCCCAGCCTCCTCTAACAATTTAATTTGAAAATAAACAACGGTTTCTTCGCCACTATGCTTTCCATATTTATTGTGAATTATCAATATTTTCATTTTTAATTTCTAAATATGTTTAAAAGTTTGTTTTTAATACGCACATAGTACGAAAAATTATAGGCAAAGGATTTTGTAATTTGAGGGTCAACTATGAGATTATCGTCAAACTGAAATTTTTTTTTATTTGAATTGTCTAAATTTGTTTGATACTCTGGTATTATATGTTTTGTATTAGAGGCTTCTTTGGCAAAACCAAAATTTATAATTTTTGATTTTGTGGGAAAAACTGTTAATCTGTTTTTTTTCCATTGATCGTAGCAAAACACTATGGCCCAAGAGCTAATTTTCTTGGACATGTTATTTTTTAACATTGAGCTCATGTCTGAGCCTCCAGCATTAAAACTGTTTCTAAGTTTAGCGTTAGAATAGAAGGAATCGAAATCTTTAACTTCCCAATCTATACCATTCCATACATGGTCCCATGTTGCCCAGCCCCAGCTTGACGCTCTTAAACCCAAATAGAAATCTTTATTTGTGTTTTCTAATACCTTAAGAGGCATTGTATATCCTGAAATGGACTGAATTCGTTCATTTTTATTGTAGTAAATTAAACCTTGGTTCATAAAGTCTAAAAAATATGGAGATGTAACCAAGTCGTCTTCTAAAACTATTACTTTTCCATGCATGCTAATAACATGGCTAACGCCTTCAATTATATTTCTCTTTAAACCATAGTTTTCGTTTCGGTTGTATATATTTATTGTCTTAAAACCTGTTGTTTTTTTTATATAATTCCTTACCTCAGAAACTTTTACTTGGTCTGACTCGTTTTTTGGGCCATCACTATATATGTATAAGATACTGCTTTTAGATAATGGATTTCTTTGAAGGGCCTCTATTGTAGCTTTAGTGTTTTTTAAACGATTATAAACAAAAATTGTTATTGGAGCTAAATTCATTGTGTACTAAATATCTTGAGAAAAAAAATCATAATTTATATATTAGAAGAGACTTTAACTTCATAAAAAAAATTCTCTTTGTCTTTGGATGAAAAAAATCGAAAAGAAATGTAGCCATTATTTGACTAAGCAATGTGGAAACTGCTGCTCCAATAATCCCATACCTCTCAATAAACAGTAAATTACCTACTATATTTATTACAAGACCTGCTAAGGTGCGCCAGAAGGAAATTCTCTGCAATCCTTCTGTTATAAACCATTTGCTACTTGCTACTCCTAAAAAAACAAAAACACTTGCCCATATATGTATTTTTAATACTTGGCTGGACTCTGTATATTCAATTCCATATAGTATCTCAATTAACCAATCTGCTAGTATTGTAATACATACTGCGCTAATTATTGAAATCTTAGAGACTAAATTAAAAAACTTTTGAATCCGGTCATAATATAAATTAATATCCTTTTTCCTGGAATTTATAATTGCGGGAAATAAAGAGCTAGACAAAACCATGGGGATAAAATAAGAAGCTTCACCCAACCTAACAGCCGCTGCATATTTACCCACGGCTTGGTTTCCAATTAAATATTGAATCATTATCTGGTCTATGCGCATGTAGAGCATTATAAATATCCCACTAAACATAAGTGGCCAACTGCTGGATAGTAGCCGCTTTGCAATTTTGAAATCAAACCTCCAGTTTGATAGGGTTTTACCTTCATTATAATAAAAATATAAAAGCGAAGAAGCTAACAAAAAAGAATCGAACAGAATTAGCAAAACAAAGCTAAGGAGTGAGCCTTTGCTATATATTAAATAAAGTTTAATTATAGTACTAATAATTAACATTATTATGTTAGAATAAACAACATATTTGCTTTTAACTTTGCTTTGAAAGAAAAAATCTATAACGTTAAAGCTTTGAAAAATCGAAGTAAGTGATATTATAATTATATATAATCCCAGAGCATCATTATCAAAAAAACAAAGTGAAATTAATAATATAATTGATATTAAAATCAGTGCGCCTGCAAGTTTAAGTCTAAAAGCAGTTCCTAATATTATTTTTGATTCATATCTATCATCAACAAGAGCCTTTACTATTATGCCATCAAGACCTAAAACAGAAAAGGGCGCGAAAATTAAAACAAAACTTATACAATAATTTAGAGCCCCAAAGTCTGCGGGACCTAAATACCTCGCCACGAAACCTCCAATAATTATTGTTGAAAAAAATTTTAAGAATTTTTCTAAGAAAAGCCAAAAAGTATTCTTTAAGTATTTGTTAAACCCTTCGTTTTTTCTGAGTTCTTTAAATTTATTAATCAATGATTTAAATACCATTTATACATTTTCTTAATACCCATTTCCAATTCTACTTTGTGTTTCCATCCCAAACCGGTTAGTTTAGAAACATCGGTTAGCTTTCGCATGGTTCCGTCTGGCTTATCGGTGTTAAAAATTAAATTTCCATTAAATCCGATTGTGTTTTTAATAGTTTCGGCTAACTCTTTTATAGAAACATCTTTTCCTGTGCCAATATTAATATGTGTATTTCTTATTTCTTTATCTTCTTTATTGTAAGTGTCCTTAAAGTCTCTGTTTTCCATTAAAAAGACGCATGCATCTGCCATATCTTCGCTCCATAAAAATTCTCGTTTTGGTTTACCTGAACCCCAAATTTCTACACTGTTTGAATTTACTCCAAAATTGTTTAAATAGGTTTTAGCCTCTTCAATAGTGCTTACACCTAAATCCTTAATAACCTCACTATCCTTTCCTTCTGATAATAGTTTTGCTAAATGGATTTTCCTGATTAAAGCTGGAAGAACATGTGATTTTTCTAAATCGAAATTATCATTTGGCCCATATAAATTGGTTGGCATTACCGATATAAAATTCGTGCCAAATTGCAAATTATAACTTTCGCACATTTTGATCCCTGCTATTTTAGCTATAGCGTAAGGCTCATTGGTATATTCTAAAGTATCTGTTAATAGATACTCTTCTTTCATGGGTTGTGGCGCATTTTTAGGATAAATACAAGTACTTCCTAAAAACAATAATTTTTTTACACCATGAACATAACTTTGATGAATCGCATTATTTTGAATCATTATGTTCTCATAAATAAAGTCCGCACGATATGTATTATTAGCTACTATACCGCCAACTTTAGCCGCTGCCAAAAATACATACTCGGGTTTTTCTTGTTTAAAAAAATCTTTTACGGCTACCTGGTTTGTTAAATCTAATTCTTTGTGTGTTCGTGTAACTAGATTAGTATATCCTTTTTCTTTAAGATTTTTTAAAATAGCACTGCCAACTAATCCACGATGACCTGCTATATATATTTTAGCGTCTGTATTCATTAAATTTATTCAAAGTAGTTCATGATTGAATATCCACCATCCTTGAGATATTGCTCTTTTTTCATTAATTTCAAATCGCTCTGCATCATATCATTAACTAAGGCTGGTAAATCATATTCTGGAATCCAACCTAATTTTTCTTTAGCCTTTGTTGCATCTCCAATTAACAAATCTACTTCTGTTGGTCTAAAGTATTTAGGATCTACTGATAACACTTCTTTACCTATTGGCAACTGATATTCTGGATTAGTACAGGCTTTTACAAAAGCTCTCTCGCCTACGCCTTCGCCTTTAAATTCTAACTCTATTCCTGCTTCTGCAAAACTCATTCTCACAAAATCACGAACTGTGGTTGTTTTATTGGTTGCAATTACCCAATCTTCAGCTTCATCGGCTTGAAGTATCATCCACATCATGCGCACATAATCTTTTGCATGGCCCCAGTCGCGTTGTGCATCTAAATTACCTAAATAAAATTTATCTTGTAACCCTAAAGCTATTCTAGATGTTGCTCTGGTTATTTTTCTTGTTACAAAGGTTTCTCCTCTTATAGGAGATTCATGGTTAAATAAAACACCATTACAGGCATAAATACCATAAGCCTCACGATAATTTACCGTAATCCAGTAGGCATACATTTTAGCAACAGCGTAAGGGCTTCTTGGGTAAAAAGGCGTTTTCTCAGTTTGAGGAACCTCTTGTACTTTACCATATAGCTCTGAAGTAGAAGCTTGATAAATTCTAGTCTTTTTTTCCATGCCCAATAAGCGAATAGCTTCTAACAATCTTAATGTTCCTAAACCATCAGCATTTCCAGTGTATTCTGGCATTTCAAAAGATACGTGTACATGGCTCATTGCTGCCAAATTATAGATTTCATCGGGTTGAACCTCCTGAATAATACGAGTTAAATTCGTGCTATCGGTCAAATCACCATAGTGCAAAAAGAAGTTTCTATTTTCAACATGGGGATCTTGATAAAGATGGTCTATTCTATCAGTATTAAATAATGAAGAACGTCTTTTAAGCCCATGGACTTCATAGCCTTTTTTAAGTAGAAACTCACTTAAATAAGCGCCATCTTGTCCTGTAACGCCAGTTATTAATGCTACTTTTTTTTGCATTTCTATTATTTTTATATTTTTAAAATTGTTTGTTTTGGTCGCTGTGCAAAAGTACGATAATTCTTTGCCTTAACAAGTTTTATGTGCTCATATAAATGTTCTTTAAGTATATTGTTGGCAAAATCATACCAAGTCATTGCTTTTTCATCACAAAAATGCTTCATCCCGTAATCTTTTGATTTAGATACAATTAACCTAAGTATGTATTTTGCTAAATTTTCGGTATTTGTGGGGCATCCCTTTTGTGTGTCGGTAATATAGAGGTCTTCGCCCAATTTAGCCTTTTTTAAAATGGTTTTATAAAAGTTGTGCCCGTGTTTTTTGCTATACAACCACGAGGTTCTTATTATAAAATATCGCTCTAAAATATCTTGAACATGTTGCTCGCCCAATAGTTTGGATTTGCCGTATTCGTTAATGGGGTTTGGTTTATCTTCAGTTGTATAAGGCTCAGTTTTCTCGCCATCAAAAACATAATCGGTTGAAATATGTATTAATACTGTATCGGTTTCTTTGCAAGCCTCAGCTAAATACTTTACCCCTTCGGCATTTACTTTATAGGCTATTTCTGGTGTTTTTTCAGCTTGCTCAACATTGGTGTAAGCGGCACAATTTATACAATAATCAAAATTGTTGTTTTTAAAAAACAGTTTTAAATCTGATGCTTTGGTAATATCTAATCCGGCTTTAGAAATAAAGGTAAATTCTAGCTTGTCTTCGTTTTTAGCGAATAACTCGTTAATGGTTTTTCCTAATTGCCCATTCGCTCCTGTTACTAAAACTTGTTTATTCATTTAAATACGTTTCCAAAGTTGGTAGTGCTTTGTCTTTTTTTGAAAGTATTAGATTTTCCGTTGGAAAATTCCAATCAATATTTAATGTTTTATCGTTATAAATGATGCCTTTTTCTGAAGCTTTGTTGTAATAATTATCGCATTTATAAGAAAAAATAGTGTGGTCTTCTAAAACTAAAAACCCGTGGGCGAATCCTTTAGGAATATAAAGTTGTTTGTTCACTTTAGCGTCTAATACTATTGAAAAATGTTTGCCGAATGTAAGTGATTCTTGTCTTAAATCTACACAAACATCTAGTACACTTCCCGTAATAACCCGAACTAATTTTGCTTGAGAATACTTACCTGTTTGAAAATGTAATCCTCTTAATACTCCTTTTGAGGATTGCGATTGATTGTCTTGAACAAAGTTAGCAAAAATGCCTGTTTGGGCTTCAAATTGGGCTTTGTTAAAGCTTTCAAAAAAATAGCCTCTTTCGTCTTTAATTACTTTTGGTGTAATTGTAAAACATCCTTTTAGGTAGGTTTCTTCAACTGTCATTTTTTTTCTATTAATTGTTGAAGGTATTCGCCGTAGCCGCTTTTAAGCAATGGCTGTGCTAGTTTATTTAGTTGAACGCTGTCAATATATCCCATTTTATAAGCTACTTCTTCAATACATCCTATTTTTTGTCCTTGCCGTTCTTCAATTACTTGTACAAATTGAGAGGCTTGCATGAGCGATGCAAATGTACCGGTGTCTAACCAAGCGGTGCCTTTATCTAATATTTGTACCTTGAGTGCGCCTTTGTTTAAATAAGCTTTGTTTATGTCTGTTATTTCCAATTCGCCTCTGGGGCTCGGTTTTATGTTTTTTGCAATTTCAACAACATTGTTGTCATAAAAATATATGCCCGGAACCGCGAAATTAGATTTTGGCTGTTTTGGCTTTTCTTCAATAGAAATGGCTTTGTTTTGGGCATCAAATTCTACCACGCCATAACGTTGTGGGTCGTTAACATGGTATGCAAAAATAACACCTCCTTTAGGGTTAATATTAGCTTGTAAGGTTTCGTTTAAACCCGACCCATAAAAAATGTTGTCGCCTAAAATAAGTGCTACGCTATCGTTTCCAATAAAATCTTCTCCAATAATAAAAGCTTCGGCTAATCCGTTTGGTTGCTCTTGAATGGCGTATGTAAAATGGCATCCGTAATCGATTCCATCACCTAAAAGTTCTTTAAATTTTGGGGTGTCTTTTGAGGTGGAAATGATTAATATTTCTTGTATTCCCGCAGACATTAAGGTGGTAAGCGGATAATAAATCATGGGTTTATCGTAAATGGGCATAAGTTGTTTGCTAACCACTTTGGTTAGTGGGTGCAAACGCGTGCCCGAGCCTCCTGCTAAAATGATACCCTTCATCAATTATTTTTTTCATTTCCACCTTTTGTTTTCGCTCAAGATAAACTCCAATGGAAATCTCTTTAAATTAAACGTTATATTTCTTAACGTACCAATCTACGGTTTTAAGTATGCCTGTTTCAAAACTCTCTTGTGCTTGCCAACCAAGTTTGGTTTTAATTTTTGTGGCATCAATGGCATATCTGTAGTCATGCCCCGGTCTGTCTGCCACAAAGTTAATTTGTTTTTTGTAGGATTCGTTTTTTGGTTTTATATCGTCTAAAATTTCACAAATTCTTTTTGCAATATATAAATTATTGCGTTCGTTTTTGCCTCCAATATTATAAGTTTCTCCAGATATGCCTTTATTAAAAACCAATTCTATGCCCATACAATGGTCTTTTACATATAACCAATCACGAATGTTTTTTCCGTCGCCATAAATTGGTATGTTTTCTCCTAAAAGTGCTTTTCTAATTATGGTTGGAATCAGTTTTTCGTCGTGCTGATTGGGGCCGTAATTGTTTGAGCAATTGGTAGTAACCACATTTAAGCCATAAGTATGGAAATAGCTTCGAACTATAAAATCAGATGATGCTTTTGATGCACTATATGGGCTGTTTGGCGCGTATGGCGTTTGTTCAGTAAACAAGCCTTGTGCTCCCAAGCTTCCATAAACCTCATCGGTTGAAATGTGGTGAAATCTTGAGTTTTTATGTTGCTCTTTTGGTAAATTTGGAGCTTCCATCCAATGGTTTTTGGCTACATTAATTAAATTAAATGTCCCTAAAATATTGGTGTTAATAAAAGCTGTTGGGCTATTGATGGAATTATCGACATGAGATTCTGCTGCAAAATGGATGACACCATCAAAATTGTATTTAGTAAATAAGCTTTCTACCAGGGTCCTATCACAAATATCGCCTTTAACAAAAGTGTATCTAGAGTTGTTTTCTACTTCTGCCAGATTAGATATGTTTGCAGCATAAGTTAGCTTATCTACATTTACTATTTTAACATGCCGATGGCTTTTTAAGTAATAGGGAATAAAATTAGACCCTATAAATCCAGCACCGCCTGTTATTAAAATAGTCATACCCTATATTTTATCTTTATATCGTCCTAAAAATTTAATAAAATCAAAGCTTATCAATATTAAAAAAGTAACAATTAACAAAATAAGTGCATAATACGTTTTTAAGCCTACAAGCTGTCCTAAAATTTCCTTTCTGTTATCAATAGAACCGCTATCTTGTTTGCTCGATGTAATTTCGATAATATTTTGTTTATCGGCAATTTGCCTTTCTATTTCTACTAGTTTTTCTCTTAGTCCCAAATCTTTTGAATACAACTCGAACTCTTTTGTAGAACTTCCGGTATCTTGATTGTCAATTGTAATTCTGGCTTGTGAGTTGTTGTTGTTTTCGGCGGCTTTTATAATCGCTTTTTGGTAAACCGTAAGTAAGGTATCAGATTTAATCAATGAGGTATTTATGGCTAATGCTTGGGCTTTTAATTCATTTATGTCTTTATCTTGCTCTCTTTTAAAATAGGGGTTAGAGTTTATATTTTCAATAATTTTATTAAAAACGGGGCTAAAGCTATTTCTTTCTTTTGCCTTTATGGTTATTTGCTGATATTGATGGTTGTAATCTTTATCGTTGTTTAAAAACGATTCGTAGTCAACTGTTGCAGCAACGGTAGAATCGAGGGTTTTTAGATAAGCATCATATTCTTTGATTTTTTGGTTTTCGCTTATTATTGATTCTATTTCAAAATCTATAATTGAAGACAGTTCTTCTTGCTTTATGCCCAATACACTTTCTAAAGTACTAATATCGTGCTGTTCAACCAAGTCGTTATAATAACTAATGGCATTGTACAAGTTTTCCCCGGTATTGTAATTTTGCTTAACCGTTATATAGGATTTATAAATGGGTTCGGAGGTTTTTTCCAATAATATACCCAAAGCAACCCCAACAATTCCTGCAATTACAAATTTTATAAAGTGTTTTTTTAAGAAAAACACAATCCAAACAAAAGCTAAAAAAAGACTGTTTAATATGCTACCTATAAACTTAAAAAAGCGCTCGAAAGCGTTTCCAATAAGCTTGAAGAGTTGGCCTAAATCGACTTCGTCTGACTGTTTTGGTTGTGGTAAATCTTTACTCATAATTAATGTTATGTGTTAGTTAAATAATTGTTCTAATATTTTTCTTGTAATTAAATAGGTAGGCTTAACGCCCGATGTGCCCAATCCGCCAGATGCCAATGTGCTTCCTGTCTCTAAAGGGTTATCGCTGGCATAATAGGCATAACGCACTTTTACATTTGGATTTATACTGTTTCTTACTTTTGATGCTGCTTGAATGGCTTTTTGATAATGGGCACCTTCCATTTCCAGACCTATAACACGCCATGTGGAATCGTGGAAAAACCTTAAAATATCTTTGTTTTGCAGCGAGGTACCCAAAACCGTAACCATGGAGCCTTCACAGACATTTATGCCATGGCCTTTAAAATGCTCTTTTTTCAGTTCGTTTGTAAACGGATAATTATCTGCGGTACCTTCAAAAATATGTGCTGTAGGAATCATTATGTCGCCTTTTCCGCCCTCTAAAATACCTGCTTTTCCCATTATGGAAATCGATTCTACATTTAAATGTACTTCCTTATTTTTAACTTTACAAGGTTTCAATAATTCATCAATAGTTTCGTAGGCTTGCTCGCCAAAGGCATAATCCATTACCAACACCACCGGTTTTTCAGTTTTTAAAACCTTTTCGTTGGTTTTAATATCTATTTTAGAAACATCTATTTTTTCGGTATCGAAAATCTGGACGTCTATATTGGTGCCAGAGCTGTCCTTAATATAAATCATGCCATTAAGCAAGGCTTCTTTGGTAACTTTATTTCTAAGGGGTTCACTTTCTTTTTCGCTTAAAGACTCGTAAACCTCAAATATATCTTTTTTAGATTTCAAGGCATTTGGCGCAAAAAGCGTATTCATTACGCTATGCATATTGGCACTGATAATATGAATAGGCCGACCTAACAAATCGTTTTTGTGCAAGGTTTCCTTTATGGTATTTGCCCAAACCTCACCGTGTATATGGTGCCCCAGGCGCTCTCTAAGCACCGGACTAAAAGTAACCGTGCGTTTGTTGTTGTTTATTTGCTCTTCTATGGCCAATTTACCCAACCAATATACAATATGCAGCAGGCGCTCGGGTTGTTTGGACGTTGCAAATTTAGAATATACGTTGGTTAGCTCTTTAAAGGTACGCCCTAAAATGTTAGCAGTGTGGGTAATGGCAATTTCGCGTTCTTGTTGGGTTAGTTTTTTGGAGGATAACACCGCTTTTTCAAGTTTTATCCAATCTCTGGTGGTGTTTCCTGCCTCGTCTATTAGTACACGATTACTTATTTTATGAGACTCAACAAAAAGAAAGGTTAAATGGGTTAAAATATCGTAAATTTCAGAGCGTCCTCTGGTAATCTCAATATTCATTTGTTCGGCATCAATCCTGTAACAATTTCTTCGTCTTTTTGGTGGGATTATGGGCTTAAAATGCGAATTGGCATAGCCCTCATCGCTTGTTAAATTTATAAAGGTGCACTCTTCAATACCAATGGGCAACCTATCAATTACATAAAGAAGGCCTTCTAATTCTGCTTTTTCATCACCAATGGAGCCGTATATTTCTGGCCGCAAAAGCAATAAGGATTGCCTTAATGTTTCTCCAGATACGCCCATGGGCTTATAAAAACCACGGTTAAACAAGTGGCGCATGGTAATGTACATCTTTTCTATGGCATTCGAGCTTTCTTGTGCCCGCGTTCTTCCCTGATGTTTGTTTTTACCCATACTATTGTTAATTCGTGCAAAGATAATATTATTTGTATTACTTTAACCATGAATGCTGCAATGGTATCTATCGGCTAAAAAAACAGCATTTTATTTTTTTATTCTGCTGAAAGATGCTCAGCAATTATCCTATCGTTTGCTAAACGTGGTATTTTATTTTGGCCGCCCAATTTCCCAACAGATTTCATATAGTCTTGAAAACCACCTTTTTTAACTGTGGTTATTTTAAGTGGCTGCAGCACTTTACCCGCTATCAAATCAAAATAATAACTGTTTTGCTTTTGTAGCGATTGATCTATTTTTTGCGCTAACGCGGAAAGGTTTTCCGGTTCGTTTTCAAACTCTATAAACCATTCATGGTAGGGCAAACCCTTAGTTGGGTTAATTTGTGGGGCTACCGTAAATTCTGAAACCCTAACCACTGTATTTAAAGTGGCTTCCTGCATGGCTTGTTCAACTTCTTTTCCAATTACGTGCTCTCCAAAAGCCGAAATAAAATGTTTTATCCTGCCCGAAACTATTACACGGTACGGTTTTGTTGATGTAAACTCGACCGTGTCGCCAATATTATAAGCCCAAAGTCCGGCATTGGTAGAAATTATCATAACATAATTTACACCTATTTCTACCTCGGCTATTGGTATTCGTTTGGGGTTATCGTTAAAAAACTCGTCGGCTTTAATAAACTCATAAAAAATACCGGAGTTTAATTGCAAAAGCATGCCTTTTTGGTTCTGTTTGTCTTGATACGCAAAAAAGCCCTCACTAGCTGGGTACAATTCTATACTATCTACTTTTCGGCCAATAAGGTTTTCAAACTTTGCGCGATAAGGTTCGTAATTAACACCTCCAAAAATAAAGAGGTTGAAATTTTTAAAAATATCGCCTATTTTTTTGCCTGTTTTTTCCTGTAGTTTTTCAAAATACATTTGTACCCACGAGGGTATGCCAGAAATAACAGTCATGTTTTCAGGCAAGGTTTCTTCAACAATAGCATCTACTTTGGTTTCCCAATCTTCAATGCAATTGGTTTCCCAAGATGGCAATCTGTTTTTTTGAAGATATTTAGGCACATAGTGGGCTACAATGCCCGAGAGCCTTCCTAATTGAATACCATTTTGCTCTTCTAAAATGGGGCTTCCTTGAAGAAAAATCATTTTTCCATCAACAAATTTAGCATTTCCGGTTTCGTGAATGTACATTAAAATGGCATTTCGTGCCGCTTCAACATGCGTGGGCATACTTTCTTTTGTAATAGGAATGTATTTAGAGCCCGAGGTGGTGCCCGAGGTTTTGGCAAAATAAATGGGTTTGCCTTTCCATAGTATATTTTCTTCGCCAGCAACTACTTTTTCAACATAGGGTTTAAGTGCTTCGTAATCTCTAACAGGAACGCGTTTTACAAAGTCGTGGTAGTTGTTTATGCTTATAAAGTCGTGGTCTCTGCCAAACTGGGTTTGGGCAGCTGTACTTATTAAATCTTGAAACACTTTTTCCTGTGTTTTTACAGGATTATTCGCCCATTTTTGTACACGCTTAAACACGCGTTTTGCAAAGGGTTTTGCTAAAGCCGATTTTATTGAAAACATTTATTGAAAATCTATAAAGTTAGAAGGATTGATGGAGTAACCATCGTTCCAGAGTTCGAAATGCAAATGAGGCCCAGTAGAAAACTCTCCAGAATCTCCAGCTGTGGCTATAACTTCGCCGGCTTTTACCAAATCGCCTTGCGCTTTTGTTAAAGACCCGTTGTGTTTATAAACAGAAATTAAACCATAACTATGCTCAATAATTATTACATGGCCTGTGGTTGGTGTCCATTCTGCAAAAATAACAATGCCGTCGGCAGTGGCTTTAATGGGTGCATCTTTAGCCACCACAATATCTACCGCATAATGTTTTTCCTTTAGGTTGTAGGGTTCGCTTATGGTACCGTTTACCGGAGGGAACAATACAAAATTTGAAGCCGATGTTGCCGATTCAAACAGGTTGTATTTATCTTCTTTAGCCACTTTTTCGCGCAATAGCGAATCTTCAATACTTGGGCTTAGGTCTATTTCGCCGTTTTCAAGTTTTACCGCTTCAATTATAGAGTCTTTGTTAAAATCTATGGCACTTACATCGCCTCGAAGCACTTTTTTTATAGATGCAAAATACCTTTCGTTCATGGCAAGTGCTTGCTGTAACGAATCGGTTTTATAATTTAGTTCTATTGCTTTCTTTTTTAGCGCTGTTGAGGAGTAACCCGGAATGTATTCTCTTAGCGGCGTAAATGCTATTAATGCGTAGGTGGCACTTATTAGGGCAATTGCAGTTACAGATGCCAAAACAAAAACGTTTAAACGTGTTAGTTTAAAAGATAAACGCTCCTCGAATGTGTTTTCGTTTAAAATAACCAAGCGGTACTTGTCGAGCAGCTTGCGTTTTATTTTTTTGGTTTTCTTTTTTTTGTCTTTCATCGTATAGGCAAAAATATATAAAATTACGGCACATGGCGTTTCTGTTTGTGCTAAAGTTAGTTTTTAAACGTTATTATTAAACTTTAATTATTAACTTTGTGTTTAAAATTATAAGTTATGAGTTTATATATATTAGCTATTGGCCCTTGGCAGATAGCATTAATTGTTGTGGTTGTTTTGTTGTTGTTTGGTGGAAAAAAAATACCTGAATTAATGCGTGGTCTTGGTAGTGGGATTAAAGAATTTAAAGACGCTAGTAAAGAAGAAAGTCCAAAAAAAGAAGAGAAACCAGAATAACATCATTTTTTCTTATTTTAAATTAAACAGAAAAACCAGCGTAAATGCTGGTTTTTTTGTTTGAGCGGAAATTATAAAATCTTATTAATTTATTTTAATGGATTTTATAATAGCCTCTAAATCGAACATGTGGTCTCTTTTCTTTACCGATGGCGCAAAGGCAAATCCTTCAACCACGACCCAACGGTTATTAATTTTATCTTCAATAGCATAATTAATATAAGGTCCAGACATAAAAGCCCCTTTTAAATCCCAAAGGCCTTTAGTTTCCAAGGTTGGTTTATTATCTAAAATAGTTTCAGAATGAAAAGGCGTGTAGGCGTTTTCGGTTACCATAAAAGAGCCTTCAACAGGTCCCGGAATATAGGTTTTTCCTATGGAATCTCTTATTTTAATAATTTGGTTTACCACACTATCATTTCTTTTAATAGCATCTGTGGGCAACTCGTAAATTAATAAATTGGTGGTTCCGGTTGAAATATCTTTTCTAATCCAAAAGAAATCATCGGTTTCTTTTGCAATACGGTACGCGGTTTGAAACTGTATGCTTAAACCTAGTTTTTCTTCAATGTTTTTGGTACGATGAAGCGATTTTGCTATGCGGCGTTGTTGCTCTTTTAGTTCTTCTTTTTTAAATTCCTCTATTATTTTTTCAGAATTTTCTTTAAGCAATCCAATAACTTCGGTTTTTGTTTTTCCTGAGACTACAATTACCTTTTGAGGTTTTGCATATACGTTTCTGGCTATTTTAAATCCTGGGGTTTTGCCCATTTCTATTATTAAAATAGACCGGTTTCTAGTAATAAAATCTGAAAACACCTTGGTTGGTATTTGGTTTATATTAAAGGTGGGCTCGTTATCTTGTGGCAAACCGTAAATTGGGGCTGCAAGTACGTCTCTAATAGCTTCGCCAACACTACCTTTCCAGAGTTCGTTGCTTACTACGACCGATATGTGATTAACGTTACCAGACGAATCGAAAAGTATTCTGTCGTTCGAAGATTTTTTGTCTTCGCAAGAGACCGTAGCGAAGGCTATTAGCACAATGGTTAATGTTTTTAAAATAAAATTACGCATCATTTAAGTTATGGTTTTTTTTAGGAACTTATCCTTTTGCTATTTTAAGTTTCATTCCTGGTTTTAATTTACTACCACTAATACCGTTCCAATCTTTAATATTTTGAACAGAAACTCCAGGAAATTTTTGTGAGATGCTCCAAAGCGAGTCGCCACTTTTAACGATATAAGTTGTTACATTGCCAGAAACAGGCTTTGTTTTGGTGTTTTTTTTAGCTGAAGAAGTGCCCGATACATTAGGTTTTCTGGGGTAAATTGTTAAGCGCTGCCCTATTTTTAAATTGTTGCTCCTCAGTCCGTTCCATTGTTTTATTTGGCTTACTCGAACGCCATATTTTCTAGCTATCTTTCCCAAATAATCTCCAGACCTAACACGATAACGTATTTTATCGTTTGCATTAAAAAACTGTGGCAATGGTTTTTCGCGTTTATCGAGCTCTGCTTTGGCAAAGGCGTATATTTTTTCTTCGTTATTTACAAAAGTGCCCACCACATCGCGTGGTAAACGCAGTACATAATTTTCTTTTTCAATAAAAGGAATAATATCTAATTTATATGAAGGATTTAAAAACTGAAGTTGCTCAATGGGTGTGCCCGTAACTTCTGAAACCTGATCGAGGGTTATCATCTGTTTTACTCTTACAGTATCGGTTTCAAATAAAGCCAATTGGGGTTTAAGTTTTTTAAATCCGTGCGCTTCGGCATATTCAAAAATATACATATTGGCTAAAAATGCTGGTAAATAGCCTGCGGTTTCGCGTGGTAAATTGTGCCTAATGTTCCAATAGTTTTTATAACCGCCAGAACGCCTAATGGCTTTGCTAACGTTGCCTGGGCCAGAGTTGTAAGCGGCCAAAGCAAGATCCCAGTCGCCAAAAATTTTATATAATCGGGTTAAGTATTCTGCAGCGGCTTTGGTAGATTTTATGGGATCGCTGCGCTCATCTACATAACTGCTTACATCCAATCCGTGCTCTTTTCCGGTGCCAAACATAAACTGCCACAAACCTGTTGCACCCACTCTAGATTTGGCTCGTGGTTTTAAAGCCGACTCTACAATGGCTAAATATTTTATTTCTAACGGGATGTTATGCCTATCTAGCTCTTCTTCGAACATCGGGAAATAAAACGAACTTAAAGTGATTAACTTTTGCAAATGTTTTCTACGATGCTTTAAATATGATTTTATAACACTTTCCAACGACGGATTGTACTCCACATTAAAAGGGGTTCTGGCATCGAGTTCTTTTAAACGTTTTTTTAGGGTATCTGTTGGTAATTCTGGGTAATCAACAGGTTGGTAAGTAAGCTCTGTTACCGATTTGTAAATGGTATCGAACAGATTGTTGTTGTACAATTCTTCAAACCATTTTTCGTCAAATTTTGCGGCAAGTTCTAAATCTTCTAATTTTTTAATTGAAGCACTATCTTTTTCAGCTTCAATCTTTTTTTCAGTAAGATCTTTTCCATCAATTATAGAATCTTTGATGATTTCTTTTTTAGGTATAATAGAGTCTTGTGTTTGCGAGAAACAAACACCAAGGTTAAAAAGCAAGCATAGAATAAACAATCGAAAAGCCATAAAATCTGTTCTTTTTTTATTGAACGATGTTATGGCTAAATTCGTATTTTTTGCTGTAATTTGAAAACTTAATTTAGTTTATTCTAAAATAGCAGCAATTCCAGGAAGCGTTTTACCTTCTAAACTTTCAAGCATAGCACCACCGCCAGTACTTACGTAACTTACTTTATCTTGAAAACCAAATTGTTTTACTGCGGCTACCGAGTCGCCACCACCAACTAACGAAAACGCACCGTTTTTAGTGGCTTCTGCAATCGAGTTTCCTAATTCAATCGTGCCGTTTGCAAAGCTTTCCATTTCGAAAACACCCAAAGGCCCGTTCCAAAGTATGGTTTTAGAGTCCATTACAACCTTATGGAACAGTGCTCTGGATTTTGGTCCGGCATCTACGCCTTCCCATCCATCGGGAATGGCATTAATGTCTACAATTTGTGTGTTGGCATGGTTACTAAAATCGTCTGCGGCAATAGTATCTACAGGAATATGAATTTGAACATTTTTGGCTTTGGCCTGTTTTAAAATATCTAAAGCCAAAGGCATTTTATCGTCTTCGCAAATTGAATTTCCAATGTTTCCACCTTGTGCTTTTACAAAGGTAAACGCCATACCGCCACCAATAATTAAGTGATCTACTTTATCAAGAATATTCTCGATAATGGTAATTTTTGAAGATACTTTTGCTCCGCCAAGAATTGCCAAAACCGGTTTTTCGCCAGTTTCCATTACTTTTTTAATGCTCTCTATTTCTTGGGCTAATAAATTGCCGAAGCATTTTTTTCCTTCAAAAAACTGTGCTATAATGGTTGTTGATGCGTGCGCTCTGTGTGCCGTACCAAAGGCATCGTTTACATAAATATCGCCTAATTTTGATAGTTTTTCGGCAAACTCTACATCGCCAGTGGTTTCTTCTTTGTAATACCGTAGGTTTTCTAATAATAAAATTTGTCCTGGCTCTAATTTTGCTGCTGCAGCTTCTACGTCTGCTCCGATGCAATCTGCTACAAATTTAACATCGACACCTAAAATATCTTCAACTTTTGCCGCTATGTGCTTTAATGAAAATTTATCTTGAAACCCTTTTGGGCGCCCTAAATGCGACATTAATATACAGCTTCCGCCATCTTCTAAAATTTTAATGATGGTTGGTTTTGCAGATACAATTCTTGTAGCATCGGTAACCTCGAAATTATCGTTTAGCGGTACGTTAAAATCTACTCGAATTAATGCTTTTTTGTTTTCAAAATTAAAATCGTTAAGCGTTTTCATTGTATATATGGTTTTGTTTTTTAGTTATTTGAAACACAAATGTAACTAATTATACAGCCAATTAAAATGTGTTTTTTTACGAAAACGATGTAGCTTTAAAATAAATTACCTGTGTTGAATTTATTTAGGTATTAACCCATTGTTCATTTTATTTTTTTAATACAAATTGAAATATTAGTTAAGCCTATGGCTTGACTTTGTGAGAAAAAAAAGATAACTTCGTTTAACGATTGGATATCGATAATTTATAACAATCGATATCCAAAAGCCATTGTAGCCAATGTGAGAGCAACATTTCGGAAAAGAATAAAATATGAATAAAAGACCGAGAATAGAATTAAAATTAACTCAAACCGACAAGATTCTTGAGATATTTGGTTGGATTGCGATTTTTGGAATATGGACTTTGACATTAACAAACTATTTTGAATTACCCGAAATAATCCCAACACATTACAATGGAATTGGAGAAGCTGATGGATTTGGTAATAAGACAAATATATTTGCATTACCGATAATTTCGACAATCTTATTTATTGGTTTAACAATTCTGAATAAAAATCCACACGTATTTAATTATCCGAGTGAAATAACAGAGGAAAACGCTTTACATCAATATACAAATGCAACTCGTATGATAAGAGTTTTAAAATTAGTTATTGTATTAATTTTCGGATTAATAGTTTATAGAACAATTCAAAATGTAAACGGAAATGCAGATGGACTTGGAATTTGGTTTTTACCTTTAACTATGGCAATGATTTTTATTCCAATGATTTATTTTTTGATTAACGCAAATAAAAAGAAAAAAACGACTGAATAAAACACTGGCTACAACACCGTATATAATTTATTGCTGGTTCTAGCCTACTTACGAAAATCCTTGCGGATTTTCTATTCGGTTTTTATTTGCTAAATTACGTACTTAAACCACGCAACAAACCATATACGTATTCCAAGGTCAAATCCTAACGAAATATAGTTTTTTTATGCGGCATGTTGTTGGAGAACAACATATGGCGTTCCTCTTTTAACTACTGCAAATGCTCTTGCTATTAGTTTATTTCTAACATTA
>NZ_JBHULK010000004.1:0-304479 GCF_042684345.1 Gelatiniphilus marinus | reverse complement strand
GAGCCAGGGGCCTTGGCGGATGCTAAGGGCCCTGGCGCAAAGGCGCGTTAGGGATTGAAGTGGATAGCCCGAAGCGCAGCGAGGACTTGAAACGGAAAGCCCGACCCGAAGGGGAACGCCCAAAAAATGTTTACATAAAGAAGTTCCATACTAATCCGAAGCGTACGGTAAAGTCGCGGTAAGGATTGTTTGGTGCCGAGAAATAATTGTAGCCCGTGAATGCTGAGTTGAAATGTTCGGCTTTTAAATAAATTCTGGTTTGACGGATTTTTGCGTTTATAAAGAAATCCAGTCGTGGGAAGTTGCCGTATTCTTTTTCGGTTTGTACGTAGAATTCTGCCAATAGCGGATCGTAGGCATTCATTTTATATGCGGTGAAATAGTTGAATGTTATGCCTGTTTGCAAATACATGGCTTTTTTAAATACGTGGCTTGCATAATATAGGGTGTTGCGCGTGGTGAGCTCGGGTACGTTTAGCACCTTGTTTTCGTCTTGGGTGTTTTGGTACATTAAAGTGTTGTGCAGTGCGAATTTGCCAACTTTTATTTCTTTTTCTAATTTAACCCTGAGATAGCTTATGGTTTTGTTGTTTTGAAAGGGTTTGATTGGAACAAACTCGCCTTCTGGAATGCCTGTGCTGTCTCTTTTAAAATATGTGTGATCGGTTATGGTTGAATAATCGACTAATATATTGGCTATTTTTTTTGATTTTAACTGAAACGCCAATTGTTGGGTTTCGGTATTATTAAAATTGTTTTGCCAATTGTAGTTTACGTGATTGCTTTGGTATAGCAGTACGTTGTAATTTGGTGCTTTGGAGCTATGGTTTAAGGACGCCGTTGCCGATAAATCGTTATTTAATTTGAAGGTGGCGTGTGCTTTTATATAGTTTCCTTCGAAATCGCCCGAAACATTTACGCCCAATTCGCCATGCAATTGGAAGTTTTTAAAATGCTTGTGGTATTTTCCTCCTGCTGAAAACACATCGCCTTTTAACCTGTTGGTTATGTTGTTGCCATTTAATACGACCACTTTATTGTAACCGTAGTTGTAATTATTGTTACTTATATTGAATTGTAAATCGCCAAGTATATTGTTGCTATAATTTAGTTGGAGTTGGTTGTATAGGTTTTCGAGCGTTACGCGGTCTCTGAATTTTGAACTTGAAAAGGCGGTACCAAAATAACTTGTATTTGCTGTTGATTGGTCGTATTGAAAGGATTTATCTTTTAAGGATATTATATGACCAATGCTTAATTTGTTTTTTGAAAGCGAATCTTTTTTGTTTATAATATTATAGGTATGCTCTAAATGGAAGCGTTTGCCTTTTAGAATATTTTCTGCATTTTCGAAATTTACTTCTAAGATGGATCGGTCTAAAAACTCTGGGGTTCCGTTCTGGAAATTTTCTACCATATCGTCGTCTCTAAGCCCTCCATTTTCTTGGTTAAGCAAATCTTGGGTTACCATGTGCGCCCTAGCAGCGTATCGTTTGTTTTTTGTTTGGTAGTTTGTTGTGAACCTAAAATTTCCTGTACTGGTTAACAAGTGCTGGTATTTGCCCAAAGACCGTAGCCCTTTATAGGCTATTGAAAAATTAAATTGTGGCGATGTATTTACCGTAAAGAAGGAGTCGGCTAGTTGCCCTTGCTCGAAAGCGGATTTGTAGAGCAATTCGGTTAATGGTGTAGGTACACGGTAATAGTTAATATCTTCTACCTCCATATAATTAAAATGTCTAGCCCGAGCACCGAAACTTGGCATTAAATCCGTGTTTTCAAAATTATAGGTTAAACTGTTATAGGTTTGCCCCAGGTTTGAAAAGGGCATTAAACCAAAATTGTCTTTTCGTAGATAATTAAATTTATATTCCTTTTGGATGGTTAAAGTGGTATCAACATACGTGGTGTCGTTTTTATGGGAGATAATTAGGTAGTCTTGTATTTTGGCTTTTTCTTCTTCTTTTTTGTTTTTTAATTTATCCAGTTGACTTTTATTAGATGTAGGTTTACCAGATGTTTTTAAACTATCTTGAGATTTTAAAGACAAGGTGTCTGCCCCTTTTAATAACTTAGGTTTTACTTGTGCGTTTACATTGCTAAACGAAAACACCATGAACAATACTAAAATTAATCTCATCATAATTTAATCTTCGGAAGCAAAAGTAATTATTTGAACGTTAATTTTAAGTAAATATTTTAAATAAAGAAAGCCAGCTAATTTAGCTGGCTTTCTTTATTTAAAATATTTGGATAACTCTATATTAAATAGAAATGGAAAATGATTGTGATTCTCCGGTGCCATAAGCAGGACCTCCTGAAATAACTACATTCCCGTTTTGGGTTAGTTCATAAAGTGCTCCTCCATCGCCGTAAGCATCTTCAATAGTGAATGTGTAATTACCAGAAATTAAGCATACGTCTGTACTATATGAAGTCAATCCATCATAACCTGTACCAGTTGCTACTACAAGCCCGTTAGCATCGTTTGTTATTGACCAACTAAGTTCTTCTGGCCAAGGATCGAAAGTAAAGCTTACCGTTGTTAACTGTGGCCCCGATAAAGGGCATACTGCTGTATAACCGATGGTATGGGTTGCTCTTGCCGTATTAAGAAATGTTCCATCATCAGGCAATTCTAAATCAAAAACCAATGTCCTTGTTGGTCCAATTGGCATTTCACTGAAATTAAAACTTATTGTTTCAGACCCTACTGTCTCTCCAGCTGGAATAGTTATTGTTCCGCTAAAGTTATATTCAGCTGGTAAACCTGTAGATTCTGCCGTATTTAAAACAGCTGTAATTGTTCTTGCTGTGTTAGACACTGTAGTTGATTGCACTTCAATAGCATAGGTTGTACCTGTTTCTTCAACTAGAATATCAGCCCCTTCTGCATTAAACGAAATAGCATTTGGTATTTCAACCGGAAGTACTCCCTCTTCTTCGCAACTTACGAATGTAAATGCAAGCATCGATAAAAAAAGAAACCCGTATATTAATTTATTTTTCATACTTCTTTATATTTTTAGGTTATTATAGAGGATTTTGGTCCTCGTCATTAATATCAATGTTATTATCTAATTCACGTTTAGGTATTTGGAATAAAAATTCCTTTGCACCTGCAGCGTAATTGTCTTTACCAAAAGAAGCATGGTTAGAACCTGGGTAATCTCTTTCTAGAGCCACGTTGTTTCTCTTCATATCGAACCAAGCAAATCCTTCACCCCATAATTCTATTCTTCGTTGTAATAGAATTTCATCAATTAAAGCTTGACCGGTATTCGTAGATAATGTATAGCCTGAATCTCTAGTGCTTACTAAATTGTAAAGTACTTGAGCAGCTTGGGAATCGTTGCCGCTTCTTGCCAAAGCTTCTGCCTCGATAAGGTACATCTCTGCTACACGCATATACACATAGTCGCCTTCAAAAAATGTAAAATCCCTGAACTTATAGTTAATGTATGTACCGTCGTCAGCAAAGGCCTGTTTTCTAGAATCAGTTGCTGGAATGGCATCATATAATCTTTTGTCGATAGTTTTGTGTACTCCCAATAACCCTGCGTAACCTTGATTTAAACTTGCCACTTGTGAAAAGAAAGATGCATAAACCGTAGAGGACTCATTATTAATGTCTGACCCCCATAACCATTCAGAATTTGATATTTGCGAGAATCCTTCGTTTAACCATGCCGAAGAGCTCATTAAAGACCCTGCCGCTTTAGCTTCAGCAGCCATTTGGACACATTTTGTATCGTTTGTTCCTGTTTCTAAAAGCACTCTTGCGTAAATTCCAGCAATAATAGATTTATCTAGCTTTTCTTTGGAGTCTCTTACAAACCCATCAACAGAAGCATATGCATTTTCTAAATCTGCTATGATTAAATCGTAAACTTCTTGTACACTTGCTCTTGAAGGAATAACAATATCAGCTCCGTCATAAAGCGGTACACCTGGAGCAGATTGATTGCCTTGGTATTTATGTTGGTATATTCTAATTAAGTTGAAATAGCTATATGCCCTTAATGCTTGTGCTCTGGCTCGTAAATGAACTAATCTATCATCAGTAGCATCTACAGGTATTTGAGCAACAATTGAATTTACATTTCTTATTATAGAGTAATAAAAATTCCAGATAATTCTAGTTGTAGAGAAATCTTGTGTCCTGCCTCTGTAAGCATAATAATTGCCCATCCAATGATCTGTAACTTGTACCATATCATTAGACATTAAATCTAGACCTAGGTTGATTGACATTTGACCAAAGTCGTCGTGTCTGCTTCCTGTATCTTCAAAGTTTGTAGAGAATTCTCTAAAAAAGGCATATTGTCCATCTTCAACACCTGTGTTGATTGTTAAAAGTGCTTCTGGAGAGGAGTTTGCCAACTCTTCCAATTGTGTTTGAGTCACATATTGTTTAGACTCTGTGTCAAGGAATTCTTTTTCACATGAGAATAAAGCAATTGCGAATAAACTTAATAAAATTTTCTTTTTCATAATTTAAAATTTAAGGTTTAAACCAAATGTTATATTTCTTACTAATGAGAAATTAGTATCAGTATTAAGTCCTGTAAAACTTAATCTTGGATCATAGCCTTGTCTTTTAGACCATAAATGAACATTACCAGCGTTAATATATATTCTTGCAGAAGTTAACCCTAACTTTTCTGTAATATCATCATTTAGATTGTATGATATATTTACATCTTGCAAGCTCAAGTAATCAGATTCGATTAGTCTAATATTAGATGTCGCATAGTAATTTAAATCATTGTTTGGTACTACCAATGGTAAAGATGCTGTTGGATTATCGATAGTCCATGTGTTAAATACATCTTTATGTAAGTTTTCTCCAGCCTCACCAGATAACAATTCTATATAGGTATTGTCTCTACCGTAACCTCCAAATTGGTAGGCAAAATGTAAGCCTAGGCTAAAGTTTTTATAACTAAAGCTGGTGCCAAAACCACCATACAATTCAGGTAATGCGCTTTTTCCAATAAAATACTCATCGGCATCAGCCCAATCTTCTGTTATTTCTCGCTGGCCAGTTGGATTACCATCTGTATCCAATATATCTTTATAAAATAAAGCAGCTCCATTATTAGGGTTAACCCCTGCATATTCTCTTGAGAAATATTCGAATTGAGATCTTCCTACTTCAAGTTCAAATGCGCCATTTTCAATAGTTTCTTTACCTTCTGGCAACTTTGTTATTTTGTTCTCGAAATGTGTTGCGTTAACATTAATAGACCAATTTACATCTTCTGATCTGATAATGTCAACATTAAGGCTTGCTTCGTAACCTACATTTTCCATGTCTCCTACATTCTCTGGGAAACTTGGCAAACCAGAAGATGGCGGTTGTGGTGTATTAAATAATAAACCTGAAACATCTCTTTTAAAATACTCAGCATCCAAAGTAATTCTGTTATCAAATAATCCTAGTTCAAAACCTGCATTAAAATTGGTTGAAGTTTCCCAAGTTAAATCTGGATTTCCTTGGTACTGTAAACTTAGTCCAATATTGCCATTGTTGTTTGACACAAAGTATTGATCTTCATAAGCTACATAATTTCTATCGGCAAATCCATCATTATCATTATCTGCTAAATCAGAATATAATATTCTGTCGTTACCTTGTTGCCCTATACTTGCTTTAAGCTTAAGCTCTGTCAACCAGTCTGCATTGTCTAAGAATGATTCTTGAGATATTCTCCATGCAGCTCCTGCTCCATAAAAATCACCCCATCTGTTGTCTGGATGAAATACCGAAGAGGCATCCCTTCTGTAACTTGCATTTATAAAATACTTGTCGCTAAAATCATAATTTACTCTAGACAAATACCCTTCGATATTATAATCAAACTCATAGTTATTTATGTACTGAAAGTTAACACCATAATCCAATACTGACTCGTTAGGTAATAAAAATTTTGTTTTTTGCGCATCCAAATACACAAACTTCTGTTCGCTTGACTCATGCCCTACTAAAACATCTACACTATGGTTACCAAAACTCTTATTCCAAGTTAATAACTGTTGATGTGTTACCGTAAAATCTCTAGAGGCTCTTGGAGTGGATCTACCTTCAACACCATAAGCATCTCCACCTAATGGCGTATCATAACTTACTCTATTATGGTTTCTTAAGTCTGCTGAGACATTGTACCGGAAAGAGAAATCATTTAAAAAATCATATTTTAAGAAAATGTTTCCGTTTAAATTGTCACTCGTTCTTCTTTTAATATCCAATAACGTCGTTGCATAAGGGTTAGCAAAAGCCGCATACCTTCTTATCTGCGGTGTACCGGTTTGCCCATCACCATAGTCGTAAACTTGAACTCCGTTAGAATCTAGAACAGGAGACCCGTCTAGATTATAACCAAACACCGGATAAATTGGTGCAATTGAACGAGTCCAGGTAAATGCACCAGCATATCCTCCTTGATCAGGAGCGTTTTGAACTGTATGCGCATAATTCATTGTTCCTCCAATAGTAAGATTTTCTTTAATGGTTTGCTCTAAAGACATATTAGCTGTTACTCTTTCAAAATTAGATTTGATAGTATAAGCTTTATCATCTTGATGACCTAATGAGAAATAATATTTAGAATTCTCAGAGCCACCAGAAACACTTAAAAAGGTCTTGGTAGAAAACGAATTATTAAACATATAATCGTCCCAATCGTCATGGTATAATAAATTTGCGCTAGGATTTAATTTACCTGTTGCAGGATTTATTAGCTGATCATCAGGCACATCATAATTATTATACCCTAAGCTATATCCAGAACCTATGTTGTCTTGAATCAAATTAGCAGCGGCTAAATTAGCCGCATCTGCAGGCGTCTCGCCCGTAGTAATCAAGAAATTTTTCATCGCTAAAAAGTGCGCTTCATAATACATACCAGGTTCTTTAATTACGTCGTAATCTTTAGTCGCTCTTGTTAAATAAGTAGTACTAACATCTAAGTTAATAGAGACCGCATCCCTTTTACCTTTTTTGGTTGTAATAATAATTACACCATTAGAACCTCTACTACCGTATAAGGCAGCAGCAGCTGCATCTTTTAGCACTGTAAAAGACTCTATATCGTTCGAGTTTATAGAGTTAATATCCCCTTGAAACGGCACTCCGTTTACAACATACAAAGGCTCGCTACTTGCATTAATAGAACCCACACCTCTAATCCTTACGGTTGGCGCTGCACCTGGTTGCCCGGAAATATTGATAACTTGCACACCTGCAACTTTACCAACAATACCCTGTACCACATTAGAAGTAGCAATTTTCTCTAAGGCTTCTGTTTCAACAACACCCACAGAACCTGTTAAGGCTTCTTTTTTCTGCGTACCATAAGCAACCACCACCACTTCATCTAAAGCGGCTATGTCTTCTTGCATGGAAATGTTAACTGTATTGCTTGCTCCAATAATAGATTCAACGTTTTTCATTCCTACAAACGAAAAAACCAGAACTTCACCAGCAGAAGCTTTAATGGTATAGTTACCATCAAAATCTGTTTGCGCTCCTCTAGTCGTTCCTTTAACTATTACGCTTACTCCAGGCAGTGGCAAACCATCAATAGACGATGTTACTTCTCCTGAAATAGTTTTCTCTTGTGCGTTAGAGAATTGAATTGAAAACGCCATTATTAGCGTTAACATCCATGTCAACTTTAATTTCATATATACAATTATTTTGAGTTAGTCAAACGCAAACTTCTTAATAATATATTAAATAAACAAAGAAATACACTAAAAAAATGTTAACTAAAGCAATAATTAACATCTGTTCAAATTTATATTTAATAAAAATACAAGGCCTTCAATAAATATAATTTTATAATAACTCGCAAATACTAAGAATTCAATAATCAAAAATGCATTTTTCGTATTAATCGAAATAAATTTACTATGCATACATAATAAATAGCCGTAAAAATTATAGATTTGACAATATTTATACCCATGTTGTTAAAAAACTTTTCAAATAAGGCATTGGAATGCGGCACAGACGAAGCTGGTCGCGGTTGTCTTGCTGGCCCCGTTACCGCTGCCGCCGTAATACTTCCCGAAAATTTTTCGAATGGTTTTTTAAACGATTCCAAACAACTCAGCGAAAAAAAAAGATACACTTTAAAGCCAATTATAGAAATTGGCGCCCTTACTTTTGGTGTAGCACATGTATTTCAAGACGAAATAGACAACATTAATATTCTTAATGCCTCTATTTTGGCCATGCACAAATCTATAGAACAACTAAAACCAATACCGGAATTTATAATTGTTGATGGCAACAAGTTTAAACCTTTTAACAATGTAGCATTTAAAACCATTGTTAAAGGCGACAGTAAATATTTAAGCATTGCGGCCGCCTCTGTATTAGCAAAAACGTATCGGGATTTGTATATGAACAAAATACACGAAGAATTCCCGATGTACAATTGGAAACAAAACAAAGGCTACCCCACAAAAGAACACCGAGAAGCTATTAAAAAATACGGTATAACCAAATACCACCGAAAATCGTTTAGACTTTTACCAGAGCAATTAAAACTAGATATTTAGTTTAATACACGCTCTTGTACTTTATAAAAACTTTGTATCTATTTAAGATGAAAAATATGTAGGTTTGTACTATAAATAATTTCTTTAACCGAAACCTTGCCACAACAGGCCAAGGCATTATTTTTAATTAATTCCCCTCATGAGATTCTTTTGTTTTGCCCTCTTAATACTAACATTTAGTTGCTCAAACCCTAAAACAGACCGAACTAAACCCATTCATTTTATTCCGGAAAACGCATCGGTAGTTTTAAAAACCTCGAATATTGAAAGTTTAAAAAGCGCTATTCAAAATAACGATGTTATTAAAAAACTATCAAAAACCAATTCGTATAAAAACTTAGAAAGCAAATTAGAATCTTTATCGCTTTTACATCCCAAAGGCGAACTATTTATTTGTTTTTCAAAAGAAAACAACGATAGTTTACAATATTCAATTATAACTAAATATCACAAAAATTTATTCAAAACAGATTCTTTACCCAATTATATTGAAGAAACTTTAGTTTCCAAAAACAAGTCCATCACAAAATCAACTTTAAACAACAATACATTTTACAGCACAATTACAGACAGTATGTTTATAGCATCGTCTTCAAAAAAAATAATTGATGCGGCTTTTTTAAATACCCGAAAAAATACCGAATTAGAAAAAATTTACAACACCACAGATAAAGACCAATCGTTGTCCTTTATCATTAAAAATGAAAATGAATTTATTAAATCTCTTTTTATTGAAGATTCCATAAGTTTTGAAAATTTCTCGAATTATTTTGCAATTGATGCCAATGTAAGTCAAGATGAAATTTTAATTAACGGAATTACCAAAGCAACCGATTCAACTAAAAGCTTAATTAATATTTTTAAGGACAACATTCCGCAAGAAAATCACATTCAAAATATAACTCCTTCAAATAGCGATGGTTTTATGAGTTTTACTTTTAATGATTTTAATGCTTTTGAAGCCAACTTATCAAAATTCAACAAAAAAGATTCGATTGCTTCCACTACGCTTTTTGATAATATTACAGAAATTGGTACGATTTACGAAGACGAAAAGCGCGCCGTAATTTTAAATTCTATCGATGTTATTGCCACCAAAGATGCTTTACTAAGCGAGCTGAATATTATTGACACTTACAGACAAATTGAAATTTTTGGTTTTAGTAAACCTAATTTATTTTCAAATACATTTTACCCATTAATCGCTTTTAATGATGCCACAAAATATTGTGTTATAGATAACTTTTTTGTGTTTGCCGATAATTTAGAAATGCTTCAAAATATTATTGCAAATTACCAAAACAAAACCACGTTAAGCGCCCAATCTTATTTTAAAAACATTAAAGCAAATTTAAGCGACCAATCGTCGTTGTTAATGGTTGTAAATTCATCGATTTTAAAAACGATTTTAGATAGAAACATTGAAGGCAATTCAAATTATAAATTAAACAAATACAAGGCTTCGGCTTTACAATTTATTTACGACACCCATTTTGCACATGTAAATGGCGTTATTAAAAAGGCAAAAACAAGAAGCTACCAAAACTCTATTTCAGAAGAGTTTAACATAAAATTAGATACCGATTTATTAACCAATCCGCAGTTTGTTACCAACCACATTACCAAACAAAAAGAAATTGTGGTGCAAGATGTAAACAATAGGTTATATTTAATTTCTAACAAAGGAAAAATTCTTTGGAAAAAACAATTACAAGGCCCCGTTTTAGGCGATATCGAGCAAATAGATATTTATAAAAACGGTAGGCTACAATTGGTTTTTGCCACACCAAACCGGGTTTATGTAATAGATAGAAACGGGAAAGATGTTGCACCTTTTCCTAAAAAATTTAGCGATAAAATTACGCAACCACTAGCGGTTTTCGATTACGATAAAAAGAAAAATTACAGGCTGCTCGTTACCCAAAACAAAAGGGTATTTATGTACAATGTTAGTGCAAAAATTGTAAATGGTTTTACCTTTAAAGCTGCCAGTAAAACTATAGTTACACAACCCAAACACTTTAGAATGGGTGGTAAAGATTATTTAACGTTTAAAACCGAAGACAAACTGTATATTTTAGACCGCACCGGAAAAACCAGGGTAAAGCCAAAAACCCCAAATACGTTTTCAAACGAAAGTGTTTATTTGCACAAAAACAAGTTTACAACGACAACGAAAAATGGCAATTTAGTGTCGATAGATACACGGGGAAATACGGCAATTCAAAACCTGAACCTTTCAAACAATCATCATTTACAAGCCACAAGCAAAACACTTGTTACACTAACCGATAACCAACTTACTATTAAATCTCGAACAATTGAGCTGGATTTTGGCAATTACACCGCTCCGTTAATATTTTACTTAAACGACAAAATATACGTTTCGGTAACCGATTTGCAATCTCAAAAAACATACCTTTTCGATAGTCAAGCTAAACCCATTTCGAACTTTCCGGTTTACGGAAATTCGCCAATCGAACTGAACAATATCGATAAAGACCGCAATCTGGAATTTGTTGTAAAAGGAGAAAGCAATGCCATCATTTTATATCAAATAAATTAAAGTTACGATTTAATAGGCCTTAAGATTTTGCATTTGCAAACTAATTTTTATCTTTAAGGCAGCTATTAATCAAACAATTACAATGAATCCCTCAAAAAAATCACTCCGCATTCCCGTTTTAGGGATGGTGCTTCTCTTTTTTATCTCTAGCACTTACGCTCAAACCAAACAACTAAAACGTCCAAAAAGCAAAGTCGGTATTTATAGTGTCGATAATTTTGTAACCCAATCTTTCAATTTGTACGACAAAGTTTACAAATACGATGGTTATGCCGCCTCGGGCACACCGCTAGACGACAACGACATTGATGTTTTGGAAGACGCTTTGGACGACTTATCGGGGTTAAGCGACAGCGCTCCAGATATTTTAAGCGATATTGACGGCGCCAATGTTTTAAAGCAAGCTAAAGCTACGTTGCAGATTAACAAGGCAAAAAAAGCTTTATCGTATAGTATAAAAACGGCTAAAGAATTGCTTCTCGGTCAGCGCGAACGCGATGAAAAAGAAGAAGAATCTGATAATTCATCAACAAGCGATGAAAAATCTAATAGCTCATCAGAGTCTTCAAATCAAAATGGTAAAACAGAAGAAGCCAATTCAAACATCTCTGACAATTTAGAAGTTATTAGCAAATTCGATTATGTCCCTGGCGATAAACTCTTATTTTTCGACGATTTTTCGCAAGACTTTATTGGCGATTTACCAAGCAAATGGAACACCAACGGCTCTGGCGCCATAGTAAAACTAAACAAAGTTGAAGGCAATTGGTTTGAGCTTAAGGCAGGTTACCGACTATATGTTATCCCAGATATAAGCGAATTACCTCAAGATTACACCATAGAGTTTGATGTGCTAACCTCTGGTATAACCAAGCAAACCTCATCTGGTGCCAGATTGCATATTGTTTTAAGCGACACCAATACGTTTACTAACGGTAAAATGCATTACACATCGGTATCGCTTCCTCTAGGACAATATGGTGCTTTTAACATACAGGCCTTTAATTATTTTGATGGTAAAGCTGGAATGATAAACTCCAGCTTAACAGCCGATATAAGAGATGAAGTAAAAAACCAACCACACATCGCCATTTCAGTAACCAAAAAACGCTATAGACTTTGGGTAAACGAGGTGAAATATGTTGACATCCCCAGATTTATTGAAAAACTGGACGTTTTAAACTATTTAAAATTTCATGTGTATGGACTTAAAGATGGCGAAGAGCGTGTTTTTATTAAAAACCTAAAAGTTGCTGAAGGTGGCGTAGATTTAAGGCGGGAACTGTTAAGCAAAGGCAAAGTATCAACAAATGGCATTTTATTCGATTCGGGTTCGGCAAAAATAAAATCGCAATCGTATGGTATTATCCGCCAGATTTCGCAGGTTTTAATGCAAGATAATAGCATTAAACTCAATATTATTGGGCACACCGACTCTGATGGAAGCGATACCGCCAATTTAAAACTATCAAAGGAGCGCGCAAATGCCGTAAAAGAAGCTTTAATTAAAGTTTATAAAATAGCTGAAAACCGTTTGCATACTGATGGCAAAGGCGAAACCCAACCAGTTAACGATAATACCACAGCCAACGGAAAAGCCCAAAACAGACGTGTAGAATTTGTAAAAATATAACTATTATGAAAATTAAAATAATCACTTTAATCGGCTTACTTTTTTTTAGTTTACCCTTAATGGCACAAGATGCTTGCAGTACCTATTTCCCTTTTAAGGAAGGTGCAAAGTTTGAAATTACAAGCTTCAATAAAAAAGGCAAAAAAGAAAGTGTTGTTAATTACGAGATAACAAGCATAAACAATAATGTTGCAAACATTAAGGCTAAAATCTCTGATGCCAAAGGTAAAGAAGTAACCACCACAGAGTACAATGTAACCTGCGATGGCAATAGTGTTTCAATTGATTTTAAATCGCTAATGAACCCAGATATGTTTGAACAATATAAAGATATGGACATGGAAATGTCTGGTACCAATGTCGAGTTTCCAAACAATTTAAAAGTGGGCCAAACCCTAAAGGATGCCAATTTAAAAATGACATTGAATATGAGTGGTATTAAAATGAATATGACTATGGATATGCTTAACAGAACTGTTGATGCCAAAGAATCTGTAACAACAACTGCCGGAACATTTGATTGTTTTGTGTTAAGTTATGATACTGAAATGAAAATGGGCATGAAAATGAATTTTAAAAACAAAGAATGGATTGCCAAAGGTGTTGGCGTTGTTAAAAGCGAAAACTACAATAAAAAAGGAAAACTTATGGGCTATTCTGAGCTTACAAGCTTTACTAAATAAATTAAAAATATAACGATAACCAAATCTAAAGTCCTCAAATCTAGAACGCTAAAACTATATGTTTTGGCGTTCTTTTTTTATGCTTTTTGTTTTGAAATCATTACTATTGCAGAGTAAATATTTTATACATGATTTCAAGAAAAAACGCCTCAATTTCAAAATTTATAATTCATAAAGTCGGCAATAAATTTAACGATACAAAAAATGCATTTTCTGATAAGCCAGTCGATTTTGATGAGGCCAGTTACGAATTAATGCTTCCGTTTTTATTAAGACCTTTTGGCAACTTGGTGCAAAGTTATCGTTTTAACCATCATGCCAATATCGCATTAAACGAAATTAATAGCTACGCCACTCAACTATTTAATGAAGACGAGGCTTTTGTTGAAGTTTCAAAACATATCGTTACCCATTTGTACGAGCAATCAACCTCGGCTCAAATAAAAACTGGCGATGTTTTAATTGTCATGTTTGAAGGCATTGAATACGGCGAGATCACCACCAATGCCATTGGCATCTTCAAAATTGAAAATAAGGTTAACTTCTTTCAAACCTATTTAGAAAACAACAGTTACGATGTCTTGGTACAAAAGGGAATTAGCTCTAAAAAAGTAGATAAAGGCTGTTTAATTTTAAATCAATCTGATACCGAAGGCAACATTATTTTAAGTGTAGATAATAATGGCTACGATGCGCAATATTGGACCAATCAGTTTTTAAACATAAAATATGCCGATGATGCCAATAACCACACTCAGCAATATATTGAGTTGTGTAAAGAGTTTTCTACCGAGGTTTTAAAAACCAGCTATGGAGCACAAGAACAAAACACGTTTTTAGCAAAAACCATTGATTTTTTTAAAGAAAACGAAGTGGTAAATGTAGAGCGTTTTAAAGAAGAACTTTTTGAAGAAGAAAAACAAATAAGGGAGTTTGAAGATTATAAAAAAGAATTTGAAGGCGAACAAAACATAGTTATTAGAAATCAATTTGATGTGGCCGAAAAAGTGGTAACTAAAGAAAAGCGGAAAATTAAAACCGACATAAAACTAGATACCAACATACAAATAAAACTAGATATTGATGCACCCGATGCCTCTGCCGAATATTTAGAACGCGGTTACGACGATGAAAAGAAAATGCACTATTACAAAGTGTTTTTTAATGCTGAGGCTTAAGTAAAGTATCAAAAAACAATGTGCAATAATTATAAAAAAATTACGATATTACGCTATAAAAAATACTAAATGCATTTTATTTTTCGCAATATATCCACCCTAACTATCATCACAGTACTTTTTTCTAATATTACAAATGCGCAACCTAACAAAGGCAGACATATTGATATATCAATAGGTTACGGATTTAGTACTACTAGTGACGAACTAGATTTATACGGAAAAGGGTTTTACTTACAAGGCGAATATGTTTTTGGTTTAACAAGATGGTTTGGATTGCGTCCTTACGCTGGATTCATAACAACATCGCATGATGAAAATGCTAGCGACCCTAATCTAACAGGATTTGAGGTAACCACTAAGGCATTCTTGTTTGGTGGTAAAGCCCGAGTTTCAATACCTATCCCATGGATTGCTCCATATTTAGAAATTGGTATTGGTGGCTCTTTAGGTTCATTTACTACGTTTACACCAAATGTAAACAAAAAAGAAAATGGTTTTTTAATGCACATTCCTTTGTCTTTTGGTTTAGCTTTAGGACCAAATTACAATATTGAAGTTGCTGCTACCTATTACTTTCATCCTACTATAGAACAAGTTTCTGGAGCCGCAGCATTAGGGTTTTCTATTCCTTTAAATTAGTAAAATTAATTAGTTACGGTGTAGAATTAGAAACCTGCAACAGCTTACCATTGTAATATTTATTGCCGTTTAATGAAAAATCAAAAATATATTGTGCCATTTGCAATGCTGTGGTTGGTGCTTGATAACCCGGGAAAGCCTCTTGGAGCATTTCGGTTTGCACAGCACCCAGAGCCAATACGTTAAACGAAATACCTGATTCTTTGTATTCTTCGGCGAGTAATTCCGTTAAAGTTATTACAGCGGCTTTACTCGAGCTGTAAGCTGCCAACCCAGGAAATTTCATACTGCCTTGCACACCGCCCATCGAGCTTATAGTAACTACATGGCTCCCTTTTTTCATAAAAGGAAGAACAATACGGGTAAGTTCTGCAACTCCAAAAACATTGGTTTTGTAAACCTGATCGAAATCTGCTATTATGGTTTTGGCAAAGGGCTTGTTAATAAGTGTACCGGCATTGTTAATCAAAACATCTACCTGTTGCCAATGGTCTTTTACAAAAGTTTCAACTTTAGCGTAAGCTTTAGCATCCGATAAATCGAATGCCATTGGGTTTACATTCTTAAAATTTAAAGCTTTTATAGGCTTATCGTTCCGCGAAAGCGCTAAAATATTATGTCCTGCTTTTGCGAATAATTGAACCAATTCAAATCCTATACCTCTACTTGTTCCTGTTATTATTATGTTACTCATCGTTAATTTTTATTTCTTGTGAAGCAGAATTTATCATACCTTCCAATGCAGGAATCATTACATTTATAAAATCTGTCATGTGATTAAAATCCATTTTGTCGGCCTCATCATCAACGTGGTGATAGTAATCAAAATTGGTAAAATCGAAAGTTGATATGGCGTGGGCCGGAACATTGAAAGCTTGGTAAAACGGATAATTATCAGACCTTTTAAATAGCTGAAAACCTTTGGCTTTAGGGAAAAAACCAATAATTTCCTTTTGGGCGTAGTCGTTTAATTTTTTGCCCATACTGGATTTTTCGTAACCTGTAATATATGCCATTATTTCTTCCTCTGCCCTTGGCACACCAACCATTTCTAGATTAATCATGGTATATAAATTTAGGTTTTCTTTTTTTAGTCTTTTAGCCAAATGGCTTGAACCTTTTAACCCCATTTCTTCGGCCGAAAACAGAGTAAAAAGCAGGCTCCGTTTGTTGCTTTTTGCTTTTGAAAAGTATTTTGCCCATTCCATTACCGCTACCGTACCAGAAGCATCATCGTTTGCACCGTTGGCAATACTATCTCCATTAACTTCTTTACCTTTACCAATATGATCGTAATGTGCGCCGAGAATAACAAATTCGTTTTTAAGTTTTGGGTCGTTTCCTTCAATAAAACCAACAACGTTATAACCTACAATATCGTTTAAATTAAAACTATCTCGATAGGTTTTAAAATAAGGTTTTATGTTGTTTTTTTTGAAGTAATCCTCAATAAAAACGGCCGCTTTTTCTATGCCTTTGCTGCCTGTATTTCTACCTTCTAATTCATCTGAAGCTAAATAAGTCAAACTATTTTCAACATCAGAAAGCGTTGCAAGTTGAATTTTAGAAGATTTACATCCTATTACAAGCAATAAACTCAATACCAGTATAATATTTCTCATAAATTTATATTTAATTTTTAAAGATAAAAAAACCGATTTTAATCAATATAAAATCGGTTTTTATCTTATTTAAATAGTTTTTTTCGCTTACGCGGAAGTACTAAACCAACATAGTAACAGGATTCTCAATATACCCTTTTAAGGTTTGTAAAAACATAGCACCTGTTGCACCATCTACCGTTCTGTGGTCGCAGGCTAATGATAACTTCATGGTATGCCCAACCACAATTTGACCGTTTTTAACCACTGGTTTTTCAACAATATTCCCAACAGAAAGAATAGCAGAATTTGGTTGATTGATAATCGACGTAAACGTATCGATACCAAACATACCTAGGTTAGATACCGTAAAGGTACTGCCCTCCATTTCGGCTGGCGTTAATTTTTTGTTTCTTGCTTTTCCTGCAAGCTCTTTAACCGCTGCACCTATTTGTGGTAAGCTTTGCTCGTTAGCAAAACGTACAACAGGCACTACCAATCCATCAGGAACTGCAACAGCTACCCCAATATGTACATGATTATTTAAGCGCATTTTATCTGCAAACCATTGCGAGTTTACTTGCGGATGCTGCTTTAAAGCTAATGCACAAGCCTTAACTACAATATCGTTGTAAGAGATTTTGGTATCTGGAATGGAGTTGAATTGCTCGCGGAAGGCCATGGCATTTTCCATATCGAACTCTACACTTAAATAATAATGTGGTGCAGAGAATTTAGAGTTTGTTAATGCTTTGGCTATGGCTTTGCGCATTTGCGAATTATCAACATCATCAAAATCTTCTTGTCCGCTAGGAACAAATTTACCAACTGATGCTGCTCCCGCTGCAGGTTCGTAATTTTCTATGTCGCGCTTTATTATGCGTCCGTTTTCACCTGTGCCCTGTACTTTTGTTAGGTTAATGCCTTTTTCTTCGGCTAGTTTTTTAGCCAATGGCGACACGAAAACGCGTCCGTTTTCTGTAACTGGTGTTGGTTTTGGTGCTTGTTGTTTTGGTGTAGATTTTTCAGAAGTTGTAGATGTTTGCTTATTGTTTTCAACTTTTGGTGCTGCTTCCTTTTTAGCTGCTGTTGGAGCTGCTGAAAAGTTGGCCGCCACACCGGAAACATCGGTTCCTTCGGGTCCAATAATGGCCAATAACTCATCTACTTTTGCCGATTCTCCTTCTTGCAGACCTATTTCCAATAACGTTCCAGATTGGAAAGATTCGAATTCCATGGTTGCTTTATCGGTTTCTATTTCGGCTAAAATATCGCCTTCTTCAACCGTATCGCCTACTTTTTTCAACCATGTTGCCACAGTGCCTTCTTCCATGGTATCGCTTAAACGGGGCATGGTTACCACTATTACACCTTCTGGTAAACCTGCATTAGTTGAAGCCTCTTCTTTTGATTCTGTTCTAACTGGTGCTTCTTCTTGTTTTTCTTGGTTTTTCGCTTCCGCGGAAGCGTTATTACTTCCATTTAATAACTCCGAAATATCTTCTCCTTCATCGCCTATAATGGCTAAAAGGGCATCTACCTTGGTGGTTTCGCCTTCTTGAACGCCAATATGAAGCAGTGTGCCTTCGTTGAAGGATTCAAATTCCATTGTGGCTTTATCGGTTTCTATTTCGGCCAAAATATCGCCTTCTTCAACCTTGTCTCCTACTTTTTTTAACCAGGTTGCAACAGTCCCTTCTTCCATGGTGTCGCTTAAACGGGGCATATTTACTACTATTGCCATTGCTTATAATTTATGTTGTATAAATGGATAATCTTCTTGTTCGTAAACCACATCGTACATTACGTGCTTTTCCGGGAACGGTGATTCTTCAGCAAATTTCTCGCATTCTGAAACCAAGTCCTTAACACGTTTGTTTATAACTTTAATATCGTCTTCTGTGGCATAGTTTTTTTCGAGAATGGTAGCTTTAACCTGAGTGATTGGGTCTATTTTTTTATACTCTTCAACCTCTTCTTTGGTCCTGTAATGCTGCGCATCGCTCATAGAGTGCCCTCTGTAACGATAGGTTTTAAGCTCTAAGAATGTTGGGCCATCGCCACGGCGGGCGCGCTTTATGGCCTCATCAAAAGCTTCTGCTACCTTAACTGGATTCATGCCATCTACAGGACCACAGGGCATTTCGTAGCCTTTACCAAGTTTCCAAACATCGGTATGGTTTGCTGTACGCTCTACCGAAGTTCCCATGGCGTATCCGTTGTTTTCGCAAACAAATACTACGGGAAGTTTCCAAAGCATGGCTAAATTAAAGGTTTCGTGCAATGAGCCTTGTCTTGCGGCACCATCGCCAAAACAGCATAAGGTAACGCCATCTACACCATGGTATTTATCGCCAAAAGCAATACCTGCGCCCAAAGGGATTTGTCCGCCAACAATACCATGACCGCCATAAAAACGGTGTTCTTTAGAAAATATGTGCATAGAGCCACCTAAACCTTGGGAGGTGCCAGTAGCTTTACCGTATAGCTCTGCCATAACACGCCTAGGATCTACACCCATACCTATGGGCTGCACGTGGTTGCGATATGCCGTAATCATTTTATCCTTGGTTAAATCCATAGCGTGCAAAGCACCAGCTAAAACAGCTTCTTGACCATTATACAGATGAAGAAACCCTCGTACCTTTTGTTGTATATAAACTGCTGCTAATTTGTCTTCAAACTTTCTCCAGAACAGCATGTCTTCGTACCATTTTAGGTACACTTCTTTGGTTATTTTTTGCATTTAATTTAATTGTTTAATACTGTAATAACACACAAGAATAATCTTCTTGAGGTTTCATTATTAGGTTCCAATTTATAATTTGGATTAGCGGATAACAAAAGTAACACTTTAGTCACTAACGAAAAAACCGAAAATCGTAAATTTTATACTAAAACGTTATAGTACAGACTTATCGAACACTAGTGGCAATAAATTTGCCAAAGAATTAGACTTAGCCACTTTACCTGTTTCGCCCATAAAATAAATTTCTATGGGTGCATCTTGTTTAACCTCGTATTCTGCAATGGCTTGACGACATGCACCACAGGGCGGGATTGGACTTAGGGTTTTGTTTTTTTTAGAACCCGCTGTTATGGCCATTCGTACTATTTTGGCTTTGGGGTATTTTGCCCCAGCGTAATAAATGGCTGTTCGTTCTGCACATAAGCCCGATGGATACGAGGCGTTTTCTTGGTTACTTCCTGTAATTACCTGATTATTATCCAATAGAATCGCTGCACCTACATAAAAATTCGAGTATGGCGCATAGGCTTTTTCTCTGGCTTCTTTGGCCTTATGCATCAATTTTACAACATCTTTTGGCAATTCATTTAAATCTTCAAAAATATAAAGGGTAGATTCGATTTTTATTTCTTTCATAAAATATCTTTAATGTTCAAAAAATAGGATTTAAGCTAATGTAAATGTTTTTAAACAATAATTTACAAAACAGATGTAACGAATTTACAGACAGCCTATTGTTAACAAAAAAACTATTGCTTTTGGGCAATAGTTTTTTTGTTGATGAAGATTATTGAGCCTTTTTTAATACTCGCTGTATGTTTCTGCGCCTATATTGAAGGTTAACGAAAAACGCAAGGTGTTTTCCAACGGGCTTTGCACTTTTGAAGCAGAGAACAGGTATGATAAATCGATATTTACAACATTGTATTTAAAACCGGCACCGAGTGCTAAAAATTTTCTTGCGCCTTTTTCTTCACTTTCGTTGAAATAACCCGCTCTAAAAGCGAATGAATCTTGATATACATATTCTGCACCTAAGGACCATGTGAACTCTTTTAACTCTTCGCTAAACCCGCCCGGGGCATCGCCAAAGGATTGAAACATGCCTGATAGAAAGCTTACGTCTTGAGATTTTCCGCTAATAATAACATCGTCTTGAATTTTACTTCCTAAAACATCGATATCTTCTTCGTAAGTTCCGTTACCATTATTATCTGTAAAATTATACTCGTCGCCTAACGTTGGCGGTGTTGGCACCAATAGCTTTCCAACTTCGGCTGTTAGGGCAATTTTGTTGTACTCGTCGAAAATAAAATCGAATCCGGTACCTAAGCGCAGCATGGTGGGTTGAAAATTTTCTTGTCCGCCTTCGTCGTATTTAAACCTTGGCCCAATATTTTGGATGGCAAACCCCATTCTCCAACGCCCGTTAAAATCGTTATAGGCTTCTTCTTCACTTTGGTAAAACCCGGAAATATCTACGCCAAATGTATTTGCAGCCTCTGTATCACCATCAACTCCTGGCAGTCTTAAGTCTGAACGCAAATAGCGCATGGCCACAGACATGGCGAACTGATCGGTTAATCGTAAGGCGTAGGATGCATCAATAGTTAATTCGTTTGGTTTTTGAATGAGTGCTTCGGAAATTTCATCTGCCCTAAACTCGATGTCTCCAAGTGAAAAATACCTGAAACTTGCTGCAAATGCACTACGCTCATCCAAGCGGTTAAAATAGGTAACATTTCCTAAAAAAATATCGTTTACCAACTTGCTTAAATAAGGTGTGTAACTTACTGCTAATCCGGATTTGGTTTCAGAGAATGCGTATTTTGACGAGTTCCATTGTTGCGAAAAAGCATCGACCGATGTGGCAACGCCCATATCGCCCATTGAGGCTGCCCGGGCATCTGAGGCAATTAAAACAAATGGAAGCCCTGTTGTTATTACTCTTGAGTCATCATTTGGGATTACGGTAGTTTGAGCTTCAGTTTTAAAAAAAACAGCAAATGCTATTAGTATCAATATTCCGTTCTTCATGGGATAGTTTTAGTTAACAAATATAATTTTTATTTAAAAACTTTTTATAAATCTCTTTAAAATGTTAAATCTTCTATTAAACCACTGGCTTAAATTAAAGAATTACAAGTTTTTCTATTTTTTCTACTTTTTTGTTTAGCAAATTAGATTGCACCGTAAGCTTGTAAATATATACGCCTTTTCCTATTTTATCGCCAAAATCGTCGCGTCCGTCCCAAATTATATCCCTGGATAACGAACTTGTTGTTTTGGTCCCTGCGTTGGTTTGCCCGTTAAGGGTTTTAACCAATTTGCCCGAAACGGTGAATATCTGTATTGAAACGTTTAAAGGGTCTGAACTATTGTGATTAAACCAAAATTCTGTGTAATTAACAAACGGATTTGGGTAATTAAGTACATTGTTAATAACCAATTCTTTATCTTTATCGAATACAATAAATTGAATTTCGGTAACCGACGAATTATTGTAAACATCCCAAGCTTTAAGGGTTAAGGTGTGTAGCCCGGGCTCTAAATCCCTAAAAGGAAAGGAGAGGGTGCCTTTTTTATAATTGTCAACTTCGGTTTGATAATAATCGTTTAGTATAAACGGATTGGTTTCGTCTCCATCAATAATAGCCACAATATCGTGCCCAATACCACTTGCTGTGTTAATACCGTTTTCGTCTTCTAATTTAGCCAGTAGTGTTGGCGATTCGTTGGTTATGCCTCCGGAGACGAAGTTCTCATCGTTCATGAAAAGGGAAATAACGGGGCCTGTATTATCTTCAGGAGCATTTTGGTTTAATCCGCCAATTTTTAAGGTATTAAGGTTGGCTCCCGTTTGGTCTTGTAGCAGGGTTTCGTTTTTTGAATAAAAGCTAACCTTACCAAAACCTACGGGGATACCGATATCTTTGGGCACAACGAAATCGAACTCGAACTGCCCGTTTGTAACTGATGCTTGGCCTCTAAAAATAATTTCGCCCAAGGTTTCAAAATCCATTTTTACGAGTTGTCCGTTTAATCGTGTGCCATCGTTTGCCAGTGTTTGCCTATTTATATTTTTATCGTAAATGGTGGTTGAAAGTGTGCCGTTATAATCACTTATAACATTTCCTGCCAAATCGGTTACTTCGCCTGCAAGCTTTACATAGCTTAATGCCTTTAAAGTATCGGTAGCTTGGGTAATGGGCACATCGTTAATAGTTGTTAATCTGATATTGGGTTTTGGGAATGCCAATTTCATGGCAGGATCGCCAATAAAAAACACCAAACGCCTTTGGCTTTGGCTAGAAATAGACGGGTCGTTTTTTGTTAACCGTAAAGCTTCAGCCATTGATGGGTATTCGTGATCTTCAAAGGTGTCATTATTGCTAAATGAGAACAAATACTGTTCCAATTGATTGTTGAATGTAATTCCGAAGTTTACAAAAACCTGTCTTGTGGTGGTAATTAAACCAATGGCACCTGCTTTTTTGTTCCAATAGGTAAACTCGCCAGCGGTTTCCCTAAATGGGTTATCGAATTTGGTAAACTCGCAAGTTACGGTAACGAAGCAATTGAGCTTACAGAGGTTTTGAAAACCATCTACATCTAGTTTTGTTAAGATGCGCTCTTGCGCCAAGCCTTCTTCTCCGCCATGCCCAAAATAATTAACCACCAAGGCGCCATTATTTATGGCGTTAACCAAAGATTCTGTAACTTGCGGGTAGCGGTTTCCGCCGGCCGAGGCCTCTTGCTGGAAGGCATCGGTATGGATTTTAACAACGTTAATAAAAGGTTTTTCCTGGCTTACGCTATTGCCCACATTATCTGTGGTTTGCTGTAAAATGCCTTCCCAATCTTTATCGACATCATCTGAAACGACTACAAAATTATTGCGCCAGCTTCCAAAAGCTTCCTTGACGTAATAGCTTTCAATTTTATCGACCATCTCTTTGGCGCGTTGCGGGGTATCGGCCAATATTCGGCCCACTGCAACATCTAATTTATCGCTTGTGGCCATAGTGCCTTCGTTGGCATCCATCATACCGTAAAAATCGTCTGAAACAAACGAATTGGTTAAATTAAAACTATTGTACGAATACCACGAGGGCATAATATTGGTGTTATTGGGAATACGGTCTTTATAATCGAACGAGCCATCGCCAAACAAGCACAGGTATTTTATCCTGTTTTCTGGTGTACTGGCATTATTGTAAACATACCTTACTAAATTTCTAATGGCGCCAACGTCTTGATTACCTGTACTAAATTCGTTGTATATTTCGCTTAAACCAATGGCCTTTACATTTAAATTGTATTGCTTACGGTTTATTTGCGCTAAACGTTCTGCTTGGTCCAGCATATTGTTTGGTGCTACTATAATATAATCGACATCTTGGAATTGCCCGTTGCTACCTTGAAAAACAGTGCCTTTTATATTTTGATTGATCATGGTTTTATTGGCATCCATTTTTGGCTCGAAATAATCTAATGGTGTAAGGGCTACATAGGTTTTTAGCGTTCCTAGAGTTGATGTAAAAGAAAGGTTGCTGCTAGAGTCTGTGTTAGTAAAACTGGTAACATTATACAAATCGGTAACCTCCCAAACTTCTGCAATTTGTGAAGCATTTGCAATATTATACTGCCCAATGCCTGAAGCTGATGCTACTGCGCTATTTTTAAATTGAAATTGTTTGTCTGTAAAAGTTAACGCCCGGGTTGCTTCAATAGAAATATAATCTAGGTAGCCTAAACCGCCCGGGTTGCCTTGGTTGTCGTAAATAAGATTAACACTTATGTTAGTAGTGTTAACATTTACATTACCCATATAAGACGCCCCGTTTGCCAAACTAGGATTTGAGGATCCAGAGATGGAAATACTTGAAACCGCGTTGCCGTTAACCTGTATTTGCATGTTGCTTTGGGTTGAAGATGTAGAAGCTGCAAAAACCTTAAGATAAATTGGTGTGCTGGTTACCAGGTTGGGGAAGTCGAACTCAAATGTTTTATCGTTTTCAATATCAAAACGGTCTCCAAACCAGCGCCTTCCCAACAAGGCAATATTGTGTTCGTCAACTTCATGAAACTTATAATCTTCAAACGTATCAATTACCATGTCCACGGCACCTGTGGGTTGGCCCATGGGCTGTATGCGTTTGCCAAAACCAGAACTCACGTTAATATAATAATAGGTTTTATCGGTGTAACAATTAATATTGGTATTGCTTTCTGCATTATACCCATTTGGCCCTTGGGCGTAGAATAAAATATGGTCTTCGTTGTTAAAAATGCCGTCTTCTTCTCCAACAAATTTTATGGCATTTTCTGTAACGTCCATTGGGTAAGGCTCTGCATTGGAATACGGAATCATGCGACCGCCATTACCATATAATTTTATGGTTCTTGGGTCAACACTATTTACGTTAACGCCCAAATTTTGCAAAAAACTTTTGGATATTTTGAAAACGCCCGTAGTATCAACATAAAACCTAAACCACTCGCCAGAGCTTAAAACCGAATTTGAAATAACCCCAAAAGTTCGATTAAATTTGTTAACCGCAGCCAATCTATTGGCACTGGTATTGTAATTTATTTGAAAAGATTGCACTTTTTTATAAGTGCCGTTGGCATCTTTTATAATGGGCGTTAGTTGGAAAAAAGCATATTGTTGTTGTCTGGCTTTTGAATTTTTCAAGGTGAATTTCAACTCATTTCCAATGGTGTTAACATCTATATCTTTTAAATCGACTTTAGAAATTGGAGCATACGTAACATTACTAATTGTTATTGAAGACTCATTAATTGCGCTTGAAATTTTCCATTGCGCTACAAATAGTAAGCCATCATCAAAATTGTAACTAAAATTATCTGTATTAAAAGCCGGTATTTTTAAATTATAGTTGCCACCGGAAATGGTTTGATGGCCGTCCCATTTAATGGTAAACTTTTTTTGCTGCGAAAAGACGGCAGCAGAAATAAATAAAAACAAAAGTAAAATGCTCTCTTTCATCGCTAGAATAACGGCTTTTGTGTAATGTTATTATCAAAATAAATAACAAATTTAAAAACCGCATCAAAAATACAATAATAAATTAGTAAATCGTGCGTTTATTAATCACAAATCAACGATAAAAAACAGCAAAAACATCGTTGTAGTGTTTAAAAAATAGGGTGAAATGCATATTTTTTTGGTTAAAATGCAAAAAATTGCTTGTGTTATTGGGTTTAATTCTTATATTGCAGCACCAAAATATTATTAGCTTACTTAAACGTATGGATATGAAAAAAGTAGTAGCATTAAAAGTTATGGTAGTTTTAACACTAGCCATAACCGCTATTGGTTGTAAAAAATCTTCAAGCTCAAAAAACAGTTCCAGAGCAACAGGATGGCAAATCAACGACAGAGAAGGTGGTTTTCAATACAACACCAATTTTAAAGAACAAGAAACCGCCCCAGGTTTGGTTTTTATAGAAGGAGGAACTTTTACCAAAGGTAAAGTACAAGACGATGTGATGCACGATTGGAACAATACCCCAACACAGCAACATGTACAGTCGTTTTACATGGACGAAACCGAAGTAACCAACATTATGTACCTAGAGTACTTAGATTGGATTAAGCGCGTTTATCCGCCAACAGACGATAATTTTAGAGCCATTTACCACGGTGCTTTACCAGACACTCTAGTTTGGAGAAACCGTTTGGGTTTTAACGAAATTATGACTGAAAACTATCTACGCCACCCAGGTTATGCAGAATACCCTGTTGTTGGGGTAAGCTGGATTCAAGCCGTAGAATATGCCAATTGGAGGTCTGATCGTGTAAACGAATTTTATCTTGAAAGAGCAGGCTACCTAAAAAGAGACGCCAAAACCCTAGAGGTTAATGCCGACCAAACATTTAATACAGACACCTACATTAACGCGCCTACTTTAACTTACGGGGGCAACGAAGAAATTATAAATGGCGATGGCAGAGGCAGACGAAACGTAAGAACCGATGCCGATGGTAACGAAACCGGTATCTATGCCACCCGCGAAACAGGCATTATTTCGCCCAAATACAGGTTGCCTACAGAAACCGAGTGGGAATACGCCGCTTTGGGATTAAGCGAATTACGAAGCTACAACCTTTACAGAGGCCGAAAAAAATACCCTTGGGACGGACAATACACACGTTCTGGGAAACGTAAAGTTCGCGGCGACCAATTAGCCAACTTTAAACAAGGAAAAGGAGATTATGGCGGTATTGCAGGTTGGTCTGACGATGGTGCCGATATTACAAACCAAGTAAAATCTTATGAACCTAACGATTTTGGACTATACGATATGGCTGGCAACGTTGCAGAATGGGTAGCCGATGTTTACAGACCAATTATTGACGACGAGTACAACGATTTTAATTACTTCAGAGGAAACGTTTACACCAAAAACGCCATAAGCGAAGACGGTAGCGTGAAAATTGTAACAGCAGACGATATTGTTTACGACACACTATCAAACGGAAAAGTAATTGCCAGAAATTTACCCGGTGAGATTTTACAGGTTCCTGTTGACGAAAACGAAACTTACTTACGTACAAACTTCGATAAAAGCAACGCCATAAACTTTAGAGATGGCGACAGACGATCGTCTAGAAATTTTGAAAACTTTAATGATGATGAAGAAACAGAAGAGAGCACATCAAGCACAAGACAAATGTACAACTCGCCAAAGCACAACATCTCAAGGGATTCATTAGGAAATATTATTAGAGAGTACGATAAAAACAATAACCGATCGTCCCTAATTAACGATGAGGTTAGAGTGTACAAAGGAGGCTCGTGGAAAGACAGAGCCTATTGGTTAGACCCAGCACAAAGACGCTATTTCCCTCAAGATATGGCTACCGATTACATAGGATTTAGATGTGCCATGTCTCGTGTAGGATCTAAAAGCAAATCTAAAAACAAAACAAAAAACTAAACCTTATAAATATAACACCATTAAAAGTCCTAGCGTATTTTGTTAGGACTTTTTTTATACTTTTATTTGAATAAAAATATTCGACAACACTTGGTATTTAATATATAATTATAAACCCTGATAATCGCACGACTAAAGCTATCGGGCAAGTTGGCGGGAATGTAAAACATAAATCCAATTAATATTGAAAACAGAACAGCTACATAGCCTTTTCTTAACATGCCATTCGGTATGTACAGACACCAGAAAAATTAAAAAAGACGACATTTTTTTTGCTCTTAAAGGCGATAATTTTAACGGTAACACCTACGCAGAACAAGCCCTAAGCAAAGGAGCAAAATACGTAGTTATTGATGAAGCGCAGTACAAAACCTCAACCCGTGCGATTGTAGTTAAAAACGTGCTTGAAACGCTTCAAGAATTAGCCAGATTTCACAGAAGATTTCTAAATGTCCCCATTATCGCTTTAACCGGCAGCAACGGTAAAACAACTACTAAAGAATTAATAAATGCGGTGCTATCTCAAAAATATAAAACCACAGCAACTCGCGGTAATTTAAACAACCATATTGGGGTACCGTTAACCTTACTTGCCATGGGTTGTAATACCGATATTGGCATTGTAGAAATGGGTGCAAATCATTTAAAAGAAATTTCTTTTTTGTGCCATATCGCTACACCAGATTATGGCTACATCACTAATTTCGGGAAGGCGCATCTTGAAGGATTTGGTGGTGTTGAAGGGGTAATTAAAGGCAAAAGCGAAATGTACGATTATTTATCAACTAACAATAAAACCGTTTTTGTTAATGGAAATGACACCATTCAGCTTAACAAAACAAGTACATCTAAACGGTTTGTTTTTGGCAATAATGCTATTGCAGATGTTAATATTGATTTTACCGAAGCACAACCTTTTGTAATCTGCAAATACAATAATTTATATATTAAAAGCCAACTTATTGGCGACTACAACTTTAACAATATTGCCGCAGCCATTGCCATAGGGAATTATTTTAAAGTAGAAGATAAAGCAATAAAAACAGCTATTGAAAACTATATACCAAACAACAACAGGTCGCAAATCATAAAAAAAGGCACTATCAACATTATTTTAGATGCCTACAATGCAAACCCAACAAGCATGTATGCCGCCTTACTTAATTTTGAAAAACAACCCGGGCATAAAACAGCCATTCTAGGGGACATGTTCGAGTTGGGCGTTGACGCCAAAAAAGAACACCAAAGCATTACAGATTTAGCGATTTCAATAAATATAGATCGGGTGATTTTTATAGGCGATAATTTTCATCAATCTGAAATCCATTCTGATAAATCAATGAAATACAGTAATTTTGAAGATTTTAAAACCCAATTTGATTTTAGTGAAATAAAAAACACCACCTTGTTAATTAAAGGCTCGCGTGGCATGGCTTTAGAAAGGCTTATAGACCTGCTACCATCTCATTAAAGCCACAAAATTTTAAGGTAGTATTTTATATAATTTTTAATAAAGATATAACAAAAAAGGTGTTTGTTTATCTATTTGATAACAAACACCTTTAGTAATTCTCCCTAAGAACTAAATTAATAGCTTTACAAAGATGTTAGATTATCGGGCAATACACAATACTCAATTTGAGTAAATTGGCAATTATATGAAATTTTTATGCATTTTAAGCATGCCAATTAACTCTCCTGTAGAAGAAATATTAAGTTTTTTAAGTATGTTTCTTCTGTGGGTATCTACTGTATTAGGGCTAATGCTTAGCTTATCGGCTATCTGTTTACTGGTGTAACTTAAAACCAAAAGCCTAACAATATCGCGCTCCCTGTTGCTCAACCCTTCAGACAGTAGCTTCTGCGAGAAATTATTAAAATAAATCGTTTCGTATTCGTTTTTTTCATTTAGCAGTTTGGCAGAGGCACACACCTGTAGCTTTATTTCTGGCGACAGCACAGTATAGTGAGCCAGCCCTATTATGGGCTTAAAATCACTGTCAAAACCTAGTGGCGTGGTGTTCTGCACAATATTAACATAATCCTGGTTAGAATTCTTTAACCTGTAATTCCATGTATAACTCATTCTTCTCCGCTCGTCTATCTTAGTATTGTTAAGGGTAAATTCCATAAGTTCGTTTAAAGCCGTAAGCCAATGCTCAAGGTCTTTAGGATGCATTCTTCCCCAAAAAAAGCGCATACCCTGCCTCACTAAATCCTTTTTATCCAAGCCAAGACAAGCAGACATGTTTTTGCTTATATACTCGAAAGTTAGGGTTTGCGTGTTTGTTATACAGAAAAATGTTGAGCTGTAAGGTAAAAAAGTATCTAACTCAATAATTTTTTCGATATGCTTTTCTAGGGAAGGATTGTTGTATGATTTGAATATTTCTTTGTAAACATTTTTAATACTAGAACCATTCATAATGAGAGATTTACATAAAAGTAGAAAAAAAAAGTGTAAACCTAAAATATGAAGATGTTTATTTTTAGAATAAAAAAACCTGATAATGGGTTTATCAGGTTTTTTATTAGTGTGGGCGCGAAGGGATTCGAACCCCTGACCCCTTGGGTGTAAACCAAGTGCTCTGAACCAACTGAGCTACGCGCCCTCTAAATTGGACTGCAAATATAACCTAGTTTTTAATACTGCAAAAACTTTTTTAAAAAAAAATGAATAAATTTTAGTTCTTAAAAAAAGGCTTTGCAAAAAAGCAAACTATTCTGTTTTTTTCATAGTCATAACCATTTCAGTGTCAAGTTTTTGCCCCATTACCTCAATATTCATGTTAACAGTAGATAACATAGGGACACCAGAAGCCCTATCGATATTCATACTGCCAGATAGGTTTCCTTTGGACATACCTGTTATATCCCCGCTAAGGTTTAATACCACAACTTTATTATCAATGGATTTTACAGTATAAGTATTTTTTATTTTCATACCATTATTGTCTTTTTCCGAAACCCAGGAGTAACCAACAGTAACGGCTTCTTTGGGGTAAACTACACTTTCGGTTTGGCTTGTAAACTGATTTACATTTCCTGAGCCTTTAATCATTTTCATTTCCAAAACCTCTCCGTACATATTGGTTTTAGTTAGCAAAACGGTTTCTAGAATAGGTTGCATTTGAGAGCTCATCATTTTAGCAGTTTCATCTAAATTGGTTTCTTTAATGTTAGAATCGTAATTTATTTTATTACCTGCCTGTTCCATATCCATTTTAATACTTTTAAAGCTCATTTCGGCACTATAAATACCATCTTTAACACTGATAACTTTCATTGGCATTTCCATTGTCATATTCATGGTCATATTCCCGTTGCCCATATTTTGCTTCATATTCATCAGCATAACATAGTTTTCCCCTGTTTTATAATTCAGTCTTAAAAGTGTAGATTCTTGGGCAAAGGTTAATGCTGTTACAGCTAGTAACAAAAGTGTAAAAAGATTTTTCATAATGTTTAGTTTATAACTTATTTATTGTTTTTTCAAATATAATATCTATTGCTGGATGGTGTTCAAATTATTTCTGCAACTACAAAAGTGCTGCCGCCAACAAATATTAAATCGTTTAAATCCGCTTGCTTTAAGGCCATTTTATAAGCCTCGCTTACAGAATTATAAGCGTTTCCTTTTAAATTGAATTTACATAAGGCCTTTTGTAGCTTGTAGGCATCCATACCTCTTGGAATATCTGGTTTGCAAAAATAATAGCTGGCGTTTTTAGGCAATAAATCTGCAATGCTGCTTGTGTCTTTATCATTAACAACTCCAAAAACAATATGAAGCTGATTAAAATTTTCATTTAAAAGCTGATGCATCACATATTGTAGGCCTTCTCTATTGTGCCCCGTATCGCAAACTACTTTAGGTTTTTCGTTTAAAACTTGCCATCGCCCCAACAGGCCCGTGTTGTTAATTACTTTTAATAAACCTTGTTTTATGTTTTCTTCTGAAATTTTGTAGTCTTTATTTTTAAGCTCTTTAACCGCTTGAATGACTGTTTTAATATTTTTTGATTGATAGCTACCTAATAAGTCCGTTTTATAATTTTCGGAAATTTCCTGGTCTGCAAAAGTGATATTTGAGTTATTCTTTTTTGCTAAATCTTTAAAAACGGATTGTGTTTCTTTTTGGGTTTCGCCAATTACAACCGGAATATTGGGTTTAATGATGCCGCCTTTTTCAAAGGCAATAGCTTCTAGCGTGTTACCTAAAAATTGGCTATGGTCTATGCCAATGTTTGTAATTACCGATAGCTCTGGCGTAATAATATTAGTAGAATCCAATCGGCCACCTAAACCTACTTCTACAACAGCGATATCAACTTTTTCTTTTGAAAAATACTTGAAAGCCATACCTACGGTCATTTCAAAAAAAGACAATGCGTTGGCCTCAAAAAAAGCTTTATTTCGTTTTATAAAACCTATTACAAATTGTTTACCGACTTCTTTCCCGTTGATTTTAATGCGCTCTCTAAAATCTTTTAAATGCGGAGAAGTATAAAGTCCAACCTTATAGCCTGCCTCTTGTAAAACAGAAGCTAACATGTGGCTTGTTGAACCCTTGCCATTAGTACCTGCTACATGAATAGACTTGAATTTATGCTCTGGGCGATTTAAATGTTCGGCTAGTTTTAAGGTATTTGATAAATCTTTTTTGAATGCAGATTTTCCCTGCTTTTGATACATTGGGAGTTGCGAAAACATCCAATTGAGGGTCTCTTGATATGTCATTTATTGTCCTAAACTAAAGTTTACCTCTACCCAACCAATTTGTTTTACTGGCGCTTTAGAGTCTGCTGGCCATTTATGAGAAAGCGCTGTTTTTTTGGCTGCTTCAAATAAACAAGAGCCGCCGGTTGTTCCTTTTTTTCCTGGAATAGCTTTTATAACATTTCCAGATCTATTAACGTGTATTTCTACAACAACCCTACCTTCTTCTTGGCAATCGGGAATATTTTTCTTAAAAGATGCTTTTCCTCTACCACCTAAACCGTAACCAACACCGCCAGTACCAGAGCCTTTATCCCCAAAATAACTGGGAGCATAAGGGTTGCCATCCAATTGCCCTTTATCGCCTGCTTTATTATCGTTGCCTTCGCTTCCGGTTTCTGTACCTTCAGATTTGCTAACACCACCTATTAAGGCATCAAGTTTTTTCTTTTTTTCTTCCTGTTCTCTTTTTTCTTTGGCTATCCTATCGGCTTCTGCTTTAGCTTTGGCATCGGCAATAGCTTTGGCTTTAGCCTCGGCTTCTTTCTGTTTTTTTATGGCAATGGCTTCAGAATTGTCTTCTGTTAAAACCTCTTCTTTAGTTTCTGATGATGCTGTTGGTTCTGCTTTTGAAACCTCTGGCTGCGGCGGTTTATCAATTTCTTTTGGCTCGGATTTCACAGGTTTTTTAGGCTGCACGTTGCCTTTTCCGAAATCCGTTGTCCCAAAATTTACAGCAACGCCGTATTCTTCTGGCGGATCCATATAGGTTGTACCCACCACAAACAATAGCACCAAAAGAATTATGGCAATAAGTGCTGTGAGTCTAGCAGAATTCTTTTCGTGTATGGTTTCAAAATATTTCATTTTTATAATCTTTCTTTCTAATTATTGTCAGAAACAAAACCCTATTTCAATTAGAAAGATTAACACATTTCGACTGCGCTCAATGCAGGCTAGTATATTCTATTGTGACTTTCTGTTTATTTAGGTTTTACAGCTAAAATAACTTTAAACTTATTTCGGTTGGCTATGTCCATCACTTTTACAACATTTTCAACGGGCACCGATTTTTCGGCCCTTAAAACTATGGTTGGTTTTTCTTGAGACGACAATGCCGCCAACAATTCGTTTTCTAGAACACTAATGCCCACGCGCTTTTGGTCTATGTAGTACGTTAAGTCTTTTTTTATGCTTACTGCCACCGATCTTTTATTTTCGGTTTTTCCGCTAGCTTTTGGCAATATAATATCGATGGCGTTGGTGGTAACCAAGGTTGAAGCAATCATAAAAAAGATAAGCAGCAGAAATACAATATCTGTCATGGATGACATATTGAATTCTGGCGTAACCTTATTTCTTCCTCTAAAGTTCATATTACGTAGGTTCGTTTAAATGATCTAAGAACTCTAAAGAGTTGGCCTCCATTTGATATACCACTTTATCTGTTCTTACCACTAAATGGTTGTAAGCAATGTAGCCAATAATACCCACAATTAAACCAGCAACGGTAGTGGTCATTGCGGTATATAAACCACTGGCCAGCACATCCATTTCGATGGTGCCGCCGGCGTTGGCGAGCTCGAATATGGCTAATATCATACCAACTACCGTACCAAGAAACCCAATCATGGGTGCTGCACCAGATATGGTAGCAAGAACACTTACGTTTTTTTCCAATCCGTAAATTTCTAAACGGCCCGCGTTTTCTATGGCGGTGTTAATATCTGCAAGTGGTTTTCCTATTCTGGAAATACCCTTCCCTATTAATCTTGATACGGGTGAATTTACTTGTGCGCAAAGCATTTGTGCAGAATCAATTTTACCATTACTAACGTGATCTTTAATTTGATTCATAAAATTAGCATCTATTTTTGATGCCGCTTTAATGGCAAACAAGCGCTCAAAATAAATATAGCAAGCCACAATAAGCAGCAAAAACAATATAGCTATAATAACTTGTCCAGCTACGCCACCACTGCTTATTAATTGGATAATTGAAAGTGTTTTTTCGACCGATTCTTCAGGAAGCGCATCTGCCGCTTCTTGGGTGTTTAGTAATAAAATGTTAAGCATATAATAAAATTTATTGCAACTGTATAACGTGTTTTCTTTTGTTAAATTATATTTAAGAACTTCTAGCTGTTATAAATACACATGTTTTGGTTTAACTTGAATTTATTCTGTGCTTAAGTACTTAAAAACTTTAACCATGGCCTGTTTTTTTTATTCCTTTCATAAAAAACATTCCAAGAAGCAAAACTAATAAATCTGTCCAGACTTCTGATATAATTCTACTACTAATTATAGAAATGCGTTTTTATTGAGCCAGCCATTAACCACTTTAAAAAAACCAAAAAAAAACACGGTTAAAAACCTGACAAATAGATTAATAGAAACAATATTGTTGTTTTTTAAAGGAAAAAACAATCACTAATCCAATAAAACAATTACCGAAAAAAGAATGGTTATTTTAATATAGGCTTATACCAATTGGTTTAAGGCAATCTGGAAAGCAGAAGCACTTATTCCTGTTTTATTTTGATTTTTATTGTAAACATTTTGTAAGGCTTCTTTTATTCTATTTGAAGTATCGTTAAATATCGCTTGATCTGTCATTTGCACACGGCGCTCCATAAAATAAGCGAAAACCCTTGCCATACCACAATTTGAAATAAAATCTGGGATAAGACTCACTCTATAATCGGTATGTTCCATAATGGGGCCAAAAAAGATTTCTTTATCGGCAAAAGGCACATTGGCACCACAAGATACAACCTCTAAACCACTATCTATCATTTTATCAATTTGATGAATGGTTATTAACCTCGAGGCTGCACAAGGTGCAAAAATTTCTGTTTTAATGGCCCAAATTTTCTTGTTAGCTTCATTAAAAGGGGTTAAATTATCAGCGACTAAAGTATTTCCTTTTTTTGCTAAGAACAGGTTTGTAATCTCCTTAAAAGTAAAGCCTTCTTGATTAATTAATCCTCCAGTAACATCAATAATTCCAACTATTTTAACACCCATTTGAGACAAATAGAAAGCCGCTGCTGCACCTACATTACCAAAACCTTGAATTACAGCACGCTTTCCTGTGATATCGCCACCATAAATGTTGTAATAATGTTTTACAGATTCGGCAACGCCAAAGCCCGTAATCATATCTGCTACGGTGTATTTTCTTAAAACGCTCGGGGAATATATTGGGTTTTCAATTACCTTGATTACGCCTTGTCTTAGCTGCCCGATCCTATTTATTTTATCGGCTTCGGTAGGTTTAAAATGCCCGTTAAAAACTCCTTCTTGCGGATGCCAAACCCCGCTTTCTTCGGTAATGGGAATAACTTCGTGGGTTTCATCTACATTTAAATCGCCACCAGTACCGTAATAGCTTTTAAGCAGTGGAGATACAGCTGCATACCAACGTTCTAAAACGCCTTTTTTTCTGGGGTCTTTAGGATTGAAATTGATACCAGATTTAGCACCACCTATGGCTGGTCCGGATACGGTAAACTTAATTTCCATGGTTTTTGCCAAAGAGAGCACTTCGTTAATGTCCAATCCTTTTCGCATTCTTGTGCCACCGCCTGCTGCGCCTCCACGAAGCGAGTTTATAACTACCCAACCTTCGGCATCGGTTTCAGGGTCTTTCCAGTTAAAAACTATTTCAGGTTCCTTGTTTTCGTATTTTTTTAATAATGCTTTCATAAATAGTAATCGGTTTTAAAGCTTAGATCTCTATATTCATTTTTTTATTGCGAAGCCAACCTTAAGTCTCGTGATATTAAATTTTAGGGCAGATAAATTTTGCCCGAACTGTGGTTTTTTTTGGCGCCTGTTACGCTTTGCAAACAATTATTTTCGCCTCTTAATTTTAGCAATCCCAAAAATGCAAAAACCAAGGCTTCTTTAAACTCTACAATGGTTTTTATTGGTATTTCAATCTTGTTTTCAGAATGGTGTTTCACCCTTTTAATAAGATATTTATTGTATGCACCGCCTCCAGTAATAAGTGCCGTTTTTTGTATATCGCTACCAATTACATTGGAAATTTGAATGGCTGCGTGCTCTACAAAAGTTTGTAAAACATCCTTTATTTCTAAATTAAAAGAATCTATTAAAGGGAAAATATGCGTGTTTACCCATTCTAAGCCTAGCGATTTTGGTGGTGTTTCAGAATAAAAATCTAACGCATTCAATTGTTTTAATAATAAATTATTAACCGTTCCTTTTGAAGCTATTTTTCCTTCGTCATCATAATTAAACCCAAGTTGTTTTACATAATGGTTTAGCACAATGTTTACTGGACAAATATCGAAGGCAATCCGTTGGTTGCCATGTTCGAAAGACACATTGGCAAAACCACCTAAGTTGATGCAGTAATCGTACTCTGAAAACAATAATTTATCGCCAATAGGTACTAATGGCGCACCTTGGCCGCCAAACTCCACGTCTTGCTCTCTAAAATCGCAAACCACTTTAGTGTTTAATAAACTGGCAATATTTGGTAAATTGCCTATTTGATAGGTAAGTTTTTTGTGGGGTTGATGCAAAGCGGTATGGCCATGGGAACAGATAGCATCGATGTTTTTTATATTGTTTTTTTGAATGAAATTTTTGATAACTTTAGCTAAATAGATGGTATAATCTTTATCGATTTGCGATAATTCATCTTTAGAATACAACACCAAATCACCAAGAGTTTGATGCCATTCATTAGTATATGCCACAGTTTCGGCGTGTATAATTTCAAAATGCCAAACCTGTTTTCTGTAGTAAAACTTTACGTAAACCAAGTCTATCCCATCTAACGATGTACCAGACATAACGCCAATAAGGTTTAATTTTAATGCATCCATAATCAAGTAAAAGTAAGCATATTTCTCAAAGAATAAACAAGCGAAAAGTAAATTATATTTTTTAAGAATTCACAATTAAAAGCTATATTTGTAAATATTTTTTACGAAAACAAGATTTTATTTACGAATTATGGATTTCAGCCTTTCCGAAGAACACATTATGATACGCGATGCCGCTCGCGAATTTGCGCAAACCGAACTGCTACCGGGTGTAATTGAGCGCGATATCAAACAAGAATTCCCTGATGCATTGGTTAGAAAAATGGCAAACTTAGGGTTTATGGGCATTATGGTAGATCCTAAATACGGCGGCAGTGGTATGGATGCGATTTCGTATGTGCTGATTATGGAAGAATTATCGAAAATTGACGCCTCGGCTTCAGTAATTGTATCGGTCAATAATTCGTTGGTTTGTTACGGTATTGAAGCTTACGGGACCGAAGCCCAAAAAGAAAAATATTTAACCAAACTTGCCACGGGCGAAAGCATTGGCGCATTTTGTTTAAGCGAACCCGAAGCCGGTAGCGATGCCACATCGCAAAAAACAACTGCTATAGACAAAGGCGACCATTATATTATTAACGGTACAAAAAACTGGATAACTAGTGGTGGTCGTGCAGATGTTTATTTGGTAATTGCACAAACAGACCGCCACAAAGGGTCGCATGGTATTAATGCATTTATTGTTGAAAAAGGTACAGAAGGATTTCATACAGGCCCTAAAGAAGATAAATTAGGCATTCGCGGAAGCGACACCCATACCTTACAATTTAACGATGTAAAAGTTCCTAAAGAAAATCGCATTGGCGATGATGGTTTCGGATTCCGATTTGCAATGAAAACACTCTCTGGCGGCCGTATAGGTATCGCTGCCCAAGCTCTCGGAATTGCCCAAGGTGCTTATGAGTTGGCTTTAAAATACTCTAAAGAACGAAAAGCGTTTGGAACAGAAATTTGCAACCATCAAGCCATTGCTTTTAAACTCGCCGATATGCATACCGAAATTGCTGCGGCGCGCCATTTGGTAATGAAAGCAGCTTGGGACAAAGACCAAGGTAATAACTACGACATGTCAAGCGCGATGGCAAAATTATACGCCTCTAAAGTGGCGATGGAACACACCGTTGAAGCGGTACAAATTCATGGTGGCAATGGTTTTGTTAAAGAATACCACGTAGAGCGTTTAATGCGTGATGCAAAAATTACACAGATTTATGAAGGCACAAGCGAGATACAAAAAATTGTGATTTCTAGGAGTATTATTAGGGATTGAATGTCTTGCTGAGACTGCGACTACTCATTCAATTCCCCCAAAACCAAACGCAATTCGCCATAAGTATATTTATCATCCAATTGGTGTTTTAAATCTGAAAGCCCTTCGAATGTGTGTTTAGGAATAAGTTTTTTTAATTCTTTATAATGTGCTTCTGAAATTAAATCGGTTATTTTTACTTCGCCAGTAGGGATAAAATGCGCTAAATGCCCAGTAATTGTATTGGGATTCAGCTCCCTTTCGCCGGCTATTTCATCGATTGATTTTCCTGATTTGAACAACTTTAAAGATTCCTTTTTCGTATCGCCTCGTTTTTTCTTGGGTTTTTCTGCTTCAAAAACAGTAGGTTCTTTAGAAATTTCAATATTGTTTTCATCGCAATACGCATGTATCACTTTTAAGATGTCATTACCATATTTCTCAACTCTAACTTTCCCCATGCCGTTAACTTTTAACAGTTCTTTTTTGTTGGTGGGTAGCGTTTCGCAAATTTCGTAGAGTGCTTTTTGGGTAAAAATTTGATAATGGATTAAATCGTTTTCTTCAGCAATTTCATTTCTTAGTATTCGCAATAATTCAGCTAATTCTAAATTTGTAGTGCCATCTAATACAGATTTTCGTGGTTTTTTAGGTTTATCTTTAGCCAGAAAAACAGATTTTGCTCTTAATTCTAAAAATTTACGTGCATTAAACCCATCTTTTAAACCATTAAAATACAGGTTTTTAGATTTTATTAATTCTTCAATAGTATCTAAAAACTTATTAATATCCTTTTCAATGGTTTTATTATCTGTTGCAAATGCCAGAGTTTTAAAAGGCGCGCTGATGTTGGTTTGGGTTTGCTCGTTAAAATAACGGATAGCTTTTACAAAACGCTCTTGAATGTTTTTGTTTGTTTCTGGTGCTTCAGAAGATTGCGATAAGGCTTTAATTTGTGCGCTAAAACCCTTGCTAACCTTTAACAAATTGGCAACAGCTGCTTTAATAGTGTTTAACGGGGCTTCAACTTGCCCTTCTATAACTGTTCTGTTTTTGTAATAAATATCTAAAACTCGATTAACAGGATATAGAAACTGATAATATTCAAATAACTCAGATATCAAATGCAACTGAAATTCGGCTTTCGATTCATTTAATATACCAATATCGGGTTGGTTATCCTCTGCATTTTTAACAAACGATAGCACATTGCTGTCGCTAATAATTTGGCTGGAATCTATCTTGTTTTTCAGCACCAAACCTTCCAACGACTTGCAACGGCTTAAGGCCACATAAGTTTGCCCGTGCGCAAATGCACCCTGCGCATCAATAATGGCTTTTTCAAAGGTTAACCCCTGGCTTTTATGAATGGTTATCGCCCAAGCCAAACGCAACGGCATTTGGGTGTACGATCCTATTTTGTTTTCGGTTATGGCTTTGGTTTCGGCATCGACGGTGTAATTTATGTTTTCCCAAGTTTCGGGCGTGGTTATAATATTAAAATCGTCGTCGGGACATTTTACAACCACTTCATCTTTATCCAACAAAATCACTTTACCAATTTTGCCGTTGAAATAGCGTTTTTCAACAGAACTGTCATTTTTAATAAACATAACCTGCGCGCCAACCTTCAACTCTAATTTTTCGTCGTTCGGGCAAGCATAATCAGGAAACTTGCCCTCAATAGAAGCTTTATAAGTACGTGCCTTTGTTTGCAACTTATCCAGTTCTGCATTATTGATTTGTTCGGCTTTGTTATTGTGCGTCGTTAAAGCAACGTAACCTTCTTTTTCATCGGGCACAAAATTGGGTTGGTAGCATTTATTTAATTCATCTGCCGAGGCTTGGGTTAAGCAATTGTTTCTAATTTCGTTTAAAATATCAATAAACTTAGGATTGTCTTGCCGGTAAATATGCTTTAATTCTACTGTAATAGCGTTGCATTGTTGATAGGCACGACTGCTAAAAAAGAAAGCGTTTTTATAGTACGCCTTTAACAACTGCCATTCGTTGTCTTTAACCACCGGAGATAATTGCTGTAAATCGCCAATCATTAACAATTGCACGCCACCAAATACCTTGTTTTTGTTTTTATAGCGCCTTAGCGTTTTATCGATACCATCCAGTAAATCGGCGCGCACCATACTAATCTCGTCAATAACCAAAAGGTCTAAAGACTTGATAATATTGATTTTTGTTTTATTGAATTTTCTATTAAAACCAGAGGAAGCCCCCAAATCGGCATCGGGTAAAATAGGCCCAAAAGGCATCTGAAAAAACGAATGAATAGTAACCCCTTTAGCATTAATAGCAGCCACACCCGTTGGCGCCACAACAACCATACGCTTTAAAGATTTCATTCTTAACTTATGTAAAAAAGTGGTTTTACCCGTACCTGCTTTTCCTGTTAAAAACACATTCCTATCGGTAAGGTTAACAAAATCCCAAGCTAAATCCAATTCTTTATTTACATCCATTTACCATAAAACATTACAAAATAAAACGCTTAGCTAAAATAAAATTAAAAACACAATTTATGTTAAGTTACACCTATAATATCGACCAAAAACTTTTAGATTTATAGCATAAAACAAAAAAACATGCAAAAAACCTATTACGATCCGGCAGATTTAAAAAAATTTGGAAAAATAAGCGAGTGGAACAAAGAATTGGGCGATAAATTTTTCGATTATTACGGTAAAGTCTTCGAAGACGGTGCACTAACCGCCCGCGAAAAATCGTTAATCGCGCTAGCCGTTTCGCACACCGAGCAATGCCCGTACTGCATCGATGCCTATACCAAAGACGGTCTGCAACGCGGCATAACCAAAGAAGAAATGATGGAAGCCCTACACGTTGGCGCCGCCATAAAAAGCGGAGCAACCCTGGTACACGGTGTGCAAATGATGAATAAAGTAAATAAACTGGACGGGTAATTTTTTGGGCGTTACCCTGAGCTTCGAGTACCTCAGCGACCGTCGGGTCGGGCTTTCACTACTCGCTCCCTCCTGCGTCGGGGAGCTCAAACATTTAGCCTGCGGTGAGCGCAGTCGAACCGTTCAATCCCTAACGCAGGCCCGTTTGCAGTGGGCAATAACCGGCCTGTAGCCAGAGTTTATTTAAAAAGAATTTGGGGGAAAACAAAAAAACAAGTTAAAAACAGAAAAGAAACCAAACAAAAAGTCAAGCCCTAAATTCCGACGCTGTCGGGAAAGTCAATCTGTAGAAATAAAGAGCGAAGGAATGAAGATGCGTAGCGTAGCTTCAAGCACGTAATTCCGAAAGCGAATAATGCTTTAGCAATTTCCTCAGATTGACATGATTTTTTGGTTCGTTTTGCATCATGGCAAAATGAACAGAAAAAAAAATGAATATGACAAAAACACAATCCTTACATAAACGCCAAAGCGATTTAGCACAAAGCAACCGGCAACTGGAAATTTTATCGAACGGTATTTTTAAAAACGGCGAACTGCCCACCTTTAAAACCAAAATTGCCGAAACCAATCAGTTTCCGCTTAAAGCTAAAAAGCTGGAAATATTACAGATAAACGTTGGGTACATGTGCAACCAAGTTTGCGCCCATTGCCATGTCGATGCAGGTCCAGACCGCAAAGAAATAATGACGCGCGAAACCATGCAACAATGCTTAAACGTTATTAAAAGCTCGGGCGCGCACACTTTAGATTTAACAGGCGGCGCACCAGAAATGAACCCCAATTTCCGTTGGTTTGTTAAAGAAGCTTCAAAAGTGGGGATTAAAGATTTTATTGTACGCTCCAACCTTACCATTATTCGCGCCAACAAAAAATATCACGATTTACCCGAATTCTTTAAAAAACACAATGTGCACGTAGTTAGCTCTATGCCCCATTGGACCCGAGGAAAAACCGACAAACAACGTGGCGAAGGCGTATTCGATCAATCCATAAAAGCGTTACAAGAATTAAACGCAATAGGTTACGGCATGCCAAACAGCAACTTAAAATTAGATTTGGTTTACAATCCGTCGGGGGCATTTTTACCGGGAGACCAAATGGCCATGGAAAAGGATTTTAAAAAGGCTTTATTAGAGGATTTCAATATTCAATTCCATAATTTATTTGCTATTACCAATTTACCAATTTCGCGGTTTTTGGATTATTTAATCGCTTCAGAAAATTACGAAGATTACATGTATGCTCTCGTAGAAGCTTACAATCCTTCTGCAGTTGCAAACGTTATGTGCACTAATACACTTTCTGTAAGTTGGGACGGTTATTTATACGACTGCGATTTTAACCAAATGCTGAAATTGCCCGTAAACAGTAAAGCCAAACACATTTCAGAATACAACAAAGCACTATTAAAAGGCAGAAACATTGTAATTTCGCAACATTGTTACGGTTGTACTGCCGGTGCAGGAAGTAGCTGCCAAGGCGTTGTAGCTTAACCCAATTTTTGCGCAGGCAGAAATCTCATACTATGAAAAACAAAATTTTATACATACTTCTATTTTTTTCAAGCATTAGTTTCGCCCAAAAATCAATTGCAGAGGTGTTAAAAAAATACAACAAAGAAAGCATCACGTATATTACTGCCAAAGACGCTTCAAAACAACAAAACGTCGTTATTTTGGATGCCCGGGAATTTTCAGAACACAAAACCAGCCGATTAAAAAACGCTATTTATGTGGGTTACAACGATTTCAATCTTAAAAAAACCATCAAAAAACTCAAGAACAAACAGCAACCGGTAATCGTGTATTGCTCCATAGGAATTCGATCTGAAGACATTGCCGAAAAACTCAAAAAAGCAGGTTACACCAATATTTATAATTTATACGGTGGTATTTTTGAATGGAAAAACAACAATTTACCCGTTTATAATTCCGAAGAAAAAGAAACCGACAGCATACACACATTCAATAAAGCATGGAGCAAATGGCTAAAAAAAGGCATTAAAATTTATGACTAAAGCACTCATTATCGTTTTTGTAAAAAACATCAAACTGGGCAAGGTAAAAACACGACTCGCCAAAACCATTGGCAATCAAGCGGCTTTTGAGGTTTATAGCGAACTGGTTAAAATTACCGAAAAAGCTACTGAAAATATAGCAATTGATAAGCGTATTTATTTTTCTGATGCCATTATCGATTCCAAGTGGAAAAACCAGTATAAAGCCATTCAAAAAGGTAAGGATTTAGGCGAGCGCATGAAAAACGCTTTCATTAAAGGATTTGAAGACGGCTATGAAAACATTGTGCTAATCGGCTCCGATTTGCCCGACATTAATTACTCTTATATTGAAACCGCATTGCAAACCTTAAAAACCCATGATGTTGTTTTTGGCCCCGCGATTGATGGTGGATATTACCTTATTGGCATGAAAAAAACACAGCATTTAATTTTTGATGACAAACCCTGGAGCCAATCGAATTTATTAAAAGTTACTTTAAGCGAATTACAAAAAAATGCTATATCTTTCGGGTTACTTGAGCCTTTAAACGATATCGATACGTTTGAAGATTTACAAGCCTCGGCATTTTACAAATCGAATATTAAATTACAACACCGCATAGAACAATTAAATGATTAAACGAACGAAATTAAATTATTCTTTTTCTTTAATGATTTAATTTATTCCCAGAGAACAAAATGGTTACACAGGTTCTTAATTTTTTATTCAAATTTATATTTTAAAAAATTCAAACATGCTGAAATTTATAAACGAAACGGTCGAATACCTTCAAGGAAAAGGATTCGAAAACCCAGAAATTGGTATTATTTTAGGTACCGGATTGGGGCAACTCATTAATGAAATTGATATTTTGGTTGAGGCTAGCTACAACCATATACCTTACTTTCCAACCGCCACGGTCGAGTTTCATAAAGGCAAATTGATATATGGTAAACTCGCAGAAAAAAAGGTAGTTGTTATGCAAGGGCGTTTCCATTTATACGAAGGCTATACGCTACAAGATGTTACCTATCCGGTACGCATCATGGAAAAACTAGGCATAAAAACCTTGTTGGTTTCCAACGCCGCCGGTGCTATAAACCTAAACTTCAAAAAAGGCGAACTTATGCTTATTGAAGATCATATAAATTTACAAGGCAGCTCGCCATTGGCTTTTAACGGCGTAGAGAAATTGGGCGAACGCTTTACCGACATGAGTGCGCCGTACAACAAGAACATAAATTCAACATTTAAAACCATTGCCAAGACCCACAACATTAAACTGCACAAAGGCGTTTATGCCAGTGTGGTTGGCCCGCAATTGGAAACGCGCGCCGAATACCGTATGCTTAAAATTATTGGCGCCGATGCGGTTGGAATGAGCACGGTCCCAGAAGTTATTGTAGCCAATCATTTAAAATTAAAAGTCGCGGCGGTGTCAGTTTTAACCGATGAGTGCGACCCAGATAACTTGAAACCTGTAGTAATTTCAGAAATTATTGCCATGGCTGCAAAAGCAGAACCTAATATGATAACCTTGTTTAAGGAATTAATAGAAACACTTTAATTAGTTGGTAGTTTTCAGTCCGTAGTATTAAGTTATTCTGGGACTGCAAACTGAATAATGCAAACTGAAAAAAAATAAAAACAAAATGAGCTACCTAAAAACCACACACAACGTTTACAAAGAAGCCGCACTAACTCCCAATGTTGGGCTGTGTTGTACCACCAACCCGATTTGGGAATTACCAGGATTAAAAATCCCGAAAATCATGCAAGAAATGAACTATGGTTGCGGTTCAACCGTTCATGCGCGCGATTTAACCAACAACCCAAAAATGCTATATGTTGGTGTTGGTGGTGGCATGGAATTGCTGCAATTTGCTTACTTCAATCGTCAAAAAGGAGGTGTTATTGGTATTGATGTTGTCGATGAAATGTTAGAGGCTTCGCAAAAAAACTTCGTTGAAGCCGAAGCACTAAACCCTTGGTTTAAAAGTGAATTTGTTGATTTGAAAAAAGGTGATGCCATGAACCTTCCTGTAGAAGATAATAGCATCGATGTGGCCGCGCAAAACTGCTTGTTCAATATTTTTAAGGCAGACGATTTAAAAAAGGCCATTGCCGAAATGTACCGTGTTTTAAAACCGCACGGGCGTTTGGTTATGAGCGACCCCACTTGTGAGCAACCCATAAATGATGAACTGCGCAACGACGAACGTTTAAGAGCATTATGTTTAAGCGGTAGTTTGCCCATTGCAGAATATGTAAAAGCTTTAACCGATGCCGGTTTTGGCACCATTGAAGTACGGGCACGAAAACCATACCGTATTTTAGATCCTAAAAATTACCCAACAGACGAATTGATTTATATTGAATCCATAGAAGTTGCAGCCATTAAAGACCCAATGCCCGCCGATGGCCCATGTGTTTTTACAGGGAAAGCAGCTATTTATTATGGCGATAGTAATTATTTTGACGACAAAGCGGGGCATGTTTTACTAAAAAACCAACCCTTAGCGATATGCGACAAAACCGCTGCAGCGCTGCAAGCTTTAAATAGAGACGATATATATTTTTCAGAATCGACCTTTCATTACGATGGAGGCGGATGCTGTTAAGCAATAATCGCTCTTTAATCATTTTAACAAAATCATGTATCAAATAAACATCCTATTTTTACTGTTTTTTACGACATTATGTTTTGGTCAAAAAAAGGTGGATAATGATACTTTTATAAAGGAAACTGAATCCGTAAAAATTCATCAATTATGGGATGAATTATTAGCGAAACACGTTTCAGAAAATGGCAATGTTGATTACAAATCGTTTAAAACCGAACATAAAAAACTGCTCGACTATATTTACGTTTTAAGCTTATTTTATGCGAATGGTGCTTTTAACACTATTTCCAAAGAAGAAAAACTTGCTTTTTGGATCAACGCTTACAATGCTTTTACAATTGATTTAATTTTGCGAAACTACCCCCTAAAAAGCATTAAAAACATAAAAAAACCATGGCAGCAGCGTTTATGGAAAACAGTTAACATTGAGTATAACTTAAATGAGATTGAACATGAGATTTTACGTAAAATGAACGAACCCCGAATTCATTTTGCTATTGTTTGCGCCTCTGTTTCTTGTCCGAAATTATTAAACGAAGCTTTTACAGCTTCAAATTTAGATGAGCAACTTACTAAAGTTACAAAAGACTTTTTAAGCGATTCCGAAAGAAATTCAATTACAGAAAACAATTTAAAACTATCAAAAATATTTCAGTGGTTCGCTAAAGACTTTAAACAAAACGGAAGTTTGATTGACTTTTTAAACCAATATACAGACGTTATAATTTCCGCGAAAGCGAAAAAAAGCTACAAAAGCTATAATTGGGATTTGAATGAATAAAAATATTTAGACCTGTTAGGTTTTAATCCCGAAGCGTTGGGACTAACAGGTCTCTAAAAACATAACATGAAACGCCAAATCTCTATAATTATACCAACATTAAATGAAGCAGAACATATTGAAAAGCTGTTGAATCATTTATTGAAAAATGCTTCGAAAGAAAATATTGCAGATATTATTGTTGTTGATGGCGGCAGTACCGATGGCTCTGAAAATATAGTGCGCTTTTTTATTGAAAAACAAAAAAACCATAACACAGACCCTGAAACAAGTTCAGGATGTAGCCGCCATATTATAAAACTTATGGCGTCTCCAAAAGGTCGCGCAAAACAGATGAATTTGGGTGCTAAAAACGCCATTGGCAACATTCTGTATTTTTTGCACGCCGATTCTTTGCCACCTAAAAATTTTGATAAGCATATTATTGAACAGGTTAAAAAAAACAACAACGCCGGTTGTTTTATCATGAAATTTAACAGTACCCATTGGTGGTTAAAACTTGCTAGCCAATTAACGCGACTGCCTTTTAGGTCGTGTCGTGGTGGAGACCAAAGCCTGTTTATTACCAAATCGCTTTTTAATGCCATAGAAGGTTTTAATGAGGATTTTAAAATTTACGAAGACAACCATTTAATTGCAAAACTATACGCTCGCAAGCAATTTGTGGTAATTAAAAAATGGTTAACAACATCGGCAAGACACTATAAAACGCATGGTGTTTGGCGATTGCAATTTCATTATTGGACCATTCATTTAAAAAAACGGTTGGGTGCTTCGCCCGAAAAATTGAATCGATACTACCTAAAATATGTAAGTGTTAAAAAGTGATAAAATTCACTTAACAAAAGATTAAATGTTACATATGGGTTGCATAATCGTCTATTTTTATAGCAAACAGACTTTTTTATGAAGCCGAAATTACACCTAATTTTATTTGCCTTTTTAACGTTACAGTTATTTAATGCGCAAGAATCCATTCATGCAAAATTGATTGATTCTACAACACAAAAACCTATTGCTTTTGCCACGATAGAACTCAACAAAAAATCTGGGGTTATTAGCAATGAAAATGGGGTGTTTCAAATGTATTTGAATAAAAAAACATCTGAAAACGATTCGCTTTCCATCAATTGTTTGGGGTACGAAACCAAGCGTATTGCAGTAAAAAAATTAACGGATAGCATTATTGTATTACGCCAAAAATCTATTGAATTGGATGAGGTTTTGGTTTCCAACAAAAAATATACAGCAGGCGAAATAATAGAAAAAGCCAAAGAAAACTTAGCAACCAATTACAATTTCGAGTTTAGCAAAAACCGACTCTTTTACAGGCAATCAGACTACAACAACATGCTTAAAAACACAATTAAAATAAAAAAAACTACCATCCCAGAACTAAACCAAAAGTTTGTAGATAGTATTTTACATATTATGCCTAAAAAATCTGGTAATCATACAGAAATTTTAGGGGATTTATACCAAAAGCCCATTATTAAGGATGCCTTGAAATTAGACATAATAAAGGCCTCGAACCTTTACGATAAAAACAATGAAATCTCATTTGAAGGTTTAGAAGAAAAATTTAACAACATATTTAAAAAACACGTTAAAAGAGATTCTTATTTCAAGATTAAATCTGGGATTTTCGGCACCAAAGAGGACATAGACTCATCGCTTTTTGGCGACACAAAAACCGATAAAGACATTGAAAAAACCAAAGCTTTTATTGAAGCCCAAAAAAAGAAGGAGAGCGAACGCAAAAAAAACTTTTTAACATACAGAAAATGGGGGATTGCAAGTTTAGAAACCAGTAGTTTTATTTTTAAAGATTCGTTTTTAAACTTTCTTGAAAAACCCAACCGTTATAAATTCGAGCTTTTAGACTACCTTTTTTTAAATGGTGAATTTGTTTATAAAATAACATTTGCCCCAAAACGGAAAGAAAATTTTAAAGGTGTTTTATATATAAATACCGACGATTTTGCCATTGTAAGAGTGGACTACCAGAATGTAAAAAACCTGAAAAACTTCAGGCTTTTGGGCATCTCGTATAGCGAACACTTAAAAAAAGGCACCTTTATTTATGCTAAAAACACTTTAAACAAATATGCATTAAAATATGCCGAAGCTGAAAGCGGGAATAAATTTGGAATAAAACGCCCGTTAAAGATTATTGAAAAAAACAAGCATGTAAAAGGCCGAAGAAAACAGAATGAGATTTCTACCGATGTCCATTTTATCGTATCGAACATCACCAAAAAGGAACTTGTGGTTTTTGAAAACGAAACGATTACCGATACCGCATTTAACAACTTTACTGAAAAAGCCAAAGTTACCCCAACCTATTTGCCAAAATACGACCCCAGTTTTTGGAAAGGCTATAATGTTATGGAACCCAATCGAGCGATAAAGGATTTTAAGAGCATTGAGCAATAAAACACTTCGAGACAAGCCCACGAAGTATTAAAATTCTAAAAAAAAACAAAAACGCCAAACCCAAAAAAAACGAAACGAGGTTTGGGAGAGTTAATTCTTATTCCTCCCCTTTTCATTAGGGTATAAATGAGGTAAATTTTCGCTCTGAAAAAACGCTTTTGTATCGATATTTATCCCAGACAATTTCCCTGTAAAAGCAGCGCCCGTATCAATATTCCAAATATTTGCGGCTTGCATGGGCACGTTAACATTAAAATTAATGGTTGGCGTGTGCCCAATAAAAATTTCGCTATAATGCTGTAATCGTCTTGGATATAAAGTAGAATCTTTTTCAATACGCTTATCCATGCTTAAAGCCATTTCCCAAAGGGTTCTATCGAAATACAAACTTTCTTTAAAAACCTCTTTTTCTGCTCCGTGCATAGATGTAAATCCGGCATGTACGAACAACCTGTTTTTAGCATCGATATGGTAAAGCGGCATACTTTCAAAAAAGGCTAAATGCTGTTTCTTTATGCGTTCTGAAAAACAGGCATAACTATCCATTGTTTCTTTACCTCCGTGCATGTACCAAATGGGGTTAACGGTGTTATCTCGCAACCAATCTTGGGCCCAAACATCGTGGTTTCCTTTTATGAAAATACAGTTGAATTTTTGGGAAAGCTCGATTAAAAACTGAACAACCTGCGCCGATTCGCTCCAGCCATCAACGTAATCGCCCATAAAAACAAGGTTGTCCCCATCTTTAATTTCCATTTTATTAAAAAGCTGAATCAACGCTTTTAAGCCACCGTGTATATCGCCTATTGCATAAGTTTTCATATTACAATCGTTTTTTTCAAAAATAATTGTTTGTGTTTGAATTAACTAGACTTTGCGTTTTAAAACTTACTTTGGCAGATTGGTGCGTTAAGGATTGAGCATACTTAGACTGCGCTAAGCACAAGTTTGTTGGAGCTCCTCGCAGAGAGCGACTTGTGAAAGCCCGACCCCAAGGCACGAAGGGGTAACACCCTAAATACTTTAAAAATACTGCCCTATGCCAAACACAAAACCCTTGGTTGCGTTTTTGGTTAAACCGTAACCGTAATCGATTCTAAAAATGGCATTGTATATTTTTTTATGGATAAAGCGAAGCCCCAAACCTGGATATATTTTGATGTTTTCGTCTTTACTAAAATCGCCAAAATCGCCCCCTGGATTTCGCCACGAACCAGCATCAACAAAAGCATTGCTTTGTAAAACAAACCAATTTTTCTCGTAAATGGTATAGCGGAATTCGGTATTTAAAACAATAACACCTGTGCCTCTATCAATGGTGTTTCCTACGCCGCGAACATTCAAATTATTATCTACCGAGAAAGGTGCGAATGGGGTTTTATCGTTTTTAGAGAGCCCCAATCTCAATCGGTTTGCCCAATTACCTTTTGTTCCAAATCGTCTGAAATAAAAGAAGTCGTTCCAGCTTATAAAAAAATCGGGCAACATATCGTTGGTCGAGGTTACATATTGAAGGTTAAATTGGTTTTTTACACCGGACACATATTGATAAAAATAGTCCAGATTATTGTATTCGTAAATACTTTTAAGCAACCATTTATGTACATTTAATTGCTGCGGCACATTGGGGTTTGTAGCGCCAGATTTATATAAATAATCTTCAACAAAATAGTTGACTCCGAGTTCAAGTTTATTATTAAAATTAAACTCGTACAATCCTAAAATCTCTAAAGATTGGTTGTTATATTTATAATCGGCCGTCGTGTTATCAAAAAAAACGGGCTCTTGGGTTGTTAAATCTTGATAGTTTACGGCCAATCCCAATGCGTTGCAAAACAAATACGGCGCTCTAAAATTTATGGCGTAACTGCTGTAAATATCCTTTTGATAGAAACCGCCAAAACCAATGTTTCGCCCCAATAAGTTAAATTCGTGCAAGCCCAAACGGTACGCAAACTCATCATTATTGGTGGTATAAATATTTGCCGATGGTATTAAGGATAAGTTTTCCTCGATATTATAGAACACGTTGCAGGTATTATCATTAGAGTGAAATACTTGAAAATACGCGTGAGATACCGAGGGCAATCGTTTTAAGCGTTTTATATCTTGCTCGATAACCAGCGAATCCAACTTTTCTCCAGTTTTAATAGATGAAATTTTTTTGATGAAAGACGATTTAAGTTTTTTATTACCCTGAATTTTTAAATCGGCTACCGTATAATTCTGCGAAAACAAACCTGCGCTAAACAAACTTACCAATACAAAGGTTAGAGTTTTATTCATTGTGCTTCAAAGTTTTTTTGAATTACCCCATTTACCCAATTATCTTCACTAACATCCATTAATGTAAAGTTATAATTATTTCCCGTAACCAAAGCAAATGGTGTTTGCGTGGTGATATTTAAAACCACATTTGAGGTGTTGTAATATTGAAAATGATTCTCGTAAGTATAAGTGCCCGAAAGTAAATTGTTTTGCGCATTTGAAACCACTTGAAAATATATGGCATTATCGCCAAAGGCATCATCTTCCCATGTAAAATTAGGCATTCCTGAAACATTTTGATTTATAGAAACCTCATCGTTCCAAACGGTTGGTTTTGTGTTTTGTTTAGACCGGATTGGTTTTGAGATTTTTATTTCCCTATTCAACTCAAAGGTAACAATTATCCATTTTTCGTTAGCAGATAATTGCGTAAACTTGCCTAAATAACCATTAAAAAAAGGTTCGCTTTTAATAGCTATTTGCTTGTAATTTGAAAAATTGTTTTCATCAATTAGAGCGCTTCCAGTTTCATAAAACCGAATATTGGTTGCGCCAATTTCTGGGTAGTAAAAGGTTAAAACCTCGTTGGTGTTTGCATCGCTTGCCGCACAAGCAATAACCGCCCCCATTTCAAAAGATTTGTTTAAAATGTAAGCTTCTAAAGTATTGCACAGGTTATCATCTGCATCTTTAGAACAAGATACAAAAACCAAAAAGCTAACGAATATGCACTTTATTTTCTTCATTTAAAACCCTATAAAGCTAGCGTAAAAAAGTTACATCTGCTTAACTCATTTCAAGTAATGGCGATTAAGAAACTTCTATTATTAATTAAAATAGTGCGCGCAAACCTAAATTAAAAGATTGCCCCAAACCCGTAGTATTGCCTCTAACAAAATTGCTGTAAAGCACTTCTAGATTTAAGGTTTTGTTTAATTGATATTTTCCGCCAAAACCCAATGCCGTAAAATCTTGTTTAAAATCGCCAACACGTTGTTGGTGTTGTGCAAAGCCTAAAATGGTAAATTCCTGATTGGGGAAATAACTTAAAAACACACCTGGAGCCAACACAAATGTTTTATCGGCAAAACTGGTTTTCTCTCCAAAATTATACTCGGTATTCAACTCTGTAAACAGTTGCCAATCGCCACTCGGGAAGGTGTAATCGTAGAAAAAACGATTTTGAAATGTGTAAGCCGTTTGGTCTAAAAATACTGAATTTTCGGTTTCGTTATCAGCCAAAGGAATATGAAATGCGGTTTGAACTGTAAAGTTGCTCACATTTTTTAACGGATTGAATTTGATGGCGGGCGCAAAAGAAGTTATGCCCGAACGTGCCGTATTGGTTTGGCCATCAAACTTAAAAACATCGAGGGCTTTTCGGTTCCCAACCACGTTGGAGCGCATTTCAATAAGCAACCCAATATTTAATTTATTGTTTTCTGAAACACCCGTAAACACATCGATTGTTGATGTGAAATAGGTTTCCCGCGGTTCGTTTTTAAACACATCGCCACTACCGTTTGCCACTTTGGTTTGGGTGTATAAATTGTTGAAAAACTTAATGTCCCATTGCCCTTTCTTTAATAATTTTGATGGCGTATAGGTTTGAATGTTGCTTTTTTGCGTTTCTTCTTCTTGTGAAAACCCGGTAAATGCTATTACAGAAATTACGAGTAATGCTATTGTTTTTTTCATTTAAAATACTTTTTTTTATTTCCGTGAAAACGGAAATCTGTTATTATTTAGTTATAATTTAAAAGATTACCATTTTCATGGAAATGAGTTTATTGTTTGTTTAATGCCCAATCGTATTGAAAATAACTTAATTTGTACTTGCCTTCTAATTTTTTGGTTCGGTATTGGTTTATAAAATCGATTTCGGTTTTCCCGTTTAATGTAAAATCTTCTTTATACCATTCCATGATTTGAGATACCTGTGCACGCTTTTTCTTCGTATTCACTTTTAAAAAACTACCGTTTATGGCTTTTTTGGTCTGCATTTCCAATTGCGCATCAAAAGTATTTGGCAAATAGGCTTTATTTATTAATGGCGGACAACCAACGGCACCACAAACCAACACAAAATGAAAGCGGGCATCGTTAAATTGGGCTCTTAATAACTTGTTTTGAATATCGTCTAAAGTGATGTTTTTTCCAGCTAAACTATACGTTGTTTTATCGAAAAAACCAGCGTTATCCAAAGGCGATTTTGTGGGATAATTATCTATAATGCCTTTTATAACAGACAGGTTGTAAGCGTTAATCCAAAAGGCTTGATAGACTAAAGCATCTGCTTTTGAAACCGAAACAGCTTCGGCCAATTCCATCAATTCATTCAAGCTTCTTTGATTGTTGTAAATGCCAGAATAGGCTACTTTCCCCTCATCAACATAAGTTCTAAAAAAAGTATCAGCCTTACTAAAAAAAACATTCACATCTTGCGTAAACCCTTTTAAGCTCACTAAAATAATTGCTAAAATAATTGTTTGTTTTTTCATGTAATTCAATTTAATGTTTACAAAGTAACACCACCTAAGTCGTTTAAAATGTTAACTTACTTACATGGTTGAAAAAAAGTTTTTTGCGTCTTTAAAATTTTTAAATCCTTACAAAACCCTTATAATTTAAAGCAATTCTAAATTAACAACTTCCATATAAGTTATTATCTTTAACTTCGACCAACTACAACACAATCACTAAATATGGAGCACATTGTTATAATAGGAAATGGCATTTCGGGCGTTACCGCTGCGAGGCATATAAGAAAACTTTCCGATAAAAAAATCACTATCGTATCTGCCGAAACCGATTATTTCTTTTCCCGAACCGCGCTAATGTACGTGTATATGGGACATATGAAGTTCGAGCACACCCAACCCTACGAGAATTGGTTTTGGAAAAAAAATAAAATCGACCTTAAAAATGCTTATGTAAAAACTGTTGAAACAAAGGCCAAAACATTACATTTTGCCGATGGAGACACCTTGCAGTATGATAAACTAATAATTGCCACGGGCAGCAAACCCAATAAATTCGGGTGGCCAGGGCAAGATTTAAAAGGCGTTATGGGTATGTACCACAAACAGGATTTAGATAATCTTGAAAAATATGCGCCCAACAATAAAGTATGTAAACACGCCGTAATTGTTGGTGGCGGATTAATAGGTATTGAGCTTGCTGAAATGTTGCATTCGCGACATATTCCAGTGACTTTTTTAGTACGGGAACATAGTTTTTGGAATGGTGTTTTACCTCCAGGCGAAAGCGAAATGATTAACCGCGAAATTTTAAAAAACGGTATCGACTTACGATTAGGCGTGAATTTAAAAGAAATTAAAGCCGATGAAAACGGCCAGGTAAAATCGGTGATTATTGAAGAAACAGGCGAAGAAATTGACTGCAATGTGGTGGGATTAACTGCTGGTGTTTCACCGAATATTGATTTTTTAAAAGAATCTGAAACCCGTACTGAGCCTGGGCGAAGTATTGAAACGAATCGCGGTGTAAAAGTAAATCGGTTTTTAGAAACCAATATCCCCGATGTTTATGCCATTGGCGATTGCGCCGAACAACACGAAGGCATTGATCTACGCAGACCCATTGAAGCCGTTTGGTACACCGGACGCATGATGGGAGAAACCGTAGCGCAAACCATTTGCGGCAACCGCATTGCATACAAACCCGGGCATTGGTTTAACTCGGCCAAGTTTTTTGATATTGAATACCAAACCTACGGTTGGGTTTGGGCGCAACCAAAAGAAAACGAAGCCCGTTTTTATTGGGAACACCATAAAGGCAACAAATGCATTCATATAAATTACGATAAAAATACCCGTGAGTTTATTGGAATTAATACCTTCGGAATTAGAATGCGTCACGAGTTTTTCGATAAGGTTTTAACCGAAAAACGTTCAGTAGATTATGTTTTAGAACATTTGGCCGATGCAAATTTCGACCCCGAGTTTTACAAACTGTACGAACCGGAAATCGTTGCAAAATTCAACCACGAAAACAACACGAACATTCAACTGAAAAAGAAAAGTTGGAAACGTATTTTTCAAGCCTCATAAATAGTTTCCCTTCTTCAAGGGAATAAAAAAAGATTTTAATGAAGAACATTCAAAACATAGGACTTGGTTTATTTTTAACAGGTCTCGCTATATTTATCGCACTGATATTTTTGGGAAAATATGAGTTGACTTCAAAATCATTCAACAAAATAATTGCAAATAAAGAGATTAAAAGTGAGCTTTTTATTGATGATTTAAAAACGAACGTGGTTGAGAAGGAGTTTACAAACCCGTTTTCATTTTCATCTCAAATCACATCGGCATTAAAAACAGCAAACGAAACCCACAAACAAAATAGCGAATGGAATAAAGTTATTTGGGATAAGCCACACAGCTTTTCTTACCAAATAGCCAAAAGCGCCGGAAGCGGCATGGTTAAAGAAAACAAATGGCTGTTTTGGTGGCTCACTTTTGGTTTGGGCATTATTGGCGCGTTGTTATTTATTATTCCAAAGGTTATTACCTTAGGGCCTGCAGGCATTAAAAACAATGGTATTTATCATAGTGCAGCGACCAATCGCGGGTGGATTGGTTGGTTCGCCTTTATATTTTTGGTGGGTTTTTATATCCTGCTTTATTTCAGGCCCGATTATACTGTAAACTGGGTTTACCTTGTTGATCCCATAAGTGAAAGTTTAAACGGAAATCCAGCAAGCCAATGGTTTTTATACGGATTTTTGTATTGCGTGGTTATGGTAGTTATGGCGGTAAGAATGTACATAAAGTACCGACACAATAAATACCAAATATTACGAACCACATCGGTTTTGTTTTTTCAAATTGTGTTTGCCTTTTTAATTCCAGAGATTTTAGTGCGTTTTGAAAAACCTTGGTACGATTTTAAAAACGCCTTCCCGTTGGATTACGATTTCTTCTTTAAATGGAACCTTGATGAACTTATAAATAGCGGTGGCTTGGGCTTGTTTATTTTAATTTGGGGCATCGTATTAACCTTGGTTATTGTTCCGGTAATGGTGTATTTCTTTGGAAAACGCTGGTATTGTAGTTGGGTTTGCGGATGTGGTGGTTTAGCTGAAACCTTGGGCGACCCTTACAGACAACTCTCCGATAAATCGTTAAGCGCTTGGAAATTGGAACGTTGGTTGGTACATGGTATTCTGGTATTTGCTTTAGTAATGACAGGCTTTACACTTTACTCCTATTTTTCGGGAGCTGAGGCGGTATTGGGCATTAAAACACAAACCATACAAGATATTTACGGCTTTTTAATCGGTGCCATATTTGCCGGGGTTATCGGCACAGGCTTCTATCCCATTTTTGGCAATCGGGTCTGGTGCCGTTTCGGTTGTCCGTTAGCGGCTTATTTAGGTATAGTACAGCGTTTTAAATCGCGTTTTAGAATAACAACCAATGGCGGCCAATGTATTTCTTGTGGTAATTGTTCCACGTATTGTGAAATGGGAATCGATGTGCGCGCCTATGCACAAAAAGGCGAAAATATTATTAGAGCGAGTTGTGTTGGTTGTGGCATTTGTGCCGCTGTTTGCCCGCGAGGTGTTTTAAAACTGGAAAATGGCCCGGAAAAAGGACGTATCAATCCAACCGATGTTTTACTTGGGAACGATGTAAATTTAATGGATTTAGTGAATCAGGAATAAAAAGTATTCAACAAGCTCAGACCGACATCAGTTTTCATTATTGGCAAAAAAACATCAAATTTATTAGTAGATATTAAATTAATTATAAAGACAAATTGAAACTATAATGTCACGCTGAGCTTGTCGAAGCGCAAAAAAATAAAACATGGAATTTTATTACGTTTACATATTACTTTGCTCAGACAACACATTTTATACAGGAATGACAAACGATTTGGAAAGGAGAGTCAATCAACACAAATCGGGTTACAAAAAAGATAGTTATACATTCGAAAGACGACCAATTGAACTTGTTTGGTATTTAGAATGCACAAATCCAACAGAAGCCATTAAAATTGAAAAACAAATTAAAGGTTGGTCTCATAAGAAAAAAGAAGCTTTAATTAACGAAAACTGGAAAGACTTAATTGAGTTTTCAAAAAACTATACTGAATATGGGCATCCAAATACACGAGATCAGTCTTCGACAAGCTCAGACTTACATCAGTTTTCATAATTGTCTTTGTTCAAAGTGTTGATACATTGAACACAATTGACAACTACTTAAACAAAGCAAAAAAAATTACAATGTCTTGTTGAGCCCGTCGAAACAGCTATTCAAATGAAAAAAAACATAATCTTCATATTAATCTTAATCAGCATATCGGCTTCAGCTCAAAAAACCTATCAAAAAAATTATTTTGATAACGGCATTTTAAAATCTGAAGGCTGGATAAAAAGCAATCAAAAAAATGGTTATTGGAAATTCTTTTACAAAAACGGAAACATTGAAAAAGAAGGTCATTTTTCAGCAAACAAACCTATAAAATATTGGTATTTTTACACCGAAAACGGCACAAAACAAAGTGAAGGGCATTTTGCAAAAGGCGAAAAAACAAACTGGTGGTTATTCTATGATGCTTCAGAAAAAATAAACCATAAATGCCAACTTAAACGCAACAAAAAGAACGGCTATTGCTTAATGTATAAAAACGAAAAATTAGTCTCTGCCGCAAAATATAAAGCCGGTATAAAAATTAAAACATGGACAGATTTAAAATCATTTAAAAGAGAAAACAATTTACTAAACCTACAATGATAAAAACCTGCACCAAGCAAAACCTAAGTATAAAAGTCATTATTCCTGCCTATAACGAAGCAGACTCCATTACCCATGTTATTAATGATATTCCCAATATAGTTGATGAAATTATTGTGGTTAGCAATAACTCTACCGACAACACCGAAATAAACGCCAAAAAAGCAGGTGCAACCCTTTTAACCGAAACCCAAAAAGGCTACGGATACGCTTGTTTAAAAGGAATGGAATACATTGCAAATCAAAATAAAAAACCAGATGTAATAGTTTTTTTAGATGGCGATTACAGCGATTACCCGGATGAATTAACCAAAATTGTAGCCCCAATTATTGATGATGATATAGATTTTGTAATCGGTGCGCGTGTAAAACGACTGAGAGAACAGGGCGCTATGACGTTTCCCCAAATTTTCGGCAATTGGCTATCTACCAGGTTAATGACCTTGTTTTTTGGAGCAAAATTTACCGACTTGGGGCCATTTAGAGCCATTAAATACGAAAAGCTATTACATCTAAATATGGAGGACAAAACCTATGGTTGGACGGTAGAAATGCAACTAAAAGCTTTAAAGCAAAAACTAACATACACCGAAATACCCGTGAATTACAGAAACCGAATTGGCGTTTCAAAAGTTTCCGGAACCGTAAAAGGTGCTATATTTGCAGGCTTTAAAATATTAGGTTGGATTTTTAAATACAGTATTAAAAAATGATTTTAGAAACCATAATTATAGTTGTTTACACCATCGCGTTATTGCTTATATTTATGTATGCTTTGGCTCAACTAAACCTACTATTTAATTATTTATCTTCTAAAAAAAACAATACATCCTGCGAAACTTTCAATTTGTCAAACCCGGCAGAAATCCCTTTTGTAACCATACAATTACCCGTTTATAACGAAATGTATGTTATGGAGCGTTTGCTCGACAACATTGCCGAAATCGACTATCCAAAGAACAAATTGGAAATCCAAGTTTTAGACGACTCAACCGATGAGACTGTTGAAACCACAAAAAATCAAATCGATAAACTTAAAGCCAAAGGTTTAGACATTCAACATATTACCCGAACCAATAGGCAAGGCTTTAAGGCCGGTGCACTTAAAGAAGGGTTAAAAACAGCCAAAGGCGATTTTATTGCCATTTTCGATGCCGATTTTCTACCAAAAAAAGATTGGCTAAAACGCACCGTTCCTTATTTTAAAGACAACAATATTGGGGTTGTACAAACCCGTTGGGGGCACATTAATCGCAATTTTTCGGTGTTAACAAAAATTCAGGCCTTTGCTTTAGATGCGCATTTTACATTGGAGCAAGTAGGCCGAAACAGTAAAGGGCATTTTATAAATTTTAACGGAACCGCCGGCGTTTGGCGCAAAACCTGTATTATAGATGCTGGCAATTGGGAAGGCGACACCCTAACCGAAGACCTCGATTTAAGTTACCGCGCCCAATTAAAAAACTGGAAATTCAAATATCTTGAAGATGTAGAAACACCGGCAGAACTCCCCGTAGCCATTAGCGCAGCACGCTCGCAACAATTTAGGTGGAACAAAGGCGGCGCCGAAAACTTTAAGAAAATGCTCTGGAAAGTACTTAAAAACAAAAATATTTCGGTAAAAACCAAAATCCACGGCCTGCTGCATTTACTTAACAGCACCATGTTTTTAAACATCCTTATCGTAGCTGTTTTAAGCATCCCCATGCTTTATATAAAAAACGAATACACGCACTTAAAAGCCTATTTTTTAGTGATGAGCTTTTTTGTAATAAGCACCCTAATATTTTTTGTTTGCTATTGGATTATGTACCGCAGAATTTACGGCGGTGGTATAAAAAACTTTATGAATTACATAGGTTTGTTTTTTGTGTTTTTCTCCATAGCCATGGGATTTTCATTGCACAATTCCATTGCTGTTCTAGAAGGCCACTTGGGCAAAAAAAGCGAATTTATACGCACGCCAAAATTCAATATAAGCACGATAAAAGACGGTTGGAAAAACAACAAATACCTCAAAAAAACAATCTCGGTACACGTTATCTTTGAAGGTGCCCTCATGCTCTACTTCGCCTTTGGTATGTACAGCGCATTTGTGGTTGGCGACCAAGGTGGCGATTTCGGGCTGTTTCCCTTTCACCTCATGTTATTTCTAGGTTTTGGCTACGTGTTTATTAAATCGTTGACTTCAAAAATCTAAAATCTACCACAATTTGTAATGCAGTGATTGTTTCAGCAGAGCTTCACCATTATTTGGGCTTTCCACTATATCTTTCTTGAGCTTAACTTGTTTAAATATTTCATCAAGTTAGTTTTACAGATTTAACTATAAGTTACAAAAACAAAGTTAAAGTTAAGCATAAAAAAGGATGAGTTTACCCTAAGCTTATTGAAGCGCATCAATCTCTAATGCAAAGGCTTACTCGCATTTAGCTTTTAATTGTTGTTTAAGCTTTTCAACCCATTCGGGATGCTTTTCGGCTATATTCTGGGTTTCCTTTTTTGTGGTGGCGTGGTCGTAGAGTTCGGTAAAACCATCATCGTGCAACACCAATCGGTGCGTATTGGTTCTTAAAGTTACAGCACCAGATTTATAAGCCAAAGCGTTATGGCCAACGGTATCTTTTTTGTTCAAAACATTTTTTAACGAAACGCCTTGTGCAAATTCAGGCATTTCAATATCCGCTAAATCGCATAACGTTGGAAAAACATCCAAGGTTTCCACCATGGCATCTGTAGAAAAACCGCTTTGTTTTGCTCTAGGATCGTAAATTACCAATGGTGAGCGCAGCGATTCCTCAAATAAAGTATGCTTGCCCCAAATGGCGTGCTCGCCCAAATGCCAACCGTGGTCGCCCCAAAGCACTATAATGGTGTTTTTATAGGCTCCGGATTGCTTTAAAGCCTCGAGCACTTTAGCTATTTGGGCATCGGCGTAAGTAATGCAGGCCGCGTAATGGCGACGTATTTGGTATGCAAAATCGGCATCCTCGTTTGGGTTTTTGCCCCATCGGTTATACTGTTTAAATTCATTTGAATTATGCCATGTGGTTCGACCTTCTGGTTTTTTGGGGTGTTTAATTTCAGGAAAATCTGCATCTTCATAATCATCGTAATAATTCTTGGGTGCGCCAAAAGGCAAATGGGGTTTAATAAAACCAACCGCCAAAAAAAAAGGCTTTTTATTATTTAGGGCTAATTGTCTTAATTCATTTACTGCAACTTCAGTTATGGCGCCGTCTGGATAAATACTGTCATTGCCTTCAACAGATTGAAAAACGTCCATCTTGCTGGCGTTTACGCGAATTTCACCATGTGCCAATCCGTGCATGGCACCTTTTGGGTGCTGCCATTCTTTAACTGGCATAAGCTGTCTGTGCCACGCATTTGGCATTTCTATAATAGTACTATCATTCCAATTAGCACCACCTCTTCCGCCTGGGTGGTGAGATACCTTGCCTACCGAAACCGTTGTATATCCATGGGTTTTAAACCACTCGGGCATGCTAGGGTTTGTTTTTTTTTCTTTGGCAATTTGTTTTGCCCTTAAAAAAAGAGCGTTATTGTTGGGCGTACCGTACAGACCCGTTAGCAAAGTATAACGCGATGGCCCGCAACTTGGGGAATTAACATAGTGTTTTTTAAATAACACGCCTTGTTTGGCAAGCTTATCTATGTTTGGTGAAATGATATGCTCTGCACCAAAACTTTTTAAATCCGGCCTTAAATCGTCAACACAAATTAGGAGTATGTTTGGCTGCTGCTCTAGCGTATAATTTTTACAACCCACTGCAAATAAAACAGATAAAACAACACCAATAATAAAACCTGGTTTTCTGTTTTTCATTATGTTGCTTTAAATAATTTGTAAATATTGGCACAAAACTAAAAACGTTACTTTTTCCATAAATTTTCCCATCCTAAATCTGCGTAACAGGGACCTTGTGTGGCTTCGCCAAATTTTATATCGTTATGCCCGCCATTCCATTCCATTATTTTAACTTCGGTGTTCTCATCTACAATCAAGTCCCATCCTATGGTTCTGGAAAAAGGCATTAATTTGTGCAAGTTTGTTACCGAAGCTATGCATTTGTTAAAATGTGGTATTATGCTTTTGTTGAAAACATAATTGCTGTCCGGATGTTTTTCAATGGTGTGCATATTTGTATCATATCCTATTTTGCATATCTCCCCAGTTTCTGTATTTAAAGGCACTCTTAAATGAGTTAGGGATTTTACATGCGTATCTGTAGTTCTTCCCAATCGAAGAAACCCGGACCGGAGCGACACTTCTCCATCTTCATCAATATAAGTTGTTAGCCTTATGGTTGCTACAGAACCTGAAACAATTTCATTAAAAAAAGCGTGCTGCTTAATGTACTGTTGGGCTATGCCATTACCTAAGGCCATGACTTTATTAATTTCGAAATTATCTTTAGAAAAAAAATGCACCCCTAAGCCTCTCAATGAGTTATCTGTTTTGTAAACAATCTTTGGAGATGTTTTAAATAAAAATTCTGCTACTTTTTTTTGGGGGATAACAGCATAGTCTGCGGTTGTCCATAAACCATTAACATAATAGGCTCTGTCGGGGAAAAGTTTACTAGCAAAAATCTTGTTTTGAAGCGCGTTTAAATCGTCTAAATCTCCGTATTGGCCTTTAAGTGCCGGCACTACCACTTTGCCATAATAGTTGTCTGGAATCCATCCTTCTTTAAAACTGCCGCTAATGGCGCTATACACATAAAGCCAGGGCGAATAACCGACCCAACCAAACACATCTGCAGCATATTGATTGCTTAACTTTATAAACTTGGGGTTTGTTTTCCCTTTTTGAGCCTCGATTTTTTTAAGAAAATTAGTGGCTTCTTTTTTATGATTTGAATGATATAGCCTTAAAAGAACTTTATCAACAACTTTTTTTGCTTTGGTTCTAATCATATTATTTTATTTAGATTTTTGCTGATGTAATAAAAACATTGTTAATATTGCCCAATAAATTAAGACTTAACCCTGTAGCCAAGGACTTGCTTTAAAGGCTTTAGCTTAAAACACTAAATTAGTAAATTTTTCTCTCAAATCAATGTGTGCATTTCATATTTAAAAAACACAAAACAATTAGCGTTATATTTACTTCATGTTTTTAAAACTGTACAAGACACCATTGCTTTTAGTGCTAGCAAGCTTGCTATTTTATGCGGTTTTTGCTTACCATTTGCTACGTACAGATTACGTTAAGCTATTAATACTGTATGCGGGGTTGTTCTTTTTGTTCTACAAATTGGTCCTGCTTTTAAAAGGAAACATAAAACTTTTAAGCTGGTTTGCATTTGGCTTTAGGGTTGTGTTTATTTTGGCCATTCCCAATTTATCGCAAGATTTTTATCGTTTTATTTGGGATGGCAGAATGTTGTTGGAAGGCTATAACCCGTATTTGTTTACGGTTGCGTCTTTTATTGGCAATAATGAATTTCCTGTGGCGCAAGCACAAGAATTATATGAAGGCATGGGAGTTTTAAATGCGGGGCATTTTAGCAATTATCCGCCGTTAAACCAGCTTTGTTTTGTTATTGCCGGGGTATTTTCCGGGAGCAGTATTTTGGGTTCGGCAATGGTAATGCGTTTACTAATTATTGCTGCCGATTTTGGTACGCTTCACTTCGGAAAAAAACTGCTGGAAAAACTAAACCTGCCTGTTTACCTTATTTTCTGGTATGTGCTAAACCCTTTTATTATAATTGAATTAACGGGCAATCTTCATTTTGAAGGCGTTATGATTTTCTTTTTAATATGGAGTTTGTATTTACTGCATATTGGTAAATGGCAGTTTGCCGCTGTTGTTTTGGGCTTATCGGTTTCGGTTAAATTAATTCCTTTAATAATTTTGCCTTTATATTGGCAGTGGTTTACTTCGAAAAACAATGATGATGATGAGATGCTGAAACAAGTTCAGCATGACGAAAAAGAGATTGCCACGTCGCTTACTCCTCGCAATGACGCAATAAATGGAATGACAAAGTTAATTTCATTTTATGCAATCGTGTTTATTACAATAATCGCTTTATTTCTTCCTTTTTACTCTTCGGAATTTATAACCAACTATACCGATACTGTGGCATTATGGTTTAACAACTTCGAGTTTAATGCCAGTTTGTACTACATAGCCAGGGCTATTGGCTATACCTTTAGGGGCTATAACGAAATTGCCGTTATTGGGAGCGCAATACCCATTATTGTTATAGCCTTTGTGTTGTTGCTTACTTTTTTTAGAACGAACAGAAACACGGTTCAATTAATAACCGCAATGGTATTGGCCCTGTCGTTTTATTTTTTTACAACTACAACGGTGCACCCGTGGTACATTGCTACATTATTAATATTATCGGTTTTTACAACTTATAAGTTTCCGCTGGTGTGGAGTTTTGTAATTATACTTAGTTATCTGGCCTATGTAAATGTTGATAAAGCCGATAAATCTGAAAATTTATGGATTATTGCTTTAGAGTATGCCATAGTTTATGGTGTATTTATTTGGGAAGTATTTTTTAAAAAAAAGGAGGCTTTAAAAAAAACCTCCCTTTTTAATGGATAAATGGATTAATTAATAAACTGCTTCTCTAATTGTTTTTATAGTAAAAACCTCTACATCTTCTTCTTCACCATCACTGTTTACCAAGGTCTCTGTTGCAACGGTGTAGGTTATTGAAAAGTACTTACCTTTAAAGGCATCAGATTTTAAATCAAACTGTTTTAATATTTCGGCACTAACATCGTTAAATACTATGGTTTTGGCTTCTTCAGCACCTTTGGCCTGGGTTGTAAAAGAATACGATTCGCCATCGAATCCGTTAAAAACAGCTGTGGTTGCTACTTCGTCTTGTGCATCTAACGTGGTGGCAAAACTTAACGTAAAAAAGCTTACTAGTACTAAAAGATAATTTTTCATAATTGAAGGTATTATTTGTTTATAATAGATTTTGGATTAAGAGCATGCTCCTAAAATTAATAATTACATCCCTTGCGCAAGGTGTTATTGATTTGTACTATATACGCAGCTAATAACAGATTGGTTTACATGCTTGTAAAGATTAACACCTAATTAAGAAAAACATCGATGAACAGCTTGTTTTTTTAAAATTTAAAGCTTCTTTAACATAATTATGGTATTAATCTCGTTTTCATCATCATTACCCTGGTTGTCTTTAAAAACTTCAACTCTTGTTTTGTAGGTAATGCTAAAACTTTTACCAATAAAGGTTTCAGATTTTAAATTGAATTCTTTTAACAATTCTTCTTTTACTTCGTGAAATGTAATCGTATATTCCTCATCGTCTTTATCCTTTGCTATGAAATTATAGCCATAATCTTCATGCCCGTCGAAAACCGCGTTCACTACGATTTCTTCTTGAATGGCTAATGCATTTGAATTAGGGTTTAACTTTGGTGCAATTGTAAAGCTTGTAAGGGCAAAAACGGATAGAGAAAAACCGATTAGCTTTAATAAAAACTGTGTTTTCATGGGATTTAATTTTTTGTTTTTTTTGGGTAAGCTTTAACATTTAAAATCATCATTTTTATACATATCTTAACTTAGATAGTTCTGTTTCGTTCTTGTAGAGGTTTAAAAATAAATTGGGCCTTTTTATCGGAAAAACTCCCTTGCTCAAGCGCTAAATGCTTATGCCAATGTTAGCCAATACGCTATATACGTTTCTTTATTACAATTACAAATCCTCGGCATCATCATCAACCAAATCTGGGTCTTGCACTGCTTCTGGGTCATTATCATCAAAATCTTCGTAATCGTCTTCGTCGTAATTCTCCATGGTTACCTCTAATTTAGCGCTTACTTTTACTAAATATTTGGTATCTGCGGTAATTACCTCAACCGCTTCAATCAATTCGTTTTGGGCATTTCTAAAAGTTACTATTTGGTCGTCGTCGTAACCATCGGGATATTTTTCGACCAATAAGGCTAAAATTTCGGGTGTTAGCTTTTTAAAATCTACGATTACCCGTTTTAAATTATCGTTTCTGTTTTTCATATCATGTGTTTTTATAAAATAAAGATACTTGTTATTTAATTCTAATAACGTCGTAAAAATCTTTTCTTCTATCTTTTAAATTTTTTACAGCCCCAAAAGCATGCAGTTCTTTCAATAAGCTTAAATCTACATCGGCCACCAAAATCATTTCTGTATTTGTAGTGGCTTCAGCTTTAATGCCGTTACTGGGGAACGAAAAATCGCAGGGCGTAAACACAGCAGATTGCGCATATTGAATGTCCATATTATTTACGTTGGGCAAATTGCCAACGCTTCCAGAAATGGCCACATAACATTCGTTTTCTATGGCACGCGCTTGAGAACATAAGCGCACACGGGAATAACCGTTTTGGGTGTCGGTTAAAAACGGAACAAACAGAATTTCCATACCTTCATCGGCCAACAAACGCGACAACTCCGGAAACTCGGAATCGTAACAAATCAATATGCCTATTTTACCGGCATCTGTTTGAAATGTTTTCAGTTTATTTCCTTTTTGCATGCCCCAAACCTTAGCTTCGTCTGGGGTTACGTGTATTTTCTCGTAGCGTTCCGTACTGCCGTCTCTTCGGCATAAATAACCAACATTATACAGCTTATCTGCGACAACTTCGGGCATACTGCCAGAAATAATATTGATGTTATATGAAATAGACAGTTGCTTTAATTTATCGACAATCGTTTCGGTAAATTTTGCCAGTTCCCTAATGGCATCCGGTTCTTTCATAGAATTGAAATCTGCCATTAATGGCGCGTTGAAAAACTCTGGAAATACGGCAAAATCTGATTTATAGGCCGCAACGCTATCAATAAAATACTCCACCTGTTGCATTAAATCGTCCAAACCTTTGTACGGGCGCATTTGCCATTGGATAAGCCCCAGCCTAACAATGGTTTTAACGGTACTCGCCTTTTTATTTGGTTTGGTATAGTAGATATTGTCCCACTCCATTAAAACGGCATATTCGTTGGATGCGGTGTCGCCCTCCAAATAGCCTTTTAAAATACGAACGGGATGGAAATCGTTGGAAATCTGAAAGTTTAAAACTGGGTCGTGTATTTCCTTACGCTTAACTTTTTCAATATATTGTTTAGGTGTAAGCTGTTTGTGTTTGTAGTAATTGGGCATTCTTCCGCCAAAAACAATACCTTTTAAATTCAGGGTTTCGCAAACTTCCTTTCTGTAATCGTACAACCGTCGCCCCAAGCGCAAACCTCTGTATTGTGGTTTAATAAACACATCAATTCCATACAGTACATCGCCATTTGGGTCGTGGTTTTTAAATGATTTTCCGCCAATAATATCCTGATAAGTATGCTCATCTTCAATACTATTATAATCTACAATAAGCGACAAGGCACAACCCGCAATATCGCCATCTATTTTAATAACGACTTGACCTTCTGGAAACAGTGAGGTTAAATCTTCAATATGATGTTTTTTCCAATACGAATTGAGCACGCCTCCGTAAGATTGTAACGTGGCTTCCTTTAGCTCTTTAAAGTCATCTACCGTAAGGTACTTAAGCTCAATATTATCAATTTTATTTGGCTCCATTATTGCCCTAAAAGATAAGCAAAAATTAATGGCGCAACTATAGTGGCATCGCTTTCAATAATGAATTTAGGCGTATCGATATCCAATTTTCCCCAAGTGATTTTCTCATTTGGTACAGCACCGGAGTACGAACCATAACTTGTTGTTGAATCGCTAATCTGACAAAAATAACTCCAGAACGGTGTTTCAGGGCGCTCCATATCTTGATATAACATGGGCACAACACAGATTGGAAAATCGCCTGCAATCCCGCCACCTATTTGAAAGAAACCAATGCCATTCTTTGAATTTTCGGTGTACCAATCGGCTAAAAAGGTCATGTATTCAATACCGGATTTCATGGTGCTGGCTTTTAATTCGCCTTTAAGTACGTAGCTTGCAAAAATATTCCCCATGGTACTATCTTCCCATCCCGGGCATACAATTGGTAGGTTTTTTTCCGCAGCAGCGTACATCCACGAATCTTTTACATCAATCTCGTAGTATTGCTCTAAAACCCCAGACAGCAACATTTTGTACATGTACTCATGTGGCAAATAGCGTTCGCCTTTGGCTTCGGCATCCTTCCATATTTTATGGATGTGTTTTTGCAAACGACGGAAGGCTTCGTGTTCTGGAATACATGTATCGGTTACCCGATTTAATCCTTTTTCCAGCAAATCCCATTCGTCTTGAGGTGTTAAATCGCGATAGTTAGGCACGCGTTTGTAATGCGAGTGCGCCACTAAATTCATGATGTCTTCCTCAAGATTTGCGCCTGTACAAGAAATGATTTGCACTTTATCCTGACGAATCATTTCTGCAAAACTTTTACCAAGCTCTGCAGTACTCATAGCGCCTGCCAACGACACTAGCATTTTGGCGCCAGAATCTAATTGGGCCTCGTAGCCTTTTGCTGCATCAACTAAAGCTGCCGCATTAAAATGTAAATAATGGGTTTCAATAAATTGAGAGATTGGTCCTTTAGTAGTCATCGTTATTGTTGTATTTTGAATTGTTTTTGTTTATTTGGTCGCTATCAAAAGCATTGTCGTATTCATCCTCAGCTTCATTATTTTTAAACTTATAGCTCAGCATTTTATAGTATAATTTTGCTGCTAAAAAATCAGAGGATTTGTCTTTTTCATTCGGGCATAATTCAACTATATCAAACCCTACCACGTTTTTTTCTTCGAAAACCTGCTTTAAAAATTCTAAGGTTTCGTACCATAACAATCCACCAGGTTCGGGCGTTCCTGTACTTGGTAGTATTGAAGGGTCGAAAGCATCTAAATCGAAAGTAATGAAAACGTTATCTGTCATTTGGTCGATTGCAGAATCCATCCACGAATCATCAACAGCCATGTCGTGCGCAAAATAGGTTTTATCTGCGTCCATCACGGTTTTTTCAATGGCATCCATAGAACGAATACCAACTTGAATGAGGTTGGTACTTTGGCTCGCTTCGTAAACGGCACAGGCGTGATTGCATTTAGAGCCGTCGTACGATTTGCGTAAATCGGCATGCGCATCAATATGCAATACGGTTAAGCTGGGATACATCTCATTGAACGCACGAATGGTACCAATTGAAATGGAGTGTTCGCCACCAAAAATAGTTACAAATTTGTTCTTTTTAATATACTTCTTTACCGTTTGATGCACAGCTTCTACCATAGTTTCCGGCGAACTGTTTTCAGTTACGGGCTCAACCAAATGTATGCCTTGTTTATAAACTTCGGTATCGGTTTCAATGTCGTAAAGCTCCATGTTTTCCGAAGCGTTTAAAAAAGCCTCGGGCCCTTTGTCTGCGCCTTTTTGCCATGTACTTGTGCCATCGTAAGGCACAGGGATTAATACAATTTTTGCGCTTTCTAATTTTGCGAATTCTTCTGGAATTCCAGCGTAAGTTTTTGTTTTCATTGTTTTATTTAACTGCTAATGGTAAATCAGCTTCTGTATTTTTTATTGTTTGTGTTGTATTTGTTTCAGGTTTTTTATGGTAACCCAAAATTTTAAGTAAGTCTTCACTTTTTTGTTGTTCGGAAAACAATTCTGTGGTTATATTTCCATCGGCATCTTTATTTATTAAAATATGCTTTGGCGAAGGGATTAAGCAATGCTGTAAACCACCAAATCCGCCTATGGTTTCTTGATAGGCCCCTGTATTGAAAAAGCCAATGTACAAGGGTTTTTCTTTGTTGTATTTTGGCAAATAAATAGCATTCATGTGCTGCTCGCTGTTGTAGTAATCGTCGCTATCGCAGGTTAGGCCGCCAAGTAAAACACGCTCGTAAGTATCGTTCCAGCGGTTAACCGGCAACATTATAAAGCGTTTGTTAATGGCCCAAGTATCAGGAAGCGTTGTGATGAACGATGAGTTGATCATATTCCATTTTTCACGATCGTTTTGTTGTTTTTGGTACAGTATTTCGTAAATCGCTCCGCCACTTTCACCCACTGTAAAGCTACCAAATTCCGTAAAAATATTGGGCACATCTACGCCTTCTTCTTCACAGGTTAGCTTAATTTGATTAACGATTTCGTCTACCAAATACTCGTAATCAAATTCGAATGCCAACGAGTTTTTTATAGGAAACCCACCGCCAATATTCAAGCTATCCAAACTTGGGCAAATCTTTTTCAAACTGGTATAAACCTTTAAACATTTTAAAAGCTCGTTCCAATAATACGCATTATCGCGAATGCCGGTATTAATAAAAAAGTGAAGCATTTTAAGTTCTACTTTCTTATTGTTCTGAATTTGATTTTTATAAAAAGGCACAATGTTTTTATAGCCAATGCCCAAACGTGAGGTGTAGAACTCGAACTTTGGTTCTTCCTCTGAAGCGATACGGATACCCACATTAAACTTCCCGTTTATCTCTTGCGAAAGCAAATTGATTTCTTCGTAATTATCAATAATCGGGATGCAATTTTTATGTCCGCTGTTAATTAACCTTGCAATATTGGTTATGTATTGCGCACGCTTAAACCCATTGCTAATAATAAAGGTTTCATTGGTTATTTTGCCTTCTTCTTTAAGGTTTTCAACAATATCAATATCAAAAGCCGAAGAGGTTTCAATATGAATATCATTTTTTAAAGCCTCGTTTAACACATGTTTAAAATGTGAGCTTTTAGTACAATAGCAATAGTTGTAATTACCTTTATAATCGTGCTTTTCAATGGCATCTGAAAACCATTTTTTGGCACGTTGAATATTGTTGGATATTTGTGGCGAATAGGTGAATTTTAAGGGTGCACCGTACTGCTCTACCAATTGCATGAGGTTAATATCATGGAAGTTTAATTTATTGTTTTCTAGTGTAAATTCTTCTTGTGGAAAATCGAAAGTTTGATTGATTAAATCAATATATTTAGTATTCATTTTTTAGTTTTTAACGGTCTGTTACAACGTTCTAGAAAAATATTTTATCCTATGATAAAACATATCTTGAAAATGATAACATAATTTTAATAAAAATATAGTAATTATTTATGAAACAGCGCAATTATCGCTGTAATAACAAATTTTTAAGAATAAATCAAACTTGTATTTTTCGCTCAGTAGTAGGAACAAAGCCGTAGTTATGCTGGCTAGCATAGATAGGTAAAACGGAAGTTAGCTTTAAAATTCGGTCGCTCATCCTATAAGCTGCTTTTGAATATGACTTCCTAATTTTCAAAAGCCCGAACATAGAAACAGGGTTCAATTTGTTCAGCTAAATGCGATGCAAATGAAATACTTTTTTTTGAATTACAAAATTTTTTTTTTGAAATTTTTATCGCTCTGTTTTTAGCGTTTTTTAAGACTTGATATTGCGAAGGAAATACAGTAAATTTGGTACTTAACCTTATTTTGAGCCGAACATATTTATGAGCATATCCGACTTTTTAGTATCATTGGTTCCGTTTACCCAAACCGAGTTGCAGGACATTCTTGCTCATTTTAAGAAAGAATCTGTTTCGAAAAATCAAATTCTTGTTCGTCAAGGCCAAATTTGTAATGCTTTATATTTTGTTGAACACGGCATGGGCAGAAGCTACTACCTTAATGAAGGCGGAAAGGAAATTACACAATGGTTTTTTGGCGTGGGTAAATTTATGACTAGTGTTGATAGCTTTTTTCAACAAAGTCCGAGTTTGTATTATTTAGAGGTTTTAGAAGATTCTGTTTTATACCGCATTTCTAAAAGTGACTTAGATGCACTATTCTATAAATACCCAAAAATGGAAAAAATGGGCAGATTGGCAAGCACCGAAATGCTAACCAGAGTCGTTAATAAACTCAATGCCATTCAGTTTCAAACCGCCAGAGAACGTTACGACTATATGCTTAGTGAATTTCCAGATATTGCCTATCGTGTTCCGCTAGGCCATATTGCTTCCTATTTGGGAATGACCCAAGAAACTTTAAGCAGAATTAGAAAAAACGGCTCGAGAACTTAATTAGTACCACCTATCAAACCATCTTAATTTCAACAACTTACACTATTTGATTTAAGTCAAAAGAAAAAACCCCATACATGCTTATCTTTACATTGTATTTATAAATTTATTTACAATGAACAGAAACAAAACCGCGATAAAGGTCTTGATGATTGCGCTTTTAGCCATAGCTCCGTCTATAACTTTGGCGCAAGAATTAGACCCTGTATTAAAAGACTTGATTCATAAAGGACTTGAAAAAAACCATCAAATCAACACCAATCGATTAGACTCCGAACAAGCTAAAGTAGACCAGCAATTGGCTAAGTCTGTTTTCTTGCCCAAGATTACCTTTAATGGAAGTTATGCTCGATTAAATGACGATATTACTTTTGATGATGCCACACAAACCTTATTAATTGAGACTCAAAAACTCATTATTAAGGACGCTGTGGGTTTGCCTTTTAACTCCCCTTTTCCAGACCATATTCCGTTGCAAGACGCACCTAATCTTCAAGATAAAAACATCTTGAAAACATCGGTGGATTTGGATTGGGTATTATTTAGCGGACTGGAAGCCAGCAATGCCTTAAAAGCGAGCAAGCATAAAGAGACCTCTTTAAATTTTGTAGGCATGGCAGAAAAAGATAAAGTGGCTTTGCAAATTATTGAGGCCTATGACAAACTCGCCTTGGTAAAAGCATCAAAAAAAGTGCTTACCAACACCGAAAACTACTTGAACGAACAAGCTTTTTATGTTAAAAAGGCGATTGAAAATGGTTTGGCAACGCCCATAAGTCGCAAAAAAATTGAGCTTGCCCAACAACAATTAGAAGCAAAAAAACTGGAATTTGATCATAATAACATCTTATTAATTGAAGTGCTTCACCAACTTACTGGCGAAACCAAAGAAAACTTAAGAAAGCTCAATCCGCAGTTGGAATCATTTTCGGTTGTTTCCCATTCCAATAGTGAAAAACGCAACGAGGTTAAAGCTTTGGAAGAAGCCGAAAAAGCAACACGTTATCAAGCCAAAATGGAAAAAAGCAATTTTATCCCTAAGGTTGCTGTTAAGGGACATTATGAATTTATTGAAGATGATTTATCGCTGCTAGACCCTAAGTGGTTTATTGGAGTTGGCGTACAATGGCGTGTTTTTGACGGAAATACTTCTAGGCTGAAAAGTAAAAAAACAGAATTGGAAAGCCTGAAATACCAAGAAAAAATAAACGAAGCCCAAGAAATGATTGGCTTGAGCATTATAAAATCGGAGTTGGCTTATCAAGCATCTCAACAAAACACCAATATCGTTCAAAAAGAAATAGAGCTGGCTAACGATACCTACGATATGGTTAATAAGCAATACAAAAACAATCTGGCATCCATCACGGAATTGCTAGATGCCCTAAACGATGTGGAAAAAGCCAATTTTAAATTACAGGAATCCTACTATAACGAAAGACGTGCAGTTGCAAATCTGCTTCATGCCAAAGGCATACTGACTTACTAACTTAAAAAACACATTACGAAATGAAAACATATAAAAACATCATATTAGGTTGCATTACCCTATTCGCTTTGCATTCTTGTAAAAACGAACAATTAACCAACAACAGAGGAAAAGTTAAATTTGAAACCATTTCGGTTAGCGGTAAAGTTCCTGGAAGGATTGGAAAAATTTACGTAAAAGAAGGCCAAGTCGTAAAAAAAGGCGATACCCTTGCGGCCATGGATATTCCCGAAGTTCATGCAAAAATGATGCAGGCCGAGGGCGCTATTGTTTCAGCTAAAGGACAATTAAACATGGCTTATAATGGTGCTACAACCGAACAATTAAATCAAATTGAAGGCCAATTAAGCGCGGGAAAAGCCCAATTGCAATTTGCCCAAGAATCTTATAACAGATTGCAAAACATGTTTCAGGATTCCTTAATTAGTCAACAACAATTTGATGAAGTAAAAATGAAACTCCAGATGGCCAAAGCGCAGGTAGATGGTTTGGAAGCGAAGCGCGACGAAGTGAAAAAAGGGGCCAGAGCAGAACAAATAGAACAGGCCAAAGGGCAATTAGACCGAGCACTCGGGGCCAAAGAAGAAGTGCTTTCGGCGTCCAAAGAACAGTATTTAATGGCCCCGGCAGACATGTCTGTTGAAACCATTAGCTTGGAGGAAGGCGAATTGCTTACTCCGGGTTTCACCTTGTTCAATGGCTATAAAACCGATAGTGTTTATTTTAGATTTACCATTCCGGAATCAAGGATTTATGATTTTGAAGTGGGCAAAGAGCTCACGCTTATCAACCCTTATACCGAAGAAGAAACCAAGTCTAAAGTTGTAGCCATAAAACAATTGGCGCAATATGCAGATATTACAAGTACGGCACCGCTGTATCAATTGTCAGAATCTATTTATGAGCTAAAAGTGGTACCAACAACAGACGTATCAAAACAGAAGTTTTTTATCAACGCTACAATACTTATCAAATAATGAAAGATTTTATAAGCTTACTCCAGGTAGAATTTAAGCGTATTTTTTCAAATGGCGTTTTACTCGCTATCTTTTTTGGAGCACCAATAGGTTACGGTATTTTATTTGGCTATGTGTACCAACAAGGAAAGGTTGTAGATCTTCCCATTGTCATTATCGATGAAGATCGCAGTCCGGCATCCGATAAAATCATTGATGCGCTTGAAGATAACGAAGGTTTATTTGTTGCGGATGTTAGAGCAACTGATGGTAACATACGCGCTGAAATGCCCACCGAACAATACGCTGCGGTTATAACAATACCCACCGATTTTGAAAAGCATATTTTACAGAAAAAGCATCCTGAAATTCGAGTGGATTTAAATATGGCGAATATTTTAAATGCCAATACAGCAAGCAATAATATCAATACGGTTTTGATGACGCTAAACGCTGGAATGGAAATAGAAGGACTAAAAAAACAAGGACTTCACCCAGCACAGGCCATGGCCTCTTACGAAAGCTTTAAAATCAACTTTAACAAACTCTATAATTCTTCTGGGAACTATGTTAATTTTATGTTACCCGGAATACTCGCTGCCATTATGCAACAGGTTATATTTTTGGCCATGGCATTGGTGTTTTCGCGAGATTTTGAAGACGGTTATTTTGCACAACTTATTCAAAAAAGCAAGTCGTCCTTATATCATATTTTTTTAAAGGCGACCCCGTTTTTATTAATGCTTCCTTTTATGTGGCTATTTATTAGTCTGCTCTTTGTTTATTTTAAAATTACTGCAGATATTTTTAATTTTCCAATGCTCCTATTAACTGTCTTGTTAACACTGGCTTCCATGTTTATTGGTATGCTGTTTTCCATAGCTATTCCGAATCAGTTAAAAGCCACAGAGTTATTAATGGTAATTTCTACACCTGCATTTATTTTAAGTGGATTTACATGGCCAACAGAAGCCATACCCAATTTAATTACCAATGTGGCACAATTTATTCCCGTTACGCAATTTTTAAGTGGTTTTAGAAGAATTGCCTTTTACGGAGGTGATTTAGCATCCATACTGCCAGAAATAAGGATTTTATTATTAATCATTGTTGTGGCTTTTGTGAGCATGGTTTTACTGCTACAGTTTAAGATTAATTCGCAGTTCAAAAAAGAAGCAAAAACCGTTGTAGAGACAGATTTGCAATAGCATTGCAGTTTATTTTATTTTAAAAAACCGCTAAATTATCCGTAATGAAAACACATATCAAATCAATCAGGCCTTTTGTTGGCGCAAAAAACTATAATATTTCCAGACAATTTTACAAAGATTTTGGGTTTGAAGAAATTAAAATCTCAGAAAAGCTGTCATACTTCCAATCGGGAAATTTTGGGTTTTATCTACAAGATGCCTATGTAAAAGATTGGATTGACAATACCATGGTTTTCTTGGAAATTGTAAACGTAGAAGCGCATGCATCCAATCTAAAAAAACTAAATCTGGAAGAAAAATACAATGGTGTAAGAATTTCAGAAATCCAATACAACGATTGGGGAAAGGAATACTTTGTGCACGACCCATCGGGTGTTTTGTGGCATGTTGGGGCGTTTAAAATGGCTTAAAGCATCTTCAAAGTATTCAATTCTTGCTCGGTTAAGTGTTTCCAATGTCCGCGCGGAATATCTTTTTTAGTTAAATGCCCAATGGCGACACAATCCAAACTAATAATATCATACTTTAAATAATCGAAAATAGTACGGATAATGGTATTGCCCGTGTTTTTAATTTTTAAGCCAATTTCTTTTTTTGATGCACCATCAATATAGCTAATCTCTTCAACAGCGATCAGTTTTCCTTGAACCTTAAAACCTTCCTGAATTTTTTTCAGGTCTTCAAATTTCAAATTTTTATCTAATTCAATGTGAAACAAACGCGCCACCCCGCTTTTTGAGTTTGTAAATTTATCTACAATAATATCATCGTTTGTAAACAGCAACAAGCCTTTAGAGTTTCTGCCCAACCGCCCAATGGGTTTAATGCGCGAACTGGTTGCGTTGGCCACTAAATCCATTACCGTTCTACCTTTACCTTCGCTTGTGGTGGTTGCAAATCCTTTTGGTTTATTAAGCAAAACGTAGGCTTTTTTCTCCGGGTTTATACGGGCGCCATCGTAACGTACTTCGTCACCAATTTTAACCTTATAACCCATTTCGGTAATTATTTTTCCGTTAACGGAAACCAACCCCGTGGCAATATGCACATCGGCTTCGCGACGCGAACACATACCGGAATTTGCCACATATTTATTTAAACGAATCTCGTTTGGATTAGATGGTTTTTTGGGCTTTGTCTCGTTTCGTTTAAAAGCTGTATTGCCTTTTACATAACTTTTTTTGAAGTCCTTTTTAGATCCGTCAACTTTAGTTTTTCCTTTTCTTTGTCCGCTTTGTTGCTTACTCATCACTTTAATTTTGCTGCAAAGATATAGCTAAAATTGCTATTGTTGTTTTAAGAAGTAGATTTTTGTTAAATTCTATTCAATACCAAATCAACATTAATTAAAACAATACAAAAAACGCCAGCTAAAATGATGAATTTTAAAGTATTATGAAGTATCAAATAGTGAATTTTGGTTTTAGATTTCCAGAGTAATAACAAAAACCCAAACAACAGTACAATACATAAATAAAAGTAGATGTACATGTAACCAATTTCAAAACGATTTATCAATAAATATATAGGAATTAAGGTTAAAACAGCTAATACCGTTAGCATAATTTTTGATGCTTTTTCGCCGTAAACAATGGGTATGGTTTTATAATTTAATAGTAAATCACCTTTTAAGTTTTCAAGATCTTTAGTAAGTTCTCGCATCGATATGATTAAAAACAAAAATATGGCGTGAACAAAAATGACGGTTTCAAAATTTTTGTAATACATAAAAATGGCAAAAAACGGGGTAATGGATAATATTGCCGATGTTAAGTTGCCAATAAAGGGCATTTTTTTTAATTTATGCGAATAAAACCATATACCAAATATATAAACCGAAAAGAAGATAACGGGTTTAAACGACACATAGCTTGCCATAATAACTGCCAAAAAATTCAACACAAAATAGAATGACAGCTTTGTGTTTTGGCTAACCAACCTATCGAGTTTTGATTTATAGGGCCTATTAATCAAGTCTTTCTCTGAGTCGTAAAAATTATTAATAATATACCCGCCAGCAATAGTAGCAGCCGAAGCAAAAACCAACATAAGCAAATTAACATCGAAAAGCACGGTTTTAAGTGGCTTATCGTGCGCAAGAATATATATGGCCGTTAGGTACTGCGCAAAAACAATTACTAAAATATTGTAACCGCGCACCACAGAAAACAGACTGAAGAATTTTAATAGTATGTGTTTCTGCCTTCTGGATAACATTTGGAAAATTTGATGAGATTCTGAATCACATTTCGGCAAGCTCAATGTAAAAGTTCAGGATGACAGTCTTTGGAATTTAGAAGTTATAAACCACTTCTAACTTATAATCTTTCAGGGATTTTTTGGCTATGTCTATATTTTCGGTAAAGCCTAAAATATATCCGCCACCGCCAGAACCACAAAGTTTTAGGTAATACTCGTTGGTTTCAATGCCTTTTTTCCAGAGCTCGTGAAACTGTTTAGGTATCATGGGCTTAAAATGGTTTAAAACCACTTTTGACAATTGTTTGGTATTGCTAAACAACGATTTTATATCGCCTTTTAAAAAATCGTCCACACAGGCGTCGGTATGCTTAACAAACTGGTGTTTTATCATTTTTCTGAAACCTTCCTGTTTCATTTTTTCCATAAAAATACTTACCATTGGAGCGGTTTCGCCAATAATACCACTATCTAACAAAAACACGGCGTTTTTACCTTCGGTTTTTTGCGATGGTATGCCAGTAGCTTCAATGTTATCTTTTGAATTTATTAAAATTGGAATGCTTAGATAACTGTTTAATGGGTCTAAGCCCGAAGATTTTCCGTGGAAAAAAGACTCCATTGCCGAAAAAATCGACTTTAATTTAAGCAGTTTTTCTCTGGTTAAATTTTCTAAAACGGTAATTTTATCATGGGCATATTTATCGTAAATAGCGGCTACCAAAGCCCCACTACTGCCAACACCATAACCTTGCGGAATAGACGAATCGAAATACATACCTTTTGCAACGTGTTTTTTTAAGGCCTCAATATCGAAAGTTACTAATTGGGCATCGATACAACTTAAGTAATCAGCAAAGCGTTTTAAACTTTCGTTGGATGCCTTAGCCGACACGTTAGGGTTTTGGTCCACCTTCAAAGCGCCATTGTAAAAGTTATAAGGAATCGATAAACCTTTGGAATCTTTAATGATTCCGTACTCTCCGAAGAGTAATATTTTTGAGTAAAAAAGGGGTCCTTTCATAAAAGTGTTTATAAATTTCGACACTAATGTTTAACAAATATAGGTATTTTTTAAACAAAACTACACAGTCTGATTAATTAATTTCGCACCAAAACCAATTTGGTCGCAAATATAATGTCCATTTTGGCAATATGCAACTAATTCATTTTTAATGAATTCCAAAACAGTTTCGGTTTCATTTTCTGGATACAGCACATGCACATTCGCACCAGCATCTAAGGTAAAACAAATATTTGAATTGGTTGCTTTTCTAAACATCCATATTTTGTTAATAATTTCCAGGGTATTGGGTTTCATTAATATAAAATACGGCATGCTGGTCATCATCATCGCATGTAGTGTTAAGGCTTCACTTTCAACAATCTCTATAAATGTTTTTAAATCTCCTGTTTTAAAGGTGTCAATTAGGATTGAGAGATTGTTTTGAGCTTGTTTAAAACGTTCTATTGCAAACGGGTGGTTATGCATTAAGTTGTGCCCAATGGTACTGCTTACTTGCTTTTCGCCTTTATCTACCAATAAAATGGTATCGTTGTAATTTTTGAAATTGCGGTGGACTTTAAAAGGGTATTTTACGCCAAATAGATCTGAGCTGGCTTCTATTTCGTTATGTTTGCCCCAAACCACCATATCGCCTTCAAGACTTCTGCAAGCGCTACCCGAACCCAAGCGTGCTAGAAATGATGCTTTTTGGGTGAAATATTCATCTGTAATTTCTGGCTTTAATGCTTTTTCAATACTCATTAAACATAAGGCCATTGCGCTCATACCCGAGGCCGATGATGCGATACCAGAACTATGCGGAAATGTATTTGAAGTTTCTATTTTAAAATGATAGTCTTTTAAAAATGGCAAATACGCTTCAATGCGTTTAAAAAACGTTTCTATTTTTGGTTTAAAATCGTCTTTCTTTTCATCATCTAAAAATATTTCAAAAGAAAACTCGTTGCTATTTTCTTTTTTAGAAAAACTAAGTGTTGTGGTTGTTTTACAATTATTTAGCGTAAAACTTATCGATGGGTTTGCTGGAATTTGGTTTTCCTTTTTGCCCCAATATTTAACCAATGCAATATTGCTTGGCGAGGACCAGGTAAAACTCCCTTTTTCTATTGAATTTTTATGTGCTTTTAGGATAAAATCTTTTGCTCTCATTATCAAAAATTCTTCGTGCAAATATAGTGACTTTGTTACATAAACACTTGTTTTTGATTCTATATGATGACATATTGGTTTTTTTACGATGCCTTATTAAACAATACAATCATTATGAAAAATCTAACTTTTATCTTCGTTTTACTTTTTACTTCTTTAGGCTTTATTAATATACATGCCCAAAATACAGACCCCAAAAACTCTACAATTAAAGGTTTTAATTTTGCTGTTAAAGGTGGCGCAAACTTCTCCAAAACCCTAGGAGATGTTCAAGAAAACCAGTCTTTTTTAACTGATTTTAATATAGGCACTGTTGTTAAAATTCCAACAGGTTTAAACTTTAATATTCAAGCTGAACCTCAATTATCCAGAGTTGGCAGCTCTAGAGATGGAAAAACCGAAAGTCGATTTACTTTTTTAGACATTCCTGTTTTGGCTCAAATACACTCTTCTAATAATTGGAGTTTTGAGGCAGGACCAAAAGCAGCAGTTACTTTAAGCCAGAAACAACGTAGGCAAGAAAATCTAGAAACCGTAAACCGATTAAAAAAAGTAACACTGGGTTTAGTTGGTGGAGCTACTTATAATTTTGACAGCAATTGGTTTGGTCAATTCCGTATTAATTATTGGCTTTCAGATATCATTAGAGATGGTGCAGGCGATAATGAAGGCACATCGATTTTGTTATTTCAATTCTCTATTGGTTATTGGTTTAATTAATTACGCTAAGTTCAATAATCTTTACCATGGCACTTTAGTTTCTTGCTGTAGAAGAACACCCTAAATTACCTTAGGCCATAATATAGTAAAACGGGTACCTAAAGGACAGATGGGGCGTAAAAACGAGACCGTAACATTTTATAAACCAAAAGGTAATAACGTAACTTTATACGTTGAGTTATTTATTTGGGAGAAAATTAGTCAACGCTCTATTAAATAAAGCGAAAATCAAACTTTCTTTTTACCCCGTTAACATAAAAAATGTAAATTTAGCCAAAGACTATAAAATTTTAACAGCAAAATGGTTGCAAATACAATTGATGAAGTCATAGAAATTTTAGGAAACATAATTGAAAACTCCAAAAAAGACGAAAGCACTTTGGGGTATTTTGCTTCGTTGTACCAAAAAGTAACCATTAGCGTAAAAAACAAACTGCACACCAATTATTTTGATGATGACGCAAGAATGGAAAAGCTGGATGTAATGTTTGCCAACCGGTATTTATTGGCGTACTCGAATTACAAACAAGGGAAGCCTAATACAAAATCTTGGGACTCGGCTTTTAAAGCTTCAAAACAAAATAGTTTAATTGTGCTCCAACATTTATTGCTGGGTATGAACGCGCATATAAATTTGGATTTGGGCATTGCTGCTGCTGAAGTATCGGATGTATCATCAATTGATACATTACACTCAGATTTCAATAAAATCAATGCGGTATTGGCAGATTTAGTTGAAGAAGTACAGGAAGATTTATCGAAGATCTGGCCCACTTTAGTAAAAATCCTGAAGTTCGCAAATAAGGTGGACGACTTTTTTATAAACTTTAGCATGAGCATAGCCAGAGATGGTGCATGGAAATTTGCAAACGAGCTGGTTACCCAAAAAGAAATAAAAAGCAGAGAACAATATATTGCTATACGAGACGATAAAATAGCAGCTTTATCAAAATCTATAACCGTTCATAAAATTGTGGTGCGCATTATATTTTTTATTGTAAGGATTGGAGAACGCGGGAAACCATCGGATAAAATAAAAGCTTTGGAAAAAGTGATTAAAAGGGAATAAGTACCTTTAGATTGATGTTGAAGGGTTTGCGGATATTGAAAAGTTTGTTTACTAGAAACTTGACTTTATCAGAAAAAAATGATAACTTCGTTTAACGGCTAATATTAAACATTAAAGCGATTTAATATTGGTTGAGCATTGGCAAACATTTGGAATGAAAATTGCAGATATTTAAAAAAGCTATTGCTTTTAATAATTATGAATTCAAGTAGGAAAAAAACAATTGGAGCAAAATTTAGAACTGCTGGTTCTACAGTTAAGAAAGGCCACGTTATTGCAAGAGACGGTCATTGGGTTGTCTTTAAAGAAGGAGCCGAAAGAGTGTTGCATGAATTCGATGATAAAAAAAGAGCCGTTTTAACTGCTAGGGAAATTTTAAAATCAGGAAAAATAGAAGTTCTTGTTCTTCATAATTCTGATGGGACTGTTGAAAAAGTTCAATTAGCTAAGTAAAAGAATGGCATTTGATAAAAATATTTTTATTAATTGCCCATTTGACGACAAATACAAAACATTACTAAAAGCTATTGTTTTCTGCATTGTATATTTAAATTACAAACCCCTTTTATCTGAAACCAATAATTCTGCTGATTCACGAGTGGATGGAATTATTAATTTAATAAGTAACTCCAAATATAGCATTCATGACTTGTCAAGATTGGAGGCTAGTAAGAAAAATGAGCTTGCAAGATTTAATATGCCATTTGAATTAGGAATGGATATTGGTTGTAAAAGATTTGGCTCTGCTTCTCAAAAAGAAAAATGCTTTTTTAATTCTAGATAAGTTAAAATATCGCTACCAGAAATCCATTTCTGATATTTCCGGCAATGATATTTCTATTCACAATGAAAAGCCTGAAAAGGCGTTAAGACAAGTTAGAAATTGGATAAGAAAACTAAATGGAAACCATATTGCCAGCGCAAATAAAATATGGCGATTGTATAACGAATTTAATGGCGATTTTTATGAAATTGCAGAAAACGATGAATTGAGTGCTGATGAAATTTTAGAAATGCCTTGGGACGAATTTTATTATTATATTCAAGAATGGATTAAAGGACGTAAAGACTTTGTATAAAAACCAATTGCAAACTAAAGAAAACCATTATACGAACCCCTTTAGAAACAAAACAACTTTTCGATTTAAAAAACTAGAACTTAGCTGATAGGTGCGTTAGGGATAGTAGCGGCATCCTTTTTTGAAAAGAAGGAAAACACACTTTATTTAGAACTAAAATTTAACAGGTAGCCACGTTGTTCCTCCTCGCTATGACGTAAAAAAGATATAGCGGATAGCCCGACCCTTGTGGTAACGCCCAAATGAATAAAAAGCGTACCGCTTAAAAATTCAATATCATAGCCTTACAACTCGTAACGCACCCGTAATGTTATAAAGCGCGGTTGTATAAAGGTTTCGGTGTTAAATACGGCGAGGTTGCTGGCGCTGTTTCGCACGCGCGAATCTATATCCAACAGGTTAGTGGCTTTAATTTCGTATTCCCATTTAGCATCGTTGTTTTTTCTGTAAGATAGAGAAGCATCCCAGGTCTTAAAAGATTGCGATGGCTCTGTACCGCTGTCTTGATTAGTATAGGTGAATTCGGTTTTGAAGGTAACCGATTGCCAGATATAAGCATCGAAATCTATGGACGGCGCATTGGTAACAAACTTGGTTGTGCTTGTGCCCAAATTATTGTTGGAAACGCTATAACGGTACCTAATCCTTAGGTTTGGTGCTTCCCTGAAATTAGTGCGCAATTCGGGGCGATAACTTTGGGTAAACCGCTCGCTTAACGATTGCCGGCCTTGTACAAACTGATTGATTTTACTGTAGTTGAAATTGGCAGATAAACTGGCTCTTAATTTACCAAAGGTGCGCTGTATGCGGCCGTTTGCAGATACGCTTTCGTCGGCAAAATTGGAGTTGAAAAAGGTGCTTGTTCTAATCACGTTTTCAAAATCTGTTAAGCCTCTAATTTGGTCGATATTTTTTGAATATGAAAGACGCCCAAAAACATTGGTATAGTTAAACAGGTTGAAGCTGCTATAAAATAAACTTACATTGTGCGATAGCGCGTTTTGTAAATCTGGCTCGCCAAACTGAATGCTGTTAAAATTGTTAAATACTAAACCTTGAGCTAATCGGGTAACATCGGTAAATTGATTTTGCATGGTATAACGCAGGGTTAAACTTTCGCTTTTTTTAAATTGGATTCGAGTTTCGAAATCTGGTAGAAACTTAAAAAAGTTGTTTCTAAATGTTTCTCCAAACTGGCTGTTTTTATTGCCGTAAGCATGTAGTGAAAACCCGGGAGTTATGGTAAATTTTCCGGTTTTTAAAGTATAGTGAAGGCCTAAATACACATCGGTAAAATTGTAATCGGTATCGTTAGCGGCACGTCCGCTATTAAACGTTGGCGTGGGTTGAAACTGTGTATTGCCCTCTAGAAACTGAAAGATATTAGAGTTGAATTGCTGATTACTTAAAATTGCTCCTAATGTAAAATTGATGTTGCTTTTTGCATTGAGGATGTTGTAGTAATCTAACTTGGCATCTAATTGATTAGATTTTATGCGTCTGTTTTGCCCTAAATTGTAATTATTTAACGTGGTATTAAAGCCCATGGCTTGTGCCGTTGTATCAAAGGCATCTCTATCGTTGGGGTCTGTTGCATCGTTATTATTGGGGTCGTTTACCAATAATGCATTGTAAAACGGGTCTTCGTTTTTTATTAAATGCTGTGCTTCAAAAGCAAAAATATTGGTTTCGTTAAGTGTGTAATAATAATTCAGGTTTTGATTGATGCTAAATGGCGTAACCTCATCCAACTGGTTTGTATTGCCAATTACCGAAGATAAGAGGTTTTGGGTTTGGTCGTCTTTTGAAAAGCGCCCCAAAACATCATAATCTAGCTGGTTGTTAAAATTTGGTTTGTAAGACAGGCTTAATTTGGCTAGCCCCTGGTTAGAGCGTTCTTTACTGTTTTGCTCGGTAGCTTCGTCTGGAATTCCCAAATCGGAGTCGGTATATTGAACAAAACTGGTTTCTTTAGATAAAATCCTACTGCTGTTATATATGGCAAACCCACTTATATCGAGGCTTTTTTTAGGCGAATAGCTAAAATTTGATGCTGCAAGTTTGTTTGTTATTTCGAGCGCATTGTTTTGGCTAGTTAAAAAATTAAGTGCGTTGTTGCCCAGGTTTATGCTTGTGCCACTACCTCTGCTGGGTGCCCTAAAGCCACCACCAAAACCGCGAAGGTCTCGCCGTGTTACAGCCAAATCTCCGGTGTTATTAAGGTCTCCAATAAAATTAAGGCTAAATTTAGGGCTGTAATAAAATAACTTGGGTTGGGCTAAATAGAGCGTATTGTCTGGAGATTCGCCTGCACCGGCGGTAATATTACCAAACCAAAAATTTTCTTTGCCCTCTTTAAGTTTTATGTTTATGGCAACATTGTCTTGGTTGTTTGTTACATTTCTTAATTGACCAACTTCTGAATAGTTTCGCAATACCTGTACTTTATCAACTGCATTAGACGGGATGTTTTTAGTTGCCAATTTGGTGTCGCCATCAAAGAAATCCTTCCCGTTAACCATAAGTTTATTTACCACTTTGCCTTCCACTTCTACTTGCCCGTCATCATTAATTTCTACACCCGGTAATTTTTCCAAAACATCTTCAAGTTTACGTTCTGTTCCTGTTTTAAACGAATCGGCATTGTAAATTAAGGTATCTCCTTTTACCGTTACGGGCATTTCGTAAGTGAGTTCAACGGCATCTAATGCATTGTCTGGCATCATGGTAACATTCTTAACAATATCTACTTCTTTGGTGGTAATGGTTTCTTTAAAAGCCTTCATACCTATATAACTAACTTGTAAACTATAGGTCGTGTTTTTTTCTAAATTTAATTTATAACGCCCGCCATCATTAGTAATGCCGTAAGATTCCAGAGCTTGGGTTTCTTGGTTTATGGCTATTACATTAGCCAATTCAAGCGGATTGCCTATACTGTCTTTTACGACACCTTCTAATTTTATCTGGGCAAAAGCTGTACTTGCTATTAATAAGAATAGCGTGCTTATTTTTAATTTCATTTAGTTGTTTTATTGGTTGGTTAATTTAGGTACTACCCTCTTCTTCCGCCTCGACCTCTTCCTCTAAAGTTTTCGCGTAATTCCTTCATTTTCTTTTCCAGGATTTCCTGATATTCTAGTTTAGTAACTTCTTTTCCTTTTGAAGGTTTATTAATAACAACTTTTTCACTGGGATTGATCACTATTTTTGAGCACAAAACGGTTGTCCTTCCTGCGCTTACTTCTAAAATCAAACCAGGAAGCCCCCAATATTCTCCTGGGCCTTGGCTGATTGGAATTTGTAGTGTGTACCACGCTTCAACCTGAATTAACTTCTCGGAATTGTTGGTTTCTGGCTCTTTAGTTTGGGTTGAATCTTGCTGAGGGGTTGTGTGCTGCGAACGTCTTCTAAATCTTGTAAAATCAAAATTCGTGTCGGGAATTGTTGCGGTAGCCTTAAAGCACATATATTGCCCTATTTGTTTGGTTTCGCTACCCATTACCCAATTTATTTGGGGTAATGAATCTTTTATTAAAAACTGTTTTCCGAATAATTCTTGATCTTGCAAAAACGCTTTCTCCTTGATGTTTTTATATTGATTGCCACCTGTAAAACTAGACATAATCCCTCTAAATCGGGCACCTTGACCTTGACCGGGAGCTTCCAGTTTTTCTTCCTCTTTATAATTAGATTCGGTTTTGTTAAAGTTTAAAACGTATGTTTTTTCAAGCATGCTTTTCATACGTTCTGCGATCTGCTTTTTTTGTTCTTCGCTCATTCCAGGCCGCCCAAAATTATCCATATCGATAGAGGTTTTGGACATATAATAGGCTTTGGCTTGAAAATCTTGCGCTGTTAGTGGTAGAGAAACCAAAAAAAACAAAAGTAAAGTGGCACTTTTTAAAATGGTAGTTATCATAAATTTAATTTTTAACATTAAGTTGCTGTAAACACATCGATTTTTTTTAGACCCAAACAAAATCCCTTAGTTTAAGTACGCTGTGTTAAAATAATGTTAAATTGATCTGTTTTTGGAGTTTTCATACCCTTTTATCTGTTTCTTCTTCCTGTTCTGTTATTTCTAAACTCCTGCATTTTTTCAACAATTATTTTTTTGTATTCTTGCTTGTTTACTTGCTGCCCTTTATCTGGAGCATTAATTTTTATTTTCTCTTCTGGATTTATTACAATTTTTGAACAAAGAATAGTGGTGTCGTTTACGTTAACTTCCAGTATTAAACCCGGCAGCCCCCAATATTCGCCAGGACCTTGGCTAATGGGCAGCTGTGGCGTGTACCATGCAACAACCTGGGTGATTTCTTCTAGTGTATCAGTTTCGTTGGCGTTGGAAGCATTGTTGCGCAATTGGCTCCATGAAAACGAATACCAAGATAGTTGGGATTTAGCAATTAAAGCAGTTGCCTTAAAACAAGTATATTGTCCTATTTGCTTAGATTCTGTTTGCAATTTCCATTTAAGAGGCATTAGGCTATCTTTAACCAAAAACTTTTTTCCATAAAACTCTTGAGCCTGCAAAAAGGTATTGGTTTTTACATTTTTGTACTGTGTTCCTGGTGTAAAATTCTTTCCCCAAGAATCTGTTGCTCCAGAAATAGCATCTAGTTTTTCATCTTCTTTATAAACAGAAGCTTGTTTATTGAAGGTTAAAACATAGGTTTTTTCCAACCTATTTTTTAAACGTTCTGCAATTTGTTTTTTTTGTTGTTCGCTCATTGTTGCTCCCCAACTACCAAGATTCATAGGGGTTTTTGAAAAATAATAAGCTTTACCCTGAAATTCTTGAGCAAATAATGAAGCCGAAACAGATAATACGATTAAAAAAGCAGAGTGTTTAGCAAAGAAAGTTTTCATGACTCGAGTGTGTACGATTGTTGTGTTTAACAAATATACAAAATAATTAAACAAAACTATTAATTATCAATCAATTAAACATTATATCCAGACACCATATTATATTTAAAGGTTAATACAGTTGAGAGAATTTTAATTTGTCCACCAACTCTAATCATCACCCTTTCGCCATCGCCACCACCTCTTCTGTACCGAAATTGCTCCATCATTTCTTTTGTATTTTTCCCATAATCTGGTCAAATTTTGTTTGGTAACTTCTTTCCCTTTGTGGGTTCTAAAATATTAACAGGCGCGTTTTGGATTTATAACAATCTTGCTGCAAACCAAGGTTAGGTCGCCATCGTTAACCTCTAAAATTAACCCCGAAAGCCCGTGAAATTTTGAAGGCTGATTATTAACGGAAATTTTCGGCGAGTACCAAACCGTAATTGCTCGGTATTTGGTTAATTCTTTGGTTTCGCCATTCTGCATTATATGTTTGTGGGGTATAATCATCTTTAAAAACCACCTTAAAACAAGTGCAATTGCCAATGTTTTTGGTTTCGTTTACCTATTCCCTTTTTCGGTTGGTTAGCGTGTTTCTTATAAAAATAAAAAAAAACAGATTTCCTTAAATTTCTGTTATAAAACAAAAACGCGGTTTTAAACCTGTCTGTAATTCTAAATAAACTTTGGGAAACGATGACTTTTTTATCGGCAAGAAGTATGGATGTATTTATAACAAAACTCTGCAAAAAACTTAATAAAGGCGGGGGGGGGGAACATAAAAAATAATTAATGTTCGCATATTGTGTTACAAGCTTATTTACCGAGGCTTCTGTTTTTGTTTATACCCTATTTTTTTTTTACATTGTTAATGTAATATTGCAATATTACGATAATATAAATATAAATCTAGTACTGTTCGTTATGTTATGGCTTTTTCGTATTTTTCAGCCTATAATGAAACATGCCTTTTACATCTTTTTAATCCTGTCTTATGCCGGTTTCTGTCAAGAACCTATTGCAACTTCATTAATAAATAAAACCAATCTTAAAGCTGAAACATTTGTAGGTATCGATAATTTCGGAACCATTTTTTACATAAACAACAACGTTTTTAATAAAAAGCAAGCAAACAAAAGCCTCACTTATAGCAATGTGCAGTTGGGAAAAATCACTTACGCAAACACATTCAACCCATTAAAAATCAACCTGTTTTACAAAAACTTTAACACGGTTGTGATTCTAGACAACAGGTTGGGCGAGATATTTAAAATTGATTTCAATTCTATTCAGCCCTATAAAAACGTTTCGCAAATAACCACAGGGTTCGACAATACCCTTTGGATATTTAACCAAGACACCCAACAATTGGAATTATTCGATTACAAAGCAAAAAAAACGCGGGCAAAAACACTTCCGGTTAAAAGCAATGTGTTGCACATAGCCAGCAATTACAACTACTGCTGGCTGCTTACCAAAACGTATCTTTACAAATACAATTATTTTGGAAGTTTGATTTTTAAAACTGCAAACAATGGGTTTTCAGAACTGGCAGAACACAACGAAAATATAATCTTAAAAAAAGACAACAAGCTATTTTATTTAAAGAAAAACACCAAAACCCTAACGCCAATTAAAACACCCAATTTGTTGATAAAACAGTTTTTTGTAACGGGCGAAACCTTGTATATTTACGCAAACGAAACACTACAGGAATTCCAATTAAAAATAAATTAACTTATAACATGCATATTGCTATTGCAGGAAACATAGGCGCAGGAAAAACAACGCTTACAAAATTATTGGCAAAACATTATAAATGGGAGGCTCAACTCGAGGATGTTGTGGACAACCCCTATTTAGACGATTTTTACAACCAAATGGAACGCTGGAGCTTTAACTTACAGGTTTATTTTTTAAATAGCAGATTTCGTCAAGTGGCTCAAATCCGCGAAAGCGGAAAAGACATTATCCAGGATCGCACCATTTACGAAGATGCCCATATTTTTGCTCCCAATTTGCATGCCATGGGATTAATGACCAACCGCGATTTTGAGAATTACGCATCGCTTTTCCAGCTTATGGAATCGTTTGTACAAGGCCCAGATTTACTAATTTACTTGCGCAGTTCCATCTCTAATTTAGTCGATCAAATCCATAAACGCGGGCGCGATTACGAAAATTCCATAAGCATCGATTATTTAAGCAGGCTAAACGAACGCTACGAAGCTTGGATTACAAAATACGATAAGGGCAACTTGCTTATTATAGACGTTGATAACTTAGATTTTGTTTCGAACCCCGAAGATTTAGGAGATATAATTAATAAAGTCGAGGCAGAAATTAACGGCCTTTTTTAGGGCGTTTTTACCAAAAAAGGTAAACCGCGCTTTCCGTTATATCTTTTTCTCGTACCTCAAAAAAGGATGCCACATCAATCGCTAACGCAAACAAAAACAGCCACATCAAAAAAAGATGCGGCTGTTTTTGTTTTAAATAACCAACTGCTTAGCTATTCTCTTCTTTTTTCAAGTTAGAAACGGCTTGTTTTACTTCGGTCTCTGTACCTTCAAACGTTTCATAATTAGTGGTTTTTTCACCATTTTCATTTACAACAGTAGTAACTACGGCTTTAAAAATGCCGTCTTCACCTTCATTCATTTCTACTTTAATATCTTTCGAAATATTTTGGGCCACTAATTCCGTAGCTTCTTTTTCTTCAGTATAAGCTGCCATACCTTCAGCAGTAATAGCGATACTAGGCGCGATAACCAAAGCTACAACACTCATTAACTTTAATAATATATTTAATGATGGCCCAGACGTATCTTTAAAAGGATCTCCAACAGTATCACCAACTACAGCAGCTTTGTGCGCTTCCGTTCCTTTTCTACCTTGTTCTTCAATGGTTTTCTTAGCATTATCCCAAGCACCACCGGCGTTAGATTGGAAAATGGCCATTAGCACACCACAGGTAGTAACACCTGCCAAAAGGCCTCCTAACATTTCTGCACCTCCAATAAAACCAACTGCAACAGGAACAACTATAGCCAATAAACCAGGGAGTACCATTTCTTTTATAGAGGCCTTTGTTGAAATTGCAACACACTTATCGTATTCTGCATAACCATCGGCAGCATCAAAGGTTTTTCTTTGCTCTGGAGTTGCTTTGGACATATCGGAGTCAACCGCCCGCATCACTTCTAAAGCGGCTTTTAACTGAGGTATATCTCTAAATTGGCGGCGCACTTCTTCTATCATGGCCATAGCAGCACGACCAACGGCGTTCATGGACAGGGCCGAAAACACAAATGGAAGCATACCGCCCACTAATAGTCCTGCCATAATATCTGGTTGAGACACATCAATAGCCGTTACACCGGCTGTTTCCATAAAGGCTGCGAATAAAGCTAAAGCAGTTAAAGCTGCTGAAGCGATGGCGAACCCTTTGCCAATAGCGGCAGTTGTATTACCAACAGCATCCAATTTATCGGTGCGCTCTCTTACTTCACTAGGTAATTCTGCCATTTCAGCAATACCACCTGCATTATCAGATATTGGCCCGTAAGCATCAACTGCCAGTTGGATCCCAGTGTTTGCAAGCATTCCTACCGCTGCAATTGCTATTCCATATAGCCCTGCAAAGTAGTGCGATACTAAAATTGCAGCAGCAATTAACAAAATTGGAATAGCGGTACTCATCATACCAACCCCTAGGCCAGCAATTATATTTGTCGCACTTCCTGTTTCAGACTGTCTAACGATTGAATTAACAGGTTTTGTTCCTGTTCCTGTGTAATATTCGGTTACTTTACCAACTGCCAAACCAGCGACCAAACCAGCAATGGTAGCTAGAAACACTCCTGTAGAGGTATATTCTATTCCTTTGTAAAGCCATGATTCTGGCAACATTTGCTGAATTATAAAATACGATGCAACCAACATTAATCCTGCCGACCCAAATTCTCCTATATTTAATGCAGCGTGCGGCGAACCACCATCTTTAACCCTTACAAAAAATGTACCTATTATAGACATTATAATACCAACTGCGGCTAATACCAATGGTAAAAACACGGCTCCAAGGCCATTAAACTGTGAAGCAAACTCTGGTAAGGTTGCAAAAATTGCACCTAATACCATGGTACCTATTATAGACCCTACATAAGATTCGAACAAATCGGCTCCCATTCCGGCAACATCGCCTACGTTATCTCCAACATTATCGGCTATAGTTGCAGGGTTTAATGGATGATCTTCTGGAATACCAGCTTCAACCTTACCAACCAAATCTGCACCTACATCGGCAGCCTTGGTATAAATACCACCGCCAACACGGGCAAATAATGCAATTGAAGATGCTCCAAGAGAGAAGCCCGAAAGTACATTTAGCACTTCGTTTATGCCCCAACCCATTTGGCTGTAAATCATAAACAAACCACTTAGCCCCAATACGCCCAAGCCTACAACGCCCAAGCCCATTACAGCACCTCCTGCAAAGGCTACTTCTAAGGCTGTTCCCAATGATGTTCTTGCAGCACTTGTGGTTCTTACGTTAGCTTTGGTGGCCACCTTCATTCCTATAAAACCGGCCAAGGCAGAACAGATAGCTCCAACAATAAACGATACAGCTACCATACCGTTGGACCCTACTTCATTAATTCCTTTAAAATATAATAGGACTGCAACGGCTACTACAAAGATTGCAAGTATTTTGTATTCGGCTTTAAGGAAAGACATGGCGCCATCTGCAATGTTCTTAGCTATCCTTTTCATTTTTTCCGTGCCTTGATCTTGCTTAGATACCCATGCGCTTTTTATAAAGACAAATAAAAGTGCCAGTACACCAAAAAGTGGTAAAAATTTTACTATTAATTCCATATTAGTTAGTTAGTTTTAGTTAATTATTTTTTTTTAACGGGACTAAAAATAGGAAAATATAAGGGATAAAAAAAACCACCTTATACATAAGATGGTCTATTTTTATATTAACCTATATTTAATCATTTTAGTTAAATTGTAAAGGTTCTTTTTTTCTTGTGCTCGCTTTCTTCATATCGTTGTACGCACTTGTGGTAAATGTCTATGGCTTTTTCGGCATCGCCCCAACCACCAACATCTACTTTCTTTTCTTCTAAGTCTTTATAAACCTGAAAAAAGTGTTCGATTTCTTTAATTATATGCGGATTTAAATCGGTCAGGTCTTTGTTCTTACACCAAATGGGATCTGAAACCGGGACACAAATAATTTTTTCATCAGGTCCTTTTTCATCAGTCATGTGGAATACCCCTATGGGTCGCACTTCCATTACCACCATTGGATAGGTTGGCTCTGTGCCCAACACCAAAACATCTAACGGATCTTGGTCCAAGGCTAAGGTTTCTGGAATAAACCCATAATCGCCCGGGTACATCATGGATGAAAACAAGGTACGGTCGAATCGGATTTTGTTCAGTGTAAAATCGTATTCGTATTTATTCCTACTGCCTTTTGGTATCTCAATTAACACATCAAAGGTTAATCCTTTATTCTTAGTCATATTTTTTCCTTTTAGGGCTGCAAATGTACTGAACGCTTTAACATTTAACAACAAAAAACACTTGTTTTTTACTGCAAAAACCTAAAGCTGAGACAAACTACATAGCATATAAACCTAGATACCGCTGTTTGTATTTAAATAATGAAAAAATCAATTTCTTGTACTAAATTAATGTTTAACTTAAAACCAGGTGCTTGTGCTCTTAAAACTTGTTTAATTAAAAAATTAAAAGTATTGCTACCACAGATTCTAAATAAGTAAAGCTTTGGTAAACGGAATAAAGACAACTTATTATTAAGCTAATCAAAATTTACAAAACCAGCCCCTAAAAATAAAACCCAAAGGTTCCTGTTACACCAAATTTACGTGCATTGGGGTAGATAACACTATCTTTATAATTACCTCTAAAATTAAAGTCGATTCTAAAGACTTTAAAAATATTGCCAATGCCCAAACCATACTCGTAATACGGTTTATTGTTTGGTGCCACCAACGGAATACTATTGGGGTTATTGGTTGTGCTTAAGTTAATGTTTTCTTGCGAAATTTCGCCCCAAACACCACGAACACTTACAATCTCACGAAGATTAAGTTGTCGTAAAAACGGAATTCTTGAAAAGAATCGTCCGTTAAAATTGTGTTCTAAATGAAACGATGCGTAACTATCGCTTACAAACTCGTAATAATCTAACTGTGAAAAGGTGTTGTAAATTGAAAAATACGATTGATTTCCGGGAATAACGCTTAACAAACCCAATGGCACTTCGCCAAAGGTTTTGCCCGCTTCTAGGGTTGTGTACAACCTGCCAAAACCACCAAGTTGCCAGGGCTGTATGTACGATAGTTGTAGTTTGGTATAGCTAAAATCGCTATTGAATACTGTTTTATCGCCACGGCTTATTTGCGCAAAAATACGAGCAAAATCGTCGTTTGCGGTTCGTCGCTCTACGCCAAAGCCTGTCATTTTTCGCTTAGGAAAATAAGATAGAGAAAATGCGGTTTCAAATTGTTTTATTTCAGATGAAAAACCTGTTGGCGATTGGGCATCGACATAATCTAAACTAAAGGTTGCCGATGCCGACTCTAAAGTGCGGTAGTTGGCACCGAGCCTAAAAACAAGGTTGCGCCAAGGCTCAAGTTGCACTGCTAAACTGGTTAAGTTGATGTTCGTTAATTTGTCGTTTGCCCCGGTTCCCACAACCGATGATGAGGCTAAACTGCGCCCCAAAACATCGGTGCTTGTGGTTAGGCTTGCCCCTATTTGTTCTACATCGCGCCGGTTTCCGCCAGAAATAATCAATCGGCTTTTTTTGTCCAGCAGCCATTTGCCCGAAATACCATATTTGAATTTATCGTCTCTAAATCCGTAAGCCAAAAAACCTTCTAAACGCCACAAATCGTTTCTGCCAAAATAGGTGCGGCCGCCAGTGCGCAATCGCAGGCCTTCAACTTCGTTAAACCCGAAAGTTGAAAAAATAGGGCCGTAATCTAACGGCAACGTGTTAAACTCGATATAACCCGATGCTAATATGCTTCCTAAATTATAGAGCCGTTTAAACTTTTTTACGGTTTTTAGGGTATCCAGCATTTTGTAAACGCCTTGTTCGTCTTTGTTTAGGTCTTCTAAACGGTTTGCTGCCCAAAAGGCATCGTCCCTATCGTAAATATCTTTATCGTAATTGTAAACTTGCCTGTCGTAGAATTTTTTATCTAAGGGTTTATCAAATTTGTAATTATCGAAAAGTGTGGTGCGCTTACCATAAATGCCTCGCGATTTTTCTTTTTTACTTAATGCAAAATCAGACATCATATAATCTCGTTTTACAAGGAAAATGGAATCGTTAAGCACGTCGAATTCTTGTTCGATATAAATATCTTTTACCCAATTTATATTGGCACTTTTTGAGGCTTGTAAATTAATTTCCTTAATGGCATAGGTAGAATCTGCCACCCAAAAATCGCCTTTAAAAGTGAGTTCGTTTTTACGGCGCGGATAATAAATAATGTTGTAGCACCATTTGTTATCGATATATGCACTGTCTGAAAGGACATAATTATAAGTGTTTATGCCGGTTTTTGAAAGCGGACTTACAAAGCTTTTATCGAAGAATTTAAGGTAATTATCGTATATATTATAATCGGAATACAAATCGCCAACAAAATCGATAATAACTTGATTATCGCTAAAGCCCGAGTTTTTGTTGCCTTTTAAAACTTCTTTTTCTTTGTTTATAATGTTGTCGCCATAAACCTTTGATACGGCTTCGTTAATAAACATGGGCAAGTAGGTTTTACCGGTAACGCGTGAGGTATCTACTTCGTTAAACACAAACTCCATACCTCTAAAGAGTTTGCTTTTTATAAGCGCGCTATCGATGGTGTTTATATCGAATTCTACTTTTTCGTATTTATCGTATTCGTATTGCTTGTAAAGGTTTAATCCGTTTTTACGTTTGTGTTCCCAAATTTTACGTAGCAAATCGATAGCGGGATTATTCTTTTTTGATTGCTTTCCAGAGACGATAACCACAGCATCTAATTGTGCTGTTTCTTCTTTTAAAATGAATTTTAAATTGTAGTTTACTTTTTTTTCTAATTGAATCTCCAGGGTTTGGTAACCTATAAAGGAGATGGTTAGAGTGTTCCAAGTTTCGGCAGATTCTAAATAGAATTTCCCGTTTTCATCGGTAATGGTACCATCAGAAGACCCTTTGAATATAACGTTTGCGAACGAAACGGCTTCGTTATGTTCATCAAACACATAACCGCTAACTTTGGTTTGGGCTGATGCTGAGATAAATCCGAATAAAAAAAATACGAATAGTAGTCTTATGTTCATAGTATAAAAAAACTCCATCAACAATCGTGCTAATGAAGTTTATATAACGTAAATAATATCAATTTATTTGTATAATACTTTTTTAACGGCTTTTATTACCTCTGTGTAATCTGGCAACCACTCTTTTAGTAAAACCGGTGAGTAGGGTGCTGGCGTATCTGCTGTGTTAATTTTTACAATGGGCGCATCTAAATAATCAAAGGCTTCAGACTGTACCAAATAAGTGATTTCGGTTGCTACATTTCCAAAGGGCCACGCTTCTTCTAAAACCACTAATCTATTTGTTTTTTTAACCGATTCCACAATTGCTTTTCTGTCCATGGGGCGTACGGTTCGCAAATCGATTATCTCGCAAGAAATGCCTTCTTTTTCTAGTTCATCGGCAGCCTTGTAAGCTTCTTTTATAATTTTCCCGAAAGACACTATGGTAACATCTGTACCTTCTCTTTTAATATCGGCAACACCAATTGGCAATACATATTCGCCTTCAGGCACTTCGCCCTTATCGCCGTACATTTGCTCGCTTTCCATAAAAATAACTGGGTCGTCATCGCGAATGGCAGCTTTTAACAAGCCTTTGGCATCGTATGGGTTTGATGGTACAACCACTTTTAAACCCGGTGTATTGGCAAACCAATTCTCGAAAGCCTGCGAGTGCGTTGCCCCTAATTGGCCCGCAGAAGCTGTTGGTCCACGAAACACGATAGGGCACTTAAACTGCCCCCCGGACATTTGCCTAATTTTAGCGGCATTGTTTATAATTTGATCAATTCCAACTAAAGAGAAATTAAAGGTCATGTATTCTACAATAGGCCTGTTCCCGGTCATGGTAGAGCCAATGGCTATTCCTGCAAAACCAAGCTCTGCAATTGGCGTATCGATAACCCGTTTTGGGCCAAACTCGTCAAGCATCCCTTTTGAGGCTTTGTAAGCACCGTTGTATTCTGCAACTTCCTCACCCATTAAATAAACGCTTTCGTCCCTTCGCATTTCTTCGCTCATGGCTTCGCAAATGGCTTCTCTAAATTGAATTGTTTTCATTAATGCTGTTTTTAAGATCGAATTGCAAAAATAACAATAAATAGAATACCTTGTTTAAAAGAATTATCTAAAAATTTATTATGCGCGCATAGTAAATATTCAAAATAAAATAATTAACTTCGTTGCCATGAAAAGCTTGCGGTTTTTTACTGCTTTTGGTAGGTTAAAATCGTGCTCTTTTAAATAACTAAGTATTAATACATAAACGATTTATAATGAAAATTTTAGTGTGTATAAGTCACGTTCCAGACACCACATCGAAAATTAATTTTACAGATAACAACTCAAAATTCGACACCAATGGCGTTCAATATGTTATCAACCCAAACGATGAGTTTGGTTTAACCCGTGCCATGTGGTTTAAAGAAAAACAGGGCGCAAGTGTAGATGTTGTTAATGTTGGCGGTGCAGAAACCGAGCCAACTTTACGTAAAGCGCTAGCTATTGGTGCAGACAGTGCCATTCGAGTTAACACAGCTGCATTGGATGGTTTACAGGTAGCCAAACAATTAGCAAAAGTAGTGCAAGATGGCGGCTACGATTTGGTTATTGCCGGTCGCGAATCTATTGATTATAACGGTGGTATGGTTCCGGGCATGTTAGCTGGTTTAACCCATGCCAATTTTGTAAACAATTGTATTAGCCTTGAAGTTGACGGGGCAAACGCTACGGCGATTCGTGAAATTGATGGCGGAAAGGAGACCGTATCAACAACCTTACCATTGGTTATTGGTGGACAAAAAGGATTGGTTGAAGAAAGCGATCTGCGCATCCCTAACATGCGGGGTATAATGATGGCTCGAAAAAAACCATTAACCATTGTTGAACCTGTTGAAGCAACAGCAGGCACCACTGCGGTTAATTTTGAAAAACCTGCGCCAAAAGGTGCGGTAACATTGGTATCGCCCGATAATTTAGACGAATTAGTAAACTTGCTTCACAACGAAGCTAAGGTGATTTAGCCTGCTAAATCATCCTGAATTTATTTCAGGATCTTTTAAAGTTTACGAAAATATTAATTAAGATTCCCGTCTTCACGGGAATGACAAATAAAAAGATTGCATATTATGTCAGTTTTAGTATATACAGAATCAGAACAAGGAACATTTAAAAAAACAGCTCTCGAGGTAGCCTCTTACGCCAAGTCTGTAGCAAACCAATTAGGAACCACAGTAACTGCGTTAGCTATAAACGCAAACGATACTGCTGCTTTAGGGAATTACGGAGTAGATAAAGTTTTAAACGTAAGCAACCCGCAACTCGATGCTTTTAGCGCAAAAACCTATGCCGATGTTTTAAAACAAGCCGCAGAAAACGAAAATGCCAAAGTGGTAATTTTAAGCTCGAGTGCAGACAGCAAATATCTAGCTCCTCTTTTAGCCATTGGCTTAAACGCAGGTTTTGCTTCAAATGTTGTTGAAGCACCATCAAGCACGTCGCCTCTTACCGTTAAACGTAACGCCTTTACAAACAAAGCTTTTAGCATTACAACCATTGATACCGATGTTAAGATATTGGCGGTTTCTAATAATTCTTTCGGATTAGTAGAATCTAATGGTAGCGCTTCCGCGGAAGCGTTTTCGCCCTCAATTTCAAAATCTGGTGTAACCGTGAAATCTGTTGACAAAGCTACCGATAAAGTAACCATTGCCGATGCCGAAATAGTGGTTTCTGCCGGTCGTGGTTTAAAAGGTCCTGAAAACTGGGGCATGGTTGAAGAACTGGCCGAGGTTTTAGGCGCTGCAACTGCATGCTCTAAACCAGTATCTGATTTAGGATGGAGGCCCCATGGCGAACACGTTGGGCAAACCGGAAAACCAGTAGCAGCAAACCTTTATATTGCCATTGGTATATCTGGAGCTATCCAACATTTAGCGGGTATTAATGCTTCAAAAGTAAAAGTGGTTATTAATACCGATGCCGAAGCACCGTTCTTTAAAGCCGCAGATTACGGCGTTGTGGGCGATGCTTTTGAGGTGGTTCCGCAACTCATAGAAAAATTAAAAGCTTTTAAAGCGCAACAATAAATATTTTTTTATAAATTGTAATAGCAAAAAGACTGTTTAATTTAGCATTTTATCTTAAATCTGCTTTGGCAGTTGGTAAAGTCCTAATTTAAACAGTTCTTTGTGCTTAATTAACTACCTTGGCAATATACACTTGGTATTTTTTAATAAACATGTTTTTATTAGGAGATAACCCTCTAAATATTTAAGTCTCGATTATCGAGTAAACTATGAGTTTAGTAAGATTAAACATAAAAGGCATTTCGTACAGCCAAACCCAAAATGGCGCTTATGCCCTTATTTTAAACGAAGTAGAAGGCGATCGCAAACTCCCCATTGTAATTGGCGCTTTTGAAGCACAATCTATAGCCATAGCTTTAGAAAAAGAAATTCGCCCGCCTCGGCCTTTAACTCACGATTTATTCAAAAATTTCGCCGACAGGTTCGATATTGTTGTAAAACAAGTTATTATCCATAAATTGGTAGATGGTGTTTTTTACTCCAGTTTAATCTGCGAGCGCGATAAAATTGAAGAAATAATAGATGCCCGAACCAGCGATGCCATAGCTTTGGCCCTTAGGTTCGATGCTCCTATCTTTACCTATAAAAACATTCTTGACAAAGCCGGTATTTACCTAAAAGTGAACCCCAAAAAAGAAGACGAGCAAGAGCTACAAGACAGTATTTTGGTTGACGATATCTTAGCCAATGAGCTAGAGCCCAAAGCTCCTCGAGACCATTACAAAACCAAAACACTAAAAGAGCTTCATCAATTATTGGACGAGGCCGTTTCAAACGAAGATTACGAAGCCGCTGCCCATATTCGCGACGAAATTTCAAAACGCTAATTTTTTAAAAACAATGAAACAGGTTTTTTTGTCTTTAGTTGCTATTTTCTTGTTTTCTACTTCAATATTAATAGCACAAGAAACAAACAAACAAAAACCTACTGAGGCTATCGAAATTGTTTCGCAAACTGAAACTATACTAATAGATTCAACAAACATAAATTTACCTAAAAAAGAAGCCGCAAACACCTCAGAGACAGCCTCTTCAAAAACAACTGAAAGCACCATAATACCAAACCAAGGCTTTTCATTAAATAGTTTGTGGCGCGGTGTTTTAGGTATGGTTACCTTAATTTTTATTGCCTTCCTTTTTAGTAGTAACAGAAAAGCAATAAATTGGAAAATTGTAGGTATTGGTTTAACATTTCAACTATTAATTGCTATTGGAGTATTAAAAGTGGAATTTATTAAAAATATTTTTGAATTTATTGGTGGCTTATTTGTTGAAGTATTGGAATTCACAAGAGCTGGCAGTAAGTTTTTATTTGAGGGTTTGGTTGTAGATATGGACACTTTCGGTTTTATTTTCGCCTTTCAAGTGCTTCCAACTATTATCTTCTTTTCTGCTTTAACATCAGTTTTATTCTACTTGGGCATCATTCAAAAAGTAGTAAAAGCGTTCGGTTGGTTGCTTTCTAAATTATTAAAGATTTCTGGAGCAGAAAGCTTAAGTGTAGCCGGAAACATTTTTTTAGGGCAAACCGAAGCCCCACTTTTAATAAAGGCCTATTTAGAAAAAATGAATAAGTCTGAAATGCTTTTGGTAATGATTGGCGGAATGGCCACCGTTGCCGGAGCGGTATTGGCAGCCTATATTGGGTTTCTTGGTGGCGACGATCCTGCCTTACGGCTATTTTATGCAAAACACTTGTTGGCGGCATCGGTAATGGCTGCACCTGGTGCCATTGTAATTTCTAAAATACTATATCCACAAACCGAAAACGTTAATACCAATGTTAAGGTTTCGCAAGAAAAAATAGGTTCTAACTTTTTAGATGCCATTGCCAACGGCACCACCGAAGGTTTAAAACTGGCCGTAAATGTAGGGGCTATGCTTTTAGTGTTTGTCGCTTTTATTGCCATGTTTAACGGTATTTTAGGATGGGTTGGCGATGTAACCACTTTAAATGGATGGATTGCAAACAACACCGCTTACCAAAGCCTATCGCTCGAACTTATTTTGGGTTACGTTTTTGCCCCGCTTATGTGGCTTATAGGCGTTGCAAAAGAAGACATGGCCTTAATGGGGCAGCTTTTAGGCATTAAACTTGCCGCCAGCGAATTTATAGGCTACATCCAATTATCCGATTTAAAAAACGTAGCAAATACAACACATTTAAGTTACCAAAAATCTATAATTATGGCCACTTATATGCTTTGCGGGTTTGCCAATTTTGCATCTATTGGCATTCAAATTGGTGGTATTGGCTCGCTAGCGCCCGGGCAACGCAAAACCTTATCTAAATTTGGCATGAAAGCCTTAATTGGCGGTACCATCGCCTCTTTAATATCGGCTACCATTGCCGGAATGATTATTGGGTAAAAAGCCCCTTTACTTTCCCAAAGGGAAATCGAAGCCCAAAATAAATCCGTTAATAACTTTGTGATATTTTATTGGAGAAACAACCCCCTAAGTTTAATGATTTTATATATTTTTAGCACTGGCATTTTGTTGTGCTGGCATGGCTTGAAATAAGGCCGGTTTTATTGAAAAACACCTTACAAAGCCAGTTAAAACAGCTATTGACTAAGATTCGATTTCAATTATAAAACCAAGTTTAATTAAAAAACATTTTCGCTTTCGCGGAAAGAAAACATGAAACAATACCACGATTTAGTAAAACACGTTTTAGAAAACGGCAACAAAAAAGAAGACAGAACAGGCATAGGCACAAAAAGTGTTTTTGGTTACCAAATGCGGTTCGATTTAAGTGAAGGTTTCCCCATGGTTACCACAAAAAAACTGCACTTAAAATCGATTATTTATGAGTTGCTTTGGTTTTTAAAAGGCGATACCAATATTAACTATTTAACCGAAAATGGTGTGAAAATCTGGAACAGTTGGGCAGACGAGAATGGCGATTTAGGTCCTGTTTATGGCCACCAATGGCGCAACTGGAATAACGACGAAATAGACCAGATTAAAGACATTATTAACACCCTAAAAACCAACCCGAACAGCAGGCGCTTGTTGGTTTCTGCTTGGAACCCTTCGGTTTTACCAGATACCTCAAAAAGCTTTAGTGAAAATGTGGCCAATGGCAAAGCGGCGCTTCCGCCCTGTCATGCTTTCTTTCAATTTTATGTTGCCGATGGTAAATTATCGTGCCAACTCTATCAACGCAGTGCCGACATCTTTTTAGGAGTTCCTTTCAACATTGCAAGTTATGCGTTGCTTACCATGATGATGGCTCAAGTTTGTGGTTACCAAGCTGGAGAATTTATTCACACCTTTGGCGATGCGCATATTTACAGCAACCATCTTGAGCAATTAGAATTACAATTATCCCGTGATTTAAGACCGCTACCAAAAATGATTTTAAATCCTGAAATTAAAGATATTTTTGATTTTGATTTTGAAGACTTTACACTTGTTGATTATAATCCGCATCCGCATATAAAAGGGGTTGTTGCGGTATAAAACCGTATTCAATCTTTTTTTAAAACAAAAAAAAGCGCTTTCAAAAATTTTAAAAGCGCTTTTTTGTCTGATTTCTTTATGGGTTTAACTATACCGTTAACACACCGTTTTCTGATGCAAATTCGTTTTTTGCATAAGCATCTGCTTGCTCATCGTTTACGTAAGCACCATCAATAAGGTACCTAAACTCGTAAGAATTGTCTTTCTCTAAGTTTAATGTTCCTTTAAAAGTTCCATTTTTCAGTTTTTTAAGTATTGTTGCATTCTCGTCCCATTGGTTAAAACTCCCAATTACCGCTACTTTTTTTGCATCTTCTGCAGGTACCGTAAAAGTAACTTTACAAATAGGTTTGCTTTTTAAATACTGTTTTGTAATAGCCATGATTCTATCTTGTTTAATTTAGTTTTATTTTCAACCGGCAAATTTATAAAACAATCACATATTTACAATTATTTAAAACACTTTAAGTCAAAGATTTATCGTTTTAACAATACGTCTTAACAATAATTTAACGAAACCGCTTATTTTAACGAATTAATTAGCAAAACATCAAAAAAAATCCTGTTATCCTTTTATTATTTTTAATCGGTCTTAAAACGAAAACGTTTTAGTAACCAATACTTAAGCAACATTTAAGGCAAATTCTCCAAATAAGCTCCAAAAATCGTTTGGTATTACTAAAAGTTTTAACTTTACAGCTCTGTTATTTTATTATATATGTTCGGAAAGAAAAAACAAAAACCCTTAATAGACGCAAACCAATTAGAGCTAATTGAAAACGCCCAAAAACGCATTAAACAAAAAAAGCGCTTATACGTTCACTTTGTTGTATTTTTAATTGGAGCACTATTTTTAATTGTTGCCAATACCATTTTGGGCATAGGCAAAGACGTAACCTTTTTTGGCAAAGAATGGTTTGTATTTGCTATTTTGCTTTGGCTTTTCTTTTTATTGTACCATGTCTTTAATGTATATGTAACCCATAAATTTATGGGAAAAGCTTGGGAGAAAAACCAATTAGACAAACTGGTTGCAAAACAGCAAGAGCGTATTGATAAACTTAAAGCGGGCTTTGTAAAAGAAGAAACCTTAATAGCGCAAAGCGAAGTTTATAATAAAACATTACCCAAAACCCAAAACCCAAAACCTAAAATAGAATTGACAATAATTGTCGCTGCCGCGGAAAATGATGCCATTGGAAAAGGCAACAAACTTATTTGGCATTTAAGCGACGATTTAAAACGCTTTAAAAGCTTAACCAACGGCCACCATATTATAATGGGGCGCAAAACCTTTGAAAGTTTCCCGAAACCCTTGCCCAACAGAACGCACGTAGTTATTTCAAGACAAAAAGACTACAAAGTTCCCAGCGGTGTTATTTTGGTAAACTCTTTAGAAGATGCCATAGACGCTGCAAAAAACGATGCGCAACCCTTTATAATTGGCGGTGGCGAAATCTACAAACAAGCCATGACTTTAGCCGATAAAATTGAGTTAACGCGTGTACACGAAAGTTTTGAAGCCGATACGTTTTTCCCGAAAATAGACACCTCTGTTTGGAAAGAAACCGCAAACACCTTTCATTCAAAAGATGAAAACCACGAGCATGAGTTTTCGTTTTTGACTTATGAGAGAAAGTAACTAAACTTGACTTAAACAGAAAAAAAACGATAACCTCACTTAGCGTCGGATGCAAGTTACCTGTGCCAAACTTGTTTTCAGTATTAAAGCGACGTATATCCGCGAGCCAATTGGCAACAATATAAAAATGACTAAATTTGGAAAATGAACAAATGGACTAAATTAAGTATAGATTATGCAAATCAAAGGTCATACTTAGATGACTTATTTCAAGTTTACCCCACAATTCCTGAAGGAATTAGAGATATTAATGAAGATGTTTGGGCTGAAGTTGAAAAATCTTTCAAAAAGAAAGATAATGACTTATTAATAAGGCAATTATTAAAGTTTGATTTGTTTCCAATTAAGGATAGTTACATAGCATATTTGAAAAGAGATGGTTCTGCAATAGACAGAAACCCAAGAACAATAAACAGAGTTTGCGGTCGTCTTTATGAAATGGGACTTGAAAAAATATTTGAAAGATGTAGCGAACCAAAAGAAACTAACAGACAGATAGGTCCAATGTTTCGTGATTGGTTAAAAAGAAAATCGCTTGGCGTTGAACCTGTTTCTTTAGATGTTTTTTTAAGAAATGACAAAGATGCTATTCTGGATGCAAGCGACAATGCAATGATGAATTTTGCTAAAGAAAATTTAGGATATAACCATAATAAAGGTTTAGATTTTGTTGGTCGTTTCAACAAGCAATATGTAATTGGAGAAGCTAAATTTTTAACCGATTTTGGTGGACATCAAAACGCACAATTCAATGATGCTATTAGTACAGTTGAAGCCAAGGGCGTTAAAGCTGTTAAGATCGCAATATTAGATGGAGTTTTATTTATAGAAGGACGAAACAAAATGCATAAATCAATAACAGAAACTTACAAAGATTACAATATTATGAGTGCTCTTGTTTTAAGAGAATTTCTTTATCAACTATAAACACTATGAACAATTTACTTTTAAAATCAGATAATATTATAGGACTTAATTACCTTCTTAACGAAAAAGATTTAAAAGGTAAAATTGATTTAGTTTACATAGACCCACCATTTGCAACAGGTGGTAATTTTACAATTACAGATGGTCGTGCTTCGACAATTAGTAACTCAAGAAATGGAGATATTGCTTACTCGGATAAATTACTTGGTAATGATTTCTTAAACTTCATAAAACAAAGATTGATTTTACTGAAAGAATTAATGTCTGAAGAAGGCTCAATATATCTTCATATTGACTATAAAATCGGGCATTATGTAAAAGTTCTAATGGATGAAGTTTTTGGTTTTGAAAATTTTAGAAACGATATAACTAGAGTAAAATGCAATCCTAAAAATTTTAATAGGCTAGGTTATGGCAACGTAAAAGATTTAATTCTATTTTACACTAAAACAAACAATCCTATTTGGAACGAACCAAGAGAAAAGTACACAGAAAAAGACCTTGAAAAATTGTTTTCAAAAAAAGACAAGCAAGGAAGAAGATATACAACTGTTCCAATTCACGCACCAGGCGAAACAGAAAATGGGAAATCGAACCAACCATTTAAAGGAATTTCACCACCAAAAGGTAGGCATTGGAGAACTAATGTAGAAACTTTGGAACAATGGGATAAAGATGGATTGATAGAATGGTCTTCAAATGGTAACCCAAGAAAAATAATTTTTGCAGACGAAAGAGAAGGTAAAAGAGTGCAAGACATTTGGGAATACAAAGACCCACAATATCCAACTTATCCAACAGAAAAAAACCCTAACATTTTAGACTTAATAATTCGTACTTCTTCAAATAAAAACAGTATTGTTTTAGATTGTTTCTGTGGTTCAGGAACAACATTAAAGTCAGCCCATTATAATAGTAGAAAATGGATAGGGATTGACCAATCAGATCACGCAATTAAAGCGACTAAAGAAAAACTTGAAAAAATTGAAGGAGACCTTTTTATTGAAAAACCTGCATACGATTTTAAAGAGCTTAAAGAAAATACAGTTGCAAACAAAGAAGTTTATAGCTAATGGTTATTTTGTGCTGAAATTCAAGATTTTAACACATAATAAAATAAGTGCTAAATTGAAAGTTTAGTACTTCGAAACCTCAACGAGCAATAAATAAAACTGGCAAACAAATCTTCAATAATTTATTCCCATTACCTTTTTCTATTTTCCGTAATTTCGCAACATGGTAAAAGAAATCCAACTTCGTATTACACTTAAAGAAGAAGCACAACCCAATATTTTAGTTTTAAAATCTGCCCTAAAACTCGATATCGATAAAAGCGATATTACGGGTGTAAAAATTCTTAGAAAATCTATTGATGCCCGTAAACCAAAAATTGTTTTTAATTATAAAGTTGCGGTTTATATTAAAGAGCCTGTACCAAAAAACCCAGAATACATCTTTAATTATAAAGACGTATCAAAAGCGAAACCCATCCATATTATTGGGTTTGGTCCAGCGGGCATGTATGCCGCTTTGCGCTGTATAGAACTGGGTTTTAAACCCATTGTTTTAGAGCGCGGTAAAAATGTGCAAGACCGCCGCAGGGATTTAAAAGCAATAAATCAAGATCATTTTGTAAACCCAAACTCCAATTATTGCTTTGGCGAAGGTGGCGCCGGCACGTATAGCGATGGTAAATTATACACCCGAAGCTTAAAACGTGGCGATGTGCGTCGTATTTTTGAAAACCTCGTGTTTCACGGGGCAACCAATCAGATTTTAGTCGATGCGCATCCGCATATTGGCACCAACAAATTACCCAAAGTGGTACAGAATATTCGCGAAACCATTTTAAACTATGGTGGCGAAATCCATTTTGAAACACGCGTGGTAGATTTTACTATAATAAACAACAAAATACAAGCCATACAATTGCAAAACGGTAACGAAATGGTTGCTAACCGCGTTATTTTGGCAACCGGACATTCGGCTCGCGATATTTATTATTTACTTTATAAAAAGCAAATTGCCTTAAAAGCAAAATCGTTCGCTATGGGTGTTCGGGTGGAGCATCCGCAACATATTATTGATCGTATTCAATACCATTGCTCTGGCGAACGCAACCCTTTACTTCCGGCGGCTTCTTACGCTTTGGTGCAGCAAGTAAACGCCCGTGGTGTGTATTCGTTTTGTATGTGCCCGGGCGGATTTATAGTGCCTGCGGCCACCGCTAACGGCGAGGTTGTTGTTAATGGGATGTCGCCTTCAAGACGAAATAACCTGTATGCCAATTCGGGTATTGTTGTTGAAATTAATGCCGAACAAGATTTACGGAAATACGAGCAATTTGGGGTTTTAAAAGGCTTGGAATATCAAAAGAATTTAGAGCGATTAGCATTTACCGCAGGCGGAAGAAGTCAGGTTGCTCCGGCGCAACGCTTAACCGATTTTGTTGAAGGTCGCTTGTCGAACACTTTGAATACCACATCGTATCAACCTGGGCTAAACTCGGCACCTTTACATTCACTTTTACCAAAATTAATTGGGAGCAGATTGAGAAAAGGTTTTGAAGCATTCGGACAAAAAATGGATGGCTATTATACCGAAGATGCCAATGTTGTTGGTGTGGAATCTAGAACCTCATCGCCCGTTAACATCCCACGAAAAGACAATTTAGAGCACATAGAGATTGAAGGTTTGTTTCCCTGCGGCGAAGGCGGCGGTTATGCTGGTGGCATTGTTTCGGCTGCTATGGATGGCGAACGTTGTACCGAAGCAGCAATTGTAGGATTGTAGGATTGTAACTTGGGCTCTGCGTTAGGGATTGAACGACATGTTTGAGCTCGCCGACGCAGGAGGAAGCGAGTAGTGAAAGCCCGACCCCTTTTCGGGGTAACGCCCAAATAATTATTTTATCTGTTTTTCTAAAAGCAAAGTAAGCTATCTTGTTTAAAAGATTTATTCCTATTTTTGCAGCATTAAAATTTAAAACACTATGAACGCATATATATTTCCAGGCCAAGGCGCGCAGTTCTCAGGAATGGGTTTAGACCTTTATGAAAGATCTGCATTGGCACAAGAATTATTTGAACAAGCTAATGATATTTTAGGCTTTAGCATTACAGACACCATGTTTGAAGGCACTGCCGAAGCCCTTAAGGAAACCCAAGTAACCCAGCCCGCCATATTTTTACACTCGGTAATTTTAGCCAAAACTTTGGGCGACAGTTTTAAACCCGATATGGTTGCGGGACACTCTTTGGGCGAGTTTTCTGCTTTGGTTGCCAACGGAACTTTAAATTTTGAAGATGGTTTAAAGTTGGTATCGAAGCGTGCTTTGGCGATGCAAAAAGCCTGCGAAATTAAACCCAGCACCATGGCCGCTGTATTAGGTTTAGATGATGATATAGTTGAAAAAATATGTGCTACAACCGAAGGTGTTGTAGTGGCAGCAAACTACAACTGCCCTGGGCAATTGGTTATTTCGGGCGAAATTGAAGCTATTAATAAAGCCTGCGAATCTTTAAAAGAAGAAGGGGCACGACGTGCATTGGTGCTGCCCGTTGGTGGTGCATTCCATTCGCCTTTAATGGAGCCTGCCCGCGAAGAATTGGCTGCGGCTATTGAAAACACAACATTTAGCAAACCCAACTGCCCCATTTACCAAAATGTAACGGCAAATGCGGTTATTAATGAAGCCGAAATAAAAGCAAACTTAATATCGCAATTAACAGCGCCAGTGCGCTGGACCCAATCTGTACAACAAATGATTGCCGATGGCGCTACTTTATTTACCGAAGTTGGCCCAGGTAAAGTATTACAAGGATTGGTAAAGAAAATTAACAGAGCATCTGAAACGGCTTCTGCAACTTTTGAAAGTAATAGCTAAATGAAATTATCGAAACGCTCTATTTTTATTTTATTGGTTATTATTGTTACAATTGCAATAGATCAAATTTCAAAAATTTGGGTTAGAGCTCATGTTGTAGCAGGAAGCCAATCTGAAATTATTGGTGATTATTTTACGTTACACAATGTAGAAAACAGTGGTGCTTTTTTAGGTCTGGGCAGCGATTTAAGCGAAACGCTTAGAATATTGCTGCTACTAATTCTACCCATTGTTGTTTTGGCCTTGGTGCTGCGTTATGTTTTTAAAGATAAAACTCTAGATAAGTGGTCTCTTTTTGCCTTTTCCAGTATTATTGGCGGCGGTATTGGCAATGTTTACGACCGTTTTGTTTATGGATCGGTTACCGATTTTTGGCATATCGATTTTGGTGGTGTGTTTAGAACCGGTATTTTTAATTTGGCTGATTTATCGGTTACTACCGGCATGATTATTTTGGTAATTTCTAGTTTTAGGAAGAAGAAAAAATAGCCCAACAAATTTATTATAAACAAATCGCCTAGGATATATTCACTAGGCGATTTAATTTTAATGTTAGTTGTTTTTTTATTGCTTTGTCCAAACGCTAGTTGCGTTAATAAAACCGCTGGAAACCTCAACACTCCAAGTACCATCATCGTTTACAGTACCCGAAAACGCAATGTTATCGCCACAGCAATCTGGAGCAGAACCGTTAAGCGTGCCACAAACATCTGTAATATTGCCAATTGAGGCATCTCCGCATATTCCAAAAGGGCCACAGAACAAACCATCGTAAGCACCTCCAGAATAATCAGACAAAGCATAAGATCCGCCACCATTATCAGTTACCGTTACAGTATATTCATAATTTGTAATTGGTGCCACACCGCAACATCCTGTTCCTGTACTAGAAACTAAATAAGTTCCCCCAATATTCGAAGGGCAAGATACAGGATAGTTAATAACAATAGAAACCAGTTTAGAGTTGCTAAGCGTTGTTCCTGTGTTATCTGTACCGTCATCATTCAATATGCTTAAAACCCTTCCGTCTGGCATGGTAAATCTTGTAGAAATCCTTAAGATATCACCTAATTTAATATCGTCTGCACTATTTATTTCTGAAAAGGCAGCAATAATATCATTTGTAGTTAAAGAATAATCTATAGGCAAGCCTACATTGCTTGCTAACGTTGAAGTATAAGCAGATCCTGATAACGTAACATACGCAGCAATAATATCTACAGATGCAGGCATTTTGCCTTGAGCTAAATCGGCATTAAAAGCTATGGTTAACACCTCACCACTGTTAAGCCTTACAAGATCGATAATGCCATCAGACCCTGGTGCTTTTGTCATATTAGGAACTGCTCCCGCTTCTAAAACGAGTGCTGAATCCCCTCCATCTTTATTTTCACAGGAAAAACCAATGAAGGCGATTATAGTTATTAATAATACATTTTTTATAGTTCTCATTTTTTTATATTTTTTATTTGTCCCAAAACACTCTATAAGTCGCTATAGTTTTTTGTTCTGGAGCGTTTTGATTAAGGTTTAACTCGTTTTCTGGCCAGAAAAATGTTCTGTTAAAAGGGTTATTCAATGTGGTATCGGTATCGAGTAAAGGATATGGGTCTCCATTATCCAACTGATATTCATTTGTTCCATTAGGATTAGCCAGAACAGGGTAACCTGTTCTTCTGTAATCGTTATATTGATCCATTTGGTCGCCATAAGTAGCCACCCATTTTTGGGTCATAATAATTTCCAATTGTTTATCTGCGCTTGCTGCTGCAAATTCTGTTTCTATATTCGCTATAAAATCTGTTACTGCGGTTGAGCCCGACAGTACCGGCACGGTTTGGGTTGTGCCCGTTCCTGCTACAACCTGATCAACCTTAGCAAAGCTTGCCGTTATGGCTTCAGTTAATTTTGCACTAGCATCTCCAGAGATTAAGCCCACGTGCATAAGTTCGGCTTGGATATATAAAAACTCATCGTAAGTTAATATCCGTCTTGGAGCTACACCAGTACCACTTGCAACGGTTCTTGCAAAACCTTGTCCGTCATCGTATCTTCCGCCACATGGGAAAATACCCGGAAATGTAGCATCGTTGGCTACGGCACCATCTCGCCATGGGCCAACGCTACCAAAACGAATGGTAAAAAACCCTGTAGAGGAATCCCAATAATCTGCTCTAGGGTCGCCAGAAATAGGATCTGACTGATCTCTGGGAAATTGCCCTGGTTGCAATTGATTTGCCCAATAATAGGGTATTCTAGGGTCTTGGTTTCCTGTATGGATATTAGGATTCATTCCCATTATAATCTCATAAAACCATGGGCTTACATAATGATCTACCTGAGCACCACCATAAGCGGCTTGAAATAGTTGGTTACGCTCGTCTTGTGGTGAAACCGTGGCCGTATGCGTGAATTGAAAATCGTCTGCATTTGATGTAAAAAAGTTGTTTTCAGCCACCAATGCATCTAAAGCAGGTTGACTAAACAATGGTGATGATGACAACCGTATTTGATTTAATAATTTTAATTTGAATGTATTGGCGAACTTAATCCATTTACTGGTAGAACCCGCATAAAATAAGTCGTCTCCCCCAGGAACCAAGCCTCCTGGATTATTCAGATTCACTTTGGCATCATCAATTAAATTAAAAATATCTTGGTATATAGTTTCTGAATCGTCAAAAACTGGACTTACATTTCCTTGGATTAGCAAAGTCGCTTCAGAATATGGCACATCGCCCCACAAATCGACAGCTACAGACATCATATAGGCTTTAAGCAATTGCCCAATACCTTTATATACTGTGGCGCCATCAGTATCTGCTTGAGAAATCAGTGTCTCTAAATCTGTTAGTGTTAAATACACATTGTTCCAATCGTTATTTAAAGGAATATTATTGGCTTGGGTACCGTATTGATCTTGGCTACTTCTTGAGACCCCTTGATGGGTTTGCGTACCAAGAACCTCACCGCTAAAGTTATTCCAATCTGCAATTAAAGCCGTGGTTATTTCTATATTTGGCAACAACTGGTTCATTGGTGCAACGGTTGGGTTATCTGTATCTGTATCTACATCCAAATACTTGTCGCATCCAAAAAAAGATATAACGACGATAAGTATTGGTAAAATATGATACCTTTTAAATTTTATGTTTTTCATTGTTTTTTTATTTAAAAAGTTAAGTTGATTTTAAATCCATATCGCTTAGACGTTGGTGCTGAAGAGTTTTCAATACCCTGGATTCTACTAGAGCCAAAGGATGTTATTTCTGGATCGTAATTGGTGTATCTTGGTACATTTGGCGCAAAATACCATAGGTTATTACCAAATGCGCTTAAAGAAATTTTACCAAAAGGCGTTTTTTCCAACCATTTGGACGGCACATCGAAGGTTAAATTCAACTCTCTTAAACGATACACCGTACCATCGAACACCGTACCTTGATCGGTTGAGTTTATGCCCCAAGTATTGCTGGGGCCTCCTCCTGTAAAGTACAAATCGTTTGTATCGATTTGCGTTGTATTAGGGATTCGGTTTCCGTTACTATCCAGAGTATAGTTTCCATTTACATCACCATAAAACCCAGGGATAATGTGGGTACGCTCTCTATCTTCTGTATCTTTGGTAACCCCTCTTCCTAAAAGAGAGCCTATGCTTATAGACTGAAAGTCTCCACCTTCTCTCCAATCGAACTGAGCCCGTAACGACCAATTTTTATAAGTAAACGTGTTGATAAAGCCCATTTTAAAATCTGGGGTTGGATCGCCGATTATATCACTTTTTGGATCTTGGAATATCCATCCTGTAGATTGATCGATAATATAATTACCCTCATCGTCCCTTTGGTGTTTGGTACCAAAAAACACGCCGAATGGCTGCCCTTTAATAGCATAAGCTATCTGGTTTCCGTCCAATCTTATTCTTTCAAGGCCTTCAACCAACTCGGTAACCTCATTGGTGTTTTTGGTAAATGTGGTAAATATGTTCCATTTAAAGTTCTCGGTTTGAATGGGCACTAATGTTAAGCCAATTTCCACTCCCGTGTTGGTCATTTCCCCTATATTGGTATTAAAGGATGTAAAACCACTTGATCTAGGAACAGAAACCGGTGAAATTAAATCGGTTGTGGTTTTTTTGTACCAAGTAAAATCTAGGGCAATGCGTCTTTTAAAGAACTCTAAATCTGCACCAATTTCAATTTCGTCTGTAAACTCTGGAGTAATAGATTGATCTCCCAAACCAGTTCTATTACCTATAACAGGAACAGATGCAAAGGGGATTCCTAGAGCAAATGTAGTACTTAAAAACTCTGCACCTGCATCGTTACCAACCGATGCCCAACCACCTCTAAGTTTAGCAAACGTTAGTACGTTACTGTTTAATTTGAAAGCTTCGGTAACAATTAACGACAAACTTGCTGATGGATAAAAGTAAGATCGATTATCTATGGGTAAAGAAGACGACCAATCGTTTCTTCCCGTACCGTTTAAAAACAAAAAGTCCTTATAAGACAATGTTAAATCTGCAAATACACCTACATTTCGTTTTCTTAAAAACCCTACACTAGTAGGGAGAAACAAACTGTTTTGATTTGAAACCGTTACCGTATTTGCCAACGTGTAAATGCCCGGTGATATAAAGGTAGTTCCTAAATTAACATCTCGGGCAAAAGAATTTTGGTAGGTATTAAAGCCTGTAATAACCGATAGATCTAAATCTTCTGTTAGCGTATAATCAAAGTTCAATAGAAATGTAGATTCTAGATCTTCGATAGTTACATTATCCAAAGTAATTGTTCCGCCTGTTAAAGCTGAAGCTATGGATTGCGGGTGCCTTATTTCTTTTCTTTCGAGATTATACTTGTTGTAACCCACTTTAAACGAGGCCGAAATATTATCGTTAATGGGCACACCAAAACTTAAGTTTGTAACAATTCTATTTGAATTTGTAATAACCTGATCGTTCTCCCAAGACCATAACGGATGGTCCCAACCTGTGTTTGGAATTACAGAACCTCCAGTTAATGGATTGGTATAGGGAATTGATAAATCCCAAGTACGCCCTAACCACAATGTTCTTGCAAAAGAAGCTGAAGACCCCGAAAATTGATTGTTGCCAAAAAACCCGCCCACTTGCTGCGTATCAGAATAACTTGCAGAACCGCCAATACTAATGTTATTGGGCAGTTTAAAATTTCCGCCCGCAGAAAAAGAAGTTCTGTCGTAGGTATTAAATGGGATGTAGCCTTTTTGCTGCAAATCAGACAGCGTTACACTAAAACTACCATTTTCGTTTCTTGAAGATGCCGTAATCGAATTATCTAAAACAACACCTGTTTCAAATAAATTCTTAACATTGTTTGGCTGTGCTACATAGGGTAAGGTTTCAATTAACCCAGGCCCGTAAACATCTGGAAAAGCAGTTACCCAGCTATTCCAAACGGGAATGGTTTCCAAGGTATCGAAAGCTGGCCCCCAAGAGCCGTTGGAGCCTGCATTAAAATTAAACTGTGTACCTTGCCCGTATTTATTTTGGTACTCTGGTAAGTTGGCTATTTCCTCAAAATAAGTACCGCTACTCACATTTATACTTAATTTATTATTAGCACTTCCGGCTTTTGACGACCCCGATTTAGTTGTAATTACAATTACACCATTTGTAGCCCTAGAGCCATATAAGGCCGCTGCCGCCGCACTTTTTAACACCGATACAGATTCAATGCTGTTAGGATCCAAGCTGGAAATACCAGACTCGTAAGCACCGCCACCAGTAGTTTGGCTTGAAGTTGTTACTTGAGAATTATCATAAGCAATGCCATCTACAATAAACAAAGGTTGGCTGGCTCCACCTATGGTAGTTTGCCCGCGTATGCTTATTTGGTTTGAAGCTCCGGCAACACCGTTAGAGAAATTTACATTTACACCAGCAACTTTACCGGATAGCGAGCGTAGTAAATCGGGTTCTGAATTTTCAAGGATTTCTTCCGATTCAACCTGACTTACCGCATAGCCCAAGTCCTTGGCATTACGTTTTATCCCAAAAGCAGTAACTACCACTTCCTCTAACGATGTAGTGTCATCGCTAAGCTGCACGTTAATTGTGTTTGATGTTCCCACAACAACCTCTCTGGTAGTATAGCCAATAAAGCTAATTACTAGAGTAGCACCTTGGTTTGCCTTAATCGAGTAATTGCCATCAAAATCTGAAGACGTACCTGTTGTTGTTCCTTTAATTAAAACAGTTGCTCCCGGAAGCGGCAGACCGGAACTATCTGTTATGGTTCCAGACACTGTTTTTTCTTGTGCAAAAGATAATTGCACAACAAACGCCAGTAATAGCGTTAGTAATCCACTAAACTTTTTTTTCATTTGTTCTTATTTTATGAGTTAGTCTGCGCAGATTGTAGAAAAGGAAGGCAGCAAAGAAATTTTTTAAAAGACTAATTCAAAAAAATTATACTCTACGAAATGAAATCAAAGTTTAGAGAAACCCCGAATTTTTTTAAAAGCAAAGCTCTAAACACTGCCTCACCTTTTACAATTGCAATAGTAAAGGAAGCGGTTTAATTTGCGTTTTATGTCAAGTTTGATTTAAAGCATACATTAAATGATTTAAGTATGCTTTTTTGCCGGTTAACTGCATTAACACATTTTTAACGCCCTAAAACTAAAATATACCTTAACTTACGTACAGCCACAATAGCAAAAAAACACCAATAAACACCTTAAAAACAAGCGCTTAATCAAATAAAAAAATTTTTAGAAGCCAAATTATATTATATTGATTTAAAACCCATTATTTCTGAATTGTACTAAAGTTATATTGATTTGAAAACCCTTTTTTTTGATGTAAAGAGAAATAATGCAACTTAATTAGTTGTTTTTTTGTGTTAGTTTAGAATACTTAATTAATAGTTTTTTAATGTTTGCTCCTATAAAGGCCATAATAATAGATGATGAATTCTTAGCGAGAAAAAGAGTCGCTAATCTATTGAACGAGATTAAAGATATTGAGGTTATTGAAGAGTGCAGCTCTGGTAAAGAAGCCATTAAGGCTATAAACAACAAAAAGCCCGATCTTATTTTTTTGGATATCCAGATAACCGATATGACTGGGTTTGACATTCTGAAAGAGGTAGATGAATCTATCAGGCCTCTAATAATTTTTATAACTGCTTTTGATGAATTTGCCTTAAAGGCCTTCGATTTTTTTGCTTTTGATTATTTACTAAAACCCTTTAAGGACGAGCGTTTTTTTCAATCTACAAACAAAGTAATCGAACTATTTTCTTCAAACAAATCTAATGCACTAAATAAAAAAATAAACAATCTATTAAAGTACATTAATAATCCCAATGCCAGTTTCCAAGACATTAAACATACCAAGCTAGCTATTAAAGCCAATGGTAAAATTTCGTTTATTGAAAAAAACGACATTAAATACATACAAGCCTCTGGTTATTATGCAGAGATTTTTACCGAACAAAAAAAATATCTTTTAAGAGAATCGTTAAACTCTCTACTCGACCAATTAAAATCCTTTAACTTTATAAGGATTCACAGATCCACCATTATTAACTCTGCTTTAATTAAAGAAGTTCTTTACTCCAATTATGGCGAAATTGATGTAAAAATGATGGACGAAAAATTATTTAGAATTAGTAAGACCCATAAAAAAGAGTTTCAGAAAAAAATGGGAATCTAAACAATTTGTTTTTTTATGATAAAAAAATTAAAAAAGTACCTAGACATTAAACTAATAGGCATTTTATCTTTTTTCTATTTATTGTTTGTAATTATATATGCATCAAAAAACGCTTACTTAAGAGTGTTAATGAATAGTGAAACAGACTGGGGCGAATTTGTTTTTGGAAACTTATTAGATTGGCTCCTTATAATTATATTCATGGTTTTTATAGCCATTACTACAAACTACTTAATGAGCAAAAAAACCAAGCTAATCTACATCGGCTTTATACATCTGTTTTTTTCTTTTTTTATTGGGGCTTTCACGCTTGGCATATCATTAGTTGTAAGTAATATTAGAAACCCTTCGGAGCTACTGGATTTCTCTTTTGAGGCGTTTTGGATCTCTTTTATAAGGTTAGTGGATTTACATTTTTTAATTTACATGTCTTTGGTGGCATTAATCTATACCTACTACTACTTAAAAAAAATGCAGGAAAGTAAAATACAAACCATTAAACTCCAAGACCAGCTTTCTAAATCGCATTTAAAATTTTTACAATCCCAAATGCACCCGCACTTTTTATTCAATACCCTAAACGGTATTCATTCCTTAATGGATATAAACATTGAAAAATCGAAGAACATGGTCGTAGATTTAAGCGACCTGTTAAGAAATGTTTTAGATAAAAAAGATGAAAATTTAATTGAATTACAGGAAGAACTAAAAATACTAAAAAAGTACATTCATATTAAAAAAACGCGCTTTTCCGATCAGTTAAATATCCATCTTAATATTGAAATGGGATTGGAAAACGTGCTAGTACCCAACATGCTTATTCAGCCCATAGTAGAAAATTCTACCAAACACGGTTATGGCTCCGATTCTATTTCGTTGGAAATTGTAATTGACATCTATAAGAAAAAGAACAAACTTGTTGTTAAAGTTGAAAATAATGGCAAAGCCTTAAAGGAAAACCTTAGCGTTCTGCTTAAAAAAGGAACTGGTCTTAGCAATATTAAAGAAAGACTAGACAGTTTGTACGGCAAAAATTACAAACTTAGCATATATAATAAAGCTGGTAAGGTTATTACTAAAATTAGCATTCCTATTACATTTTCAATTTCAGAAATTGATAAACACTACTAGTCCTTTTTCCTAACTACCTGCTCCCATTTCCAAGCAGAACGCATCGCATCATCAAGCGTTAGTTTTGTTTTCCATCCAAGCTCGTTATTGGCTTTAGCAGTATCTGCATAGGCAGAAATAACGTCGCCTTCTCTTCTGCCGACAATTTTATAATTAAGTTTTTCTCCTGAAACTTTTTCGAAAGCTTTAATAACTTCTAAAACAGAGCTGCCTGTTCCGGTTCCTAAATTAAAGGTTTCGTAATTGGTTTTGTTTTTGTTTTGTAATAAACGGCCCAGAGCTACAACATGCGCTTTGGCCAAATCGACCACATGAATATAATCACGAATACAAGTTCCATCTGGCGTAGGATAATCGTCTCCAAAAACCGATAACTGCTCGCGAACACCAATAGCTGTTTGTGTAATAAAAGGCACTAAGTTTTGTGGCACTCCTATTGGCAACTCTCCTATTTTAGCCGTTTCATGAGCACCTACTGGATTAAAATAACGTAAGGCTATCGCTTTTAAATCTGGAGTAACTTTACAGGTATCTCTTATAATTTCTTCACCTATTTGCTTGGTGTTTCCGTAGGGCGATTCGGCTTGTTTAACAGGTGCGTTTTCTGTTATTGGCAATTCATCGGCTTGACCGTAAACCGTACACGACGAGCTAAAAATAAATGAAGCAGATGGTAATTTTTTTAATTCTTTTAAAATATAAACAAGCGTAGAAATATTATTTTCGTAATACAACAAGGGTTCTTGCACACTCTCGCCTACGGCTTTACTTGCCGCAAAATGGATAACGCCTTTTATATCGCTGTGCTTTGCAAAAAAGCTTTCCACTTTTGGCCTATCTTTTAAATCTAATTTTTCGAATACGGGTGTTTTTCCTGTAATTGATGTAATACCATCTAAAACGTTTTCTGAAGAGTTTGATAAATCGTCAATAATAACAACCACATAACCTTCGTTTTGTAATTCTACAACCGTATGCGAGCCTATAAAACCTAAGCCGCCTGTAACTAATATTTTATCCATTTATAAAATTTTTAAGAGTTGATGTAATGTATTCTATTTGCTCATCATCCAATTCTGTATGCATTGGTAACGAGATAACCTCCTTTATTAATTGATTTGTAACCTTAAAATCGGATTCGTTATATCGAGAATCTGCATAGGCTTTCTGCCTGTGTAGAGGGATTGGGTAATACACGCCACACGGAATATCGTGAGCGTTTAAATGTTTTACCAAAGCATCCCTATCTACACCTTTTAATTTTAATGTGTATTGATGAAACACATGGCAATCGCAAGCATCGCATATACCATCGCAATTATTTACAGTTACTGGTGTAATTATATTTTCAACACCTTTAAAGGCTTCATTGTATTTTTTTGCAGCGGTTTGTCTTGCTCTGTTGTAACTATCTAAATATGGTAATTTGGCATCTAAAACGGCTGCTTGGATACTATCTAAGCGCGAATTTACCCCTACAACATCATGGTGGTAACGCTTATACATACCGTGGTTAACAATACCTCTAATAATGTGCGCTAAATCATCATCGTTTGTAAAAATAGCACCACCATCGCCATAGCAACCCAGGTTTTTTGATGGAAAAAAAGAAGTGGACGATACATGCCCTATAGTGCCTGCTTTTGCCTTAGTACCGTCTTTGTAAGTGTAAGTAGCACCAATAGCTTGTGCATTATCTTCAATAACAAATAAATTATGTGCTTTTGCAATATCCATAATAGCCTCCATATTAGCACATTGCCCAAATAAATGTACCGGAACAATAGCCTTTGTTTTTGGGGTAATGGCTTTTTTTATGGCTTCAATGTTTATATTAAAATCGTCTGGATTTACATCTACCAAAACGGGTGTTAAATTTAGCAATGCGATAACCTCTACGGTAGCTGCAAAAGTAAAATCGGCAGTTATTACCTCATCGCCAGGTTTTAGGCCCAAGCCCATCATGGCAATTTGCAAGGCATCGGTACCATTGGCACAGGGAATTACGTGTTTTACATTGTGGTACTGTTCTAAGTGCTTTTGGAATTCATGAACTTTGGGACCATTTATAAACGAAGTGGTCTCAATAACTTCCTGAATCGATGGGTTTACAACATCCTTTATTTGATTGTACTGACCTTTGAGGTCCACCATTTGAATTTTCTTCATATAAAAAAATTTACAACTCGTTCATATTAAGAAAACAAGCTTTATTGTAATGCATAATGCCAATAGGTATTTAACGCTGCGAAATTACAAAATTCATAAGCGTTAACCAACGTATTTATTTTAAAGAAATGTATTTTAGCACTAAAGAAATAAAAGTGGGATTAATTTACAACACAGGGATTCGTATAGCAAAGTTTGGATTAAAATGTTTAGCGCCAGTTAATAAAAAAATTAGACTTGGTGTTAAAGGACGAACCGAAACCTATACTATTTTAAAAAACAACATTAGCAAAAACGACAAAACCCTATGGTTTCATTGCGCTTCTTTAGGCGAATACGAACAGGGCCTTCCTGTTTTTCAAGGCTTGCGCAAACATTACAAAACACATAAAATTGTACTCACTTTTTTTTCGCCTTCGGGCTATCAAGTTCGTAAAAACTCGCCCATTGCCAATGTGGTTGTTTATTTGCCTTTAGATACCAAAAAAAATGCCTCAAGATTTTTAAATATTGTAAACCCAGAACTCACTATTTTTGTTAAATATGATATTTGGCCCAATTTTTTAAATGAATTAAAATCAAGAGGATTAAGAGCCCTATTAATTTCGGCAGCATTTAGAGACAATCAATCGTTTTTTAAATTCTACGGAAAAACATTGCGAGACGCCTTATTTACTTTCGAGCATATTTTTACACAAAACGAATCCTCTAAGGTTTTATTGGAATCCATTAACTACAACACCGTTACGGTTTCTGGCGACACCCGGTTCGACAGGGTTTCCAATCAATTAAAAACAAACAACCAGCTACATTTTATCGAAGATTTTAAAAACAATAAGCTCTGTGTGGTTGCTGGTAGTTCTTGGCCAGAAGACGAAAGCTTATTCGTTAATTTCATTAATTCTAAAGTTCCAGAAAACATAAAATTCATCATAGCGCCTCACAATATAAAATCTCAACAAATAAAAAACTTAAAGGAAAAACTAAATACCAAAACCGTTTTATTTAGCGAAAAAGAAGAAAAAAACCTCGCTGATGCAACCGTTTTTGTTATAGATACCATTGGTTTGCTATCTAAAATATACAGTTATGCCGATATAGCTTATGTTGGTGGCGCCATGGGAAACACAGGCTTGCACAATACCTTGGAACCCGCGGTTTTTGGCATACCAATTATTATTGGCCCCAACCACACTAAATTTCCGGAGGCAAAATCTATGATAGACAATAACGGGATGTTCTCAATCTCCAATCAAAAAGAATTCAATTTTATTTTAAATGAACTGATAGAAAATAACCGGAAAAGGCTGTACTCGGGCAAAAAAAACTCAGAGTTTATAATAAAAAACAAAGGTGCTGTCATCCAAATACTCGATTACCTGCGTATATAAGATGATTTTAGAAGCAAATGTTAAAAATTCGTCCCTCTAAAAATTTGGATTTAACAGGAAGTTATTACATTAGCAGTCTAATAATTATTATTAAAAAAATTAACACTAACACAAGAAAAAACAAAAAACCAATGAAAAAATTATTTTTAAGCACTGCCTTATTATTAGTACTTAGTTTATCATTTACTTCATGCAGAGACACAAAAAAAGCTGAAAATGCTGTTGAAAACGCTGTTGAAGCAACCGAAGAAGCTGCAGAAAAAGCTGCTGATGCCGTTGAAGACGCCGTTGACAACGCAGGTGATGCAATAGAAGACGCTACTGATGCTGCTGGAGAGGCAGTTGACAAAGCTGTTGACGCTGCTGGTGATGCCGCTAACAAAGCTGCCGATAAAGCTGAAGAAGCTGTTGATAAAGCAGCCGAAGCCGCAAAAAACAAAGTTAAAGAAGTTACTGGCGGCAACTAAGAACCAACTACAATATTTACAAAAAAACCACCTAATAGGTGGTTTTTTTTATTGCTATACCTAATCTTATCTCTATATAATACACGAGTGGGATTTACATAAAAAGCAAATACACCATATTAGGTTGTGGCGGTATCTTATATTAACCCTCGCAACTTGTGCATTCTTTCTTTTGCCTAAATTTCTGAGCGGCGTTCATGCTGTGTTGGTAGTACAACGATTTAATTCCCAGTTTCCAAGCGGTAACATATATCTTATTAATGTCTTTAACCGGCATATCAGGGTGCACCATTATGTTTAAAGATTGCCCTTGGTCTATATGATTTTGCCTGTTTGCAGCTTGGTAAACAATGGTCATTTGATCAATTTCAGAATAGGTTTTAAACACCTCTTTCTCATGGTCTGTGAGCTGCTCTAAATGCTGTACAGAACCATCGTAATCGCGAATGCTTTTCCATATTTCGCTGGTATTCAATCCTTTTTCCTCTAAAAGTTCGACTAAAAACGGATTTTTAATAGTAGTTTTAATTTTAGCTATATCCTTTACGTAGCTATTAGACCAAATGGGTTCGATACCTTGAGATACTTGCCCCAAAATAAACGCCGAAGATGTTGTAGGCGCCACGGCATTTAAGGTTGTATTGCGCCTTCCGTAGCCTTTTAGCACTTCGGGTTCTCCAAAAAGTTTGGCTAATTCTTCTGATGCTTTTTTAGATTTTTCTCCAATGGCTTTAAATATTTCACTATTCAAATTAAAAGCTTCTTGACTATCAAAAGCCAACATTTTAGACTGCAATAAAGAGTGCCAACCTAAAGCGCCCATGCCCAATGCCCTGTTTTCTTTGGCAAAATTATAGGCTTTTTCCATGAACATGAAGGTTTGCCTATCATCTCTATTGTCAGAATCCCTATAAACTTCTAACTTGGTTATAAATTCTTCTAAAACGGCATCTAAAAAGTACACCATGGTTTCTACCGCATCGGTATCTTTCCACTTATCGTAATGTAGTAGGTTTATGGATGAGAGTACGCAAACAAAAGACCACCTGTTGTTTGTTGGCAACATAATTTCTGAGCATAAATTACTGGCGTAAATTTCATGCTTTTTTTCTTGATATACTTCTGGCGCAGCATTGTTTGCATTATCCCTAAAGAAAATGTAAGGGTAGCCTATTTCGCCTCGGCGTTGCAAAACTTTTGCCCAAATGGCTCTTTTGTCGGTATCACCATCAATCATTTCTTGCATCCATTCGTTACCTACGGTTACGCCATGTGTTAATTCTTGTATTGGGTTTCCTTCTGTTCCAATTTCTAAAAATTCATGAATATCTTGGTGTTCTATGGGTAGATATGGTGAAAATCTCCCGCGTCTTACTGAACCTTGACTTACCACATCTACCATTTTTTCGAAAAGCTGCATAATGTGAACTGCTCCTGATGATTCGCCATTGTTTTTTACAGGTGCGCCTCTATGGCGTAGTTTGCCAAAATAGCCAGAAGTTCCTCCACCTAGTTTAGACATCATACCAACTTCGGATTGGGTATAAAGAATATCTCCCATATCGTCTGATATGTGCGAGCCAAAACAGCTAATGGGCAGGCCTCTTTTTTTACCAAAGTTAGACCAAACCGGTGAAGCTAGCGAATAATAGCCTTCTGCCATATAGCCATAAAACTTATCTGCAAAGCCATCAATTTTTAATATTTCTTCGGCTCTAAGGGCAATTTCCTTAATGCGTTCTTCTGGTGTTGTGCCTTCTGTTAAGTAGCCCGAAGATAAAAATTTACGGCTATTATCTGTTAACCATTTTATTTCCGGTTTTTTGCCGGCTTCTTTTATTGCTTGGTTTCTGGCGTTGATTAATTCGTTGAATTTTGAAGGCGTTGCTTCTTGGTGCAGGTTTTCTGCTGTGGTTTTGTTGGTGTAGTTGCTCATTTTTTAAAAAAGGTCGTCGCTGGTTATACTTTTTGTTCTTTTACTGTAGTTTATAGATCGTTTTACAAAGAAATCGCCGTGTTTTGTACCTATAATTTCGTCGTCAAACCATTCGGTTTGTTCAACTAATTCTTGATTGATATCAAATACCTTTTCAATACCGATGCTTTCCAGTGAGTTGTTAAATCTGTTTTTAATAAACTCGTTAACAACATTTTTAGGCAAGAACTCTAATTCTCCGGCTTCAAAAATCCAATCTATTATTTTGCTTTCAGATTCAAAGGCTTCCTTACAAAGGTCTTGTACAAATGTGGCATGATCTTGATCGAACCAAGTTGGGTTTTCCGTTTTTATTATTTTAATTACGTCTATCCCGAAATCGCCATGTATCTGCTCTTCTTTAGAGGTCGCCTCTACAACGTTAGAAACCCCTTTAAGCATGTTTTTGTGCTTATTAAAAGCCATGATTATTAGAAACTGAGAGAACAAAGAAACGTGTTCTATAAACAGTGAAAACAATAAAATGGACTCAGAGAACTCTTTGTTGTCTTCGCTTTTCGCGTTTTTTAGGGCGGTTTCCAAATAGTGAACCCGACGCATAATTACCGGTTTCTTCTTAAGGTGTTTAAACTCGTTATTAAGCCCTAAAATTTCCAGTAAATGAGAGTAAGCATCATGATGGCGCACCTCGCTTTCGGCAAAAGTAGCACCAACAGATCCTATTTCAGGTTTTGGCATTTTATTGTACAGATCGCCCCAAAAGCTTTTAACCGCAACCTCTATTTGCGAAATGGCCAGCATGGTGTTTTTAATGGCGTTTTGCTCTACTACGGTAAGTTTGGTTTTAAAATCCTGTATATCGCTTGTAAAGTTAAATTCTGAATGAATCCAATAAGAATGCCTAATGGCATCTACATATTCGTATAAAGCCGGGTACTCATAGGGTTTTAAGTTTATGCGCTTTTCAAAAATATTGGTTTTCCTATTTCTAGCCTGCTCATCTCTATATAGAATATAGGCTTTGGCTACATCGTGAAATGCGCTTTCCATTAATTTTTCTTCAACAAGATCTTGTACCTGCTCTACGGTTGGCACATATTTATTGTCTTTTTCTTTTCTTTCCAACAAGGCTTTTAAAACATTTTGGGCAATGGCATTGGCGTCTTCTTTAGTACCGTTTCCTACAGAAAGCATTGCTTTTTCAATGGCATTTGAAATCTTGTTTAAAACAAAAGGACTTGTTTCGTAATCTCTTTTAATAATTTGTGTAATCTCCATAGTTTATATTTAACAGCTTTGTTATTGCAAGAATAATGTAAAAATAATCTGGCTTTGTTTTTGCGGTTTTCTGTTTTCCAAAAAGAAATACAAGGCCAGTGTTTTGCAAAAAAAATTAAGATCCTCCTTCGTTTTTTTAAACTTACAAAAAAGAAAATCCAACTTTATTTGCTCTTAACAAAGGTTGCTAAATGTTATTAAAAAAGAAAGAGGGTTTTATAAACCTTATCAACAAGTTTTTAACAAACAAAAAATAGCACTAATTACAAGAAGTTTACACATTAATTTTATAAGTATCTATCTATCAGGCTATTGTGTTTTTTGAGCAAGCGTAAAGTGAACATAAAAAGTAAAGAATATATAGCCTACACCCCTTGTTTTACTAGTGTTTTTAGAAGTTGCTCTACAAAGTTTTGGCAACTTTTTCCAGCTCTAAATACCAGTCTTCTCCAAACTTTCTAATTAAAGCCTCTTTTACAAATTTATAAACGGGCACTTGCAGTTCTTTGCCAAGTGAGCAAGCATCGTCGCAAATGTCCCATTTATCGTAATTTACCGCCGAAAATTCAGAATAGGCCTTTACCCGAACGGGATATAAATGGCAAGATACTGGTTTTTTCCAAGAAATTTCTCCTTGGTTATAGGCCTCTTCGATACCGCAAAGAGCTGTATTTTTTTCGTCAAAAATCACGTAGGCACAATCTGCATTGTTAATTAAAGGGGTTTCTAAATCGCCAAATTCCGTAATTATGTGCGTGCCTTGTTTCTCAATAGCCTCAATGCCTTCTGGTCGCAAAAAAGGTTTTATTTTTGGATAGATAGCTTTTAATATTTGAATTTCATCCTCATCAAGCGGTGCACCGGCATCGCCATCGATACAACAAGCCCCCTTGCAAGCCGATAGGTTGCACACAAAATCTTTTTTTATAATATCTTCTGAAACTATGGTTTTCCCTAATTGAAACATGCTGCAAAAATAGAGAAATTCTTTATTTAGTTTTACGCTTTAAGCATTGTTTTTGTTATACCACAATGAATTATTAATCTTTCCATCTTGCGAGAACCTCAATTTTATAAGCTTGCTTCAACATATAATGCCCAGGATTTTTTTTTATTTATTGTTACAAATCAGTATTAATCATCTACTTTTGCCGAAAAATTAAAAACAAAAGTTATGCAACTTAATTTTAAAGAGATTTTTACTGCTTTTATGGTACTTTTTGCAGTAATTGATATTGTTGGAAACATTCCTATTGTTATCGATTTGCGAAAAAAAGCAGGACACATTCAAAGCGAAAAAGCCTCAATAATAGCAGGTGTTATTTTAATTGTATTCCTGTTTTTAGGTGCTAGTATTTTAAACCTTATTGGTATAGACGTTAACTCTTTTGCCGTGGCCGGTGCCTTTATTTTATTTTTTATTGCTTTAGAGATGATTTTGGGTATAACGCTTTATAAACAAGAAGAGCACGACGCCATGACAACCGCTGTGTTTCCATTGGCATTTCCATTAATTGCTGGCCCAGGCAGTTTAACCACGTTGCTCTCTCTACGTGCCGAATTTAGAATAGAAAATATTATTGTTGCGGTTTTATTAAACGTAATTATTATTTATATTGTGCTTAAAACATCGTCTAAAATAGAACGTATTATAGGGCAAAACGGTATAAATATTGTACGCAAGGTATTTGGTGTTATTTTGCTGGCTATTGCTGTAAAACTCTTTGCCCACAATATTAAGGCTTTGTTTGAGGTTATATAAAATAAATCCATAAAAAAATGAAAACCTTAACCCTAATACTTAGCCTTATTGCTTTAGGGCTTATTGCTTTTAACTTTACCAAAGTAGATTTTAACGCGCCTTTGCAGGGCGACAGCATAATTGCCTTAATTACCATTTTAGCCGCGTTATGCGTAATACTTATGATGGGTATTTTAAGAACTTCGAAACGCATTGAACAAAAAGTAAAAGAGCGCAAATAATGTACGACACATTAATTATTGGTGGTGGTGCAGCAGGCTTGTCTTGCGCTTTGGTTTTGGGCTCTGCAGAAAACAAAGCTTTTGCTAAAAATAAACGAGTAGCTATTATAACGCATCAAAAAACATCGCATTTACAAACGGCTTTATTCAATAATGTTTTAGGATTAAAACCCGGAACCACCGGCGACTCTATATTAAAAAGCGGCAAAGCGCAATTACAAGATCTGTACCCACACATCGAGCAAATTGAAAACGAAAAAGTATCTGCGATTTATAAATTTGAAAGCGGATTTATAATAGAAACCAATAAAAACAGCTATAAATCTAAACTCGTTGTAGTTGCTGTGGGCTATTCCAATTTAATGCGGATAAAAGGTTTAGAACAATATGTTGCACCACACCCAAGGGCAGCCATTGAAAAAAACCGCATTTGGTTAAAAAACACCAATCATTTAATTGAAGAAAACCTTTATGTTGCCGGTACATTGGCTGGTTGGCGCAGCCAATTTGCCATAGCTTCGGGAAGTGGCGCGCATGTAGCCACGGATATTTTAACCCTTTGGAATGGTGGGAAACACACTAAGGTGCATGATAAGGTATAGTTAACCGCGCAAAGGAGCGAAAAAACTGAGTTTAAAATTGTTTAGGCATATCTTTACTTCCGTGGAGTACTCTTACTATTCTGATATGATTTTTTAGGATTCTATAAAATATAACATGTCCCTGTTCAGTAATACTGTACAATCCCATTTTTATTTCGTTTCGTTTTCTTCTAATTTCTGGATTGATGACCAATTGGTAAAAACCGTATCTAAATCGTTAAGATATTTTACTGCTTGATTAAAACCGTGGTAATAATGTGAATAATCAAATATGGCTTCAATATCAAAATCTGCTTCCTCCGATAACTTGTAGCTTTTTATTTTGTTTAACATTTAGCCCGTTTTATTTTGGCGTTTACTATCAATAATATCTTTTACATTGCGATTACTTGTTGCTGCAGACCAACCTTTTTCAATTTCAGCTTTTAAATCTACAATAACACGATGCCTGTACGTTTCATGTAAACGCAATGCATCTCTAACCAGCTTACTTGCGTTTTGAAAATCGCCAGATTCAATCTGATTTTCAATGTATTCTTTTTGTTTTTTTGTTAAACTTACATTCATCGTTATAATTTTTATTATCCATTAATTATAGATAATAAAAATGTCCATATTTTACGAATATGGACATTTTTTTGTTATTTGAATTTTTTTTTTAGTTTCGATTTTACTTGAAGAAAGCATACTTAAAAAACTAACAAAGGCTTCAAATTATTATTCCCCATTACTCAACTTAAGCACCTCGTCTATCATTAAATCGCGTTGATTAAAAACCTCTTCGAAAGCGCCATTGCCAAAAAGTTGGTCGGCCAAAGTGGCTTTAATATACTGTTTTACTTCGTTGTGGTAAGCCACAAAGGTTATTTTACGGTTAAGCCTAAGGTTTACATAATCTTCTATGGCATATACCCAATCTTCTTGAACCTCAAAATTATCTATAAAATCCTTTCTACTCAAATCCGTGTATGCATGTCTGTTTTTATCCAACTCCCTAAACACAAAATTACCTATAAAACCACGTCGAAATAATTGAGAAAGGGTTTCGTTGTGCATACTGTTATCAATGGGCACAAACACATCGGGGATGATGCCGCCTCCGCCGTAAACAATTTTACCTTTTGGCGTGGTAAACTTAAGCGAATCGGCGACTTGAATTTTTTCTGGGTCCAAGAGTTCGCCGCTGTCCAACCGCTCGAAATACTCGTCGTAATAATCTTTGTGCCCTTTTTTATAGGGGCGTTGTATAGATCGCCCCGTTGGGGTATAGTAACGCGATACGGTTAAACGTACGGCACTGCCGTCTCCCAGGTCCATTTCGCGTTGTACGAGCCCTTTGCCGTAAGAGCGTCTTCCAATAATAGTGCCTTTATCGTTGTCTTGTAATGCGCCGGCAACAATCTCGCTTGCCGATGCAGAGTTTTCGTTAATTAATACATAAACGTTGCCTTCTTCAAACTCACCTTTACTGGTTGAAAAGCTTTTTTCTACGCTGCCGCGTTTGTTTTTTGTAAACAGTATCAGCTTGTCGTTTTCTAGAAATTCATCTACTATTTGTTCGGCTATGTGCAAAAACCCACCGGGGTTATCGCGTAGGTCCAAAGCAATTTCTTTAGCGCCAAGGTCTATTAATTTTTCTAAACCTTTTTTAAACTCTTTATAGGTAGATTCGGCAAAACGATTGATTTTTATATAGCCCAACTTATCGGTTAGCATATACGCTGCATCAACACTTTTAAGAGGAATGGTACTGCGCTTAACGGTAAAATCCAACAGCTTGGGTTCACCTTTTCTGTAAACCTTTAAGTTAACTTTACTGTTAATGGGGCCTTTAAGTTTTTTTAAAATCTCGTCGTCTTTTAATTTATTTCCAAAAAGCGTATCGCCATTGGCCATAATAATACGGTCGCCTCCTTTTATGCCGGCCTTGGCACTTGGGCCGTTTTCGGTTGGCCTTATAACGGCAATGGTATCTCTATAGGTATAAAAACTTACGCCAATACCCACAAAGTCGCCTTTCATGCTTTCGGCAACGCGCTGCATATCTTTTTTTGGGATATACACCGAATGCGGGTCTAGATTATCCAGAATGCCATTAACCGTAACATCTACAATGCTATCGGTATTTACTTCATCTACATAATCGTAATCTATGTAGTCTATAAGCCTGTTTAACTTGTCTTTTTTGCTATTGGTAGAAAATAGACGATCTGGCGAATCGGAGAAATTTAACTTGCCGCCAATAAAAATACCAGCTGCTATGGCAAGCCCTAAAACCAGTGGTAAATATTTTTTTTGGTGGGACATTATTCGTCTATTTCTTGAATTAATTTAAGTTTGATGCCTGCTTTTTCTAGAAAGCGCAAGCCAGAGTCGTCTTTATAAGCTTGGTTGTAAACCACTTTTACTATACCTGCTTGGTGTACTAGCTTGCTGCACTCTTTACAGGGCGACATGGTAATGTACAGGGTTGCCCCTTTTGCCGATTGAGTGGACGAAGCGACTTTTAAAATGGCATTGGCCTCGGCATGCAGCACGTACCATTTGGTGTAACCCTGCTCGTCTTCGCAAAAATTCTCGAAACCCGATGGCGTACCGTTGTACCCATCAGATATTATCATTCTATCTTTTACTATAAGCGCGCCAACCTGCCGGCGTTTGCAGTACGATAGTTTTCCCCATTCCCTGGCTATTCTTAAATAGGCTTTATCGTACTTGAGTTGTTTGTGTTCTGGCATTAATTTGTTTTATAATTTGGGCTTTACCCTCATTTAAAATTTAAAAAATACGATTTAAATTTCTAGTTATTCGGGGTATGGCTTTTCGTTACAATCTTTTTTGTGGTAAACTTACTACTGTTTTTAGTACGTTTTTTATTTTAATAATTGCTTTTAAATAACCTATATATTAAAAAGCGTAAAAAAGTATTTTCACTGATCCCGATAGCTATCGAAACCTAACGCGAAACCTTAGATTTAACGAATATACTCGGTTCGTATTTTAATTGCAACGCAAGTTCGTTAAATTTTTATGAAAATTTTTGTTTTTAGTACTACATTCGCGTTAGGGATTGAGCGGTTTGTTTGAAATCCTTTTTAAAGCTTAAAAGGCATTTAGTTTGAAAAGCTCCAAAATTTAACATATTGCCACAGTAGTTACTTCTTTGCAATAAGGCTTTAAAAAGATTGAGTAGTGAAAGCCCGACCTCCCGAAGCTTTGGGCGTTACACTCCCAAAGCTTCGGGAGTGTAACGCCCAAATAATTATTTAAGTTAAAAAGTCGCTATTTAGTAACATTGGTATTACCAAACCAACTACGATTGCCGAAATAACCATTATCCAATCGCGTTTGGTAAACCTGAATATGGTTTGCACCACATAGCTTAAAAACAGGACGACAAATACAATAATTACTTGGGCGAGCTCGATGCCTAAGGCAAACTCCAGCAGCAAAACAAGTTTGTTGTCGGTGGCTCCAAGCAGCATGTTAAACTCGCGCGCAAAACCCAAACCGTGTATTAAACCAAAGAAGAGCGTGGTTAAAAACAGGACGCCTATTTTTTCTTTTTGCGCGCCCTTACCGGCTGTAAACACGTTGTATAGCGCTACAATTAAAATGGTTATGGGTATTAAAAACTCGACCATTGCAGCGTTAACACTTACCACGTTATAAGCCGCTAAAACCAGCGATAAGGTATGCCCAAGGGTAAAAACGGTTACCAACAGCAAAACGCGTTTCCAGTCTTTAAAAACGTAGGGTACGGTTAATACGATTAAAAACAATACGTGGTCGTAGGCGTTAATGTCCAGTACGTGGTTTATACCGTATTTTACGTTGAATAAAAAATTATCGAGCATTTTAATTAAGATTTAGGGTTTATTGGGTTTGCCAAATATACAAATAAAAGCTTGTGCGGGTTTTTAATTTGTTTGTTAACGCTGGTTGTTTGTATTGGGGTTAATATTTTTTTTAGGGTACGGCGGTATTGCATTTTTTATTTAACTGAAACAGCATTTCCTTGGTAATGTCTTGTAGTGAAAAATCGTGTTTCCAATTCCAATCTTCTCGTGCGGCGGCATCGTTAATGCTTTTTGGCCAGCTGTTGGCAATGTCTTGCCTGTAATCTGGCGTGTAGCTTATCTTAAAATCTGGAATGTGCTGTTTTATAGATTGGGCCACTTCTTTTGGCGTAAAGCTAATGGCGGCCAAATTATAAGACGAGCGTAATTTTATAGCCTTGGCATCTGCACTCATAATATCTATGGTTGCCTTAATGGCATCGTCCATAAACATCATGGGCAGCTTGGTGTTTTCGCTTAAAAAGCAATCGTATTTTTTTTGGCTAACCGCTTTGTGGTATATTTCTACAGCATAATCTGTAGTGCCACCACCGGGTTGTGTTTTCCAACTAATAATGCCCGGGTAGCGCAAACTCCTAACATCTACACCGTATTTTTGGTTGTAGTATTCGCACCAACGTTCGCCCACTTGTTTTGTAATGCCGTAAACGGTTGTAGGCTCCGTTATGGTATGTTGCGGTGTGTTTTCGCTGGGTGTTGTGGGGCCAAAAACGGCAATGCTAGAAGGCCAAAACACTTGTTTTATAAACTTATCTTTGGCTAGGTTTAAAACATGGAACAGGGAATTCATGTTTAAATCCCAGGCTTTCATAGGGAATTTTTCTCCGGTTGCGCTTAACATAGCTGCCATTAAGTAAATGGTGTCGATATTATATTTTTCAACACAGGCTTTAATGCTGGCATAATCTTGGGCATCGATAATTTCGAAAAGACCAGGTTTAGCTATATCTAAATTAGCGGGGTTTATGTCGCTGGCAATTACGTTATCGTTGCCATAAATGCTTCTAAGCTTAAATGTTAATTCGGAACCAATTTGTCCGCAAGCACCAATAATCAAAATCTTAGGTTTCATATAAACTCGATTAGTTTGAATGTGCCAAAATTAAAAAGATTTTAAAGATTATATCTTATTACTTGATATTTATATGGATATATTTTAGTCAATAACCACTCATAATTTAATCAAAAAAACAATAAAGAACAAACTAATGGCATATCTTTACAGGCGTTTTAAAGCACTTAGTGATATGAATATTAAACTACTGGGTTTAACCTGTATTTTTACAATAATAGTGTCTTGTAAAAAAATTGAAGAACAGGTTGTTACCGATACGATTGTTACCGAAAGCACGAGCAAAGAGTTTAGTGAGGGCGAGCTATCTAAGCTCGATTATTTAGATTTTGGTTTAGATGAAAAAACAGAACGCGCCATTGAGAATTGGCAGGAGTACGGCCAGCTTCAAGACGTTGTAACACGCGTAAAAAAAGGTGATTTGAGTTTTTTTTTCAATAACGAAGAGGCTATTAAAACGCTTTTAACAGATTTAAAGCGCAATATACCAGCACCCGTAAATACGCCATCAACTTTGGCGAGGATTCAGGTTTTAGAAACCAAGATTTACAAGTTGGAAAGTTTATCTAATTTATCGACCACAACTAAAGATGCGCTTAAATCCAGCATAAAAGAGTTTTTGGTTGGGGTTTCTAACTTAAATTTCCAAATGAACAAAAAGCTGGAGAAAGAGTATCAGAATATTAAAAAACCGGAATAAAACCACTATAAAAAATAGACTTTTAAGTAAAAAACCACAGTTTCTAAAATTAGAAACTGTGGTTTTTTAATATCTTTTTTGATCTAGTTTTTAGACTGGGCAGCCTCTTGGGCCAGGGCCTGTTTTTGCCTTAACAATTCGTTTTTGGTTATTTGAATTAAGTTAAAATTAGGTGCGTTTTTTAAGGTTTCATCTAAGATATCGACCGCCTTGTCTATGTTTGCTTTGGTATCCTGGTTATAAATAACTAATGCGTTTAGGTACATAAAAGCCGATTTTAAAGAGACTTGGTAAGGCTGTTGGGTTTCGTAAAACGCTTTAGTCATATCGTCTTTAGCATTGGCAATGCCGTAAGCAATGTGCTTAGAGGCTTCTTCTAATTTTTGAGTTTGCAGGTTTAATTCGGCCAACTCGTATGCAATTAGGGCATTCGGGTTTCTTTTAAACAGCTCCTCAAAATGCCCAATGGCCAACGCTGGCCTTTTAACCGATTTTAAAGATAGTGCTTTAACCTCAAGAGCCATATCGGAATCGCCAACATTTTTCTCAAAACCAATAGTGTTTAAGGCTTGTATATATTTACCTTCGCTCATATAAAAATAGGCTAGTGTATCTTGCCTTGCAACAGATGGAGACAACACATTTAAATGCGTCATGGCATTAATTATGCCTTGCATATCGCCCTGGGTTTTCATTTGCTTATAATAGGCTTCGTAATGTTTTATTAACTCTGGGTTGCTTTGTGCATTTAACTGAAAAGCGCCAGCTACAATGGCCAGCATTAAAAATCGTTTCATTTCCGCTTGTTTTTAAATTTTGCTAAAACTATAAAAAAATAGCTAGTAATGCCTTAAAAGTATGCTAATTATTTTCATTAGCAAACCCTTTTAAAACCTACTGTTGTTAATATCAATTAGGAAAATTAAAATAAAATAACTATATTTAAGATTACTTAATTATTATTTTACCTATGGCTATTAAAAATTTTCGAGGCGCTAGAAGGCAGCAAACAAAGACTGAGGACAGCACACCGCTTAAGGTTAGCGATTACATGACACGGGATTTGATTACCTTTACACCTAACCAAACCATTGAAAGCGTGATGCAAACTTTAATTAAAAACCGGATTTCTGGAGGTCCCGTGGTTAACGAGAAAAATGAATTGATAGGTATTATTTCTGAAGGTGATTGCATAAAGCAAATAAGTGAAAGCCGTTATTATAATATGCCTATGCAAGATAAAACCATTGAAAAGTTTATAACGCCCAACGTAGATACCATAGATGGCAACATGAATATTTTTGATGCTGCAAACGAGTTTTTAAAAACCAAACACCGGCGGTTTCCTATATTAGAAAACGGCAAGTTGGTTGGCCAGATTAGCCAAAAAGATGTGCTTAAGGCAGCTATGGCGTTAAAAGGACAGACCTGGAAATAGCTTGTTTTAGCCCTCGCGTTTTACCAAGGCATAATAATTGCCCTCTAACGGTAAGTACCCTTGGTTGTAAACAAAATAATAAACCGCTCCTGCTTTAGTGGTGTAAATACTGGTAAAGTAATTAAAATCGAAACCAGCTTCAATAAGTTTGGCGCGCGAGGTTTTTGTTTTTTGTTTGGGGTTAAATGCTTCTAAAATCCTGTAATTTTTTCTGAGCCTGTTATTGGTATTGCGTATTAAGTTTTTACTGTCTTTGTTTATACGGTTGTTGTAAGTATTTCTACAGCCATCTCCACAGAATTTTTTATCGATCCTGCCCACAATTTTATCGCCACATTCCAAACATTTCTTATCCATAGCTGTTGTTTTTTAATTCGTACCATCTTATATGCAATTGCTCTTGCTCAAAATAAAAATCTTCAACATAGTGCAATCCTATTTTTAAGAGTGCGTTGTGCGAGGCTTGGTTACCAATTTCGGTAGTTGCGTATAATTCTGGTAGTTTTAAAACATTAAAGGCATATTTTACAGTGGCTTTACTAGATTCTGTGGCATAGCCTTTCCCCCAATATTTTGGTATAAGCCTGTAGCCCACATCGTAATATGTTGTATAACCATTCATATTATATTCGGTGTTTAATCGTATTCCAGACCAGCCTATAAAGTTTCCTGAAGATTTTTCAATGGCTGCAAACCTGCCAATGCCACGTTCTTTATATTGTTTAAAAACATTATTTAATATTGCTTGGGAGCCTTCAATGGTTTTAACGGGTTTGTTTCCTAAATACCGGTGCACTTCTGGGTTTGAGTCTAGCTCGAACATACCGTTTAAATCTGAGTTTCGCAACTCTCTTAGGATTAGCCTTTGGGTTTCTATGTGGAATTTCATGTGGGGGTAAATTGTAGTGAAAACACAAAATCTACTTAGGGTTAATAAACACTTCTAGAATATAAAATTACAACTTTTAAGTTTTAATCTAATTTATTTTTATTTCCAACTCTCTGAATATTTGTTTATTTATCTTTTCAAAACTATTAAAAGATATTTACGCTCAATATTACGAATTATTTTTAAACCTGTTTAAATCTTAAATTTATAGGTTATTTTTTAATCCATAAAAAAACCCGCCATTTTATTGAAAAATGACGGGATTTAATAAACTAAATACAAAAACTAATTATTGTGCTGCTGTTCCCGCTTCGATTAACCAACCTGGGTTTTGGTAGATAACCGAATTATTCGCATCTCCACCTTCACTTGTAATTAAAAAGTGATTATAGGCAATGGGGCTCAAGTAATGTGCAGGATTCCAATTATAACCGTTATAAAAATTGTTATTGGCTTGAACAATTTGGTACGGTCTGATATACATGCTATTTGATTCTGGCGATACATTAGGGCTTCCATCTGGTTCTGCTCTTAACTGCGAACTGCCATCTGGATTCTCGTACCATGTTTGCATAGGGCCCCAAACTTTAAAACCTTCAATTACATAATTAGACACTTGGTCTAAAGCTCTCCATCTTTTTAAATCATCCAAACGCATGCCTTCTGCAATAAATTCTGAACGTCGCTCGCGTCTAATATTATAAAGCGTTGGATCTACCAAGCTACCTTGCGAATATTTAGCCCAATCGTTTTCTTGAGATAAATCGGTGGCTGCTACGGTAATGTTGTAATCTGCAGGTAATCCTGCTCTTGTTCTTAATTGGCCCCAGTAACTTGCAGAGTTTCCGTTAAGACTACCATTTTTCACATAATCTGCTTCAATATAGTTTAGGTAAGCTTCAGAGGCTCTAAACACTATGGATCCAGTAACGGTTGGGTTTGCACCATCTAACATGTTGGCATCAGGATATATCCCTTTTCTAACAGAATAGCCGGTTACAGCTCTAACTTCAGAAATTTCAAACAAGCCAGGTGCTTCCTCAAAGGTTTCTCCATTAATATAAGTAATTACATCACCAGGTTCTTTGGTAAATAGGCGTAATCTGTCGTCTCTATCGTCTAGTACATCAGCAATGTAATCATCACCATTGTAACCCGAGCCACCTGCATAAATAGGCAAGCCGTTTTTCATTAAATAACTATCTACATAACCTTTGGTATATCCTGTATTAGCTCCATTCTTCAAGTAGTGCATGGTATGGTGGGACACCAATGTTTCATCATAGTCTCTCCACAACAGCACCTCGGAATAACTAGACATGTCTAGATCGCCAAACATAGCGTAATACGGATTGTTAAATACATCTCTTCCTTCTGTATTTCCGTTACTTGGTGTTAAATTAACATTACTAGCAACAACCTCTGCGGCATTCATGGCTTCTGTTAAAAAGAAATCTATTTCACTATCAATATTAATATTAAAACCAGATAAATAGTCTTTATTTGCTCCAGGCCAATCTGGACCACCAGGTACATGAGCTGTTCCTTTATGGTAATTTAACCAAGTGCCTTCGTACAAAGCAACACGAGATTTAAAAAGCTGTGCCACCATAGGGTTTATCCTGTTTTTGTTTGGGTCTATGTTGGTTAACATATCTATAGCTTTATCCAAATCAGATAAAATAAAGCGTGCTACCTCATTTCTTGGGCGTCTTTGCGATGCTATTATCAATTCTTCTTTTACATCTGGCAATAGCGTTGTAATTATTGGAAAATCGCCTACGCTTTTTAACTTGTTAAAATACTCATAAGCTCTTAAAAAATAAATCTCGCCTATATAATGCTTAATATAAGTTTCGTTACCCGTAATTTCTCCAGCTTCAAGTCTTGGTATAACGACATCTAAAAAGTAGTTTAAAGTACGAATACGATCAAAACTCCAAGCACCTCCACTTGTACCCACTCTATACTGCCCAGGCGACCAAAGGTTACTGGCGCTAGTACTTGCTTGGTTGTCTGTACCGTTATCGGCTACAAAGGTTCCTGCATTCCACCCGGCGTGCGAAGGAAAAGAATAATTAGAAATGGCGTATGCAGCTAAATCGGCTTCAGATTTTAAATAGAATTCTGGTGTTACGTTAGACAGCGGAGCCCGCTCTAAGAAGTCTTCACTACAGGCGGTAAAACCAACCAAAATAAGACTTAAAATAAAAATATGTTTATATGATTTTTTCATTTTTTAATATTTAAAAAGTTAAACTAAGACCAACTGAATAGACTTTAGATAAAGGATATATTTTACCGTTGCCCCAGGCACCACCAGTAGTTTCAGGATCAAAAATATCGCTCATTTTTGTAAAGGTTACCAAGTTTTCTCCAGATAAATAAATCCGCATTTTAGAAATCCTTACTTTTTCTGTTACGTTTGCTGGTATGGTGTAGCCCAATTGAATATTCTTTAATCTTAAATACGCACCGTTTTGTAAAAACCGTGTTTGGGTAGCAAAATTTTTCCATCCAGAATCGAAAAGCGGTCTTGGGTAATAAGCGTCTGTATTTGGCCCAAAAGGACTTGTAGTGTCTGCTGGCCTAAAATAATCTAGGTGTTGCGTAAAACCAGCTGATTGCCACATATTTGAATTGGCGCCAGAAAAATAAGGACCTCCAACAGCAACATCTCTTTTACCTACACCTTGGAAAAACGCCCTAAAATCGAAACCTTTATAGTTGGCATCTAAATCTATACTATAACTGTATCTGGCTTGACTATTACCAATTATCGATAAATCGCCATGGTCGTCTAGTGTATTAGATCCATTGTTAATGGCAGGATCATCGTCTAAGTTTTGGTACATAATATCTCCGGCAGCCCAGTTAGACCCCATACGGTCTTGGTTATGCATGGCCAACCAATCGTTCATTTCGGCATCAGATCTGGCAATGCCTTGTGTGGTGTACCCCCAAATCTCACCAAATTCTCTACCAGTGTACCATTGCCCTAAATTACCAGTTTCATTAGGATAAGAAGTTACAAATTGCCTGGTGTCAGATAAGATAAATTTAGCTCCATAAGAGAATTCGTCAAATGTATCTCTCCAGCTTATTTCCAAATCGAAACCTTTTGATTCCATATCGGTATTGTTTATTCTTGGCGGGCTAGCACCCAAAACCCCTGGTAGTTCTGGTGCGGGACCAACCATATCAAAGGTTGTTCTGTTATAAATATCTAAACCAACGCCCAATCTGCTGTTAAAGGCACGCAGGTCTAAACCAACATTCCAAGAGGTAACTCTTTCCCAGGTTAACAAGGTACTTACAAGCCCTGGAGGATACGCAGTGTTTGGTCTAGAACCGTTTACTAACCAACCGCCATTATTTACACCAATGCCCATACTAGGGTAAAATGGGTACCAATTATCGGTATTTTGGTTTCCTAATTCCCCGTAAGACCCTCTTAGTTTTAAAAAGTTAACATGCTGCGACAATTTACTGTCTTTGTAGAAATTCTCGTTAGAAATATTCCAACCTGCCGAGAAAGAAGGGAAAAACTGCCATCTTTTGTCGTCTAAAAAACGTGAAGAACCATCATACCTGCCATTAACTTCTAATAAATATCTATCCTTATAAGTGTAATTAAATCGTCCAAAATAACCTTGGATGGCCCAATGCTGGTAAGCCCCATAACCTCTAGTGTCTCCTGTTGCAGTATTGATAGTAGGTAGGCTAGGTGTTATTAAATCGTCTCTATTAACGCCTAGGTTACGGGTTTTTGTTAATTCTGATTGGTAACCCGCCATTACTTTAAACTCGTGGTCTTCATTAATAGTTAACGTATAGTCTGTGTAAACATTAGGACTAAAATAGTTGGTCTTGTAAGCACTCTCATAAATTCTTGAAGCACCCGGAGACCATAATACATGTTGTAATGCGGCAGGATGCGCAACACCATCTTCATCGTACCTATAGATTGGTAAAAATTCGTTATGGTTAAAAGAGTTAGTTATTTTATAATTTAAATTAGCATATATGTTCCAATTCTCTATAGGAGTAAATTGCACATTTAATTGCTGAACAAACTCGTCGTTTTGGTCTTTATTTCTACCGTTTTCTAAATGTGCAATTTCGTTACCATACACATAGTTTCCGTTAGGGTCTTTAAATGGCATTGTAGGCCACCTTCTAGCAATGTTATGAAAAAACAAACCGCTTTGGTAAGATGATCTTTCGTAATCTACCCTTGTTAATCTGCTTAAATACGTTAGGTTGATTTTATCAGATATTTTAGAACTAATTTTAGAATTTATAGAATAACGATCGTATTGGTCGTTACCATAATTAAGCAGTCCTTCCTGATCTAAAAAATTGGCAGAGAAATAATAATTTACTTTTTCTGTACCCCCATTTACGCTTAAGTTATGTTCTTGAGAAGCTGCTGCATCTTTGTAAAAGATATCGAACCAATTGTTATCAGAAAACCCATTAGGGTACATGTTCCAATTGTTATTGGAACTATTCCAATCGGTTTCATTAGGTAAAAGTCCTGATCGATAATCTCTTATTTTTTGCAATACCTCATCAGAGAATTTTGGAGATTGACCAGCATTTGCAGCCGCTTCATTCCAATAGTTGGCAAATGATTCTGAATCTAACATTTCTGGTTGTAACAACGGACTGGTTAACCTGAAATTATTGTTATAGTTAATGGTGATCTTACCGTCTTTTCCTGATTTAGTAGTAATAAGAATAACACCAAAAGGCGCTCTAGAACCATAAATAGAAGAGGAAGCAGCATCCTTTAGCACCGATATGCTTTCAATATCTTGCGGGTTTAAGGTATTCATGTTTCCTTCCATGCCATCTATTAATATTAATGGTGCACCAGAAGAGCCAGAACCTATGGTACCCGAACCTCTAATGTTAAAACTTACAGGGTTATTAAGTTCGCCACCACTATTATTAACAGAGAAGTTCATACCTGCCACGGTTCCTTGTAAAGCTGCGGCTACGTTTGTTACTGGCCTGTTCTCCAAGGCCTCTCCATCAACAACTGATACCGAGCCCGTTAGGTTAATTTTTTTCTTTGTACCAAAGCCTACTACCACGACTTCATCCAGTAAAGCTGCATCTTCTACAAGAACCACAACTATTTTGGTATCGCTAGCCGTTACGGTATGCTCTTTGGTTTTCATACCTATATATGAAAAAACAAGCACATCACCTGTTTTTACCGTTAAGGTGTAATTACCATCAAAATCTGTTTGTGCTCCTGTAGTTGTTCCTTTAACAATAACGTTTGCCCCTGGCAAAGGCGCATTGTTTTGATCGGTAACAGTACCACTAATTACTTTTTCTTGTGCTACTAAGCTCATAGTACTTAATAGCAGAAAGAAACCAATAAAAAAGTTGAATTTCTTCATAGTTTAATGTTTGTTTAGTTAATTATTTTGGTTAGTTCTTTTTGGTAATAACAGAACTTATACAATATTAAATATGATTGCTATAATATCATAAAAAAAAAGGTTACATTTGGGTTACATATTGTTACATTTTAGTTACAATAATTATTAAAAATCAATTACAAATCAGTTATTTAAAGTGTTTTTACTTAGATTAATTAACAAAACATTAAGTTAACAATGCGCCTAACACTATTCGTTTATTTTTTTTTCAGTTTTATTTTTATTCCTTTAAAATTCAGGGCGCAAAATGTAAGCTTGCAATTTCAAAATATCACCTTTGAAGATGGTATTTCAGACAGCAGAATAGAACACGTAATTCAGGATAAAAAGGGCTTTGTTTGGATTGCCACAAGGCTGGGTATAGATAGATATAATGGCCAAAACATTAAGAGCTATAAATTCTTGCAAGAAAAACAGGCTGGAACCAACACCATGTTGCAAACCCAAAAAGGAAATATTTTAGTCGCTACAACTAGGGGACTATTTATCTTTGATGCTAAAAAAGACCTTTTTGAATTATTGAAATCTGAAGATTCAGTTTTAAATACACATTTAAACTCTAATATTCACACTATCATTCAGCTAAAAAACGGAAAACTATTATGTGGTAACGCAAACGGAACGGTATTTAGCCTGTCTTTTGAAGAAAACGATGGTAATGTAAAGCACCAAATGCTAAATTTTTCTAATGGTTCTAATTCAAATCATCCCTCTTCCATATTTCAAGACACAAAGGGCACTATCTGGATGGGCACGAGCCAGGGTGATTTATTCGTTTTCAACGAAAAAGAGTTCTTAAACACTACCTTTTCTAAATACAACCACAATACTTATATAAATGACATTACTGCGGACAGCAATGGTAAACTTTGGATTGGTACTAAAGGAAATGGCCTCTTTAATTTTGATGTTAATACCAATGAGGTAAAACAATACAAAAAGCAATTAAACAATAACGACAATATTTCAGAAAGCATTAACAATAATTTTGTTATATGCCTCTATGCTGATAAAAATGATAATATATGGATTGGTACCGATGGTGGTGGGCTAAATCTTTACAAAAACAAAAAAAACAAGTTCTACTACTTTCAAAGTGATAGCAATAACAAATTTTCAATTTCAGATAATGCCATTTTACACATAAGCCCCGGAGAAGATAATATTATCTGGACCGCCACTGTGCATGGTGGCCTAAGCTATTTTAAAAACAACATTAGTTTATATAACATACCGCCATCTAAATTAGGTATTCGCAATAAAGACAAACAAGGTTCTCGAATCTTAGAGTCCAAAAATGGCGACTTATGGCTTACAGCGGGCAGAAATGGCTTAAGGCGATATAATCGTAGAACAGGCAAGGTAACGGTTTTTATTAGCGACCCAAATAATAAAAGCGGTTTAAGCGGAAATAATATTTTGTCGCTATATGAAGATAATCAGAACCGTATATGGATAGGCACATTGTATGGCGGATTGAATATTCTGGAACCAAAGACGGGCACATTCTTAAAAGCTGAAAATTGGTCTGGGCTAAAAGCTGTATTCGCTATAGAAAAAGATGGAAACGGCAACATCTGGGTAGGCAGCAATTCTGGGGTTACAGTATATAACAACAACTTAAAAATAATAAACACATACACCGTTGGCTCTAACATAGGCCTTAGCAGCAATGTTATTACCTGCATGTTTAAAGATGTAAAAGACGATATGTGGGTAGGTACCGCTAAAGGGCTTAATGTGTTTAAGCAAGGTAAGTTTAAATCTTATTTACCTAAAAAAGAAGACAGTACTTCTTTAAGTGGCAGCCGTATCTTATCAATCGCCGAGGATGACGACCTCTCCATTCTTGTAGGAACCTATGGCTATGGACTAAACCGTTATTTTAGAAATAGCGACAACTTTAAAAGAATTGGTCAAGAAAAAGGGCTAAAAGCTACTTTTATTAGAGGCCTATTTTTAGATGATGAAAAAAACATCTGGTGCAGTACCAATTTAGGGCTGAGTAAAATCACCCCTGCTGGTATGGTACAAAACTTTAACAGTTATGATGGTATTGAGCCCTTTAACAATAACAAAGCCGAACTTGGCCACAACGGATACATATATATGGCAGGCAACTTTGGTATAACTTACTTTAAGGCTGAAGATTTAGCAAATAACTATTCAAAAGATCATAACGTTTTTTTTACAAACATATCGCTTATCAACAAAAACGGAATTAAAGAAGCTCCCTTTAAAAATTATTTAGAAAACTACAAACTAATACTGCCCCCAGACAATGTTATGTTTACACTAAGGTTTACCACTTCCAATTATTGGGATCCAAAAAACATTAGCTATAAATACAAACTGGAAGGGTTGCACGAAACATGGCAAAATATTGGCAACAATAAAACACTTAGTTTTTCTAACCTTAATCCAGGAGACTACTCGCTTAAAATAAAAGCTTTTAATAGAGAAGGCCTTGAAAGCACACACATTGCTACTTTAAATATTTATGCTTCGCCTAGTTTTTGGGAAAAAACCTGGGTTAAAATATCACTACTTTTATCTTTTATTGCCATTATATTTGGGTTTGTAAAATGGCGGGTCTCAACTATAAAAAAACAAAAGCAAAACCTTAATATTCTAATAAATCAAAAAACAAAATTAGTAGAAGCACAAAACAGAAAAATCTATCAAAACAATATCGACTTGCTTAACGCCGAAAAGGCAAACCAGCAATTAAAACAAAAACAGCTTGAAAACGAACTTAATTTTAAAACTAACGAACTTACCAACCGTACTTTAAGAGAAATTCATAAAAACAATTTACTTGATAAAATAAAAGACGACATCTCTAAAGTTGCAAAACAAAACAAGGACAGTAAAAGTTTAAAATCTATTGTAACACTTATAGATAACACTCTGAACCTAGACAAAGATTGGGATGATTTTTACAATTTATTTCAACAAGTACAACCATCGTTTATAAAAAACCTGCTAAAAGAGTCCCCTAAAATTACAGATAGAGATATTAAGCTATGCGCATTAATACACTTAAACTTCTCTTCTCAACATATTGCAACACTATTTGGCATCTCAGAAAGCTCTGTAAAAGTAGCCAGACACCGATTGAGAAAAAAATTAAAAATTGAAGAAAACCAAACTTTTAAGGAGTTTTTTGAGCGCTTAACAACACATGCGGCAACATAAACTTTAATGTGTTTTATATCAGTTGGCCATTAAAAAAACAAATACCTCAACAGGGTTTAATTTTCAACTAATAATTAAAGCAAGTTATTTTACAATTGTTTTCGATAAAAAAACAGATAAACAACATCTTTACTTTTTGTTGCAACAGAAATGCTATCGTTAAACCATACCTCTTTGGCTAAAGAGAAATAACTTAACAGTAGTATTATAAAAAGGATTTTACAAACAAGTAGCTTAAGAACCAACTATTAAAATTTTTATAACAAAAGCTTTTTATTATACTAAACATATAACTATTTAAACACCTAACAAAAATAGCTAAAACATTTTTTTTGATGCCTTTATCTAGAATAATAGTTCTTAAGCCACACCATTAATCGATTACAAACGACTACAAACATTTACAAACGAATTTAAGCAAGTAATAACCGAATAACTTTTGGATCCCGTTGCATATTTGCATTGTCGAAACATAAGAACTCGATAGTATTAACTGTTTAACGATAAAATTTAAAATTATGAGCACACTTAGAAACAAAGTACAGTTGATTGGCAACTTAGGAAACGATCCAGAAATCATAAATCTGGAATCTGGAAAAACACTGGCCAAATTTAATATGGCCACCAACGAAAGCTACACCAATAATAAAGGTGAAAAAATTACCGATACCCAATGGCACAACATTGTGGCCTGGGGCAAAACGGCAGAAATAATTGAAAAATATGTAACTAAAGGCAAAGAGGTTGCTGTTGAAGGGAAGCTAACATCGAGAACTTATGACGATAAAGACGGAGTAAAGCGCTACATTACCGAAGTAGTTTGCAGTGAGTTGCTTATGCTTGGAAAGTAAAACCTTTTTTTGCCCAAGAAAACAAACAAGATTCTTTTCTAGAATCTTGTTTGTTTTTTTACGTTATCTACATTAAAATAACCTCCTTTATTTTCTTTTCTTTCTAAAGATTGATTAATTATTAAATGCGCAACATTTATCATGTTTCGCAATTCGCAAAGTGGTGTGCAAATTTTAGATTCTTTGTAAAGATCTTCAACCTCGTTATATATTAAATCGAGGTGCTTTACGGCTTTTGTTAGCCTGTTGTTACTTCTAACAATACCAACATAATTGCGCATTAATGCTTGTAATTGATGTAAGTTATGCTGAATTAAAATGTGCTCTTTTGGGGTAATTGTACCTTCATCATTCCATTCGGGAATTTTCAAATCTATAGCTTTAAGGCTGTCATCGCATAAATATTTAAAAATATTATGTGCGTAAACCAAAGCTTCTAATAGCGAATTAGAGGCTAATCTGTTAGCGCCATGCAAGCCAGTTCTGGTACATTCGCCACAGGCAAATAAATTAGCAACAGAGGTTTTTCCGTGTTTATCAACGTTAATACCTCCGCACAAATAATGAGATGCGGGCACAACGGGAATCCAATCGGTTTCTAGATTAATATTATGTGCTTTACATTTTTGGTAAATGTTGGGAAAGTGTTTTTTAAACGCCACCATGTCTAAATGCGTGCAATCTAAAAACACGTGCGTATCACCGGTTTTTTTTAATTCGCTATCTATGCTTTGCGAAACAATATCTCTGGAGGCCAATTCTGCCTGCTCGCTATATTTTGGCATAAAACGTTCTCCGGCTTTATTGCGCAAATAGGCACCAAAGCCTCTAACGGCCTCGGATATTAAAAAAGCAGATTGGTTGCCCATTGCATTGTACATGGCCGTTGGGTGGAACTGTACAAATTCCATATCAGATATTTTGGCTTTAGCTCTATATGCCATGGCAATACCATCGCCAGTTGCTATTACCGGGTTTGTAGTATGCCCATAAACCCAACCAATGCCACCAGATGCTAAAACCGTTCGGTCTGCTTTTATGGTAAAAATAGATTCGGTTTTTTGGTCTAATACATAAGCTCCGTAGCAGGCATCTTTTATAGGTTTTGCTTCTTTTAAATGATGATTTGTAATTAAATCTATAGCAAAATGATGCGGAAAAATACTAATGTTTTGTAGCTGATGTGCTCTAGTTAATAATGCACGTTCAATCTCGAAACCTGTTATGTCTTTATGATGTGCGACACGCGATTCTGAGTGCCCGCCTTCTTTTCCTAAATCTAAATTGCCACTCGTATCAAAATCAAAATTGGCGCCCCAATTTATAAGTTCTTCCAAACGTTTTGGCCCCTCTTTTACCACCATTTCTACAACAGAAGGGCTACAAAGCCCATCGCCAGCTATTAAAGTGTCTTTAATATGTTTATTGAAGGAATCTTTTTCAGAATTTAGCACTACCGCTACACCACCTTGGGCATATTTTGTATTAGACTCTTCTTCGCTGGATTTAGTAATTATAGTTACTGTTCTATCGGGAAATTTTTCAGCGATTTTAACCGAAAATGTTAAACCCGCAACACCAGAACCAATCACTAAATAGTTTGTATGCATTTTAGTTATTTTGATAATTCCAACATGCGCTCAATAGGTAATAAAGCACGATTAATAATCGTTTTATCGACTTCTATTTGTGGCGATTCGTTAAGCAAGCAATCGTATAATTTTTGCAGGGTATTCATTTTCATAAAATGGCACTCGCTACATGCGCAGGTATTATCTTCTTTGGCTGGCGCAGGAACTAATTCGGTGTTGGGCATTTCTTCCTTCATTTTATGTAAAATACCGGCCTCAGTGGCTACAATAAACTTTTGGTCTGGATGCTGCTTTACATAATTAATCATACCCGAAGTAGATCCTATATATGTTGCCGTGTTTAAAATATGCTCTTCAGATTCTGGGTGTGCAATAATTTTATAATCTGGGTATTTTTTATGAAGTTCGATAAGTTTATCCATCGAAAAGGCTTCGTGCACAATGCAACTGCCGTCCCAAAGCAACATATCGCGCCCGGTTTCTTTAATTATGTAAGCGCCTAAATTTTTATCGGGGGCAAAAATAATTGGAGTATCCTTAGGAACAGATTCTACAATTTTTAGTGCATTTGACGAAGTGCAAACAATATCGCTTAATGCCTTAATTTCTGCTGAACAATTAACGTAGGTAATAACCACGTGGTCTGGATGTGCTTCTGTAAATTTTTTAAAAGCATCTGGCGGGCAAGCATCTGCCAACGAACAGCCAGCGTTTAAATCGGGCAGAACCACGGTTTTATCAGGACTTAAAATTTTTGCTGTTTCTGCCATAAAATGTACACCTGCAAACACAATTATATCGGCATCTGTTTTGGCTGCCTGCTGCGATAACCCCAAACTATCGCCTACATAATCTGCAATATCCTGTATTTCTGGCACCTGATAATAATGAGCAAGAATTACGGCGTTTTTTTCTTTTTTTAGCCTATTTATTTCTTTTACTAAATCCATGGCTTTTATTATTTTTTTAATTAGAAAATAAAAATTTTTTAAAACAAACTATTCCTCAAGGGCTAACCAAAAAAGGTAGGCTTGGAATGTGCCAAGTAAAGGTTTTGCTCGTTTCATTTTAACCTAGGGGCAAAAACTAGATTTGTTGTTTATACCTACTCCTTACAGTTATAGGGACAGGATTTTTAGGAATAAACACCAAGGTTTGGGGCTACAGAAACCCTAATTAAACCTTAACTAAAAACTCCCAAATTTAAAAACCTAAATTAAACAGTTACAGCAGATAGCTTTTTTATTTCTAAATTAATTTCGTTTAATGTTAATTCGCTTTTATCCAATTCTTTTAAAGCTGATGTTTTAATGTCTTCGAATACATTTTTTACACTTTTAAATAAATTTTGATAATACATCACACCTTCTTTCATGTTATTGGTAAAATTTAAAAGGTATTTTTCTTCTTTTTTATTAAAAGATGCTTTAGAGGCTTCTAATTTATTTTTTAAATAATCTATGTAAATATACAACTCCTTAATAAACAAGTTTGGACGATCGTTTCTGCTTATCATGTTGGCTCTTCCGTATATGTGATCGGTTATATCTTTTAGTGTCATAACTTTAGAGTAATAAGCCATATTTGGCCCTGGGCAAATAGAAACACCCTCGCCCTCCACTTTAGTCTCTAAGTTATATTTTAACAAAGCTGATGTACCTAAACCAACACAGGTGCAAGATTTTTCAATGATTTTATGGTACTTCTGCTCGTAATCTTCCTTGGATAGCTCTTGTGCTTTTAAGTCCTTTATTTTTAAATATTGATATTCTCTGGATGCTGTACAAATACCTGTTTCTTTAAATTCTTTATTGAGTGCTACAAACTTTTTAGGACAAGAGCTACCAGGTCTTCCTTTGTCTATTAAAACCTGCTTCTCAATATCTTTTGTGTTGGCTCTAAGGTTGTTAAACGGCACTCCTAAAGGCGAAATATCGCTTAAATACAAATCTTTTTCTTTAGAATCTGCTAGTTGCTGAATTGTTTTTTCGTCAACTGTTGTTGCATCTGGAACTAGCAAAAATGGCGATCCCCAACCCACAGAGTCTAAATTGTATTGCTTAATAAGGAACTCGTGTTCTTCATCTGTACCTACACCTCCTTGGGCTGTTATTTGAATAGGTAATGCTTTGTTTGGCACCACTTTATTTTGATTTAAAAGCTCTTGATTTAAAAGTGCTTGAATATCTGTTTTTAATTCTTCGCGTTTTTCTTTAAATTCTGCTAAAACAGGTCCTAAAAGATAACCATCTGTGGCGAAAGCATGCCCGCCGCAATTAAGGCCAGACTCGATTCTATATTCTGAAACCCACAGTCCTTTTTTAGCTAAAAACTTACCTTGTATTAATGCCGATCTGTAGTCGCTTACTTTTAAAATAATCTTCTTTTTTAAGTTACCGTTTTCATCAGGGAAAAAATCGTTAAACTGAGACATGTAACTGTACAGTCTTGGGTTCATTCCTGCAGAAAGCACAACGGCAGAGCTTAATTTGCTATTGGCAAAGCCTCTTAAGGCAGCATGGGCATCGTTATATTCTACGGGCAGTTTTTCGTTTTTCTTATAATTGTCCTTATCCACCTTGGTCATTATATTAACATCTATGCTTCCCATGGTTAGGTTGTTGTTGGCCCAAGTTTTTAGGTCCGAAAAACTGTAGTCTTTGGCTGTTAATTTTTTAAACTCTTGTTTTATGCTCGAGTTGTTTGGCAGCATGTTTATGTACTCGATTAAATCGTCGCTTTTATCGGAGGTTATTTGTTTTAGCGATTCAAATTTTTTCTGGGCCAAATCGCTAATTAAGTTAAGGTAAGAGGTAATCCTTTTTGCTCTAAAATCTTCTATTTTATCCGAGATTTCCTCATAGGGCATTTTAAATTTTTCGCTGTACATTTTTCTTAACTTCTCAAGTAAAATATCGTCAACAAGAGAAATTACAGAATCCATACCATACTGTGCTACTTTTAAAGGGGTGTCTATTGTAAATCCTATTCCCATAACAGGAATATGAAAGGAATGTGTTTTTTTCATACGCGCTAGATTAATCGGCAAATATACTACGTTTATTGTTCATGGAACATGACAAATGTCATACTTTAACTTGCCGTTTGTTAAAAAAAGCAAAGGACTGAATATTTTAATTAACAAAAAAGTTATTGATTTTAAACAAAAAAAAATTATTAAAGATGCACGCACAACCCTTGTTTTGTTTAATTATTCTTAACAAGTAGCTGCAAAACAACAAAAATCGATAAAACTTAAACGCACCTATGCTGTTTACCTAAGCTTTAGTATTTTTACGGTTAATTCTCAATTCGATCGCTATTATGTCTGTAGAACCAAAATTAGTTAGATTTAAACAAAACGTACTGTCTAAATTCCAGATATACAACAGTATATTCATGACATTGCCTTTTGAATCAATAACTAAAACAGGAGTGTTGCTCCCTTTATTTTACGAAACCTGCAAAAAAGGATTTGCCAATGAAGACGACCCAACAACCATTGTAGATACGTTTTTTAAAAAATACCAAGCCCGTCGAAACCGAGAAAGCCAAATCAATTTATTATTCCGTTTTATACAATACATTGAAAGACAAGTGGTTTTATTTGATGCCGTAGAAGATGCTGCATTCCCAATAATAAACAATATGGAAGGCATTGGCACCCTAAGAAACCTTAAAGAAAGAGCCAAAGCAGAAAACAAAATAGACGATTTAATAGCCTACCTTGAAGAATTTAAGGTACGTATTGTATTAACGGCACATCCTACACAATTTTACCCTGGCCCGGTTTTAGGAATTATTACCGATTTAACAGAAGCCATTAAAGACAACAACCTAAACGATATTAGTAGCCTATTTGCGCAATTGGGAAAAACACCGTTTTTTAAACGCGAAAAACCCACACCTTACAACGAAGCCAAAAGCCTTATTTGGTATTTGGAGAACGTATTTTACTCTTCATTCGGGGAAATATACAATTATATCCAACAGAACATCTATATTGAAAACAAAAAACACAACGAAATTATAAATATTGGTTTTTGGCCCGGTGGAGACCGAGACGGCAACCCTTTTGTAAAGCCAAAAACAACCCTAAAAGTTGCCAAAAAATTAAAAAAAGCCATCCTTAAAAAATACCATTTAGATTTAAGGGCCTTAAGGCGTAAGCTTACCTTTAGAAACGTAGAAGACAGAATTATCAATTTAGAAACCATACTGTACAATTACAGCATCAATTTAAACACAAGCAAAACCATTTCTTTACAAGACCTTATTGCAGAACTAACAAGCATAAAAAACTACATAATAAAAGAGCACCAATCGCTGTACGTAAAAGAAATTGATAATTTACTAAACAGAATTCACCTGTTCGGATACCATTTTGCCACGCTTGATATTAGGCAAGATAGCAGAATTCACACCACAGTATTCAATACCGTAATAAACCGTTTAATTGAAAACGGAAGCAGTTGGTTTCCTAAAAACTACAATAGCTTAACCGAAACCGAACAACTGGAAATACTATCAAAAGCAGGTTCCGAATCTATAGATATCGATGCTTTTGAAGACGAAATGGTACAAAACACCCTAAAGAGCATTGAGGCCATAAAATCCATACAATCCACAAATGGCGAGCGGGGTGCACATCGATACATAATAAGCAACAACCAAACCGCTTTAAACGTTATGCAGCTTTTTTCAATGCTAAAAATGGTCGCTTTTAAAGACCAGTTAACCGTTGATGTTGTACCGCTTTTTGAAACCATAACCGATTTAGAAAACGCCCCGGCAGTTATGGAGCAGCTTTACACAAATGCCGCTTACAAAGCCCATTTAAAAAGTCGAGGCAACAAACAAACCATAATGCTCGGTTTTTCAGATGGCACAAAAGACGGTGGCTATTTAATGGCCAATTGGGGCATTTTTAAAGCCAAAGAACTGCTTACCGAAATATCCAGAAAACACGATATTACCGCCATATTTTTTGATGGCCGCGGCGGACCACCAGCAAGAGGCGGTGGTAAAACGCACCAATTCTATTCTTCTTTAGGCCCCACTATTGAAGACAAGGAAGTACAGCTTACCATACAAGGCCAAACCATTAGCTCTAATTTTGGCACCCTAGAATCGTCGCAATACAACCTAGAGCAACTTATAAGCTCGGGCATAGACAACAGGATTTCTGGTGAGCGCAACAGATTATCGGACGACGACAGGGCGGTAATGACAGATTTGGCCGAAACCAGTTACCAATCTTATAAAAACTTTAAAAACCACCCCATGTTCATTCCGTATTTAGAACGTATGAGCACCTTAAAATACTATTCCAAAACCAATATTGGAAGCCGCCCATCAAAACGCGGCAACTCAGACAAATTAGTGTTTTCAGATTTAAGAGCCATCCCGTTTGTAGGGTCTTGGAGCCAGCTTAAACAAAATGTTCCAGGCTTTTTTGGGGTTGGTACAGCACTTAAAAAATACGAAGATGCCGGCCAGTTTAATAAGGTCGAACAACTTTACAGCAACTCCAAATTCTTTAAAACCCTTCTAGAAAACAGCATGATGTCTTTAACAAAATCGTTTTTCGATTTAACAAAATACATGTCCAAAGACGAAGAATTTGGCGATTTCTGGAATATAATTTACACTGAATACGAAACAACCAAGAGACTTATATTAAAGCTTACAGGTTACAGTGCATTAATGGAAAACGAACCTACCGGGAAAGCATCCATAGAGGTTAGGGAATCTATTGTTTTGCCCTTGCTAACCATACAGCAATATGCGCTTAAACAAATTCAGGTACTAGAAAAACAAGGTGTTGGCAATGATAACGAGGAAAAGAAAATTTTCGAAAAAATAGTAACACGCTCGTTATTTGGCAATATTAATGCAAGTAGGAATTCGGCTTAAAAACTTTGATATAAAATAAACGCTGTTTTAAAACATATAAATCGCTGCTAGCGTTAAGGCCGCAAAACTATTTACAGGCATTAAATCGCTATCAAAATAAACTTTTTCAGAATTACTATCTAAACGCAGCTCGGGTTTAATAATTAAATTTTCAACGGTATAGCTTCCGGTAAGGGTTATTGAAAACACATGTGGCTCATCGAGAGCTCCATCCGTTTTCCAATTAAAATACTCGCCTCGCAAACCAATTGAAAAATTATCAGACGTTGCTAATTGCGGATATAGTGCAACACCGTAAAAACCACTACCTGCATTATCTGAATAACCTGCGTTAATGCCAAGATAGAACTTATCAAAAACATCAATGCCGCCAGTGTAATCTACTTCAAATCCCAAAACCTCATCATCATCATAATAAAAATTCAAAAAATGGCCAGCATACCCTAATTGTGCGCCTATTGCATAACCGCCAACCAAGTCGTTATTAACATCTGTTGGGTTCATTATTGCCAGCATTAAGCTAAAATCTTGGGTCAAGGCAAAATCTGCTTTTAGGCCAACATGCGAAAACGGGCCGCTAGAAAACAGGTAAGACGTACTGTAATTAAAGTTTCCGGAAGGAGAGATAACCTCGTAACCCAAATACGTGTTAAATCTACCAAGTGTTAAAGTGGTTTTTTTAGACACCTCCCAATAGGCATATAATTGATTAATAAAAACATCGGTATCTGCTCCAACTGCCTGCAATCCGCGAGTACCAAAAGCAAGATCTGAAACAGCACCGGTTTTTTCACCTTTATAAGACACTATAATATTTGCCATACCCAGCCCAAACCCTGTTTGGTTGGCAAACGATGTACCAAAAGATTGAGCGCCCCCATCACCACCATTAAATATAGGATTGGCTTTATCGGTCGAGGTTAAATTGGTTTGGTAATACGCATCAACAGTTCCGCCAACACTTAATTTATTGGCTATTGCTGGATCTTGAGCAAATAATACCGTTGCTAAAAACAGCATCAAGAGCGTTGTAAGTTGTTTCATAATAATCAAATGGCCGGTTGTAAGTCTTTAGTTTTCCTAAAAAAGCGGGTCAAAATTATAAAAAAAATACAAGCCCTGTTTTTTTTGACCCATTTTTTATTTTGATGAAAAACAAACAAGCCACATTAATTATTTATTATAAGCTTAAAGCCAATTTTTTAGCAATTGAATATTTATTAAAATATTATTGTTTAACTGATATATAATTAGTTTGGGCTTGGGTATATTTTTAAAATCGGAATAATAACTCAACCCTTATTACAAATCAAACCTTAGTGTATATATTAGCTAATCAAGGCCTATTTTTAATTTAAAATTTGTTGATTATGCTGAAGAAACAAGGACTTTATTTACCCGAATTTGAACACGAAAATTGTGGTGCAGGTTTTATATGCAATCTCAACGGCGAAAAAACCAACCAAATTATACACGATGCTTTAGAGATTTTGGTAAAACTGGAGCACAGAGGCGGTGTGAGTTCCGATGGAAAAACAGGTGATGGTGCAGGTCTCTTAATCGATATTCCGCACACTTATTTTAAACGGGTTTGCGACTTTGAAATTCCGGCACAGGGTAAATATGCTGTGGGCATGGTGTTTTTGCCAAAAAACCTTAACCAATATAAATTCTGTAAAGACAGTTTCGAAAAAGAAATAGTTGCCCAAGGCCTATCGGTTTTGGGTTGGCGGAAAGTTCCTGTCGATTCTACCCAATTGGGCGAAATCGCTTTGGCTTCAGAACCCAATATCGAACAAATATTTATCGAAAAAACAAACGATATTTCTGAAGATGTTTTTAAAGCAAAGCTCTATGCGGCACGTAAAATTACCGAACATACTATAGCCAATTCCAAAATGTCTGAAAGTTCATATTTTTATGTATCAAGCCTATCAACAACCACATTAATTTACAAGGGTATTATTATGCCCGAAGACATTGGCCCCTATTATAAAGATTTACAAGAAACCGATTTAGTTACTCGATTGGCATTGGTGCACCAGCGTTTTTCTACCAACACCATGCCCACTTGGGAACTCGCACAACCCTTTAGGTTTATGTGCCAAAATGGAGAAATCAACACACTTCGAGGCAATGTAAGCCGTATGCGCGTTCGCGAAGAAATTATGAAAAGTGATGTTTTTGGCCCTCAAATCGATAAATTATTTCCTGTTATATTACCAGGAAAATCAGATTCCGCATCCATGGATATGGTGGTAGAATTATTAACCCACACCGGACGCTCGTTACCAGAAGTGATGATGATGATGATTCCCGAAGCTTGGGAAAAACACAAAACCATGTCGCCAGAGCGTAAAGCCTTTTACGAATACAACGCTTGTATTATGGAGCCTTGGGACGGTCCCGCATCGGTACCTTTTACAGATGGCAATTACATTGGCGCCTTACTGGATAGAAACGGATTGCGACCTTCGCGATACACCGTTACCAAAAGCGGCAAACTAATCATGTCCTCTGAAATTGGGGTGGTCGATATTGCCCCCGAAGCTATTGAAAGCCACGGCCGCTTAGAACCCGGAAAAATGTTTCTGGTTGATATGAACGCGGGCCGCATTATTAACGACGAAGAAATTAAAAGTAAAATCGTATCGGAAAGACCCTATCAAGAATGGTTGGACAAAACCCGTTTGCATTTAAAAGACATTCCGTACAACAACGAAACTTGCCCGATTGAAACCATCGATTTAAAAACCCGCCAGCGTTTATTCAATTATACCTTCGAGGATATTCAAGAGGTTATCACTCCAATGGCCGTAAACGCTAAAGAAGCCTTGGGCTCTATGGGAACCGATACGCCATTGGCGGTTTTATCAGACAGACCCCAACTTATTTCAAACTACTTTAAACAACTATTTGCCCAAGTTACCAACCCGCCTTTAGATGGCATTCGCGAAGAAATTGTAACCGATATTAGCTTAAACCTAGGCAAAGACCGTAATATTTTCAGTATTTCCGAAAGGCAATGTAGAAAATTAAAAATCCAAAATCCCGTAATATCCAATACCGATTTAGAAAAAATAAGACACATTACCGTTGAAAGCTTTAAGGCCGAAACCATAGAAATGCTCTATCCAAAAGCACAAGGACTAAACGGACTTGAAGATGCTCTGGATGCCATTATCGTTCAAATCGAAAAAGCTCTCGACCGCAAAACAAACATCATCATACTTTCAGATAGAGGTGTAAACAAAGTATTTGCTCCTATTCCGCCGTTATTGGCCTGTTCTTATGTGAACCATCAAATGAATCGTTTGCGCAAACGCTCGTATTTCGATATTATCATAGAATCTGCCGAACCTCGCGAGCCGCATCATTTTGCTACATTAATTGGTTATGGCGCCAGTGCCGTAAATCCGTACATGGTAAACGAAATTATAAGAATGCAAGTAAAAGAAGGGTTTATTGAAGGCATGGACGAGCAACAGGCTGTCGATAATTTTAACAAAGCCATAGGGAAAGGTATCCTTAAAATAATGAACAAAATAGGAATCTCTACCTTACATTCGTATCGAGGTTCTCAAATATTCGAAATTGTAGGTTTTAATTCTTCTTTTGTTGAAAAATATTTCCCATATACCGCTTCAAGAATTGAAGGTATTGGATTATACGAAATTGAAAAAGAAATTAACGAACGTTACAAATACGCCTATCCAGATATATTAATAGACAAACGATTAGGCTTAAATATTGGTGGCGATTACCGTTGGCGACGCAATGGCGAACGCCACATGTTCAACCCAACAACGCTTGCAAAATTGCAGCAAGCAGTAAGATTGAGCGATCAAGCCAGCTACGATGTGTATGCTAAAGCTATTAACGAACAGTCTGAAAATTTAATGACCATTCGTGGATTATTTGAATTTGATAATTTAGACCCCATTCCGTTAGATGAAGTAGAACCCTGGACAGAGATTGTAAAACGTTTTAAAACAGGTGCCATGTCTTACGGATCTATTTCTCGTGAAGCACACGAAAATCTGGCAATTGCCATGAACCGTATTGGTGGCAAATCCAACTCTGGAGAAGGTGGCGAAGACAGAAACCGTTTTCATATCGATGCCAATGGCGATAATCGCAATTCGGCCATCAAGCAAGTAGCATCTGGTCGTTTTGGGGTAACATCGCATTATTTAACAAATGCCAAAGAGATTCAAATTAAAATGGCGCAGGGTGCAAAACCCGGCGAAGGCGGACAATTACCAGGCGAAAAAGTACTGCCATGGATTGCCGCGGCACGTAACTCCACTCCTTTTGTGGGGTTAATTTCGCCACCACCGCATCACGATATTTATTCCATTGAAGACTTAGCACAACTTATTTACGATTTAAAAAACGCCAATCGCGAAGCCAGGGTAAACGTAAAACTCGTTTCAGAAGTTGGTGTTGGCACTATTGCAGCCGGCGTTGCCAAAGCCAAAGCCGATGTGGTTTTAATCGCAGGATACGATGGTGGCACGGGCGCATCGCCATTAACCTCTTTAAAACACGCTGGTTTGCCTTGGGAACTCGGTTTAGCCGAAGCACAACAAACCTTGGTTTTAAATAAATTAAGAAGCAGAATTGTTGTAGAATGCGATGGCCAGTTAAAAACAGGGCGCGATGTGGCCATTGCTACATTATTAGGCGCAGAAGAGTTTGGTTTTGCCACAGCTCCTTTAGTAGCCTCGGGCTGTATTATGATGCGCAAATGCCACTTAAACACCTGTCCCGTTGGAATCGCTACTCAAGATAAAGAATTGCGCAAAAACTTTAAAGGCACACCAGAACACGTTATTAATTTCTTCTATTATATCGCTGAAGAATTGCGTGGTATCATGGCACAACTCGGGTTTAGAACCATGGACGAAATGATTGGTCAAACCCATAAAATTAACGCCAATAAAGCCATAAAACACTATAAAGCAAAAGGCTTGGATTTATCTTCAATCTTACACAGACCAGCAGTTTACAAAGAAATGGAAGTTCGCAATACTAAAAAACAAGACCATGTTTTAGATGATGTTATGGATTTTCAAATCCTGAAAGATTCCCACCCAGCACTGTACAGAAAAGAAAAAATGACTTTAGCCTATCCAATCCATAACATAAACCGAACGGTTGGCGCTATTGTAAGCAACGAAATATCTAAAAAATATGGCCATCTGGGATTGCCTGAAGATACCCTAAACATCAATTTTACAGGTTCAGCAGGACAGAGTTTCGGAGCCTTTGGCGCACACGGATTAACGTTTAAATTAGAAGGAAATACAAACGATTATTTAGGGAAAGGCTTATCTGGCGCAAAACTAATTGTTAAGAAACCCGAAAAAGCAACCTTTATCGCGGAAAACAACATTATTGTTGGAAACGTTTGTTTGTTCGGTGCCGTTGAAGGTGAAGCCTATATTAACGGTATTGCTGGCGAGCGTTTTGCGGTGCGTAACTCGGGCGCAACCGCAGTAGTTGAAGGCGTTGGCGACCATTGCTGTGAATATATGACTGGTGGAAAAGTTGTTGTTTTAGGCAAAACAGGACGAAATTTCGCCGCTGGAATGAGTGGTGGTATTGCTTATGTTTACGATCCTGAAAACAAATTTGTTAACGGATTGTGCAATACCGAAACCATTGAATTTGAGGATATTTTGGATGATGATGCCAACGATTTAAAAGCTTTGATTGAAAAACATGTTTTATATACAGACAGTAATCTTGGTAAAAGATTATTAAAAAATTGGGAAAACAGCTTAAAAGATTTTGTTCGGGTAATGCCGACTGAGTATAAAAAAGCTTTGAAGCGTTTAGCAAAAGGAGAAATACTAGTTGAAGCATTAGAAACAGCATAATACGATGGGAAAGATAACAGGTTTTAAAGAGTTTGAAAGAAAAAATGAAACATACACGCCTGTAAAGGATCGTGTAAAACATTATAAAGAATTTACAATTCCGCTCTCAGAAGAGGAACAAAAAAAACAAGGGTCTCGCTGTATGGATTGCGGTATTCCTTTTTGCCATAGTGGTTGCCCACTAGGGAATTTAATCCCAGATTTTAACCACATGGTGCATCAAGGTGAATGGCAAAAAGCCTCTTGGATACTACATTCTACAAATAATTTCCCTGAATTTACAGGACGCTTATGCCCTGCACCATGCGAGCAAGCTTGCGTTTTGGGTATAATTGAAGACCCTATTTCTATAGAAAATATCGAAAAAAATATAGTTGAGCGCGCTTTTGAAGCAGGCTGGATTAAACCTCAGCCACCAAAAGTTAGAACTGGAAAAACCATTGCCATTGTTGGCTCGGGGCCAGCTGGATTAGCTACCGCACAACAATTAAACAGAGCTGGACATACAGTAACAGTTTTTGAACGTGATGATGAAATAGGCGGTCTATTACGCTATGGAATTCCTAATTTTAAAATGGAAAAAGAAATTATCGACCGTCGTCTTGCTATTTTAGAAGCCGAAGGCATCACATTTAAAACCAATGTAAATGTTGGCGTAAACTATGATGTTGAAGAATTAAAAGCCTTTGATGCCGTTGTACTTTGTGGAGGTGCTACTAAAAGACGCAGCTTACCAACCCCAGGTATTGATGCCGATGGCGTGGTGCAAGCCATGGATTTTTTAACCCAGCAAACCAAAGTGTTATTTGGCAAAAAAGTAGAAAATCAAGTATTGGCAACCGATAAAAACGTAATAGTAATTGGTGGTGGCGATACAGGTTCGGATTGTGTAGGCACATCAAATCGCCAAGGTGCAAAATCGGTAGTGAATTTTGAGATTATGCCAAAACCTCCAGGGCATCGTTCGCCAACTACTCCGTGGCCATATTGGCCTTTACAGTTAAAAACATCGTCTTCTCATCAAGAAGGTGTTGAGCGTAACTGGTTAATAAACACAAAAGAATTTTTAACCGATAAAAACGGAAAACTCACGGCTTTAAAAACCATAAATGTCGAGTGGAAAATGATTCCTGGCGAACGCCCAAAACTGTTAGAGATTGAAGGCACCGAAAAAACATGGCCTTGCGATTTAGCACTTTTAGCTTTAGGCTTTACAGGTCCTGAAAGCACTTTGGCCGATAAACTTGGCATTGAAAAAAATGCACGTTCAAACTATAAAGCTGAATACGGAAAATACCAAACCAATATACCGAATATATTTACAGCTGGCGATATGCGTCGCGGACAATCATTAATTGTTTGGGCCATTTCCGAAGGTAGGGAAGCGGCTCGACAAGTTGATATTTATTTAATGGGCAAATCTGATTTAGCCACTAAAAATGCTGCTGGCGATTTGGTTGGTGTACATTAATAAATCTATACATATGCTATAGAGGGGCTGTCTAAAAAGTAAAAAACTATGTCATATTGAGTACTTCGACTGCGCTCTGCACAGGCTTTGACGAAGTATTTTAACTTATTGACAATCAAGGTCGGTTTCGACAAGCTCAACCTGACAAATTAAACCCAAAGGACTTTTTAGACAGTTGCTTTTATGATAACTGTATAAACTTTTTTATAAATTCGTCTTTACGTCTTACCGAAACATCTATAGTGGTATTGTCTTTCATGGTTACGTAGCCACCTTTTCCTTTGGTGTATTTTTTCACATAAAACAAATTAACCAAGTAAGAATTATGAACTCTAAAAAAATGGTTGTTTAAAAGAAGTTTTTCAAAGACTTTTAAGGTTTTGGCTGTTGTTATTTTGTTTCCTTGTTTGGTAAAAATATGTGTATAATTAACATCTGCATTACAATATAAAATATCTGAAACTTCAACAAATACATAACCATCTGGTGTGGCAATACTAATTCTTTTTAAGGCATTTTCAACCTTTAAATTATGAAGTAATACATCTATCTTGTTTTTTAAATAAGAGGTTTCAACTACATTTTTAAGCTTTAATACGGTGGCGTGAAAATCGTCTTTATCAATAGGTTTTAGTAAATAGTCAAGTGCGCTAAAACGAAATGCTTCGACGGCATAAGTTTCAAAAGCGGTTGTGAAAATAATATTAAAATCAATATGCCCAATCTGTTCTAAATAATCAAATCCTGTTTCATTGTTTATTTTAACATCTAAAAAAACCAGTTCCGGTTGAAGTTTTTTGGTGGCTTCGAAACCCTTTTTAACGGTATCAAACGTACCTACAATATTAAAAACATCTGGGTAATTTGAGGTTAGTTTTAAAACAGCATCTATGCAATGCTGCTCATCATCAATTATTATAGTTTTTATCATAATTAAAAAGCTTGTTTTAAAGGCAATTTAACTTCAACTCTTAAACCTTGTTGTTTATCAATTATGTTAAGGCTTCCTTTTGTTTTATTCTGAGAATTTATAATATCAATTCTACTTTTGGTTAAATTTATTCCGAATGATTTATTCTGTTTTTTATCCTTTTTAGCATGTTTTCTTCCAACGCCGTTATCTTCTACAGAGCAGAATAGCATATTAGCTTCTTTTTTAAATGTTATATCAATATGTCCAGCATTTGCCATTGGTGCTATGCCATGCCAAATGCTGTTTTCTAAAAAAGGCTGCAAAATTAAAGGTGGAATTAAGGTGTTATTGGCATCAAGGTTATCATTAATTTTAATGCTGTAGGTAAAGCTATTGTTAAGTCGTTTTTTTTCAATCTCTAAGTAATTTTTTAAAACCTCAATATCGTTTTTAAGTAGAATTTCTTTTTCTGTTGAGTTTTCTAATGTTTTTCTAATTAACCGTGAAAATTTGGTTAAATAATTTGTTGCCGATTCTGTGTCGTTATTTATAATATAACTGTTTATGGAGTTTAGTGAATTGAATATAAAATGCGGATTCATTTGTGCTTGTAAAGCTTTTAATTCGGTAGCTGAAACTTTGGCTTTAAAGTCCGATTTTTGTTTTCTTTTGTAAAACAGAAAACCTATTAAAGCGCTTATTAACAATACACTCCCAGTAATTATTGCCGCCGTAGTTAGTGTTTTTTGATGCTCAGCTTCGTTTTGCGCTAAGAGCTTTTCTTTATCTGCGTCAAATTGGATTTGCTTTCTCGAAATCTCTAATTTTTTGCTGTTGTTTATAAGGCTATCTTTTAAAACCGTATATTTTGTGTGTGCTTTAAGTGCCTGTTTGTAATCTCCTTTTTTTTGATATACGTTATACAATGCCTGCCAAATTGCTTTTTCGAGATTAGCGTTTTTTAAGGATTTTTTTGAGGATAAGGCTTTTAAAGCATATTTTTCTGAAATATCTAATTCGGCATTGTTCATATAAACTTCGGATGCGTTAAGATATACTGGTATTCTAACCATTTCCAAGTTATACTTATTTAATAGCTCTAAACTTTCTTCAATGTTAATTTTGGCACTATCAATCTTGTTTATTCTACTTTTAATTAATGCCAAATTGCTAAGTGTATGGCTTAAATAAATAACGTTTTTGGCTTTTCTTTCTAACTCTAAAGCTTTGTTTAAATAATAAAGTGCGGAATCGTTCTTTTTTAATTTACCATAAATGTTTCCTAAATTTTCATAAGAACTAAAACTTGGGTAGTATTTTATAATCTTTTTAAAATAAGGTATTGCTTTTCTGTGCTCTTCCAATTCGTAATAAAGCACGCCCAAATAGCTGTTTAATTTTACAGATTCTAATTTTAAAGATGGGTTTTCACTGCCAATAGCCATGGCTTTATGGTAGTAATCCAGGGCGAGGTAAGGATTTGAAAGAATGTATTGATGCACAACACCAATAACCTGATACGATTGTAAAACACCCTTTTTAAAACCTATTTCTTTTGATACTTTAAGCGTTTGTTTGGCAAAATCGATCTGGGTGCTATCCTGTGGGCGTAACGATAGTGTTTTTCTTGAATAATGCGTTCTCAAATTAACATAAGTTGTATCAAATGTTTTATAGTTTTTAATAATATTTTTAATGGAATCTAATTCGTTGTGCTGAGAAAATAGCATTGTTGAAAAAAGGAATACAAAATAACACAAACTCTTAATCATACAAAAAAATTAGGGAACAAAGTACACTTTGTTAGTTGGTTAAAAGTTTTAAAAGTACAAATAAGCAACAGAATAATCTTTATTAAATTTTTAAAATAATTAACGAATAATAACAAAACACACACAAATAATAATTTAACATAGCCATTTTTAACTTTAACACTTAAATTTATAAAAGCTATTAATCAATATTATTATGAAATCCCTCAAAAACAAGTTTTTACTTACTGTTTTTTGTCTGTCTTTTTTTATGCCAATACATGGTAGGTCTCAGGAAAAAAGGCTATCAAAACCAAAACGATATTCTAAAATAGAAAGCGCAGATAAGTTTGTAGATATTACCTACAAACTATACAACAAGGTTTACGTACACGATAGCCTTACCCATGTTGGCGTTGAAATTCCCGGAGATTTAGAAGCTGAACTGTTTGAAAGTGCCCAGAACGATGTAGATAGCCTTTGGCAAGTTTTTCCGGATATTATAGACGATATAGCAAATAGCAAAACCTCTTTTGTAAACAAAGGGCGAGCCACCTTAAATTTGAATAAAGCAAAAAAAGCTTTAAAATATTGCGTTCTATATATTAAAAACACGCTAGTTGGCACAAATGAAGAAGATGATTAAAACATACTAAAATGAAACACTTATTAATTTTACCACTTCTTTTTTTTAGTTTAAACGGCTATTCTCAAAATTATAAAGAAAACTATAAAGCCGATATTTGTGCTTGTTTGGAAACTAAAAAAAACACCTTGCAAACTGCCAATAAAATTTTCGATGCGTGTTTTGCAAAACAAATGACTACTTATGCTTCTTTAATAGAAGCTGAAATAAAAGAGGAAGACAAAACACAAAAGTTTATAGTTGGTCAAAAAATAAGACGGGAATTACACCAAAAACTTAAGTACGAACTTGTGTATTCTTGCAATGCATATTTCGATATTATTGAACAAAAAAAACAAGATGTTTTACAACAATACCGTTCCAAAAAAATAGATTCCACCAGAATTGAAAGACTTAATGAATCCGTAGCAATGCAGCCCCATTACTCTAATTATTTTAATCGTGGACAGTTTTATTATTTTATTGGAGATTTAAAAAAAGCAGAGCAAGATGTAAAAAAAAGCATTCAAGAAAACCCTTTAAGCCAAAGCCATTTAGCAACTGCACAAGAAAGCCTTTTACTTGCCATGATTTACGAAGAACAAAAAAAATATAGTGAGGCTATTGCAATTTACGATACTATAAATTCTAAAACTATAAATCCATCAGTAGCTCTATTAAGAGCCATTGTTTTTAGAAAAAGTAATGGCTATGCGCTAAAACCTAAAGTGCCGGTAGAAAACAACAATTCAACTTCGGCATCAAACTCAAAACCCGCAGAAAAAGCTAAAAACAAACCCGCCAACACTTCCCGAACACGAACAGCACAAACAAACCGAAACCGAGCTAGGGCAAAAAAAGAACAAAATCGTACAATAAACCGCGCAAAACAAAAGCCTAAAGACTCAACAAAACCCTTACGTGGTCTTTTTAAACTAGACGGATAATCTTAAAATAAAGTACAACGCTATTAAACCAAAAAAAATGAAGAAGGCAATACTTGTTTTTCTATTATTCATAGCAGCGAAAGCTTACTCGCAACCCAATGTAATAGATGTTCCCGAAATTTGGGAAATCGACTCGTGGAATGGTACAAACTGGGATTTACTCTCGCAAGTTACCTATTTCTTTAACAACAAGTGTTTTGCTACCGAGGCTTTAGGCAAGTTTAAAGACGTTGGAGGTAGCAACATGCTAGAAAACGCTACGTTATTAACCGTAACCTATAACACCAACGATTTGCCCATAGAAAACTTAAACCAACTTTGGAATGAAAGCACAAGTACTTGGGAAAATCATCTAAAAACTGAATATACATACTCAGGAACAATTTTAACCGAATTAACAAATTACGATTGGCTCAATAATAACTGGGAACCTCGAAGCAGGGAACTAAACACCTATAACGTTTCAAACCTAATTACAGAAAAAATTAGCCAAACATGGAACGCAACTAATACTGTTTGGGTTAATGTTTTAAAAACCGAATATACCTATTACCCCAACGAAAAATTAAATGTAGTAACAGCATATATTTGGAATTCTGCCAACAGCAATTGGAATAACGATTTAAGAGAAACATACACCTATTCTGGAAATTTACCAACCGCTTTAAAAGCCGATACATGGAATGGAACTATTTGGGAAAATAACAGGTTGCGACATTATACTTACGATAGCAATGATTTTTTAACAGAAACTTTAAAAACAAAATGGAACGGAAGTGCTTTTGAAAATGATGAGCGCGTTTTACGAACCAACAATAACGAGGGCTTCCCTACCGAAATGATTAACCAAGCCTGGTTTTTTGGGTCGTGGTTAAACAACTCTAGAGACCGACGCACCTATCCGGATTGTAATGCGCTTTCAACAAATAAAATTTCAGAATCCGAATTAAAAATCTACCCAAATCCTGCTAAAAACAAAGTTACTATCAAATCAAAAATAAAGGGATTGGTTATTGTTGTAGATTTAAACGGAAGAACGCTAAAAAAAGCTGATATTACTGATGTAACAACAACTATAGACACATCTAAACTAACCAATGGTGTTTATATTTTGTTTTTTGAAAGTGAAAATAAAAAAGCAATCAAGCGCTTAGTTATTCAAAACTAAAAATCTGTAAAAAACAGCCGCTTATTATTGCGCTTCCCGCATAAATTCCTCACATTTTTCAACCATATTTTTACTGCCGCAAACAAAGGGCACGCGTTGGTGCAATTCGGTGGGCTCAACATCCAATGTTCTTATAAAACCATCACTCGATTTTCCGTTGGCTTGTTCAGCCAAAAACGCCATAGGGTTACATTCATAAAGCAATCGTAGTTTCCCATTGGGGTTTTTAGAGCTTTGCGGATATAAATAAATGCCGCCTTTAATCATATTTCTATGAAAATCGGACACCAAAGAACCAATATAACGCGAGGTGTACGGTCTGTCGCCTTCTTCTTGTTGGCAATACTTGATATAGTTTTTTATGCCCTGCGGAAAATGAATATAGTTCCCTTCATTTACCGAATAAATATTCCCGTCTTCAGGAAATTGCATGTTGGGATGCGACAAATAAAAAGAACCAATGGCAGGGTTTAAGGTAAACCCGTTTACGCCATCTCCTGTGGTGTAAACTAGCATGGTTGATGTCCCGTAAACCACATACCCCGCAGCTACTTGCTGGCTTCCTTTTTGTAAAAAATCGGCTAAAGTAACCGGAGTTCCCACCGGAGTTACGCGTCTGTAAATTGAAAAAATAGTACCCACCGAAACATTAACGTCGATATTTGAAGAGCCATCTAACGGGTCGATTAAAACCACATATTTGTTTTGGTTGTTTTCATCTTGACTGTTAATCGAAATAAAATCGTCTTCTTCTTCACTGGCAATACCGCAAACAATGTTTCTTTTGGTTAGGGTTTGTATAAATTTTTCGTTCGCGTAAACATCTAATTTTTGCTGATCTTCACCTTGTATATTCGTATCGCCAACGGCACCAATAATATCAACTAAACCAGCTTTATTAACTTCGTGATTTACTACCTTTGCCGCCAATCGTATGGAATTAATAAGTCGGGATAACTCGCCCGAACTATACTTAAACGATGTTTGATTTTCAATAATAAACTCTCCTAAAGTTTGGTTTTTTCTAGTCATGAAAACAGTTTTTTGTTTGTGCAAATATCTATTAATTTTTAACCAACTACAACGTTTTCGTAAAAGATTAATGGGTTTATATATTTAACTTTAAACTATATTTGAATTTATTTTAACCCTATGACTTACAAAATAAGAAACGCTACAGCGCACGATATGCCACAAGTGCTGCGTTTAATAAAAGAATTGGCGCTTTTTGAAAAAGAAGCTGATGCTGTTGAAGTAACTGTTGAAGAATTACAAAAAGACGGCTATGGAGAAAACCCGCAATTTCACTGTTTTGTTGCCGAAGTTGATAACCGTATTGAAGGCATCGCATTAGTGTATAATCGCTATTCGACATGGAAAGGAAAAGCCATTCATTTGGAAGATTTAATTGTTAACGAGAAAATGAGAGGCTCTGGTTTGGGCACCGCACTTTTAGATGAAGTGATAAAATACGCTTACCAATTAGGTGTAAAACGCGTTAATTGGGAAGTGCTGGATTGGAACGAACCTGCCATTGCATTTTACAAGAAAAAGGGCGCCGACGTTAAGCGCGATTGGTGTGTGGTGCATTTAAACGAACAAGCTATAAAAGATTATATTTCGAAGTTAGGATAAACCGTTATTAAGGGACTCAAAACATGCAAGTATTCAAATTTGGTGGCGCATCGGTTAAAGATGCCAATGGTGTAAAAAACTTAGCGGCGGTGTTGCAAAAAACAGGTTATAAAAACACCTTGATTGTGGTTTCGGCCATGGGCAAAACCACCAATGTCATGGAGTTGGTTTTAAAAAATTATTTTAATAATAAAGCCCAGTTACAAAGCTCAATTCAAGAGATTAAAAAGTTTCACAATCAAATTTTATTAGATTTATTTGAAGATGAAAACCATCCTGTTTTTAAAAAAATAAGCTTGTTTTTCGATGAGCTAAACAGCTTTTTAAAAACCAATAAATCGCCAGATTACAACTTTGTTTACGACCAAACCGTTGGTTTTGGCGAGCTTATTTCAACTACAATCATCAGCGAATATTTAAACATTATTGGTATAAAAAACAATTGGATAGATGTTCGGAATCAAATAAAAACCGATAATTATTACAGGCGTGCCCATGTTAATTGGGTCGACACCCAACACTTAATTACCGCGCAATTCAACAAAAACGTTTTAAATATTACACAGGGTTTTTTAGGAAGCGATGCCAATAATTTTACAACCACACTTGGTAGAGAAGGCAGCGATTATACCGCAGCCATTTACGCGTACTGCCTAAATGCTGAAAGTGTAACCATTTGGAAAGATGTTCCGGGTGTTTTAAACGCCGATCCACGGTATTTTGAAAACGCACAATTACTTAATAAAATATCGTATCGCGAAGCTATTGAATTGGCTTTTTACGGGGCTTCGGTTATTCATCCAAAAACATTACAGCCTTTACAAAGAAAGGAGATTCCGCTTTACGTAAAATCCTTTTTTAATCCGGAACAAGATGGTACCATGGTTGGCAAAGACACCACTTTAGAGCCTATGATTCCTTGTTTTATCGTTAAAAAAAACCAAGTGCTTATTTCCCTATCGTCTTTAGATTTTTCGTACATTGTTGAAGATAATATCAGTGATATTTTCAAACTTTTGCACCAATATAAAATGAAGGTAGATGTGATTCAAAATTCGGCCATCAGCTTTTCGGTTTGCGTGGATAATATTTATAACAATCTCGAAGAATTGTTACATCATTTAAAAGCAAAATTTAAAGTCACCTGCAACAAAAACGTATCGCTTTACACCATTCGGCATTATACCGATGGTGCTATTAAGCAAATTGAAACCGGTAAAACCGTGTTATTAAAACAATTAACACAAGAAACCATTCAAGTAGTAACTAAATAGTTTATTTAGTACATTTACACTCATGACCAAACAACAAAATACAGGATTGGTAACCGCCAAAGAAGTAGCCAAAGCCATACAATTGGACAAGTATGGGTTTATTGGTACGTTTTTGGGTTGGGTTTTAATGAAACTGCTTAAAATATCTACACTCAACAAAATATACAATAGAAATAAGCATTTAAGCCATTTGGAATTTCTGAATGGGATTTTGGATGAATTTCAAATAAAGTTTGAAATCCCCGAAGAAGACCTAAAACGCTTGCCAAAAGACGGTGCTTATATTACCGTATCCAATCATCCGCTTGGAGGCATTGATGGGATTTTACTTTTAAAATTAATGCTGGAACAACGCAGCGATTTCAAAATTATAGCCAATTTTCTGTTGCATCGCATCGAGCCGATGAAACCGTATATTATGCCTGTAAATCCTTTTGAAGACCGGAAAGACGCCAAATCCAGTATAGCCGGTTTTAAAAACGCGATTCGCCATTTAAAGGATGGGCATCCGCTTGGTATTTTTCCAGCCGGAGAAGTTTCAACCTATCGCGATGGCAAATTGGTGGTGGATAAACCCTGGGAGGAAGCTGCCATGAAACTGGCGCAAAAAGCCGAAGTGCCCATTGTTCCTATTTATTTTCATGCCAAGAACAGCAAGTTGTTTTACAAGCTTTCTAAAATTAGCGATACTTTTAGAACCGCAAAATTACCGTCGGAGCTTTTAACCCAAAAACGTCGGGTTATTAAAGTTCGAATTGGTAAAGCCATTTCGGTTAACGATCAAAAAGAACACACAACCCTTGATGAATTTTCTGGATTTTTAAGACGAAAAACATATATGTTATCCAATGCTTTTGAGGATAAATCTAAGATTTTAGATAATATTTCATCAACGTTAAAAGCCCCAAAAGTTCCTAAAAAAATAGTAACGCCAGTTGATTCGGAAACCATGATTTCTGAGGTTGAAGCCCTGAAAAACGAAGATTGCAGATTGTTAATAAGTAAAAATTACGAGGTGTATTTAGCGCCTGCCAAAAGTATCCCGAACATATTAAGGGAAATTGGTCGTTTAAGGGAAATCACGTTTCGCGAGGTGGGCGAAGGCACCAACGAATCTATCGATTTGGATGGTTTTGATACCTATTACCACCACATGTTTTTATGGGATAACGAAAGCAATTTAATTGCCGGTGCCTATAGAATGGGATTGGGTTCGCAGATTTTTGAACGCTACGGGATTGATGGTTTTTACTTGCAGGATTTATTTCGGTTTGAGCCCGAGTTGTACAAAATGATGAGCCAATCCATCGAAATGGGCCGTGCTTTCATCATAAAGGAATATCAACAAAAACCCATGCCCTTGTTTTTACTTTGGAAAGGTATTGTGCACACCACATTGCGCTACCCCGAACACAAGTTTTTAATTGGTGGCGTTAGTATTAGTAATCAGTTTTCAAATTTCTCAAAATCGCTAATGATCGAGTTTATGAAATCGCATTATTACGACCCTTATATTGCGCAATATGTGCATCCCAAAAAAGAGTTTAAAGTAAAACTGAAAGACGCCGATAAAGAGTTTGTTTTTGATGAAACCGAAGCCGATTTAAACAAATTCGATAAAATAATTGATGAAGTAGAGCCAGGAGCCTTACGCTTACCGGTATTGCTAAAAAAATACATAAAACAAAATGCCAAACTTGTAGCTTTTAATGTAGATCCTTTATTTAACAACTCTGTTGATGGACTTATGTACATTAAAATTGCCGACTTGCCAGAAAGCACCGTACGCCCCGTTATGGAAGAGTTTCAAGCCGAATTGGAACGAAAGTTTATGGAGAATAATGGGAGTTAACGCAAGTGATATTCCTCAACAAATTCCTTAAAATATCCCTTAATTTCTTCTCTTGCTTTTAAAAACGCTGTATGTTTTTCCTCGTCAGTCCCCACAACTTTTGAGGGATCGAAAAAATTATGGTGCAACCGTTTTGCGTTTTTACTTGGGATGTACGGGCAGTTTTCATTGGCATGATCGCAAACCGTAATAATATAATCGAAATCTACATCGGCGTACTCATCAACATGGTTTGAGGTGTGATGATCTATATTTAAACCATCTTCTTTCATAATGGCTAAAGCACCAGGATTTAATCCGTGGGTTTCAATACCTGCACTGTATATATTGTAGGATCGATTATTTAAAAAATGATTCAAATAACCATGTGCCATTTGGCTTCGGCACGAATTTCCTGTGCATAATACTAGAATGTTTTTCATTTGAAAAGTGTTCTTTTTTCATTTCCGTGAAAGCGAAAAAATTATTTAACAACAATTAGATTTTGTTTTATTAAAAAAAGCGGTTACCAACATTTGAAATTCTTCAAACCGTTCTATATTAATCCGATAGCTTTTATTTTTGCCTTTAAAAATTACTTTTAAAAGTCCTTCATTGCCAATAACCGTTAAATGTTGCGAGATGGTGGGCTGGGACAAACCTATTTCATCTACAAGGTCGTTACATATACATCCATCCTGTTGGCTAATGTATTTTAAAATCGCTACACGAGCAGGGTGTGCAAAAACCTTACTGATTCTAGCAATTTGATTAGTGTTTTCTGTATGTAAATTAAGTTTTGAAATACCCATTTTGATATTTTTATTATCGTAATATTGCAATATTGCAATGTTGTGATTTTAAAAAAAAGCCAGGACTCAAATCCCTAGCTTTTTTTAGGGATTTAAAACCAAGGTTTTCTGCCTACTTGGTATGTGTTATAAAACTCCTCATCGGATTTTGTTAAATAAATAATACCTTCAACAAGGCCAATAATTGGAGCTATATAAATTGTTAAAGCACCAATAACAACACAAAACAACGGAATGGATATTAAAGTTATGCCTAATAATATCATCCCTTCTTTTTGGTAGCCTAAAATAAATTTATGTACGCCAAAAGCCCCAAAAAGTATTCCTAGGATTCCTGCTAAAACTTTTTTGTTTTCACCTGTTACATTTTCAAAAGTTTCTTTGGCGCTATCTGCAAATTCAGATGCTGTTTCTTTGGCTTCTTCAGCAATTTTTTTGGCTTTATCTTTGGCATCGTCGGCTATATCTTCTGCTTTATCGGCAGCTTTTTTTGCGCCTTCTTTGGCATCGCCTAGCATGTCGTTTAGGTCGTCGCTTAAATTTTTGTTATCGTCAGACATTTTTATTTATATTTTTGGTTAAACCCAAAGTTAATAAAATTATACATTATTAACTATTTCTTAAACTATAAGTATATAAAAGAATTGCTACAAATCACTTTTAGAGAATAAATCATCTAAACAACATAATAACACCGCCTATAGCTGTAACAATTAAAATAAAGCGCCTGTAATTAATATTTGAAATTAACTTTACCATATAAGCGCCTAAGAAAAACCCAATAATAACTGTTGGAATTAAAACCGAATTTAAAACCAAAGACTCTAAAGTTACCGTTTTCCAAATAAAAATATGAAAAGGTAGTTTAAATACGTTTATAATGAAAAACAACCAAGCGGCGGTACCAATAAATTCATTTTTAGGAAATCGCATGGCTAAAAAATAAATATTTGAAATTGGGCCAGCTAAATTACCTATCATAGTTGTAAAGCCGGCCAAAAACCCGGTGCCCGTTGAAAACAATTTATGGGTTGGCACTTTGTTAGATTTTTTGTTTTCTGTATAAAACATTATAGTAACAGAACCTATTATTATGATTGCCATGAGCCTTTTAAAAAGGATTTCGGAAATACCATTACCCACCCATACGCCCACTAAAACACCAACAATCATCCAAGGGATTAGCTTTTTTATAATATGCCATTGCGCATGCCTATTATAATAAATAACAGCAAAGATATCGGCAAAAATTAACAGGGGAAGCAGAATGCCGGTCGATGTTTTTTCGCCAAAAACAAAAGCGAGAATTACAACTATAACAATACCAATTCCTTTAATTCCTGATTTAGATAAACCCAATAAAAAAGCAGCAAAACCAATAGCTATATATTGTAATGCAGTTAAATTAAATGAGTGTAGTATTTCTAAATAAGCCAATTTAGTTTTTGGTTGTTGGCTGTTGGTTGTTAAAAAAAGTAACTATGACTTATAAAAATGCGCTATCGATAGGTTCCCAAAGCTCTATTTTGTTACCATCGTTATCTAAAATCCAGCCAAATTTTCCGTATTCGTATTCTTCTACTTCGCCTACAATGGTTACGCCTTCTGCTTTTAAAACTTTAAGTAATTCATGCAAATTTTCAACTCTGTAATTAAACATAAAGTCTTTTTTTGATGGCTCGTAGTATTTTGTGTTTTCAGAAAAAGGACTCCATTGCGTTGAGCAATCGTTGCCTGCTTTGTCTTTCCACCAAAAGGTGCAACCGTAATCATCGGTATTAAAACCTAAATGCTTTTTGTACCAATTTTTAGTTTCTTTTGGGTTTTTTGTTTTAAAAAACAAACCGCCTATTCCTGTTACTCGATTTTTCATAAAATTTAGTTTTTATTAATTTCCGCGAAAGCGAAAACCTTATTTTTTTATTGCGCTTTCATAAATATCTATCCATTGTTTACAGGTCATTTTTCTGGTTAGTTCGCCAATTAAATCAAACGGAATGTCATCCATTTTTTTAAATCGGATACAACTTTTTCCCATATCTAATTTTCGTTTACAATGTTTTGGATATTCGTTTACAAACCAATCGTGCAATTCTTTTTTGGCGTAAATTCCGCTGTGGTATAAATTAACCGAATTTTTCTGCGATGCAAAACTCATAAAAGGCAAAGGTGTTTTGGGGTCGCAATGGTACCCATTGGGATATACCGAATGGGGTACATAGTACCCAATCATTTTATAAATAATGCCTTCTTCAAAACCCTTTGGTAAATTATCATTAACTACTTTTCGTAATTTTTTTAAAGTGTCTTGCCGCTCTTCGGGTACTTGACTTATATAATCTTCTGGTGATGTGGCGTGGTATTGCATAGTTATATTTTTATTTGCGTTGAAGTATTAATGCTGAAATTAATGAGATAATAAATCCTAAAATTACTACTGAAGCAAACATTATAAAAGCCATAAAACTTGGGCTGCCATAATCTTTAATTTGCTGGGTGAGTTCTGCGGTTTTAACTTTTAATTCTTCGGGAGGCAAGGTTGTTTCCATTTTTTTTATGGAATACTCTAAGTATTGGCTTGCAAAATCCGGGTTTATTTGAGTGGTGTAAATATAATCGAACAAAGCAACCCCAACAGCTGCGAACAATGCGATAAGCATTCCTACTGCAATGGCTTTCACTAAAGATACTTTTCCGTTATTTACTTTATCGCGGTAGTGTTTAATTCCGAAAAAAACAAATAACAAAGAAAGAATCATGGCGGTGTAGCCAATAAGCTCTCCATAGTCATAATCTACCTCCATGCCTAACAAGAAGGGTGCTCCAAAAAATAGAAACCCACTTATTAATGCATAAATGCCGTACTTAATTACTGTACTTTTCATTATTTATTATGTATTTATTAGTTAACCCAAAGTAGTGGTGTAAGAAGAAATGAAGCTCATACTAAAGTGCTAAATTGCTCATCCTTTAGCATAAAATCAAACATGCTGATCTACAAGAATGGTATTGCCATCGGGGTCGAACAACACTAAACTTGCTGGCCCGTTGGTGTTTTCATCGGCTTCGCGTTCTAGTTTAATGGATTTGCTTTTTAAGTGCTTTTGAATCTCGCGAACATCGGTAAAGGTATCCAGTTTGTTTGCGTTTTGGTCCCATCCGGGGTTAAAGGTTAAAATGTTATTTTCAAACATACCTTGAAAAAGCCCAATTACGGCATTGCCGTTTTTCATGATTACATAGTTCATTTCAATATCGCCTGCAAAAACACTAAAGCCAAGGGTTTCATAAAATTGCATAGACTTGTTAATATCCTTAACATTTAAGCTTGCAGAGAACGCTCCTAATTCCATGGTTTCTTTTTTTAAGATTAATAACTGGTTTAAAAGTAGGCAAACAACAGATTTTAAGGCTCGTACTAAAGTACGAATTTTAAATAATCTGTAAATTTTTCGCAATTTGCAACGCTTGGGTGCGCCGTTTTGCATTTAATTTTAACAATACATTTGAAACATGGGTTTTTATCGTGCTTTCGGTAAGGAATAATTTATCGGCTATTTCTTGGTTTGATAAGCCCAATGCCACTTCTTTTAAAACTTGGTACTCGCGTTTGCTTAAACCAAGTTCTTCAACTTTATTTAAATCTATTTTGTTAGAAGAAACAGACTCTTGTTTTTGGGTTCTTTTATTTATAAAAAGACCAATACCCAAAAAAGCAATGGCAATTATTGCCATAATAAACTCTATCTGCATATCGCCACTAATTAAAGTGTACTTGCTAAACTGAAACAGAACCAATAGTGCTAAAACAAGCAGTGAAAAAACAAGAACGGTTTTCTTCATGTTTAAAATTAAGAAAATTATACATAAAAAATTGAAGAAAATAACTGCAATTTAAACGCAACCTTTTTGTACTAATAGCATCTATATAAATAATACAAACTTGTAACCATGAAATTAGCAAAGCCTTTTTTACTTTCAACCTTAATATCCGCAGCTACTTTTCAATCCTGCAGCACAACAGATGAAATATCAATTGAACCTTTTGACTCTGTTGCCAAAGGACGTGAAATTGTTTCCGCCAATAACGACTTTGCATTTTCTTTGTTTAAAGAAATTAACAAAACCGAAACCGAAGATAATTTCTTAATATCTCCTGTTAGCGCGTCATTGGCTTTAGGCATGGTTTATAATGGTGCTAATGGCGAAACCCAAGAAGCGTTCTCTAATGTATTTAACTACGGCAATACTACTTTAGAAGAAACCAACTTGGTGAACCAAAATATTATAGACAACCTAAGCTATACATCAACTGGGGCAGTTTTCGAAATTGCCAATTCTATTTGGGTTAACAACTCATTCCCTGTAAACAATTCCTTTTTGCAAGCCAACAAAACGTATTACTATGCAGAAGTACAAAACAAGGACTTTAGTGATCCTAAAACCTTAGAAACCATAAACCATTGGGTGTCTAATAAAACCCACGAAAAGATTCCTGAAATTTTAAAGGAAATTTCCCCTAACGCGGTGCTTTACGCCATTAACGCGATTTATTTTAAGAGCGATTGGAAGTACCGTTTTAAACCCGAAGACACCAAGTTACTGCCTTTTAAATTAGATAATGGCTCTATAAAACAGGTAGAAATGATGACTATGGAACAAGATTTAAAATACTTTTCAAATGACATGTTTTCTTCAGTTGAATTGCCTTATAATAACGACAAATATATGATGACACTCTTGTTGCCTCATGCTGATAAAGTAGCGAATGATATTGTTGCTATATTGAATAACAAAAACTGGATGGCATGGCAAAACAACTACACCGAGCAAGCCGTAAAAATTACAATGCCAAAATTCACGTTTTCTTATAAGAAACAATTTAACGATGCTTTAACCAACTTAGGTCTTGGTATCGCTTTTAGTGATAATGCCGATTTTAGTGGGATAAGCGATGTGGCCACAAAAATCTCGTTTGTATTACAAAAAACCTTTATAGATGTTAACGAAAAAGGTACCGAAGCCGCTGCCGTAACGGCCGTAGAGATTATTAATACTTCAATGGGTGGGCCAATACAATTTTTATTGGATAGACCTTTTGTATTTACCATAACCGAAAAAGAAACGGGCTCTCTGTGTTTTATGGGAAAAGTTGGAGCACCAGAGTATAAGGAATTAGATTAGAACGACGGATTGAAAGAGAATATTATTTCTTTAAGATGATTAACTAAATTTCGATTTAATTTTATCTACAATAGTTTGTGCTAATTTTTCTTTACTTTCAATAGTCCAACCAGCAACGTGCGGCGATAACAAAACGTTTTCCGCTTTAATTAAATATTGAAAAGCCTCTGGCATTGTTGAAGAAAAAAGATTTTCAAACGATGCTTTTTCGTATTCTAAAACATCGAGTCCAGCGCCTAAAACTTTCCCCGTTTGTAGTGCCCAAACCAAATCTTTAGTTACCACGCTTTTACCGCGTGCAGTATTAATTAGCCAAAACGGTTTTGCAAATTTATTGATAAAAGCGGCATCAACCATGTTTACGGTTAGGGGTGTTTCCGGCGTGTGCAAACTCAAAACATCTGCCTGCTCCTGCAATTCGTTTAATGTAACTTGCGTTGCATTTTCGTCTGAAACATTCGATTTAATATCGTAACACAAAACGCTTGCATCAAAACCGCGCAGCTTTTTCGCAAAGGCTTTACCCATGTTGCCATAACCAATAAGTCCAACGGTTTTTCCGTCGAGCTCTAAACCACGGTTCTCTTCGCGTAACCACTTCCCTGCTCTAACCTCTTTATCGGCTGTATTTAATTTGTTAAACAACGAAAGTAACATGCCCAAAGTGTGTTCGCCAACGGCATTTCTGTTTCCTTCTGGTGCTGCGATTAAGGCAATGCCTTTTTGTTCGGCATAATGGCAATCTATATTTTCTAATCCGGCACCCACCCGACCAATAAATTTTAGTTTGGTTGCGGCATCTAAAAAAGTTTTATCAATTGAAAAACGGCTGCGGATTATAAACCCATCGTATTGATGGATTTTGGCTTTAATGGCTTCTTTTGAAGATGTATAATCTTCATCATTTATAAAGCCTAAATCGTTGAGTTGATTTATTAGTAATTCGTGATTGGTGTCGAGGTGTAGAATTTTCATTTTAAAATATTATAAGATACTGAAACAAGTTAAGCATAACGATAGTTATAGTTTCGGATATTCGGTTTGTGTTTTTTCGTGTTGTACGTTTCCGGTGTGTGCTATATTTAGTTTTTCAAATAACAACACATGTACTTCTTCGTCGTTTTTTGTACACGGATTATGCTCTATACCTTTTGGTACAACAATAATTTCGCCCGCTTTTACAACTTCTGTTCTATCTCTAAATTGCATGTACAATGTGCCTTTTGTAACTTGAAAAAGCTCGTCTTGGTTATCGTGACTGTGCCATACAAATTCGCCTTTTAGTTTTGCTAGTGTAACTTGCATATCATCAACTATTGCAATTTGATGCGGATGCCAGTGTTTTGAAAATTTGCAAAACTTTTGATTAATATTTATTGCCTTCATATTGTAAAGTTACGATGTTTTGCTTTAGGGATTCAGGCATACTTCGACTGCACTCAGCACAAGTTTGTTGGAGCTCGCCGAAGCATAAGGAGGCGACTGCCGAAAGCCCGACCCCTTTTTTTAGGGTAACGCCCAAATGAAAAAACAACTAAATGCCCAATATCATTTTTGCTATCCAAAAATAGATGAGAATACCAAAAATATCGTTACTTGTGGTAATAAAAGGGCCTGTAGCAATTGCCGGATCTATACCCCGTTTATCTAAAAACAAGGGGACAAATGTACCCACTAAACCGGCAACTATAATAACGGCAACCAAAGATACCGATATGGCGAAGGCGGTGTTGATTTCGCCTTTTATGGCCCAGACAAAAAGAAACAAAAACACAGCCAACAATACGCCATTTAAGGCCGCTAGCAGCATTTCTTTAATTAATCTGCTATTTACGCTTCCTTTTACCTCATCGTTAGCCAAACCCTGTACAATTATGGCGCTAGACTGTACGCCCACATTACCTGCCATGGCCGCAATTAAAGGTGTAAAAAAGAACAACACAGCATATTTGCTAAAGGTATCGTGAAAACCTTCCATGATTAAAAAGGCGCCCACACCGCCAATTAAGCCCAAAAACAACCAAGGCAATCGTGCTTTTGTGAGTTGCAGAATACTATCGTCTGCCTCGACATCTTGGGTAATACCTGCTGCCAATTGGTAATCTTTTTCGGCTTCTTCTTTTAGTACGTCAACAATATCGTCTATGGTGATTCTGCCCAATAGTGTTTGGTTATCATCTACAACAGGAATGGCTTCCAAATCGTATTTTGCCATTACTTTTGCCACGTCTTCAACATCGTCTTGAACATTAACATAATCTACATTAACCTTAACTATGTCTGAAATTTTTTGGTCGCTTTTGGCTACAATTAAATCTTTTAAAGACAATCGACCGATGAGTTTTTCTTCTTTATTTACCACATAAATGGAATGGACACGAGTTACCTCTTTGGCTTGTCCGCGAATTCTGCGCATGCAGCCGGCAACGGTCCAGGTTTCGTAAACCTTAACAAGTTCTTTTGCCATAAGGCTACCGGCAGTAGCTTCATCGTAGGTTAGCAGTTCTTGTATTTCAGATTTATGCGCTTCGTCTTCAATTTGCGATATTACTTCTTCCTGCCTTTCTTCCGGAAGTTCTGCAATTATATCTGCGGCGTCATCGGTATCCAGCTCTTCAACCTCTTCTGCTATTTCTTTTGCCGATAGGTTTTTTAATACTTTTTCTCGATTGTCCTCATCAAGCTCCATTAAAATATCCGCAGTGGTTTCAGAGTCTAATAGCTTAATAACATACATGGCTTCACCTAGATTTAACTCGTCTAGAATTTCGGCAATATCAGCATAGTGAAAGCCATTAAGCAGTTTTTGCAGTGCCTTATCGTTATTTACTTTAATAAGTTGCTCTACATGGTTAACAAGCTCTTTTGTTAACTCGAATTGTATGTTTTCTTTTTCTTCGGACATATGAGGCATATACTTTTCGATAGGGTTTCAAAAAAAAAATATTTTGAAATAGCTCGATGCAACATTTAACAGCTATCGTTCTCAATGCGTTGGGTAAGCTCGATAAAGGCTTGTACGCTTAATTGTTCGGGGCGTTTGCCAAATATAACATTTGCTTTTAAATTATCTGATAAATTAAAGGTTTTTAAACTGTTTCGCAGTGTTTTTCTGCGTTGCTGAAACGCTGTTTTTACTATTTTGAAGAATAATTTTTCGTTGCACGGCAAGGTATGGTTTTCTTTTCTTGTAAGCCGTAAAACGCCTGAATCGACTTTAGGTGGCGGGTTAAATACCGATGGCGGAACGGTAAATAAATACTCGGCATTGTAAAAGGCTTGGGTTAAAACCGAAAGTATGCCATAAACTTTGGAGCCTTCTTTAGAGCAGATGCGTTGCGCTACTTCTTTTTGGAACATGCCTGAAAATTCGGGAATTTGATCGCGCATTTCCAAAGTTTTAAAAACGATTTGTGTTGAAATATTATATGGAAAATTGCCAATAATAGCAAAAGAACCGCCTTTAAAAACCCGGTTTAAATCGTACTTTAAAAAATCTTTTTCTATAATTCTTGGGGCAAGGTTTAAGTAGTTGGCCTGTAAATAAGAAACCGATTCGGTATCGATTTCTATCACATAGGTTTTTACATCTTTTTTAAGCAAATACTTGGTAAGCACGCCCATGCCCGGGCCAATTTCAAGAACTTTTTTATAGTCTTTCAACGATAAAGTATCGGCAATTTTTTGTGCCACAGATTCATCATTTAAAAAATGTTGCCCTAAATGTTTTTTTGCTTTTACTTGATGTTGGTTGTTTGCCACGAATTTGCGAATGTTTTTATGATAATTACGAAGATAGAAAACTATGTTCCTATAAGTTTAATGTGCATGAAGGTTTTTTTGTCTCGCAAAGGCGCAAAGCTTTAAAGCAATACGCTTTGCGCCCATACGAGAAACTTTTTACTTAAAATTAACCGTATATTCATCTACAATTTGCAGTTCGGTTCTAAAAGCCAGCATTTTATCACCAAATTTTTTTTGGCCTTCTGCTCTTAGTTTTTCGGCATCGTCTCTATAATAGGCATCTAAAGCTGCGCGCGAGTAGCTGCGGTATTGAACGGAATAGGTTTGCCCGCCCATTTCTTCTTCTACCAAAACTTTGGTTAAGGTTGCTTTTTCGAATTTACCCGTGCTTAATACTTGCGGTATGTGTTCTTTAATCCAGGCTAGCCATTGCTGGTGAATGCTCTCGTCTATATTTACGGTTACGTTGTATATATACATAATTTAAAATTCCAAAAAATTAAAGACTAAATTCCAAATGCTGTTTAATAGCTCGATAGTGTTATTTGGAATTTAGTTTTTGTTATTTGATTTATAGTTATAAATCTTTTACAAATAACAGAAGTTCTTTGTCGTCATCAAAGGGATTTACCTTTTTTTCTAGAGCAAATCCTAACTTTTCCAATAGTTTAATAGATTTTATATTGCTTGGCATTGTTATAGCCACAACTTTTTTAAGCTTGAATTTTAATTTTGCAAGCTTTATAATTTCTACCGATGCTTCAAAACCAAAACCTTGGCCTTCGTATTCCGGTAAAAAAGCAAAGCCTATATCTGCATTATCTAACTTTTCTCGTTTTGCCAGTCCGCAGGTACCAATGGGTTTGTTGTTTTCTTTTAATGATAGTTTATAAAAACCAAACTCAAGATCGGTATAACTTTTAATGGTTTTTTCTTGCAAATACGCTTTGGCATCGACAACCGTTTTAAGGTTTTTATCCCCAATATATTTTAGGCAGTTGGGCGAATTTGCCAATTGCAAAAAGAAAGGTGCATCAAAAATTGTGAATTTTGAAATTAATAAACGTTTGGTTTCGGCGATCATCATTTTAAAATTTCTAAAAAAACAAATTCCAAATTCCAAAGTTAGATACTTTCTCAGTTTTTGGGATTTGGGATTTGAAAATTGAGATTATTTAGTTTATGGCATCGCCACGCAATGCTCGGTATTTTTTTCGTGCTTCAACAAAATAAATACTGTCCAGATGGTTAAAAATAATTTGCTCGTACAGGGCTTTGGCTTTTTCTGGTTGGTTTAAGTGCTTCTGGTAAATATAGGCTAATTTGTAACAGGCATCGTCAACCAAAATTCCGTCTCTGTAATTGGCAATTATCAATTCGTAATTGGTTTTGGCTTTTTCAAATTGTGCTTTTTCCTCAAACAATTGGGCTTGTTTTAAAAGTGCCTGAGCGATTATGGGCTCGGTTTTATGGTTTTGCAAAATGGTATTTAACACAGAAATGGCTTGGTTGTCTTTATTTTGAAACGCCAACAAATCGGCTTTGGCATAAAGTTTTAATGCGGTTTGCAAAGAATCTTCGTACTTATTGTCTGAAATCAATAATTTTAAATCGAGTGCATCGTTGGCTATAAGTTGCGATGTCGAGGCTTTTAAAATTTTAAGCTGGGATTCTGCCCACTTAAAATCGCCTTTATAGTAGCTTGTTTTGGCCACTTTATAGCGGGCCTTCTGAGACACGGTACTGTTTTTTAAGTTGCGCTGTATTTGGGTGTAATAAATAAGGGCTTTGTTGAATTTTTCTTGAAGCACTAAAATATCGCCCAACTCTAATTTTACCTCGGCTTTTTCAAATTCGTTTAAGGGGAGTTTTAGTGTGTTTTCTAAAAAATTGATGGCTTCATTGGTTTGGTTTTTATAAAATGCTAAAAAATGAGCGTAAGCCACTTGTAATTTTAAGGTTTGCGGAAAGGTGCCGAACCCCTTAAACAACTCTAAATATTTATGGTTTATAGCCTCGTATTGTTCTGGCGAACTTGCTTCAATTTCAAGCTGCAAAAGGTTATGGTGGGCCTGCAATTGGGTATCAAGATCTTGGGCGGTTTCTATTAAAAAGCCGTAAATTTCTTTAGCGATTTGGTTGGCGTTTTCGTTTTCTGCAATTTTTGCCAGTTCTTCAATTCTGTTTAAACTTTCGGGTTGCCTGTTAAAAATGGCTTTTTCCTGTATAAATGCTTTTTTAAAATCTTTTTGCTGGATAAACAACCAGCTCAACATTTCATTCCAAAGCAAATTGGGCTCTTGCTGCAATTTTTTCAACAAGATTTTTTTAAATATAACATTGTTTTCGCTTGTACTTTTTTCGCTTATAAAATCGTTAATATGCCTTTTTATGTTATTTAGAGACACCGGGTTTTTTTCGGCAAATTCTATATAGCTAACAAACATTTTTTCAATTTTACCTTGCTCGCCATAAATCCTGGCCAACTGAAACTTGAAATTCAACTCGGGTTTTATGGCCATGGCTTTGTTGTACACTCTAATGGTTTCGTTTAACAAGCTGTGGTTTTGAAAACTTCTGCCCACAGAAAAGGCATTATTTACATTATCGTCTAAACTATTTATGGCTTTTTGGTAATATAGGTTAGCGTTTTCAAAATCGTTTTTAAGCTGATAATTATACCCTAACTCTACCAAAAAAGCGGGGTACTTAATGCGATTAATCAGGTTTAAAAGAAACGCCTCGGCTTGGTTGTACTGCTCTAATTGCTGGTGCGTTCTAACAAGCTGGTTTATGTAATTTATATTTGAAGGCGATTTTGCGTATAGTTTTTTATACTCGTACAGTGCTTTTTCGAAATCGCCATTGTTAAAATAGTCTTTTGCCAAGGCATCGTCTTGAGCAAACAAGCTTGTGCAAAAAAGCAAACATAGAATTAATAACGTTCTCATGATGTAAATATAGCGAATGTGATATATAGAAATTGTTGAACTTATCTTAAATTTTTGATGAGACCCCGATTTTCTTCGGGATTAATTGAACTAGCAAATTTTTGTTGGTTAAAAAACTCCATAAATTAGAGTTTTATAAAAAAATGCCCGAATAAAAATTCGGGCACCAACCAACCAACAATAAGCTTTTATTAACAACCGTTAATTTAAAAACTATATTTTACTAGATTGGGGACAGTCTTAAAATCTCTATACACGAGCACGACTATTCTTAAGAAAATTAGTTTTATCAAGCAAATCTTTTATTTGCTTACAACTGCCACAGTAGCATTGTTTTCGGTCTTAAATATTTCAAAATCTGAAAACAACACTTTGCCGGCAATTAAAACCAATGCTATTAAAAGCACTAAGCGTTTAATATTTTTCATGGTAGGTTAAGTTTACTTATTTGGTTGGAAGCTAACTTCTAAAATATAATTAGATTTTCAAAAGAAAAGAGTATAAAATCGTTAAACAGCATGATTTATTCGCATTTCATCGATTTATTTTAAAAAACACAGGTTTATTTGTAAGTTTTTTTCGTATTTAATATAGAATTCTATTTTAAATGGCGACCAAAACAATTCCTGTAAAAAACCAGGCACCTTTTTAAGGGCAAACTGCCCATAAAAATCAAATCAATTTCTAATTAATAATTGAAAAACCAGTGTAAGATTGTAAAACTTCCGGAATTTTTATACCAGCTTCAGTTTGATGGTTTTCTAAAATACCCGCAAGCACTCTTGGTAAAGCTAAAGCACTTCCGTTAAGTGTATGAGCCAGTTCGTTTTTACCATCGCTATTTTTAAATCGCAATTTTAAGCGGTTGGCTTGAAAGGTCTCAAAATTAGACACAGACGACACTTCCAACCATTTGTTTTGAGCCGTAGAGAACACTTCAAAATCGTATGTCAAAGCCGATGTAAACCCTAAATCGCCGCCGCAAAGCCTTAAGATGCGATAAGGCAATTTTAATTCTTGTAAAATGGTTTTCACATGGTTTACCATACTATCCAAAGCTTCATAAGATTTTGTTGGGTGCTCTACACGTAAAATTTCAACCTTATCAAATTGGTGCAATCGGTTTAAGCCACGAACGTGCGCACCGTAACTTCCGGCCTCTCGACGAAAACAGGGCGTGTAACCGGTAATACCAATGGGCAACTCGCTTTCATTTAAAACCACATCTCTAAAAATATTGGTTCCAGGCACTTCGGCAGTTGGTATTAAATACAAATTATCTGCGGTAACATGGTACATTTGTCCCTCTTTATCGGGCAATTGCCCTGTACCAAAACCAGAAGCTTCGTTAACCAAATGAGGCAATTGGTATTCGGTGTATCCAGCCTCTGTATTTTTATCTAAAAAATAGGCGATTAAAGCGCGTTGTAATCGGGCTCCTTTACCTTTGTAAACCGGAAATCCTGCGCCAGTTATTTTGTTGCCCAATTCAAAATCTATAATGTCGTATTTCTTGGCTAATTCCCAATGCGGCAAAGCGTTATCGTGTAAAACGGGGATGTCGCCTTCTTTAAAAATTTCTTCGTTATCTTCATCTGTATTTCCAGACGGGACAATGGCATTTGGTACGTTCGGAATTTTATACAACAACTCATTTAACGCTTCAACTTTATTGTTAAGCGATTCGTTAAGGGTTTTAGATTTATCTTTTAAAGCACTCGTTTTTTCTTTTAGAGCATTGGCTTTCTGTGCTTCGCCAGATTTGTATAAGTTCCCAATTTCTTTTGATAGGGTGTTAGATTCTGCCAAAGTATTATCCAATTCGGTTTGAATGCGTTTTCTGTCTTCATCAAAAGCAATAACCTCAGCAATCATTGTTGAAGCGTCAATATTTCGTTTTGCCAATCGAGCAATTACCAAATCTTTGTTTTCTCTAATAAAAGGAACCTGTAACATGAGTGAAAAATTTAAGCGACAAAAGTACATGATTTTTTTCATTTTTTAGTTTCTTAAAACCAAATGAAATAAAATTATGTGCCAATAAAATGGTTGCTAAAATAAAGTTGGATTTTGTACTTTGTTAAAACAAAATTCTACTTTTTACTAAAGAGATTTAATGAATAACAAAGCGCGTAAAACGATATTTTTTTAGATGATTTTTTTGGGCGTTACCCCGAAAAAGGGGTCGGGCTTTCGGCAGTCGCTTCCGCTCCCTGAGCTTCGGGATAGGCGAGCTCCAACAAACTTGTGCTGTGTGCAGTCGAAGTATGCCTAAATCCCTAACGCGAGACAGTCTGCAGTGGGCAGTTATCAGTAAGCAGTCAGGTATAAAATCTCAAATGTTTTTAGCTTTTTTCTTTTTCCATGAGTAGCTATCCCTCCCCTTTGGGGAGGCTGGGAGGGGCTTAATTATAAGATAAAATCCAACCATTGTGCTTAAAGTAATGAAAAGGTGCTTGAGCTAAATCGACCTCCGGATTTATAAGTGTCTTAAAAGGCTTTCCGTTTACGCTCACTCTGCAGTTTACATAAACCGCAATATCTTGTCCGTTATTTTTAAATTCTGCTTTTAACCGTTGCGAAAATTGCCAAATGGCATCGGGTTTTGTACTTGCCAACCGCTTTTGCTTTTCGGTTAAATAAGCATCTAAATTAACGGCGTAGCGTTTTCGTGTCGCCTTGTTTTCAACCCAATAGGTCGTGTTTCCGCTTTTGGCCCTAAGCATCATGCGCCACGACAGGCGGTGGCCTTCTTCGGTCCAAAGCACATTGCCTTTTATAAAATGATGCCGTAATGGCAATACTATTTGAATCAAAAAATAAATTGAAAACAATGCGATTAACGGGGTTTTATATTTGGGAACAACAACCTCATCTAATTCATAAAAAACCTTCTTTTTTAAAAATAACTTTTGAATGGTTTTCGGGTTAAAAAAGAACACAGTAAAAGCCAATGCCAAATACGGAAAAATGCCAATTTGAAATACAAATGAATTGAACAAATGAAAGAAAACAGAAACTATAAACGCCCATTTTCTGGTAGGTTTAAACAATAGCAACGGAATAATTAAACCATCAAATAAAATACCACCATAAGCCAACGCAAAATGCAACCCTTTTTGCTGAAGCAACTCGCCCACCAAAACATAATGCTGTTTGCTTTTCATTAGTAACTCTATAACCGAAGCATCCAACCAATCGGGGTATAATTTGGCTACCGATGCATAAGTATAAACAATAAATAACTGAAGCACAAAAACCAAATTGCACCACAGCGGCATCGCATAACTTTTAAGTTTCGGGTTTTGTTTCGCATCTAATGAGGCGTACTTGTTCGCAGGCATAAAAACCATAATGCCGCTTATAAGCATTAATAAATAGTAATGGTTATTGTACGACGATTTTTGCATCAAATAGGTTGCAGACCACATAATTGTAAAACCTAAAATGCTTAACCTGTATTTGTAACCTAGCATAATGCCCAGAGCAAACACAGCCATTAAGGCAAAGTACCAATACATGCCATTTGCGGGCAAGGGCTGCAACCACTCAAAACCTATAAACGAAAACGTAAAATCGGGGTCGATAAAAACCCGTTTTACCCAACCGGTTAGAATAGCACCAACAGATTCTAAAAAACAAAGCAGCCCAAAAAGGATTCTAAAAACTATTAAAGCCGAATTATCTATACGCTTAAACAACCATTTATTTAGCATGGTGCTTTGCTATATAGGCTTGCGCCGTTTGCTTGTCTTTTGCAAGTTGGTCTTTTAAGGCTTCAACCGACTCGAATTTTTGCTCGTCGCGAATACGTTCGTGCAAATCTATTTGGATGGTTTTGTTGTAAATATCTTTTTTAAAATTAAAAAAATGGACTTCTATGCTTTCGCTAATGCCGTTAACCGTTGGGTTAACACCAACATTTAGCATACCGAATATTTTTTTTTGGTTGAAAACGGAACTCACAATATAAGACCCGTATTTAGGAATTAATTTATAATCTTCTTCAACCTTTATATTAGCGGTGGGAAACCCCAATGGCTTGCCCAAGCCTTTGCCCTTAACAACTGTTCCGGTAATCATAAAATTATAGCCCAAAAACATGTTGGCTTTGGCAATGTCGCCTTCGTTTAAAGCTTTTCTTATTTTGGTAGAGCTTACGGCAACATCGTTAATATCTTGTGCCGAAATTTCCTCGACCTCAAAATTAAAGGTGTTTCCAAAGCGTTTTAAGTCGTCTATATCAGCGTTACGGTTTCTTCCAAACCGGTGGTCGTAACCAATAATTACTTTTTTGGCTTGTAGTTTATCGACCAGGATTTGCTTTACGAAATCTTCGGCGGAAAGCCTGGAAAAGGCTGTGGTAAACTTTTTAATAAGCAAGTAATCCAATCCTAAAGCCTTTAATATAGTATGGCGCTCTTTAATGGTATTTATTAGTTTAATAGACGAGTCTTTTTGCAAGACCATGCGCGGATGCGGAAAAAAAGTAAGGATTACAGATTTTAAACCTTCTTGTTTTGCGGCGTCAATTAGACGCTTAACAATTTTTTGATGCCCAATGTGCACCCCATCAAAAGTACCAATGGTTACTACGGTTGGTGCCTTTGCCTTATAGGATTCAATATTGTTTATACGGTTCATTTAACAAATAAAATTGCTAATTTCATATTAAAAAATTAGATTTGTTAGCATTACATTAAAAAAATTGCTCGAAAAAATGTTTATGAAAACAAAACTACATTATGTTTTATCAATAGCAATACTTTTGTTTATATTTTCGGCTACGGCCCAAAATACAACATGGAAAAAAATTGAGCATATTGAAAACCCGGAAAATTTAGCAAAACTTAATCTAAATAATGATACCGTTCATTTATTTGAACTGAATGCTTCGTTATTGCAGCAAGAGGTATTATCTACACCGTTACGAAATGCCAAAAAAAAGACATCAGTAAAAACAATTAGTGTTCCTGGTTTACACGGTGAATTTGAAAGTTTTAACCTTTTTGAAGCCCCTGTTTTTTCAACAGAACTTGCCGCAAAATACCCTAATATTAAATCGTATGTAGGGGTTAGCACTAAAGACCCTAAAACACGATTGCGCATGAGCGTTTCGCCCCAGGGCGTTCAAACCATGATATCGTATGTTGATAAACCAACGGTGTTTATGCAACCTATAAAAAAAGGAAGCAATGCATATGTTTTGTACAAAAAACATTCTAAAAACAAATCGAACCACCGATTTGAATGCAATACCATTGATGAGCTAAATGAGATGTTTAACAAATCGAGTAAATCCAAAGCCAACGAAGGTGGAGCGAATAACCAAACTTTACAGAAATTCAGGATAGCAGTTTCAACCACTGCCGAATATACTGCGTATCACGATGATGGAATCCCAGGAAATGGAAATGCCGTTGCCGATGCACTTGCAGCCATTAACGCTACCTTAACACGCGTAAACCAGGTTTTTGAAACTGATATGGCGGTAACTTTTGAGCTTATTTCAAATAACAACTTAGTTGTTTATACAGATGCCGCAACAGACCCCTATTCTGACGCGAGTGTAGGAGCAGACTCGGACAATTCAAATAATTTAAGCGGATGGAGTTTACAGGTCCAGAATACCTTATCGAGTGTTATTGGAAATGCAGCTTACGATATAGGGCACTTATTTGGCGCCTCTGGTGGAGGTGGTAACGCGGGTTGTATTGGTTGTGTTTGTAGTAATGACGACACCTCTGATTCTTTCGATAAAAATAAAGGTAGCGCATTCACTTCGCCCGCAGATGCCATTCCAGAAGGCGACACTTTTGATATTGATTATGTAGCCCACGAAATAGGGCACCAAATGGGAGCCAACCACACCTGGGCGTTTGATTCTGAAGGCACAGGAGTAAATTCTGAACCTGGGAGCGGCACAACTATAATGGCTTATGCCGGAATTACAGGTCCAGACAATGTGGCCTTAAACAGTGACGATTATTTTCACTACCACAGCATTAAGCAAATACTGGATAATTTAGCAACAAAAAGCTGCCAAACCACTGAAGCTATTGCTAACAACCCGCCAATTGCTGATGCCGGAAATGATTATAACATACCCAAAGGCACAGCCTATGTTTTAAAAGGCGCTGCAACCGATACTGACGGGAGTGACAACCTTACCTATTGCTGGGAACAAATTGATAGCGGGGTAACAAATTATCAGAATTTTGGCCCAACACTACTTGGTGGTTCTATGAATAGGTCCTTACCGCCAACTGGATTTTCTTATAGGTATATTCCTAAATTTTCAAGTGTAGTTAGCGGTAACACAACCCAAACAAACCCTGTTTTAGGGAGTGATTGGGAAACCGTTTCAACTGTAGCAAGAACTTTAAAATGGGCACTAACAGTAAGAGACAGATCGCCTTCATCTGCTAGTGGCGGGCAAACCAGCTACGATACCATGCAAATAAACGTTGAAGATGTAACACCATTTACTGTAACAAACCCTATTTATTGGGTTCAAGGCACTACAGAAACTATCAATTGGGAGGTAGGACAAACAACAAATGGCACTATAAATTGCCAAACGGTAAATATTAAATTATCCACTGATGGTGGTTTAAAGTTTTTAACACCTATAGCTACAAATGTGCCCAATAACGGAGCGTACACTTTTACGGTTCCAGCAGTTGCCAATACCGATAAAGCAAGAATATTAGTAGAGGCTGCCGATAATATTTTCTATGATGTTTCTGATTTTGATTTTTTAATTACAACAGAACCTGATTTTTTAATGATAAATGAAACTTTAGATCCTATTGGCTGTGGAAATACTGCCGTTTTTCACTTTGATTTTATTACTTTAAACAGCTTTTCAGAAACCACCACGTTTAGTGCTACTGGTAACCCTGGAGCTTCAGTAGTTTCGTTTTCACCAAGCGCCAGAAACACATCGGGCCCAGTAACCATGACGGTATCTAATTTAGATGCTGTACCACAAAACGATTACAATATAACCATTACAGCAACCCCAACACCCACTTCAAGTTTAACGAAATCCAAAGATGTAAATCTTCCGTTTTATAATCAGATTTGTGGGTCTGTGGCAAACACAACTTATAGTACGAGTACCACTTTGGTCGAGTTTAATACCATTAATAATTCTACAGGTAAAGGAGATGATATTCCTGTCCCTCCCAATAGCGATGGCTATAGCGATTACACTTCAATCTCCACTAACTTAAACCGAAACAGCTCTTACAACCTAACAGTACATGCCAACACAGACGGCGACTTTACCACTAGCACTGCGGTTTGGATAGATTGGAACCAAAATTGCAGTTTTGATGATGCTGGAGAAGCCTATAATTTAGGTGATGCTACCAATACTGCAGATGGGGCAACAGGTAACTCGCCACTATCTATTGTGGTCCCCAATGATGCTGTTTTAGGCAGTACCATTATGAGAGTATCTACAAAGTTTAGCGGAGACGGCAACCCTATTGCCTGCGAAAATGGTTTTGATGGCGAAGTGGAGGATTATACACTTAACGTACAAGCATCATTAGCTGTTGAAGAATTTGGTTTCGATAATTTTGTGGTTTTCCCCAACCCAAACAAAGGCGAGTTTACCATAAAATTAAACAGCTCGTTATCTAGTACCATTTATGTGGAGGTTTTTGATTTGAGAGGCAGAACAATCTATAAAAACACCTACAAAGATACTGGCGATTTTAATGAAAAAGTAAATTTAAACATGGTTCAATCCGGAATGTATATTTTAAATGTAAGCGATGGGTTACGAACATCTACTAAAAAGATAATTGTTGAGTAAATAAAAGCCAATTTATAAAAAAGGGACAAACTGAAAAGTCTAATTCTATTTTATACTGAGTACTTAGACTGCGCTCAGCACAAACTTTGCCCAAATATTTTACTTATTTACAATCAAGAAACTAAAGCTATCAAATTAAGCTAAAAAGGCTTTTTAAACAGCTTTTTTTATTTGCCATTAAAGCTATTCATGGTATGGTTAACACCTGCCAACACAAAAGATTTTATAAGTTCTACCGATTTTTCTAAACGTTCTTTAAGGTTTTTGTTTTCTTGTTCGGTCCAATCGCCCAAAACGTAATCTACTTGCCGGCCTTTGCTAAACGTGTCGCTTATCCCAAACCTAAAACGATTGTATTTTACGGTGTTTAATTTATTTTGAATATCTTTTAATCCGTTATGCCCACCATCACTTCCTTTGGTTTTTACGCGAATACTGCCAAATGGCAAGTTTAAATCGTCTGTTATAACCAACAGGTTTTCTAAAGGTATTTTCTCTTTTGTTAGCCAATACAAAACAGCTTTTCCGCTTAAATTCATATACGTGTTGGGTTTTAAAAATATAAAGGTTCTGCCTTTTAATTTGTAAGTAGCAAGGTCTCCTAGTTTTTGGGTTTCGAAAGTCAAATCTTCTTTTTGAGCAAAATAATCTAAAACTTTAAAACCAATGTTGTGTCTGGTATTCTGATATTTTTCGCCAATATTCCCCAGGCCTACTATTAAGAATTTTTTCATTGAATCTTGTTCTGCTGTTTTATTTTTCTTGTTAAATAAGTTTGACAAAAATTGCCACATCTGTTTTTTTTTTGCTAAAATACATTAAACATGCCAAAAATTGGATTGTTACTTTGTTTTAGGCTGATATGCCCGCGTTAGGGATTGTAGTGGAAAGCCCGACCTGCCACCTTGAGCGGAGTCGAAAGGCAAGGGTAACGCCCAAATTTTGATTATAAAAAAAGCATCCTGAATTAACAGAATGCTTTTTATTATTTGATTGAGGATATATTTCTATTCTTGTGCTGCTGGTGCTTCTGCGCCTTCTGCCTCTGTGCCTTCTACTTCTTCTTCGTCTTCATCATCTACAATTGCTACTCTAGACGTGCTCACTCTACAAACCACAGTATTGTCGTTGTGCAAGAAGGTGTAGCCTTCAGTTGGCAAATCGCTAACTGCTACTTTATCGCCAATTTTAAGAGGTGTAATATCTATTTCTATAAAATCCGGTAAGTTTGCAGGTAGTGCCTTAATACGGAGTTTTCTGTTGGTTCTTCTTAAAACACCACCGTTTTTAACACCTCTTGAGTTCCCTACAAGTTTAACGGGTATGTTTAGTGCTATTTCTTTGTCTTCGAATAACTGATAGAAATCTATGTGTAAAATCCTGTCTGTTACTGGGTGGAATTGAATGTCTTGAAGTACAGCGTTAAAAGTGTTTCCATTGTCCAGCTCAATCACAACTGTATGCGCATTTGGCGTATATACAAGTTTTGAGAAGGCTAATTCTGGTGCAGAGAAATGCACTGGTTTGTCTCCTCCGTATAATACGCAAGGAACCTGACCAGCATTACGTAAGGCTTTTGTTGCTTTTTTGCCCACGCTTTCTCTTTGAGATCCGTTGATTGTAATTGATTTCATTTAAAAATTATTTATTGATTATTAATATTATTATTGAACACTTCTTTATCTTATACTTTGCAGTGTCCCTTTAACCGTTCTGGACAAAAAAAGGGCTTTACATTACAAATTGAGAACTTATAGATTTGTTGTGATGCACTTTATGCATTACGTTTGCAAACAGATCGGCACAGGTTAAAACCCTTACTTTATCGCTTTTCTGCGTTAAAGGAATTGAATCTGTTACTATTAATTCTTCAAGTTTTGAGTTTTCCAATTTTTTGTAAGCGTCTCCAGATAATATAGGATGGGTACAAATGGCCCTTACACTCAAGGCACCGCGCTCCATCATTAAATCTGCGGCCTTGGTTAAGGTTCCTGCCGTGTCTACCATATCGTCAACCAGTACTACGTTTTTTCCTTCAACATTACCTATAAGCTCCATGTGCGAAATCACATTAGCCTTAGCGCGCTGTTTGTAACAAATTACAACATCGCTTTCTAGTGCTTTGGAGTAAGCATAAGCTCTTTTAGATCCACCCATATCTGGAGAAGCAATAGTTAAATTTGGCAACTTTAAGCTTTCTAGATAAGGTAGAAAAATAGTGGAGGCAAACAAATGATCTACGGGTTTCTCAAAAAAGCCCTGTATTTGATCGGCATGCAAATCCATTGTAATTATTCTGGTTGCACCTGCAGCTTCAAGCATTTTAGCTATTAATTTTGCTGCAATGGGCACTCTGGGTTTATCTTTTCTATCTTGTCTTGCCCAGCCAAAATATGGCATAACTGCTGTTATGTGTCTCGCAGATGCGCGTTTCGCAGCGTCTATCATTAACAACAGTTCCATTAAATTTTCAGAACTCGGATTGGTAGATCCTATAATGAAAATTCGGGTTCCTCTTATAGATTCCTCGTAAGAGGGCTGAAACTCGCCATCGCTATACTTAGATGTAATTACATTACCCAATGCTGTCCCATAGGCTTTTGCAATGTTTTTGGCAAGTTCTGTACTTTGCGTACAAGTAAATATTTTAGCTTCCGTATTAGCGGTTGGCATAGTTAATAGGTTGTATTAGAGTGTAAAAGACGCACTTTTTTTTATCGAGGTGCAAATTTATACATTTATTTTTACCTGTAAAGTATATTGTATGGAATTTTTGTGATTTATATAAAAAATATATTTATTTTTGCAGTCTTAAATTGCTCAAGTGGCGGAATTGGTAGACGCGCTGGATTCAAAATCCAGTTTCTTCGGAAGTGTGGGTTCGATTCCCACCTTGAGTACTTAGCAAAAGTCGAGGTTTTTTTACCTCGACTTTTTTTGTTAAAGCAAACTCTAATAATATAATCGAGGCTAAATCTAAACAAACATTTTCTAAACCTTTGCTTTTACTTACCTTTGCGCAACTTAATATATTTTGAATATGATACATTCAATGACAGGTTACGGAAAATCTGTATTACAATTGCCCACAAAAAAAATTACCATCGAGCTTAAAAGCCTAAACAGTAAAAACTTAGACTTAAACGCGAGAATGCCCTCTATTTACAGAGAAAAAGAACTCGCCATAAGAAAGCTTCTCGCTAAAAAACTAGAACGCGGTAAAATAGATTTTTCAATTTATGTTGAAACCACCGCCGAGGATACCTCGACACAAATTAACGAACCTGTTGTAAAACAATATATTAACCAACTAAAAAAAGTAGTTGACGGCAACGCCATGGATTTACTTAAAATGGCCGTTCGTTTTCCCGATGCTTTAAACACCATTCGGGAAGAGATAGACGAAAACGAATGGAAATCCATTGAAAACGAAATCAACACAGCCATAGCCCATTTAAACAATTACCGCCTAACAGAAGGCAAAGTTTTAGAACAGGATTTTATAAACCGCATAACAACCATTGACAACATACTAGAGCAGGTAGTTACCATGGATCCGGACAGGATAACAGGTGTTCGCGAGCGTTTAGCAAAAGGCATTGATGAGCTAAAAGAAAAATACGACGAAAACCGTTTCGAGCAAGAACTTATATACTATATTGAAAAATTTGATATTACCGAAGAAATAGTGCGCTTAAAAAACCATTTAAACTATTTTACAGAAAGCCTGAACTCCAACGATTCCAACGGCAAAAAATTAGGATTTATCGGCCAAGAAATAGGCAGGGAAATTAACACTATTGGCTCTAAAAGCAATTACGCGCCCATGCAGCAATTGGTAGTGCAGATGAAAGATGAATTGGAAAAAATCAAGGAACAATTATTAAACGTACTGTAAAAAAATTAGCAATATTCAGTAAAAAACATTCGTGTATTCGTGACAAAACATAAAACAAAAAAACAAGGAAAACTTATCGTGTTTTCGGCCCCATCTGGGTCTGGCAAAACCACTATTGTAAAGCACCTATTGGAGATTAAAGATTTAAACCTGGAGTTCTCGGTATCGGCAACCTCCAGAGCAAAACGCGGTGAAGAAATCGATACCAAAGACTATTATTTCTTATCGGCAAAAGAATTTAAAACCAAAATAAAAAACGATGAATTTTTAGAGTGGGAAGAAGTATATCGCGATAATTTTTACGGCACGCTAAAAACCGAAGTGGAACGTATATGGGCTAAAGGGAAACACGTTATTTTTGATATTGATGTATCTGGCGGATTACGCATAAAACGCAAATTTCCAGATGAAACTTTAGCGGTTTTTGTAAAACCCCCAAGCATAGACGAGCTAAAAATAAGGCTTAAAAAACGTAAAACCGAAAGCGACGACAAAATAAACATGCGCATCTCTAAAGCATCAGCAGAATTGGCCACAGCCCCTTTGTTTGATGTGGTTATTGAAAACGATAATTTAGAAAAAGCACTTAACGAAGCCGAGACTTTAATACGTAATTTTGTAAACTCTCAATAGAATAATCATGAAAATCGGGTTATACTTTGGCTCTTTCAACCCCATACACATTGGGCATCTTATAATTGCAAACCACTTAGCAGAACACAGCGACCTGGACCAAATATGGTTTGTGGTAACACCGCACAATCCGCATAAAAAAAAGAGCAGCTTATTAAATAATTACGATCGCTTAGAAATGGTATATCGCGCCACAAAAGACTACATAAAACTACAACCAAGCGATATAGAATTTAACCTGCCACAACCCAATTATACTATAAACACATTGGTTTATTTACAAGAAAAACATCCCAATAAAACCTTCGCATTAATTATGGGCGAAGATAATTTAAAGAGCTTCCATAAATGGAAAAATTACGAGCTAATACTGCAAAACCACCACCTATACGTATATCCAAGAATCTCAAAAGAGAAAGCCGAAACGCGTTTCGACAAGCATAAAAAAATCCACCATATTGATGCGCCCATAATGGAACTCTCTTCAACATTTATTAGAAACGCCATTAAAACAGGAAAAAACATTAAACCCATGCTACCACAACCCGTCTGGGAGTATTTAGACGAAATGAATTTTTACAGATAACCCAAAGAAACTGTCAGGAATATTAATTTTATTCAAAAAAATCATATTTTTCTATTAAAAACAGCAACTTGTTAGCTTTTTTTTAATTTTTTTCTTAGTTTAGATTTTACATTACATATTTAACGATGACGAGTAAAAATCCCAACTTCTATGTTGTTGGTATTGGTGCTTCAGCTGGTGGTTTGGATGCTATACAAACCCTTTTTGATCATGTACCCAACAACACGGGAATGGCATTTATAATCATTCAACATCTCTCACCTGATTTTAAAAGCTTAATGCCCGAATTGCTTAGTAAGCACACTAGCATGCCTATTTATACTGCCAAAGAAAAGCAGATTATAAAGCCTAACTGCATATACTTAAACCAACGGACTAAAAACCTCCATATAAAAGGCAAAAAGCTCTATTTGCTTGATAAAGGCCCCAAGCACAACCTTAACTTGCCCATAGACATCTTTTTCCATACTCTTGGAGAAGAATACAAAGAAAAAGCCATTGGCGTTATATTGTCCGGAACCGGTACCGATGGCTCTAGGGGCATACGCACCATTAAAGAAGGTGGTGGCACCATAGTGGTACAAGACCCTGTTTCTGCCCAATTTGATGGCATGCCAAATTCGGCACTTGCAACCAATATAGTTGACTATGTTCTGGCTCCAGAAAAAATAGCGGAAATATTCAACAAAACACAAGCCAATAAACCTTTGTTAACCAAAGATTTTCATGAAAACCCTTCAAACGACACCATAGTAAATGATATTCTTACCATGGTCTATAAATATTCTGGGATAGATTTTAGAGAATATAAAAAAAACACGCTTTTACGACGACTAGAAAAGCGCATGAACATAAACAACATTGAACACTTAGTTGACTATGCCACATTTTTATCAAGCAACCTAAACGAAAAACAGACGCTAAAAGAAGATTTTTTGATAGGGGTTACACGTTTTTTTAGAGACACCGAAGCTTTTCAAGAGTTAAGGACCAAAGTGATACCAGAACTATGCAAATCGAAAAACAGCACAGAAATCATTAGGGTTTGGATTGCCGGTTGCTCTACAGGCGAAGAGGTGTATTCCATTGCTATTTTAATTGATGATTATATTAAAACGCACAAGCTAAATCTGGATTTCAAGATATTTGCCACAGATATCGACCCTAAGGCCCTTACCATAGCAAGTTTAGGCACCTACCATATAAATATTGTTAATGAAATAGAAAAACCTTATTTAGAACACTACTTTTTAAAAACAGGAGATAGGATTCAGATTATAAAGCGTTTGCGCGAAAAAATTGTGTTCTCTAACCATAATTTAATAAGCGATCCGCCATTTATTAGAATGGACCTTATCTCGTGCAGAAACCTGCTTATTTATTTCGATAATAAAATACAGAAGAAAGTCATGCACAACTTTCAGTTTGCATTAAATCAATTTGCCTATTTGTTTTTAGGAAACAGCGAGTCTTTAGGCGATATTGCAAAGTTTTTTAAAGCCATAGATGTAAAGTGGAAAATCTTTCAAAACATATCTCAGGCAAAACACATTCCCTCCCATAGCAATACCATGGAGCGAATTTCTACATTTTCATACAAAACCCCTGTGCAACCCTTAAGCATCAATCCATCCAAACCCCTAGAAAGTACAGAGCTTATATTTCATAAATACCTCAGCAAAAAGTTTAGCCCTTCTTTGATTTTTATAGATAAAACCTTTAACATTCTTTTTATAAAAGGCGATGCCGGAAAACGTTTGTCGCACAACGAAGGCGTTTTCCAGAACAACTTGCTAAAAATAGTAAGCAAAGATGTTGCCACGGTTATAAGAAGCGGCATTAGAAGATTGGAATCCGAAAAACAGGATATTGTTATTAAAGGCATTGTCAATAAAATCAAGGAAGCCTATTTTACCTTCGATTTGAAATTCCATAAACCACCCCCTGACGAAGGCTTGGAAACCTGCTACGTTATTGAGTTTAGCGAAGACAAAGCGCATGGTAAAAGCGCACCGTTAGAAATTAAAAACGTTGATGTCGATGAGGTTTCAAACCAGCGTTTGGAAGATTTGGAAAACGAACTGAAAATCGTTAAAACCGAATTGCAAAATGCCATTGAAGAGCTAGAAACCAGTAACGAAGAGCTGCAATCGTCCAACGAAGAATTAATGGCATCAAACGAAGAGCTTCAAAGCACAAACGAAGAGCTTCAATCTGTAAACGAAGAGCTCTATACCGTAAACTCCGAAATGCAAGAAAAAAACAAGGCGCTAACCAATCTAAGCAACGATGTTACAAACCTTTTGGACAATACAGATATTGCAACCCTGTTTCTGGATACCGATTTGCGGATCAGGAAATTTACTCCGGCCCTAAAAGAAGTCTTTAATTTGCACGAAGCAGATCATGGCAGATCAATTTCCACCTTTACCTCTAATTTTGATGAAGCAACAAGAACATCAATAATCGAAGACTCTAAATTGGTCCTTAAAAAATTAATCACCATAGAAAAACAAGTTACAGACAAAAACCATAATTATTACCTTAAACGCATAAGCCCCTTTATAACATCTTCAAAATCCATTGATGGCGTCGTGATTACTTTAGATAACATCAATAGACTTATAGAAACAAAAAAAGAATTAGTACAGAAAGACAAAGCATACCACAACTTATTTAAAAACCTAAACGAAGGCTTTATACACGCCAAAATTATAACCAACAATAAAGGCGAACCCATAGATTGGGAATATATAGACGTAAACCCAGCTTACGAGAAACTACTGGGGCTAAAAGCAAAGGATCTTATAGGCAAAAAAGTGTTGGATATTTTGCCAAATTTAAAAGACGACCCCAATAAATGGATACAAAAATATGGCGAAACCGCCCTAACGGGCAAAGACCAAACCCTTGAAGGCTACGTTTACCCCTTGGACAAATACTTTTTTGTAAACGTGTTTAGCCCAAAAAAAGGCGAGTTTGCGGGAACCATATCCGATTTTACAAATTTAAAAGAAAAAGAAAAAGCCCTGATTAAAAGCGAATCGGAACTTAAAAGAGTGCAGGAAATAACGCGTGTTGGAAGCTGGTTTTTCGATGTAAAGACCGATCAGGTAAGATGGACCAAGCAGCTGTACCAGATTTATGGATTTGATGCCTCATTGCCTATACCGCCCTACTCCGATCACCAAAAGCTATTTACAGAAGAAAGCTGGAAAACACTATCTGAAGCTGTCGAAAACACCAGAAAAACAGGAAAACCTTATAATATCGAGTTAAAAATAATAAAAGAAAACGGCAAAAATGGGTGGATATTATCGCATGGCGAAGCAGTAAAGGATGCCCAAGGAAACATAATTGCATTAAGGGGCGCAGCACAAGATATAACCCAACAAAAGCAAAATGAAGAAGAATTGATAAAAGCCAAAAAAGCTGCAGAGGCGGCAAACATCCATAAAAACTACTTTTTGGCAAACATGAGCCATGAAATAAGAACACCAATGAATGGTGTTTTAGGATTTTCAGAATTGTTAAAAAACAGCAATGTTACCGAAGACGAACGCATAAAATATTTAGAAATTATAGACGGCAACTCCAAGCAACTGTTAAATTTACTCGACGATATTATTGATGTGGCCAAAATTGAAGCCAACGAAATTAAAATGGTTTACAGAGCGTGCAACATCCCTAAACTAATCAATAACCTAGAAATAACGTACAACCAATTAAAAATAGCAAGGCACAAAACCGATATTGCCATTAATAAACATATCCCGCAAAAACATAAAGATTTAACCATTATAACAGATGGCCAGAGGTTGCAGCAAGTTGTCTCCAATCTTTTAAACAATGCTTTAAAATTTTCAGAAAAAGGCGAAATTAATTTCGGGTTCAATGTCGAGAGCGGCAATATTAAATTCTTTGTAAAAGATCAAGGCATAGGCATTAGAAAAAACAAGCAAATTGAAATTTTTGAACGTTTCAAGCAAATCAATTACGAAAACAATGCAAGATATGGCGGCACAGGCTTGGGGCTAGCCATTTGTAAAGGTATTGTTGAATTGCTGGGAGGCGAAATTTGGGTAACATCAAAACTCAATATTGGCACCACATTCGAGTTTACCATACCTTTAAATCTTAGCAAAATCAATAAAAAAAACCATAAAAACGTAATTGTAAACGGCAAAGATTTTCTTAAAAGCAAAACCATTTTAATCGCAGAAGACGATGCACTTATACAAATGCTTTTTCAGGTGGTCTTAAAACATAGCGGGGTAAAAATAATATTTGCAAAAACAGGTAGGGAAGCCGTAGATATTTACTCGAAAAACCAAAATATTGATGTCGTTTTATTAGATATAAGAATGCCGGTAATGAACGGGATCGATGCCTTAGATGAAATCTTAAAAATCAACCCAGACGCTAAAATAATCATGCAAACAGCTTATGCCATGCCAGAGGAAAGAGAAAAATGCTTCAATAAAGGTTGTGTAGATTTTCTTTCTAAACCCGTTGTTAAAGAAGAGTTATTTAAAAGTTTATGTAAGTGGGTAAATTAACGCTTACCTTTTTATATAAAATCAGTAAATAACGTATGTAATACTATATAATAAAACTAAGTTTTTGTTTATTTTTGGGCATGCTAAAATTACTATCTTATCCCTTATCGGCAATTTACAACTTGTGCTTTTTAATAATACTGCTCATATTCCATCCCATACAATGGATTTGTTTTAAAGGTTTTGGGTATCAAGCCCATAAAAAAAGTGTTGATGCCCTACAGTACGCCTTAATGCTTTGCGGAAAAATTTTAGGAATTCGATACTCATTTAATAACCCACATAATATAGATACAAACCAAGCCTTAATTGTTGTTGCCAACCACCAAAGTTTACACGACATCTACCCGCTTACCTGGTACATGCGCAAGCACCATCCAAAATTTATTAGTAAAATAGAATTAGGCAAAGGCATACCCAGCGTATCGTTTAATTTACGCCACGGCGGCGGCGCATTGATAGACAGAAAAAACCCGCGTCAATCCTTACCTGCACTCATGAAATTTGGCGAGTATATTGAAAAAAACAAGCGTGCAGCAGTTATATTCCCAGAAGGTACCCGAAGCAAAAACGGCAAGCCAAAACCTTTTCAAACCAAAGGATTGGAAATCTTATTTAAAAAAATACCATCGGCATGGGTTGTTCCCGTTTCCATAAACAACTCCTGGAAAACCCAGCGCTACGGCAAGTTCCCCATGGGTTTGGGCACTCATATCACTTTTACCGTGCATAAACCCATAAAAATTAGTACCTTTAAAGATAAACAAGCTCTTATAAATAGTATTGAAACCACTATAAAAGCACATATCCATCCTTAAAAGCAAAATTATGTCGTCAAAGAATGTTAGATTAGAAGTCATGCAGTTTTTAGAAAAAGACGTTGAATCCTTAATAGAAAAATACCTGATCCCCGTAGAAAAAATATGGCAGCCCACCGATTTTTTACCGAATTCTGAAGGAAACCGTTTTTTTGAAGAACTTACAGAAATACGAGAACTCTCAAAAGAATTGCCCTACGATTTCTGGGTGGTTCTGGTAGGCGATATGATTACCGAAGAAGCCTTACCCACCTACGAATCGTGGTTAATGGATGTAGAAGGCGTTAACCAAGTAGATGGCGAAAATGCTTGGGCAAAATGGGTGCGCCATTGGACCGCCGAAGAAAACCGCCATGGCGATGTACTTAACAAATACCTGTACCTTTCGGGGCGTGTTAACATGCGCGAAATTGAAAAAACCACACAACATTTAATTGCCGACGGTTTCGATATTGGCACCGATAGAGACCCATACAAAAACTTTGTTTACACCAGTTTTCAAGAATTGGCAACCTATGTATCGCACAACCGGGTGGCTAAATTGGCTAAAGAAAAAGGCAACAAGCAACTGGCTAAAATGTGCAAGATTATTTCGGGAGACGAGATGCGGCACCACCACGCTTACTCAGAGTTTGTGGAGCGTATTTTTAAAGTCGATCCTAGCCAAATGATGCTGGCGTTTCATTATATGATGAAACAAAAAATAACCATGCCTGCCCACTTTTTAAGAGAGTCTGGAGATAAAATAGGTACAGCTTTCGAAGAGTTTTCAAACACAGCGCAACGCATTGGGGTTTATACCTCAAAAGATTATGTAGATATATTGCAAAAGCTAATTAACCGTTGGGAAATCGATAAAATTACAAACCTAAGCGATGAGGCCGAAAAAGCCCGGGATTACCTTATGAAACTCCCAAACAGAATGATGCGTTTGGCAGACCGTATTAAAATACCGGAAAACTCATTTCAGTTTAAATGGGTAGAACCTGCAAGAATTAAATAGTAATCGATTTAAAAAAGGGGCTGTCTTTAAAAATAAGTTCTATTGTCTCATTAAGCACTTCAACTAAGCTCAGTACAGGCTCTATCTAAATGTTTTACGCTATTAACAATCAATAAAAGATTTCAACTCTAGTTTATCCTGAGCGCAGTCAAAAGGCTCAACCTAACAAAAAGATATACTTTTATTTTATACCGCTTCTTTTTTATTTTTATACCATGCATGCATCCGAAGAACTCCTAAACAAAACCAAAGCCTTTGTAAAAAAAACACTAGCCAATGCCGAGGGCGGACACGATTGGTTTCACATAGAGCGTGTTTATAAAAACGCTTTGCTCATTTCAAAACATGAAAAAGTAAATGTGCTTGTTGTTCAATTGGGTGCCTTACTTCACGATATTGCCGACAGTAAATTTAATAATGGCGACGATACCGTTGGGCCTAAAATAGCACGCGAATTTTTGTTTAAGCTCAATATAGATTCTGCGATTATCGAACATGTTGTAAAAATTATTGAAAACATATCCTATAACAAATCCATTGAAAAAGGGCAAAAATTCAAATCGTTAGAATTAGGTGTGGTACAAGATGCCGACAGATTAGATGCCATTGGCGCCATTGGTATTGCACGTTGTTTTAATTATGGTGGTTTTAAAAACAGAGCGCTTTATAATCCGGAAATTAAGCCAAACCTAAATATGAGCAAAGCCGAATATAAAAGCTCAGATGCGCCAACCATCAATCATTTTTACGAAAAACTATTGCTGTTAAAAGATAAAATGAATACCAAAACCGGGAGGCAAATTGCGCAAAACCGGCACGATTATATGCTCGGTTTTCTCAATCAGTTTTATAACGAATGGAACGCTAAAGCTTAACACAAACGGTAAATTTATCTGCCATTCCGGATGAGGCACGAGGAGGAATCCCATAATTACTGGATTTCTCGTTGGTTGTTCATCACGCTATCAAAATACCGCTGCACATAAAACCAATGCTTGATTTGGCAATCAATCATAGATGTATTAATAAAACCCACGTTTAAAACAACTTTAATTGACTAGTTTTATAAGGCTCGTGTAAATCGCAATTTAATTTCGGCATAACCTTATTTTTAAAATACTTTTTTCTAGCCAAATGCACCAACATATTTATTTGTTCGGCAATTTTACCTTCGCCTCGCATACGTGTCCCATAACGGCTATCGTTTAATGTTCCGCCGTGGCAACTTTCAATTTGATGCAGCACTTTATCGGCGCGATCGGGCATGGTTTTTTTAATCCAATCGGTAAAAATTTCGCCTATGGCGCCATTAAGCCTTACAATGGTATGCGCTATTCCTAAAGCACCATTATCTGATGCGGCTTTTGCCAATGGTAAAATTTCGTGGCTGTTTATAGACGGAATAATAGGCGCTAACATCACGTTAACAGGAATCTCATTTTCACTTAATGTTTTAACGGTTTCCAATCGTTTTTTTATGGTAGTAGTTCGGGGTTCTAAAAGGCGTCGTGTATCTTCGTTCAGCGATGTAATCGATAGGTTTACACCAATTAAATTATGTTTTGCTAACGCTTTTAAAATATCCAAATCCCTTAAAATCAAAGCGTTTTTTGTAATAATGGCCACTGGGTGTTTGTATTTTAAAAACACCTTTAAACATTGTCGGGTTATTTTAAATTGCTTTTCGGCAGGCTGGTAACAATCGGTATTTCCGGACATCACAATGGGGTGAGCTTTCCAACTTTTCTTTGTAATTAAAGCTTCCAACAGTTTTGGCGCATCTTTTTTTACCATAATACGGCGTTCAAAATCCAATCCAGCGCTATAGCCCCAAAACTCGTGGGAGTTACGTGCGTAACAGTAAATGCAACCGTGTTCGCAACCTTGGTAGGCATTCATGGAGTATGCCATACCAATATCGGGGCTCTCCACTTTATTCACTATGGTTTTTGGGAACACCTCAAGATACAGCGTTTTGTTTTTATCGCTGGCTTCACCTTCTTTATGGCAGAATTCTAAAAAATCGTCGCGTATGTCGTGGCTTAATTCGAAAAAACGATTGGGAGCATTAAGCTGTGCGCCACGGCCTTTTATGGTAGATTTTGGGTTCATTACAGTAAAAATAAAGGTTGAATTTGCCTTGAAAGGCTCTTTAAAATTACTTATAATTTGTTTTGGAAAGTGTTAAAATATAGACAGGTTGTTAACAAAGTTGATGAATTGAGGTTTAAGCATTAAAAAACAGAGATAAATATCTGCCCATTTTTATCTTGATTTTGTAGAAAATTTCAGCTAGATTTGTTTGGCTTCCAATATAAATTATTAAAATGATTTTCAAATAGTTAAATCATTGAAAATAAGCTAAAAAAATGCTCTACAAAAGCAATAATAAGAAGAAATAAAATATATGTTCGAACAAACATTTAAAAATATAGACGACCTGCTTTACAAAGATTCTGGAGCAGATAGCGAATTAGATTACATTGGGCAAACCTCTTGGGTAATGTTCTTGCGCTACTTGCACGAGTTAGAACAAGACAAAGCAGACGAAGCCGAATTAAAAGGGGAAACTTACAACTTTATTTTAGATGAACAATACCGTTGGCCAAATTGGGCAATGCCAAAAGTAAAAGTAATAAAAGGGAACACTGAGGTTCTCGAAGTGGACCATCACGCGGCTTTAACAGGACCAGATTTAGTGGCTTTTGTAGATGGAAAGCTATTTCCGTACCTCGCAAAATTTAAACAAGAAGCAGATTCTGCAAATAGCATTGAATACAAGATTGGGGAAATTTTCTCTGAACTTAAAAACAAGATCCAATCTGGTTATAACCTGCGTGAGATTTTAGAATATGCAGACCAACTGCCTTTCCGTGCTTCAAGTGATAAACATGAGTTAAGCCACCTATACGAAACCAAGATTAAAAACATGGGAAATGCAGGCAGAAATGGCGGGCAATACTACACACCAAGACCACTTATTCGTGCTATGATTAATGTGATTAACCCACAAATAGGCGAAAAAATTTATGATGGTGCAGCAGGTTCTTGTGGCTTTTTATGTGAAGCTTACGAGTACATGTACCAGCGCATGGAAAAAACCACAGACAACCTTAAAACCTTACAAGAAAACACCCTTTACGGCAAAGAAAAAAAGAACTTAGCCTATGTAATTGGAATAATGAATATGATTTTGCATGGTATTGAAGCACCAAATATTATACATACCAATACATTGGGCGAAAATATACGCGACATACAAGAGAAAAACCGCTACCATGTAATTTTAGCAAATCCGCCATTTGGAGGAAAAGAACGCAAAGAAATCCAGCAGAATTTTGACATAAAAACAGGAGAAACCGCTTTCTTGTTTATGCAACATTTTATAAAGAGTTTAAAAACTGGCGGTCGTGCAGCCATTGTTATTAAAAACACCGTATTAAGCAATACCGATAATGCTTCTGTTGCATTGCGTAAACACCTATTAGAAAGCTGTAATCTGCATACCATTTTAGATATGCCAGCAGGTACTTTTACAGGTGCAGGCGTTAAAACCGTTGTCTTGTTTTTTACAAAAGGCGAACCTACCAAAAACATTTGGTATTACCAATTAGACCCAGGACGAAACATGGGAAAAACCAATCCTTTAAACGATAAGGATATGGAAGAATTTGTCAAATTACAAAAGGATGTCACCCTGAGCTTGTCGAAGGGCGAAACCGAAAAATCTTGGACTATAAAAGTAGCAGATATAGACGACACTACTTTTGATTTATCTACCAAAAACCCAAACACACCAGAAGAAACACCTTTGCGTAGCCCTGAAGAAATATTAGCAGAAATGGAAACTTTGGATGCAGAAACCAATACGATACTTAAATCTATTAAAGCGTTGATATGATTGGATGGATGTATATATTAGAGTGCTCTGACGGAAGCTACTACACAGGGAGTGCAAATAATTTGGAGCTGCGTTTTCAACAACACCAAAATGGAGAAGGTGCAAATCATACAAAAAAAAGATTACCAGTTAGGCTGTTATATTTTGAAGAATTTCAAAGAATTGATGAGGCTTTTTACAGAGAAAAACAAGTGCAAGGATGGAGCAGAAAAAAGAAGGAAGCCCTAATACTTGGCTTTCATGAAAAGTTACCAGAACTTTCAAAAAATTACACTCAATATAGAGGGGATGTGGTTTCGACAAGCTCAACCACCGAAAAAACAACAAGTTCAACCACCGAAAAAACAATAAGCTCAACCACCAATATAAATCCGTTGCCTGAGCCTGTCGAAGGCAACACTCAAAAATTAAAGAGTTAATATGAGAGAAGGATGGATTTGTGAGGAGTTAAGTAATTGTATCAAATTAAAAAGTGGTAATGGTCTAACTGCTAAAAAAATGGTTACAGGTAAATTCCCTGTTTTTGGAGGTAATGGTATTGCAGGTTATCATAACACTTATAATTTAGAGGGAAAAAATATAATAATCGGACGTGTTGGTGCTCAATGTGGAAATGCACGTTTTATTGATGAAAAGATATGGTTGACTGATAATGCATTTAAGATTTCTGAATTTATACATGATTTTGATTTTCAATTCTTGTACTACCTTTTAAATCATGTTGATTTGAGAAGTTATGCTCGACAAGCAGCTCAACCAGTAATTTCAAACTCTTCATTAAAAAAAGTAAAATTATGTTTTCCTACGTCTCTAACAGAACAAAAACAAATCGTAGCCATACTCGATAAAACCTTTGCAGCCATAGACCAAGCCAAAGCCAATATTGAAAAAAACATAGCAAACGCTAAAGAGTTGTTTCAATCTAAACTCAATGACATTTTTAGCCACACTTCAACAGGCTCAGGGCAAGCAGGCAATGGTTGGGAGGAGAAGACTTTGGGGGAAGTTGCGAATGTTAGCTATGGCTTTACAGACAAATCAACTTCAGATGGGGACTATAGATATATCCGAATTACTGATATTGATAAGAATGGTGAATTAGATGAAAGTGGAAAAGTTTATATAAAATCTTCAGAGAAAGCACTTGAATTTATTCTAAAGGACAACGATTTATTAATGGCTAGAACTGGAGCAACTTTTGCAAAAACTCTTCTTTATAAAGATTATGAACCCTCAATTTTTGCATCCTATTTAATAAAGATATCTTTTACAGAAAATATTTCAAATGAGCTTTATTGGTATTTTACTAAATCTGGATATTATTGGGAACAAGCTAATAATTTATCCTCAGGCTCTGCTCAACCCCATTTTAATGGTGCAGCTTTAAAGAAAGTCAAATTTTCTTATCCGACAGAAACTAAGAAACAAAATGATTTAATAGAAATAATAAAAGGATTCGACATTTCAACAAAAAAAATAATTTTTTCCTATGAGCAAAAACTAATCAAATTAGAAGACCTCAAAAAATCAATCCTTCAAAAAGCTTTTGCAGGAGCATTAACCAGTCCTGAAAGGACGCCTTCTATCAAGGATGGAAGCATTCCATCCCTATTAGACACAAACAAATAAAAACCCTAAAAGGGTGTTGTAAATGATAAGTAATGAACTGATATATAAAAAACATAAAAGGGTGATATAAACTATGGGACAGTCACTCGTACAGAACTACATACATATCGTCTTTAGTACCAAGTACAGAGAAGAACTCATTTATCCACCCTATGAGCAAGAATTGCATGCGTATTTAGGTGGTGTATGTAACGAGTTAGAATGCCCAGTTTTAATAGTTGGCGGATATACCAATCATATTCATATTTTATGTATGTTGTCCAAAAAAATAGCTTTAATGACTTTAGTACAAAAAATAAAAGCCCATTCAAGCAAATGGATAAAAACGAAAGATAAAAGTTTGGCTAATTTCTTTTGGCAAGATGGTTATGGTGCGTTTTCAGTAAACCCAAGAGAAGTAGATGTGGTAATTAATTATATAAAAAATCAACACGAGCACCATAGCAAAAAAGATTTTAAGGAAGAATATAGAAGTTTTCTAAAGACGTGTAACGTAGATTATGATGAAAAATATGTTTGGGAATAGATATATCGCCCTTTCAGGGCTTTACGCAGCATATCATTATAAGGCAGGACTTCGTCCTACCTTTTTGAACATCATCCCTTCGGGATTAAAAACCAAAAACAAATGAACGAAGAACAAACCAAATACGATTTAATAGAACCAGCATTGCGTGAGGCAGGTTGGGGCATAGTTGAAGGCACTAAGGTTTGGAAAGAGTTCCCCATTACACAAGGAAGAATAATTGGTCAAAATAGAAGAGCTCAACCACTCAAAGCAGATTATGTATTACAATACAAAAACAGGCGCATTGGCATTGTAGAAGCAAAAAAAAGAGATTTATACTATACAGATGGCGTTGGGCAAGCCAAAGATTATGCAGAGCGATTAAATATTCGTTTTAGTTATGCCACCAATGGTTTGCAAATCTATGGAATAGATATGGACGATGGTACAGAAGGCGATGTATCCAACTATCCTACACCAGACGAGCTTTGGGAAATGACTTTTCCAACACCTAAAGAAGCGTACAAAGTGGAGATTGCCAATTGGAAAGAACGCTTATTTGCCATCCCATTTGAAGACAGAGGTGGTACTTGGCAACCCAGATATTACCAACAAAACGCCATTGCCAAAGTGTTGGAAGCTGTTTCAGAGAAAAAAGACAGAATCTTGCTCACATTAGCCACAGGAACAGGAAAAACAGCCATTGCCTTTCAAATTGCTTGGAAACTGTTTCATGCCAAATGGAATTTAAAACGTGATGGAAATCGTGCACCTCGCATTTTATTTTTAGCAGACAGAAACATATTGGCAGACCAAGCCTTTAATTCGTTTAACGCCTTTGATGTTATTGATGAAAATATAAAAGTAAGAATTCGTCCTTCCGAAATAAAAAAGAAAGGTAGTGTACCAACCAATGGAAATGTGTTTTTTACCATTTTTCAAACCTTTATGACAGATGCGCAGAAAAATGCTTATTTAGAAGAGGCTCCTGAAGATGAAGCAATTACAAAAAAACAACCAGAGGATTTTAATTTCGGACAGTATGCACCCGATTTTTTCGATTTCATAATTATAGACGAGTGCCATCGTGGTGGTGGAAATGATGAAAGTTCTTGGAGAGCCATCATGGATTATTTTTCGCCTGCTGTACAACTGGGTTTAACCGCTACCCCAAAACGAGATGTAAACGGAGACACTTACAATTATTTTGGCGACCCTGTTTATACCTATAAGTTAAAAGATGGTATTAATGATGGTTTCTTAACACCTTTTAAGGTAAAAGAAATTCAAACCAATTACGATGAATATACGGTAACCAAAGATGACACCATTTTGTTTGGTGATGTAGAAGTTGGAGATACGTTTACCTATCGAGATTATGGTCGTAAAATAATCATTCAACAAGTTGAAGCATACAGAGTTAAAAAATTCTTGGAAATCATTAACCAAAGTCAAAAGTCGCTGGTGTTTTGTGCAACACAAAAGCATGCTGCTTTAATTAGAGATTTAATCAATCAACATTCAACTAGTACGAGTACCAATTATTGTAATCGTGTAACAGCAGATGATGGCAACATAGGAGAACAGCATTTACGCAATTTTCAAGATAATGAAAAAAGCATTCCAACAATACTAACAACTTCTCAAAAGCTAAGCACAGGTGTTGACGCACCAGAACTAAGAAACATTGTGTTGCTTCGTCCAGTAGATTCTATGGTAGAATTTAAACAAATCGTTGGGCGCGGTACACGATTGTTTGATGGTAAGGATTATTTCACGGTATTCGATTTTGTACATGCACACCATCATTTCCAAGACCCAGAATGGGATGGAGAACCATTAGAACCAGAACCACCAACAGGAGGCGGAACACCAAGACCTTGCAACGTTTGCAATATATCTCCTTGTATTTGTGCCAAAGAACCTGAACCAGATTATGTGTGTACTAAGTGTGATAATGCACCTTGTGTTTGTGATACACTACCGCGACAAATGATTAAAGTTAGACTTTCAGATAATAAAGAGCGGGAGATAGATTCTATGGTAAAAACTACTTTCTGGAGTCCAGAAGGCAAACCCATTGGGCACCAAGAATTTTTAGACCAGCTTTTTGGCGATTTACCAGAATTCTTTAAAAGTGAAGATGAGTTACGAAAAATTTGGAGTTTACCAAGCACCCGTAAAAACCTATTGACTGAATTAGAAGAAAAAGGATATACCAATGCGCAATTAGAAGATTTACGTCGATTAATTCATGGAGAAGATAGCGACCTTTTTGATGTGTTAAGTTATGTGGCTTATCACAAAGACCTTGTTGCAAGATTAGAACGCGCAAGTAGAGCTAAAATCCAAATGAATGAATACAACCAAAAACAACAAGAATTTTTAAATTTTGTCTTGGAACAATACGTAAAAGAAGGAGTTGATGAATTAGACGACTCAAAACTTCCTGACTTGTTGGAATTGAAATACAAAGCCATTGCAGATGCAAAACGCGAATTAGGAGATATTAAATCGATTAGAGAAACCTTTATCGGATTTCAAGAATACTTATACCAAGAAAGAGCCATCTAGAGAGGGGTGCCAAACCTAAATCTACTTCCCTATAAAATCCGCTCTACGCTTCTCTAAAAAAGCGGTGGTGCCTTCGGTAAAATCCTGGGTATCAAAACAGTTTCCAAATTCAAAAATTTCAACCTCAAAACCATTGGTGCCGTCTTTATAATTTGCGTTAACGGCTTTAATGGCGGCACCAATGGCCACCGGGGAGTTTCGGGCTATTTTACCGGCTATTTTTTCGCACAACGGCAACAAATCTTCGGGTGCGGTTACGTGGTTAACCAAACCGTAGCTTAAGGCTTGGTTAGTATCAATCATGCCTGCGGTCATAATCAGTTCCAAGGCGCGTCCTTTGCCAATAAGCTGCGGTAAACGCTGTGTACCACCATACCCCGGGATAACACCAAGCGATACTTCGGGCAGTCCCATTTTGGCATTGTTGCTGGCCACCCTAAAATGGCAGGCCATGGCAAGCTCCAGTCCGCCACCAAGGGCAAAACCGTTAATAGCGGCAATGGTTGGAGTAGATAGGTTTTCAATAAAATCGAACAATAATTCCTGACCCTTTTGGGCTAGTTTCTTGCCTTTTTTAGAATCGAAATGGGCAAATTCCGATATATCTGCACCTGCAACAAAGGCCTTTTCTCCGCTGCCCGTTACAATAATAACCTTGGTGTTTTTATCGGTATCGGCATGTTTAAAAGCCGCATGTAATTCCTTAATGGTAGCCTTGTTTAAAGCGTTTAGTTTACTAGGGCGGTTTACGGTTATGGTTGTAATGCCCTGGCTAAATGCGGTTAAAATGTTATTGTAATTCATGTTGTAATGCTTTTGGAAATGTTACTGTAAATGTTGTGCCTTTATCTTTTTCTGAGGTAAACGTAATGCTGCCCTTATAGGTTTCCACAATGTTTTTCACCATGGCCAACCCAAGGCCCATTCCGCTGGTTTTTGTGGTAAATTTGGGCTCGAAAACCTTTACCCTGTTTTCTTCTGAAATACCGTTGCCATTATCTGAAACTATAATCTTTACATGGTTGTTTTCTGAAGTTACCAGAACAGCAACACTTGGGTTTTCATTGTTTTCCGGAATGGATTGAATGCCGTTTTTTACCAGATTGGTAACCACCCGAATAAGCTGTGTACGGTCTAATTTGGCAACTATCTCGTCTTCATCGGCTTGAAAATGAATATAATCTTCGTTAAAGATATCTAAGGCCAGCTTAACGATTTTTACAACGTTCAAGGTTTCGTTTTGTTGCGCTGGCATTTTGGCAAAGTTAGAAAACGCCGAAGCTATAGAGCTCATGGTATCAATTTGCTGTATTAAGGTTTTGCTGTACTCGTCAACTTTGTTATGAATGTTTTCGTCTTGCGGATTAAACTTACGTTGAAAGTTTTGAACCGTTAAACGCATGGGCGTTAATGGGTTTTTAATTTCGTGCGCCACTTGTTTTGCCATTTCTCTCCAAGCTTGTTCGCGCTCGCTCTTTGCCAATTGTACCGCACTCTCCTCTAGCTCGTCAATCATACTGTTGTAAGATTTTACAAGGGTAGATATTTCTTCGCTGGTATCTTCTATTTCTATTTTTTCGTTGCGCTTCTCTAAGCGTGTCGCATTAATTTTATCGCTAATGGTTTTTAGCGATTTAGTAATGTATTTTGATAATAAAAAAGCAATACCAATGGCTATAAGCAATACAAACAAATAAGCATAGGCGATACGCTCTAAAAAGGCGTCTAATTCCTTAGAGAGAAAACTATCTCTTTCTAAATAAGGTATGTTCAATATGGCCAAAGGTTTGGATTTACTATCGTTAATATAGGTGTATAAAGACTGGAAAGTCTCACCGTTTTCTTTATGGTAATCTACAAACCTATGCTCTGGGGCATTGGTAATACTGTTTATTTTCAAGGTATTAGACAGGTCGTTAAGTATGTGTGCCGCAATACATTTATCTTTTAAACTGGGCTGCATGTTGGCTTTCGATGAGATTAAAAGTGCGCCCTCTAAATCGAATAGGTTAATCTGCAGGCCATGTATTTCGGCTATGTTGCCTATTTCTTCTTTAAAAATCAATGGAATGTTCTCGGTTTTAACTTCCCAGGTGTTTTGTCGTCCATTCAAAACCCTGCCAATATGGGTCTTTATACTATGCTCTTTGCGCTCTAAGCGTTGTTTGTGGTAGTCTTTGGTTTCTTCGCGGTATTGGTAAATGGCTACGGCTGCAATTAAAATAGAGGCCAATAACACCAGCAGTATCATGGTTAAAAAAATACGTGTCCGCAAAGAGAGTTTCCTTAATTTCATTTGAAGTAATAATGCATAAATATAGTAATAATCAAACCAAAGCCCCTAAGGCTTATTTAAAAAACCAAACAAGAACCAGTACTTGGCAGGCACCAAGGTTTAAGGCACTGCAATAAACTGAGCTAAAGAGAAAGCCAGTGTGTTTTTTTTGTGATGGGCTTACACTATCTTGTTTAAAGCCCAAGAAGGAACAATTAACTCTGTTGTGGGCGGCTCAGGATAAGCAAAAACGCATCAATCTAACTTATCGGTTAATTTTTTAAAGATCTTTTTTGGATTTTTGTTTTCGTATAATATCGCGTAAACGGCATTTATAATGGGTATTTTTGCTTTTTTACCATTTTTTTCGTGCAGTAAATGGGCACTTTTTGTAGCGTAGTAGCCCTCGGCAATCATATTCATTTCCATTTGAGCAGACTTTACGGTATAGCCTTTACCTATCATGTTTCCAAACATACGGTTTCTAGAAAACACCGAGTAGCCCGTTACCAACAAATCGCCCAGATATGCCGAATTATTAATGTTACGCTTCATTTTATGGCGCTTTTTTATAAAACGCTTCATCTCTCTTATGGCATTGCTCATCAGTACACTCTGGAAATTGTCGCCATAACCCAAGCCATGTGCAATTCCTGCAGCAATAGCATAAATGTTTTTTAGCATTACGGCATATTCTACACCAATAATATCGTCGCTAATTTTAGTTTTAATGTAATCGCTAGATAAGTTATTGGCTATGTGTTGCGCCTTTTTGGCATCGGAACACGATACCGTTAAATACGACAAACGCTCTAAGGCAACCTCTTCGGCATGGCAAGGGCCCGCAATTACAGCAATATTGTTATAGGGGATTTTATAAACCTCATGAAAATGCTCGCCAACCAACAAACCGGTTTCGGGCATTATGCCTTTTACCGCAGAAACTATAATCTTGTTTCCAATGTTAGTAGTTAATTTTTCTAATTCTGAGTGCATAAAAGCCGATGGAATTACAAATATCAATACATCGGCATATTCGGCAATTTCATTAATATCGTTGCTTAGTTTCAATTGTTCTAAATGAAACTCTACCGAGCTTAAATAACTCGGGTTGTGCTGTTCTTTAAGCAAATGTTCTTTGGTGTAAACACTACGCATGTACCACCCTACTTCATCTAAATTTTCGCAAAGCATTTTTACAATGGCCGTTGCCCAACTTCCTGCACCAAAAACCGCATATTTTAAAGGTTTGTCCATAAAAAACATAAATTGTTTAAGTGCCAAAAATACATAAAATATTTATCTGCCTTAAGCATGTACTCAATAAAGATCAATCTATAGAAAAAGGGCCAAAAACCAAAACATATTAAATTTTTGGCACGCGTTTTGAAACCCTTTTTACAGAAACCCTAAAATGTTTTAATTATGAAAGCCGTAAAATTACTTTTAACCTTCGCCTTAGCCTCAACACTTTTTACAGCCTGTTATGTAGAAACCAACATAATCGAAGAGGAACCCACAGTTTCAATTCACCAATTGTTAAGCACCTACGAGCTGTGGTACGTAGATATTAACAGCACCAGCGGTTATGGCACGACCCCGTTTTTACAAAAAGCGTTTACTATATCGTTTAAAAACGGTGTTATGTACGCCAACAACAACTTGGTGGGCATTGGCAGCAGTGGCAACGGCTACGGTATTGCGGTGGCAAATTACGATGCTTACGACATGATTTTAGATGTAACACACGACATTGATGGCTTTGAGACTTTTGATGTGTATCAAATTGACAACAATACCATAGAATTGTACAATCCCAATAACGATACATCGTACTTTTTAGACGGCTACCAACGCAGTAATTTCGATTACGATTTTGTGTTTTATGACAATATTCATTATTTCTTACAAGAATACGAAGCTTGGGAAAAAACATATACCAGCGAATTTGGAGCGATTAATGAATTTGATAACGAAAATTATTTACAGTTTTTGGCCGGCGGAAACGATGAAACCTTTAGAAGCTCGCAAGACGAAACCGGAATTAGCACAAACAACCTGGTTTGGGATTACACAGGCGTTTACGGCGTTGGAAACGTAACCGGAAACACCATGCTTAAAACTTTAACATTAGATTATAATTACTTCAACAATGAATATTTTGAATTAAGCGTTATTAATGATGCAAAGATAGAACTGTACCACCCTACTTCTGAAACCGTTTACCGGTTTGAAGGCAGAGGATATATACAGTATTTAAAAAACAGCAATGCAAAAAAAGCATCAGTAAAAAGAAACGACATGCGTAAGCATAGAAAAAACAAAATAGACAACCCAAGAGAAAACACTAGGGTTAACTAAGAATTTGGTTGGTTATTTAGTTAAAAAACTGTCTTGGGCAATTTGCCTTAGGCAGTTTTTTTTGTTTAAAAACAAGTAAGTTTTCAATTAAAAATCATTCCTATAAACCACATTAAAACATTTGTTGTTTTTTTAATTTACTCAGGATTAATTTCCAATAAGCATTGCACCTGTTTGTTTAACAGATTAGAATTAAACGTATATTCTCGATTCTAAAAACATAGGGGCATTAAATATTTTTAGACTTAATATGTGACCAAAAAATCTTTTTGTGTCCAAACCAATGTATCGATAAAATTACGTATTTTAACCCTGCAAAAACTTATTAGTAACCCTTAAAAAAACAAAACAAAATGGGACTATTTTCATTCATTAAAAACGCTGGTGCCAAAGTATTTGGCATAGGAAAAACAGAAGCCGAAGAAGCAGCCGAAGCAGCCGAAGCGAAACTTAAAGCAGAAGCGGCGGCGGCGGCAAGTTTACAAGAAACCGTTGCCGATTTGCAATTACAAGTAGAAAACCTAAACATCCACATAGCCGGAGACACTGCCACCATAAGCGGAATGGCTTACAACCAAGCCACAAAAGAAAAAGTGGTTTTAGTAGTAGGCAATTCAAATGGTATTGCAACGGTTGACGACCAAATGACGGTGGAGCACGTAGAGCCTGAAGCCCAATTCCATACCGTTATCAGTGGCGACACACTAGGCAAAATAGCCAAAAAATATTACGGCAACGCCATGAAATATCCAGAAATTTTCGAAGCCAACAAGCCCATGCTTACGCATCCAGATAAAATTTACCCAGGACAAGTATTACGTATTCCTGCCTTAAACTAATTTAAATCACCTACCTCTTATGCAAAAAGCCAACTAAATTAATAGTTGGCTTTTTTGTTTCTACTGGTCATTCCAGAGCGAAGAAGGAAAATCTGTAAATTATTAGTTGCAATCAAAAAGATTGATAGCCACCCTTCCTTCACAAGAATCAATATTTTTTTAACAATGCTCGTTATAAGCATCAACAAGGTTTTCGGCTATTAATTCTGCTGGCCTGCCTTCAATATGGTGGCGTTCTAACATGTGCACCAATTGGCCATCTTTAAACAAGGCCACACAGGGCGAACTTGGAGGGAACGGTACCATGTGCTCTCGCACTTTGTCCACAGCCTCCTTATCAACACCTGCAAAAACAGTAGTAATATGGTCTGGCCTTTTGGCATTTTGCAAGCTCATGCTAGCTCCTGGGCGCGCATTTGCTGCCGCACAACCGCAAACCGAGTTTACAACCACTAAAGTGGTTCCTTGCTTTGCTAAAGCTGCCTCAACAGCCTCGGCAGTTTGTAATTCTTCAAAACCCACATTGGTTAAGTCTTCGCGCATTGGTTTTACTAATTCTGCTGGATACATATCGTAACTTTTAAATTTATTATTGTTAAGTTGCAAAGTTAATCAAAAAACATATAATTAGTATTGGGCATCCCCTTAAAACGCTTATGGAGCTATAAGGTCAGGCTATATACTACATCTTTTGCAAAAAAAAGCAAAAGGATAAATTTATCCTGAGCTTAGTCGAAGGGCTTCTATCCTTAACCTATAATACCAATTTAATTTTGAAATGTCGTGATGATAAATTGATTTATTTTTTGTTTTAACAAGGCAAAAAATATCAGCATAGCCATAGCTACGGTTTTATTTTTTAACGCTGGAAAAACAAAAAAGAAACTATTTATAGCGACATTTTGAGGTTAAATTGGTATAAATTAGTAACAAAACAAAATGAACATAAAAACTTAAATATCGAGATTAAAGCATACGCAAGAATTAGTATATTTACGCATGCAAATTCCCAAAGGAAAAAAAATATATTTCGCCTCAGATAACCACTTAGGCGCTCCAACACAAGAAGCCTCGCGCCCGCGCGAAAAAAAATTCGTAGCTTGGTTAGACGAAGTAAAACACGATGCTGCAGCTATTTTTCTTTTAGGTGATCTTTTCGATTTTTGGATGGATTACAAATATGTAGTACCAAAAGGGTTTACACGAACCTTAGGAAAACTTGCCGAATTATCAGACTCAGGGATTCCAATCCATTTTTTTGTGGGCAACCACGACCTTTGGATGAACGGCTATTTTGAAGAAGAACTAAACATTCCCGTATATCACAAACCAAAAGTATTTAGTTTTAACAACAAAACGTTTTTAATTGGGCATGGCGATGGTTTAGGCCCTGGCGACAAGGGCTATAAACTCATGAAAAAAGTATTTACAAATCGGGTATGCAAATGGCTATTTAGGTGGCTACACCCTGATTTGGGGGTACGTTTAGCACAACACCTATCGGTAAAAAACAAACTTATTTCTGGAGAAGACGATGCCAAATTTCTGGGAGAAGAAAACGAGTGGCTCGTACAATATTGCAAGCGAAAACTAAAAGACCAACACCGCGATTTCTTTATTTTTGGACACAGGCATTTGCCACTGGATATAGACCTAAACGAAACATCCAAATACATTAACCTGGGCGATTGGATTCAATATTACACCTATGGGGTTTTTGATGGCGAAACCATGGAATTAAAAGAATTTAGCTAATATTTTATTTTAATAACCATTTAAAGAAACGCCAATATTAGCAATAGCACAAACCTTTTTATCTTTACAAGCATGCAAGAATTCCATCTATATTTACTAATTTTTGGAGTAGGGATTGCAGTGGGTTTTATTAACACTATCGCTGGAGGAGGCTCTTTGCTTACTCTACCAATACTTATTTTTTGTGGCTTAGCACCAAGTGTAGCAAACGGCACAAATAGAATAGGTATTGTGTTTCAAACCGCTATGGCCACCGCAGGTTTTAAAAGCAAGGGCGTTTCTACATTTCCGTTTAATGTTTATTTGGGCATTTCGGCCATATTTGGAGCAATTATTGGGGCTAACATTGCCGTAGAGGTTAAGGGTGAAACCTTTAATAAAATTCTCGCCCTTGTAATGATAATTGTAGTGCTTTTAATTCTGTTTAAACCAAAACTAAATACTACCGATATACAAGAACGGCTTACGGGAAAATATTTATGGGTGGGCATAATTGCCTTTTTCTTTTTTGGTATTTATGGCGGGTTTATTAATGCCGGATTGGGTTTTATAGTTATTTTATTTTTGCATTTTTTCCATAAAATGAATTTGGTTAGGGTAAACGCCACAAAAGTTGTGGTTGTTCTAATCTATACGCTTTCGGCACTTGTTGTTTTTGTAATAAATGATAAGGTTGATTGGAAAATTGGATTGATTTTAGCCTTGGGAAACGGTATTGGAGCTTGGTTTGGAAGCCGTTTTTCGGTAAAAAAAGGAGAGGGCTTTATTAAATCCTTTTTGGTGGTCATGATTGTAATCATGTCTGTAAAACTTTGGTTCTTCAACTAATACCCATAGTGCAATCAGGCTTTAATATCACGAAGTTTTAATTGAAGCGACACATTGCCCCTAAATTCGTTTTCATCAATAGAATATACGGCCTTAAATGGTTTTTTACCAGAAATCAATTCATATTTATCGCCCATGCCAAAGCCAATACAAACTATACTTTTAGAGGCTTCGGGTTGCGTTGCGGTTAAGCGCAGGTGGGTTTTATCTGCGCCAACGCATTTACCGTAACCGGTATCTATTAAATCTTCTGTTATAAAAACAGGAGTCATATTTGCTGGCCCGTAAGGTGCAAACTGTTTTAAAATCCTGTAAAATTTAGGTGTAATATCGTTTAAATCTATTTTAGCGTCAATTTTAATTTCTGGGGTTAATAAATCCCTGTCAATTGTTTTTGTAACCTCGTCTTCAAAAGCTTGTTTAAAGGCTTCGTAATGCTCCTCTTTTAGTGTTAAACCTGCCGCATATTTATGGCCTCCAAATTGCTCTATGTGCATACTGCATGCCTCAATGGCATTATATACATCGAACCCACGAACAGAGCGTGCCGAGGCTGCTAATTTTTCGCCGCTTTTTGTAAAAACTATGGTAGGCCTGTAATAAGTTTCTGTTAATCGGGAAGCAACAATACCTATAACGCCCTTGTGCCAATCTTCTTGATAAACCACAGTTGTTAAGCGGTTTTGCTCTTTGTTGTCTTCTATTTGCTTTAGCGCTTCTTCTGTTATTTTTTTATCGGTTTCTCGCCTGTCTAAATTATACTCGTCTATTTCAGAGGCATATTGATGTGCTTTATCAATATCTTCTTCGGCCAATAAAGTTACGGCATAATTACCGTGTTTCATGCGTCCCGCAGCATTAATTCTGGGGGCTACAATAAATACCACATCGGTTATGGTGAGTTCGGTTTTTTCAACCTGATCTAAGATGGCTTTTATCCCGGGGCGCGGATTGCTGTTAATAACCATAAGGCCATAATAAGCTAATGTGCGGTTTTCGCCATCAATGGGCACGATATCTGCACCAATGGCTGTGGCAACTAAATCTAGATATTCGGTTAAATCGTCAATCGTTTCTCCGTCTTTTGAGGCCAATGCCTGAACCAGTTTAAAGCCAACTCCACAACCACACAATTCTTTATAGGGGTAATTGCAATCATCTCGTTTGGGGTCTAAAACAGCTGCTGCTTTTGGGATTTCGCTTCCGGGTCTGTGGTGATCGCAGATAATAAAATCGATGCCTAATTTTTTAGCATGGGCTACTTTTTCAACCGATTTAATGCCGCAATCTAAAGCAATAATTAGCGAGAAATCGTTCTCTAAAGCAAAGTTTATGCCTTTATACGATATGCCATAGCCTTCGTCGTACCGATTAGGGATATAAGTATGTACCAGTGGGTATTTGGATTTTAAATAAGTTGACATTAAAGCGACTGCCGTGGTACCATCGACATCGTAATCACCATAAACCAGGATATTTTCTTTATTGGCCATGGCTTTTTCTATGCGCGCTACGGCCAGATCCATATCTTTCATTAAAAACGGATCGTGCAAATCTTTTAACCTGGGCCTAAAGAATGTTTTGGCCTCATCAAAGGTTTCAATACCACGTTGTATTAACAGGGTTGCAATGGGTGTATCTACATGCAATGCTTCTTTTAAAACTGCTATTTTATCGGCTTCGGGTTTTGGCTTCAGTGTCCAACGCATTTAAAAAAAATTTAAGTTTAAAGTGCATTTAGTTGCTTTGTTACTATATTATTTTAGTTTTAATCCAGCTATTGAAATACCCCTATTAAGGTTTAAAAAAAAATTATGTGCCATAGTTTGTTTTGGGCGGCTAAAGGGTTTAACAATTGATGTTAAAAACCAGTATTGGATTAAATTTAAAATAAAACCTTCTTTTGTGTTTAAAAAATCCAATTACTTAAAACATTATTTATTGTGATAATGGACATCTATTTTAATTTCGGCAAAATGACGAAACATTTCCATAACACCGCAATATTTTTCAACCGAAAGATCTACTGCGTTTTTTATTTTGTTTTCATTCAAATCCTTACCGTAAAAATGATAATCTACCGATACTTTGTGGTAGTATTTAGGATGCTCTTGGGTAAGTTCGCCTTCAACAACCATTTTAAAACCATCAATTTTAACGCGCATTTTGTTTAAAACCGAAACCACGTCCAAACCCGAGCAGCCTGCTAACGAAGATAGCATCATCGCCTTTGGCGCCATGCCAGAGTTGGTGCCCCCAAATTCTTCTGAGGCATCCATCATTATAGATTCCCAACGCGGGTTATCCGATTCAAAAACCATATCGCCTTTCCACTGTGTGGTAACTTTATCTGCCATTTTATAAATATTTTTGTTACTTGTAGTTTCAAAAGTACTATTTATATACTTAAAACAATAATCTTGCTATTATTATGAAATCTTTTTTTAAGCTTTTATTGCTGTTTACAACCTTATCTGTGGCTAGCCAAACCACCCATTTTACTTCTAAAATCTATGAAACTTACTATGTTTACAAAGAAACCAGCTTAGATAAAAGGCGCATTAAACACCAAGATATTCAACCTTTAATTAATACGCTTAAAAACAAACCTGGGTTTAGCGTAAATAAAGTGGGGCAATCTATTGAAGGGCGGGATTTAACTTTAATTAGTATTGGTTCTGGCAAAACCAATGTGTTTTTATGGTCGCAAATGCATGGCAACGAACCCACGGCAACTCAGGCTATTTTTGATATTTTTAACCTATTGACCAGTAGCGATTTTTTAAAGGAAAAGGAAACCATACTTAATAGCGTAACGCTTCATTTTTTACCCATGTTAAACCCCGATGGCGCAGAAAAATACATGCGACGCAATATTTTAGGAATAGATATTAACCGAGATGCGCTACGTTTACAATCGCCGGAAGGCCTAACTTTAAAGCGCATTAGAGATAGCCTTAATGCCGATTTTGGGTTTAACCTGCACGACCAAAACATTTATTACAATGCCGAACTTACCAACAAACCGGCAACCATTTCGTATTTGGCACCGGCCTATAATTACGAAAAAGACATTAACCAAGTGCGGGGAGATGCTATGAAGCTTATTGTTTTTATGAATAACATTATCCAGAAATACGCACCCGGGCAAGTGGGTAGATACAATGATGCTTTCGAGCCCAGGGCTTTTGGCGACAACATACAGAAATGGGGCACCAGCACCATTTTAATTGAATCTGGAGGCTATAAAAACGATGTTGAAAAACAAGAAATAAGAAAACTAAATTATGTGTCTATTCTATCGGCTATTTATGCCATTGCTAACGGGCAGTACAAAAATATTGCTATTGATGATTACGAAAAAATACCGAGAAACGACAGCAAATTATTCGATTTAAAAATTGAAAATGCCACCTATAATTTATTGGGAAAACCTTATAAAATTGATATTGGCGTGAAGCGTTATGAGGTTGACAATGCAGATCATTCCGATTTTTTTAATGTGGGCAGAATTGTTGACCAAGGCGATTTATCGACCTATTATGGTTACAACACTTTTAACGCGGAAGGTTATACTATTGTTGAAGGCAAAGTACATTACGAGGTTTTTAAAACTGTTGATGCGCTATCGGATCCAAAAGTCTATGAGCTTTTAAAATCGGGTTACACTTATATTAAAATAGAAACGTTGCCCGAAAACAATATTGAGGCTACAAAACCTATCCATTTGGTTAAAACCGATTACGAGTTACTTGAATTTAAAATAAAGCCTGGAGTTAATCCAACGTTTTTGTTGCAAAAAAATGGGGTTAACGAATATGCTGTAATCAATGGGTTTTTAATTGATTTGAAAACTGAAAAGAACGCGCTTAAAAATGCATTGGTTTATAGGTAGTTGTTAATAATTATCGCGAAGCCACTCAAAAATTAATTGCATGCGTTTTTTAACATCGGTTGTAGGTTTTCGGTAATGGTTGTTCATAAAACTAAAAACCAAGGTTTTTCCAGAGTTTGTAATTAAATAACCGCTTAGCGAATAATTATTGCCCAAAGTGCCCGATTTGGCATAAATATAAGGTTTCCCTTCGCCCAAATAATAGTTTGTTAAAGTACCAGATGCTCCGCCAGCAGGAAATAAATTAAACAAGCGTTGCTGCGGAATTTGATTGTGCAATTTTTCGAGCACCTGCACAAAGGATGTTGGTGTAAATAAATTATATCGGCTTAAACCGGAGCCATCAACCCAACGCGGTTTTTGTTTTAAGTCTTTTAATTGTTTGTTTAAAATAGTGTCTCTAATACGTTTTGAACTCAATGTATCTGAAAGTGTTGATGATGCCAAAATAAGCATCTGTTCGGCTAAAAAATTATCGCTAACCAACATCATCCGTTTGTATAACGAATCGGATGGCACACTACTATAAGCTATTTTATCTAATTTTTTTCCATCATATTTAGAAATGGATACTATACCTGGCAATACATCATCCCATAATCTCGATAGTAATAAGGTATCAATTACCATGGGTACTTCAATGGTATCTTTCCGTTTTGGGTTGTAATAAAATGTATTATCGTTAAATTGTCTTCTTTTATTGGATTCTGAAAAATGGACGTGATTTTTTAATGCTTTTGGAATACTTTGCAAACTATCTTGATTACTAATGGCAACCACATTACCATACATGGGGAAGCTGCTTTTTTCTGGACTAAAATAAGTGTCGTAATCTTCCCAAGCCCAACCGGGGCCAAATTTTTCATCCTCTAAATTATTTAAAATCAAATTAACATTTTTATAATTTTTTGCCATTTTTAACGCAGTGCTGTCATTAAAAAACGGATGTAAAAAAGTGGGGTTTCCAATACCTTGAATGGTAATGGTGTCGTTTTCAACACCATATTTAAACGCTGGTATTTGTGCAGGCAACATTTGCAAAGCCGTATATAAAGTAAATATTTTGGTGTTGCTTGCCGGCGTAAAATATTTGTCGGCATTATACTTAAATACGGTGTCTTTTGTTTTTGGATGGTAAACCAGCAATCCCGTAAACTGGTTGTTATAAAAGGAATTACCTAAGTTTTTTGAAATGTAGTTTGATTTACAGCTAAGAAAAAGCAATGCCAATAAACATAAATAAATTAGTTTGTTTTTTAAAGCTCTCAACATTTTAAGAATGGTATTATTCTGTTTCTTACGGAAGGAAATAAAATTCATTTCAAATAAAATTAGAATCACTTTTGATTAAATAATTACCGCGTTAATGGCATTAAAATCTTCAAAAACAGGATTTGATGGGTCAATATCGGTAATGATGGCATCTATTTCGTTAATGGGTACAACGGTATGCCTTTTAACCGACATAAGTTTGCTGCTAATACACATAACCGTAACGTGGTTTGAAGCTTCAATCATCCTTCTTTTTATTCGAGACACGTCCCAATCTTGTTCTGTTAAACCTCTTTTAAGGTTTATGCCGTCCACACCCATAAAGCAAATATCGGCACTTATATTATTAATTGAAGTTACCAAATCTATCCCAACGGTAACCTGGGCCGCTTTATTTAATTTTCCGCCCAAAAAAATAACCTCAATTAAAGGGTGATACGACAGTTGTGTGGCAATGGGCAAGCTGTAAGTGTAAACGGTGGCGTTTATATCTGGTGGAATAATTTTAGCCAATTCTAAATTGGTCGAGCTGCCGCTCATAATAATGGCTTGCCCGTTATGTATTAAATTAACGGCTTTTTTTGCAATTTTCTTTTTCTTATCAATATCGGCAATACTTCGTTCATCATAAGATAATATCCTGCTTTCTTTTAATAAAGCGCCTCCATGTACTTTATAAACAAGGTTTTTAGATTCTAATTCTTTTAAATCCCGCCTAATGGTATCTTCTGAAACCAGCAACTCTTGACTCAATTTTGCAGACAGTACTTTTTTTTGAGATTTTAGCTTATCTAAAATTGCGTGATGTCTTTCTTGCTTTAGCATAATTTCTATCGAATTTTCACTAAATATGCAACAAACCAATCAAAATTGCAAAAAAACGCAGACAAAACACTTAAAAAACTGCATATAAATTATTATATTTGAAGGACTATTAATTCAAACTCTTAATTTATGAACAAAAAAACAACCCTCTCTTTTCTTGTTTTTTTTGCCGCTACCTGTAGTTTTCTGTTTGCTCAAAACATAACTGTAAGTGGTACGGTAACCGATGCGTCAAGCGTTCCGTTACCAGGTGTAAACATTCAAGTAAAAGGTACAAGTAAAGGAACATCAACCGATTTTGATGGAAATTATTCTATTTCTGCAAATCAAGGTGATGTGCTAATTTTTTCTTTTATAGGATTTACTACTAAAGAAATTATTGTAAACAGCGCTACAGTTAATGTTAGTTTAACAGAAAGGGCAGATGCCTTAGACGAAGTAGTTATTACAGCGTTTGGTATTCAAAGAGAAACCCGAGAACTCGGTTATTCTGTTACACAAGTAGATGCCAACGATGTAAATTTAGCAGGACAAGCTAATGCCATTACCGCATTACAAGGTCGTGTTGCCGGTGTTCAAATCAATCAAACCTCTGGATCTGCTGGTGGTGGTGTAGATATTTTAATTAGAGGTATCACCTCTGTAAATCCAGACAGGAACAATCAACCCCTTATTATTGTTGATGGTTTAGCCTTGAATAACGACACCTTTTCTGGAGCCGATATTTTACCTAGTGCTGGTTCTAACTCACCAAGTAGTTCGGAGCAATTCTCTTTTTCAAACAGGGCTTCAGATATAAACCCTGAGGATATTGAAACCTTTAGTGTATTAAAAGGCGCAGCTGCTACCGCTTTATACGGCGTTAGAGCATCAAACGGCGCCATTATAATTACCACAAAAAAAGGTAAAGACGGAAAAGCTAAAGTTAATATATCGGCCTCAACAACGTTTAGAAGCATACAAAAAACACCCGAATTACAAACCACTTACCGTGAAGGATGGAGAGGATTGCCCAGAGCAACCTACAGCCCAGAAACTGGTATTACCAGATTGGGCGGAACGGTATTTTATTCATGGGGCCAAAGTTTTCTGATGATAGTGTAACTTTAGGTGATGGTACTGTTGTAGATTTATCCGACGATAAATTCTATAGCCCTTATGAGTTGTTTAAAACAGGTATTAATTCGCAAATCAACTTTAACATTAGTGGTGCTAACGATAAGTTAGATTATTTCTTTTCTGTTGGTAACAATAGTGAAGAAGGTGTACTACCAAATACCGACTACGACAAAACAACACTACGCTTTAAAAGCGGTTATAAAGTTACCGACAATTTTAACATTAACACCTCTATCGCCTATACAAACGCAGGTGGAAAACGAGCTAACGGTGGCGATAAATCGGTGTTTAGTTCACTAACCTATTGGTCTGGCACATTTCCTATTAACGATTATTTGAATGACGATGGCTCGCAACGCAACTATACATTTGGTATTATTGACAACCCGCGTTATTTCTTAGAAAAAAGCCCATTAATAGACGATGTTAATCGTTGGGTAGGTAGTATTAACATGAATTGGGCACCAAAAGATTGGATTAACGTTTCTTATGCGGCTCAAATTGATAACTATTCAGATAACAGAAACCGTTTTATGCCGCCAGAATTAGATGCAGGTTCTCAAGTAGGTGGCTTTATAGTAAACCAAAATATTAACCTTTTAGCGTTAGAATCTAATTTATTGGTAACCTTAACTAAAAATTGGTCTGAAGATTTTGGCACTACTTTAACATTAGGCAACCAAGTATCCGACTCTAAACGAGATTATTCATTTATAAGAGGAGAAACTTTAAATGTTCCTGGAATTAACGATTTAGCAAATACCATTAACACCTTTGCTGGCAAAACTGTAACACAAACTAGAAACGTAGGTGTTTTTGGAGAGTTAAAGTTAGATTATAAAAACAAGCTGTTTTTAACCTTAACAGGAAGAAACGACTGGATTTCAACCTTGCCCAAACAAAACCGTTCGTTCTTTTATCCATCGGTAAGTTTAGCTTACGATGTGCATGATTTATTTGCAAAAGATAGCGAAGTCTTTACATTTGGTAAACTAAGAGCCTCTTGGGCCGAAGTTGGTAAAGGCCCATTATTTGGAAGAATAGGGCAGTATTTTATAGCCGATGGTAATTTCCCGTTTGCAGGCTCTGGTGGCTATAGAGCAAGTACCAGATTAGGAGACCTTAACATTCTCCCAGAACGAAATCGATCTATAGAATTTGGTGCCGATTTACGGTTCTTTAGTAACAGATTGCGTTTAGATTATGCCTATTATAAAACACGTATTAAAAACCAGATTTTTACGGTTGGCACAGCATACTCAACAGGCTTATCTGGTATTGTTAGAAATGCTGGCGATTTTGAAACCTCTGGACACGAATTCTTATTAACTGCCGATATATTTAAAAATGATAATTTTACTTGGGAAACCACCTTAAACTGGTCAACCAACGAAGGTAAAGTCTTGTCATTACCAGACGACATTGAGGCTCTTATTTTTGCTAATTCCGGTTTTGCAGGTGTAACTTCCGAAATTAGGGATGGCGACAAAATGGGCTCTCTTTACGGTTGGAAATGGCGCTACGAAAACGGACAACGTTATATTGGCGACGACGGATTACCACGTGTAGATTTTGATGAAAGACAAAAAGTTGGAAATGCTTTTCCTGATTTTATTGCATCCATCGGAAATCGTATAACTTATAAAAACTTTGGACTGGATTTCTTATTAGAATGGAAAAAAGGAGGCGATTTATACACCTCGGGCATCAGAAATTCCATTAGAAACGGTATCTTAAAATTTACAGAATTTAGAGACGTAACTACCGTTTTAGAAGGTGTTAAAGATGATGGAAATGGCGGGTTTGTAACCAACGATCAAGAAGTTGAAATTACCCAAGATTACTACCGAAGTTCTACCCGTTTCAACAGAGCATCAGAAATTTTAGTACAAGATGCCTCTTGGGTTAAACTACGCAACATTGGGCTTAGTTACAATATAACTGGTAAAATATTAGACAAACTGCGTATGGATAACATATCGCTAACTGCAAGTGCTAATAATATTTTAATATGGACACCATTTGAAGGATTTGATCCGGAAGGCAACCAATACAGCGCAGGAAGTAATGTATATGGATTTACTGGTTTAAGCACTCCAATTACTGAGAGTTATTCATTCGGAATTAAATTAGGATTTTAAAAGATGAAAAAGATGAAAAAAATTATAACAAAAATAATGTTACTCGGATTCCTGTCAGTTGTCATTTCAGCTTGCAGCGAAGCCTATTTCGATGTAAATACGCCATCTGGAACTGTAGAAGAAGAGCAGTTAAGAATGAACGATTTACTGGGGCCAGTAATATACAGAACCGTAACAGGTCAACGATCCGCAGAGTTATCATTTGGTAACTATACACAATACTTTGTAAGCGATGGTGGCGGTGCTGCTGGCGAAACTACAGCAAGCGGGCTTTGGTCTAATGTTTACTTATACGCGCTGCCAAACTTAAAAACGATCAAGGAAAAAGCCGCAGAGGCAGGTGCTGTTCATTATGCTGCTATTGCAGATATTTTAACAGCCATGAATCTTGGTATTGCAACAGATACTTGGGATAATATTCCTTATTCTCAAGCCGCTTTAGGTCAGGATAATTTATTCCCGTCTTTTGATACGCAACAATCTATTTACGATGAAATTTTTAAATTATTGGATAGTGCTATTGCAGGCTTGCAAAGTGCTGATAATTCTGGGATTTCAATTGGTAATGGCGATATTATTTATGATGGCGACATTAACAAATGGTTAAGAGCCGCTTACACCGTAAAAGCACGTTATCAATTACATTTAGTTAACAAAGGTATTACTTCTGCTAACGATGTGCTTGCAAGTATAGCCAATGGTTTTACTTCTAACGCTGATGATTTTCAAATGTTATTTGACGATAAAAATATCAACCCTTGGTATTCGGGTGAAATTTTAGCACGTAACACAGGAAACTTTCACCATGATATTGCAAGCCAATTGGTAAGCTCGATGAATGGTGATTATTACCCGTTTGAAAGTGGCGTTGTAGAAATAGACCCAAGATTACCTCGTTTTGCTACCAATGATGGTGCTGCCGAATGGAAAGGCTATGTTAGTGGTGGTGGTGGTTTAGCACCAGACGGAACAGATGCAAATACCAACTTTGTTGAAAACGGATTTTATACAAGTATAGATTCACCATTGTTAGTAATAAGTTATGCTGAAGCAAAATTTATAGAAGCCGAAGCTGCGTTTTTAGCTAATGGCGGAAACACAACAAGTACAGGCTCTAACACTGCGGCATACACCGCCTATATGGAAGGCATTAATGCAAGCATGAGCAAATACGGTGTTGATGGAACAGATTATATGGCAGATACAGCAGTAGATGTTGGAGAAGCTGGCTTAATGCTAAATCATATTATGAAAGAAAAATACATACATAATTTCTTAAATCCTGAGACTTTTGTGGATTTTAGACGCTATAATTTTTCAGATGATGTGTTTAAAGGTCTTACCATTAGAGAAGAAGAAGATTCAGAAGGAGATTATTCTGGCCAATGGTTTAGACGCGCTAGCTATCCTTCAACAGAACTTAACCGTAATGGCGATGTTGTTGAAGCCAACCAACAAACTCCAGTAACGCCAGTTTGGTGGGAACAGTAAAACAGCATAGTTTAAAAAAGAATTCCTCGAGGCTCTGCTTCGGGGTTTCCGTTGAATTTGTCATTCCCGAGAAATCGGGAATCTAAATAATAAAATTTTAGTTTTTGACTCAAAAGTCAAAATGAAATGAGCAAAATATCTCAATGGCTCTGCCTCAAAGATAGTTCGTTTCAATAAATTTTTTATTACAATTAAAAACCGCTCTTTTTTAAAAATAAAGAGCGGTTTTTTTATGTTTTAAATAAATATTTCACAAAGAAACCAACGCCTCTTTCAACCTTGTTAAATCTTCTTTAGTATGGTTTGCCGTTATTACAATCCTATTCATTCCATCTTTATAATTGGGGTATTTAAAATTTGTAATAACAATGTCTTTTTCAAGTAATTTTTTATAAATAGATTCTTCAATGCTATAAATTACGGGGTAATCTCTATTAAACTTAAAGCTATCTTTTAATTCTAAATCTTTAAATAAAAAATCTAAATTGTCTTTCAGTTTTCTTTGTTGATTTTTAATTAAGCTTTGCGACAACACATAACTTTCTAAATAAGCCGCATTGGCGCAGGATGATGACACAAAAAGCACTTCGTTCTTTATAGCGTTAATAAAGCTTTCATCTGAAGCAATAACACCTCCCGAAAGCCCTAAAGCTTTTCCTAAAGAGGCTATCATTATTTTTCTTTTTAAGCTTTTATTTTGAATAGTCTTGAAAATACCTTCACCTTGTTTTCCTAAAACACCCAAACTATGCGATTCGTCAACAACTAAAGTAATCTGTTTTTCATTAGAAATAGCATCTAAAAAATCGAATGTTGTTGGCGCAACTTCTAAAGCTAAAACGGCATCGACTGTAATTACGATGCTTTCCGTTTTATTATCAACAAGATTTTTATGAAGTATTGCGTTTTCAAATAAAGGCAAACTATTATTTTGTAAAATCGCCGGATGTGTTTTGGGGTAATGGTAAAATGTGCTTTCCGTTTTTGATAAATATTCTAAAACCAGTTTCCCTGCTAAAGTTCCGGATGAGGCAATCACAGTTTGTTCTACGCCTATTTGTTGTGCAAACAGATTTTCTGCTTTATTGAAAACAGATAGTTTTATATTGGAGTTTCTTGAGCTTCCGTAAAACGACCCCCATTTTGCTATACTTTTAATTAGTGCATTTTGAAAATTAGCATTAGTAGGAAGTCCTAAATATGCAGTTCCTCCAAAATATAAATACTCTTTTTTATTTATTGTAACGGTTCGGTCTGGAAAGCTTTCAACAATCATTAAAACATTAAATTAAAGAAACCCCCGTTCCGTTTAAATGGCTGTATTCAACAACACCATTTTTAATAGTTACACCTTGGGCAATATCTTCAGACAATAACAAGGCACCATCCATATCTACATAATCCAAAAGCGGCAATACATGTGCTATTGCAGAAATACCAACCGAAGATTCCGTCATGCAGCCCACCATGGTTTTCATGCCCAATTTTCTGGCTTTGCTTAGCATACGTCTTGCTGGAGTTAATCCGCCACATTTTACCAGTTTTACATTAACGCCATGAAAATGGTTGTGGCATTTAGCAATATCTGCTTCAATTTGGCAGCTTTCGTCGGCAATAATGGGCAACACCGATTTATCGAAAACTTCTTTATGCGCGTCCCAATCGTTGGCCTTTAAAGGTTGTTCTAAAAATTCAACACCAAGAGCTTTTAAAGCAATGGCGTTTTTAATGGTTTCATCAACCGTCCATCCGCAATTGGCATCAATTCTAAAAACAGCATCGGTGTGTTTCCGTAAAGCTTCAATTATGGCTATATCTTCTTTTGTGCCCAGTTTAATTTTGTAAATGGGCCATGGCAACTCTTTCATTTTGGCTACCATTTTATCAATAGTATCGATGCCGATGGTATAATCGGTTAGTGGGTTGTTATCAATATTGTAGTTCCAAAGTTCAAAAAGTTTTTGTCCTTTTTTGCGAGCAAACAAATCGTTATAAGCCAAATCTAAGGCGCATAAGGCAAACATGTTGTGTTTTAAATGCGGGTACATGGCATCCCAAAAGGCTTCGGGCGTTTTATTGCTATTAGCTTCAATTATATGCTTGATGCGTAATATATCATCAGTCATTTTTTGTACCGTAGTGCCATAATACGGGTTTGAAGTAGCCTCGCCATAGCCCGAAAAACCGCCATCTTTTAGCTCGACAATTAATGTAGGCTGTGTGTTAATAGACTCCCTAGAAATTGTAAACGTATGCTTTAATTTAAGCTCGAATGGTCTTAAAATTAGATTCATAAATTGCGATTTATTTTACTTTGGAAAGTTAATAAAAATTATACCCTTCAATATAACATAATATTATTTTTTAGATACACTTAATACGGGATCGCAAAAAACTTAGCACATAACTGGAGACGTTTATTAAATGAATACAATAAAGTTAATAATGATTAGATTTATTTTCTGAAAATTTTGGCTAAAAAAATAAAGCTATTAGCATATTTTTCGAATATTTATAAATGAGCAATGACAGGTTGCACGGTACTTTAATACTAAATCGAGATTACATATTTGGGGAACTGTAAATCTAGATTTTTTTCGTGCTTGCTGCCATTGTTCATGCTAGTTATTAACAAGCTTTAATGCTTTATTAATTTCATTGTAGTTTTTTTATTTTCCGAATCAATCGATATGAAATACATACCTGGTTCGAGGTTTAAATCCAGTTCTAATGTTTGTGTATTTTTGTAGCTAGATAGGTTTATTAGTTTACCGTTTATATCATTAATTCTAACGGTGCATGCTTTCATCACTTTACCTAAATCGATTTTAACCATACCGTATGTTGGGTTTGGGTAAACAATTATTTTATTGCTAAATGTGTTTTCAAAAACATTAAGTGTTGTTACTGCATAACATGTAGAGGTTTCTACACAGTTATTTTGCGTTATTTTAACGGCATAGCTTCCATTTTGAGTTGCAGTAAAAGATTGATTGGTTTCGCCATCAATTACTGAAAAACCATTATTACAATCTAACCATTGATACGCTGCTCCTGTTGTGTTTGCCGTAAGCAGTTCTCCGTTTTGAGTTACAGAAACATCAACGTTGTTAATGTTAATGGGTAAATTAATTGTGTGCGTATCATGTGTACCCAATAACGTATCAGTTACCTTAAGGTTAACTTGGTAGGTGTTAGATGTATTGTAAACATGGGTTGGATTAGCTAGTGTACTAGTATTGCCGTCATCAAAATTCCACAAATATTCATCGCCGTCTATACTTAAATCTGTAAAGCTAACTACAGTAGAGCCACACCCTACTTGTGTTGAATAGCTAAAATCTGCAATGGGTAAAGATTTTTTTGTAATGGTATCTGTTGTAACAGAACTCCACATGCCCAAATTGTCTTTAAACTGAAAACTAATACTGTGCTCGCCTTTAGGGATTTTAGTAAAATCAAGATTATCTATTAGGTTAAACTGTTTAATTGGTGTCTGTAAAACAACATTAACGGCATTTACAAAATCATTACCTACCCAATAACGATACTCTGTAATTAAATTATTACCTATTGTTTGTTCTGGCATTTTATAGAAAAAATTACTTGTTGTACTGCTCCACAGGCCTCTATCGTCTTTAAAGCGAATATTAAAAACATGGATACCGTTAGTGAGTGTGCTCATAGAAATCAATTCGTTAACATTAATTTGTTTTTGTACAGGTGTATTAACAACCACGGCACTCGCATAATCGTTATCTAGCCAATATTCGTAAGACACTAAATTTGAAGTGCTTTGTGCAGTGGAAGGCATTTTGTAGAAAAACTCACTTGTTGTGCTACTCCATAAACCTTCATTGTCTTTAAAGCGAATATTAAAAACATGAATCCCGTTTGTTAATCCGGTAGTTGGGATATTTTGATTAACAAGTAATTGCTGCGTTGTTGTAACTGTTGTTGTCGTTTTATTGGCAAAATCATTATTGAACCAATATTCATACTCCTCAATATTTGATTGCCCATAGGAACAAATTACCCCCAGCCATAGTAGAATTAAAAAGTAAATATGTTTCATAGTTATTGGTTTTGAGCTTCCACTTGTATTTGTATTTGCAAATCGCCGTTTGCATCGGTAGCGGGTGCTATATCTTTGAGTTGAATATGCGGATTAGTTGGTATCATGCCTACTTTTGCAGGTGCAAAACCACCATAAATACCCACTTCATTGCCTGTTGTACCAATATAACTTGCTGGGTTAAGCAGATGAAAGTCTTCTTCATAATTAAATACTATACCCGTATAATTGGTAAAAAAAGAATTGGAGGCAACACCAAAAAAGTTATTTTCTCCGGTATTTAGCGACAGATTAGGGTTTCCGTTAAACACATTGTTTTTAAACGTGTTGTTTAACACGTTGTCTCTTAACACGTTATCAACCCTATTCCCTTCGTTAAATATTATATTATTATCAAATAGGCAATTTGTAATGTTACTAAGCATATAATAATTCCTGTAGTTAACACTATGCCCTTTTGCTACTATAATATTATTGTGTATCCATGCATTATTGTTAAAATTATAAATCACATCGTACCCATCTTTTTTAATGATATTATTAGCAATAACTGTATTTACAGAACCTGTCCCAGCTATACCTTCAATCACATTTTCTATAATTTGAGTTCCAACCGAGGCATGCCCCCCAAAATCAACCGATGTTAGTTTACAGCGTTTTACTACTACCGAGTCGGCAACAGCACCATAGTACAGACGAGTAAAACTAAGCCCCTCAAAATGGCTTTTTGCAGCTCCCGAATACAAATTTATATATCCGGTGAGTATTGTTTTACCCATTACCGCGGTATAATCGGGATGATGTCCGCTTCCGTAAACCACAATGTGCTTGTCAATATTATCTGGCAACGCGTAGGTGCCTCCTGGCAGGTAAATTGTGTCTCCATCAACAGCAGCAGTATAAGCTTCTTGGAATGGATTGGCACCAGTGAAAAAACTTGATACGCCATTACTGTGCAATGCTACCTTGTTTTGTGCTAAAAGTGCATTAACACTAAGTAAAAGTGCAACGATAAATAATTGTTGTAGTTGTTTCATAATATTTAGTTTTAAAATTAATTGTCTTGTGCTTCAACCTGAAACTCAATTTGCAAATTTCCACTGGCATCGGTGGTTGGCGCTATTGTTTTTGAACTTATATGAGGGTTTAGTGGAACAAAACTTTCTTTTAACGGAAACATGCCTCCATAAATACCAACTTCACTATTATCTTCTCCTAAGTATGTACCTACTGCAGCGGGAAGCAAATGGTAATCATGTGCATAATCATAAATGTTTCCGCTTTGGTTAGTGTAAACAGTAGTTAAATCAACACCATAATAGTTATTTATTGCAACAGAACCGCCTCCTAATTTTGGGGTAGCATGAACAAAAATATTGTTTAGAAAAATATTTCCTGTCCCGTCAATTATTGTTGAGTTGTTGGTAGAGAAAATAGTATTTGCAATTGTATTATTATTTGAGGATCTAAAAATATGGTTTGATGTTGATCCGGAAGCCCCTAATATACTATTGTTTCTAAAGGTGTTGTTATCAGAGTATCTTATATGATTTTGGATAATAGAGTTGCTAATCAGTACATTTTGCATACCCTTTAAATTAATGGACCCAATAAAAACGCTCTGAAAAGCAACCAACTGTGAGCTGTTAACCGAAGATGTTCCATTACGGGAAAAATTACAGTCTCCATTTACCCTGCACCTAATAATACTTATATTGTTAACGGATAGGTTATAGTTTTTTTGAAGACTATTGTTTATTAGAAGGCCTTCAAAGGATATCCCATCTGCTCCTGTATCAATTAAAATATCGCCATTTAACACGGTGGGTAGCGTAGCCACAGTTGAGTTGGGATGAAAACCAGCACCAATAATAGCAACACCTTTATCTAGTCTTGATGGAACAGAAAAGCTACCTCCTGGCAAATAAATAGTATCGCCTGTTACCGAACTATTAAATGCTTCTGAAAACGCATTAGATCCATCAAAAAGGGTAGTTGTACCGTTGCTTTGCAAGGCAACTTTTGGTTGTGCAAATAGCGTACTAGCACTAAATAATAATATTATAATTAATTGTTGTAGCTGTTTCATAATATTTAGTTTTAAAATTAATTGTCTTGTGCTTCAACCTGAAACTCAATCTGCAAATTGCCATTGGCATCGGTGGTTGGTGCTATTGTTTTTGAACTTATATGAGGGGTTAGTGGAACTGCGCCTTCTTTGTAAGTTTCGGAATTACGAAAATGAGCATCCTGGACATGGTTATGTGATGCACCAAATTGATAAAAAAAACAATCATTCCTAAACGTATTTTCTGTTGATACTGTATTTTCTGTGATACAATTTTCAATTAGTAAGTTATCATCCTTAGGATTCTCAGTATTAACCCAGTACTTATCCTCGAGAGGCTTGTTACTTGTCATCATTTCATCATATGACGCTATTTTTTTATAAACATCAACTCCTATTCTATTTATCAAATTAGTTCTATAACTGTAAACCTTTTTGAACCTAATGGCATGTTGATATAATTTCTTACTTTCTAAAGTGCTTTTATAAAACATATAAAAACAATAAACCATTCCTAAAATTAAAATGGTCAGCCATATTTTTATAAGTATTTGCATAATTCAAAACGCCACATAACAACAAAATAATTAGGTGTTTGAGGTCTTTTGTTAAATTAAAGATTAAGCTGTATGTACATTAGCAGTTAAGTTGTCCAAGTTGTAAAAGACTTTATTTTTTACAATTAGTATTATTTCATTAACTAAACTAATTCCTTGCTATAATTAAGCATATTTAAAACGTACATTTGTTGAGTCAAATCGTACATTATTGACCAAATAGGATGTTTTGGCGATTAAAAAATATTTTTGTAGTCTTTTACGCATAAATAAAAAATAAGTATAGCTACTCTTAATTTCAAGAAAAAATAATAAGACTAAAAATGATACTTGAAAAAATTATTGTGTTTACCCCTATTTATGTTTCTATATTTTGGTCGATTGTGTTTTTTGCCAATCACTATTCGGCAAACAAACCACGTTATTTTCTGGGTGTTTTTATGGCTACAACAGCTATTTTATATATTTGCCATGCATTTTTTTTCTTAGGTTTTAAAGCACTTTATTTAAAAACAGACAGCTTATATCTGTTTTCTAGTCTATCGGTATTCCCGCTATATTACATCTACGTGCTATTACTTACCAGAGATACCTCAATAAAAAAAATACATTTCATTCATTTTCTACCTGCAATAATACTAGGGTTTTCTTTATTAGTTTCACAGCTAATTTCTACTACAGAAGATAAATTGGCTTATTACCAAAGCGCGCTCCTGCAAAACAATTGGCCTTTGGCAGGTGCATCGCTTTCAACTATTACCATGTCGGCTCTGTTTTTTACTAGCCGATTAATATTCGGTATCCAAGCATTTGTATATTTATTATTGGGATATAGTTTGGCAAAAAAATATAATTATCGCATTGCCAATTTTTATTCTAATTTAGAAGGTCGCGAACTGGTTTGGGTAAAGTTGTTATCGATAACTTTTCTCATTACTGCTTTAGCAAGTATAGTAGCCAATATAGCAGGTAGAGGTAGTTTTATGCACCACAATTGGCTTTTAGCCATACCTTCTTTGGTGTTTAGCACCTTATTGTTTACAATTGGTTTACTGGGCAACAAACAGAATTTTACCGTAAAAGGATTAGAGGCAGATAAAGAAAATGAGGCTGAAACGATTTTGGAGGAGAAAGAAAACGTTTACTGCACCACCAATTTATTAAATAGAACACAGCAGCGCAATGAAACACTAAAAAGAGAGGTGCTAAAACTATTAAAAGAAAAGAAAATATATCTTAATCCAGAATTAAAAATAACAGAAATGTGCAAGATGTTAAGTACAAACCGCACTTACTTATCGGGTTTTATAAATCAAGAATTTGAGTTAAGCTTTAACGAATTAATTAACAGTTATCGTGTACATCAAGCCGTTTCGATATTAAAAACCAACAATAACGACCTTACGCTTAATGATATTGCTATAGCCTCCGGTTTTGGTTCTGTGAGTTCTTTAAACAGAGTATTTAAAAATCATACAGGCTCCACTATTAGCCATTATAAACAAAAACACATTAATACACCTTAGCTCATTTTTAATTTACTTATGATACAGGATTGGATTTTAGTTTAGCGGCCTCGCAAGTGCCAAACGGTGTTGATGAAGAAATAAAGAAACGTTTATATGAACATTGGAATGAAGGCGAAATTGTTGAAATGCTCGGTGTTATTTCACTCTTTGGATATTTGAATAGATGGAACTATAGCATGGGCTCTTATATTGAAAGCGGTGCTGTTCAAAGTGGCGAGCAGTATTTAGGAAAGCATGGTTGGGAGAAAGGGAAGCATTTTTAAAATAATTGTCATTGCGAGGAACGAAGCAATCTCATGATACTTATCTGCCCTTTTAATTAGCCACTAATACACGAATTATTTTATTTGATAACCTTTCCAGAAATGGGGAGGTTTTTTGTTTCTAATATAAGTTGGAACAAGATGTCCTTTTTTAATAATTACAATTTTACTAGGTTCGTTTTCAGAACATTAACTAAAACTAAAAACCATGTCTCAAACCGTTTTACATGACTGAATTATTTTAGCTTAAAATTATCACACTATGGATTATTGGTATTATTATTTAGGAATTCCAAGTTTATTTGCATCACTTGTATATCTAATTTTAGTTAAAATAAGGGAAAAAGAAAAACGCAAAAGAATTAAGCTTTTTGAAAAAATGGATAATTCTAAAATTAAAGCAATAGGCGATTATGAAAAAAAATCAAAACTTAAAAACCATAAAAATTTTAAAAATAAATTATAAGCATAATTCTTTAATAAATAATACCTTATTTAGTCTTAATGATTAATATTGATGTCAACATATTATCAAAATTTAAAGGAAAGTATTTCCATAAATCTATAATTTGCATAGTAATAGCTGTTGTTTTAATTGCCATCATATTTACTTACCTAATAATTTATCATAATGATAAGTTAACTCATCTAATTAAAGCTTTATAATTTAATAGAGTTCTTTTCTGGAACAGGTGGATTACTTATTGAGCTTTAAAATGCTTTTTACTTTTTGATTTAATACTGGCAAAACCTCAACCTCAAACCAAGAATTCTTAGTCAGCCAAAACCTATTTCGTGGCGACGGATGTGGCAAAGGCAAATATTTGGGCAAATACTCGTTATAATTTCTAACCGTATCGGTTAATGTTTTTTTTGCTTCTTTTTGTAAATAATACTTTTGGGCATACATGCCAATTAAAATAACGAGCTCTACATTTTTAAGCTCATCAAAAAGGGGTTTATGCCATTGCGGTGCGCATTCTGGCCGTGGTGGCAGATCGCCCGTTTTTCCTTTTCCTGGGTAACAAAATCCCATAGGGATTATGGCAAACTTTTTTTCATCATAAAAATATTCATCAGTAACCCCTAACCATTTTCGTAATTGTTTACCACTTGGGTCGTCCCACGGAATACCAGTTTTATGCACTTTCGTCCCTGGCGCCTGACCAATAATTACAATTTTAGAATCTAGGTGTGCCGAAACTATTGGGCGTGGCCCTAAAGCTAAATGTTTCTCGCAAATAGTGCATTGTTTTATGTTTTGAAGTAGTTTTTTCATCAGTATAAAAACCCAAATAAATATAGTGGTATTACATTTAATCCTCCAACTTCAATATCATCTTTAACCACAAAGCTATCTTTAATGCCTTGTATTTGTTTTGATGTTTTTTCTTTGCCACCAATTTCAAACGTGTATTTTCTATCAACAATAAAATCGCCTTTTTCAGCAAGATGAATTTCGTGGATGTGTTTCATTTGATTTGCAAAAAACGTTTCTCTTAAAGTCCCTATTTCCACATTTTTTTCATCCAATGCATATCCCAAATTTGAATTGTTAAGATAGAGTTTTTCTGGTTTTGTAAAGGCGCCAATTCCTTTTGTTGGTTTGTATAATTCCATTATCAAATCAGCTTTATCTAATAACCGTAAAGCCTCAATTAAAAACCCTCTTTGTACTCCCAATCGTTCACTTAACTTTTTTATGTTTGGTGTAAATGGCGCACTTTGAGCTATTGCAACCAATAATTTTTTTATTTTTCTGCTATCTTGATAAGTTATATTTTCTACTACATTAAAATCAATTTCTAAAATTAAAGTAATTGTTTGATTTAGTTTTTGTAAGTAACTTTCTTTATTCTCCATATAATATGGATATGCACCATATTTTAAATAATCTCTGAAAAATTTAATTATTGTTCCTGTTTCTGTTTTTGTTTTTCTAGCTATTTCTTTATGATTTTTAAGAAGTTCTGAAAGCTCTATTTTTGGTAATACTATGTTTTTTTCAAAATACAGAAACTCTCTAAACGATAATTCTTTTAGGTTATAAGTAACAACTCTTCTACTTAAATCGGATTCTCCTTTATAAATTTCTAAAATTGAAGAAGATGTAAATACCGTTTTTAACTTTGGAAATTGGTCATAAATCAACTTTAACTCTCTAGACCAATTAGGGTATTTATGAACTTCGTCTAAAAACAAATGTGTTCCACCTTGTAAAACAAATTCTTGGGCGAAGGAAACTAATGTGTTTTCTAAAAAATATAAATTATCCAATGAGACATACAACGACTCTGCTTCTTTATCTAATTTATACTTTATATATTGTAATAATAATGTGGTTTTACCTGCGCCTCTTGCTCCTTTAATCCCAATTAGCCTGTTTGACCATTCTATTTCCTCTAACAAATAGCGTTGTTTATGAGAAATATTTTCTAAAAACTGTTCCTGTAAAGTAAAGAAATTTTCCATTTGTGTTTATTTATAAAACAAAAATAGATAAAAATTGTTTATTTAAAAAACAAAAAATAGGTTAAACTGTTTTTTAAAAAAACACTATGATTTACTTTTTACCTCCAACCACAATAACAATTTCGCCTTTTGGTGGTTTATTGGTGTAGTAATCTAAAACTTCTTTGGCTGTTCCGCGAATAGTTTCTTCGTAAAGTTTGGTGAGTTCTCGTGATACTGAAACTGGTCTGTCTTCGCCAAAATACGCGCAAAAATGCCCTAAGGTTTTTACCAATTTATGCGGACTTTCGTAAAAAACCATGGTTCGGTTTTCTTCTGCTAAAAGCAACAATCGGGTTTGTCGTCCTTTTTTAACGGGTAAAAAACCTTCGAAAACAAACTTATCGTTTGGCAAACCAGAATTTACCAAAGCCGGTACAAAGGCGGTTGCCCCGGGTAAACAATCCACTTCAATATTATTTTCTATGCAAGCTCGGGTTAACAAAAACCCTGGATCTGAAATGGCCGGTGTTCCGGCATCGCTAACTAAGGCTACCGAGGTCCCGCTTTTTATTTTTTGAATTATGCTTTCTACCGTTTTGTGCTCGTTGTGCATGTGGTGCGATTGCATGGGCGTAGAAACCTTGTAATGTTTTAACAGTTTTCCTGAGGTACGCGTGTCTTCGGCAAGAATTAAATCGGCTGCTTTTAAAACATCGATAGCTCGAAATGTAATATCTTTTAAATTACCTATGGGTGTTGGTACGATGTATAGTTTACTCATGTAATACGGCTGCTAATGTGTTAGGGATTGAGGTATTGTTGAAGCTCTTTTTGTGTTGTTGCACCTATGCAACACAAAAAAGCGACTACCGAAAGCGCGACCACGCCTTTTTTTGGCGTGGGAACACCCAAGTTTTAAAGAAACTTACTTTCTATTATTTCAAAAAAACGTGCTTCAAACTCTTCTTTGCCTGCCCAATGGTTATAATCTGGCTTTACAATATCTTCAATAAACCGTTTGGCATCGTTTAATGTCGCCGAGGTGTTTAATTGCGAAACCACACGATCGTAGTCTTCGCTTTTGCCGTTAAACAAATGCTTTATAAAGGCTATTTTATCGTTAAGTCCAATGCTTAATCCGCCACTTTTAAGTTTATCGTTAAGCGATTTTTTTTGGTTTCCGTTTTGTAATTTGGAAACAGGCTCGAAAACGGGCATTTGCTCAAAACCAGAGGTAAGGGTTTCCAAATCTACTTTTTGCGGTTCGGTGGTTTTTGGAGATGGTGCCTTGGGTATGGCCGCTTCAAAAACCGAATCGATTTGCAAGCTCTCCTGCGGCATTTGTGCAACCATATCTTTAATGGTTTCCATCAAGGGCTCTGTAATAGCCTCGTTTTCAGAATCATCAAGGTTTATGTAAACTTTATCTTCTACCTCAATGTTATCGCTTACCTTATTGTTAAAAGCGGTGTCGAGCATGCCAAAAAAAGAGGAGTTGTTTCCTATTGAGGGTATATCGTCATCAAAATTGTCGTGGGCAAATTTAAGTACAGACAGTTTTTCGTAAAGCACACTGGCCTCGGCGTGCATTTTCACAACATCTTCTTTCCCTTTTAATTTAAGGATTCTATGGGCTATACTAATGAGTTCTGACTCTAACTTCTTCTTCATTGCTTATATTTTTAAAATTATTGCTATTGGGGCTTTTGATTTTTAATAAATTTACGCCACCTTTATACAAACGAAAAATAGGTTTGTTTTAGTGCTAAAATTACAAAATGTTTCTTGAAAATACAGTAAATCATAAAGAACAATTTGGCTGGATTGAAGTTATTTGCGGCTCCATGTTTTCTGGAAAAACCGAAGAACTCATCCGAAGGCTTAAACGCGCCCAATTTGCAAGGCAAAAAGTTGAGATTTTTAAACCGGCCATTGATGTGCGTTATGATGAAGATATGGTGGTCTCGCACGATGCTAACGAAATTCGCTCTACACCAGTGCCCGCTGCAGCAAACATTCCCATTTTAGCAGATGGCTGCGATGTGGTTGGCATTGACGAAGCCCAGTTTTTTGACGACGAGATTGTTAGCGTCTGCAACGATTTGGCCAATAAAGGCGTTCGGGTAATCGTTGCGGGACTGGACATGGATTTTAAAGGCAACCCCTTTGGCCCCATGCCAAACCTTATGGCAACTGCAGAATATGTTACCAAAGTGCACGCCGTTTGTACGCGCACAGGAAATTTGGCCCAATATAGCTACCGTAAATCCAAAAGCGATAATTTGGTGCTTTTAGGCGAAGTTGACGAGTACGAACCCTTAAGTAGAGCCGCTTATTACAAAGCCACAATGCGCGATAAATTACGCAACATGAAGGTAAATGATGCCGAAGAAATGACCACTAAACCAAAAAAACCCAATGCCTAAAGCGCAAGAAACCGTACTCGAAATAGATTTAAAAACCCTTAAACACAACTTTGGGCATTTAAAATCTAAGCTTAACAAAAAAACCAAATTTTTAGCCGTAGTAAAAGCTTATGGCTATGGTAGCGATGCCTGCCAAATAGCAAACTATTTGCAAACTCTTGATGTAGATTATTTTGCAGTGGCATACGTAAAGGAAGGCGTTGCACTAAGAAAATCGGGCATTACAAAACCTGTTTTGGTCCTGCACCCACAGGCTGTGAATTTTAAAACCTTAATTGACAATTGTTTAGAACCTAGTATATATAATGCTAAAATTTTAAACGAATTTATTAATATCGCTTCGGCGGAAAAACAAACCAACTACCCCATTCATATTAAATTTAATACTGGGTTAAACCGATTGGGATTTTGGGGAAATGATTTAAATTATATCGCATCAAAATTAAAAGATTCGGCTTCAGTAAAAGTAAAATCTATCTTTTCGCATTTGGCGGCCAGTGAAGATTTAAAAGAAAAACAATTTACCCTAAATCAAATTGAAAACTTCAAATCTATTTCTAAAAACGTTACAAAAGCCCTTGGTTACAAACCTATGCTTCATATATGCAACACCTCGGGGCTATTAAATTATCCCGATGCGCATTTCGATATGGTACGCAGCGGCATTGGATTATATGGGTTCGGAAATTCAGAAAAAGAAAACAAACATTTAAAACCCATAGCCACCTTAAAAACGGTTATTTCTCAAATTCATTCGATTGAAAAAGGGGAATCTGTTGGTTATAATCGAGCCTATAAAAGCAATGCCTTTTTAAAAACGGCAACACTACCCCTTGGGCATGCCGATGGCATTGGCAGACAATACGGAAACGACAATGGCTTTGTAACCATTAACGGGCAAAAGGCCAATATTATTGGCAATGTTTGTATGGACATGATTATGGTAAACATCACAAATATTGATTGTAAAGAAGGTGATGAAGTGATTGTTTTTGATGCAAACCACACCGCCGAAAATTTAGCCCAAACCACCAACTCCATTTCTTACGAGTTAATTACTGCCATTTCGCAACGTATTAAACGCGTTATTCTTCAATAGTTTTTTAACTTTTGTTAACATTTAATTTTTTTAACTAAATTAGTAACTTATCTAACTAAAAATTTAAAACAATGTTAAAAGAATTTAAAGAATTTGCAATGAAGGGCAACCTTATAGACATTGCAGTAGGTTTTGTAATGGGCGCTGCTTTTAAAGAAGTAGTTACCGCATTTACCGGTGGCATAGTATCGCCTTTAATTGGTTTAATTTTCGATTCAGACTTTAAAGCATTAAAATATAAATTAAAAGACGGCACATTAAACGATGCTGGAGAAACCGTAGGCGAAGTGTTTTTAGAATACGGTACTTTTTTAACCAATGTTATCGATTTTGTTATTGTAGCCTTCGTAATGTTCTTGGTTGTAAAAGGCGTTAACAAAATGAAGAAAAAAGAAGAACCCGCACCCGAAGCCCCAAAAGGGCCATCGCAAGAAGATTTACTTGCCGAAATTAGAGATTTACTTAAAAAATAACCGTTTGTTAATTATATAACGTATTGTTATTTGTTGTCAAAAAAGCCTTTGTTTTCTAAAAATGAAGGCTTTTTTTAGGTTATAAAATAGAATTAATACTTAGTTTTGTGGCAGTAATTATATAAATTCAATAAAGATGAAAGTAGCAGTTGTTGGCGCCACCGGAATGGTTGGCGAAGTCATGCTAAAAGTATTGGCAGAACGTAATTTCCCGATTACCGAATTGCTGTTGGTAGCCTCAGAACGCTCAGTAGGCAAAAAACTAAAATATCAAGATAAAGAGTACACCGTTATTGGTCTAGCCGATGCCGTGGCAGCCAAACCAGATATCGCAATTTTTTCTGCTGGTGGTGGCACATCGCTAGAATGGGCGCCAAAATTTGCTGAAGCCGGCACAACGGTAATCGATAATTCTTCAGCTTGGAGAATGGACCCGAACAAAAAATTAGTGGTTCCAGAAATTAATGCCAAAGAGTTAACCAAAGCCGACAAGATTATTGCAAACCCCAATTGCTCAACCATACAAATGGTAATGGCACTAGCGCCGCTTCATAACGCATATAAAATGAAACGCGTGGTGGTTTCTACCTATCAATCGGTATCGGGTACGGGCGTAAAAGCGGTACAACAACTGGAAAACGAAATTGCCGGTGTTGATGGCGAAATGGCCTACCCCTATCCTATTGGCAGAAATGCGTTGCCACATTGCGATGTTTTTGAAGACAACGGTTACACCAAAGAAGAAATGAAACTGGCACGCGAGCCTCAAAAAATATTTAACGACAAATCCTTTTCTGTAACGGCTACTGCGGTGAGAATTCCAACTTCTGGTGGACACTCTGAAGCGGTTAACGTCGAGTTTGAAAAAGATTTCGATTTGGCAGATGTGCGTAAAATGCTATACGAAACCCCTGGAATTGTTTTGCAAGATAATACAGATACAAACACGTATCCTATGCCCATTTATGCACACGACAAAGACGATGTTTTTGTGGGCAGACTGAGAAGGGATGAAACGCAACCAAACACTTTAAACATGTGGATTGTTGCCGATAACTTACGCAAAGGCGCTGCAACCAATACCATACAAATTGCAGAATATTTAGTTGAAAACGATTTGGTTTAAAATATATTAGGTTTTAGATTTTTAGAATAAAAAAAGAGGCTGCCTGAAAAGGCAGCCTCTTTTTTTACAGACTTTAATCTTGGTTGATAAATTCCATTTTATAATCTGTCGCGGCAAGTTCCATAATCGTTTTAAAAATATAATCGCACACCTGTTTTTGGCCCTTAAAGTTAATTAAATCTACGGTATCTTCGGGCCTGTGGTATTGCGGATGCGCTCCGGTATGCAACCCCAAAACCGAAATGCCTTTTTTGTAAAACGACACATGGTCCGATCCGCCAACAGAACCCGCATGCACAATGGGTGTTAAATTTAAAGATTCGCCTAAGCTTTGCATAAAAGCAACCCCATTAGGAAATGTACCTGCGCCGCCCATATACACATGTTTCTCTTTGTTCATCCTGCCCACCATGTCCATATTAATCATTAATTTAATTTGAGACAGCGGCACTAACGGATTATCAACAAAATATTGGCTTCCTAATAAGCCTTGTTCTTCTGCTCCAAATGCAATAAAAATAATACTGCGTTTTAATTTGTGCTTTTGGCTTGCTATTTTTTCGGCTATCTCCAAAAGAGCCGAAGTCCCACTGGCATTATCGTCGGCACCGTAATGAATGGTATTCTTTGTATCGGATTTTGACGATGGCCCGCCCAAACCCAAATGGTCGTAATGCGCGCCCAAAACAATATATTCATTTTTCAACCCGGCATCGCTGCCTTCAATAAAACCAACCACGTTACAGGTTTTTACAACGGGTTTTTCCATAGCTCCTTTTTCAACCCGCAATGCGGCTTTAAAGTTTTGCTTGTAACCGCTATCAAAAGGGGCAACCCCTATCTTTTTAAATTCTTTTTTTAAATAGTTAACAACGCGCCTATTGGCTTTTCCTCCAGGGAATCGGCCTGCGTTTTTTTCTGAAGCTAAAAACAGTAGGTGATCTTTCAATTCGTTTTCGGTTATTTCAGATTGGGAAAACACATTAAAACTTAACGTACTAATTAGTAAATACAAAAAAATATGTTTCATAGTCTATTCATTTTTTCAACAGCTTCAAATATATAACAAGTGGCCATAAAATTTGGTTTGTTTTGCTTATTTTTGACGATTAATTATTTATCAATCATGAAAAAAATATTAGTTGTTATTTCTGCACTAACACTTACTTTAGGTTGTAAAAAAGCAGAAGAAGAAAAAAACACGGTTGTTGTGAATTATCCTGAAACAAAAAAAGTTGACACCATAGACACATACTTTGGCGTAGAAGTTAAAGACCCATACCGCTGGCTGGAAGACGATAGAAGCAAAGAAACCGAAGCCTGGGTAAAAACACAAAACCAAAGCACTTATGCGTATCTGGACGGCATTCCGTTTAGGGACGAATTAAAAGAGCGTTTGTCTGAACTATGGAACTACGAAAAAATAGGCGCCCCGTTTATTGAAGGCGAATACACGTATTTTTCAAAAAATAACGGTTTACAGAATCAAAATGTATATTACCGAAAAAAGGGAGATGCAGAAGCCGAAGTGTTTTTAGACCCCAATACGTTTTCTAAGGATGGCACCACATCGTTAGGCGGTGCGTTGAGTTTCTCTAAAGACAGTAACCTACTGGCCTACCCCATATCTGAAGGCGGTAGCGATTGGCGCAAAATTATAGTAATGGATACAGAAACCCGAGCAATTGTTGAAGACACGATTAAAGATGTAAAATTTAGCACCATATCGTGGTACAAAAACGAAGGGTTTTATTACTCTAGCTACGATAAGCCAAAGGGCAGCGAACTTTCTGCAAAAACCGATCAGCATAAACTGTATTACCATAAATTAGGAACCCCTCAAAAACAAGATGTTTTAATTTTTGGAGGCACGCCAGAAGAAAAACACAGATATGTTTTTGCTAATGTAACCAAAGACAATAAGTATTTAATAATTTCCGCCAAGGTATCTACCTCTGGCAACAAACTCTTTATCAAAGACTTATCAGACCCCAACAGCCAACTTGTTACCATTTTAAACCACACAAATAGCGACACATCTATTATTGAAAACGAAGGCAGCAAATTATTTTTGGTTACAAACCTAAATGCACCAAACAAAAAGATAGTAACGGTTGATGCCTCCAATCCAACACCTGAGCAATGGAAGGATTTTATCGCTGAAACCGAAAATGTTTTAACACCATCAAAAGGAAGTGGTTTTTTCTTTGCTAAATACATGGTAGATGCCCTCTCTAAGGTAAAGCAGTACAATTATAAAGGCGAATTGATAAGAGAAGTTGAGTTGCCCGGTCTGGGCACCGTAGGAGGTTTTGGAGGAAAAAAAGAAGATACGGTTTTATACTACTCGTTTACCAATTACAATACGCCTTCTAGCATTTACAAATTCGACCCAAAAACCGGCGAAACCCAACTATATTGGAAACCAAACATAACCTTTAACAGCACCGATTATGTATCCAACCAAGTATTTTACACCTCAAAAGATGGTACTAAAATACCTATGATGATTACCCATAAAAAAGGCTTGGAGCTTAACGGAAAAAACCCCACTATTCTATACGGTTACGGTGGCTTTAATATTAGCTTAACACCTTCGTTTAATATTGCTAATGCCGTTTGGATGGAGCAAGGTGGCATATACGCTGTACCCAATTTACGCGGTGGCGGCGAGTACGGTAAAATATGGCACGATGCAGGAACGCAAATGAAAAAGCAAAATGTATTTAACGACTTTATTGCCGCAGGTGAATATTTAATTGAAAACAACTACACCTCATCTAATTACCTAGCCATCCGTGGCGGATCTAATGGCGGTTTACTGGTTGGAGCAGTAATGACACAGCGCCCCGATTTAGCCAAAGTAGCATTGCCCGCCGTTGGTGTTTTAGATATGTTGCGTTACCACACATTTACTGCCGGAGCAGGTTGGGCTTACGATTATGGTACGGCCGAACAAAGTAAAGAAATGTTCGAGTACCTTAAAGGGTATTCTCCTGTGCATAATGTAAAACAAGGCATTGAATACCCAGCAACTTTAATTACAACAGGCGACCATGACGATAGAGTGGTTCCTGCCCATAGTTTTAAATTTGCCGCCGAACTGCAAAGCAAGCAAACAGGAAACAACCCAACCTTAATACGTATTGAAACCGATGCTGGCCATGGCGCAGGAACACCTGTTAGCAAAACCATTGATCAGTATGCCGATATTTTTGGCTTTTCGCTTTATAATATGGGTTTTGATGTGTTACCAAGCAAAACCAAAGAAAAGATAAAAGGGTAACTTTTTAGTAACACTGAGCGCAGTTCGAGTGTCTCATTATAAAGTTAATCGAAAACCGTTCTTCTAAAAAGAGGAACGGTTTTTATATAATTTTTGCGCTATGCTTCAAGTAAAAAACATATCGTTTTCATATAAAAAAACACTTATTTTAAAAGGGATTTCTTTTAAAGTAAACCCAGGCGAACATGTTTCAATACTAGGAGAAAGCGGCTCTGGAAAAAGCACGCTCTTAAAATTACTATATGGCACTTACAATTTAAATAATGGGCGCATTTTTTGGAAAGACAAAGAAATTCTGGGGCCAAAACAAAACCTCATTATTGGTCCGGAATACATGAAATATGTGGCTCAAGAATTCGATTTAATGCCCTTTATTACAGTTACTGAAAACATTGGCGCTTTTCTCTCCAACTTTTATCCTGAAGAAAAACAAAAACGCATAGATGAGCTTTTAAACGTTGTCGAGTTAACGGCTTTTGCAAATACCAAAGTAAAATTATTAAGTGGCGGACAAAAACAACGTGTCGCTTTGGCCAAAGCCATTGCCAAACAACCCGAGATTATTTTGTTGGACGAACCCTTTAGCCATATCGACAACTTTAAAAAACAATCGTTACGCCGAAGTTTGTTTAAGTATTTAAAAGAAAAAAACATTACTTGTATTGTGGCTACGCACGATAAAGATGATGTGTTGCCTTTTTCAGATTATATGATTGTTTTGCACGAGGCCCAAATTATTGCAAACAATACACCTCAACAATTGTTCAAAAATCCTCAAAACACATTAATTGCTTCGTTTTTTGATGAGTTTAATATTATTGATGATGAAATAATTTATACACACCAACTTAAAGCTGTTGATAAATCTAATTTAAAAGCTACAGTTAAAAAAAGCTATTTTAAAGGCCATTATTATTTAATTGAAGCCAATTTAAATGGCAACACCGTTTTTTTTGAAAGTAAGTTTCAATATGATGAAAACAAAGAAGTATTTCTAAAAAAAACATTATAAAACTTCGGTTATCTTAAAACTGCCATCTCTAAAAACAATAGCTTCTCCAACAGTTTTTCCAATTAACAACTTTCCAATTGGCGTATTTGGGGAAATCGCATAAAAACTGGCGTTATCAACTTCTAATTTCCCTGCACTTATTGCTATATAGTAATTGCATTTAGTTGTAAAAACCACACTACCTAAGCCAATGGTTTTTGAAGATCTTGAAGCATCAATTTTAGAAAGTACCGCTTTTACTTTTACAATTTCAGAGAGTTGGTTCCCTGCTTTTTCACGTTCTAATTATAACATGGCGCGTCCGGTTTCATGTTTATCGCCTGCACTACTTTTGGTTTCGCTCGTTAACGATTCTTGTATTTCTGATATAGTATTTTTAATGGTTTGAAAACGACTATTAACAAACACAACACATTGACTGAATAATTCTTCTTTTATTTTCAATTTTTATTTTTAAAAAAGTGGATTCCGCATCAAGTGCGGAATGACAGATACGTTAAATTAAATCTGCTAATTCTTTACCAACCAAACTACCAATGGCTACGCCCATGCCGCCTAATCTTACACCACAAAATACGTTATTACTAAATGGTTTTACAATAGCTTTTTTTTGTCCCGATAGCAATCGGGATCCAACTCCCATAATACCACTCCATCTATAATCGACCTGAAAAGGTGTTTCGGGTAAAATTGTGGTTTTTAAAAGGGTTTCTAATTTGTTTTGTATAAGTTCGGTTTGTTTTAATTCGGTGGTTTCTTCAGCTTTAAAATCAAGGTTTCGTCCGCCACCCAATAAAATTCTATCGTCAATATTTCTAAAATAATAATAGCCTTTTTCTAAATGAAATGTACCTTTAATCTGTAGGTCTTTAATGGGTTTGGTAATTAACACTTGTGCTCGTGCTGGTTTTACTTTTTCATTAATTAATTGTGATGCAAACCCGTTTGTTGCAATGAGTAATTTAGAGGTTGAAAACTCGAATTGATTGGTTTTTATTTTAACTGAATCTGAATCTTCTGAAAAAGATTCGACAACAACATTATTCAATAGCTTTATGCCACTTTTTGAAACTAAATGAATCAATGAATCCATCATTTTTCCGGTATCAATTTGTCCTTCAAACGAATTGAAAACATATTGATTTTTTATGTTTTTAAAGTTGAAGCTGTTGTTTTTTAAACTAAAAACATCATGATTAAAAACGGGCTTCAACAACTTATTTATGGCTTCTTTTTTAGAAATACAGGCTTCAAATAAACCCGAATCCAATTCAGTAAACAACTCAAAACCACCTAATTGCTTATAATTAATGTTTGCATCGCCTAATGTATGCCGTAAAAGTTTTAAGCCGTTAACTCGTTTTTTTACAAGATTAACAACGTCTTCTTCGGTGTGTGTTTTTAAATCGTCTAGAATTTCACTTAGGCTTCCAAAACAGGCAAAACCTGCATTTTTTGTGCTCGCACCTTGTGGCAACATGCCTTTTTCTAAAATGAGAATATTGGCTTTTGGAAAGCGTTCTTTCAAGCTTAACGCACAGTTTAAGCCTACTATACCACTACCAACTATGGTATAATCTACTTGGGTGAGCCACGATTTAATTTCCCAATAAGATAAATTCATGATGCTAATTTAGGATTTTAAATTGAAGTTCTGCACTGTGTTAAGGATAGTAGTGGCATCCTTTTTGTTTTTCACAAAAAGATATAACGAATAGCCTGACTTTTGCTTTTTGGAGCAAAAGTAACACCATAAAAATTGTTTTAAATGAGCGGTTAAAATAAATTCGGGATGGGTTAAATCATCCATTTTTTTAATGTATTGTTGTACCGCTTTTAAAAAACTGGTTTAAAAAAAACTCCGAAAATGAATTTCGGAGTTTTAGTTATTTATTCTTCTATTTGCTTTTCCATTACAAAATCTTCCATAAACTTAGTGGTGTAATTTCCCGCTAAATAATCTGGATGATCCATAAGCTGCCTATGGAAAGGTATTGAGGTTTTAATGCCTTCTATTACAAACTCATCTAAAGCGCGTTTCATTTTATTAATGGCCTCTTCTCTGGTTTGCGCCGTGGTAATTAACTTAGCAATCATAGAGTCGTAGTTTGGTGGCACGGTATAACCGGCATAGACATGTGTATCTAAACGAACACCGTGGCCTCCTGGGGCATGTAAGGTTGTTATTTTCCCTGGAGATGGTCTAAAATCGTTGTACGGATCCTCGGCTGTTATCCTACACTCTATAGAGTGTAATTTTGGTGTGTAGTTTTTACCCGAAATCGGCACTTTTGCGGCTACAAGAATTTGTTCTCGAATTAAGTCGAAATCTATAACCTGCTCTGTAATGGTATGTTCTACTTGAATACGGGTATTCATTTCCATAAAGTAGAAATTACGGTGCTTATCTACTAAGAATTCAATGGTTCCTGCGCCTTCATATTTAATGTATTCGGCAGCTTTAACGGCAGCGTCTCCCATTTTTTTACGCAAGGCAGTAGTCATAAAAGGCGAAGGGACTTCTTCTGTTAATTTTTGATGGCGACGCTGGATGGAGCAATCTCTTTCTGAGAGGTGACAAGCTCTTCCTGTGGAGTCTCCAACAATTTGAATCTCGATATGTCTGGGCTCTTCAATAAGTTTTTCCATGTACATATCGTCGTTTCCAAAAGCGGCTTTGGCTTCTTTTTTTGCGGCATCCCAGGCTTCTTTTAGCTTTTCTGGTTTAAATACACCTCGCATACCTTTGCCACCGCCACCGGCAGAGGCCTTTAGCATAACCGGGTAACCTGTTTCTTCGGCTAACCTCTTGCAGTCTTCAAAATTTCCAATAACACCATCACTACCAGGTACACAGGGAACGCCTGCGGCTTTCATGGTTTCTTTGGCATTGGCCTTATCCCCCATTCTTTCGATCATTTCTGGAGATGCGCCTATAAATTTAATATCGTGCTCTTGGCAAATTTTAGAGAATTTAGCGTTTTCTGCTAAAAACCCATAGCCTGGGTGAATGGCATCTGCATTGGTGATTTCTGCGGCAGCTATAACGTTAGACATCTTTAAATAAGATTCGCTGCTGGCGGGCGGCCCAATGCAAACGGCCTCATCAGCAAATTTTACATGCAAACTATCGGCATCAGCTGTAGAGTAAACCGCAACGGTTTTAATGCCCATTTCTTTACAGGTTCTAATAACACGTAGTGCTATTTCTCCTCTATTGGCAATCAATATTTTTTTAAACATAACTTAGAGTAAATTATGAATTCAGAATTCTGAATTCTGAATTTTTAAGATGGATCTACTAGAAATAGTGGTTGATCGAACTCCACAGGGGATGAATCGTCAACTAAAACTTTTACAATCTTTCCTGAAACTTCTGATTCGATTTCGTTGAAAAGTTTCATGGCTTCAATAATACAGAGTACATCGCCTTCTGCTATGGTTTGCCCTACCTCTACAAACAAGGGTTTGTCTGGTGATGGCTTTCTGTAAAAGGTTCCTATTATAGGGGATTTTATAGTAATGTATTTTGAGTTGTCGTTTGCGGGAGCTGCTGGCTCTTGCACCGGAGCTGCAGGTTGTGCGGCAACGGGTTGTTGAGCCACTTGCGGAGCTTGGGGTATTTGTGGAGCAGCAGGGACTTGGTGTACAATTGTAGTATCAGAGTCTGATCCTGTTTTGATGGTAATTTTAACATCGTCCATCTCCAATTTAACCTCGCTTGCACCAGATTTGGCAACAAACTTAATTAAGTTTTGAATCTCTTTAATATCCATAATTTTTGCTTATTAGTTTGTGGTTAGTTTTAAGAATTATAGGCCCATTTTAAATAGATAGAGCCCCAATTAAATCCGCCTCCAAAAGCGGCAAATATTAAATTATCGCCTTTTTTTAGCTGCGATTCGTAATCATTTAAAAGCAATGGTAAGGTTGCAGATGTGGTATTGCCATACTTGTGTATGTTCATCATTACCTTTTCTTCTTCTAAATTAATTCTGTTGGCAGTAGCGTCTATAATACGCTTGTTTGCTTGATGTGCCACTAGCCAATCTATGTCGTTTTTGGTTAAGTTGTTGCGCTCTAAAATTTTTACCGTGGCATCTGCCATGTTAAACACCGCGTTTTTAAATACGGTTCTTCCTTCTTGAAAAGCACAATGCCCTCCGTTTTCTAAAACTTCGGGTGTAATGGCATAAGAAGAGCCGCCGTATGTGGCTTGTAAAAACTCTCTACCAGTGCCATCGCTTCGCAAGTACTCGTCTTGAAGTCCTAAATTTTCATTATTTGGCTCGAATAAAACGGCACCAGCTCCATCTCCAAAAATTATACAGGTTGCCCTGTCTTTGTAATTGATTATGGAAGACATTTTATCTGCCCCTATCAAGAGTACGTTTTTATAGCGTCCAGACTCGATATATCCAGCGGCTACGGACATGCCGAACAAAAAGCTCGAGCAAGCTGCATCCATATCAAAAGAAAAGGCATTTACAGCGCCTATCTCTGAAGCGGTATAAGCTGCGGTTGAAGCGGCTTTCATGTCTGGTGTTGCCGTGGCAACTATAACAAGCTCTATATCTTTGGGGTCTATATTGCTCTTTTTTATAAGATCGTTGGCTGCCTTAATGGCCAAAAAAGAAGTGCCTTTGCCTTCTTCTTTAAGTATGCGACGTTCTTTTATTCCTGTTCTGGTGGTTATCCATTCGTCGTTTGTGTCAACCATTGTTTCAAGAATTTGATTGGTTAACACATATTCTGGCACGTAAGCGCCTACAGCTGTGATTGCCGCCGAGGTTTTACTCATAATTTTATAGTTAATTCGTCCAAAATAAAATTATAATTTGGGCAAAAACGTTATAAATTTTTTGAAAACTACTAAATTTTAGCTAAATAAAACAAAAATTTATAGTTTTTGTGATTTATTAAAAACATATCACAAAAAAAACGCCCTAAAGTGAGCGTTTTATAATATGCGTGCATAATACTTATGCAACGTCTTCTAAGTTTTCTGAGTTATCAATTAAAACTTGACCTCTGTAGTATAATTTGCCTTCGTGCCAATGTGCTCTGTGGTACAGGTGGGCCTCACCGGTTGTGGGGCATGTAGCAATCTGTGGCGCAGTTGCTTTGTAATGTGTTCTTCTTTTATCTCTTCTTGTTTTCGAGATTTTTCGTTTAGGATGTGCCATTTTTTATGTTATTTATCCGTTAATAGTTTTTTTAATGTATTCCATCGAGGATCAATTCCCTCGTTAGTGTCTTTGTTTTCTTTAAGCTTTGGGCTTAATTCCTCTAGTTTTTCAAGTATCTCTGAGTGCAAGGTGCCATCTTTAACTCCGGGATGTAGCCGTTTAATGGGTACGGCAAGCACAATTAATTCGTAAATGTATTGTTGGATGTTAATCTCGTAAGTACCATGGGGCACTATAAGAATATCGATATTCTCATCGTTATATTCGTTACCAAACTTTACAACCAGCTCAAATTCATTTTCAATAGTTTGATTAAATGGTTCGTTTGTTAAATCGCAATTGATATTAACAAATCCCGAGGTTTTAAAATGCAATTCAAGCAATGTTGTTTTTTTCTCAAATACAACATCAACCTTTATATTTACATTGTTAAACTCCTTATACTCAAAATGCTCAAAGAACGCTTGGTCAATATTATATTCAAAAAGATGCTGTCCTATTTTTAATCCTACGAACGGAATTGTAAATTCTTTAAGTAGTTTCATCATCACATCTATTTTGAGCCTGCAAATATATAACTTTTTTATTTACACAACTGTACTTAAAAGCATTTTTTTGTTTATCGTTTTTTTGGTGCTTTTTTTAACGGATTTGCGGTAAGCTGCTCGTAATCAAATCTGTTTTTATAAATCTGGATGGCCGTAAAGAGAGCTTCTTTAAACGAATTTTCGTCGGCTTTACCTTGTCCTGCTATTTCGTATGCCGTTCCATGGTCTGGAGAGGTTCTTACTTTGCTTAATCCGGCTGTATAATTAACGCCCTGCCCAAAAGACAGTGTTTTAAAAGGAATTAAACCTTGATCGTGATAGCAGGCTATAATGGCATCGAAATTTTTATAGTTGTTGGAACCAAAAAAACTGTCGGCTGCATAAGGCCCGTAAACTAATTTGCCGTCGTCTTTTATTTTTTTTAGTGTTGGTCTTAATACTAGGTCGTCTTCATTTCCTATAACGCCGTTATCTCCAGTATGCGGATTAATACCTAAAACCGCAATTTTTGGCTTTCTGATTTTAAAATCTTTTTTCAGCGATTTATATACGGTATCAATCTTTTTTACTATTAGCGCTTCTGTAATATGGTTAACAATGTCTTTTACGGGCACATGATCTGTTAACAAACCAACCCTTAAAGTACTGTTTACCATCAGCATTAAGCTTTCGCCCTCTAACTCTTTTGCCAAATAATCTGTATGCCCGGGAAAGTTAAAAACCTCAGACTGAATGTTATGTTTATTTATTGGCGCGGTTACCAAAACATCTATGGCACTTTCTTTTAATGCTTTGGTTGCAGCTTGAAGCGATTTTATGGCGTATTCGCCAATTTTAAAATCCTCTTTTCCAAACTCAATCTTTACAGGCTCGTTCCAGCAATTTAACACATTAAACTTTCCAACAGAGACCTGCTCGATGTTATTAATGTTATTAAAATGTATTGCCGATTTAAAATGCGTTTTTAAAAAACCCATGGTTTTGGCCGAAGCGAAAATTACTGGGGTACAAAAATCCAGCATTCTATTATCTTCAAAAGTTTTTAACACTATTTCGCCACCAATACCGTTTAAGTCGCCTATGGATATGCCTACAATTATATTTTCTGCTTCCTTCATAAAAAATAACAACTATTGTTTGTAATTTTGAATTTCGTTTAGTTACTCTTAATCGGCTAAGATATTTTACCTTGCCCAAGAAAGCCTAAACCAATTTAATGTTGCAAATTTAACCAAATAAACAAATAATAGTATGTTTACAGGAATTATTGAAGATGTTGGAGTTGTTACACATTTGAACAAAGAACTGGACAATCTCCATATTACAATACAAAGCACCATAAGCCCGCTGCTAAAAATAGACCAAAGCGTTGCCCATAACGGGGTTTGCTTAACGGTTGTAGAGATTAACAACAACGAATATACAGTTACCGCAATTAAAGAAACTTTAAACAAAACTAACTTAGACACCCTAAAGCTTAACAACCAAATAAACCTTGAGCGCGCCATGAAACTTGGCGACAGGCTTGATGGACATATTGTTCAAGGACATGTAGACCAAACTGCAGTTTGCACCAATGTTAAAGAAGAAAACGGAAGCTGGATTTTTACTTTTAATTATGATGCCGCACTAAACAACATAACCATTGAAAAAGGCTCGATAACCATTAACGGAACGAGTTTAACGGTTGTAAACTCAAAAAAAGACAGTTTTAGCGTTGCCATTATACCCTATACCTATGAGCACACAAATTTTAACACTTTAAAAATTGGGGACGTTGTTAACTTAGAATTTGATGTTTTGGGAAAATACGTAACCAAGCTCCTGGAATTGAACTTATATAAAAAATAATTACCTTTTTTTTAGCAGCTTTTTTACCCCATAAAACAACGCAAAACAAGCACCAGCAATTAAACCTCCATCTATAGAAAGACCTGGTGGAGGCGGTCCTGGTGGAGGCGGTCCACCGCCTTGGGCAGCACACACAAAACTTATTAATACAAATAAGATTGAGGCAAATATTCTTTTATTTTGTATGGTCATGGGTACACAAATGTATAAAAAAAAGCGATTGTACAAAACAAATATAGAGCTTTCGGCGCAAAAACATCTATGAAAAGATTAAAATTCACGACAAAGCGCATTTTTTCTACAAAAGCCACTAATTACAAAACGCACGTTTTTTAAAAAATTATATGAACAAAAAAAAAGATCCCTCAATTTTTTTCTTTTTTAAAAGAGCAAATATATAGAAGTTACTCAAGAGAATAAAATTAAAATATGGTTTGGCTAATAGCTGATTGTGAGCAATAAAAAAAAGCCTCGCGCAATTGCAAGGCTTTTAAGGCATTTAAAGTGGTCCCACCTGGGCTCGAACCAGGGACTTTCTGATTATGAGTCAGATACTCTAACCAACTGAGTTATAGGACCTTTTCAAAATAAATACAACTTTCTACCTTTCGGAAAAGCAATATAGTTCTGAAATTGGAGTGCAATATTACTATTTATTTTATTTCTTACCAAGAAAAATTATTGCTTTATGGTAAATGATTACTTAAATAACTGAATGCGAACCGTAAAACACAAGTACAAACGAAGTAAATCGACTGTTTTATTCCACATTTGGCTTTAGGTCTTGGCACAGCTCTATTAAAACCCCGTTTGATGTCTTGGGGTGCAAAAAAGCCACTAGCTTATTGTCTGCGCCTTTTTTTAGCCCCGAAACTTCGGGATCGTTCAACACTTTAAAACCTTCATTTTTAAGACGTTTAATTTCGGCATAAATATCATCGACATCAAAAGCTATATGGTGTATGCCTTCCCCCTTTTTTGCAATAAACTTGGTAATTGGGCTATCATTATTTGTGCCTTCCAACAATTCAATCTTACTTTCGCCTATTTTAAAAAAAGAGGTTTTTACACCTTCACTGGCAACTTCTTCTATTTTATAATGCGCTTTTCCAAATAATTTAGAGAACAGCTCATTGGATTCTTCAAGGTTTTTTACAGCTATACCAATATGCTCAATCTTATTCATGTAAAGGTGTTTTTTGTTTTAAGATACAAATTTTACAAACCAAAAGTAAGATAATCTTTAAATATCTGTTATTTTTGCAGCATAAAAAAGCAGCATATTTTATTTTAACTTATTTAAAATATGGGCTTTATAAAATTTAAAGAATTTGGAAGAAAGTCAAAGACAAAAAAAAATAGCATCGGTTTTACAACGCGATCTGGTTGATGTACTGCAAGGTGCAGCTACTCAAGGTGGCTTGCAAGGTATTTTAATCTCGGTTACCAAAGTTAAGGTTACCGTAGATCTTTCTGTGGCCAAGGTGTATTTAAGTATTTTTCCCAGCAATAAAGGGGCGGCTCTTATTAAAGGCATAAAATCTAACGCCTCATTAATCAAGCACGAATTGGCGCAACGTACAAAAAACCAGCTCAGGCGCATGCCACAACTGGAGTTTTTTATTGATGACTCTCTGGAGTACATCGATAAAATAGACAAATCCTTAAAAGGCGGCGAGAACCCAATTAAAGACCCTTCGTTTCTCGATAAACGAAAAAAATCTTAGCCCTTGCTTATTTACCGGAAACCTTTGGCAACATTTACAAAAACTAACGGACTTAACAAAAACCGCAACTATTGTGTAATGCAGCTTTTCTTTTATTAAACCCATGAATTTTTCACTGTATATCGCAAAACGTTATTTACGCTCTAAAAGCAGCAATAATGCCATTAATATTATTAGCATAATTGCGGTAATAGGCATTGTTTTAGGTGCAGCATCGTTATTTATAGTGCTTTCTGGCTTTGCAGGTTTAAAAGATTTTACTTTACAGTTTTCTACTATTGCCGATCCCGATTTAAAAGCCGAGGCAGCAGTTGGAAAATCTTTTTTAATTACAGATGAAAACCTCGATAAGCTAAACCATATTGAGGCTATTGCCTCGTTCTCTAAAATTATTGAAGAACGTGTTATAGTAGCCTCTAACGATAAAAATTATTTAGCAAAAATAAAAGGAGTTGATGCGAATTATAAACAGGTGGTGCCCATAGATTCGGTAATCGCCCAAGGCAGTTGGTTGGACCAAAAAACAAACCAAATCGTGGTAGGCTGGGGCATTTCCAACAACCTGTCTTTTGGGGTGTTAGATTATGCCAAAACCATAAGTTTATATGTCCCCAAGCCCGGTAAAGGCCAAATAACATCTGCTCAAAACGCCTTTAACAGCGTTAACGCCATAAACGTTGGTGTTTTTGATGTTAACGAAAACTTAAACGACACCTACGTTTTTGCCTCTATAGATTTGGCACAACACCTTTTAAGCTACAGGCCCAACCAAGTATCGGCTATAGAGTTTAAACTGGCTCAAGGCGCAAACCAGCTTCAAGCAAAAGCAGACATTCAAGCCATATTGGGAGACAACATAATTATAAAAAACCGAGCACAGCTTAACGATGCGCTTTACAAAATGCTAAACACAGAAAACCTGGTGGTTTACTTAATATTTACCTTGGTTTTAATTATTGCGCTGTTTAATGTTATTGGGTCGATTATTATGATGATTTTAGACAAAAAAAAATCGCTCAACACCCTTTTTAATTTGGGCGCAACTGTAAAAGAAATTAGAAACATATTCTTTTTACAAGGCACGTTAATGTCGGTTTTGGGCGGCTTAGTGGGTTTAGTTTTAGCATTAATTATAGTAGCGCTTCAAAACATGTTCGATTTAGTCATGATAACCCCATCGCTGGCGTATCCCGTTACCATAAAAACCGAAAACTTTTTTATTGTACTTGCTACCATTTCAGTTTTAGGCATTATAGCTTCAAAAATTGCATCGGCACGCATTACAAAAACCCTGGTACAAGCCCAATAACAAAATGGTTTAGGGCGAATTGCCATAAAAATGGCAAATAGGCTTAGGTTTATTTAGAGTGCAGAAGGAAAGCTATATCTATTTAAAACGCAATAGCGCGGTGGCTTGCCATTTGCCCAAAAAACTCTTGAAAATTTTTATTGGCGAAAATTAGTATTCTCGATAGCTATCGGGACGTATTTAAAAAACTACTCCATAAACTCATAACCAGCAAATTTTTGCAACACCTCATCAAAAGCAGCAAACACATCTTTAGGGTGGTCGCTGGTTACCATTTTCATGCGGTGTTCTTTAAAATGCGGAATCCCTTTAAAGTAGTTGGTGTAATGGCGTCGGGTTTCAAAAACGCCAAGGGTTTCACCTTTCCAATCTATGGCCATTTGTAAATGGCGGCGCGCTGCCTCAACACGCTCTTCCAAAGTAATTGGTGGCAAATGTTCGCCGGTTTTAAAAAAGTGTTTTACTTGTTTAAAAAACCACGGATTACCTATACTGGCACGACCAATCATGGCGCCATCAAGTCCGTAACTATCGCGCATTTCCATGGCTTTTTCGGGTGAAGTAACATCGCCATTTCCAAACACGGGAATATGCATTCTTGGGTTGTTTTTTACCGCAGCAATAGGTTTCCAATCGGCATCGCCTTTGTACATTTGCACACGTGTTCGCCCATGAATAGCAATGGCTTTACAGCCCACATCCTGTAAACGCTCTGCAACTTCAACAATTTTTATAGAATCGTGGTCCCAGCCTAAGCGTGTTTTAACGGTAATGGGGATGTTGGTGCGCTTAACCATTTGGGCAGTTAGGCTTTCCATAAGGCACACATCTTTTAAAATACCTGCACCGGCGCCTTTGCTCACCACCTTTTTTACGGGGCAGCCAAAATTAATATCGATAATATCGGGTTTTGATGCCGAAACAATATCGATGGTTTGTAACATACTGTCTAAATTCGCGCCAAATATTTGAATACCAACAGGCCTTTCTTTTTCGTAAATATCTAGCTTCATAACGCTTTTTGCAGCGTTACGTATTAAACCTTCGCTCGATACAAACTCGGTATAAACCACATCGGCTCCTTGTTCTTTACACAAAGCACGAAACGGCGGATCGCTAACATCTTCCATGGGTGCTAATAGCAACGGGAAATCGGGCAGTTCTATATTATCTATTTTTACCAAGTTAAATTATTTTGGTGCAAAAGTATTGAAAATGAATTAAATATTAATCCACCCCTTAATTGTTTCGTTATAACTTATAACCTTTGTAATATTTGTAATACTTGTTTGTGCTTTATTGTTTAATGTGATGACATATCTGCTATTAAAATACTTTTGAATATCGTTAACATAATTCTTGTTAATAATTACCCCTCTTTGAACGCGCAAAAAAATGATCAGGCAACTTTTTTTCTAAGCTCGAAATAGATTCCGATGTTAAATAATTTCCTTCTAAACCTATTTTTATATCTGTACCCCATTTTGTTATGGGAGTGAATCTATTACTACTCATTTCAACAATATCTACCCATGGCATTTCAGGTAATTTTTCAGTTTCCTGCGCGAAAGACAAAATTCCTAGAAACTGAAACAATAAAAAGAAGTGTGATTTTTTCATGATGATAAATTTAATTATTTATGCCACAATAAAACACCCGTTTAAAAGCTTATAAAACCTATTTTTTGTAAACTGCAAATTTGGGTTGTTAACTGCATCCATTCGGTGTATCGTTTAGGTAAACAAGTAGGTTACTCTAAAAAACCTTATTTCTCAACATTATAATGCGTTTTTACCACCACAGGAATGCCGCTTGCAGTTATGCCTTCCAGGGTTACTTTTACGCGGGTTTCTGCAGCACTATTGTAATAGCTGCTAAAATAAACACCACTCTCGTTTGGATGCACATAAGGATCCCAAAAGAGCGTGTTTCGTATGGCGTTTCTATTATCCATTGTGGGGTCTGGGTTTTCCAAATCTGGTGAGTAAAATTGACGTGCATCATAAAAGCCCGCTATTTCTTGGGTTATAGAATGAAACACCTTTTTTACTCTTTTGTTAACAACACCTTCTTTTAAGTAAATTATTATCACGCCATTGGCTCCTTTAGAGCCAAATATTGCAGCGCTGCTACTATTCATAGATTCAATTTTAGCAACGTCACTTGGCTGAATAAAGTCTAGATCTTCTTGTATGGATGGAACGCCATCAATTATTATATGTGCAGGGCGTCCATTATATCTATTAAACCCAACTGAGCCTCCGAATGTTATAACCCCAGGTATTGTAAATTGAATAAGTTGCTGTATTGTTGAAAATTGCGGTGTTTTTTCATCAAAAACATAAGTTCGGTCTGCTCTCCCATATAAACTTGGTGTTTCTTTTTTCTTTTTACCTATAATTTCGACTTCTTCCAAAACATTTTCGGGGGCAACCCCAAACATAATGTGCTTTTTATATACTGTTTCTGTTAAAGTATTGATTTCTGGTGTAAACTGAATGCCATCGCTTTTAAAATGGGTTTCCATGGCTGGTTGATGAAGAGAATCTAAGACAATCATGCCACGATTTTTTCTTTTTCGGTCTTGGGTATTTAGCATCATGGTGGCGTTACCCATAAACACCATGTTTTCAAATGTGAACCTCCCCATAGAGTCGGTTACCGTAGTAAGCATATTTACTTTCCCTTTATTTAGCAATCCTAGGGTAACTTGATTGTTTACTTTTGGTGTTCGTCCAAAAAGTTTTTTTACTATCCCGGTTACAGTTATACCCTTTTCTACGTTATAATTGGGCTTGCCTTTTAGTATTGGCATTTTTTTCCATAAAAAATCACGCCAACCCTGGGTTAAAAGAAGCAAATCTAAGTGGGCTAACCTTTTAGGGTTGCTCTTGTCGAAATAATATCCGGGGTTGTGCACGTGTCCTCTAATATCCGATTCCATTAAAAAATAAGAACTAATATTCGTACCATAATCACTTGCATCTTCCACTCCATTCATATCTGTACTACTTAACGAAAAGCTACCTGGTGCTATGTCTCCTGTTTTGGTCTTGGACGAAATATTTACAGTTACTTTTTCATTTGGTTTGTAAATTTTCTTGTTGGTGCTTAGGTTAATTTGCAGGTCATGTTCTTTTTCAACATAAACCAATCGTTCGGTTTGCGGTACAAGGTTAGCATCATACAGCGTAACTTGACTAATACCGTCGGGGAAATCGGCTGTAGGCAATTCAAAAGATAATGTGGTGTTTTCTAGGGGTTGCGTGCCTTCAAAATAAGTAATTCCTCTGGTAGTACAAATTATTGTAACTGGTGCATTAGGGTTCTGTTTTAACGTTGCATCATTAGTGCTAATGGTTATAATATCTTTATCATTCCTTTTTTTCGAGCTTATAACATAACCTTGGGCAATTGCCTTTGGAAGATCTGCCTTTATTTGTACACCATTTACTGTTGTTATTTCTGCATGATATGTTTTACCTTTGGTGGGTTTAAGCTGAAATTGCCCCATGCCATCATGTATGCTTCCCATAATGCTTACCAGAGCTCCATCAGAATCAAAAACCTTACACTCTACGGCTATAGGTTTACCTCTATCATCAACAGCTTTAAAAGCTACCACACTTAAAACATTTTCAACTAACGAACCGCCTTCGGGGAAAAATTGCACGCTAAATTTGGACCGTCTCCCTTCTGAAACAGTTTTAACTTCTTTTATAGATTTAGATGTATTTGAGGCCTCTTTTTTTTCAGGTTGGTTTTTAAAAACATCTAAAATTTCAATAGTCTTTTTAAAAACAAAATCTTCTCCAAAGTTTCGGTTCCAGTTAGTGTATGCTCTTATTTGATAAACGCCCGCTTTTTTTACCCCAACAGAGTCCGTTAATTTAAAATCGCCATGTCCCAACCCCTTCTCGATTCTTGTTTTATTTCGTGAAATTATTTTAGAATCGGGCGAAATTAACTCCACATACAACATGTTACTATGGTCGAAAAGCAAATTATTGTATGCATAAACAGAATATACTTTATACCACAAAGATTCGCCAATGGTATATTGTGATCTATCGGTGTGGAGGTATGTTTTTTCAATATCTGGAATTGTTTTTTTGGTTTGAGACGACAATAACGTACTATTAGCGAGGCATATTGAAAAACACAGCAATATTTTTTTTATCATACTATTTCTATTTAAAAGATGAGATATTAAGTTCCATGAAATAAATAATTTCGATTCTTATTTTCATATACTGATATGCGGTAAATCTATAATAATTGGGTATCGGATAAATCTTATTAAGCAACAACAGAGTATTAGACTGCATAAAGAAGTGAAAGTTTCATTTTTATTATAAAAAAAGCAAGTTTTTTTTCAATCTTTAACATTAAAGTTCGCAATAATTGGTTTAACAGTTACATTCTAAAAAAAACAGAAATACTAAAACATGGTTTTTCTTATCGTTATAAATTTTATTAACGCAAAAGAATGCTAAACAAAAAAACTGTAAAACCCATTTCGGGCAAACTGCATATACAGGTTATAAACTGCATACATTCAATTTAATAGTTACCACGCCACAATACCCAAAGACCGTAAAAGCCCAGAAACAATTCAGCAAATGTGCCAAACAAATATCCTGAAGTTGGTGTGCCATCTAAAATTAAACTAAGCAGCCTTCCAAAGCCTAAACCCATCATAAAAATAAGGTTTGCAATTAATGCGAGTTTTAAATAGCTTGCTTTAAAAATTCCTAAAACCCAAAACGCAGAAAACCCCAAATACAAACCCATAATGGCTTTAAAGAAATTACGCTCGTTGGTGGTATTTAAATAAATATCGAATTGTAAATCGGGGCCAAAACCATAAACAAAAGAAACTGGCACCACAATAAGTACCGAAATAATTAGGTGTATTTTACAAATGAAATCTTGCTTGGTTTTTATCATAATTAAAGTTTCAAATAAATATACTAATAATTAGTTTTTTATAATTTCAAAAAACACATTAAATGCGCTTTATAACATCCTTTTTAGCATCAAAAATTTAAACTATCTTTGCACATTCTTTTTCTTAGAAAGATTTATATATGAAGAACATCAGGAATTTTTGCATCATTGCACACATAGATCACGGCAAAAGCACACTAGCAGACCGTTTGTTAGATTACACAGACTCTGTAACCGACAGAGAAAAGCAAAACCAGCTATTGGATAGCATGGACTTAGAGCGCGAACGTGGTATTACCATAAAGTCGCATGCCATACAAATGGACTACGAGTACAAAGGTGAAAAATTTGTTCTGAATTTAATAGACACACCCGGGCATGTAGATTTTTCTTATGAAGTATCCCGCTCCATAGCCGCGTGCGAGGGCGCATTGCTTATTGTTGATGCCGCACAAAGCATACAGGCACAAACCATTTCCAATTTATACTTAGCCCTGGAAAACGACTTGGAGATTATCCCTGTTCTTAACAAAGTAGATTTACCAAGTGCCAACCCCGAAGAAGTAACCGACGATATTGTAGATTTGCTGGGTTGCGACCCCGAAGAAGTTATTCACGCCAGCGGTAAAACAGGCTTTGGTGTCGATAATATTTTAGAAGCCATCATAGAGCGTATTCCTGCGCCAAAAGGCGACCCCAACGCACCATTACAGGCCTTGATTTTCGATTCGGTTTACAACACCTTTAGAGGGATTGAAACCTATTTTAGAGTATTTAACGGCGAAATTAAAAAAGGCCAGCACATAAAATTTGTAGCTACAGGAAAAGATTATTATGCCGACGAGGTAGGGACCTTAAAACTAACCCAAGTCGCCAAACAAAGCGTAAAAGCGGGCGATGTAGGCTATTTAATAACAGGCATAAAAACCGCAAAAGAAGTAAAAGTAGGCGATACCATTACAGATTTTGCAAAACCAACCACCAATATCGTTGAAGGCTTCGAAGATGTAAAACCTATGGTTTTTGCCGGCATTTACCCTGTTGATACCGAAGATTACGAAGAGTTGCGGACCTCAATGGAAAAGCTTCAATTAAACGATGCATCGTTGGTGTTTCAACCTGAAAGTTCTGCGGCATTGGGTTTTGGTTTCCGCTGTGGGTTTTTAGGAATGCTCCACATGGAAATTATCCAAGAACGCTTAGAGCGCGAATTCGATATGACGGTAATTACAACCGTACCCAACGTATCGTATTATGCCTACACCAACAAAACACCAAACGAGGCCATAGTGGTAAACAACCCATCAGATTTACCAGATCCTTCAACCATAAACCGAGTTGAAGAGCCTTACATTAAAGCTACCATCATCACCAAAGCAGATTTTGTTGGCAACGTTATGTCGCTGTGTATTGAAAAACGCGGCATTATTATAAACCAAACCTATTTAACACCAGAGCGCGTAGAATTGACTTTTGAAATGCCTTTGGCTGAAATAGTGTTCGATTTTTACGACCGCTTAAAAACAGTTTCCAAAGGTTATGCCTCTTTTGATTACCACCCCATAGGCATGAAAACATCAAAACTAGTGCGTTTAGATATTCTGCTAAACGCATTGCCCGTTGATGCGCTTTCGGCGTTAATACATGCAGACAACGCCCAAAACATCGGCAAAAAAATGTGCGAAAAACTAAAGGAGCTGATTCCGCGCCAACAATTCGACATTCCAATTCAAGCGGCAATTGGCGCCAAAATAATTTCTAGAGAAACCATTAAAGCACTTCGTAAAGACGTTACGGCAAAATGCTACGGCGGCGATATTTCGCGAAAGCGTAAACTACTGGAAAAGCAGAAAAAAGGGAAAAAACGCATGAGACAAGTTGGTAATGTAGAAATTCCACAACAAGCTTTTATGGCTGTTTTAAAATTAAATGACTAAATACATAAAAAAACCTAAAATTATTCTTAATTAGTTGGCCAATAAGCTGTTTTATTACATTTATTTCAAAAAATAATCGAATACCTCTTTTTTTATCAAAAATTCGATTTCAACAAAGTTATTAACATAAATTTTGTATGTTTATAAACTTACGCACCAGCCTTTTTTTTAGGGCTAACAGCTCTTACTAGACTAACTCTTAAAGGATTTTTTTATGAAAGCACTTTTTTACACCAGAGAATTCCCACCTTATGTGTATGGTGGCGCAGGAGTACATGTTGAATATTTAGCAGGCGAATTAGCCAAACTCATGGAAATGGATGTAAGGTGTTTTGGCGACCAAGACGAGAAATCTGCCAACTTAACCGTAAAAGGATTCCCTTTTGATGATGGTGTTTTTAAAGATTCGGACGATAAATTAAAATCTGTATTTAAAACCCTAAGTACCTGCCTGCACATGAATGCAGCCCCCATAGATGCCGATGTGGTCCATTGCCATACTTGGTACGCACATTTTGCGGGTATTGTTGCCAAATTGTGTTACGGCACGCCTTTGGTTATTACCACACATTCCCTTGAGCCTTTAAGACCCTGGAAAAGAGAACAATTGGGCAGAGGCTACGATGCATCTTCTTGGGTAGAAAAAACAGCTATTGAAATGGCAGACGCCTTAATTGCAGTGTCTGAAGAAACCAAAGACGACGTAATTAAGCATTTTAATGTAGATGAAAGTAAAGTTCATGTTATTTATAACGGTATAAACCTGCAACAATACATTACTACTTCTGAAACCTCGACATTAGACACCTACGGTATAGATAAAACCAAGCCCTACGTGCTTTTTGTTGGAAGGATTACTCGGCAAAAAGGCATCATTCATTTGGTAAATGCCATTAAATATATAGATCCAGACACACAAATCGTACTTTGTGCCGGTGCACCAGATACTCCAGAGATAGGTAAAGAAATGGAACATGCGGTTAACGCAGTAAAAAAGACCAGGCATAATGTAATTTGGATAGACAAGATGGTTACTAAAGAGGAAATCATTCAACTGTACTCGCATGCCGATGTATTTTGCTGCCCATCCATTTACGAGCCCTTCGGCATCATAAATATCGAAGCCATGGCATGTAACACAGTAGTTGTAGCCAGTGCCGTTGGCGGCATAAAAGAAGTGGTTGTTCACGGAGAAACAGGACTTTTAATTCCTTTAGAACAACAAAAAGAAGCTCCTTTTGAACCTATCGATCCCGATAAATTCTCTAGAGACTTGGCCCATGGCGTAAATACTGTAATACGCGATAAAGACCTTAGGGAACGTATGGCAAAAAATGGCAGAACACGAGTTGAAGATTATTTTGACTGGGTTGCCATTGCCAAACAAGTCGAAGCATTGTACAAATCTTTGCTATAAATATTGTAAATTACAGAAGCACGAGACCTTCTTAAAAACATACATCTTTAATATACAAAAACCACAGCTAAAAATGATAAACGACAAAGTATTAGCCATAATATTAGGTGGCGGCCAAGGCTCAAGATTATACCCCTTAACACACGCAAGATCTAAACCGGCGGTTCCCATTGCCGGCAAATACAGATTGGTAGATATCCCTATCTCTAATTGCATCAATTCAGATATTAAACGCATGTTCGTATTAACACAATTTAACTCGGCCTCGTTAAACAAGCACATAAAAAACACCTATCATTTTAGTTTTTTTAGCTCTGCGTTTGTAGATATTCTAGCTGCCGAACAAACCCCAAACCACAAAACCTGGTTTCAAGGTACTGCTGATGCGGTTCGTAAAAGCATGCACCATTTTTTAAAGCATGAATTCGATTATTTTTTAATACTCTCTGGAGATCAATTGTACCAAATGGATTACCAAAAAATGATTGATGCCCACATTAAAGCCGAGGCCAAAATATCTATTGCCACCATACCGGTTAATGCTAAAGAAGCTACAGAATTCGGTATTTTAAAAGCCGACAACAATAATGTGGTAACCTCGTTTATTGAAAAACCAGACGCCAGTTTATTACCAGATTGGACATCAGAAGTAAGCAAAGACATGAAAAGCCAAGGTAGAGATTACCTAGCATCAATGGGCATTTATATCTTTAACAGAGATTTGTTAACCCAATTAATGCAAAACCCAGACACTAATGATTTTGGAAAAGAAATCATTCCGCAAAGTATAGAAAATCAAAAAACACTAAGCTACCAATACGAAGGCTATTGGACCGATATAGGAAATATAGACTCTTTCTTTGAAGCAAACATTGGGCTTACGGCAGATATACCCCAATTCGATTTATACGACAAAAAAAAACGTATCTACACCCACGCCCGCATGCTGCCCACATCAAAAGTAGCAGGCACCATGTTGGATAAAGCGGTAATAGCCGAAGGCTGCATTATTAGTGCCGCCAAAATCGAACAATCTGTTATTGGCATTCGTTCTAGAATTGGCAATGAATCTACCATTATAAATACCTACATGATGGGATCGGATAGATACGAAAACATTTTAACCATAGACAGAAAGGAAACACCTGTACTAATGGGTATTGGAGAACGCTGCTTTATTAAAAATGCCATTTTAGATAAAAATTGTCGCATTGGGGATGATGTGAGAATTAATGGAGGAAAACACCTTAAAGACACCGAAACCGACACCTATTTTATTAAAGAAGGTATTGTTGTTGTTAAAAAAGACGCCACTATACCAAACGGGTATGTTATTTAAAAACCAGAAGTTTTAACCAATTCCAACAAATAATTACACAAACAAAAAGCTTTACTTTTGTACGCCTTGGCAAACACATAAAACAATGTAATAACAAGGTAAAATATAACCAACTAACATGCAAGATCAAAGAAGAGTTGTAATAGATTATGTCTCGCCAAGTGTGAATTGTGGCGAATTTTATATTAAACGCGTAGTAAACGAAATTGTTAACGTAGAGGCTCACATTATGGCCGATGGGCACGATGTGCTTGGGGCTTCGGTTCTTTATAAACACGAAAAAGACAAAAATTGGCAAGCCATTAGAATGCGATTGCATAACAACAATGAGTGGCAAGCCACCTTTTCTGTAGAAAAACAAGGCTTTTACAGCTATAAAGTACAGGCATGGGTAGATTACGCCCTTAATTGGAGGCATGGCTTAATCAGGAAAATTAATGACGGGCAGCACGTTCGTTCAGAATTATTGGAAGGCGTTCAGTTTATTGAGGCCATTGTAGATAAAGTAAGTGCCGAGGATAAAACCTATTTAAATCATCTACACCGTATTTTTCAAGATGAAAACGATTATGGCGAAGCTATTACCCAAGCCAGCACTCAAAGATTATACGATATATTTTATGCTAATCCTGTAAAAATTCTCGATAAGGTTTCAAAAGAATATCGCGTTTACGTCGATAGAAAAAAAGCGCGATTCAGCACTTGGTACGAATTCTTTCCGCGTTCGGCATCACAAAAAGAAGGCGAACACGGTACCTTTAAAGACTGCGAACGTTTGCTTCCGCGCATAAAAAACATGGGGTTCGATGTGGTGTACCTCCCACCCATCCATCCAATTGGCGAAGTTAACCGAAAAGGAAAAAACAACACCACAGAAGCAAAAGATGGCGATGTAGGCTCCACATGGGGCGTTGGCTCTAAACATGGTGGACATAAAGACATCCATCCAGAATTAGGGTCGCTTACAGATTTTAAATCCTTAATACAAAAAGCCAAAGAAAACAATCTGGAAATTGCTATGGATTATGCACTGCAAGCAGCCCCAGACCACCCTTGGGTTAAAGAACACCCCAAATGGTTTAAATGGCGACCAGACGGCACCGTGCAATATGCAGAAAACCCTCCAAAAAAATACCAAGATATTTTACCCATTTACTGGGAAAGCGACGATTACAAAAACCTTTGGGAAGAATGTCTGGATATTTTAATGCATTGGATAGACTGCGGTATTAACATTTTTAGAGTGGACAACCCACACACCAAACCCTTTTATTTTTGGAATTGGATTATTACCAAAGTAAAAGCCAAACACCCAGATGTTATCTTTTTAGCCGAAGCCTTTACCGCACCAAAAGTGATGCAGCAATTAGCAAAACAAGGCTATACCCAATCTTATACTTATTTTACTTGGCGAGAAAACAAGCACGAGCTTATTGAATATGTTGAAGAATTAACAAAAAGCGAATTATGCCAATACATGCAACCTAATTTCTGGCCAAACACACCAGATATTAACCCTTACCATTTACAGGGTGCAAACGAGTCTATGCATATTATACGCTATGCACTGGCAGCAACTTTAAGTTCCAGTATCGGGATTTACGGACCCGTTTTCGAATATATGCTTTCAAACCCCTTATTAGGCAAAGAAGAGTATCTCAATTCTGAGAAATTCCAAATCACGCACTACGATTGGAACATCCAAAACAAACTCATTACCATTATCGCAAAAATAAATTACATTAGGCACAACAATCCTGCGCTTCAGCAAACCAACAACATTAAATTCTGCCACATAGCAAACGACAACCTTATTGCTTTTTACAAATGGAACAACGACCGATCTAATGAAATCTTTGTTGTAATTAACCTAGATTCGCTCAACTCGCAACAAGGTACGGTTCAGGTACCCCTGAACGACTTAAAAGTGCACCATGGACAGAACATAGAAATGCACGATTTAATTACAGACAACCGTTACAATTGGAATAGCGAGTGGTGCTATGTAGAATTACACCCCACCATGCCATTTCATATTTTTAAAATAAACAAATAACCACAACTAACCGCTAAACAAAATAAAGCAATAAAATGGCTCAAGTAAAAGTTCACAGTTTTTTTACAGAATTCGACATCAACCTTTTTAAAGCAGGAAAACACTACAGGCTTTACGAAAAGTTCGGTTCTCATCTTACCACCGTAGATGGTATAGAGGGTGTATATTTTGCCGTTTGGGCTCCAACAGCAAAACAGGTATCGGTAATTGGAGATTTTAATTATTGGATGGAAGGCGAGCACCAATTAAACGTACGTTGGGATTCCAGCGGCATTTGGGAAGGCTTTATCCCCTTTATTGAAAAAGGTGCAACCTACAAATACAAAATACAAAGCCACAATAACGATATAAAAACCGAAAAAGCAGACCCCTATGCAAGACGCTATGAGCACAACCCAAAAACCGCATCTATAGTCTGGGACGACGACTATAAATGGAAAGACAGCAACTGGATGAAAACGCGCAAAAAGCACAATGCCCTAGACGCACCCTATTCAGTTTACGAAGTACACTTAGGCTCTTGGAAAAAACAAGTTGAAGAAAACAGGTTCTTATCCTATTACGAGCTTGCCGACGATTTGGTAAACTATGTAAAAGACATGAATTTTACACACGTAGAACTGATGCCTATTATGGAATTCCCATACGATCCCTCTTGGGGCTACCAAGTTACAGGGTATTTTGCCCCAACATCGCGTTTTGGCTATCCTGAAGAATTCAAATATTTGGTAGATAAATTCCATCAAGCCGGTATAGGCATTATTTTAGATTGGGTACCATCGCATTTCCCTGAAGATGCCCACGGATTAGGTTTCTTTGATGGCTCAAATTTGTACGAGCACCCCGATAAACGCAAAGGCTACCACCAAGATTGGAAAAGTTTGATTTTTAATTATGAACGTAATGAAGTGCGCTCGTTTTTAATAAGCAATGCCGTGTTTTGGATGGATCAATACCACGCCGATGGCCTACGTGTTGATGCAGTTGCCTCTATGCTGTTTTTAGATTATTCGAGAGAAGATGGCCAGTGGGAACCAAATATTCATGGCGGTAGGGAAAACCTAGCTGTTATAAGCTTTTTAAAAGAATTAAACGAAGAAATTTACAGTTCTTTCCCAGATGTACAAACCATAGCAGAAGAATCAACAGCATTCCCGGGCGTTTCCAAACCCGTGTTTTTAGGCGGTTTGGGCTTTGGAATGAAATGGATGATGGGATGGATGCACGACACTTTAGAGTATTTTGCCAAAGACCCTATTTACAGAAAATTCCACCAAAACGATATTACTTTTAGTTTAGCTTACGCATTTTCAGAAAACTTTATGTTACCGCTTTCGCACGACGAGGTGGTTTACGGCAAAAAATCCATTTTAGGAAGAATGCCAGGTGATGAGTGGCAACGCTTTGCTAACCTGCGTCTTTTGTACAGCTATATGTTTACCCATCCAGGAACAAAATTAGTGTTTATGGGTGGCGAATTTGGGCAACAAGACGAGTGGGATTTTCAAGGCAGTCTAGATTGGAATTTATTAGAATACGGCTCGCATAAAAACTTCCAACACTTCTTTAAAGCACTTAACGCTTTATACAAAACAACACCCGCACTTTACGAAAAAGCCTTTACCAACGAAGGCTTTGAATGGATTAGTTTCGACGACCACGAAAACTGCGTGCTCGCTTACATAAGAAAAGGAAAAAAAGCCGAAAACGACGTTGTTGTAGTATGCAATTTAACACCAACAGTTAGAGACAACTACCGCATTGGCCTTAGCAAAAAAGGCAAACTTTCAGAAATTTTCAATACCGACAACAAAACCTTTGGAGGCAGTGGTATTTTAAATACAAAACCAATAAACATAAAAAAACAAGCATGGAACGGAAAAGATTATTCTGCAGAAATCACACTACCGCCATTGGGCGTTTCTGTTTTTGAGTTCAAAAAATAACCATCACATATACATATAACAAGAAAACACTTAATTATTTGGATTTTACACAGCTAAACTCCAGTTTTTTTACTAAATACACAGGGCTAAAACACAATCGTTTTAGTATTTTCGCCTTCAAATAAATTGCTAATAGTTTATGATTTTAAGCACTCAACTAGAATACAAGGGAGACTTGTTTCCCTCCAATATAACAAACTATAAAAAAGATGTAGATGTCCTGCATTTTTCAACCGCCAATAACGTTATCCTACAACTTACGGTTTTAAGAGATAGCGTTTTAAGATTTAGATATACCACCGTTGGGAAATTTGAAAACGATTTTTCTTATGCTATCAGCGAAAATGCGAGCAGTGGCTACAACCATTTGGAAATTACTGACGACCAAGAGAAATATATCGTTACCACTTCGCGGTTAATCTGCCATATACACAAATCCGACCTAAGAAAATCAATCTTTGATGCTAACAACAAATCCCTTATCTGCGAAGACGAAAAAGGGTTCCATTGGGAAGAAAGCTACGAATTAGGTGGCGATATTGTAAAAATGAGCAAAACCGCACAAAACGGAGAAAGCTATTACGGCTTGGGCGACAAACCCAATCATTTAAACCTAAAAGGACGACGGTTTGAAAACTGGGCAACCGATTCTTATGCCTACGGAAAAGACACCGACCCCATTTACAAAGCCATTCCGTTTTATACAGCATTGCACAACAACAAAGCTTACGGTATTTTTTTCGATAACACCTTTAAAACCTATTTCGATTTTTGCCACGAACGCAGAAACGTAACCAGTTTTTGGGCCCAAGGCGGCGAAATGAATTACTACTTTATTTACGGCCCTAAAATGCATGATGTGGTTGTAAATTATACCGATTTAACAGGAACACCAGAACTGCCACCACTTTGGGCCTTGGGCTACCACCAATGTAAATGGAGCTACTACCCAGAATCTAACGTAAAAGAAATAACCGCAAAGTTTAGAGAACTAAAAATACCTTGCGATGCCATTTACCTAGATATAGACTACATGGAAGGTTTTCGCTGTTTTACCTGGAGCAAAGACCATTTCCCAGACCCAAAACGCATGGTTAAAGAACTTGCCGACGACGGATTTAAAACCGTAGTAATTATCGATCCCGGCATTAAAATAGACATGGACTACAGCGTCTTTCGCGAGGGCCTGGAAAAAGACTATTTCTGCAAACGTGCCGATGGCCCCTATATGAAAGGCAAAGTATGGCCCGGGGAATGTTATTTCCCCGATTTTACAAGGCCCGAAGTACGAAAATGGTGGGCAGGCCTGTTTAAAGAACTTATTGAAGATATTGGCGTAAAAGGTGTCTGGAACGATATGAACGAACCCGCCGTAATGGATGTTCCCGGAAAAACATTCCCCAATGATGTAAGGCACGATTACGACGGCAACCCCTGTAGCCATCGTAAAGCACATAACATATACGGGATGCAAATGGCGCGTGCCACCTACCACGGCCTAAAAAAGTTTAATTACCCAAAACGTCCATTTGTTATTACAAGAGCGGCCTATTCTGGAACGCAACGCTACACATCGACTTGGATGGGCGATAACGTGGCGTCTTGGGAGCATTTACAAATAGCTAATATTCAAGCGCAGCGTTTAGCCTTGTCTGGGTTCTCGTTTGCCGGCTCTGATATTGGCGGCTTTGCCGAACAACCCAATGGCGAACTATATGCACGCTGGATTCAGCTTGGTATATTCCATCCCTTCTGCAGAACACATTCTTCTGGAGATCATGGCGATCAAGAACCTTGGGCTTTCGATGAGGAAATTACAGATGTTGTTCGTAAGTTTATTGAAATAAGATACCAATTACTGCCTTATTTGTACACTTCGTTCTACCAATATTCACAAGATAATGTACCGATGCTAAAATCGTTGGTGCTTTTCGATCAAGACGACTCCCAAACCCATTACAGGACAGACGAGTTTATTTGTGGCAACCAACTTTTAATTTGCCCAATAAACGAGCCAAATTCTAAAGGAAGGCGCATGTATATTCCTAAAGGGGAATGGTTTAATTTCTGGACCTATGAGTTGGTTTCTGGAGGTAAAGAAACATGGGTAGATGCCGATTTGGACCGTATGCCCATTTTTGTAAAAGCAGGAGCTATAATCCCGAAATACCCGGTACAGCAGTATGTTGGCGAGAAAACCATTGATGAACTAACCCTTGATGTGTATTATAAACACGGTAAAGAAGATTCAGAGCTATATGAAGATGCCAATGATGGATTTGATTACAAAAAAGGACGTTATAGCCTAAGAAAATTTAATTTATCGGGCAATGACAATAAATTGATTATAAGAATTCACAAAAGAGGAAAATACCACACATCTTATAAAACCTTTAAACTAAATTTAATAGGCCTGCCCTTTAAAGTAAAATCGATAAAGGTGGACAACGAATATGTAGATTTAAAAGACGTTAAATTTAATGGAGACAATTCTTTAGTTGTAAACAAAGAGGTTACTAACATTCAAATAAAAGGATAATACCAATAAAAACCTGTCTGTTTAAAAAACCAGACAGGTTTAAAACTAAATTAACACAGCTAAGGTTAGCAATTTGTATTACACATTTTCATCATTAAAAGGTTTTCCTAAATAAACCAACTGGTAACCTTTTTTAATGGCATCAACCTCTAAATTATAAGACGAAATAATATGTAATTCGCCTTCGTTATCTTTAATAAATAAAGGAATTATATCTTTATCGTCATCGGTTATTTTGATTAAACTTTCGTAGTGTGCCTTATCTTGTAAATCAATTTCATGTATGGTTGGATATCTATCTGTTAGTTCTATCAATGCGTTAAAATCATCTTTATGAGAAAACAAACCTTCTTTCGGATTATTGTTTTCGTCTAGCATTTCATTTTTGCTTACCAACCTGTAAGCGCCATTAACACCAAATTGGCTCCCATATTTTTCAATGGCATATTTGTTAATTTCAGAGCTACCTGTTAATGCCATAATATAGCCTACGTCGTTTAATTCGATATTATCCATTAAGGTATCAGAGTAAATATTGGTACTTATTGCATCTAAGCGAAGCTCTTTTGCTTTTTCTATGTGCCTCTCATTACTATCGATTAATACCACGTGCCTGCCATTGGCTTCAAGGTAGTGGCCTAACAGTCGTGATACTTTTGATGCTCCGATAATTAAAACAGTTTCAGATTTTGTTAAAAACACACCAACCATTTTGGCAAATAATCGAGCTGTAGTGGCATTTAACAATACGGTACCCAAAACAATCATAAACACTAAAGGTGTAATGTATTCGGCACCTTCAACGCCTAACTTTTGTAACTTACTACCAAATAAAGATGCGATTCCGGCAGCTACAATACCACGCGGGCCAACCCAACTTATAAATAGTTTTTCATTAAGCTTTAAGTTGGATTTTGTGGTACTCAAAAAAACGGCTAATGGTCTTATAATAAATACCACAATAGCAAAAAGCGTAAGGGTTTCCCAATTGTAGAGCAGCATTAAATCTTCAATATCTATGTTTGCTGATAATAGAATGAACAAAATAGAAATTAACAACACGCTTAAAGATTCTTTAAAATAAAGCAGTTCTTTTAGGTTTTCCAATTTACTGTTGCCCAGTACCATGCCCATAACAACTACGGCTAGCAGACCAGATTCGTGAGCAAAAATTTCAGACTCAACAAAAACCAATAAAACGGTTGATAAGGATACTACATTTAATAAATAATGCGGAATGAGCTTTTTGTTAATAGCAAATGCCAATCCGTGTGCAAAAGTAAAACCAAAGGTTGTGCCAAAAAGTATAATTTTACCAAACTCCATTAAAGCGGTTTTAGTAAAGCCGCTATCGCCGCCAACGCTAATAAACTCGAACACCAATACAGCCACCAAAGCCCCAATGGGATCTATTAAAATACCTTCCCATTTTAAGACTGCCGAAACATCTTTTTTAAGTGGGATATTTCTTAAAATTGGCGAAATTACGGTTGGGCCAGTTACAATAATAAGTGCAGAAAACAAAAAGGAAAGCTCCCAACTTAATTTAAAAACATAATGCGCTGTAATACCAGCACCAAAAAAGGTAATGGCAGAGCCTAATGTAATTAATTTGGTAATTACAGGACCTACGTTTTTTATTTCAGAACGTTTTAGGGTTAAGCCGCCCTCGAAAAGGATGATGCTTATGGCAAGCGACACAAAGTAATACAATCCGTCTCCGGGAAAAAGCCCTTTTTCGCCATTCCAAACCGGCTCTATCCATTTGGTGCCATCTTCACTTAAATATTCGGCAGCAATGGGGCCAACCAATAAGCCTATTAAAATTAAAGGTAAAATGGCAGGGATTTTAAATTTCCATGCCACCCATTGGGCCAGTATTCCTAAAATAATAATGCCTGCTAATTCTAACATAAATGTTTTTTAAAGCACTAATTTAAGTAAAACAGATGGTTTCATGTTTTTAAAAAATATTATCTTTCTACTTTGTTCAACAATTAATAAAAACCATGTCTGTAAAACCCTTTAAAAGTATTGGTGTTGGCGTTGCTTTTTCGCCCAACTTAAAAGCAAATATTTTTGAAGCTGCACGGTTATCGGTGGTTTTTGGTTCGAAGTTATTTTTAATTCATGTTGGAGAAAATTCAAACGAGAAAACAAACCAACTAAAAACCATCCTTAAACATTTTGAAAAAGACAACTTAGATTACAAGTTGGTTTTTAAAACGGGCAATCCTGTTGATGTAATTTTATCGACTTCCGAAGAAAAAAAGATAGACCTTTTAATTCTTGGTGCGCTACAACGCGAAGGGTTTTTAAAATACTATGTGGGCTCGATAGCAAGAAAAATTACACGAAAAGCAAAGTGTTCTGTCTTACTATTAATTAAACCATCGGTTAAACGCGTACCCTGTGAGCACGTTGTGGTTAACGGCTTAAAAGCACCTAAAACCGAACAAACCATAAAAACAGCTTTTTATGTGGCTAATAAGTTGAGTTCTGAAAAAATAACCATTGTTGAAGAAATAAAGGAAGAACAAATCTCTGTAAAGGTTGACGACAACAAGTCCTTAAGGCATGCCAACATTATTAAAGAGCGCATTAAGCTTAGGGAAAACTCTAGAATTAAAGAGATATTAAATCTTATTCCAGAGGTTTACAAAAAAAACAAAACCATAACAATACAGCCCATATTTGGCAAAAAAGGCTATTCTATAGGGCATTATGCCCAAATATCGCGAGCCGATTTATTGGTAATGAATGCACCATCAAAAACAACGTTTTGGGACCGCCTGTTTCCGCACGATATTGAGCATATTTTAACCGAATTACCAACCGATGTGTTATTACTGCAATGAGCCCAAAAAAAAACAACATAAAAGATTTTTTTAAAGCTTTACCTAAAAATATATTTTCTGGGTTTGTGGTAAGCCTTATTGCATTGCCACTGGGTTTAGGACTTGCCATGGCTAGCGATGCACCGCCAATTGCTGGAATTATAACAGCCATTGTTGGCGGTATTGTGGTTTCTATTTTAGGCGGGAGCCATATTACCATTGTTGGTCCGGGCAACGGTTTGGTTGGTGTGCTAATAATAGCAATTTCTACTTTAGGTTTGCAAAACACATATACAGCAATTATTTTTTCGGGTGTACTTATTTTGGGGCTTGGTTTTTTTAGAATGGGCACGCTCGCCGATTTTTTCCCCTCGTCTGCCATTCAAGGCATGCTTGCTGCCATTGGGCTTATTATTTTAGGGAAACAGTTTCATATCATGCTTGGAAGAAGCATACATCGCGAAGACGCCATAGATTATCTTTTAGAGATTCCGCATTCAATAAACACAGCTTTGCACTACCAAAACAAAGGCTTAATTTATGCTGCTTTGGCCGGTGTAATTAGTCTGGCCATTATGCTGTTTTATTCAAAAATAAGAAACAAATATTTACAACTTGTTCCTGCACCTATGTGGATTGTTATATTATCCATTGGGTTTAGTTATTATGTGGAGTTGGTGCTGCAGCAACCAAACCCAATTGCAAAAGCATATATGCTTTCTGGCATTCCTTCATTTAATAATGTAATTACCGATATCCCAATACCAGATTTTAGCGCTATTGGGTCGCTATCGTTTTGGGGAAGTGTTTTAGCCTTAACGCTAATTTCGGGTATAGAATCGCTTTTAAGCATTAAGGCCGTAGATAAGTTAGACCCCGAAAAAAGACGCTCCAACGTCAATAAAGACCTTAAAGCCTTGGGCTTAGCCACTATTGGGAGCGGATTATTGGGCGGCTTAAATGTGGTAACGGTTATTGCCCGTAGTTCTGTAAACGTAAACAATGGTGCAAGCAATAGGTCGTCTAACTTTTTCCATGCGCTTTTTTTAGTGCTTTTTATTGTTTTGTTTAGTACGCAACTTACACGAATTCCGCTGCCCGCATTAATGGCAATTCTGGTATATACGGGTTATAAATTGGCTTCGCCGCGCGTTGTTACCAAAATATTTTCTATAGGCAAAGAGCAGCTTATTATCTTTTTTGTTACGCTAATGGTTACCTTAAAAATAGGGCTGATAACCGGAATTATTGCAGGCGTTGCAACAACTTTAATTATCCATTTTATCATCAATAAAAGTGTAGCACTTTTTTTTAGAAACGTTTTAAAGCCGAATGTTTTAATGTTTAAGGAAACCGGTAACGAAAACAATTTTTATGTAAGCGTTAAGCATTTTTGCAGCTTTTTAAATTACTACAAGCTTAAAAAACAATTGGAGGCCGTACCCGAGAACGAAGATGTAATCGTAGATTTCTCAATGTGCGAATTTGTAGATCATACCGTCATGGAAAACATGCATAGTTTTCAAGAACTGTTTAAAAAACGCGGTGGGAACTTTGATGTTATTGGGTTGGACATGCTCGACACAGATTCTACGCATCCGTTTGCTTTAAGGCGCATGCTGCCAGTACCAAAAATTATACAAAACAATTTAACGAGGCGGCAAACCAATTTAGAAACCCTAGCAAAAGATTACAGTTTTAAATACACAGCAAAAAAAGAAAAAGACGTATCGTTTTTAACCCATTTTCAGTTTTTTAGCACCAAAAGCATAAACCATATTTACAATAAACTGGCAGACAAAAACAATGGCATTTGCTTATTTGATATCGAGTTTTCAGAAGGGGAGTTTATAGCCAAAGAGGTAGTACGCTTAACCATGCTTCATATAAAACTAAACGAAAACATCCCAAAATTCATTTTAGGCAAAGAGGGGTTTTTAGAAAAAGTCTCTGTATTCTCCCGTTTTAAGGATATTAATATCGAGGCGCACAACGATTTTTCCAACCGTTTTTACTTATACGGCGATAACGAAGGGGAAATAAGTACTTTTTTTAACCAAAATATTACCCGTTTTTTTGAAAGCAACCCCTATTACCGCGTAGAATCCCACGGCAACGCACTGCTTGTTTTTGGCAAAGAACGCTTGGCAAGTTTAAAAGAGATAAAAGCACTGTTTGATTATGGCAAACGATTAAAAGACGTAATGTCGCCTAATTAAGATTTATGCAAACCTACTGCGATTAAATACTTTTATTTTTATAAATAGTACCAGTTTGTGTTTCTTAATATATTCTTAACGTTTTCGACAATTGTTAATATATTTCTTAATTTCGCGTCGCTATGAAATTATACCCAATAAATGCCGGAAATTTTAAGCTCGATGGTGGTGCCATGTTTGGCGTAGTACCAAAATCGTTATGGCAACGCAGCAATCCTGCCGATGCTAATAACATGATCGATTTAACCGCACGCTGCTTACTTATTGAAGATGGTAACCGCCTTATTTTAATAGACAATGGCATGGGCGACAAACAATCGAGCAAATTTTTTGGCTACTATTACCCATGGGGCAATGATTCTTTAGAGAACTCGCTTAAACAACAGGGTTTTCAGGCTGATGATGTTACCGATGTGTTTTTAACCCATTTGCATTTTGACCACTGTGGCGGAAGCATAACATGGAATAGCGACAAAACAGGTTACCAAACCGCTTTTAAAAACGCGCATTTTTGGAGCAACAAAAACCATTGGCAATGGGCAACACAACCCAACAAACGCGAAAAAGCTTCGTTTTTAAAAGAAAACATTCTGCCTATTGAAGAAAGCGGACAATTAAAATTTACCAACCTGCCAAAAACCGATTTACTTAAAAACTCAGCACTTGGCTTCGATATATTTTTTGCTAACGGGCACACCGAAAAACAAATGATTCCCATAATTAATTACAACGGAAAAACCATTTGCTTTATGGCCGATTTGCTGCCAACCGTTGGGCATTTGCCCTTGCCTTATGTTATGGGTTACGATACCAGACCACTTTTAACTTTAGATGAAAAAGAAAAATTTCTTAATCTTGCAGCCAATAATAATTACTACCTGTTTTTAGAACACGATGCCCATAACGAAATTATTACCGTACAACACACCGAAAAAGGCGTTAGATTAAAACACATATACAAAACAAACGAGATATTTAATTAAAACTATTTACACACACAAAAAATGAACGCAACAAAATCATTCCTACTATCGGCTATTGCAGCCTCAATACTTTACGGCTGCGGGAGTACAGCAAGCATCATATCTACACCAATTGAAAACATAGATGCCATTCCTTTAAAAGTTTCAGATTTAACCGAAACCGAAAAACAAAATTGGGGGCATTTAGATTTAGCAAAAGACACCATTCCGGGGATGAGCGTCGATAAAGCTTACGCTGAAATCATTAAAAACAAAAAAGGAAAAAAAGTAATTGTAGCCGTTATAGATTCTGGAATAGACATAGATCACGAAGATTTGAATGCCAACATTTGGACCAACAAAAAAGAAATTCCGAATAACGGAAAAGATGACGACAACAACGGTTATATTGACGATGTACATGGCTGGAACTTTTTAGGCGATGCCTACGACGAGCAATTGGAATACGTTCGCTTAATTGCCAGCGGAGACACTTCTAACCCACGTTACAACGAAGCCGTAGCATTGCTTGAAAAAGAAACCAACAAATACCTTGAAAGAAAAGCAAGATACGACCAAATTGCACAAGCCGTAAATAATGCCGATGAAGCTTTAACCAAACACCTTGGAAAAAACAAATATACTATTGAAGAGGTAAAGGCCATAAAAACCGAAGACCAAAATTTATTGCAAGCTATACAAATAGCAAAAGGCATGCATGCAAATGGCTTGTCTATACCCGAGGCCAAAAAAGAAATAAACGCCGACCTAGAGAGCATAAACGAGCGCCTAAACTACCACTTTAACAAAGACTTTTCAGGAAGAACCACAGGCGATGATATTAACGATTTATCTGATGTGGGCTATGGCAACGGCAACGTAAAACCTGTAAAAAAATCTGAATCCCACGGTACTCACGTGGCCGGAATTATTGCCGCGGTGCGCAACAACGGCAAAGGCGCCAATGGGGTTGCCAACAACGTAGAGATTATGTCTATTAGAGCGGTACCAAACGGCGACGAGTACGATAAAGACGTAGCACTAGCCATTCGATACGCTGTTGATAATGGTGCAAAAATAATTAACGGTAGTTTTGGTAAATCTTTCTCGCCTTACGCGCATTGGGTTAGAGATGCCATAAAATATGCTTCGGATAACGATGTGGTATTTGTACATGCCGCTGGAAACTCTGCTGAAGATATTGATGTAGCCCCTAACTTTCCAGACGACAATGTAGATTTTGTTGAAGTCTCTAACACTTATATTCGAGTAGGTTCGTTAACATCAAAATATGGCTCGCGCATGGTTTCTAGTTTTTCAAATTACGGAAAAAAGAATGTAGATGTTTTTGCGCCAGGATCTGCGATTTATTCTGCTTTTCCGGAAAACGAATACAAAAGCATTAGCGGAACCTCTATGGCTGCTCCTGCCGTTGCTGGTGTTGCGGCCTTAATTCGTTCGTATTACCCAAAGTTAAGTGCTGCACAAGTAAAACAAATTATTTTAGATTCGGGTCTTGCAGTTAAAACCAAAGTAATTGTTGGTGGCGATACCAATAACGTTAAGCCTTTTGCAGATTTATCAAAATCATCAAAAATAGCTAATGCATACAACGCTTTAATTATGGCATCAAAAATTTAAAACCCAAGAAGTTATTCATTAAAGAAGAAAAGTTTTAAATATCAACTCTGGTATCACTCCTAAAGCTTCGGGAGTGATACTGCTTTTTAAAATTTCTATTTTAATGGTGTTCAAGTTAGAACTTAAAAAATGTATTTTATCTAAAAAACAATCCACAATGAAAAGATTCATGTTTTCCTTTTTCAGTTTCTTGCTTATAGTATCATGCAATAGCCCAAAAAATGTGCCGGTTGCTCAGGCTCCAACCCAGCCATCATTCCTATCAACACAAAAATCTGGGTATTGGCAACAGCATGTAGATTATAAAATGGAGATTGATATGGATGTAAACACCTATCAATACAAAGGAAAACAAGAGTTGGCATATACCAATAATTCGCCCGATGTTTTGCACCGCGTATATTATCATTTATACTTTAATGCCTTTCAACCCGGAAGCGAAATGGATGTACGCTCCAGGACCATTGCAGATCCAGACAGACGTGTAGGCGACAGAATTAGCAAGTTAAAGCCCAACGAAATTGGTTACATAAAAGTAAATTCGTTAAAACAAAACGGTGTAAATATTAAACATGAAACTGTTGGCACGGTATTAGAAGTAGATTTAGCAGAGCCCATCCAGCCAGGTGAGAAGGTAACCTTTAATATGGATTTTGATGCCCAGGTACCGCTTCAAATACGCCGTTCGGGAAGAAACAGTAAAGAAGGCGTGGCGTTATCTATGGCGCAATGGTACCCTAAAATGGCGGAATACGATTTTGAAGGTTGGCACGCCGACCCCTACATAGGAAGGGAGTTTCACAGCGTTTGGGGAAATTTTGATGTTAAGCTTAGCATTGATAAAAACTATATAGTTGGAGGCACCGGCTATTTGCAAAACCCAAATGAAATAGGCTATGGGTACGAAACAGGAACAGTAAATCGCCCCGACACCGATAAACTTACGTGGCATTTTAAGGCACCCAACGTACACGATTTTACATGGGCCGCAGACCCAGATTATATTCACGATGTATTACAAATGAAAAATGGTATAAAGCTCCATTTCCTTTACAAAAAAGATTTGGATGCCACCCATTTAGAAAACTGGAAAAAACTTCAGCCCAAAACAGCGGCATTAATGCACTATTTTAGTGCCCAAATTGGCCAATATCCGTACAAACAATACTCTGTAATTCAGGCAGGCGATGGCGGTATGGAATACGCCATGAGCACGCTAATAACCGGAAAAAGAAATTTTGGCAGTTTGGTTGGTGTTACCGCACACGAACTGGCACACAAATGGTTTCAGTTTTTATTGGCCACAAACGAAACAAAACACGAGTGGATAGACGAAGGTTTTACGGTTTACATTAGCAATCATGCCATGAACCAGATAATGGAAGAAGGCAAAAAAAACCCTTTAAAAAACGCTTACAACAGTTATATACGTTTAGCCAACTCTGGATTAGAACAACCCCTTACCACACATGCAGACCGGTATAAGTTTAATAGTGTTTATGGTACCCAAGCCTACAGTAAAGGCGCTGTGTTTTTAGCACAATTGGGATATGTTATTGGCGAAGAAAACTTACAAAAAACCATTAAAAAATACTTTAACGACTTTGCGTTTAAGCACCCAAAACCCTTTGATATTATAAGAACTGCCGAAAAAATATCTGGATTAGAGTTGGATTGGTATTTTATAGATTTTGCACAAACCACTAACACTATAGATTACGGTATTAAATCTGTTGAAAAAAACACCATTACCTTAGAGCGTATTGGTTTAATGCCCATGCCTTTAGATGTAACGGTAAGCTATACCGATGGTAGTACAGAGCGTTTTTATATACCATTACAGATGATGCGTGGCGAAAAACCAACCACGGGAACACTTTTAAAAGATTGGGCTTGGGCATATCCTACCTATACATTTGAAACCAAAAAAACCGTAAAAAGGGTTGAAATAGACCCTACAGGAATGATGGCTGATGTAAACAGGAGCAATAACGTAAAGTAATTTATTAACCATAAGACCAACGCTATCTAATTGTTTTACCGCCCTATAAAAATAGTTTTTCTACGGCGCAACCCATTAGGCTTTATTTTGGCAAACATTAACTTTACGGTTATTTACAAACAACTAAAGCGTATCTAAAGGGCTTTTAACGTTTTGTATTGCTGATTGTGCAACTTGGGTATAAACCAAAGTTGTATTAATATTTCTGTGGCCTAATAGCTTTTGTATAATTCTTATATCTGTACCGTTTTCTAATAAATGTGTTGCAAAACTGTGTCTTAAGGTATGCACTTTAACCGGTTTGTTAATGCGCGACTTGCTTAACGCCGTTTTTAAAATTTTCCTGATACTGCTTGCGCTATAAGAAGCCGATTTTTGTTGGCCTTCAAACAAATACACATTTGGCTTATAAGCTTTAAAGTAAAGCCGCAATAAAACCAATAAGCTTTCGGGAAGCATAACAACCCTATCTTTTTTTCCTTTGGCATTATGTATATGGACCAGCATTCTTTGGCTATCAATGTTGTTAACTTTTAAATTAACAGCTTCACTAATGCGTAAACCTAAACCGTAAATAGTTGCCAAAATGGCTTTATGCTTTATATTTTCTGTTTGCTCCAACATCAACTTAATTTCAGTCTTAGACAATATATAAGGCAAAAAATGCTCTTTTCTGGTAGGGTAGATAATTGAAAAATCTATCTGCCTTTTAAAAAGCTCTTTAAAAAACAAATTAATGGCACCTATTAACTGTTTTTGAGAGGATATGCCATATTGCTTAGATTTTATAATTTCTATTAGTGTTGCAATTACATCTCTATCTTCTAATTTTTCTAGGTTTTTAGACTCAATATTTAAAAACCGCACGAAAATGTTTAAAAAGTTTAAATACGAATCAATGGTACTCTTACTGTATCTTTTAAGTTCTAATATGGTTTTAAACGTTTCAAGTTGCGACATAACGCGTATTTATTTAGTTATGCAATAAATATACAAAAAGTGAAGAATAACTTTACATTTATATTGTATATAATGAACTTTTTTTATAAGTTTGGTTATACTAACGTTCGGCGGCATTTAGCCCTATCGGGCACATACCGCCGAACGTCCCGCGCAGCTGCGCTGCCTGCACTACGGCGTGAAAACGCCGCAGAACAGGCAGCTATACGCCATTTTGCAAAGTGAAAACGTTTCACTACTTTTCACTTTGCAAAACAGCGCATAGCTGCGCGGGACGTTACCCAACATTTGAGAAAAATTATTTTTATACTAAGCTTTATTTTCAGCACATTAATTTTTGCTCAAAACCCTGAATCTTCAACTCTGTATGAAAAAGAGTATTATGATTTACTAAACTACATTCCAAAAAATCTACAAACTGATTCAATTCATAAACTCGAAAGCCCGATTTTAAAAGGCGGCTTAAATACAATTGGGAGCCTAAAACTTTACAACGGATTTAGAGAAGATTTTAAACTATCTGATAATGACAAAAAATGGTTGGAAAATAGAATTGACCAAATCGCAACTGAATTATTTGTTGATGGAAAAAGAATTTTAATAAGTGCAGTCGGTGGTTATTCTGGTTGTCCAGATACAATGATTGAGACGTTCAGATTAAAAAATATTGAAATTATCAACTTAAAGTTTTGCCATACTTGTACTGACTCTTATCGAGACGAAAATTTCATTGAAATATTCAACAGGAAAATGTATTCTTTAATGAAAATTGAACCATCGAATGGAAAAACTAACTGATTTGATTAACGGAAAACGGAAATTAAATAAAAACGTTGGGTAACAACGTGTAAGGTTCATTGCTTAAGCGTTTTCCATCTGAAACATTATTGACTATAAATTGTTAACCCTTTTTTACTAACTTTATTACTAATAACCGCAACAAACCTTACACAAACACGTTGTGCTTAATTATGAACCAAAATCTGTGAACAACATCAAAATTCTTTTTTTTCTATTTTCAATATCGATTTTTTCTCAAAATTTGGTACAAAATCCAAGTTTTGAAAACACAAAAAGATGTTCTGAAATTATCGGAGCTTTTGACCATAATGTAATAAATTGGACTTCACCTACTTTTGGAACTACTGACCTATTTAATTCTTGTGCAAAAGGTCAAGTTGGAATTCCAAGCAACTACAATGGACTACAGCAAGCGAAAGACGGCGACAAATATGCAGGTTTTTATTTGCATTCTGACGATAATTACAGAGAATACGTGCAAGTGGAATTGTCAAATAAATTGGAAAAAGGCAAAAAATACAAGGTCGAGTTTTTCATAAGCCTCGCTGAAAACTCAGATTTTGCAATTAAAAACATTGACTACCTACTTTCCGCAAACGAATTGAACACTTCAATCTTTCGTGAAATGTCTGAAAGGCAATTGAACAAAAATAGTGTCGAAAATTTTAAAATTCACAAGATTGAAAATAACAGGTATTATGACAACAAAAGTAGTTGGACAATACTATCCAGCGAATTTACGGCACAAGGGAACGAGAAATATCTAACAATCGGAAACTTCCTTAAAAATTCCAAAACAGAGAAGTTGCTTGTTTCTAATAAAAATAGAAACAATATGTCCTATTACTACATTGACCTTGTGAGTTTACAAGATGCTAATTGGAAAGATAGTAAACCTAAAGAAATTGTGGTTGATACCAAAAAAGATGATATCACGATTGCTTTGAACAAAGATTACACATTTCAAAACGTCATCTTTGATTTTAACAGTTGGGAGCTATCGAGAGATGCAAAAATAGAAATAAACACTATTTACAATTACCTTACCCAAAACAGAAATACGAAAATCATTATTTCGGGACATACCGACAATGTTGGAGATACAGAATTTAATCAAGCTCTTTCGCAAAAACGAGCAAAATCCGTATCTGATTATTTTATAAATTTGGGTTTAACCAAAAGTAGAATATCATTTGTCGGTTACGGAAGTGAAAAGCCAATTTCAACCAACGAAACTGAAGAGGGAAGAAATAAAAACCGACGAGTTGAATTTAAAATCGTGAAAAAATAACTAAGCACAACAATGGCTATAAGTAATTGCTTGTTCTCGCCTACTTCTGAAAATCCTCGCGGATTTTCAGTTTGGTGCGTACTTGCAAAGTTAAGTGCTAAACCACGCAACTACTCATAGCCGAGACCGTTGTAAGTAATGCCGAAAAACCCAGAAACCAAGTGAATAAAACAATATTTGAAATTACCAAAATGGATTGTCCTTCAGAGGAAAATCTTATCCGAATGAAATTGGACGGAATTTCAAGCATTGCGAATTTGGACTTTGATATTCCGAATCGAAAATTGACCGTTTTTCACAGCGGAGAAATTGACCAAATCGAAAAGTCCGTTATCGAATTGAATTTAGGTGGAAAAAAAATCTCAACGGAACAAACCGACCAAACGGAATTTAAAGAAAACGAAAATCAGAAAAAACTACTTTGGTCTGTACTTGCCATAAATTTTGCTTTTTTCATTATTGAAATGACAACAGGAATTATCTCAAAATCTATAGGACTTGTTGCCGATAGTTTAGATATGCTTGCGGACAGTTTTGTGTACGGAATTAGTTTGTTTGCGGTTGGCGGAACAGTAATAAAGAAAAAACGAATTGCCAAACTTGCTGGATATTTTCAAATAATACTTGCGATTATTGGATTTGTAGAAGTCTTGAGAAGATTTTTCGGAAACGAGAAACTTCCCGATTTTTCAACAATGATTATCGTTTCGATTTTTGCACTTATTGCAAACGGAATTTGTCTTTATATTTTGCAAAAGTCAAAGAGCAAAGAAGAAGCACATATGAAAGCGAGTATGATTTTCACTTCGAATGACGTGATTATCAATTTGGGAGTAATTATTGCAGGAATTTTAGTGCATTATTTGAGTTCTAATAAACCTGATTTGATTATCGGAACAATTGTTTTTGCATTGGTAATTCAAGGAGCATTTCGGATTTTGAAATTAAGTAAGTGAACTAAAAAAGCACTACTTACAACAACGTGTATAATTAATGGCTGGTTCTCGCCTACTTACGAAAATCCTCGCGGATTTTCTATTCGGTTTTTATTTGCTAAATTAGGTGCTTAAACACGCCACTAATCATACACAAAACCGTTACATACAATGGCTCGGAATGAAAAGCAGAACGGACAAATAATCTTTCTGACTGGTTGAAAAACTTGAGAAAAAAAAATAACTGACTTAAAATGCAAGCTGCGAAATTGAAAAAACATCACACGGAATGAAAAGCACAACGCTGAAAAAAATTGAATAAACAATATCCTTCAAAAAAATAAAAAGCGAATTTAAAAATTAAGCGGAATTAAGGTCGAATCAAAAATTTGAAATAAACGAAAAAGAAATATAAGATTTCTGTATCTGCCGTAAATAAAAAGATAACTGAATAAAAAACAATAAGCGGAAAAAAATCAGAGTGGAAAAAATTATTTGGACGGCTTAGCACAGAGCGTTCCAAGCAAAGTGTGTCGCCACAGTATGTAACAACGGCTATAATTCATTGCGGCGGAATTTTCTACCGAAAATTCCACGCTTTTTTCTATCTTTGAGCTACAACGGAATAATTCCTGCGTATTTTTCCGCAACGAAATCATAGCCAAAGCCGTTATCTGCAATGTAAAAAAACTAAAAGGCGTAGTTAAAGAAATGAACGAAACACAAAACAAAACCGCAGAAAGCATACAACAGCTTTTCAAAAATTCAGAGAATGTTCGAATTCCAGCTTATCAACGTGCGTTTAGTTGGGGAGATAAACAATGTTCTCAATTTCTGGAAGACCTTATAGAACAAAAAGGGAAAAAATATTATTTGGGACAAATCCTTTTTGAAAAAGATGGGAACACTCTTTTTATAATTGACGGACAACAAAGACTTACAACAACAATTCTGTTTCTTTCAGCACTTGCCAAAATCAAAATCCTAAAAGGAGAAAATGTTGAACAAATAAGACAAACTTATTTGACAGATGTTTTCAAAACTATTGATGACGACCAAGTAATTTTTAAAAAGGTTACTCAAAAGCATTTAATTTCTGCCATTGACGACACAGAAACCATTTCTCAAAAACGAATTATAGAAGCCTTTAATTTCTTTGAAACAGAGTTGTCTAAACTAGAAAAAGAAAATCTAGACTTAATTCAACAAACATTAGAAAATGCGGTAATTAGCACTTTTTATATTTCTAATAAGGTTGAAGCAACGCAAGTTTTTGAATACCAAAATAATCGGGGAAAAGAACTTTCAAGATTTGAAGTTATCAAGGCATACTTAATGCACCAGATTTACATTCAAAGTTCAGACAATAATCAAGCGAATAATGACATTGCAGAAATTCAAAGCATAATTTCAAAAACGTACAGATACATTGAAGCAGTTGAAGGCTATTTCACAGAAAACGAGCTTTTAGATAATTATTGCAATTTGTTTTTCAACATTGGCGGTAACATTGAAGCCATAAAAGAAAAGCTTAACAAATTAGAGAATAAATCTCAATGGATTAAATTGTTTTTTGAAAACTTTGTTGAATTAACGCATAGTGCAAAAAGTATTGTGAGCAACAAAAACCAATCAAATATTACGAATCTATTTTTTGTAGGTAACGAAGCAAATTGGAAATTGGTTTTATTGACACTTTTTTACAAAGGCGAAGTATCAGGTGATAGCTTCAAGAAAATTTTAAAATTATTAGAAGTTCTGTGTTTCAAACTTAAACTTGGCGACTACCGAACAGATTATTTGCCAAACTTCGCAAAAAGATATTTTAACCCAAAAGACATTTATAATATTGACAATTTATATCAAGATATTAAAAGTGTAACTGAAACTGGCTTTAAATGGTATTGGAATGACGGAGAAAGATTTAGAAATATTATCCCAAACTACTTTGACAATGAAAAATGGCATTACAATCGTAATACAATCAAGTTTGTTTTGTGGCAATACGAAAACAGTTTAAGAATTAAAAATCGTTCAGGTGCGTTATTGGACAAGGATCTTTATAATAGTTACACAATTGAACATATAACACCGCAAAACCCAGCAGACATAGAATATACGGAAGAATTTAGAAAGAACTTTTTACAACTTGCAGGTAATTTAGCACTATTGACACAAAGTCAAAACAGCAAATTTGGAAACAAGTCGTTTGAGAAAAAAAGCGAATTATTCCAAGATACTGCACTTTCAAGTTACACGGAGATTAGGGAAAAAACTCAATGGACGGAAACCGAAATTACAGAAAGACATAATCGAATTTCAGAGTTTGTGAAAACGTACTTTAAAATTGAAAATGAACAGTAACGAAAGGAAACAAAACAGATAACAATGTATATAAAAAATAGGCGAATTAGTGCTAAATTAAAGGTTTTTGGCTCGTATCAAACTTAGTGCATATCAAAATATTTTGAGCTTCGAAATCGCCTACTTTCCATATACTAACCGTTGGGCATAATATTGACAAACATAACGCAAGAATGAATTTACAAGAATTTAAGATTTGGTTAGACGAGGAAAATGGAAGTGACTTCAGAACTATACAAAGTCGAATTTCAAACTGTAGAACAGTAGAAAATTATGAAGGAGATTTAGACGAACATTATGCAAAAGACAACGGAATTTCACTTTTAGAAAGGTTAAGCTATTCGACAGAAGACCAAAGAAACGGATTAGAACCTAAACATAAGATTCCAATAAATGGAGATGTAAGAACAGGTTCAGCAACTTTAAAACAAGCTGCGAAATTATATATGACTTACAAAAGTTCAAACTTTGAACCAAGTGAGACTTCTTCTAAATCTTTTGACATCAAACAATCACTTGAGGAAGAAATTGACAATATCGAAACTTGGACAAATTTTAGTTACGAAAAGGATTTAAAGAACTCAATGGTTTCTCAAATCAATGAATTGTTTCCTGAATATAAAATCATCGGAGAAAACAATGAGGGCGTTGAATATCTAATTGGCGGAAAAAGAATTGACTTACTTCTTGAAAAACATAATGGAGATTTATTAGTAATCGAACTAAAATCAGGAATAGCTAATTATAAAGTTTTTGGTCAAATTTCAATGTATATTGGCTTATTAATGAACAAATTTCCAGAAAGAGAAATCAAAGGCTTTATTATAGCTGGAGAAATGGATGAGAGTTTAAGAAATGCTATTAAGACAACTGACAGAATTGGACTGAAAACTTATAAAATGAAATTGGAATTAAACGATAATTAAAAAAATACTATGCCCAACACTGGCTATAGTTCATTGCTTCTGACTTTCCTCTCGGAAAGTCCTCGCAAATTTGCTATCTTCGGTTTACGGCGGAAAATCCTCGCGGATTTTCACGCAACGAAACCATAGCCAAACCGTTAGCACCAATATAAACCAACCATCAACTAATGAACGAAAATTTAGAAAAAGAGTATACTTTATCAAGTAGAAAAAGACGAATAGCAGCATTTTTAATTGACCATTTTACATTTACTTTCCTGATAGTAGGAATTGTATTCTTATCACTTGGAACAGATTTTATGGACGAAAATAATTTCAGCAATCTAACAAGTAAAATGTTGCCAACAATGTTAATTGGGTTTCTCATATACTTTGCTAAAGATTCAATAAAAGGTATTAGTCCAGGAAAATGGGTTATGGGAATTATGGTTAGAGATGAAAACAATCCGAATGAAGTTCCTTCAATAGGCAAATTAATTATTCGAAATCTATTTCTAATAATTTGGCCAATAGAATTTATAGTTCTTGCTTCAAGTCAAGAGAAAAAAAGACTTGGAGATAAAACTGCAAAAGCAATTGTGGTAAAGAATCCTAACAAGCCGACAAAACTTCCGAGAGTTTTAGCATTGGTTGGAATTGGAATTGCCTTTTTCGCATTTACATTCTTATTTGCTGGTTCAGCGATGAAAAATTCAGATGCTTACAAAGTTGCTATTTCAGAAATTGAACAAAATGAAGAAATCATATCAGAAATTGGCGGAATAAAGGATTATGGAATGATGCCTACAGGTAGTGTCAATATTTCAAATGGATATGGAGAAGCTCAATTGAGCATAAAAGTTATCGGAAATGAAAAGGATTTAAATGTTGGAGTTTACCTGACAAAAGAACCGAATGGTGAGTGGAAACTAATAGAACTGAATAAATAAAATACTGGTGCTAACAATGGCTATAAGTAATTGCTTGTTCTCGCCTACTTCTGAAAATCCTCGCGGATTTTCAGTTTGGTGTGTACTTGCAAAGTTAAGTGCTAAACCACGCAACTACTCATAGCCGAGACCGTTGTGTGCAATTAAAAAAAAGCTAAATAAAAAATGACAAAACTTTTTCTTTCTTCATCATTTGTAGATGTTTCTGAATTTTTGGAATCATTTATTGGAGAAAAATTAGAAAACAAGAAAATAACATTTATCCCAACAGCTAGTATTCCTGAAGAATATAAAGCTTATGTTGAGAATGACAGAAAAGCATTTGAAAAACTAGGACTTATAATTGAAATACTAGACATTTCTAATGTTGCAAAAAATCAAATTGAAGAAATAATCAGAAAAAACGATTTCATCTATGTTTCAGGAGGAAACACGTTTTATCTGCTTCAAGAATTAAAAATATCTGGGACTGACAAAATCATTATTGAAGAAATAAAAAAAGGAAAACCGTACATTGGAGCTTCGGCTGGTTCGATAATCTTGTCAAGAAACATAAAATATGTTGAGAAAATGGACGACAAAACAAAAGCTAAAAATCTAACTGATTACAATGCTTTGAACGTTGTGAATTTTTACCCTTTGCCACATCACACGAACGAACCCTTTAAAAAATCGGTCGAAGAAATTATAGTTGATTACAAAGATAAAATTGATTTGCTTCCAATAAGCAACACGGAAGTAATTCAAGTATGCGGAGAAGAAATAAAAATAGTTGGAACAAAATAAAAACTGCACACAACACGGGCTATAAGTAATGCGGGTTAAAGTGCAATGCCGAAATTTTCATTTGTCAAGTCGCTCACAGTTAGTATATTTATGACTGAAAATTTACAAAATATAAAAACGGTTCGCTCTGTTCCGTGCACGATTTGAAACTTGCAGCTTTCAAATCCCGCACTACTCATAGCCGAGACCGTTAGCAGCAAGTAAGACAGAAATTCCGGCAAATTTGAATAATCAACAAAAATGAATTTTGATAAAACTGAAATTTTAAAGAATATTTGCTACACTGAATTAGTTTACGGTCGAATAAATAAAAAACTGAAAAGCAACTTTTCAAACGTCAAAATTGAGAAATTGATTTTTAAGACAATCGAAGAAACGGAAATTACCAACTTTGAAAAAATCGGGAAGAATTTTTACATTTCAAATTTGGAAAAAAACATAAAAATCACTGTAAACTCTAACACATTCAGAATTATAACAGTCGACAAAATAAAAAAATGAGAAACGGATTTAAAATCATTGGAATTACCACTCGAACTACAAATAAAGACAATAAATCACAAAAAGATTTAGAACAACTTTGGGGACGATTTTACTCTGAAAATGTTTTAGAAAAAGTATCAAATAAAATTTCAAACGAAATAATTTCAATTTACACGGATTACAAAAACGATTATACAGAAGATTACACAACAATAATTGGAATTCCAGTTTCAACGCTTAACGAAATACCAAACGGGCTTATTGGACGTGAGTTTCCATCCGAAAATTTTGAAAAATTTGTGGCTAAAGGAGAAATGCCAAATGCAGTTGTGGAGACTTGGATTGACATCTGGCAAAAAGATAAAGAACTGAATAGAAAATACACGTATGATTTTGAGGTTTATGGAGAAAATTCTCAAAAAGGAGAAAATTCAGAAGTTGAAATTTATATAGCGGTAGAATAAAAATACCTGCTGCTAACACGGGCTATAAGTAATGCGGACCGAAGTGCTAAACCGAAATTTTCGTTTGTCAAGTCGCTCACAGTTAGTATATTTATGATAGATAATTTACAAAATATAAAAACGGTTCGCTCTGTTCCGTGCCGATTTGAAACTTGCAGCTTTCAAATCCCGCACTACTCATAGCCGAGACCGTTCGGCGGCATTTAGCCCTATCGGGCACATACCGCCGAACGTCCCGCGCAGCTGCGCTGCCTGCACTACGGCGTGAAAACGCCGCAGAACAGGCAGCTATACGCCATTTTGCAAAGTGAAAACGTTTCACTACTTTTCACTTTGCAAAACAGCGCATAGCTGCGCGGGACGTTGTGAGCAAGCTGAGAAATGAAAATAGAGAAAGCAATTATTAAAGATGCAAAAGATTTAACTGAATTAACTATTCGGTCAAAGTCTTATTGGGATTATAGTGCAGAACAAATTGAAGAATGGAGAAAGGATTTAACTATATCTGAATCATACATTCTTGAAAATGAAGTTTACAAATTGACCGAGGATAACAATATAATTGGATATTATTCTTTCTTTAAAAGCAACGATACAGACGTAAAATTAGAGAACTTGTTTGTTGACCCTAAATTCATTGGATGTGGAATTGGAAAAACACTAATGACTGATTTTCTGCAACGAATTCGAAAAACAAAGTTTGAAAGAATCATTTTAGACTCTGACCCGAATGCCGAAAAATTTTATGAAAAGATTGGATTTAAAATAATTGGAAAGTTAGAGACTTCAATCGAGAATAGATTTTTACCAATAATGGAAATGAAAATAAAGCCAGCTCACAACATTGTATAAGCAAAATGCGGGCGAAAGTGCTAAAATTAAACGAATTGAATTTTAACAAACATTTCGGTAAAGTTGAAAGTGTCGGCTTCGTAATCCCGCACTTCGCTTATACTTCACCGTTGGCTGTCATTGTAGAAAAACCGTTACCAAAAGAATAACCACATAAGAAATAGAAAAAAATTAATGCAAAAATATTCAGTAAACCAACATCTGATAGAAACGATTTTAGCTTGGGTAAATTCAGGCGAAATTGCAATCCCAGAAATTCAAAGACCATTTGTTTGGAACAATTCAAAAGTTCGTGATTTAATGGACAGTCTTTATCAAGGCTATCCAGTCGGTTACATTATTGCGTGGCGAAATCCAAATGTAAAACTCAAAGACGGAAGTTTAAGCGAAGGAAAAAAGGTGCTTATTGATGGACAACAACGTGTTACAGCTCTTACTGCTGCAATTCTTGGTCAATACGTTATCAATAAAACGTATCAAAGAGTAAAAATAAAAATTGCCTTCAATCCTATTGAAGAACGTTTTGAAGTTCAAAACCCCGCAATTTTAAAAGACAAAACTTGGCTTCACGATATTACAGATGCATTTTCGGGCAAAATTAGTTTGCTAAAATTAGTTCGTGATTATTCTGCATTAAATCCCGAAATTGATGAAGATTTAATTGAAAAATCATTTTCTCAACTCATCGGAATTGTTAAAAAACCAATCGGAATGATTGAATTGACTTCCGATTTGGACATTGAAACGGTTACAGAAATCTTTATTCGTATCAATTCAAAAGGTGTCGTTTTAAGTCAAGCCGATTTTGCAATGAGCAAAATTGCAGCCGATACAGAAAATGGCGGTAACGATTTAAGGAAAGCAATTGATTATTTTTGTCATCTAACCATAGCACCCGACTTTTATAAGCATATTGTAGATAATGACAAGGAATTTGCAAAGTCAAATTACTTTCAAAAAATGCAATGGCTAAAAACTGAAAACGAAGACCTTTACGACCCTGATTATACAGATTTAATTCGTGTTGCGTTCACTTCGCAATTTAACAGAGGACGACTTTCAGACTTGGTTAGCTTACTTTCGGGTAGAAATTTTGAAACAAGAACTTATGAGGCAGAAATCGCTCAAAAATCTTTTGAAACCCTAAAAATTGGCGTAGAAAATTTCATCAATGAAACCAATTTCAAAAGGTTTTTAATGATAATTAAATCGGCAGGATTTATTTCACCAAAACTTATTCGTTCTAAAAATGCAATAAATTTTGCGTACATCATTTACTTAAAGTTAAAAGACCTTGGAGTAAATTCGGTTGATATTGAAACTTATGTCAGACGTTGGTTTGTATATTCCATTCTTACAGGAAGATACTCAGGTTCACCAGAAAGTACTTTTGACTTTGACATTAAACAAATTTCAAAGAAACCTTTCAATGAAATTTTAGAAGAACGCGAAGAAGCGGAACTTTCGGACGCTTATTGGAACGCTTCACTTCCACAAAGTTTAGACACATCAGTTGCGAGCAGTCCATATTTTCACGTTTTTCTTTCTTCACAAGTTAAAGCGAACGACAGAGGATTTTTATCAAAAGACGTCTTGATTGGCGACCTTATTTCACTTCGTGGAGACATTCATCATCTTTTCCCAAAAGATTATTTAAAGAAAAATGGACTTGATAGAGGAAAATATAACCAAATTGCCAACTACGTTTATATGCAATCGGAAATCAACATAAAAGTTGGAAACAAACCACCGAAGGAATATTTTGACTTGATAAAAACACAAATGATTGATGACAATAAACAAGTAAGCGGAATATCAACTGAACAAGAACTTTTAGACAACTTAAAACAAAACTGCGTTCCAAAGGAAATTATGGAAATGACAATAGACGATTATCAAGACTTTTTAATGCAACGTAGAAAGTTAATGGCAAATAAAATGAGAGATTATTATTTTGGACTCTAAAAAACAAACAACGAACAGCCAACAACGGCTATAAGCAATTGGGGCGAAAGTGATAAAACGAAAGTATAAACATAAAACAAAGGTCTGTGCTAAACAGAAAAGTTAGGGCTTTAAATCCCCAACTGCTCATAGCCCAACCGTTCGGCGGCATTTAGCCCTATCGGGCACATACCGCCGAACGTCCCGCGCAGCTGCGCTGCCTGCACTACGGCGTGAAAACGCCGCAGAACAGGCAGCTATGCGCTGTTTTGCAAAGTGAAAACGTTTCACTACTTTTCACTTTGCAAAACAGCGCATAGCTGCGCGGGACGTTGGCGGTAATTTGAAGAAACAATTAACAACGAAAAACATTCAAGAAAATGAAGCTATAAGTAACTGTAAGATAGAATAAGAATTGAAATATCCTTTAATACGCAAAGTAGAAAGGGCGATTGTTAATATTAAAAAATTAGAAAATGACACAGTTACAAATGATTGACAAAACAAAGTCAATAGCTCAAAATGATAAAAATATTTCTGCCGTATTTATGTACGGGTCATTTACCAAAAATGAAGGGGACAAATATTCAGATATTGAATTCTACATCTTCTTGAAGGATAAAGAAAATTTTTCCGCTGAAAATTGGGTAAGCCAAATTCATCCTTTGGCATTATATTTTATCAACGAGTATGGAAGTGAAGTTGCCATTTTTGAAAATATGATAAGGGGGGAGTTTCATTTTTTGACAAACGACCAAATGGAAGTTATCAAATCGTGGGACGGTTTGGTAGAGTTTAGCGACTTTGACAAGATGATTTTAGTAGATAAAGAAGATTTATTGACTAACACGCTCAAAGAAATAAAAACTAAAGTACCTGATCGAACAACAAATGAAAATATCCTGTGGTTGAGCCAATCATTGTTGAATGTTTTACTTACAACAAGCAACTTAATTAAACGACAGGAATTTGCTCACGCTTACCAAAGCTTATCAAATGTTCAAAAATATTTACTTTGGTTAATAAGAATTGAAACATACCAAACCAAACATTGGGAAAGTCCAACAAAAAGCTTGGAAAAAGACATAGACCCAGATTGGTATTCGTTATTTCAGCAGACAACATCAGAATTAGATCCGACAGATATTAAAACAGCTTTCAAGAAGACATTAACATTGACTGAAAAACTTTTTGATAATCTTGGAGTTGAAGCAAAATTAAAGGGGGTATTAAGGAGAATTGAATAAAAAAAACTACCGCCAACATTGTATAAGCGTAATGCGGGCTGAACTGCTAAATTTGAGCATTTTTGCTCCTAAGAAACTTTGTGGTGGGCGGACAGTGAATTGCTCCGAAATCCCGCACTACGCTTATACTTGACCGTTGTAAGTAATGCGAAAATCGTGCAAAAATTGAACATTTGAACTAAAAAAGCCAACGCTCAAACAGCACATTTATTTTTTTTGCCAATGCGAAAAGCCAACGCTGAAAAAAATAAAAGAGCTGTTTCTTGCCAACGCTCGGAATAATATTAAATTTGAGAAAAAAGATTAAAATTTTATGAGCTTATTTCAGAACTCTGTTCTAAACAAATATTTAAAAGGATTGGAGTCCGAAAAAGTCAATCAAGCTTACGAGCGATTTACAAACCATTTCCATAATCCGACCATTCAAGAAAACATACGAAATTCCAAAGAGGAACAATATCAAGGCGAATTTTTGATTGACCTTTTTGTGAATGTTTTGGGCTACACGAAAAACCCAACGCCTAACTTTAATCTGACCACAGAATTAAAAAACATTAAAGGTTCTAAAAAAACAGATGGAGCAATTCTAAAAGGCGAAAAAGCACTTGCAGTAATTGAATTAAAAGGAACAAATACAACTGATTTAAGCAAAGTAGAAACCCAAGCATTTGGATATAAAAACAACCAACCAGGTTGTAATTATGTCATTACTTCAAACTTTGAGAAGTTGCGTTTTTACATTGACAACGCAGTTGACTTTGAGGAATTTAATTTATTTCAGCTTTCAAAAGAACGTTTTGACATTCTTTGGCTTTGCCTTTCATCAGAATATCTTTTAAAAGACATTCCGAAAAAGATTAAAGACGAATCTTTAACGCAGGAAGAAAACGTAACCAAAAAATTATACAAAGATTACGCCTCATTTAGAAACGAGATTTTTGATGCCATTCAAAAAGAAAATCCTGAATACGATAAGTTAACGTTATTCAAGAAAACGCAGAAATTACTCGACCGTTTTCTATTTATCTTTTTTGCAGAAGATAGATTATTACTTCCACCAAATTCAATTCGTTCTATAGTAAACCAGTGGACTGATTTACGTGATAAATATGACGAGTATTTCCCTTTGTACGACCGATTTAAAAAATATTTCGGTTATATGAACACAGGACACAAAGGACAACAACACGATATTTTTGCCTACAATGGTGGACTTTTTGCGCCAGACGATATTTTAGACAACATCAAAATCAATGACGATTTACTGCATAAACACACGATAAATTTAAGTAACTACGATTTTGAAAGTGAAGTAAGCGTAAACATACTTGGGCACATCTTTGAACATTCGTTAAACGACATTGACGAAATTCAAGCAGAAATACAAGGAGTTAAAACCGAACAAAGCAAAACCAAGCGTAAAAAAGACGGTGTTTTTTACACACCAAAATATATTACCAAATACATTGTAGATAATACAGTTGGCAAACTTTGCGAGGAAAAGAAAATCGAACTCGATATTCAAGAATCTGAATACGAAAAAGAACGTAAGGGAAGACAAAAAGCGACCTTAAAAAAGCTAACTCAAAAATTAGATGATTACAGAAAATGGTTATTGCAAATTACCATTTGCGACCCAGCTTGTGGTAGTGGTGCTTTTTTAAACCAAGCGTTGGAATTTTTAATTGCGGAACATCAATACATTGACGAGTTACAAGCCAAATTGTTTGGAGATGCAATGGTATTGAGCGAAGTGGAAAACGCAATTTTAGAAAATAATATTTATGGTGTAGATATTAACGAGGAAAGCGTTGAAATCGCTAAACTCTCGCTTTGGTTAAGAACTGCACAAAAAGGCAGAAAACTAACTTCTTTAAACAACAATATAAAATGTGGTAACAGTTTAATTGACGACACAAATGTTGCAGGAGGTAAGGCTTTTAATTGGCAAAACGAATTTCCAGAAGTTTTTGCAAAAGGTGGTTTTGATGTAATTATTGGAAATCCACCTTATGTTTTCACTAGAGGCAATGAACATTTCCAAAACTTCAATGATTATATATGGACAAATTACAATCATAATAGCGGAAAAATTAATCTATATAGTGTCTTTTTAGAACTATCCACAGACAAACTTTTAAAGGCCAATGGCTTTCTAGGTTTTATTACACCAGAAACATTTATTAGAACCAGTACTTATGGCGAAATCAGGAGATACCTTATAAACCAATTACTTATTCAAAGTATCAGCATTTACGGAATTGGAGTATTTGATAATGTTACAGCAGAAACAATAACATTAATCGTAAGAAAAAGATTTGATACGCAAAATATTGTAAATTTCTACAAGCATCAAAGCATTCAAATTTTTGAAAAATATTCAGAAAATCAAGATGGTTTTAACGAAACACCTGAAAATAGATTTCTCTATGGAAGTTCAAATTTGGATAGGAACATATTTAAGAAAATGCGTAAAAACAATCCGCTTTTAGGAAGTTTTATAGACGTAAGAAATGGTATTGCAACAAAATCGGGTAAAAACAATTACATCTCTAATCAGAAATTAACAGAGAATTACAAAAAATTATTAGAAGCACCTGACTTATTCAGATATGGATTTATTTGGCCAAATGCTTATATTAATTATGACAAAGAAGTATTACATCGTCCAAGGAAAGAAGAAACATTTCTTTCTGATAAAATATTAATACAGAGAGTTTCTTCTAGGTTAATTTGTTCATTTGATGATGAGAAATATTACACGTTTAATTCAGTAAACAATCTTGTTCTTAAGGAAGATAACTACAATTTAAAATTTTTATTAGGCATTCTTAATTCAAGACTTATTGACCACTTTTATAGGAGAAATTATTCACTTGATGCTAGTTATACAATTACTGTAACAAAAACTAATCTTGACTCTATTCCTGTTCCAAAATGGAAAAACTCTGATATTCAGCAGAAAATTATTTCAAATGTTGATTTCATTATCAAAGAAAACAAGAATATAGTTCAACGTAGTTTGTCTTTCCAAAAGCTTCTGAAAAATAAATATTCACTTGAAAAGCTTTCGAAAAAAGTACAAAGTTGGTATCAATATGACTTTGGTACACTTTTGAAAGAACTTAAAAAGTATAAAATTCAGTTAAGCCTAAAGGAAGAAGCTGAATGGATGGAATATTTCACTAATGAACAAGCAGAAATTAGAGCATTAATAAGTGAAATTGAAAATAGAGACAATGAAATTGATAAAAACGTTTATGAATTATACGGATTGACAGAAGAAGAAATAAACATTGTGGAAGAAGCCACCGCATAAGCCATACACATTTGCAATTCGCTCAAGCCAACGCTACACCAAAAATTGCAAAAGAGTATGTCTTGCCAACGCTCACATTTAAACTAAATAAGAAACTTCTGAAAACCAAACTGAATAAAAAAAGCACTACTTACAACAACGTATATAAAAAATAGCGGTTTAAGTGCTTAAACAAAAGAAAATTAATAAATTAGAGGTCAGTAATAATCCGAAAAGTTAGTGCATTTCAATCCGCTACTTTTCATATACAAGACCGTTCGGCGGCATTTAGCCCTATCGGGCACATACCGCCGAACGTCCCGCGCAGCTGCGCTGCCTGCACTACGGCGTGAAAACGCCGCAGAACAGGCAGCTATACGCCATTTTGCA